>CALUPB010000006.1 GCA_944322585.1 uncultured Bacteroidales bacterium | reverse complement strand
ATTCTTGTGCACTGTTGTTACTGTTTTCTGTGCACTCAATTTACCATTTTCTGTGCACTCGTCGTTTCTGTTTACAACTGAGCCTGATTCCGGACGGAGTGAGTGACGGGCAGGCCCTTTTTGCAGGAGACATCCTTGCCACAGGCTATTGGGCGGCGAAAATTTCGGAGATACGGGAGGAAGATACCGTGCTTGTAATCGGGGCCGGCCCGACGGGAATATGTTCGATGCTGTGCTCGATGCTGAAACATCCGGGAAAGATAATAGTCTGCGAAAAGGACCGCGAGAGGGCGGATTTCGTAAGGGAGCATTATCCTTCCGTACTTGTAACCGGGCCGGAGCATTGCAGGGAATTAGTCCTTGAGAACAGTGCCCATGGGGGAGCGGATGCTGTAATGGAAGTGGCCGGGAGCAACGATTCGTTCCGTTTGGCTTGGGAATGCGCCAGACCGAATGCCATAGTCACGATAGTCGCCATGTACGACACTCCTCAAATCCTTCCGCTGCCGGATATGTATGGCAAGAACCTTATTTTCAAGACAGGAGGGGTGGACGGATGCGACTGTGACGAAATATTGCGGCTTATCTCGCAGGGTGTGCTCGACACTACGCCGCTTGTTACTCACAGGTTCCCTCTGGACCGTATCGGTGAGGCATACAGGATATTCGAAAACAGGGAGGACGGAGTCATAAAGATTGCAGTCTCCCCTCCGGAAACTGTCTGACAGGGTGCGGCGGGATCCCTTTTGCAATAAGGTTGCAGGATATAACCGGTAGCTTTGCAGCCGGAAATTTCAAAAAGGCTGCAATATGAACATAAACAGGATTTTGTCTTTGGCTCTGTGTCTTGCCGTGGCTGCATGCGGCGGAGGGGCAGGGCATGGTGACGGCCGCGGGGAGCATGCCCATGACGACGTGCGGCATCCGGAAGGGACTTACGGCGGAGACGGGCATGACGGAGGGACGCATGCGGAGGAAATCCATGCGGGCGAGCGTGCCCATTCAGGAGAGATATCCCTTCCGGCAGAGAAGGCCGAGGCTGCCGGTGTCGTTTCAGAGATAATAAGACCCGGGACATTCAGGGATGTGATTGTGACAGGCGGAGACGTGGAGTCTGCTCCGGGTGATGCCGTCACGGTAGTTGCCAATGTGTCGGGGGTGGTCGCATTCACCGGGACAATGGCGGAAGGATTGTCCGTAGCGAAGGGGCAGCAGCTGTTTTCCATCAAGTCCGACGGTCTTCTGGACGGGGATCCGGTCAGCAGGGCGAGGATAGAGTATGAGGCTGCCAAGGCAGAGTATGAGCGTGCATCCGGGCTTGTGGATGACAGGATTGTTTCGAGAAAGGAATTCGAGAGCATCAGGGCTGCATATGAGACGGCCAGACTCAGGTATGAGGCGATTGCAGGAGGAGATGTCAGCGGAGGGGCGGCGGTAAAATCCCCCGCAGCCGGATATATAAGCGGATTTGCGGTCAATGAAGGGGATTATGTTTCCGTAGGCCAGACCCTTGCTACAGTATCCGGAAACAGCAGACTTTATCTTTCTGCGGATGTATCTGAAAGGTATTCGGCCTGGCTGCCGCGAATCGAAGAAGCCAACTTCAGACTGCAGTCGGGGGACATGGTCTACAGCACTGCCGAACTTGGCGGAAAGCTGGTATCGTACGGCAGGAATACCGGTGAGGCCTCTCCGTATATTCCTGTGACATTCTCGTTCGACAGACATGACGGCATTATCCCGGGGTCCTATGCTGAAATATGGCTTTTGGGCAAGGAAAGGGACAACGTTATCAGCCTTCCCGTTTCAGCGCTTACTGAAGAGCAGGGGGTATATTTTGTCTATGTCCAGCTTGACGAAGACTGTTACCGCAAGCAGGAAGTGAAGACGGGCGCCACGGACGGACAGAGGACGGAGATACTTTCCGGAGTCAATGACGGAGACAGGGTTGTCGTGGAAGGTGCGATACATGTGAAACTGGCTTCGGCAAGCAATGCCATTCCGGCCCATACCCATAATCACTGACAAGGAGGTAGCCTATGCTTGACAGAATTATCCGTTTCTCTTTAGAGAACCGTCTTCTGATACTTGTAGCGGCGGTCCTGTTGCTCGTGGCCGGCCTGCACCGGACTTTCAATGCCGAGGTGGACGTGTTTCCGGATCTGAATGCCCCTACGGTTGTCGTGATGACCGAAGCGAACGGAATGGCGGCCGAGGAGGTGGAGCAGCTTGTCACCTTTCCCATAGAGACAGCCGTAAACGGAGCTACCGGGGTCAGAAGGGTCCGTTCGTCGTCCACGACAGGATTTTCGGTGGTTTGGGTGGAATTCGACTGGGGAACCGACATCTATCTTGACAGGCAGATCGTTTCTGAAAAACTCGCGACGGTGACGGAGAGTCTTCCCGACAATGTGGGAAATCCGACTCTCGGACCGCAGTCATCCATTCTCGGGGAAGTGCTGATTGTCGGGCTTACCTCCGACAGTACGTCCATGCTTGACCTCAGGACAATCGCTGACTGGACTATAAGACCGAGACTGCTTTCTACGGGAGGAGTTGCACAGGTAGCCGTGCTCGGCGGGGATATAAAGGAATATCAGGTGCTTCTCCATCCCGGGAAGATGAAACATTACGGGGTGACCTTGGCGGAAGTCATGGACGTGACCCGCAATATGAACGGTAATGTCAATGGCGGTGTCATCTACGAATACGGCAATGAATATATCGTCAGGGGAGTGGTGTCTACGGAAGATGTCCGCAAGATAGGGCGTGCAGTGATAAAGACCGTGGACGGGGCTCCTGTGACTCTTGAGGATGTAGCGGACGTAAAGGTCGGTGCGAGCCAGCCGAAACTCGGTGTGGCTTCGGAGAAAGGGAAGCCGGCCGTTCTGCTGACTGTGACCAAGCAGCCTGATACAGGTACAATAGAACTGACGGCAAAACTGGAGGAGGCTCTGGAAGATCTGGAAAAGAACCTGCCTTCCGACGTGCATGTCTCTACCGATATTTTCAGACAGTCGAGATTTATAGAGAGTTCCATAGACAATGTAAAGAATTCACTTCTGGAGGGAGCCCTGTTCGTGGTTATCGTGCTTTTCCTTTTCCTCGCCAATGTGAGGACGACGGTGATTTCACTGATAACATTGCCTCTTTCCCTGCTCATATCCGTTCTCGTCCTGCATTATATGGGATTGACCCTCAATACGATGAGCCTTGGCGGCATGGCCATAGCCATAGGTTCGCTCGTAGACGATGCGATAGTGGATGTCGAGAATGTATGGAAACACCTCAGGGAGAACAGAATGCTTCCTCCGTCCGGGAGACGTCCGGTGCTTCAGGTCGTGTATGATGCGTCGAGGGAGGTGAGGATGCCTATCCTCAATTCCACACTTATAATAATCGTCAGTTTCATCCCGCTGTTCTTCCTTTCCGGGATGGAAGGCCGGATGCTGATACCTCTCGGTGTGGCATTCATTGTGGCTCTTTTCGCATCCACTGTAGTGGCGCTTACACTGACTCCGGTATTATGCAGCTATCTTCTCGGAGGTCGCAGGGACACTGGTGTGCCGAAAGAGGCATTCCTGGCTGTATGGCTCAAGAAACATTACCGGAATGCGTTGCAGTGGACGCTTGCTCACAAGAAACCGGTAATATTATTTACTGCTGTCCTGTTCTGCGCGGCTCTCGGGCTTTTCTTCACTCTCGGTCACAGTTTCCTGCCATCATTCAATGAAGGCTCCTTTACGATAAATGTCAGTTCGTTGCCAGGCATATCCCTTGAAGAGTCCGACAGGATCGGACGACAGGCGGAGGAGCTGCTGCTGTCCATTCCGGAGATACAGACGGTCGCCCGCAAGACCGGACGTGCCGAGCTGGACGAGCATGCTCTCGGTGTGAATGTTTCGGAGATTGAGGCTCCTTTCGAACTCAAGGACAGGTCGCATGAGGAGCTTTTGGCCGATGTGAGACAGAAACTTTCTTCTATCGTAGGAGCTAACATAGAGATAGGCCAGCCTATAAGCCACCGTATCGACGCCATGCTGAGCGGTACCCAGGCAAGCATAGCAATCAAGCTTTTCGGGGATGATCTCAATGCGATGTTTTCTATCGGCAACCGTATCAAGGACCTGATTGCGGATGTGGAGGGGATAGCCGACCTGAATGTCGAGCAGCAGATAGAGCGTCCGGAACTCAAAATACTGCCACGCAGGGAAATGCTTGCAAGGTACGGTATACCTTTGTCGGCATTCAACGAGTTCGTCTCTGTCAATATGGCAGGGGAGGTTGTCTCCTATGTGTATGAGCAGGGGAAGACCTTCGATCTTGTCGTGCGGGCCGACGAGGACAGCAGGGGGACCATGGAACATATCCGGAACCTGATGATAGACGATTCCGAGGGAAACAAGATACCGCTGTCCTATGTGGCTGATGTGGTGTCATCCATGGGGCCGAATACCATCAACAGGGAGAATGTCAAACGCAAGATAGTGATATCTGCCAATACGGCCGGGCGTGACCTGCGAAGCGTCGTCAATGACATACAGGAAAGGGTGGATGAGAATATCGTACTGCCGGAAGGCTATCATATAGAATACGGCGGGCAGTTCGAGAGCGAACAGGCAGCAAGCCGCACCCTGCTTCTTACGTCACTGATGAGCATTGTCGTGATATTCCTTCTGCTGTACATGGAGTTCAGGAATGCGCTCCAGAGCGGAGTCGTGCTTCTGAATCTTCCTCTTGCCCTGATAGGAGGCGTATTTGCCCTGCTGTTTACGACAGGGGAGGTGAGTATTCCGGCAATAATAGGATTCATTTCCCTGTTCGGTATAGCGACGAGGAACGGCATGCTGCTCATCAACCGGTACAATCATCTCCGGCAGGAGGGCGTTTCAGTACGCGAGAGCATAATGCAGGGGTCTCTCGACAGGCTCAATCCTATCCTGATGACTGCACTTTCTTCCGCCCTTGCCCTGATACCGCTTGCCTTGCGGGGAGACCTGCCCGGGAACGAGATACAGAGTCCTATGGCCAAGGTGATACTCGGAGGTCTGCTGACATCTACGTTCCTCAATGCCTTCATCGTGCCGATATTCTATGAAATATTGCACAGAAAGGAAGACGGCAGTCCGGTGCCGGATGGCAAGGATGGCAGCGGGAGAAATCCGCATGACAAAAATGCCTTTGTGGACGTGCAGGATTAGCCGGCAGGCTCTGAATCAGCCGGATTGATGTTGATATAAATTGATGAATGCGTCTGACAGACGCTAAAACCGACAAGTATGAAAACAAGTCATATTACATTAACCTTGGCATTGGTCGCATTGCCGGTGATTTCCGGTGCCCAGGACATCGATGCAGTGCTCAGTGCAATAGAAAGGAACAATGTGGAGCTGCAGTCGTTAAGGCAGGAGGCGGAAGCGGCCAGATATGAGACACGGATGCAGAACAATCTTGGAGATCCGACCATAGAGTACAGCCCGTTCTGGGCCAAGGGGACGGACGGAATATCGAGCTCGGAACTTGTCGTGTCATACGGTTTCGATTTTCCCACGCAGTATGCTTCCCGGAGCAAGGCCGGAAAGATGCAGAGAGAGGTAATCGACAGACAGTATCTTGTGGCGAGGAGGGATCTGATGCTCAGGGCCAAGACCATGTGTCTGGATCTGGTCTGTCTGCACCGCAAGCAGGAACTTCTGTCCGACAGGCTTGAGAATGCGGACGGACTTCTGGCCCTGTTCCGTACAAGATACGAAGCCGGAGATGCCTCGGCGATAGAACTGAACAAGATACGGATGGAGAAGATGGACATCGCGGCGCAGATGGCGCAGGTGGAAACGGAGCTGGAGTCCGTGAGGCTTTCGCTTCAGGCGATGAACGGGGATAATCCGGTGGAACTTTCTATGTACGAATACCCTGTAGTCATACCTCTTCCCGATTTCGGGGCGTTCAGGGATTCGCTTCTTGCAGGAGAGCTCGAGATAATGGCATCGGAGGCGGCTGTAGAGGCCGCGGAGCAGGAGGTGCGGGTCAACAGCCAGAACTGGCTCCCGCAGCTTCAGGTCGGTTACCGTCGCAATACTGCTCTCAGAGAGGCCAGCAACGGCTTTATCGTGGGGGCTTCATTCCCGTTGTTCTCGAACAGGCACAAGTCCCGGATAGCCAAGGCAAGGCATACTGCCTCATGTCTTCAGCTTGAAGAGACCAGGATACAGGCAGAGTCCCGTATCCGTTCCCAGTATGACGGGATGCTCAGGCTCAAGGAAATGATGGATGCATATGACGTGGAACTGATGGAGGAGACTCTCGGGATGCTCCGCAAGGCTGTAGAAGCAGGTCAGCTTTCTATCATAGAGTACTACACCGAAGCGGATGCAGTCTATGCAAATCTGCTTGCCCTGTCCGAAACGGAGAATACCTATCATAAACTCATGGCGGAAATCTACCGGAATTCTTTATGACAATTCGGCTTTCGTGAATTGCATGAAACTCCGGATATCGGCGTCGATTACGGATATGTGGAATTTGAGTGCGGAAACTGTCGGGATTGGCGCATTTATTGCTGCGACTTTATCCGTTTGTATCGGGAATAATATGAAAAGGATAACGGTCGGAGTCTTGTTTCTGTCAGCTGCCTTGCAGCTTCAGGCCATATCTCTTGAAGAGTGTTACAGAATGGCACGGGAGAATTATCCTCTCATCAGGCAGTATGGTCTGACCGAGGCGATGTCGAGGTATTCGTTCGAGAATGCCGCAATGGGGTATGTGCCCAGAATATCGCTGTCAGCCCAGGCTTCATACCAGAGCGATGCCGTGGCATTCCCGGAGGAGTTCAATTCCCTGCTGAAGATGGCCGGAGTGGAGATGGACGGTCTCCCGAAAGACCAGTACAAGGTCCAGCTCGAGATAAGCCAGACAATCTGGGACGGCGGCTATGCGAAAGCGCAGCGCGAGGCGGTGAAGGCCCAGCAGGAAGTTTCAAGGCTGACTCTTGACAAGGATATCGATGCCCTGAAGACGCGCATCAACCAGATGTATTTCGGAATACTCGTCATGGAGGCGAATCTCAGGGCCAATTCCTATATGGATACCCTGATGACGGCCAATATGTCGGTCGTGGAGTCGGCCGTAGCCAACGGAACTGCCGTTCAGAGCGATATCGACAACATAAAGGTGGAAATACTGACTCTCCGCCAGCAGCGCGTGCAGCTCGAAAGTACTCTCAGGACATACCGGGACATGCTTGCCATAATGATAGGCAGGCAGATAGGGGATGACGAAGTGTTCGAGAAACCGGAGGTACAGCTTGTGGACCTGACCCAGAACAGAAGGACCGAACTCATGCTGTTCGATGCGCAGATACGTCAGATAGAAAGTCAGAAGCGGATGCTGGATGTGGCTGTCATGCCGAAGTTCGCCCTTTTCGCGCAGGGCTGGTACGGCAGGCCGGGACTGAACATGTTCAACGACATGATGTACGACAGGCTTACATGGAACGGCATAGCCGGCATTACGATGAAATGGGACATTACCGGCTTCTATACCAGGAAGAATGACAGGCGCAGGATAGAACTTTCGCAGCGTTCCGTGGAACTGCAGAAGGACGCATTCCTGTGGAATACGGATATTCAGCGGACGCAGATACGGAACGAAATAGACAGGATGTATCAGGTGAAGGCATCGGATGACGAGATAGTAAGGTTGAGGGAATCAGTGCGCAGGGCTTCGGAATCCAAGTACCGGAACGGAGTCATAACCCTGAATGATCTTCTCCGGGACATTACCAATGAGAACAGTGCGATAGTGTCCCGTTCCCTGCACGAGCTCGAGCTGCTGAAAAATATCTATGACCTTAAAGTCGTACTTAACCAGTAGCCGGTGTATGATTGAAAGCCCGAAGCGACTGCAGCGGCAGGTCGCGATGTGCCGGGTGTAACCAAGGAATGATGATTTACAGGATATTATAATGAAAAATACAACTGATATTGCACTTCTGTGCGGAGCGGCTGTTGTCATGTGCTCTGTCGCCGGCTGCAAGGGAAGTCTTGGGGACTATGATGCCGAAGGCTATTTCGAGTCGACGGAGATAACGGTCTCCGCCGAGGCAAACGGGAGAATCCTTTTCTTCGATGTTGAAGAAGGGGAGAGGGTCAGGGCAGACAGTCTGCTCGGGTGCATAGATACGGTGCAGCTGTATCTGACGAAGCTGCAGCTGGAGAAGACAGCCGAATCCGTCCTGAACAGCCGTCCCGATGTCAGCTCCCGGATCCAGGCCATGGAAGAGCAGTTGAAGTCGCTCGGATTCGAACGGGAAAGGCTTGCCCGTCTTCTTGCCGACGGGGCGGCTACCCGGAAACAGATGGATGACCTTGATGCGCAGATCGCCGTGCTGAAGAAACAGCTGTCGGCGCAGGAACTGGCCCTGAACAGTTCTGTCAGGAGCATCGACGCCCAGAGTGCCGGTATCGGGATGCAGATTGCGCAGGTCGAGGACCAGCTGTCCAAGTGCAGGATATCTTCACCTGTAGACGGTACTGTACTTACAAAATATGCCGAGGCAGGGGAGTTCATGGCTGCCGGGAGACCACTTTTCAAGGTGGCGGATATGGACAGGGTCTATCTGAGGGCATACCTTACTTCCGGTCAGCTTGCGGATGTGAGGCTCGGGCAGCAGGTCATGGTCTATTCGGACTATGGCGGAGACAGTGTGAAAGAATATCAGGGTACCGTGACATGGATTTCCGACCAGAGTGAATTCACCCCCAAGAACATACAGACACGCGACGAGAGGGAGAATCTTGTGTATGCAATCAAGGTCGCAGTGAAGAACGACGGGTTCATAAAGCTCGGAATGTACGGCGGTCTGGTCCTTTGACCTTCGGACCGGCATGCAGTGTCCTGATGATGGAGGTATCGGACGGGGCGGTATACTGCCGGAAAAGGCAGGCCGGTAATCCGGCAGGACGGTTTCAGGAAAGATGTAAAAGCGATGGATTCAATTGTCGTACGGAGACTGAAGAAAAGTTATGGCAGAACTCTTCCTCCTGCTGTTGACCTGCAGGAGCCTTTTTCTGTGCGGCAGGGAGAGCTTTTCGGTATCATTGGCCCTGACGGAGCCGGAAAAACCACTCTCTTCCGCCTGCTTACGACCCTTGTGTCTCCGGATGAGGGTACGGCAACCGTAGAAGGCCTGGATATTGTCAGGGATTACAGGCAGCTCAGGACAATAACAGGATATATGCCCGGACGGTTTTCCCTGTATCCGGATCTTTCGGTGAAGGAAAATCTGACATTCTTCGCATCCGTATTCGGGACAGACATAAAGACCAATTATCATCTTATCGGGGATATTTATTGCCGTCTCGAACCTTTCGAAGACAGGAAGGCCGGCAACCTGTCCGGAGGCATGAAGCAGAAGCTGGCCCTGTGCTGTACTCTGATACATTCTCCGCGTGTCCTGTTCCTTGATGAGCCCACTACCGGAGTCGATCCGTCGTCGAGGAGGGAGTTCTGGGAGACTCTTGCGAGGCTGAAGGACACGGGAATGACGATAGTGGTCTCTACGGCCTATATGGACGAGGCTGACAGATGCGACAGGGTGGCCATGATGAAGTCCGGACGTTTTCTTGTAACGGACAGTCCGGCTGCGATACGGGGAGATTTCGGCAGACAGCTGCTTGCCGTGCGGTCGGACGAGATGTTCCGTCTCCTGCAGGATCTGAGGAAGATGCCTCAGGTGGACAGATGCTATACATTCGGGGACACGCATCATGTCGTCCTCAATGATGGCTGCAAATCCGCCCCGGAAGGTATCGGACGGATCTTGGAGGAGGAATACGGTCACAAAGGTGTTTCCGTCAGGGTGCAGCCTGCGACCCTGGAAGACTGTTATATGAATGTCGGCGGATGATATGCGGGAACCGTACACGGATGGAATGGTGGCATTGACAGGGTTTGTACCGGTCATGAATTTGTGTAAGGATTGGGATAATGGAAGACAATGTCATACAGGTAGAGCACCTGACGAAGAAATTCGGCAGTTTTACAGCTGTGGACGACATCACTTTTGAAGTCCGCAAAGGGGAGATTTTCGGTTTTCTCGGTGCCAACGGCGCCGGGAAGACCACTGCCATGAAGATGCTGACGGGACTCAGTTTCCCCACTTCCGGGAAAGGGATGGTGGCAGGCTATGACATATGGACCCAGTCGGAGCTGATAAAGAAGAATATCGGATACATGAGCCAGAAATTCGCCCTGTATTCCGACCTGACTGTCAGGGACAACATCGGGATTTTCGGAGGAATATACGGAATGAAGCGTGCCGATGTGCGGCGGAGGGCGACGGAACTGATGGAAAGGCTCGGATTCATGTCGGAAAAGGATGTAAGGGTCAAGGAACTGCCCCAGGGCTGGAAGCAGAAACTGGCCTTTCTCGTGGCAGTCATCCATAATCCCCGGATACTCTTTCTGGACGAACCGACCGGCGGTGTGGATCCGGCTGCCAGAAGACAGTTCTGGGAACTGATATATGATGTTGTGGACAGCGGCATTACGGCTTTTGTTACGACTCATTATATGGATGAGGCGGAGTATTGCAGCAGAATATCCATGATGGTGGACGGCAGGATCGAGGCTCTCGGAAGTCCGGCTGAACTTAAATCTGAATTCGGGGCCGGCTCGATTGCGGATGTATTCGATATTCTGGCAAGAGGCGCAAAGCGTTCGGAATAGGGATGCATGCGGTGATGGTATGGAAGTAACAGCGGATTTGGAATGAAAGGTTTTTTTGCATTCGTAAGGAAAGAGTTCCTGCACATTTTCAGGGACAGGCGGACTCTGCTCGTGCTTATAGGTCTTCCTACGATGCTTATCGTACTTTTCGGATTCGCCATCTCTACGGAAATCCGCAATGTCAATATAGGTGTCTGTGCACCGGACAAGGATGTCAGTATAGCCAGACTGGTGGACAAGATAGACCGGAGCGAATATTTCACGTTCAAGGGGTGGTATGGTTCCGCAATGGATGTAGACCGGGCCATGAAGAAAGGGGAGATTGATGCGGCCCTTGTATTCAGCGAGGATTTCTCTTCTTCGCTGATGAGTGCGGAAGGGGCTGAAATCTCGGTTGTCACTGATGCCGTCAACCCCAACAATGCATCGATGGAGGTCATGTATCTCACGAATATAGTATACGGATACTTCTTCAGCGATACGGATTCCATGCGGCAGTCCCCGCTCGTCCCCAATCTGAGAATGCTCTACAATCCGCAACTCAGGAGTTCCTACAATTTCGTCCCTGGCATTATGGGACTTATCCTGCTTCTCGTGTGTGCGCTGATGACATCGGTATCCATTGTCAGGGAAAAGGAGACGGGGACGATGGAGGTGCTGCTGGTCTCTCCGGTCAAGCCCATAGGCATAGTGTTCGCGAAGATGATACCGTATTTCGTCATCTCGTGCATGGTACTTGTGATTACCCTGCTGCTGACAATATTTGTCCTGAAAGTGCCTGTAGAAGGCAGCTTTTTCTGGATGATCCTCGTGTCTCTCCTGTATATCATACTTTCGCTCGGCATAGGCCTGCTCGTGTCGTCGCTTGTGAAGACGCAGATTATAGCTACCCTGATAATAGGCATGGTCTTTCTCGTTCCGGTAATGATGATGAGCGGTATGCTGTATCCGATAGAGAGCATGCCGTACGTGTTCCAGCTGATAGCACAGGTGATACCTGCCAAATGGTACATCGAGGCGATAAGGAAGATAATGATAGAGGGGGTGCCGTTCGTGTTCGTCCTTAAGGAGGTCGGGGTGCTTCTCGGGATGACGGTGGTCATCTTCACGGCGGCGGTCTTGAAGTTCAACGATAGGATCGAATAGGTATGGCAGCATTCGGATATCTTATAGTCAAGGAAATGAAACAGTTCAACAGCAACCGTTTCATGCCGTTCGTACTTGTGCTTCTGCCTGTGGTCCTGATGCTGTTCGTACCGCTGCTCGCTAATATGGAGATCCGCAATGTGCGGCTCATGATAGTGGATCATGACCGTTCCACGACATCCGCTCTGCTGACAGACAGGATAGCACAGTCGGAATATTTCCGTTTCGCAGGGTATTGCGACACATATTCCGGGGCAGTGGATGAAATGGGAATGGGACATACCGACATAATCATGGAAATACCCGCCGGGATGGAAAGGGACATCGGCAGGGGAGAACAGGTGGAGATATTCATAGCCGCCAATGCGGTGAACAGTACCAAAGGCTCGATAGGAGGAGGGTATCTGTCGTCGATCATCACGGACTTTTCGGAAGAATTGGCTGCGGGCCTGTATGCACCGGATGCGCCTGTGCAGGCTTCCGGTCAGGAGTCGTCCGGTGCCGGTGCTGCGTTGTCCGGTGACGTAATCGGGGGAGGGGCCACCATGCCTCTGACGGTAAGTCCGCAGTTCAGGTATAACCCGCACCTCGACTACAAGCTCTTTATGGTCCCGGCCATGATGATAGTAGTGATCATCCTTATAGGAGGCTTCTTCGCTACCATGAGCATAGTGAGCGAGAAGGAGGCGGGGACCATTGAGCAGATAAATGTCACCCCTGTCCGCAAGAGGGACTTCATATCATCCAAGGTGGTTTTCTACGGAATTCTCGGTCTGATAGCATTTACGCTGGCGTTTCTGATAGGACATTTCGTCTACGGACTGGCTCCTCACGGGGGGCTCCCCGAACTTTATGTCGGGGCCGTACTTTTCCTGGTATTCATGGCGGGCTTCGGACTGATTATTTCCAATTATTCCGACACTCTTCTACAGTCCGTATTCCTGATGCTGTTCTTTGTGCTGATATTCATGCTTATGAGCGGAATATTCACACCTGTCAGTTCCATGGAGACCTGGGCGCAGTATCTGACATATTTCCTTCCGACTACGTATTTCGTCAACATCCTGCGGGCTGTATGTCTGAAGGGGAGCCAGTTTTCCGACCTGACATTCAACTATATAATGCTGTCCGTCTTTGCCGTGCTCATCAATGTCATCGCCATTGTCACATACAAGAAACAGCGTTAATCATTGCAATTACAAAGATGATTGCTATCTTTGCATCCGGTACATATCTCTTCAGGGCAGGGTGGAATTCCCTACCGGCGGTGAAAGTCCGCGACTCCCTTGCATGAGGGACTGAACCGGTGTAATTCCGGTACCGACGGTACAGTCCGGATGGAAGACGGGATATTGACGTGATACGTCATTATGATATCATTGCCTATGCTCTTCCGGATTTACCCTGACGCGGATCTGTGTCGGGGCTTTTTGTCGTATGGCAGCCCGTAGGATAACGGACGTAAATTTTAACGCGAATGGTTACGGAAAAGGATGTCGGATATATGCGGAGGGCTATGTCTCTTGCCGAAAAGGGCAGAGGGCATGTCAATCCCAATCCGCTGGTCGGAGCTGTCATTGTCAGGGAAGGACACGTAACAGGTGAGGGCTGGCACAGACGCTATGGAGACCTCCATGCCGAGAGGGAGGCCCTTGCTGCATGTACCGAGGACACTCATGGAAGCACGATGTATGTTACATTGGAACCGTGCTGTCACCATGGAAAGCAGCCTCCTTGCACCGATGCCATAATAAACGCGGGCATCAGGCGGGTTGTGGCCGGTATGACGGATCCCAATCCTCTTGTGGCCGGCAAAGGACTGGCTCTGCTGGCAGCCCATGGTATAGAGGTGGAATGCGGACTTCTCGAAGAGGAACTGAGATATCAGAACCGTGTCTTTCTCAGATACATCACTGCACGCAGACCTTGGGTGACCATGAAATGGGCCATGACTCTTGACGGCAGGATTGCTGCACGGACCGGGGATTCGAAATGGGTATCGTCGGAAGAATCCCGGGCATTCGCACATAGACTGAGAGGATGGAATATGGCTATAATGGCCGGAATAGGGACTGTGAGGGCCGATGATCCGATGCTGAACTGCCGGCTTGACGGCATGCGCAGTCCGGTGAGGGTCATAGTTGACTCGAAGGCCTCGATAGCGCTGTCTTCTGCAATTGTACGGACAGCCGGACAGTACAGGACAATCGTGGCTTATGCCCGGGATGAAAACCGTGTTCCAGGGAATGCCGGTGATATTGCGGAGACAGGGACGGTATGCGGTCCGGATAACGCCCGGGCAGATGTAGAAGGCCGGGTAGAGAGGCTTGCTGCTGCCGGGGTAGAGACGGTAGGATGTGCAGGGAAGGACGGCAGGGTGGATATTGGTGATCTCTTGTCGCAGCTCGGGCGGATGGGTATTGATTCTGTGCTGGTGGAAGGCGGTTCGGAACTGGACTGGAGTATTGTGGAGGCAGGTCTTGCTGATGAGGTCTACTGTTTCATTGCTCCCAAGATCATAGGCGGGAGCCTTGCGAAAGGCCCTGTAGGAGGATTCGGTTTCGACAGGATGGCGGAAGCCCTCGGTCTGGAGATAGAATCCGTTACACGGACGGGCCCGGATATCCTTGTCCATGCCTTCCCGTGTAACACCTTGTCCGGTTCCGGAAAACTTTAACAGTTTCAAAAAACAGATCGGGTGATTTATGTTTACAGGAATAATTGAGGAAACAGGGACGATAAGGCATATCTCGCGTGAGAGTAACAGTGCGAGACTGTCTGTCGCTGCCGCCCGGGTTCTGGAAGGGACGTCGGAAGGGGACAGCATTGCAGTAAACGGGGTGTGTCTGACAGTCACATCACTTTTCCGGGACGGCTTTACGGCAGATGCCATGCCGGAGACTTTGGCGCGGAGTACGCTCGGAGGACTGAAATCCGGAGACAGGGTGAATCTCGAAAGGGCGATGAGGGCTGACGGAAGGTTCGGCGGGCATATCGTATCAGGTCATGTGGATGCCTGCGGTACAGTGGTCTCGGTCACACCGTCAGGGATTGCCCGTGTTATCCGCATCAGAATTCCGGCCACTGTGCCGGAAACGGGAAACAGTCTTGCCGGACACGGGACAGAGGGCGGCCTGTCCGGATATATGCCGGATAACGGATCAAGAGGACACGTACCGGAACTGATGTCGTTGATTGCGGTAAAGGGGTCTGTCGCCGTGGACGGGGCAAGTCTGACAGTGACGGCAGCCGACCGGGACTCGTTCTGTGTTTCCCTGATCCCGCATACCTGTCATGTCAGTCTGCTCGGAAGTCTGAAACCCGGGGACAGGGTCAATGTCGAGGCGGATGTGTTCGCCCGGTATGTAGCACGCATACTTTCTTCATACGACACGGTGCCGGCAGGCAAGGCGGAATACGTAAAGGGCCGCGCCATACGGGCATCGGAAGTGCCCGTAGGTGAAAATCCGGAAGGACTGACACTGGAATTCCTGAAACAGAACGGCTTCTGAATGCAACCGTCATCATGAGCCGGACACAGGATGCTTTTTACGGAAGTCACATATAGTATGGAAATATAATCTGAAAATATGGAAAACAGGTTCAATACGATAGAAGAGGCCGTCGAAGACCTCAGACAGGGGAAAATGATAGTCGTTACAGATGATCCGGACAGGGAGAACGAAGGGGATCTTGTCTGTGCCGGAAAATTCGCGACTACGGAGAATGTCAATTTCATGGCCACATACGGCAAAGGCCTGATATGTATGCCGATGACAGCTGAACTGGCGCACAGGCTCGATCTGAAGCAGATGGTGGTGGAAAATACGGACAATCATTCCACTGCATTTACAGTGTCGATCGACCATGTATCCACGACTACTGGCATTTCGGCAGTGGAACGTTCGGTGACTGCCCTGAAATGCGCTGATCCGGACTCTAAACCGGAGGATTTCCGCCGGCCGGGGCACATGTTCCCCCTTGAGGCAAGAAAAGGAGGCGTACTGATAAGGTCGGGACATACTGAGGCGACAGTGGATCTCGTGAAGATAGCAGGTCTCGGGGAGAGCGGGCTCTGCTGCGAGATAATGAAGGATGACGGTACCATGATGCGGACGGCGGAGCTTGTGGACTTTGCCCGCAGCCATGGACTTAAGATAATAACGATAGCGGACCTTATACGCTACAGGCGCAGGACCGAGTCTGTCGTGGAGAGGGTGACTGATGCAGAACTGCCGACGAAATACGGTACATTCAGAATATACGGATATGTGAACAGGATAAATGGAGACCATCATGTGGCTCTTGTCAAGGGCGATGTGACGACAGACGAGCCTGTTCTATGCCGGGTACATTCCGAATGCCTGACCGGCGATGCTTTCGGGTCGCTGAGATGCGACTGCGGGGAGCAGCTGGCCGAAGCATTGCGCCGGATAGAGAAAAAGGGCAGGGGAGTACTGCTGTACCTCAGACAGGAAGGCAGAGGGATAGGACTTATCAACAAATTGAGAGCCTATAAGTTACAGGATCAGGGTATGGACACGGTGGAGGCTAACGTCGCTCTCGGGTTCAAGGCCGATTTGAGGGAATACGGGACGGGTGCTTCCATTCTTGCGGATCTCGGTGTCAGGAAACTCATCCTCATGACCAACAATCCGATGAAGATAACCGGCCTGGACGGGTACGGCATCGAGATTGTCGGGCGCGATCCCATCGAGATGACCTGCAACGAGAAGAATGAGTTCTATCTGTACACCAAGTACCGCAAGATGGGGCATATGCTTCATGTCAAAAAATGAATGCAGTGACGGCCGGGCCGGTAAATCCGCATCATTATGACCAGGAGGATAAACAAAAGTTTTTTGTAATAGTTTGAAAACAATGAAAAAGATCGAAGGAAAACTGTCCGCCCAGGGGCAGAAAATCGGCATAGTCGCCGCACGTTTCAATGAATTCATCACGTCGAAACTCCTGTCCGGGGCGGAGGATTCGTTTGTCCGTCACGGAGGAAATGCCGATGACCTGGAAGTGGCATGGGTCCCGGGCTCTTTCGAGATACCTCTTGTGGCCAAGAAAATGGCGGAATCAGGACGTTATGATGCAGTTGTATGTTTGGGTGCGGTAATACGCGGTGCAACTCCCCATTTCGACATGGTTGCAGGCGAGGCTACCAAGGGTATCGCCAAAGTAGGGCTCGACAGCAGTGTACCAGTGATTTTCGGAGTACTGACTACCGATACCATCGAACAGGCTGTCGAGAGGGCAGGGACCAAGGCCGGCAACAAAGGTTTCGATGCCATGACCACTGCCGTCGAAATGGTCGACCTTCTCCGTCAGCTGGATTAAGAAGCTGTTTTGAATTTTTTCAATTTTTCCAAAAATTTTCAGTGAGAGGACCCCAAAGGTGGAATTTCAAATTACCCTTTGGGGTCGCCCTCATCAGTCGGTACGGAGGTTTCGGACCGGGTTTTCGTTTGCCGTGCTCCAGCTCTGCCAAACGACAGTTGCGAGTGTTATCGCAGCGATGGCAATGAACACGGCGGGAAAGACCCACCAGTAGAGCGGGATATGGTATGCGAAGCTTTCGAACCAGCGCCGGACGACGATAATGCTGACAGGGATGCTGATGACGAAACATACTCCGAGGATTGTCAGATACTTCCGGCAGAACATCCGGACAAGTTCCCATGAAGTCGCTCCGGCAACTTTCCTGATGGAAGATTCTTTCCTGCGGTATCCGCATTCGAATGTCACGAGGCTGAACACCCCTACGACGGAGATTATGATTGCAATCAGGCTGAACAGCGACACGAGCTTTCCGGTCCTCTGCTCTCTCCGGTATGTGTGTTCAAGCACTTGATCATAGAAATAGACTTCGAGTTCATATTCCGGACTGAACTTTTTCAGGCATTTTTCAATTGCAGCCCTGACAGGTTTAAGCCCGAAGCCGGCTTTTACCCTTATTACAGCATAGCTGAACCTGTTATTCCGGTTCAACACCAGGGCTGTGGGAGTGACTTCTTTCCGGAATGACGCGAATCTGATATCATCGGATATGCCGATGACTTCGAGATTGTTGCCGATGTCCCCGGGAGATATGCCGTACAGGTCTCCTGCAGTCCTGTTGAAGATGCACAGATCCTTACTGCTGTTCAGGTCATCTTCCCTGAAATCCCGGCCCCCGATTATGGATATGCCCATTGTCGCGGGGAATGACGGGCTGACGGCTGTTGCCGTAAGTTCCATATGAGTCCTCCTTCCGTCCTTCTCCGTTTCATAATAGATGTTGTTTGTGAAGAAACACGACATTATGCAGCTGGAGATGATGTCCGGAGATTAAACCGCAAGCATGTCGGCCAAAGGGCGCGGGGACAGTGCGGTTTCTTCGTTGTTGCTCATGTAGGTCCGCGTATCCAGCCTGTAGATGTTGCCCGCATCTTCGTAGCAGGTGTCGAATGTCAGGTCGTAACGGAGCTGCATCATTATCATCATAGAGGCTGCGAATGCCACGGCAAGGCCGATGATGTTCAGGACGAATGAGGCCTTGAAACAGCGGATGGTATGGAAAAAGTTCCGGAACATGATTGATGCGTATCTGATGAAACGAAAAGAATGGATTTCAGATAATTGCCCCTGTCGGGAAACTTCCCGGCAGAATGCTGTCAGAGTTCGTTGGCTACGTCGCTGACGATGCGTCCGTCGAACAGGTCGATCGTACGCTGAGCCACGGAAGCGTCGCGCTGGGAATGCGTGACCATTACGACTGTCGTTCCTTCCCTGTTGAGCTCCGAGAGCAGATCCATGACTTCCTTTCCGTTCTTCGAGTCGAGATTTCCCGTAGGTTCGTCTGCAAGTATGAGCTTAGGTCCTGCTACTACGGCCCGGGCTATGGCCACCCTCTGCTGCTGGCCTCCGGAGAGCTGCTGAGGGAAATGCTTTGCCCTGTGGCTGATATTCATCCGTTTTAGAATTCCCGTCACCATACGTTTCCGTTCAGAAGCACCGATGTTGAGATAGCGCAGAGGAAGTTCCACATTTTCATAGACATTGAGCTCGTCTATGAGATTGAAACTCTGGAACACGAAGCCGATGTTTCCCTTGCGGAATTTCGTCCTCTCCCTTTCTTTCAGTCCGGAAACTTCCGTGCCCTGGAACTCGTAGCTCCCGGCTGTAGGGTTGTCCAGAAGCCCGAGAATGTTGAGGAGTGTGGACTTTCCGCAGCCGGAAGGCCCCATTATCGCCACGAATTCCCCGTCCTTGATTTCGAAGGAGACATTGTCCAATGCAGTGGTCTCGATTTCCTCCGTTCTGAACACTTTGCTTAAATCTGTAACTTTAATCATGACTGTATGTATCTGTTGTTTTATTTTCATTGATGTTATTATGCAGATCCGGTGTCATCCGCCGGATTGGCCGTGAATGAGGCCGAAGTATGAGGTCAGCCTCACAGCATCTGTCAGTCGGTGCGGAGATTGTCTGTCGGGTTCTCGTCCGCCGCTTTCCGGCTCTGCCAGATGACTGTTGCAAGGGTTATCGCGGCGATGGCGGTGAATACGGCAGGAAATACCCACCAGTAGAGCGGAATGTGGTATGCGAATCCCTCCAACCACCTCTGTGCCACAATGATGCTGACAGGAATGCTGATTATGAAGCATATCCCGAGGATTGCCAGATATTTCCGGCAGAACATCCAGACAAGTCCGGCGGAAGTCGCTCCGACTACCTTTCTTATCGCGGACTCTTTCCTGCGGTATCCGCACTCGAAAGTCACGAGACTGAACACTCCCACGATGGAGATAATGATTGCAATCATGCTGAACAGCGACACAAGCGAGCCTGTCCTCTGTTCTTTCCTGTAAGTGTCTTCGAGGATCGTATTGTAGAATCTTGCATATACCGGA
This sequence comes from uncultured Bacteroidales bacterium, assembly GCA_944322585.1. GTDB lineage: Bacteria > Bacteroidota > Bacteroidia > Bacteroidales > UBA932 > Cryptobacteroides. The sequence goes on along the minus strand of CALUPB010000006.1, from coordinate 151,596 downwards.
TAATCGGAACTGAATCCCTTCACGCATTCCTCTATCGCCTGTCTGGCAGCTTTCAGGTCGGTTCCGGCTGTCACCCTTACGAAGATCTGGCCGAATTTCCATATTTCAGGTGCCAGTACATATGCGATAGGAGTGATTTCACTGCGTAATGTAGCGAATTTGATATCATCGCATATCCCTATGATATTCAGCCAGTCTCCCAGAATTTCCCCGGGAGTCAGCCCATATTGTGCCTGAGCTGTCCTGCTGAAGACGGCACAGGCATATTCGGAATTGATGTCCCCTTCCCTGAAGCCTCTTCCGTTGATGATGTCTATACCCATCACATCAAGGAAGGAGGCGTCCACATACATGGCAGTGAAGCCTATATGCTGTTCCTTGACTAACATGGACCAGTGCTGGTAATAGTCCGCGCTGCCCGGAACGGCCTGTGCATATCCTGCGTTTGCGACACCCGGGATTTTTTTCAGTTCCTCTATGACAGTCTCTCCGTTCTGTCTTATACCGCCTGTCTGGCATACTATGATCTCATCCTTGTCGAATCCGAGGGGAGCATTGAGAAGATATCTGTTCTGCAGGAATATGTATGAGGTGACGGCCATAAGGACAAGTGCGGCGGTAAACTGGACACCGAGCAGTACGGTCCTTGATTTCCTCCCTGACGGGGTAAGTCCCGGGTTGCCTTTCACTGCTTCTGCAGGTGAGAATGCAGTGAGACAGTATGCCGGATAAATGCCGATAAGGATACCGGTGACAACCGCAATCCCTGTCCCTGTGGCGACAAGACCGGTATTGGACGCCAGTGATATGTCGGTCTCAATCAGTCCGGCGACAGGAGTCATTCTGCACAGGCAGAGGATCAGCAGGGAAACCATATATGCCGCTGCAGTTATGACCAGGGTTTCCCCGATTATTCCTGTCCTGATGGAGCGCAGGCTGCTTCCGAGAATTCTTTTTGTCGCGATGCTTCGGAATCTCATCGGGGCTATGGAAATGCTGAAGTTATTGAAATTTATGCCGGCAATGACAATCAGGACAACAATGATCGAAATCAGGGAATATATCATCGCCCGGCTGCTTTTCGGATAGCTGTCGAATGAGACTCCCTGAATGAAATGAAGGCTGTTTAGGGATTTGAGCGAGAACCCCACATCGGATTCACCGTCCATGCTCAGTTCCGGATTGTTCCTTATGAAATTTTCCGTTATCCGTTCAGGGTCAGCCCCGGGTGCCAGTTTTACAAAGGTGTGGTAGTTGAAGTTCTGCCAGTTGTCATAATTCCCCCTGTCGAGAACCATGTATATACTGTTTCTGATTGAGGCATTGGACGGCAAGTCCCTGTAGACGCCAGAGATTCTCATATCGCGATTATTGTCCTTTGCACGGAGTACGGTCCCGATTATATCGGTGGAACCGAACATATTGAGAGCCAGGCTTTCTGGGATGATCGCGGCATCCGGAGCCGACAGTGCGTTCCTGTCGCCTTCGAGCATGGCGAAACCGAACACATCGGGAAATTCCTGGCTGACCCATGTGACATTCAGCCACTCATTGATGCGGCCGTCTTCGGAAGCATACATCCCTCCCCGAGGGATAGTTTCCTTGATGCAGCCATGGAGAATGTCAGGGGATGATGCGATAAAGCTCCTTGCAAGCGGTCTCGTAATGGTGCATTGTTCGTCGGTATCCGGTCTTGCCCTCATGTCAAGCCTGTAGATGTCCTCCGCGTCCTCATAGCAGGTGTCGAATGTGAGGTCGAAGCGTACCTGCATCATTATCAGCAGTGAAGCGGCGAATGCAATGGAGAGCCCGAGGATGTTGAGAATGAATGCTGCCTTGAAACGGCGGATGGTATGTAAAAGATTTCGGAACATTGTCTGTAATTCGGTGTCTGTTATACTATACTCAAGTTCAATATTATATATTTTCGGTTATATGGGCCGGGAACCGTCTCGGAGAGGCAGTCTATTTCAATATTACGATATCAGTATCCCGGAGCGACTCGTATCCGGATACAAGGACCGTCTCTCCCGGGCGGAGTCCTTCCTCCACTTCGTAATACTGCGGGTTCTGTCTGCCGATGCGGATTTCCCGTCTTACCGCACGGTCCCCTTCGGGAGAGAGGACATATATCCACCGTCCTCCCGTATGCTGGAAGAAAGTGCCGCGTGGTATCATTATCGCCTCCTCAGGCTGTCCGAGCTGGAGGTTCATATAATAGGTCTGTCCGGTCCGGATGTTTTCCGGCTGCTGTCCGGAGAACTTGAAGTCGGCCTTGAACTTGCCTTCCCTCACTTCAGGATACACTTTGCGGATAACGGCCAGGAATTCCTCTTCCTGCCTTTCGAATACGGCTTCAAGTCCGGGCGTTACCCTGTCTATATAGTGTTCGTCTATCAGGGCCTCTATCTTGTAGCTCGTCAGATCGTTTATCTGTCCTATCCGTGTGCCGGAAGCTATGGACTGGCCGAGTACGGCATCCAGAAGCCCGAGTTCCCCGTCGATAGGAGCCTTGATGGTGAGGTTGTCCTTCCTTTTGCGTATCATCAGCATGTTCTGTCTCATGTTCTCTAAACTTTCCTCCATCTGTTCTATCTCCACGCTACGGTACAGACTGTCCTGCAGCTCCCTCTCCCTGACCAGTTCGAGCCTGTCTGCGGCCAGCATGTAGTCTTCCTCGGCCTGGAGATATGTCTCCCGTGCTATCAGTTTTTCTTCATAGAGGGCTTTCTGCTGTCTGTAGCCGCGTTCCTTCCTGCGGACTTCCATCTGGAGCTGGAGACGTTCCTGCTTGACGGACAGCTTCTGCTGCTCCATCTGTATCATGGTGTTGCGCAGGATGTTCTCTTTCTCGGCCAGTTCCGCCTCGGAGTTCAGTATCTGGAGATCCAGGTTGTCATTGCTCAGGCGCAGAATCGGTTCCCCCGTCCTGACATGGCTGCCTTCTTCGCATATGATTTCCTGTACTACACCGCCTTCGAGAGGGCTTATCTGGATGGTGGTCATGGGCTGGACCTGTCCGCTGATGCGGATGTAGTCATTGAATTCTCCCATAATGACTTCTCCTGAGGTGACCGTGTTCCTGTCTATCCTCATGACTGAGGAATTGTCGCGGAATACTACCCACAGGACGAGAATAACGAACAGGCCGGCGCCCCACCATGGCAGTGCCTTTTTCGTGAATGCCGCCCGTATTCCCCGTTTCGGTTCTATCCTTTTATCCATTGCGTCCATATTTTATTCCTGCATCAGGTAAGGTATGCCGTTGTAGTAGTCCACTACGTGGTGCTTCAGCCGGAGCTGAAGCATGGCATTGAGTTCTTCAGCCCGGGCTTCCAGCCAGCTGTCGGATGCCGTCTGATATTCGATGGCGGATATCAGTCCCTGCTCGAATTTCTTTCTGTTGAGATGGTAGGCTTCTTCCTGAACCTCGCTCCTGCGCTCTGCCTGCGACAGGGCAGCCATGGCACCGTCCTTGTCCGAAACCGCCCTCATCACTTCCGCCTCTATCTCCCTTACCGTCTGTTCGTATTCGGCCGAGGCCCGTCTGTAGGCATTGCGTTTACGGGCGATGTCCGACTGTCTTGAAAGTCTGTTGAATATCGGTATGGAAAGGGTGAGCTGCACGTATTCTCCGGAATTTTCCCTTAACTGGTTCCAGTAGGGGGTAGGGATATAGCCTTTCTGCCCAGGGTAGGTGTAATAGTTGGTCGACCATCCTCCGTACAGGGAAAGGGAAGGGGCAAGCCGCCACTTTGCCGTCCTGAGCTCCATCCGGGCGTTTTCCATATTGCCTTTGGCTATTGATGCAGCCGGAAGGAACCCGATTGCGTTTCTGATAATTCCTGTGGTGGTATCTCCCTTGCTTCCGTCCGTCAGTACCGTTCTGTTTCCATGAAGGTATGCCGTCCTGTTTCCGGCCGGTCCTGACATGTCCGGCAAACTTTCGGCATAGCACGGCATCCTGTCCTGCATCCCTTCTTCGCAGTCTATCTCCAACGGTTCCGTTATCGGCCAGAACATGATGGCCTTCAAAGTGATAAATGCATCTGTAAGACTGTTCCGGGCATTTGTCAGCTGGTATTCCCTGTCCGCAAGACCTGCCTTTGCCTGTATGACGTCGGAGCGGCTTTTCTGTCCGAGCTCTTCCTGTCTCGAGACAGAGCGGAGAACCTCCTCCGCAGTCTTTACGCAGGAGCCGAGTATATCGGCAAGTCTTGAACAGTACAATACATTATAGTATGCCTCGATTGTGGCAAGGCATATCCTGTCGCGTATTTCCTGTTCCTGGCTGATGCCCATCGCCCTGGCGGTTTTCGTAATTCTGAGGTTGTTCACGGCCTGGAACCCGTTGAACAGGGTAATGCCGGCCGAGACCGACCAGGCATTGCTGAAAGAGGCGGTAGTTATGTATGTGTTCGTTTCCGGGTCGACGGTGCGTCCGAAATTGGAATACGCTGCGGCATCGGCACTTATGCTTGGTGTAAATGCGGCAAGTATGGCATCTCTCCGAGCTGTCTGCCTGTCGTCGTTGTCGGCCTGCTGGATTCTGATATCGGTGGAGTTGGCCAAGGCATATTCCATACAGTCCTTCAGGGTGAAAACCTTTCCGCCTGTCAGTCGGGTGGAACCGTCCCCGTAATACGGGGCAGCCTCTCCCTCGTCTGACATATGGGCGGAGCCGTTGCCGCAGTACAGGGCAGCATCCCACTCGTCTGGCATATGGGCTGAGCTGTTGCTGCAATACAGAGTTGTGTCGCCGTCTGCCGGTCTGGACGGGATCCGGCTGAAGGCAGCGGTAGTATGGAAGGCGCCTGCCGTGATTATGTAGCAGACGATGATGGTAACACAATTGTTCTTTTGATGGTACATTTTGTTCGGTATATAGGAAACTGTTGACAGTTTCTAAGTCACACGGCGGATTTATCAATCCGTCACACCGGAGAAGAAAAATGCACTTCACGTGCCATATGATATAATGGGTTGATATATAAGAAAATATAAAATCGAATAAACGGCAGGACTGTAAAGAAACTTTACAGTCTGTATTAAAATTCTTTACATTTCCGCTCCATCCCGAATGCGGACTCACGGCCTTATCGGAATATAAGCGTGAAGACGGTGGAGTCGCTGTCGCTTCGGGACAGTCGGATGAGTCCATTGTGCAGCCTCATTATCTGACGGGACAGGCTCAGCCCGATACCGCTGCCTTCCGGCCTGGTGGTGAAGAACGGGATGAAGATTTCATCGCGGCTTTCCATGCTTATCGGCTCCCCGTTGTTGGCGATGTCGATGATTACGCTTCCGGAGCCGTCTATTCCGGCCGTTATGTCTATACTGTCCGCTCCGGCCTGGACGGCATTCTTCATCAGATTGATGACTATCCGGGAAATCTGGTCCTTGTCGGCATACAGGATAATATCGTCGGTGCGTTCCGAGTAGGAACAGCGGACACCGGCAGCGGCCATATCCTCGGCAGTGAGACTGAATATCTTGTCGATCAGTTCCTTCAGATAAAAGGCGCTGCGTATCGGCTGAGGAATGTGGGTGAGGTCCCGGTATGAGTTTACGAACCTGATCAGGCCCCGTGCCGACGTGGCTATGGTGTCGAGCCCGTCCTTTATTCTGCTGTCTCCGGTACCGATATATCCGGAAAGAGTCTCGCTCAGGGACGCTATCGGGGTGACGGTATTCATTATTTCATGGGTCATGACCCTTATCAGCCGTGTCCATGACTCTGACTCGTTTTCCTCCATTTCATTGCTTATGTCGTTGACTGCAATTATCTTGGCGGAGACTTTCCCGATTCTGGCGGAGGATGCGGTTATCGAGACTGTCATGCGCGACGATTCGTTGCATAGACTTGCTTTGGTCTCGTCTCCATCGGCGATCCGGGAGAAAATCCGTTCGAGTTCCGGCCTTGTCCGTGACAGTTGCCTCAGATTGCCAGGCGAGGACAATCCGAGGATGGTCAGGGCCTTCGAATTGCAGTAGATTATGCGTCCGTCTGCATCATCCGTCACAATGATGCCGGTCAGCACCTGTTCGAGCAGCCTGCCGTAGAAAATCTCCTGCTCCCTTATCGCTTCCTTTTCCTTTTCGAATATCCGTCTCAACCTGTTGAGTGTACGGTTGAATTTCCTGTCCCGTCCCCTGTCTTCGCGGAAACGGAAATTGGTCTCTCCGTCCTCCATCGCATCGAGCATGTATGTCACCTTCCGCCTGGCCTTCACCGTAAAATAAATTCCGGAAAGGGATGCGGCGAGCGACACTGCGGCCAATGTTATGAGGATATATGCTGTCATTTTTTCTGCCGGGGGATGTTTTTGTTTGCAGTTGTATTGCGGTATCAGAACTGACGGGCCGCTGCCGGTCAGATATTGTACTTTTTCAGTTTGCTGTACAGTGTGGGTCGGCTGATGCCGAGTTCCCGGGCCACGAGTGAAAGGTTCCCGTCGTATTTTCTTACGGACGCGCGGATTGCCCGTTCCTCTATCATTTCCAGAGTGTCTTCTCCGGTGTATTTCCCGGCGGTTTCCGGTTGTACGGTATCGTTGCCGTTGCCGTACAGTTGTTCGGTCGGTCCGATATCGGCGGCTGACAGTGCCTGGCCACCGGCAAGGATTACGGCCTTTTCGATACAGTTGCGCAGCTCGCGGATGTTGCCTTTCCATTGTCTCGATAGCAGTATCCTTGCAGCAGTGCCGTCGATTTCGGATACATCCCTGCGGTATTTCCCGGCGAATTCCTTCAGGAACATCATGGAAAGCGGGATGATGTCTTCTTTCCTGTCCCTCAGGGGAGGCAGCTGGATGTGTACCGTATTGATCCTGTAATACAGGTCTTCCCTGAAGAGACCGTTCCTGACCAATTCCGGAAGCTCCCGATTGGTCGCGCATATCAGTCTGATATCGACCGGTACCGGCCTTGTATCTCCGATCCTGACTATTTCCCTGTTCTGTAGCACCCTCAGCAGTTTGGCCTGGAGATGGACAGGAATGTTTCCTATCTCGTCAAGAAAGAGGGTTCCGCCTTGAGCCTGCTCTATTTTACCGGTATGGTCGGCTCTGGCGTCGGTAAAGGCCCCTCTGACATGACCGAAAAGCTCGCTTTCGAACAGGCTTTCGGGAATTGCCCCGACGTCCACGCATACGATATTCCTGTCCCTCCGTTCCGATAGCCGGTGGATTTCCTTGGCAAGCATGTCCTTGCCTGTCCCGTTTTCCCCTGTTATCAGCACTGATGCGTCTGTAGGTGCAATCCTGTCGGCTATCCGGCGTATGTCCCGCATCGCCTGGCTGCCGCCCCAGTACATCCTTTCCTCCCCGGCGGTCACCGGTCCTGTCGTCTGTGCCTCCCTGTGGCTGTTTTCTGTCAGGAATGTGTGCCTGTCGCAGGCTTCAGTCAGGATACGTACAAGCCTGTCGTTCTCCCACGGCTTCACAATGAAGTCGAACGCCCCGCGTTTCATCCCTTCCACCGCCAAGGCAATGTCCGCATATGCAGTAAAAAGCACGATCTGGATGTCGCAGAATCTTGCCCGGATTTCCGAAAGCCAGTACAGGCCTTCGTTTCCGGTGTTGATGTCCCTTTTGAAATTCATGTCCAGAAGGATGACATCTGGTCTGAACGACTCCACCCTTGAGATCAGTTCCGTAGGGGACGGGATCAGTTCCACTTCCGAGAAATGGAGCGGCAGCAGGAATTTCAATGCCGACCTTATGCCGGCATTGTCATCGACGATCAGTATTTTCCCTTTCTTTTTCTGCATCGGGTCGGTTCTCCGTAATTCCTGTGACATGTACGGCTGACATATTGTCCGGCACGTCCTACTCCAGACAGGCGTCGAGGTCGCGGGTAATCTGTTCCCTGTCCATATTCTGCCCTATGAATACTAATTTCTGCATCCTGTCTCCGTATTTTGCATCCCAGTCGCGCATGAAGCCCGGGTCTGTCTGCATCAGCCGGATGAGGTCTTCTTCCGGAGCTGTAGCATACCACTGTCCTGCCTGCCTGAGCTGTTTCTGGCTTCCCGCCTGTTCGAACAGGTAGGACATGTCCCTCTCGTCGCTGAAATAGCATATGCCCTTGGCGCGGATGACGGATGCGGGCCATTTCCTGGCCACGAAATAGTCGAATTTGTTGATGTCGAATGCCGGACGGCGGTAATACACGAATGTACTTATCCCGTACTCTTCAGCTTCTCCTTCATCATGATGGTGATGATGGTGATGACCTTCCCCATGATGACGGGCCTCCTCCTCTTCCTCGTCGGTAGGCCTGCTTTCTATGCCGCGTATCCATCCGGCCGACGTTGCGGCCCTGTCGAAATTGAACATTCCGGTGTCCAGTATCATGGACAGGTCGACTTCTGCATAGTCGCAGCTGATTATCTCTGCTCCCGGCTGAAGGGTTCCGATGACGGCCCTTATCCTGGCAAGTTCTTCAGGACTGACTTCAGAAGCCTTGTTGAGAAGAATTATGTTGCAGAACTCTATCTGCTGTATGATAAGGTTGGAAATATCCTCCTCCCCTATATCCTTGCGCGTCAGGGCATCCCCGTTCCCGAATTCGTCCCTGAGCCTCAATGCATCCACGACAGTCACGATACAGTCGAGACGGCAGTTGCAGAACTCGCTGTATGGTCCCCCGAGAGTGGGGATGCTGCATATGGTCTGGGCAATCGGCTCGGGTTCGCAGATGCCGCTCGCCTCTATCACTATATAGTCGAACTTCTGCATCTTCATCAGTCCGGCTATCTGCTCTATCAGGTCGGTTTTCAGAGTACAGCAGATACAGCCGTTCTGTAGGGCGACGAGGCTGTCGTCCTTCTGGGCCACGATCCCGTCTTTCTGTATGAGGTCGGCATCTATGTTGACTTCGCCGAGATCATTGACAATCACTGCAAAGTGTATCCCTTTCCTGTTGGAGAGAATCCTGTTGACAAGGGTTGTCTTTCCGCTGCCGAGATATCCGGTCAGCAGCAGGACCGGTGTTTCCTTCTTTTCCATAAAATATATCGAAACGTAAAATCGTGTAAAATTACAAATTTATGGGAATATTGATGTATCAAAGATATAGGAATGCGGGACTTTATACGGCAATTTCGGGTACGTGAGATCCGTACGGACCCGGCTTCAGAAAGTTCTGCTGATGTCAAGACCGGTTGTTACGGCATCGGCTATTTTCCTGTCGATTTCCGCCTCGGTGCTGTAGTCCATATTTTCGGCAGAAACCGTAATGACTTCTCCTAACCCCCATAGGTGACTGAGTGCCTTGATGTAAGGGGTAGCCTGCTCAAGCGGATCACCTGTGTGGATATTCATGCCCCTTGTAGTGATATACAGAACCCTTTTACATCTGCACAGACCATAACAATGGCTGTCATCACTGTCGAAAGTGATGTGGAAAAGCGACATGTTCTCGAAAAACACTTTCAATATGCTCGGAAAACTCATGTCCCAGAACGGGGCCGCAATGACAATCCTCCCGGCTTCGGCTATTTCCCTTGCCATACTGACGTATTTTTCAGGTACGATGCCGTTATCCCTGTCTTTCAATATGTTGCTGTCGACTGCGGGAAAATCCGTGCCGTCAAGGGCAATCTTTCTGATTTCATACCTTCTGCCGAGCGCCTCCATGATCGGAGCCGCAATCCTTCTCGTCCGCGACGCCTCCCTCATCGTCGCATCGATGAATATCAGTTTCTCCATAACTTCCGATTAAACAGTTGTTTTGAATGTGTGAATACGGACTTTATCAGTCCAGCTTTCAGTACCTCAAAATTACATAAAATTCCGCATTTTGCATCACTTCGCCGGGACTTGTCTGCCGCCAATCTTTTCGATTTTGATGGAAACAAAAAAGGCGACGGAATTCCGCCACCTTAAATGTTTTCACAACGTAAGACAGACCAGATGCCTTTCAGCAATCACTGTTTTCAGTAAAATCAGGCGCACCGGAATTGAAAGATTTGCTATGAATAAATGCTTATTCGTAATTGTACTCCGTTGATGACATCGGGGGCAGAATGGCCCGGACGGTGTGGTTGCTTGTGACCTCGTGAACGGGAGGGAGCCGCAGCAAAGCTGTGGGAGGGGTTACTGTCCCGGAGCATTCTGCCATGTCTGAGTATTGGGTGTTTTCTCGAATATGGATAAAAACATTATTTTTGTTGTCTGTTCAGAATAGTGTTGAAATGAAAGGGAAACTGATAGGTCTCATAGTCCTGAACTTGGCGGCGGCAGCGGCGTTGGGGATTATTGCCGGGATGTATTTCAAACATATGCGCAATGCGGATGTTTCAGATGCCGTAAATGTCAGCTGTTTGCAGGAACGGATAGCATTGTTTGCGGATACTCTGGCGGCGGATGTAGGAGTGGCGGCGATATTCGACAATAGAGATACGCTTGTATACTGCAATTCCGTTCATGACAGTTTCCCGATGATGAGTGTAATGAAATTCCATCAGGCATTGGCCGTATGTGCATGGCTCAGGGAGACCGGCAGGACGCTTGATACCGTTATGGAAGTGAAACCTGATGATCTTCATGAAAATACATGGAGTCCGTTAAGGGACAGTTATCCTGACGGAGGTAAATTCTCCTGGCGGGAATTGTTGGAATATACTCTGGGAAGCAGTGACAACAATGTCTGCGATATACTTTTTAAATGCATCGGAGGACCGGATGCAGTGGACAGATATGTCAGATCATTGGGTATCGACGATTTCGCAATAGAATGCACGGAAGCGATGATGCATGAGGATCTGTCGTGCTGTGACAGGAACTGGACGACCCCACTGTCCGCTGTTCGGCTTCTGGAGGAATTCCGGAGGACAAAAGACAAGGATGAGTATTCGGAATTCATCTGGAATACCATGGCGGGATGCCGTACCGGGCAGGGGAGGATTCCCGGAGGAATCCCTGATACCGGTGTTGCCGGAGACTGCGATAAAGAAGAAATCGGACGCGGGGACGGTGATGATGGTGATGTAATCGGATACAGGGAATGGGGTGTTGATGAGGGAGAAGTCGGATGCGGGGAATGTGATGCTGATGATGAGGAAGAAACAGGATGCGGGGATGTTGATAGGAATAGAGTTGGCGATGAGGATGGAGACAGGAACGGAGAGACGGCGGTAGTGCATAAGACGGGTACAGGGGACCTGGGACCGGACGGAAGGATAATCGCAGTAAATGATATCGGAACCGTTGTCCTGCCGGACGGCGGATATTTTTCCATAGCAGTGTTTGTCAGCGATGCTTCCTGTTCCATTCAGGAATGCGAAGCCGTAATAGCTCATATAACCCGCATGGTCTATGACCATGCTTTGTCTGTCCGATAGTACGGAAATTGTCAGAACAAGTCCTGACTGTTACAGTCAAGGCTTGTTGCCGGATTCTTCTGCAAGTTTTTTACGGTAAGCATCCATTCTCTTTCTCCAGGCTGCCTTCCTCGCCTTTTCGGCTGCCGCTTTCCTTTCGAGATATGCGGAGTATTTCTTTTCCAGATAGTTGTCTGCCATATTCTAACGTGAATCCGATGAAATGAATGGTATGGATTTCAGAAAATTGGTCCTGTCGGGGACGTAGCCTTCCGGCAAGACTTTCACTACGATTGTGGGTTAGGGTGGAGAATGGTATTTTCACAGAATTCCAGCACGTCATTCCATACTTCCTCTTTCCCGGTTTCGTTCAGTATTTCATGTCTCATCCCATGGTATGTCTTTGCTGTGACATCCCTGTAGCCTGCCTGTTTCATCCTGTCCACGGCCTTCCGGAATTTACCGGGGCTTACCATGCACGGATCATCTTCTCCGGAAATGAACAGTATCGGCATTCCCGGATTGCGTGGAGTCCATCCTTTAATGCTGTATGCGTCTTCCATCAGTGAGAACAGGTTCAGGAAACCGTCTGCCGTAAACCGGAAATTGCATTTGGGATCCGCATCATAGGCCTTGACGATCTCAGGGTCGGAACATATCCACGCATTGCCGGATTTTTCATCTTTGAATTTCCTGTTGAATGCGCCGAATGCCAATGACTGTATAATGGACGGTCTGCGTTTCCTCCCGGCCAGTATCCCATATGTTTCAGCAAGCACCTTACCGACAGTCAGCCCTGAGTTGTAGCTCGGACTTCCGCATACGACAAGAGCCGACAGCTGCCCGTCATACCTCTTTGCATAGGATCTGACCGCCATGGAGCCCATGCTGTGTCCGAACAGTATCAGAGGCAGTTCCGGCAACTCTTTCTTTATCAGTTCCGTAACGGCTTTAATATCATTGATCATTGCCGTGTAGCCCCCTTCATAGAAATATCCAAGGTCTTCGGATGACCTGACGGACTCTCCGTGCCCTCTGTGGTCATGGATTACGCTTGCATATCCATTGTCTGCCAGAAATTCCATGAACGGAATATACCTTTCCTTGTGTTCGCACATCCCGTGTACAAGCTGGACGATGCCTTTCGTCCCCGACTTTTCCGGACCGGTGCCCGGCAGGCATGTCAGTATGCTGATCTCCAGCCCGTCAGCAGGAGAGAGCAACTTGTCTTTCTTCAATATATGTTTCATGTTCATCCTGGTTTGTTTCCGGTGATCCGTATGCGGGTGTATCGGGAGGTTTCCTGATTTTCGTATTATGGCATTCTGCCTTTCGTCAGGCGAACCAGCGTTTCCGCAGCCATTTGCGGACAGGTTCATCATACAGCCTGAGCCATCCGTACGCTGCCAGGACCGACAAGATGAAGACACCTGCGGATACCGCCACATGCATCCACATCGGGGCATCCGGATGGTTGTTTACCCAGGCGACCTGCATGCAGACGAGCGGGAAGTGGGTTATATACAGAGGATACGATATGTCCCCGAGAAATTTGCATATCTTTGCGCTTACGGGATCGGTTGTCCTGCTTCCGGCTCCGATGAGGACTGTCAGCGGAAAGACTGCAATGATGGCGATTGCCTGATACAGGCCGTCGGCAGGACACTGTTTCCCTCCTATACATGGGACGGCGAAGACTGCGGCAAGTATAAGGGAACACCACCAGAAGCCTCCTTTCAGATGCAGAGGGCTACCGCTCGGGTTCGCGGATGTCATGCGGCGGGGCAGGATTCTGGAAATGAGCAGACCGCACAGGAACGGGTACAGCAGTCTCGTGAAGCCGATGAATATCTGAGGCCCGTCAAGGCTCCATCCGCCGATGACGTTGTATTGAGGAGCTCCGTCGAATATTCCTAAAAGGTTCCAGCCGAGCGTAAGGTTCAGTGTAAGTACGGCGCTGAGTCCGCAAAGTATTGCAAGAATGACTGTCGGCAGTTTTCTGAAGATCAGTGCATACAGGATATTCCCTATGTATTCGTAGGTAAGCGACCAGTTCGGGCCGTTCAGCGGGTTGGTCTCGCTCCATCCCCTTATGTCTATTCCCGGCCAGCACGGAATCATCAGAAGACCGAGAATGATGCATAGCAGAAAGTTCCACAGAGGGGTCTCCGCTATGGACGGCCACACGGCACAGCTGGAGAAAAAGAAAAGACATGCCCCTACTGCGGTACCGGCCATCACCATAGGATGCAGACGTATGAGCCTCCTCTTGAAAAATGCGGCTGTCCCCATCCTGTCCCATCTGTCGTCATACGCATATCCGATCACAAAGCCGGACAGGACAAAGAAAAAGTCCACTGCCAGATAGCCGTGGTTTATGATCTGGAATGCAGGGCCTTTAGAGTAGGTTTCGAGCAGATGGAATGCAATGACGAGCAGAGAGGCCACTCCCCGCAATCCGTCCAGTATTTCATACCTCGGTTTCGATGCAAGATATACTTCATGTGCCATGTCTGTATTCTGTTTCCTGTCTGACGGCAGATGGGATTTGACGGACAAAAATAATCTAAATTTTCAAAAACAGGACATTTTACCGGATTTATAGGTAATTTTGTCGGGATATGCAGGTCTGTCCGGCAGACTGCGAAAGATTATTGATGAAATGGTACATGTAGGTGAAATAACTGAAACCGCACCGCGGGTTTTCGTATCCGACGTGCAGAGACAGGTATACGATGCGCTCGGACAACTGGGCATCGGTTTCCGGCGGGTCGATACTGATCCGGCCGTGACTATGGAGGACTGTGAGGCCATAGACCTGAAACTCGGAGTAAGGACTGTCAAGACCCTTTTCCTGTGCAACAGACAGCAGACGAAATTCTATCTCTTTGTGACGAGGGGAGACAAGCCGTTTGTGACAAAGGATTTCAGCAGGGCAATGGGCATTTCCCGTGTCTCTTTCGCGTCCTCCACCCTGCTCCATGATATGCTAGGAACTCATCCCGGAGGGGCTTCCGTCCTGTGTCTTGTGGCTGATACCGACAAGAGGATAACGTTGGCCGTAGACAGTGAAGTGCTGCATGACGAATGGTTCGGATGCAATGACGGAACGGCAGTCAGCTACATGAAAATAAGGACGGAAGACCTGATGACCGGATTCCTTCCCTATACCGGACATGAGCCTGCTGTAATTTCGGTCTGAAAGCCGGCAGGCATCATCTGATGTTGCGTTCTCTCTTGAGAAAATCATATGCATCCTTGACTGCCCGGAATTTTTCCTCCCCGGCTTTTCTGACATCTTCGCCAAGGCCGGAAAGTTTGTCCGGATGGTATTTCATGGCCATTTTCCTGTATGCGCTCTTGATTTCGTCATCGGAGGCGGCAGATGTGATCCCGAGTGCCTTGTACGCCCATCCGGCATCGTTCTGTCGGGTATACGGGGCGCGGATGGCATTGAAATCCATATGGGATATGCCGAAAATGCCCGCGATGCGCTGAAGGAGGGCGAGTTCCTGATAATTGACCTCCCCGTCGGCATAGGCTATCTGGAACAACAGGTGGAGAAGTTCCAGTTTCGAGGAATAGTTCATGTTCCTGTCGATCTGCCTTGCGACTTCAGTCTCGTCGATTTCCTGTACGAGCAGCCTGTTCAGGATTGACATTGCCTCGTCTGCTTCCGCCCGGCCGAAATTGGAGACAAGGATTCTCCTTACAATCGCCATTTCGGACTCCCTGGCTATGCCGTCGGCCTTTACTATGCAGGCGATGAGTACAAGGAGGCTCATCTTGAAGTCCCCCGGGCCCGTACCCTGAGACGTCCTGCGGGACTGCTGTCCCTGTCCGTCGGAATCCCCGCTGTCAAACAACGCTCCGATTGCAAATCCTACGAGTGCGCCTATCGCTCCTCCGAGGGCCCATCCGAGGCCTCCGCCTATCCATTTCCCGTATTTCATAATAGTAAGTCCGGCTGATTTGTCAAGAACCTGTAACTGTATTGCGAATTGTCATTTTAACGTCATGTCATCCAGAAAGAGCGTAGCCATGGCATCGGAAGGCATTCTCCAGTCTCCTCTCGGCGACAGACTGACACTTCCGACCTTGGGTCCGTCCGGCAGGCAGCTCCGTTTGAACTGCTGTGAGAAGAACCTGCGAAGGAATACTCCCAACCATTTCCTTATGGTGCGGGAGTCGTAATGTCCTGCCTGTCCTTCAGTCCTGTTGCCCGGTGCAAAGGCCTTTTCCGCCAGGAAAAGTATCTTCTCCGGAGAATATCCGAAACGGAAGAAATGGTACAGGAAGAAATCGTGGAGTTCATACGGTCCTACGAGATCTTCGGTTACCTGGGATATGTTCCCCGTTTCGTCTGCCGGGAGCAGCTCAGGGCTGATAGGGGTGGCTATGATGTCCGTAAGTATGTCTTTTGCCGTCCGGTGCGCCTGACAGCCTTTGTTCCGGGTCCCGGCCTCCGTGTCGCAAATGTCTGTCCGTTTCTTGTTCCGGGCATTGCCGGCACCTTTCTTCCCGTCCGGTTTCGGGACTGTCTCTCCGAAATGGTTTTCCGCCGCCCATCCTACGAGGTGTCTTACCAGTGTCTTGGGAATGCTCGCATTGACTCCGTACATGGACATATGGTCTCCGTTGTATGTGGCCCATCCGAGAGCCAGTTCGGACAGGTCTCCGGTTCCTATGACTATTCCTCCTGTCTGGTTGGCAATGTCCATCAGTATCTGGGTCCTTTCCCTTGCCTGGGAATTCTCATATGTCGTGTCGTGCACATTCCTGTCATGTCCGATGTCAGAGAAGTGGAGATCGCATGCCGCAGTGATCGGAATTCTCCTGGATGTCACCCCGAGTACCTCCATAAGATCCTCCGCATTGCTCCGGGTCCTGCCGGTCGTGCCGTATCCCGGCATCGTGACACCGATTATCCTGTCCCTGCTCCAGCCGAGACGGTCGGCTGCAAGTACAGTGACAAGCAGGGCAAGGGAGCTGTCAAGACCTCCGGAAATTCCGATGACGGCAGTCCTGCATCCGACATGTCCCAATCGCGTGGCAAGTCCGACTACCTGGGTGGAAATGATTTCCTTGCATCTTTTGTCCGTTTCATCCCCTCCCGGAACAAACGGGAGCGGATGTACTTCCCTGTACAGGTGTTTCCTGAAATCCGTGGCGGCAGGAGAGCCGGCATCGGTGTGTACATATTGCATGGCGGCTGCATCACGGCCGTCGGGAAGCATGGAGCTCCAGGTGCTTGTCTTCTGTCTCATTGTCCTGAGTTTCCCGCAGTCAATGTCCGCAATGGTCATGGACGGTTCCATTCCGAACCTGTCGCCCTTGGCCAGCTGAAGTCCGTTTTCATAGATAAGCGTTGAACCTGCATACACCAGATCCTGCGTGGATTCACCGTATCCGGCCGAACAGTAGACATATCCCGATATGGTCCTGGCGGACTGCTGGCTCACGAGCTGCTTGCGGTAGACATGTTTTCCCAATACCTCATTGCTCGCTGACGGATTGACGACGATTTCCGCTCCGTTAAGGCAGTGGTATGATGAAGGGGGCACTGGAGTCCACAGGTCTTCGCAGATCTCTACGCAGAAAGACCTGTTCCCGATGTGGAATATCTGGGACGGAGACATGGTGCACCTGAAGCCCGCATATGTTATGCAGGCAGGGGAGTGCCCGAATGCGGCTCCCGAAGAAAACCATCGGGTCTCGTAGAATTCATCATATGAAGGCAGGTACGTCTTGGGGACTATGCCGCATACGATGCCGTCCGATTTTCCTCCGTCAGGACGGAATGATGACAGTTCCGTGGCTCTGATGACCGGCAGTCCCTGTCTGATGTTTTCTTTTGTCGAGATGACCACTGCGCAGTTGTACAGTTTTGACATGTATCTGACAGGCGCTCCGGCCACAACGGTAATGCGTTTGCCGCAGCAGTGTTCGGCTATGGCCCTTATCCCTTCCTCCGCCTTGCGTATCAGCAGTTCCTGTCCGAAAAGGTCTGCACAGGAGTAACCGGTTACGCATAGCTCCGGAAACACTATGAGTGATACCTGTCTGCTGCAGGCCTCATCGATCATCCTGCATATTCCGGTGACATTGGCCTGCACGTCGGCCACCCTGACCGGCGGTACGGCGGCAGCTACCCTTATGAATCCGAAATCCTCCATCGGTATTGTCTTCATGACGGTTTTATATGATTGTCCTTTCCTGTGGATATGTTCGTTTGAGACAAAAAAAGTGACTATGCAATAGTCACTCCTATAGGGCTGTAAGAACTTATTGTCTAAAGTTCTTCAAAATTCACGTCAGAAAATCCTTTCTCCTCCGATGCAGCATCCTTGCCTTCGTCTTTCAGACAGTTTGTCCGGATATAGTCGATGACTTCCTGAAGTCCGGTGGAGAATTTGTCGAAATCTTCCTTGTACAGGAAAATCTTGTGTTTGTCATAGGCAAAGTGTCCGTCCTTTTCCACCTTACGCTTACTCTCGGTGATGGTCAGATAATAGTCATTCCCCTTGGTAGCCTTGACATCGAAGAAATATGTCCTTTTACCGGCCCTTACAGGTTTTGAGAAGACATCCTCTCCCGAGCGCTCCTGAGCATTTGCTCCGTCGTAATCCTCACTGTACATCTTATATAAATTTTAAGTAAATCTTTACAAAGTTAAGGATTTTTCTGAAATTGCGTATATCTTTGCGGGAAATTTTGTTTAAAATATGCTCAACCGAAGAATTCTTAGGATTAAAGTCTTCAAAGTGCTTTATGGTAGTGTATTGGACAGCAGCATGTCTCTTGCGGAGGCCGAATCCAGACTCGATGTCTCATGCGAGGCTACGCGGGATCTGTATGTGTTCATGCTCGGAATAGTTTCTCCATTGACACGGATAGCCAGGGAAAGGCTCGAGTCCGCCCGGAAGAAATTCAATCCGACGGAGGAGGAAAGGAATCCGAACATGAAGTTTGCGGACAATGCTCTTGCCGGTCTTCTCGACAGCGATCCCGATTTCGTGAAGGCATTCACGAAGAGGAAATTCTCATGGGAACAGTACGACCTCTTTCTCAAGAAGATCTTCTCGTCGGTTTCCGGAAAGGAATATTACAGGAAATACATGGACTCGGATGTCACGTCCCTTGCCGAAGACTGCCGTCTTTTCTCCAGGATCTTCGAGGAGGAGTTCGTGGACAGTCCGGAGCTCGGACAGATCCTTGAAGACATGTCAATATGGTGGAATGATGACCTCGCATATTCCCTGACATATTGCTGCAGGACGATGGATACGCTGGCGAAAGGTGGCAGATGGCAGCTTCCGCCTCTGTATCAGAGCGACATGAAGAAGGACGCGAAGCTGGAAAGCGACCGCCAGTTCGCGCACAGGCTTCTTCAGAACGCCTTTGCGGGGAGGCAGAGATATTCTGAAATGATTTCCGGGGCCGTGTCCAACTGGGATCAGGACAGGATCGTGTCTACGGACATGGCTCTGATTGTCACAGGCCTTGCAGAGGCGGAGAATTTCCCTACCATTCCTGTCAAGGTGACTATCAACGAATACGTCGAGATATCCAAATATTACGGTACGCCGAAAAGCAGCGTCTTTGTGAACGGACTTCTCGACAGGCTTATCCAGAAACTCGCTAATGATGGGAAGATCCGGAAAATTTGATTATTTTTGACGGATGAAACGGTATCCGTATTTTCGGGATCGGAAATGATACGATAATTTCAATTAATTTAGAGAAAATATGAATTTCATGACATTTTTAGATGCAGCAGGTACTGCAACTTCTACAGCCCAGCAGGGCGGCGGATGGTCGATGTGGGTAATGCTTATCCTTATCATCGTGGTGATGTGGTTTTTCATGATCCGTCCGCAGCGCAAGCAGCAGAAGGAGCTTCAGAAATTCCGTGAGGGGCTCCAGAAAGGAGACAAGGTAGTGACGATCGGAGGCATCTACGGCACCGTTGTGGAGGTCAAGGACAAGACCCTTCTCCTCGAGATCGACAGCAATGTAAAGATCAAGGTGGACAAGAATTCCGTTGTCAAGGATTTCTCTGAAGCACAGCAGCAGTAACATAATTGTTATAATAAATAACATTTTTGTTATAGCGACGGATGAAGAAAGTATTGTCCAGAATACTTGCCAGGTTCAATGTCAACGGGAGGGATTTGCCGGTGTTTCTGCTTTCTCTCCTGCTGGCTTTCAGTATCTGGTTCCTGTACAATCTTTCCCTTGACTATATCGATTATCTGCAGGTGCCGGTGGTGGCCCGCTGCAATATCGAGGGGCACTCGGCGGTGTCTTCGGGAAGCAGTGAGGTCATAGCGAGGTGCGGTACTTCCGGATACAATATCATGCGGATGCGCATTTTCGGTGACCGTTTCCCCGTCTGTATCGATTTCAAGCAGATGCACAGTGCCGGAGGCGAGATGTTCTATGTTACAGCAGACGAACTTCAGGAATATACGCACCTGATATTCGGAGAAAACGTTTCCCTTGAATTCTATCTTACCGACACCCTGTTTTTCCGTTTCCCTTTCGAGACATATGCAAGGGTACCGGTGAGGCCGGTATATGAGCTTGAATTCAGGCCGCAGTACACGATCGTCGGCGACATGGATGTGGAACCGGACTCGGTGCTGGTCTACGGAGAGCCGCACCGCATAGAGAAAATAGACTATGTCTATACCAATCCGATCAAGATTGCGGATGTCAGTTCCGGCATACACGGGATGTCAAGACTCGAACCGATTCGGGGGATAAGGTTTTCGGAAGATGCGATCCATTATTCCGCCGATGTGGTCAGGTATGTCGAGATCAACAGGACAGTGCCTGTGACCGGAAGGAATGTGCCGGAAGACAAGTATATGATGGTGTATCCTCCTTATGTAGATGTGAGGTTCAGATGTACTTTTCCGTATACCGGAAATCCTGAGGATGATGTCGATTTCTTCATTGATTATGAAGATTTCCTCAATTCGCGGAGCGGGAAATGCGTAGTGAGGACAGATGACCTTCCGGCGGGAGTGATAGGCTATTCGGCGGAGCCTCAGATATTCGAATGTGTTGTAAACGACAGGTGATGTCCGGAGTGATGCGTACCCTTGCAGTGACAGGAGGAATTGGCAGCGGGAAGTCGCTCGTCTGCAGTTTTCTTGCAGAGAGGGGGTTCCCAGTCTACGATGCGGATTCAAGGACAAAGGCTCTGTACGATACTGATACGGTGCTTCTGTCCCGCATCAGGCAGAGCATGGCGGAGTTTGTCCCCGGAGGGGATGTGCCGGATGGTTTTCTTACGGACGGAGACGGCAGACTCGACAGGGCTGCTCTGTCTTCCATTGTATTCAGTAATACAGACGCGTTGGCGGTTCTGGAAAGTATCGTCTATCCGGCTGTACTGCATGATTTTACGGACTGGAAGAGAACTTCCCGGGTGAAGGATGCCGCGGTATACGGGACTGTTGTGATGGAGTCTGCGATAATTCTTGAAAAGCCTCTTTTCATGGATGTCGTGGATATGGTTCTGTTTGTAGACGCTCCGGTGGAGGTCAGGATGCACCGGGTCATGGAAAGGGACAATGCACGTCCGGAGCAGGTTCTGGCAAGGATACGGGCCCAGCGGAGAATTTACGGCTCGCTTGAGGATATGCCGGCAGGGACTGGCTTCCATATATTGGAAAATACGGGTTCGCCTGCACTGCTCAGGCGGAAAGTTGATGAATTTATAGATTTAAATTACAGGAAATGAAGACAGATCTTACAAAAATCCTGTCCATTCCGGGACAGGGCGGATTGTTCCGCTACATAGCACAGGCAAAGAACGGTGCGATAGTCGAATCTCTCGCGGACAGGAAAAGGAGTTCTTTCGGGGCGAGCAGCAGGATATCTGCTCTTTCCGATATCTCGATATATACCGATGACGGTGAGGCAAAGCTTCAGGAGGTTTTCCTGAAAATGAAGGATGTACTTGGAGACGCCGATGCCCCTTCCGCAAAAGCGTCCCCTGAGGATCTCAAGGCTTTTTTTGCCAAGGCTCTTCCGGATTATGACAGGGACCGCTTCTATGTATCACATATGAAAAAGGTCGTAAGCTGGTATAACTGCCTGAAGCAGTATGCTTCCCTGGATTTCGAGAATCCCGGGGATGAAGATGCCGCCCGGCAGGATGACGCAGTATCCGGAGAAGAATAGTGCAGTCGATACAGCCGATAACTTTGGGATGTTCCAAGAACAGGGTTGACATGGAACATATCCTCGCCCGACTGGCAGGACAGTATGAAATAGTGCCTGAGGGTGAGGAAAGGGATTTTGTGGACTA
Source organism: uncultured Bacteroidales bacterium (assembly GCA_944322585.1). Lineage (GTDB taxonomy): Bacteria > Bacteroidota > Bacteroidia > Bacteroidales > UBA932 > Cryptobacteroides. The sequence continues at coordinate 129,946 of CALUPB010000006.1, read as the reverse complement.
CCGACTGATAGATACCTGCGGATTTATCGGAGACGCAAAAGAGGAATCCATTCAGTTCATTCTCGAATCCGTGGAAAGGAAGCGGAGGGGGCATGTCGGGGCAGTATATGTCTTCGGATGCCTGTCACAAAGGTATGCCTCCGAGATGCCTGGTCTTATACCTGAAGTGGATGCATGGTTCGGAGCTACGGATTTCACCCCTCTTCTTAGGGCTTTCGGTGTCCGGGGAGACGGCCGTCCGGCCAGGCTGCTTACCACCCCGTCCCATTATGCGTATCTGAAGATTTCGGAAGGGTGCGACCGCAGGTGCTCGTACTGCGCCATTCCGCATATAAGGGGCAGGCATGTGTCCGTACCGATGGAAACTCTTGTCAGAGAGGCCGGAGAACTTGCCGCCTCCGGGGTAAAGGAACTTATCGTAGTGGCCCAGGACACGACATATTACGGACTGGATCTGTACAGGAGACGGGCGTTGGCCGGACTTCTTCAAAGACTTTCGGAGATTGACGGTATAGAGTGGATAAGGGTACATTATTCGTATCCGGATGATTTTCCGGAAGATGTGCTTGACCTTATGGCGGACAATCCGAAAGTGTGCCGGTATATCGATATCCCTCTGCAGCATATATCCGACACTGTTCTCTCCATGATGCGGCGGAATGTGGACGGAGCATGGACGCGCTCTCTTGTGAAGCACATGCGTGAGCGTGTACCGGGGGTGGTTCTCCGTACTACACTGATTGTCGGCCATCCGGGAGAAGGGGAACTAGAGTACGGAGAACTGCTCGATTTTGTCCGTGAAGCCCGCTTCGAACGGCTCGGGGCGTTCATGTATTCGGAGGAAGAGGGTACCTACGGGGCAGAGCATTTCACGGATGACGTGCCACAGGATGTGAAGCAGTCACGCTATGACGGACTGATGTCTCTGCAGAGCGGCATCTCGTCTGACTTCAACCGGTCAAGGGTCGGAACGGTCTGCAGGGTGATCGTGGATGACTTTGTGGATGGGATTCTGGTCTGTCGCAGCGAATTTGAAAGTCCCGAAGTGGATGGCGAGATTCTTGTTAAGTATAACCCGGCTCTCTTCAAGGGGCTCGAACCGTTTTCCCTTATAGGAGACTTCCTGGATGTCAGGATTGTCGCTGCGGACGAATATGACCTGATTGCGGAACCTGTATTATAAAACCGGATATTATGAAAATCACTTCCTTTCTGTCTGTGCTGGCCCTTTCCGTCATGTCTGTTTCATGCGGGCCGACCTATTTCTCTCTTGGAGTGGACATGCGCAATCCTTCCCGGTCCGGGATTGACCTTGAAGGGAAGAATATTTCCGTCACCTATCTTGACGGAGGCTCGGATTCCCTTTTTATTTCGTCTGTCGCCGAAGGCTTTACGCAAAGGCTTGAACGCGATTATTTTAACGGTGAACAGAGTATAGGAATATACAGGATAGACAAGACCTCCGGCAAAGCGCATGCTTCAAGGGACAGTATGGTCAACCTTGTCGTGGAGACAGGGGCTGACGTGGCTTTCCTGTTCGATGTGGAATCCATGGGAGAGGCGGAAAGTGTGCTCGATGATGTCCCGTTTGAGATAAGACTTTATGTCTATGATGCAATGGACCAGCGGGATACCGTCCAGATGTTCAAAGGGGTAAGTACACTCGACCGGATTGCCGGCCTCGACAGTCAGGGCCTTGAGGTAGGGAACAGAAGTGCCACTGTCTTTATCCCCTCATGGAAGAACCGGAGATTTACAGTCTATTATTACGAATCAAGTGACCTCTGGTATGAAGCTGCAGGATATGCTTCCGATTACAGGTTCAGGGAGGCGATGGATATCTGGATGACCCTGCTCGATACGCCGAATCTTTACAAACGTTCATGTGCAGAATACAATATTGCCGTAGCATGCTGTATACTCGGAGAAAAGGCTCTTGCTCTCGAATGGCTTGACCGTTCCGATGCCGACTATCCTCTCAATGCCTCATACGCTCTCAGAAAGACAATCGACAGTCTTCCATGATCTCACAGTACAATTGACGGGAATTCCATGACTTACGCTGTCCTGACTGACATGAATTCGCCTGACTGGCGTTGAATAAAAAGGCGGGACCGTAAGCCGGTTTCTGTTTTATCCTGTCATTTATCTGCGCAACCTACCCCCTGGCATCGGGCGGGCAGCCCTCATCTGCCAGTATATTTGGTCTTGCAGGCCCCGGATCCGTACCCCTGCGGAGTCGCCTTCGCAGGCCGTGGGCTCTTACCCCACATTTTCACCCTTACCATCCCCGGATACCGGATGCACGTCCGGACTGTAAGTCCATGATGCGGCCGGTCCGCGTTCGGTCAAGACCGAAAAGGATGGCGGTCATTTTCTGTTACGGATGTCAAAAGATTTCTCCCTTCTGCGATTTCCGCAGCGGGGTGCCCTTTCCTGTCCGGACTTTCCTCTTCCGTAATCGAAGCGACAGGTCGTCCCGCCTGTGTATCGGCTGGCAAAATTACAATAAATCTTCGGAATAACGGGAATTTTATGTATGTTTGTCCCGATAAAATCAGATGATATGAAAAAAAGATTGGTTTTGATACTCGCAGGAATATCAGCTGCGCTCACCTTGTCTGCCGTTGACATCAGAACAGGTTCATTTGCACCCCTCGCGGACCGGAGCAGTGTCGGTATCGTGTTTGACTTCAGCAGAGTATTGATTGACGGTATGTCGCTTGAGGAATTCAGGCAGTCGGGGAGAGTGGACGAGGATTTTGAAAAATGGATTGATTTCGAGAATTTCATCAAAAGAAGATTCCTTGCAGGTGTCAATGACCGGTCATGGAAGGTAGCCAAAGACATTATTTTCCGCATGGCTACGGTAGATGATGAATATGTCGTCATCGTTTCCCCGCTAATGATGAACATTGACGGGAACTACAGGATAGAATTCGCACTGAAGAACAATGTTACGGGTGAAGTTCTCGGACTGGCCGACGAAAGGGGTGACGGAGGTACATTCGGTTGTTTCTCCAATCTCCAGGGCGACGGTTTCGAGGAAGCAGGCGAGCATTTCGCAAAGTTCCTCGGCAAACAGTTCCGCGCCGCCGGAAAAAAGAGATAGTTCATTTATACCCTAATTTGCGTTCCATCCTGTCGTTCTGACGGATTGTCTTCTGTACATTCCGTTCCAGAGCAGGGGTGATGTCCTTGCATGTCTTGTGGCAGGCCATGGAGAGTGTGTACATCCTTCCGATGCAGAAATTGCTGTGTTCGCATCCGCTGCAGCAGTTCTCGTCCGCTTTCATCTTGTTGACGAAATCCGTATCCTCCAGAACGGCACGTCCCATCTGAAGCATCTGGAAACCGCAGTCTATCACCTTGTCCGCATCTTTGCGCGTCGTGACTCCTCCCACGTAGACAAGCGGCATGTCCGGCAGGGCCTGTCTGAACTTCATCGCATCTTCCAGAAAATACAGCCTTTTGAACGGTACGGTAGGGGATACGATCCTGCCGCCGAGAAGTACGCCTGCCTTGAGCCACCACTGGCTCCATGGCATATAGTGGACAATGGAGCGGACAGGGAACTGTCCCCGCATTACGTACATCGGAGCCCTGCTTACGAAACCTCCGCTGAGTACGAGGGCATCGGCCCCGCATTTCTGCAGCTCCCTGGCCACAGTGATGGAATCCTCCACTTCCATTCCACCCTTGAACCCGTCACGGGTATTCATCTTCACGAAGATGGCGACACGTCCCTTTCCTGCCTTTACGACAGACTCCATGCATCTGCGCATGAACCTCATCCTGTTTTCGAGGGAGCCTCCGTATCCGTCTTTCCTGTGATTGGTGTAGGGGGACAGGAACTGGGAAATCAGATATCCGTGTCCGGCATGTATCTCGACGGCATCGAACCCGGATTCTATGGCAAGCTCTACCGCCTTGCCGTAAGCCTCCACCACTTCATCGATTTCCCTGAGGTTCATTTTGTGGACGAACGTAGGGGAATACAGGTTGAACCCGCGGCTCGCTCCGTATGGACGGCATCCGCATATTCTTCTGTGCGACATGTTTCCGCAATGTCCGAGCTGGATGGACGCTTTTGCCCCTTCGGCATGGATGGCGTCAGTGAGTTTCTTCAGGTCAGGAACGATTTCAGGACGCATCCAAAGCTGTCTTTCGAATGAAAGACCGCTTCTGCACACTGCGGCATATGCCACTGTCGTCATTCCTATGCCTCCGCGGGCTACTGCCGTGTGGTAGTCGAAAAGTTCCTGTGACGGTGAATTGTGTTCGCACATTCCTTCGAATGCGGCTGAACGTATGGTCCTGTTCCTGATTTCTATAGGGCCGATCCTGTAAGGTGTGAATAAGTCGCTCATTTGGAATCCTTTTATTCGTCTTGTCCGTTCGGGGAGCGGCCTTACCAGATGAATGGTATAAGATGCTTCTTGTGCAGTTCCCTGTATTCATCCCCGAATTCCTCTTCGTATTTTTCGGTCAGGGCTTTGGCTCTCGGGGCGAGATTTGCGAATGTCCATATGGCAAACAGCAGTCCGGCCGGAGACCAGGTGAGAATGGCATATCCTGTCCATTCCGTCACTTCCCCGAAATAGTTGGCCGATGTCACGTATTTGTACAGATGCCTGCGCGGGATATAGTGTTTCGTATCCCCTGGCTTGCGCAGATGCCTGATGACCGAGTCGGAATCCATGTTTATAAGCATTCCCGTGAGGAATATGAGTGTCCCGATAATGAACTGTATGGATGTGAACCAGTCGGTCGTGTACATTCCTGACGGAGCGAACCTGTACAGCCAGGCTCCGATAAAGTAGGAATTCAATGTATTGAATATCATTCCCATCGACATGATGGCTATAGGCATCTTCCCGTTGCCTCTCATAAGCAGCGGGAAAATGAACGCCCTCTGGAAATAATGGATGAGGAACAGGCCCGCCATCGTATACAGGACCGTCTTGTCATTCCCGGTGTCGATTCCCGACAATCCGAACCTTACTGAATAGAACAGCAGGAAACAGAATGCCGGAGCTTCCATGATGACCCATGCCGCCCTGTTGTTTATCTTCGGTCCCCAGTTGGCTGTCGAAAGATAGCCGTACCCTGCCTTGAAATGGAACAGTGCGATATAGACGACCACTGCAAGAAGGGCCATTGCCGTCATCATTATAATATAGGTATGCATTTCGGTTCAGGTATTTTCGTCAAATCACCCGCAAAGGTAATAAATATTTTTCATATCATTTTTTTTCACTATTTTTGTACCTCTGTTAACGGTAAATTCTTTGTATGAGCACTAAGTATGTATTCGTTTCAGGGGGCGTGGCTTCTTCCCTCGGGAAAGGCATCATTTCCGCATCTCTCGCAAAACTTCTGCAGGCCAGGGGTCTCAGGGTGACAATCCAGAAATTCGATCCGTATATCAATATCGACCCGGGAACACTCAATCCGTATGAGCACGGTGAGTGTTATGTGACGGATGACGGAGCCGAAACGGATCTCGACCTCGGGCATTATGAGCGTTTTCTCGGCGTGCATACCTCCAAGGCGAACAATGTGACGACAGGCAAGATTTACCATACCGTCATCAGTCGTGAGAGGGAAGGCGCCTATCTCGGCAAGACTGTCCAGATAGTACCGCATATCACCGATGAGATCAAGCGCAGGATGCTGCTCCTCGGGAAGAGCGGGAAGTATGATGTGGTCATAACTGAAATAGGGGGGACAGTCGGAGACATGGAGTCCCAGCCGTTCATCGAGGCTGTGCGCCAGTTGCAGTGGGAACTTCCGGAAGAGGACTGCGTAACGATCCATCTGACGCTCGTGCCGTATCTCAAGGCTGCCAAGGAGCTCAAGACGAAGCCTACTCAGCATTCTGTCCAGATGCTCCAGCAGAACGGAGTACAGCCGGACATCATCGTATGCCGTACCGAACAGCCACTGACTCCGGAAATACGCAAGAAGGTGGCCCTTTTCTGCAATGTCAAGCCCGGACATGTGATCCAGTCCATAGATGCGCCGTCCATTTATATGGTCCCTCTGAACATGAAGGAGGAGAAGCTCGACCAGCTGGTGCTCCAGCATTTCGGTATGACCGATCTTCCGGAGCCGGATCTCACCAAATGGAAAGCTTTCCTGAACAAGCTGTTCAACCCGAAATACGAGACTGACATAGCCCTTGTCGGCAAGTATGTCGAGCTTCAGGATGCATACAAATCCATCCTGGAATCGTTCGTGCATGCAGGAGCTGCCAACGAATGCAAGGTGAATGTGCATACTGTCCACAGCGAGTTCCTCAATGAACAGAATGCGGAGGAGAAATTAGGCAATATGGATGCAGTACTCGTGGCTCCGGGATTCGGAGAGAGAGGTCTCGAAGGCAAGATCGTTGCCGTCAGGTATGCAAGGGAGCACAATGTGCCTTTCTTCGGCATATGTCTGGGGATGCAGATGTGCGTCGTGGAGTTCGCCCGCGATGTCCTCGGACTCAAGGATGCCGTTTCCACAGAGGTGAATCCGGCTACAACCACCCCTATAATAGACCTGATGGAAGACCAGAAGAGCACTACTATCAAAGGGGGCACGATGCGTCTTGGAGCATACGACTGCAAGATAGAGAAAGGTTCGCTCGCATACAGGATATACGGCAAGGAACTGATTTCCGAAAGACACAGACACAGATACGAGTTCAACAACGATTACCTGCCCGTAGTCGAGCAGGCCGGGATGAAGGCTTCCGGACGCAATCCGGAGACAGGCCTTGTGGAGATTGTCGAGATCCCGTCCCATCCGTTCTTCATAGGAGTACAGTTCCATCCTGAACTCAAGAGTACGCCGGAACACCCCCAGCCGATATTCGTCGCATTCGTGAAAGCGGCCATGCAGTACCGCAAGGAACATCGCTGCGAAAAGGCCGATGAGAAATAAAGACTTTCATAATAAACGGATCCTGCAGACATGAGACCATGGTCTGGCATATGTCATCTCTCTCTTGCCCTGATACTGTTGTCCGGGAGTGTCGGGACACTGTCTGTTGCCTGTGCATCGTCACGGGTACGTGAATACAGGGTGGAAGTGGTGAATGAATACCCGCATGATACAAAGGCGTATACGCAGGGACTGTTCTTTCATGACGGCAGTATGTACGAGAGTACCGGCACTTACGGCGGCTCGTCTTTCAGACGGGTCGACATCGCTACGGGAAAGCCGTTGGAAAAGATTGACTTTTCGGACAAATACTTCATCGAGGGCTCTTCGGTACTTGACGGAAAGCTCTATATCCTGACATGGACGGGCAGGGTGGCTTTCATTTATGATGCAGCTTCGCTGGAATATCAGGCGACATATTCGTATCCGCGTGAGGGATGGGGACTTACGACTGACGGGAAGTCTTTGATCGCAAGCGACGGTTCCGCTACGCTCTATTTCATGGATACTGCTTTCGGCGTCCGCAGGAGGGTGACTGCAAGAATGAACGGACGGCCGATGCGGTTCCTCAATGAACTGGAATACATAGACGGGAAGATATGGGCAAACGTCTATACTTCGGACCTTATTCTGATCATTGACCCCGATACGGGGAATGTGGAGGCTACCGTAGATGTTTCGGGGCTGTTGCCGGCCCGGTTGAGGACTCCGGATACGGATGTGCTCAATGGCATTGCCTGGAATCCGGATGACGGCAGGATATATCTCACAGGCAAGAACTGGCCCCGTCTGTATGAGATCCGTCTTGTCGAAAAATAAATTTGCTCTGCTCTCGGCTTTTGCGTATATTTGCACGCGCTTCCGGAAGGGAGCGGATCGTTTGAATAAAATATTGCGGGGGTACTCCGTGGAAAGACATGCATGGCGGTTCCGGTTATCGGGAAAAATCCGGCGGCATGGATTTCAGGACGGAGTTGAGAGAGTCCCATTGAACCTGATCCGGCCAATACCGGCGTAGGGAAGCAGATTTCTCATGCGCATACTGTGCGCACCCCTTGCATAATGAAATTCTTTATGCGAGGTTTTTTTATTTCAGCAGCGCTTGTCGCGCTCATTCCGTTCTCCGCAGCAGCTGCGGGGAATGAAGCGGCCGGAAAGGCCGGAGTATCCCGTGCGGGAAGCACGGTGAATTCTGAAAACGGAGATGCGGATATCTATGGAGACAGGACGGACAGGCTGGACAGTGTAGTCGTTTCCGCTTCCCGGGCCGGGAAGAATACGCCTGTGACCTACACGATGGTAGGGAAGGAGCAGATGAGGAGGACGAATCCCATCAATTCCCTGCCTATGACCCTGAACCTGCAGCCGTCGGTTGTGGCCGTGAACGAGGGAGGTACCGGTCTCGGCTATTCCAAGATGACGGTCAGGGGCACGAAAGGCTCCCAGATAAATGTGACTCTCAACGGAATAACCCTCAATGACGCTGAGTCTCAGGAGGTCTTCTGGGTGAATATTCCGGCCCTCACCAACATCCTGAGTTCGGTGCAGCTCCAGAGGGGACTCGGAACTTCCGCCAACGGTGCCGGGGCATTCGGGGCAAGCGTGAACATGAGCACGGCGTCCGTAGGAATGGAGCCGTATGCCAGTCTGGACCTATCATACGGGTCATATGATACATTCACTGCGACTGTAGCCGCCGGCACAGGCCTGACCCGATCCGGACTGTATCTGGATTTAGCCTATTCCCGCGGCTATACGGACGGGTATATACGCAATGCCAAGGCAAAGGTGCAGTCGGCATATGCCGCATTAGGATGGATGAAAGGAAACAATTCCCTGAAGTTCACCTGGCTTATGGGAGACCAGCATACGGGAATTACATGGAACGGCATAGATCCGGAGACATATGCGTCCGACCGCCGGTACAACAGCGCTGGGGAGTATACCGACATTTTCGGAAATACCCTGTATTATGACAACCAGACGGACAACTACACCCAGCACCACCTCCAGCTCAACTATACCCACCAGTTCCCGAAAAATGTGACCTGGAGCACCACGTTCAATTTTACCAAGGGCGACGGCTATTATGAAGAGTACGAGACAGGGAAGACTGTAGCCGATTACAATCTGCAGGAAATGCTCGGGATCGCCGCCTTTCCTGAAGTGCCGGAGCTTATCGACCCGATGACAGGGCAGGCTGTTACCGGAGACGACGGCCAGCCTTTGATGACTGACGGGGGAGATTTCATTGAGCGGGAGGCGATGGACAATTACTATCTTGTCCTCAATTCCGAGGTCCGCTACACCGGCGAAAGAGTGAACGTCACCGGAGGCATCAATCTTTCACGCTATGACGGGGATCATATCGGCAAGCTCCTCTGGGGTAACAGGCTTCCGTCCGGTTTCGACTATGATGCCTACAATGCGGCCGGCACATGGTATCTGAACAACGGACTTAAAGACGAGGTGAATGTGTTCGCGAGGGCGGAATATGCACCGGTGGAATGGCTCACTGCCTACGCCGACCTGCAGTACAGGGGCATTTCCCTGAAAATGGCCGGCCCGGATGATGACGGAAGCCCTCTCGACTACAGTACGGCATGGAATTTCTTCAATCCGAGGGCGGGACTGACCTTCAGTTTCGACAGGCATAAAGCCTATGTCTCCGCTGCTCTCGGGAACAGGGAACCGGGCAGAAGCGATATAAAGGAAGTCATTATAACCAATAACCTGATCGATGCCAATGGCGGTGACGGCAGGAGGGAAGAACTGAAGCCGGAGAAAATGGTGGATGTCGAGATTGGCTATACCTATACGTCGCCGAAGGTGAGTGCATCCGCCAACCTGTATTTTATGGAATATTTCGACATGCTGCTCGAGACGGGACGTCTGAGCGACTCCGGATATGCCATCAAGGAAAATGCCGGAAGGGGATACAGGAGAGGAATTGAACTGTCCGCAGCATGGGAGGCACTTCCCTGGCTGCGTGCGGATGCCAACCTGACGTTGAGTCTCAATAAGATACAGGACTATATCGCCTATATTCCCGTATATGATGCAGACTATGTCTTTCTCCGGAATTTCAGGCAGGACTGCGGCAGGACTGACATGCTCATGTCTCCGTCCGTTGTGGGAATGGTGCAGCTGAGTTTCACACCGTTCCGTAACGTCGCGCACAATTCCTTGAAGACCACGACTTTGTCAATCAACGGCAAATATGTCGGCAGACAGTATCTTGACAATACCTCCAATGAAGAGCGCAGTATTCCGGCATATTTTGTCTCCAACCTGAGCCTGACGCATGAATTCAACCTGAAGAAAGGCGTTCTCGGGCTCGGAGGATACATAAATAACCTTTTCAACAATATGTATTATGCCGATGGAGGAGCTTCAAGGGAGATGTACGATGGCAGCGATGATATCACTACATACGTATGGATTTATCCTCAGGCTCCGATCAATTTCATGCTGAAGCTCAGTTACCGCTTCTGACATGCTTGCCCACAATGGAAAACGCCCTGCATCACTGCGGGGCGTTTCTGGTTAGTTAGTAGTGTGTGTATCCCGATTTGGATAATTAATTAGTAGTGGTTAGATATTAGACGTAATCTTCTATTGTTTAACTTAAACTTTAAATATCGATTATAAATATTAAGCAAATCTTGCTTCCGTTCTAACACTCTGCAAATATAATCAACTTTTTTATAAAAACAAATCATTCCGACAAAAGTTTCGGCCTTAATTTTTTTGTCCGCTCGATTGCCTGTTCATCCTGCCATTCCCGTATCAGCCTTGGATTGCCGCTCAGGAGCACTTCAGGGACTTTCCAGCCGTTGAATTCGGCCGGACGCGTATATATTGGAGGGGAAAGGAGCCCGTCCTGGTAACAGTCGCTCAGTGCAGATGTCTCGTCGGTTATCGCTCCGGGCAGGAGCCGCACTATGGCGTCGGCAACGATGGCGGCCGGGATCTCCCCGCCGCTGAGCACGTAGTCTCCAACGGTAATCTCCCTCGTTATCAGATGGTCCCTCACCCTCTGGTCCACCCCTTTGTAATGGCCGCACAGAATGATGATATTTTCCTTGAGCGAAAGTTCATTTGCCATGCCCTGGGTGAAGGTCTCCCCGTCGGGGGTCATATAGATTATTTCATCATATTCCCTTTCTTGCCTGAGCTTTTCTATCATTCTCCAGATGGGCTCGACCATCATCACCATTCCCGCATCCCCTCCATAGCTGTAATCGTCCACCTGCAGCCTCGGCCCTTTCCCGAATTCCCTCAGGTTGTGAACCCGTATGTCAGCTATTCCTTTTTTTATGGCCCTGCCTACAATGGAGTGCCCCAACGGACTTTCAAGAAGTTCCGGGACAACAGTTATGATGTCGATTCTCATTTCCAGATTGTTTAAGGTATGCAAAAATAGTTCATATCGGCAAAAATTAAAACAGCTTCTCATGAATTATAATTAAAAAGTCATATATTTGCAGGCTGGAATATTTATATGAACATGACAATTATGAGTGACGAGATTAACCGCGACGCTGTGAATGAGCCAGAGGTCATGGAGGAGGCTGCACCTGCTACGGAAGAAGTGCAGGCAGGGACCGTGACTGCCGGTGAACCTGTGAAAAATGAAGAGGCGGATGCCGTGGAGGCGGAACCGCATGAAGCGGAGGAGGATGCGACTCCGGAAGATCAGGAGGTGAACTATTCGGACAAGACGCTTGCCGAGCTCGTTTCCCTTTTCGAGGAATTGGGCAGGAACAGCGAAAGGATGAAGATGAACAAGGAGGCCGAAGCGATCAAGACTGCTTTCTACAAAAGGCTTTCCAAGGAGAAGGCAGAGGCGGGGGATACTGTCTCTGAGGACATCTTTACTGAGATAGAGAATGGTTTCAAGGTATATTATAATACGTACCGCAAGGAGAGGGCGGACTACAACGCCAGGATGGAGAAGGAGAGGGAGGACAATCTGGCCAGGAAGGAGGCCGTGATCGCCGATCTGAAGGCTCTTCTGGAAAAGCAGGAGGATGTGAATGCGACATTCCCGGAATTCAGGGAGATACAGAACCGCTGGAGGGCCATAGGCCCTGTCCCGGTTCAGAGCTACAGGAACATCAATGATACGTACCAGCTGTATGTGGAGCAGTTCTATGACATGGTCAAGATCAACCGTGAACTGCGCGACCTGGATTTCAGGAAAAACCTTGAGGTGAAGGAAAAGTTCTGCGAGATGGCGGAGAAGCTGGCTGAGAGCGACAGGGTGGTGGAGGCTTTCAGGGAACTTCAGAAACTTCATGAGCAGTGGAAGGAATACGGTCCGGTCGCCAAGGAATACAGGGAGGATATCTGGAACCGTTTCAAGGCTGCCACGGCTGTAATCAACAAGAAATATCAGGCATACTTCGAAGGTCTCAAGGAGCAGCAGGTGGAAAATCTTGCCGCCAAGACTGCGCTCTGTGAAAAGGTGGAAGAGATTGCCGGAAGGGAGATCGTCTCTTCTGCGGACTGGAATACCTGCTCAAAGGAGATAGAGGATATCCAGAAGCAGTGGAGGTCAATCGGATTTGCCACAAGGAAGGAGAACCAGAAGATATATGACAGGTTCCGTGCTGCATGCGACAAGTTCTTTGCACGCAAGAGGGAATTCTATAATGAATATAAGGACAGCATGAATGCCAACCTCGAGAAGAAAATATCCCTTTGCGAGGCTGCGGAAGCCCTCAAGAGCAGCACTGAATGGAAGAAGGCTACGGACCAGTTCATAAATCTCCAGAGACAGTGGAAGGAGATAGGGGCAGTCCCGAGGAAAAAATCCGAACAGCTCTGGAAGCGTTTCCGTGCTGCGTGTGACGAGTTCTTCAATGAGAGGGACAGGAATGCGAAACCGGAGAACAATTTTTACGGCAATCTGAAGGCAAAGCAGAAGCTTGTCTCGGAAATAGAGGCATATCAGATTACCGGGGATCAGGAGACGGACGACAAGGCTCTTGAAACATTCATGCAGAGATGGCAGGAGATAGGTTTCGTGCCGTTCAAGGAGAAGGACAATATTTCCCAGGCTTACAAGGAGGCTGTAGACAGGAAATTCCCTGATGCGGCCAAGGTCAGGAGAAGCCATCATGCCAAGGCTCCGAAAACTGAAAAGGAGAGGCTTATCCAGAAATACAACCAGCTTGAGCAGGATATAGTGACTTATGAAAACAACATAGGGTTCTTTGCCATGTCCAAGAATTCAGAGCCTCTGATACGTCAGATGCAGGACAGGATAGAAAAATCCAAGGCCGAGCTGAAGGAGCTTGAAACCCGTATCAGGGCAATCGGTGATGAGGAATAACAGAAGGTAAGAGATGAATAAGAACACGGTAATCGGTTTCATACTGATAGGGGTTATCCTTTTCGGATTTTCCTGGTATCAGTCAAGACAGTACAGAAAACAGACAGAGATACGGGCCCGGGCGGATTCGCTGGCGATGGTTCAGATGAAGGAGCAGATGCGGGCTGATTCCATATACAGGGCGGAGCATCCGGAACTTTATGCAAAGGATTCCGCGGGAGCCGTCAGTGCCGTTGCCCCCGGACATGCCGTCCGGCAACGTCCGATATATAAGGATTCATCACTGAATGTCGCCAGCAGTGCCGAGGAGACCCTCCACACCCTTTCGAACGACAGGATAGAAGTGACGTATTCCACAAAGGGTGCACAGCCGTATTCGGTCATGATACGGGATTATATGACCTATGACAGTACGGCCCTGTATCTTATACGTCCGGAGATGAGTGAATACGGGATCACTGTCTATGCGGGAGAAAGCATCAATACGAAAAATTTCGTCTTCGATGTTGCGGAAAGTACCGATTCGACCCTTGTCATGCGGCTCCCGTTTGCCGGAGGCGGATACATAGAACAGAAATATTCGCTTGCTCCCGGAAGCTACATGGTACAGAACGAACTGTCTTTCGTGGATATGGAAGCAGTCATCCCGAGAAATGTATCCATGTTCGATATCGACTGGAATGTCGTCATCCCGCGGCTTGAGAAGGGATACAACAACGAGGTCCAGTATTCGAAAGTGGATTACCGCTTCCCGGACGACAAGAAGGTACACGATATCGGAAGAGGCAGGGACGGAGACAAGAGGCTTGATGCAAGGGTGAGCTGGTTCGCCTTCCAGCAGCAGTTCTTTTCGGCCATAATGAGGGCAAAGGAGGATTTCGCATCCACCGACCTTCGGGTGAAGTTCTTCGAGGAAGACGATCCGCAGAGGGATCTTATGGCATGTTCGGCAAGGATGCGCAGTGAACTGGATATCAATTCTTCAAGAGTGACAGTGCCGTTCGAGTTCTATTTCGGCCCGAATGACTTCAAGACGCTCAAGAGCTATGACCAGAAATACGAGAAGATCATTCCTTTGGGAGGATGGCTTGTCGGATGGATCAGCAGGATTGCAATAATCCCGTGCTTCGATTTCTTCGGCCGTTTCATCGGCAACTACGGTATCATCATCCTTCTGATGACACTTCTGATAAAATTAGTGGTTTCACCTCTGACGATCAAGTCCTACATGTCATCGGCGAAGATGAATGTCATCCGTCCCGAGATAGACAAGCTCAACGAGAAATATCCGAGACAGGAGGATGCCATGAAGAAATCCCAGGCGATGATGAACCTGTACAAGAGAGCCGGTATCAACCCGATGGGAGGATGTCTTCCGATGTTGCTGCAGTTCCCGATACTCTTCGCCATGTTCCGTTTCTTCCCGGCATCGATAGAACTCCGCCAGCAGAGTTTCCTTTGGGCCGATGATCTCAGTGCGTACGATTCCATTCTCGACCTGCCGTTCAGGATACCTCTTTACGGGGATCATGTGTCCCTGTTCGCACTGCTGATGGCCATATCGATGTTCGTTTATTCCAAGATGACGTCAAGCCAGATGTCCAATGACCCGAATATGGCGGGAATGAAGTTCATGAGCGTATGGCTGATGCCTGTGATGATGCTTTTCATCTGTAACAACCTTTCCAGCGGACTGAGCTACTACTATCTGCTGTCCAATCTGATCACCATGTTCCAGACATGGTTCATAAGGAGGTTTGTAGTGGACGAGAAGAAGATACATGCCCAGCTGGCTGCAACCGAGGGCAAACCTCTGCCGAAGAGCAAATGGCAGCAGCGGCTTGAAGAGGCCCAGAAGATGCAAGAGAAGGCATTGAAGGAGCAGCAGCGACGCAGGCGGTAGAGTATGCCGGAAGCGGAGAAATGTACCGATTATGTCTATCAGAGAGACCATATTGAAATTGAAGGAAGAGCTGCCATCAGGTGTTGAACTGGTGGCAGTTTCCAAATTCCATCCTGCCGACGCTGTCAGGGAGGCCTATGCAGCCGGACAAAGGATCTTCGCTGAAAGCAGGCCCCAGGAATTGTATGCCAAGGTGAAGGAACTCGCTGCTGTGACAGGTGCCGACGGGACACCGGCATATTCTGATATCATATGGCATTTTATCGGTCATCTCCAGACGAACAAACTGAAGTTGGTGCTCCCTTATGTCGCCATGGTGCAGTCTGTGGATTCCCTGCATCTGCTTGAGGCAATCGACAGGTGGGGAAGGGAGAACGGACGGGTCACGGATGTCCTGCTTGAGTGTCATATCGCTGCGGAGCAGACGAAACAGGGCTTTTCCGGGGATGAGGTGAAGCGGATTCTATCCGGAGAAAGGTCTTTTCCCAATGTGAAGTTCAGGGGGCTGATGGGAATGGCAACCTTTACGGATGATGAAGCTGTCGTCAGAGGGGATTTCGGCAGGATCCGGGATTTGTTCCTGGCCGTGGCCGGCAGATTGAAGGATTTTACGGAACTGTCGGTCGGAATGTCGGAGGATTACAGGATTGCCCTGGAATACGGCTCCACGATGGTGCGGATAGGAACCATGATTTTCGGCCCGAGAGTCTATTGACGTCAATCTTCCGATTTCATAAAAAATCTTGATTTCATCTTTTAAATTCAAAACAGTTTCTTAAATTTGAAAGAATTTTGAAAGATGACGCAGATTGTATTTCCCACCGGAACGGAATCCGAACGGACTCCCGGCTTCTATCTGGCTGCAGAAGAATATGTGGCCGGAACGGACAGTGCGGATGAAGCCGTGTTCTTCTGGAAAGTACGGCCTGCTGTCATATTCGGACGCAACCAGCAGATGTCGGCGGAGGTCAACCTGTCGTGGTGCATGGAGCATGGGGTGCAGGTGTTCAGGCGCAGAAGCGGTGGAGGATGTGTCTATGCCGATTCCGGCAATCTGATGGTGTCTTATATTTCTCCCGGTGTGGATGTACGGAGTGCATTTGCAAAGTATCTGTCCATGATGACCGGGGCGTTGCGCAGGCTTGGAGTGGAGGCGGAACCGTCCGGAAATAACGATATTGTCGCATACGGCAGGAAGATTTCCGGCAATGCCTTCTATACGGTGGCAGGGAAAAGCATAGTACATGGCACACTGCTCTATGATTCCGATCTTGACGCCATGCTGTCGGCGATAACGCCATCAGCGGAGAAACTCGAGAAGCATGGGGTGGCGTCTGTACGGCAGAGGGTGGCGAATATCAGACCGATGCTCGGTGAAAAGGCTGCACGGGAGGGTGTTGCAGACATGTCCTCTCTGATGTCATGGCTTGCCGGATATCTGTGCGATACCGTTCTGCCGCTTCCTGAGCAGGCGATGTCACGTATCGGGATTATCTCCGGGAGATACCTTGACAGGGATTTTATAGAGAACGGGAGGCATTCCTCCCGACCGTCCGGACAGCGGCCGGACAGCAGGATTTGAAGACTGACAGACCACATGATCGATAACATGGAAGACAATCTCTTGAAAACATGCCTTCATGAGTGGCATATTGCCCATGGGGCACAGATGGAGCCTTTTGCAGGGTATGACATGCCCATCAGGTATACATCCATAACAGACGAGCATAACGCCGTGCGGACGGCGGCCGGCATGTTCGATGTGTCGCATATGGGGGAGATATCCGTCAGCGGTCCTGATGCGGAAAAGTTCATCAATCATGTCTTCAGCAATGATGTGTCCGAGATGCCGGACGGAAAGATCCTTTACGGAATGCTGCTGAATCCGCAGGGAGGAGTGGTGGATGACCTTCTTGTATACAAGGAATTCAGCCCGAACCGTTACCTGCTGGTAGTCAATGCTGCCAATATCGCCAAGGATTTCGGGTGGCTCCTGTCCGAAGAGAGAGGCTTTCAGGTTGAAACAAGAAATGAATCGCATAAATGGGGGCAGATTGCCATTCAGGGGCCTTCTGCCGTAAAAGCAGTGACTGACATTCTCCGCCTCGATGCGGCGGCCTCCCTTCCGTTCTATAATTATTGTGAAATGAAATGGAATGGCAGACGGTTGATAGTCAGCCGGACAGGATATACAGGCGAAGACGGGTTCGAACTATATTCCAGTGAGGATGATACGGCGGACATGTGGGATACCCTGTATGAGGCAGGAGTTGTACCATGCGGGCTCGGAAGCAGGGATACCCTACGTTTTGAAGCGGGACTGCCTCTCTATGGGCACGAACTGGCCGAAGATATCACCCCGCTCGAAGCAGGACTGGGAATGTTTGTCCGGATGGACAAGCCTGATTTCATCGGCAGGTCTGCCCTTATGGCACAGAAGGCGGCAGGGCTGTCCCGTAGACTTGTCGGGATAGAGCTTGATGACAGGGCGGTGGCAAGGGCCGGATATCAGGTCGAGGCTGACGGCGGGGCTGCGGGCATAGTGACCACCGGATATCATTCGATCACTTTGGATAAAAGTATCTGTATGGCCTTGCTGGAAACACCTTTTGCCGTGCAGGGCACGAGAGTCGGCATCCATATAAGGAAAAAGGTATTTCCGGGAACGGTCTGCGGGAAAAGGTTCTATCAGCCCCGCTACAGAAAACAGACGTCTTTCTCCTGATGCGGCAAATGACGGGTTCCCGTCTGATGCATACGGTATTTGCAGATGACCAACCATTAAAACTGATAACACGATGAACAGGACATTAGCGGGACTCCATTACAGCGAGTCGCATGAATGGGTACGGACAGAAGGCAATATTGCCATAATCGGTATAACGGATTTTGCACAGCATGCGCTCGGCAATCTGTCGTATGTAGATATGCCTGAAGTCGATGACGAAGTCACGGCGGGCGAGGAATTCGGTGCAGTGGAGAGCGTGAAGGCGGCAAACGACCTTTATTCTCCGGTGACCGGCAAGGTGCTGGAAATCAATTCTGAACTCGAAGATGCCCCTGAAAGGCTCAATGTAGACCCTTATGCCAACTGGATAATAAAGGTGGAGATGTCCGATCCTTCCGAAATAGACGGACTTATGGACGAGGCTGCGTATATTGCGTTCTGTGAAAAGGAATAGCCATGTCTTTTGCATATTTTCCCCATACTCCGGACGATATTGCCGTGATGCTTGAACGTGCCGGAGTCTCTTCCCTGGAGGAGCTGTATTCCGATATTCCGGACAGCCTCCGGTTCAAGGGAGAGTATGACCTCCCGGACGCCATGTCCGAGATGGAAGTACGGCGCTATTTCGAGGCATTGGACAGATCGAATACGAAACTTACGGTATTCTGCGGTGCGGGGGCATATGACCATTATACTCCGTCTGCAGTGAAGTATATCGTATCCCGATCAGAGTTCCTGACGGCATATACGCCTTATCAGGCTGAAATATCCCAGGGAACCCTGCGTTATATCTTCGAGTTCCAGAGCATGATCTGTGAACTGACCGGCATGGACTGTGCCAATGCATCAATGTATGACGGACCGACTTCTGCCGCGGAGGCCATGCTGATGAGCGTGGCTTCATCGAAGAAACGCAGGCGGATACTCGTTTCTTCTACTCTGCTGCCGCAGGTGCTCGATGTCGTGAAGACTTACGCTTCGTATCACGGGATACGGCTCGATGTGGTCGGTCAGGCCGGCGGAAATACATCCCTGTCGTCTCTCGATGCATTGCTGGCGGAAGGGGATGTTGCCGGAGTGCTTGTTCCAGGCATCAACAGATACGGAATCATAGAAGATCTGACCGGTTTTGCCGATGCTGTGCATTCATCAGGTGCCCTGCTTGCCGTCTACAGCGATCCGTCTTCCCTTGCCGTTCTGAAGACACCGGGTGAGTGGGGGGCCGACATCGCCTGCGGAGACGGACAGACACTCGGGATCCCGCTCTGTTTCGGAGGTCCTTACGCAGGCTTTCTTGCCTGCCGGCAGAACCTGATGCGCAAACTTCCGGGAAGGATCGTCGGAGCCACCACGGATATGGACGGCAGACGTTCTTTCGTGTTGACGCTTCAGGCGCGTGAGCAGCATATCCGCAGGGAGAAAGCCACAAGCAACATCTGCTCCAACCAGTCCCTGATGGCTCTTTTCGTCACTGTATATCTGTCTCTCATGGGGCCTGACGGGTTGAAGAAGGTCAATGACCTGTCATACGGAGGCGCTCATTATCTGCATGACAGACTGCTCGCTACAGGCAAATTCTCGGATGTCTTCGACAGATCTTTTCTCAAGGAATTCGTACTTGGGACGACCCTTGATACGGACGTGCTGCAGCAGTCTCTGCTCGATGCCGGATTTTTCGGAGCCTTGCGGACGGAAGAAGGATATGTTTCCTTCTGTGTCACGGAGCGAAGGACAAAAGCGGAAATCGATGCCATGGTGGATGTCATAGATAAAATCGGATGAAATGAAATATTACGATAAACTGATTTTCGAACTGTCCCGGAAAGGACGGCAGGGGTACTCCCTCCCGGATACGGACTGGGCGGAAAGTACGGTTTCCATACCGGACGGGTTGAAAAGGGCGTCGATGCCGGCTTTGCCGGAGGTCAGCGAACCGGATACGGTGCGTCATTATACCAATCTGTCCGACATGAACTTCGGGGTCGATACCGGGTTCTATCCTCTCGGCAGCTGTACGATGAAATACAATCCCAAGATAAACGAGGAGATTGCGGGTATGGCCGGATTCCAGGATATCCATCCTCTTCAGCCGCGTTCCACCGTCCCGGGTGTGATAAAACTGTACCGGGATCTTTCATCCGCACTTTCGGCCATCACAGGAATGGCGGCATTCACCCTCAATCCTTTTGCAGGAGCACACGGAGAGCTTACGGGACTCATGATAATGAGGCGTTACCATATCTGCAGGGGAGACCTCGGGAGGACAAGGGTCATCGTTCCGGACAGTGCCCACGGGACCAATCCTGCAAGCGCTGCCGTATGCGGGCTGGAAACGGTGCAGGTGAAATCCCTTCCGGACGGGACGATAGATGTCGGACATCTGAAGACTCTTCTCGATGATACCGTAGCCGGAATAATGATGACGAATCCCAATACTCTCGGCCTGTTCGAGACCCGGATAGAGGAAATTGCCGGACTTGTGCACGGCTGCGGAGGGCTGCTCTATTATGACGGAGCCAATATGAACCCTCTGCTCGGGGTGGCGCGTCCCGGAGACATGGGATTCGATATAATGCATCTCAACCTGCACAAGACATTCTCCACTCCACATGGAGGCGGGGGTCCGGGAGCAGGTCCGGTGGGAGTTGCGGAAAGGCTGAAGCCGTATCTGCCTCTGCCGCGGACCGACGGTGAGGAGCCTGAGGAGAATGCGGGCAGGATTTCCGGTTTTGCGGGAAATTTCGGGGTGCTAATGAAGGCATATGCCTATATCCTGATGCTTGGCAGACAGAATATCAGGATGGCCGGGCCGCTTGCCGCACTGAATGCCAACTATATCAAGGAGAGCCTGAAAGACTGCTACAGGCTGCCTGTCGACAGGGTATGCAAGCATGAGTTCGTATTCGACGGCCTTGAAGACCGGAGTACCGGAGTGACCACTCTTGATGTCGCAAAAAGGCTTCTGGATTACGGTTTCCATGCGCCTACCGTCTATTTCCCTCTGCTTTTCCACCAGTCGATAATGATCGAACCGACGGAAACGGAGAGCTTGGAGACTTTGGATGCATTCATCGGCGTAATGAGGAAAATAGCCCGGGAGGCTGTGGAGGATCCTGACATGGTCAAATCCGCCCCTCACAATACTCCGGTGCGCCGCCCTGACGAGACCGAGGCTGCGCGGCATCCTGTATTGAAATTTACAGACAATCGTTTTAATGAAGATAATTATAATCGGTGCGGGACCGGGCGGTTATGAGACTGCCATAGAGGCTGCAAGACGTGGCATCGAGGTCATTCTGATAGAAGCAGGCAATGTCGGGGGAACATGCCTTAACGAAGGCTGTATCCCGACCAAGGTATTGTGCCGCAGCGCGGAGGTCCTGGAAGAGGTCAGAGCGGCAGAGGATTTCGGGATATGTTTCACGGATCCTTTGGCAGGACATGCGGACATGGCAGTGGACAAGGAATGCGCATGCGACAATGCGGAGAGTGCGGCCCGGGAAGGCTCCGGCGCTTCCGTCCGGAGGATTCCGATAGATTTCGGAAAGGTGAGACAGCGGAAATCGCAGGTGGTGGAACAGCTGCGTTCCGGAGTGATGACCTTGCTGGACAACAGGCTGATAACCTTGATACACGGCAGGGCCGTCCTGAAGGATGCACATTCCGTAACGGTGTATTCTCCTGCAATGGAATATACGGCAGACCGCATCATAGTGGCTTCGGGTTCCCATGCCTCGCCTCTACGGATACCCGGGGGCGATTTGCCGGGACTGATGACTTCACGGGAAATGCTGGAAACAGACCATGTCCCTGGAACTCTGTGTATAATAGGAGCCGGGGTCATAGGGCTGGAGTTTGCCTCCGTATTCAACAGTTTCGGCAGCAGGGTGACAGTCATTGAATATTGCGGACAGATACTGCCGAGATCCGACAGCGACCTTGCAAAGCGTCTGAAACAGAGTCTGTCGAAACGTGGAATCGAAATCATTGTTTCAGCGGCTGTCAAGTCCATATCACATGTACGGGGCACAGTCGCAGAGGATACAGATGCAAATGCAGGAGTATCCGGAAGGGACGGAGGGGAGCCTGGATACAGGGTAGAGTATGAATGCAAGGGGAAAATACTTGCAGTTACGGCTGAGAAGGTGCTTGTAGCGGTAGGCCGCTGTCCGAACGTGGAAGGTCTTGGTCTGGACAATGCCGGAGTGAAGTACAGCGCCAAAGGCATATCCGTCGATGACAACATGCAGACTTCCTGTCCGACAGTCTATGCCATCGGGGACGTGACAGGGAAGGTTATGCTTGCCCATGCTGCTGTCTCTCAGGGACTCAGGGCATTGAACCATATCTGCGGACAAAGCGACCGTATCGACCTGTCATTGGTGCCGTCGGCCGTATTTACCATGCCTGAAGCAGCTTCAGTAGGGCTTACAGAGGATGAATGCCGTGAAAGGGGGATTGCCTGCAAGGCTGTGAAGTCATTCTTCCGGGCAAACGGCAAGGCGGTAGCAATGGGGCAGACGGACGGATTTGTCAAAACCGTTGTGGCGGTCTGTCCTGCGGATGTTCCGGATAAGACAGTTGTGACCGAAAGCGATGGCAGTCCAAGGACAGAAAGGACAGACGGACCCCGTTTCCGCGACGGGCAGATACTCGGATGCCATCTTTTCGGACCCCATGCGTCCGACCTCATATCGGAAATGACTGCCCTTATCAGCCGCCATGCCACGCTGGAGGATCTCCGCGGCATTATCCATGCACATCCTACCCTCAGCGAAGTCTTCCGATGAGGCCATCTTCTTTATCCGAGAGAAGTGACACCATGGCCTCAGCGACGGCATACGAGGCTCCTGTACCTCCGAGAAGACGGCGTATTCCGGCATAGTCCTCAAGCATGCGTTTTCTGTACTGCCTGTCTTCAAGCAGTGCACGGACTTCCTTGAGAATCGCGCCGGCATTGCAGTCATCCTGGATGAGTTCCCTGAATGCAAGGCGGTCTATGCACAGATTCCCGAGACTGATGTATTTTACCCTGATGATATGCTTCCCGATGATATAGGTGAGCCTGTTCATCCTGTAGCCTACCACCTGTGGCACGTTGAACAGTACGGTTTCGAGTGAAGCGGTCCCTGAATTGACCACTGCCGCTTCCGAATGCCGGATAATGGACTGTGTCTCTCCGAAAAGCACCTTTATATAATCCTCCGACGGATTGAGCCATGGCTCGTAGTCTTCCATCGAACGGGCAGGCGCTCCGGCAATAAGAAACTGCCAGTCCGAATATTGCGGCAGGGCATGCATTTTCCGCGCGAATTCTGTCAGCACCGGCATCATACCGGAGATTTCCGGTTTGCGCGAGCCGGCCAGCATGGCTATGACAGGCTTGTCTTCCAATGAATTCCGTTTGAGAAAATCCCCCCTGCTTTCTTTCATCGCCGCGGAATTGTCCACGGCATCTACGAGCGGATTGCCCCTGTATATGAAATCGACTCCCTTTTCCCGGAAATAAGGTATTTCGAAAGGGAATACGATGAACAGCTTGTCTACATACGCTTTGAGTTTCCTTATCCTTCCTTCGCGGGATGCCCACACTTTCGGAGCTATGTAATAGAACACCTTCAGACCGTGTCTGTGTGCAAATTCGGCAATCCTGAAATTGAAGCCGGGATAGTCTATGAGAATGACGGCATCCGGACGATGTCCGAGTATGTCCCGTTTGCATCTGCCGACATTCCCGAGAAGCCTGCCTCCTTTGCGCACCACTTCCCAGAAACCCATTACCGCCCCTTCCCTGTAATGCTGTACCAACCCGCCGAACCTGTCCCTGCTGCATGTTCCGGACGGATTGTATCCATTGCGATTGCCTTCTTCCTCTGCCGGGATGTCATGCGATGCAGAGGCATTTACTGTCATGGCTGCATTCTCCGCAGGTTTTTCATTGTCCAGATATACGGAATTCATCAGGTCGCCTCCCCAGAAACGGATTTCGGCCTCGGTGTCCCTGGCATATAGCCCGCGCATCAGGTTAGACCCGTGCAGGTCTCCCGACGCTTCTCCCGCTATGATATAATATTTCATATTCTCAAGTTTCGCAAGTCCGTAATTGTATTGGTATCCGTGGCTTTGTGCGGCTTGCGAAACTTTTTCCCGCCGCACAGTCTCTGTCCACGTTACCTCTCCCCCAAACCCCCTCTCTCGGAGAGGGGACTTGCTGTCGACCTGTCGGTCTCCAATATAAGGTCTTTCGCATTTGCGAAAGTCAAGTCATATTGATGTCAGAAGTCGGTGTCGAAACCGAGGCTGCCGAGCCTTGCCGTTTCGGTGTAGTCTGTAGTGTCGATATTGTGCGCTACAATTGATATGTAGCCGTCCTGCATCAGATGGTGGTCGGCCCGGGAATCATTGCGGGGATCATCCACGAATGTCCCTACCATCATGTAAAGTTTTTCACCTTCCCCGCACACGGGAGAGGATTCCTGTCCGAGCATTTCCGGAGTGATGCCGTGCCTGCTGTAGAATGACGGATTCCAGTCTGTGAATTCCTTTATCCAGTGCCCTTTCCCCTGATGTCCGATCCGTATGCCGCGTATTTTCTCTACAGGCATGTCGGGGAAATTCACATTATAATATATGCCATAACCCGCACCCGTTCCTTTTCCGCCGGAGGAGTCCGGCCGGATGTTGTCTGTCAGTTTCCTGAATATTCCGGGAAAATATTTTTCCACAGCGGAGAAATCGGCTTCAGGATTGAGGGTGTCAAGAGATACTCCTATTGCTGGTATCCCGCACAGGGCAGCCTCCTGTGCCGCTCCGAGTGTCCCTGAATAGCATGATGCGGAAGCGGCATTGGAACCGTGGTTGATGCCTGATACTACGACATCGGGGACCGGCCATCCGGAGACGTCGCTGTCGAGTGCATATTTCACACAGCTTGCAGGTGTGGCGTCGAGATAGGCTACGGTCAGGCTCCCTTTTGCGGTGCAGCCGTCCGATTCCCTGTCCTGCACCTTCCCTTCCTGACGGAAGGTGTCCTTCTCTCCTTCATGAATGCAAATGCCCGGCTCGGACATGATCTCTTTATACCTTATAGCCTTGAACCCCAGTGAGACAGCCATTGACATCCCCGACTGGTGCGTCTTTGGGGCCACTACATATACGTCGCCGTACCGCCTCATCATTTCCGCAAGGACACGGATACCTTTAGCCTGATATCCGTCATCGTTAGTCACAAGAATATTCATGATAATACAATTTGTCCGCAAAATTACATAAAAAATCGCGCCTCGCTCCGGTATCCGGTCAAAATGGCATCGTGAAGCCTGGCTTGTGCCAATGTGTCAGTAAAATTATGACAAAAGATATGAAATTTCATTATTTTTCTTATTTTTGCACCGTTTTTGCATGGGAGGGGCGCGGATTTGAAAATGAAATTTGTGTAACTTTTTAATATTTATAGAAATGATTAAACTTGGTATTAACGGATTTGGCCGTATCGGCCGTATGGTTTTCCGTGCAGCAGTCGAGAATTTCTCAAATGACATCCAGGTAGTAGGTATCAACGACCTCCTTGATCCGGAGTATCTTGCCTACATGCTGAAGTATGATTCTGTTCACGGACAGTTCAACCATGAGGTAAAGGTAGAGAACGGATATCTCGTAGTTGCAGGTAACAAGATCCGCCTTACAGCCGAGATGGATCCGGCAAACCTCAAGTGGAACGAGGTAGGTGCTGATGTAGTGGTCGAGTCTACAGGTCTTTTCCTTACCGATGAGAAGGCACGCAAACATATCGAGGCAGGTGCGAAGAAAGTCATCATGTCTGCTCCTTCAAAGGATGCTACTCCGATGTTCGTATACGGTGTGAATGACAAGACTTATGCCGGTCAGGATATCATTTCCAATGCATCCTGCACGACCAACTGCCTTGCTCCTATTTCAAAGGTCCTTCACGAGACATTCGGTATCAAGAGGGGACTCATGACAACGGTTCACGCCGCTACTGCAACCCAGAAGACCGTTGACGGTCCTTCAAAGAAAGACTGGAGAGGCGGCCGCGGTATTCTTGAGAACATCATCCCTTCATCTACAGGTGCCGCAAAGGCAGTAGGCAAGGTTCTTCCTGAACTCAACGGCAAGCTTACAGGTATGTCAATGCGTGTTCCTACCTCCGACGTTTCAGTCGTTGACCTTACAGTGGAGCTTGAGAAACCGGCTACCTACGAGGAGATCTGCGCAGCCATGAAGAAGGCTTCAGAAGGCGAGCTCAAAGGTATTCTCGGATATACCAACGAGGCTGTCGTTTCAACCGACTTCCGTGGCGACTCACACACCTCTATCTTCGACGAGAAGGCAGGTATCCAGCTCGATCCTACTTTCGTAAAGGTAGTTTCATGGTACGACAACGAGTGGGGTTATTCAAACAAGGTTTGCGAAATGGCACGTGTCATCAGCAAATAATTCCGGAGATCCGGACTGAATATGGAGCTGCCTGCTGGCAGCTCTTTTTTTGTAAAAAAATCCCTGTGTAAAGATTGTAATTAGAATTAATTTGCCTACCTTTGCAGAAGGGATTTTAAATTTTAATAATTCTAAATTAAGAGACAATGAAAGAATTGAAAGGATCACAGACCGAAGCGAACCTGTGGACAGCGTTCGCCGGAGAATCACAGGCCAGAAACAAATACACCTATTATGCTTCAAAAGCCAAGAAAGACGGATATGTGCAGATTGCCCAGCTTTTCGAGGAGACTGCGAACAACGAGAAGGAGCATGCAAAGATATGGTTCAAACTGCTGAAAGGCGGCGAAATCCCTTCTACGGCGGAGAATCTTCTTGATGCCGCCCAGGGCGAGAATTATGAGTGGACTGACATGTATGCCGGTTTTGCCAAAACAGCGCGTGAGGAAGGTTTCGAAAGCATAGCAGTGCTTTTCGAGAAGGTGGCTGCCATTGAAAAGATGCATGAAGAGCGTTACCGCAAGCTTCTTGCAAACGTGGAGGGTGACCTTGTGTTCTCAAAGGACAATGATGTCATCTGGGAGTGCAGCAACTGCGGACATATCGTCATCGGAAAGAAAGCTCCGGAAATGTGCCCGGTATGCAAGCATCCTAAGGCATACTTCAAGATACATGCAACAAACTATTGATTCCCTGCAATATCTTATCGGTTAGAGACCGACCCGAAAGGGTACTTTCTTCGTTACCCTTGCTTCGAAAAAGAAGCCAAAAGGGTTGATAACTCTCTGAGAATCGAATATTCAAAAGAGGAACTGAGGTTGACTTCACGGAAAAACAAGGAAAAAGGGGATGACTTTCACTTTTGAGTCACCCCCTTTTCTCATCTTTGCAAGCTTTGAAATCCCCCCCCGGGTCAACCTCTTTTCCTTTGAACGGGATTATGATGGACGGGAAGTCTTTTTATGGGAGGTCAGGAAAGCGGAAAGGTTCATGACGATATAGCCGATAACGGCGACTATGAAAATCATCGAGAACCGGAGCCTTAATAGGAATATGGCAATGGTGACTGCAACGCAGAAACCTATGAAACCGACACGCATCTTATAGACAGGACTGTCTTTCTGGCCTGGCTTGAATTTGAGAGAGAACATCGGTATCCTGCTGACCATCAGAATAGAAAGCAGGAGCGACATCACCGGTATGAAAAGTCTTGTCCCTGTCCAGGGGGCAAGGAAACTGTCCGGAGTACAGGATACGTAGTGGGCGAGCGCTCCGCAGAGCATTGCACAGGCAGGGGTCGCAAGGCCGATAAAATTGTCCTTCTGTTCCTCATCGATATTGAATCTGGCAAGTCTCAACGCGGAAAATACCGCAATGACAAGAGGAATATAGCACCATGCGCTTTCATTTCCCCCGGCTATCATCAGCCTGTTGAGCATAATTGCCGGCAGAAGACCGAAACTGACCATGTCCGACAGCGAATCCAACTCTTTGCCTATGTCTGAATAGGCGTTGAGCGCCCTTGCTGCAAGACCGTCGCAGAAATCGAAAACGGCTGCCGCTATCATGAAGCAGAAAGAAGCTTCCAGCCGCCCGTCAAAAGCACAAATCACACCCATGGCTCCGCAAAGGAGGTTCATGGATGTGATTGTATTGGGAATATGTCCGGTAATACCTTTCATGACATTCTCCGGCACTACTTTATCCCGAGTTTTTTCTTTATGTCCTTAGGAAGAGCGTCCTTGTGTACTACGATATTGAGAGTCTTGTATCTTACGAAGGCATCCGATACATACCATATGCCCTGATACTTTCCTGCATCTCCCCAGGAATTCTTCACCATGAAGAATTTGTTGCCGTTCTGGTCCTGAGCGAGCCCGTAGATATGCATTCCGTGGTCGTCTGTGGTAAGCTTGTTGTCGAACTCGGTCTGGCGCAGTTCCTGTGTGATCTTTTTCTCTTCAGCGCTTTCTCCGGTATTTTCTTCATCTGATGCATCCTTGCCTACCCAGCGCTCCTGATCGGAACCGGCACCCGGCTTGATGTCCACATCCGGCACGGTTGCGATGCCGCTGCCGGTAAAGCCTCTTTCACTGACATCCGAGCCCCATGCTATCGTGTAACCTTTGTCTATTGCATTGTACATTACTTCCATAAGTTCATCGAGCGGAAGGTTGTATGCACTGTCCCAGCGCCAGTTGTCACGGACTTCAATAGGGAAGGACGTGTAGAAAGGATGGTGGGTGAATGAAGTGAGGTTGATATAGTCGGCTGTGTCGATGCCGAGATAGTCCCTGAATGATTCCGGTGTGTATTCCGTTCCGTTGTATTCGAATGTCTCCGGGTATTCACCGAGATAAGCGGAGATGATACCGTCGTATCCCTTGATCCAGGCCGGAGTAAGTTTCCTGTTCGGATTTTTCGCTATTGCCTCTACATATGCGAGAAGCACGGCATCGAGTTCGGACTGCTCGGGTTTCTCGGTGCCATAGTTCATTCCGTGCATTGCCGATTGAGGCACAATGCCATAGTCGGATATCACGTGGAAGACATCGCCGAAAGAACTGCCAGCGCTGAAACCGAGTGCCCCGTCTACCCTTACATATTTTACGGCCCTGTCATGATATGACTTGCCTACGACGAACATTTCGGAAAGGTCAAGAGTATCTCCCTTGGTCCGGAGGATTTCCGATTCCACGAAAGACAGTGCAGAAAAACACCAGCATGTTCCGGAACGGTACTGGTCCTTGATGCTTGTGATCGGAGCTTCCTTGATTACAGTGAATTCATAGTCAGTGGGTTTCTTCGGAGCCTCGGAATTTTCCTGGGCAAAGATGCAGGTCGCTGTCATGGCGAGGACTGCTGCCAAAAAGATTTTTTTCATTATACCTTGATTAATTATTCAAAATACATTCGTCCCTTGTCAGGGATGCACAAACATGCAAAGATAGAAAAATTTTGTCAGAAAGCGTTCCGGTTTATAAAAACACTTTCTAAATTTGCCGTCGTGCAGAACCGGCAATGATGCGTTCGCAGGAACGGTAGCGGCCGGAGTCAATTACGAACCTATAAATCCAGCAGTTGTGTCAGAAGTCGTGAATATTCTATATATACATGGTATGGGCGGAGGCGGGGACAGCCGGATACCTTCAATATTGAAGGAGCGCATCGGAGCCGCGCTTCCGGAAAGTTTCCCCGCAGAGGAAGTGAATGTGGTGGTGCGTACATATGATTTCGAGCCGGAAACAGGACACATGCAGATTATGGCCTGGGTGGAGGAACTGCGTCCCGCCCTTGTCATCGGAGAGTCGCTCGGCTCCCTGCAGGCTTTAAGGATCAGGGGAGTACCCCGTCTTTTTGTCTCTCCGTCCCTTAATGCCCCGATATATCTCGGGTACCTGTCTTTTCTGACACTTGTTCCCGGAGTCACATGGCTGTTGGACTGGATCTACAGACCGAGACCAGGGGACAGGCAGCCTCTTCATTTTACTTTCAGGAACCTGTATCCGTATATTGCCCACCGTAAGGCCGCTTTAAGCGGTCAGCGGCTTTCCGTGGCAGGACGGTCCGTTGCCGGCCGGGTCGGGGACACCTGCCGGCAGAGCGGCTCCGTTCCGGAATCCGCATGCGATTACTGTTTCGCATTTTTCGGAGAGCACGACCATTACCGCAGAAGCGGTGTGGTGAGTATCAGGACCTGGAAGCGTCATTTCGGGGAAGGGACCTGGACGACCTATCCCGGAACGCATTTCATGGAAGAGGAATATGTCATGTCAATGCTTGTGCCGGAAATCGTTTCCGTTCTGCTTGCAGTACTCCGGAAAGACAGACCGGTCTTTTAGGCGATTGTGTATCCTGTCACGTCTTTTTTCAGTATGCCCTGACCGACGAGCTGTGCGACTGTCCTTGAGAGGGATGGTCTTGCGACCCCGAGAATGAAGGCTGCCTCCTGGAGATTCTGGAGGGCTCCGTTTTTTTCGATATAGCTCGTAACCCGGGATGAAAGGGTCTGTAAAGCGAATTCGTTGAGCCTTGTGCTGAGGAACATACTGTGATCCGATATGATGGTAAGATAGTTCCTCAGAACAGTGCTGTCTTCCTGTATTATCCTGAATATGCTTTCCCTGTTAAGAATCCATATTCCGCAGCTGCTGTTGGCGATAATGGTCACAGGAAATATACCCTGCGTGCTGAAGACAAATGCGGAAGCGAGTACTTCAGGTGCGGAAAGTGTGTCAAGGGTGAATTCCTTTCCTTCCTCGCTGATCATCCTTGCATATACGCTTCCTTCGCAAAGGACGTAAAGAGAGCGGCATGGAGTTCCCTGCATGGCGATGATATCGCCTTTTTCATAAGTGGAATAGCGGCTCGGGGAATTCTCCAGAACCTTTTCTATCAGTCCGCCATTCCCTCCGCGGAACAGCGGAATGTCAAAAATTTCGCACTGCATATTTCCGTCTGTATATGTCTGTAAAGCTGTTTTTCTGAAAATTGTCAGCCGGTGTAACATATGTTACCGTTTAACGTCTGCCGCCGCTGTAATTTTGCGGCCGTAAATGAAAAGCGTCGGCATGAATGCCCGGACAAATATACGCAGAAGCCGAGAGCAGAACAAATTTATTTGTTATGCCGAGGCGTGAACAGTATATATGGCATCAGCCAAATATACGCAGAAGCCGAGAGCAGAACAAATTTATTTGTTATGCCGAGGCGTGAACAGTATATATGGCATCAGCCAAATATAGGAGGTAAATATGAGAATCAGAAAGAATGTAATAGTGCTGCTGACAGCAATGGCTGTTTTTGCCGCCTGTGTCAAGGAAGAGGTTCCTGCCGGACCTGAACCGTTGCTGCCGAGAGGCGTATCATTCGGATTGAGATGCGGCGGTTTTCAGGAAACGTCCTCTCATCCTGGAAGAAAGCGGGTGCACCGGTATCCGGCGGCGGTCTCGGACAACGGTTGTGCGGCAGATTATGACAGAGTGGAATTTGCGGTGGTCGATAAGGACGGCAATGCCTCTTCAGGATGGAAAGCCGTCTATGACAGGAAAACATCCGCGGTCAACATGGAAGGCCTTCAGGAAGGTGAATACATTCTGCTGGTACTGGGAATAAGAGGCGACAGTACAGAAGACCGTGCGGAAATCCGACCTGTCAGTCACGTGTCGGATGTGTGGCTTTCTTTCCCCGACGATCCAGTCGGGCCGCTGCAGTGTGAATATTTCTATTCGTCCACTCCTTTCAAGGTGTATTACGAAGAGACTCCTTCCGGGCTCGTGCCTGTCTCGGATATCCCTGACGTCGTGATGCAGAAGAGGATTGTGGGACGTCTGGACATTTCCATAGAATACCGGAACAGGTATGTCCGTACGGCTGTACTGAATTCCGAAGTAGAGCTTGACGATATCCGGTTCTATACGGATTTCAGCGCGGACGGACTTTATTCCGGCGAGGGCAGGGCTCCTGACACTCCTGCGCACATCGATGACCATATGTCCATGCTGTTCATGCCTACCGTGCCGGGAACCGGTGTTTCAGGAAACATAAACATCATGACAAGGGATTATCGGGGGAACCGTATCGGAAGGTCATATTCCTTCGATTCCGGCAGCCTTTCGCCGAATACCGTATCGTATGTGGAAACGGATGCGGTCCATCCTGAAGATGAGACGGGAACGATGTTCATAACGGAAAGGGCCTATGCCGAAGGAGGGCATCCGGCAATATTGCAGGATGACGAGCATCACAGCATATATACCGACAAGACTTTACGCAATTTCAATACGGCTGCCCCTCTCCAGTGTTCTGTGAATGGAACCGGTATGCTGAATGTCAGGTTCTATTCTCCGAGAAGTGTTGGAGGAGTGCTTGTGAAGGCAAGAATCCCGTCTGTGGGGGACGAATTCTTCGACCTCGCCTATTTCGACAGGATACCGGCGTTTGCAGATTTCCAGGAAAAGCTGCCGCTCGTCGTATCGGGAGGATATTACAGGACCGAGAGCGGAAGACTGCTTGAAATACCTGTTCTGGAACCGTCACAGCTTTCGGAAATCGAATTCAGGATAGAGTCCGGGGATCCGTATTGGGCAAGACTCAAGGATATCAGGCATGGATGGAACATCAGGTTCGACCTGTTCGGCGGGGATCCGACCTTGCCTGACGGAGGCCCGAAAGGCAACTGGATGGGAATAAGACCGGTACATTGCAGGGAGGCTGTGGCTTTTTTCCTGAATTTCACATACATGATAGACATGCCTGAACATGAACGGATTCTCCGGGAAAATCAGGACAGGCTGTATGGCAACGGCGGTGTGGACGACAAAGTGACGGTCGAGACCGTGCTGGGCCAGATGAGGCAGCAGAGGACCGTCAATGTGGGGCTTGTGTACACGGGAAATTCTGTGATGGGGCTTGGAGGCGGAAGCACTTTCGGAGCATGGCAGGGAGGCTGGGTCAACCATTACACGTCACTGTATGCATGTGAAGTGATGTTCCATGAACTCGGCCATGTAATGGGGTACAACCACAGCAGTTCGTTTACATACGGACCGTGGGCCCAGGAACTTATGAACAATTTCTATATCAGTCATCTGTACATGATGCCTGTAGATTCTCCGGAATATCTCGATTCCGCCGGCAATCCGAATCTGTACAAATAAGGGACATGGACTGCTGTCACATATAATTCATGAAAATTGTAATGGTATGAAGAAGAATGTTTTAAAATATGCTGCGGCTGCTTTTTCGGCTGTGCTTCTGACCGGATGTCCCGGAAAGGAGACATTACCGGAACACATGTCCGGTACAGTGGCTGTCGATCTGAATGTCAGCGGGATGGACATGCGGAGCGGTGACATTCAGGCGGATGGGTCCGCGATAAGGGATGTGCTTGCATACCGGTTTTCGGAAGGGGAGTTCCGGGAGAAGCTGCTGCCGGTGTCCTCCGAAGGGAGTCTGTTCGTATTCAACCCGGAGGTCAGGGAAGGACGGCTGTATATACTTGCAAATGCCTCTTCGGTGGAGGCTGTCCTGGACGGAATTCAGAACGGCGGACAGGAGGAAGATTTCCTCGCTTCTGTCGCTGCTGCAGACGAAATGGTTTCGGATGCGGTTCTCATGACAGGCTCTACCGGACTTCAGGATTTTTCGGGAACTCCCCTGAAAGTCAGGATGACGAGGTCTGCTGCGAGGATAGATATAGTTTCTCCCGAACGCGGGGTAAAGGTGCTGGACATCAGGATTGCCGGAATCCCGGATAGAGGCAGAATATTCCCGCAGGGAGATGTTAAACCGATTGCAGGAGCTTTGATGACAGATTTTTACGATGATTTGTCTGAAGTCCCTCTTGAGAATGAAAGAAAAACTGTCACTTACGTACCGGAGTATGCAGGAGAGCCGATGGATGCTGTCGTGACTGTTTCTTCCGGTCAGGGAATGCATACCCTTGCGGCATCGCTGCCACCTGTAATCAGGCGTAATACAGTATATACGTTGCGAATCAGGGGAACCGGGGCATCCGCATCAGTTTCCGTGACTGAAGGAAGCTGGACTGAGGGAGATGTTTCCGTGACAGTGCCTGTTGCGGGAGGTCTGGTGGATACGGAGGCGTCTGTCCTTCCTTCCGGAGTAAGGGTGAATGCCGGCCGTGATACAGTGTATGTAACGCATCTCGGTACATCCTTTTCTCTTGCGCTGACGGCAGCTCCTGGCTCGGATGTGACGGTGGACGGAAAGGTAGGAGGTGTGGAGATTTCCATACGTGATGCGGTGCCTGCATCCATGGAACGGGTCGCTGCGGTCGATGTGTCCGCATCGCTCAGAATGCCAGGCACCAGGGATGAGAGGATTCATCTCGATGTCCATGACGGAAACGTGTATTCCGGAAGGGTTGTCCTGGTGTTCGAGGCCAATCCGGTGCGGTTTGACGGTATGCTTGTCCTGGATGAGAATGGTATATGTGATTTCGGAAGATATATAGACGGACAGATCGGAACATTGACTGTCCCTGAAAACGTGGAAGTGACGCTTGAGTTTGATGACGGCGGGTCTCACTGGATGAAACTTGATGAGGATTCCGTGCAGTCCGAAGCCGTCGGTGCAGGAAAACGGAAGGTGTTCAGACTGCTTGCAGGGTGGAAACCGAACGATCCGGAAGCTGACGGCAGGGTGCAGGAGGGAAGACTGGTAATCGTTTATGGAGATGGCACAGGCCGGGAATCCTATACTGTAAGGAGGGTGAACTGGGGGCTTCCTGTGGTCAGGATCGGCAATACATGGTGGACCCGGTATAACCTGAGAGGCAATGTAAAGGAATTCAGCGACCAGATTACCATGGGGAATGATCCGGTCCGTCATGATGGCCAGGCTGACTATATGCTGGGGCTTGCTGAAGATACGCTTCTTGAACTGATGGGCAATCAGTATCAGGGAGGGAATCCTGACGGACTGCCTCTCATGCACGACGGTTCCGCCTTTTATCATGAGGGTATGGTGACATATCCGCAGAATTTCGGGCAGATGGATCCCGGGGCAATGGCTCCCGACGGATACCGGATACCGGACTACAGCGATTTCGCATTCCTGGTGCCGAACGATGACTACAATCTCGGAGGGGAGGGAACGAGGTCGTATACCAACAGGGACGGAGAGACTGTGACCGTCCGGATTGCGGAAAGGGAAGTGGCATTTCTGGGGCAGCATTACGGTACGGTGGCATTCTATGATTTCGAACATGACGGAAACCATTGGGTCCTGTACGGTCTTGGACATCAGTGGAACACTTCAGCCGGGAATATAGCGGTAATGAACCAGCTTTTTGCCGGTACCGGAGAAGGCATCATGACATGGAATATGGAGGGATATTCGAAAGACTCCCGTCCGGGGCAGAACTGGCTGAAATATGCGGCGCATAACGCCACCAAGACAAGAACCATCAGATGCACAAAGACACCTGTGGAGTATATTTATGAATAAAAATCATTTATGTAATAAATTATCGTATAAAAAATTAATGTTTAACATCTAAAGTATTTGATTATGAGAATTACGACAAAGACATCACGACATTCCGGAACAGCCCTGCTGTATGCCGTCGCTGCGGTTTTCTTTGCGGGGACATTGGCGGTATCCTGCTCCAAGGAAGAGGTAAAGGTGCCGGTGCCGGATTCCCAGACAACTGTAGTACGGGCACGGATTGCCGGATATTCCGGGGACGGACAGATTCTTGAAGGCGAAACTTCTGTCAGAAGCCTTCAGGCATGTATTTTCGAGGGAGGAAGAATGACAAGGATATACGACGATATTTCCGGGTCCGGAAGTTCATTCGACATACAGATTGACAGGCATTCGGGCAATCTGTATCTTCTTGCGAACACCTCGGGGCTTGTGGATCTCGGGGCTCTCCAGTCAGGGAACATTTCAGAGGATGAATGGTTGAGACATACGGTCGGTTCCGGAACAGGAACGCCTGCACATTTCTATACCGGCAAGGTCGTTCTGGATGACAGGGCCAATGTCCATCCGGTAACGCTTACGCGGGGTGTGGCAAGGTTCGATCTGCAGATCAGGACAGCGGGAGACGCTTCGGTGAACAGCATCACACTGAAGAATTCGGCCGGTTCGGCATTCCTTTTCCCTGTCCCGGAAGAGAATTCGCCCGCGGATGTTTCCAGAGAGGATGTCACAGTCGATTTCGATGTGCCGGCGGAAACGGATATCCCGGGCGTGCTCTATGTCTACGAGCAGGATGCCGACGGACTGGAAATCACTGTGGAAGCTGTAATTGACGGACGTCCTGTAACTCTTGCCAAGACATTGGATGATAATATAGAACGGAATACTATCTATACTATTACTGTACGTAAGGATGTCATAGATGTTTCCCTTGAGATATCGTTTGAGGAATGGCAGCCGGGAGGGGATTTCGACATGGTTCCGGGACTGGACAGCAGACTGTCTGTAGATACAGGCAGGTCGCTGCTCCCGGACAATGTATCGGTCAGCGAGGACGGGACCCTTCTGCTTCCGCATCTGCATACAGAGTTCGTACTTGCAATTGACAGTCCTGACGAACTGGAGCTGCTTCCGGTGGAAGGACACATGTTCAGTGTCGAACATGCAGGCGACTCTGATGGAAATCCGCATTATGACAATATATTCAGGATTACGAAAGGCCTGTATGCTCCCGGTGTGCCGGGAGAGGAGACGGTGCTGCAGTTCCGCAGGAAGGGACTGCAGCACATATACCCTGAAGACAGGATCGCCGTCAGGCTTTCTCCGAACCCGACCTCCATTGAAGGCGGAATGGATTTCAGTTCCGACAGCTACACTCATGATTTCGGAAAATATGTAGACAATGAACTCGGGGTGTTTACGCTTCCGGAGGGTAAGGAGATATTTGCGGAATTTCCTGACGCTGAAGACCCATGGATCAGGGTCAGCCCTCTGGCGGACGGCAGCAGGTCATTCAGGGTGACTGGCGGCTGGAGACCGAATGACCCGTCTGCGGACGGCAGGAAACAGTCTGCCACGATAGTTATCAGGAATACGGACGGTTCTGATAGAGAAGAATATACAGTGGCGAGACGCAATTACGGGCTGCCGGTCGTGAACCTTCATGGCGTATGGTGGTGCAAATACAATGCGATGGGAAATTCCCGCTCGTTCGAAGACCAGATACTTTCGTCCGAAGATCCGGCGGCCGCAGCCGGAAAGACACTTTTCGAATATCTTACGGACTGTTCTCCGGAGGAGTATGCCGGTCTGTGGGGATGGGCATACCAGGGAGACAGCGGAAAAGGGATGAGAGTCGTGGAATCTGACGGCGTACCAGTGATGGATGCCTTCAATCCGGACAATTCAGTCCATATCAACATGCTTGCTGCCGATGCCCTCTCTCCGGACGGGTACGAACTTCCGTCCATGGAAGAATTCAACCGTATATTCGATGCTACCGACTATATATGGATGATGTGGAACGGGTCGCATACATTGAAGACACCATGGGAAGGTCATACGAAGCTGGACAGGGTACAGAAGCGGAAGAACGGGGTGGAAGTAGGCAACCTTGTCATCGATGACCTTATCTATATTGCAATGTCATCCCCCGATTTTCCCGGAAACGAGCCTGTCGTATGGTATGGACCGGGTACACAGTGGAATACGTCAGAGGGTATCGGACACTACGGACATCACAACAATATGCTGTTCGGGGTATATTCTCCGGCGGGGGAAGGCTGGTATATGGGCGGTTCCATGGCGGGACTGTACATGACTAAGAACGGAGCAGGCCCGAAGGATACGAGAATCCTCCGTTTCAGGAAATCCGATGTCGAATATATTTATTAAATTCGCCGCGGTTTCCGATTGTTTATGACAATAATATTCATAACTGTAATGCTTCTGCTTTTTGCGGAGGCTGTGCTCGTTTTTCTGGTAGCTGTTGCCGGAGGTGCGGCGGCCCTGTTCAGGGTGCCGTTCAGAAAATTCTTCCGTCGGGGGATGTGGACGCTGCTGCTCCCTCCTTTTCTGTTTGCGTATGGATTTATCATTGAACGTAACATATACGAAGTCAAGGAAACGTATATTGTCAGCGAAAGAATTCCTGAAGCATTCGACGGCTACAGGATAGTCCAGCTTTCGGATATCCATCTCAGTTCGTTCCGTAAAAGGGCAGGCTCTTTGGAAAGGGCGGTGGAGAAAGTAAACGGACTTGCTCCCGATGTCATCCTCTTTACCGGTGACATGATTACCTTCAGTCCGGATGAACTCAATGAAAGACTCATGAAGGTCCTGTCCGGACTCGAGGCTCCCGACGGGATCTATGCTGTCCTCGGGAACCATGACTACTGCACCTATGCAGGATATTCCGATGAGGCCGGACGGGTCAGGGCAGTCGACAGCCTGATTGCAAAAGAGGAGAGCATGGGATGGAAGGTGCTCCTTGACTGTAATACGGCCATAGTCAGAGAAAGCCCCGACGATACCGGTACGCAGGTGCATGGTCAGGCTGGAGCGGATGACGGGCGGGACACTCTCTATATTGCAGGTGTCAGGAATATCTCCGCTTCTTCCCATTTTATTTCGGACGGAGACCTGGACCGGGCCTTGGAAGGTGCAGGTGACAGTTTTACGGTCCTGATGAGCCATGACCCGTCGCACTGGAGGACAGAGGTGGTGTACCGCGATGACATAGATCTGATGCTTTCCGGTCACACGCATGCCATGCAGCTGGCCTTGTTCGGATGGTCCCCCATATCGTTCCTTTACAAAGAGTACAGCGGTCTTTATGAAAGATCCGTATCAGGGGCCGTACCGCGTACCGAAGCGGACAGAAGCACAGAGGCACTCCGTAAAGAGTACCCTTATGAAAGTGTGTCGGGGACACAGTATCTTTATGTGAATACCGGACTCGGCGAGACCGGGTTTCCAGCCCGCATCGGCGTACCTCCGGAAATAACCCTGATCACCCTTAAATCCCGCTGACAGGTTTCCCTCCCTACGGCAGTGTCCCTCGCAGCAGCGGGTATCATTCAGAAGATCAGAGCTTTCTGCCCGGATATGCCTTGAGGCCCTCTTCAAGTACGTGAAGAGCCTTTTCCAGTTCCGGAATTTCCAGTACATATGCCAGACGTGCATGGTCGGCTCCTTTTCCCGGCGTCTTGTAGAATGACGCTGCCGGAGTGACCATCGTAGTGGAATTGTCGAGCCTGAATGTCTCGAGCATCCATCTTGCAAAGTCCTCCGTACTGTCCACCGGAAGCCTGGCAACCGTGTAGAAGGCACCCATCGGCATAGGGGAGTATACGCCCTCCATCCTGTTGAGTGTCTCTATCATATAGTTTCTTCTCTTTATATATTCCTTCCTGACAGCCTGGATATAGTCATCCGGAGTGTCGAGGGCGCCTATCGCCGCTATCTGTCCGAGGACAGGAGGGCAGAGCCTTGCCTGGGCATATTTCAGGGCTGCGGCCATCACTTCCCTGTTGTGGGACACTATGCAGCCGACGCGGGCTCCGCAGAGGTTGTACCTTTTGGACACGGAATCCACAAGAATGACATTCTGCTCCAGATCAGGGATATGCATCGCTGAGAAATGCGGTTCGTCGGTATAGCAGAATTCCCGGTATACCTCATCGGAAATGAGGAAAAGGTCATGCCGTCTCGCCACTTCTCCGATGGCAAGCATGCTTTCCTTCGAGTAAAGGGTACCTGTCGGATTGCCCGGATTGCAGATCAGAATGGCCTTTGTCTTCGGTGTGATGGCTTTTTCGAACTCTTCGATCGGCGGCACCTGGAACCCGGTCCTGATGTCGGTCGGTATAGCCTTGAGGGTAAGGCCGTTCATGAAAGCAAACGTGTTATAGTTGGTGTAGAACGGCTCCAGGACAATCACTTCGTCTCCGGCATCGCAGGCTATCTGCAGGGCGAGATTGACACTTTCGCTTCCGGCAATCGTGACAATGATTTCCGGGAGTTCGATGTCTATTCCTATTTTACTGTAATATTTTTCGATGAGTCCTCTGCGCAGTTCTTCCAGTCCTGCCGAGTTGGAATAGGATACATGCGTCAATCTGTTTTCTCTCACTGCCTTGAGGGCACATTCGGGAGATTTGATGTCAGGCTGTCCCATATTGAGATGGTAGACCTTTGTTCCCTGTTTCTTTGCCGCGTCAGAGAGAGGAACCAGTTTCCTGATGGCTGAAGCGGGCATCTGCTGTGCTTTTAGAGAGATGTTTGCCATTGTCAAGTCCTTTTATTTACATTAATTTTAGCATATCGGACACAAAGATACTATAATTTTTTTACCTTTGCGGACGTTCTTGACAAATCTAATTTTTATTTTATGGCAACATTTAGACAAATGGCTTTGAATGAGGCAGCGACTCACAAGCCTGGGCGTTTCTTCGTCGAGAAGGGGCCTGTATCCGCATTTTTCGGGCAGAATGTCCTTGACCTTGAAAAAATGAGGGGATATGTGTCCCAGCAGGCTTATGAAGCGGTGTTGTCTGCCGTGAAGTACGGAGCGCAACTTGACAGGAGTGTCGCCAATGAGATTGCTTCGGGCATGAAAGCCTGGGCAATGGAGATGGGAGCCACTCACTACACGCATCTCTTCCAGCCTCTTACCGATTCGACAGCGGAAAAGCATGAAGCATTCGTGTCCGTTAAGAACGGCAGGGCATTCGAGAAGTTCAACGGCAGCGCCCTCGTCCAGCAGGAGCCTGATGCTTCGAGTTTCCCTAACGGAGGCCTCAGGAACACATTCGAGGCACGCGGTTATTCCGCATGGGATCCGTCATCCCCGGTGTTCATCCTTGACGGAACCCTCTGTATACCTTCAGTGTTCGTGTCGTACACTGGAGAGGCACTGGATACGAAGGTGCCGAATCTGAAATCGATGCAGGCTCTGAGCGAGGCGGCGACTGCAGTAGCGAATCTTTTCGACGGAAACGTGAAGTCGGTGAAGGTCAATCTCGGTATCGAGCAGGAGTATTTCCTTGTGGATGAAGCTCTTTTCAATGCACGTCCTGACCTTGTGCTGTGCAACAGGACAGTAATCGGACATACATCAGCCAAGGATCAGCAGCTCGAAGACCATTATTTCGGAGCGATACCGCTGAGGGTCAGCGCGTTCATGAAAGATTTCGAAACCGAGGCGTACAAGCTCGGCATCCAGCTCCAGACGCGGCACAACGAAGTGGCCCCTAACCAGTTCGAGTGCGCTCCGGTGTTCTGTGACGCCACGACCGCCATCGACCAGAACATGATGCTGATGATACTCATGCAGAAAGTGGCGGAGAGGCATCATCTCAAAGTGATTTTCCACGAGAAGCCTTTCGACGGGGTAAACGGTTCCGGAAAGCACTGCAACTGGTCCATTTGTACCGATACAGGGGTCAATCTCCTTTCCCCGGGGAAGACTCCGACAAAAAATCTCCAGTTCCTTTCCTTCTTCTCGGCCGTCATTGATGCCGTATATCAGCACCATTATCTGCTGATGGCCGGAATATCCAACCTGAGCAATTCCTACAGGCTCGGAGGCAACGAGGCTCCGCCTGCAGTAATGTCTGTATTTGCCGGCTCGACCCTTTCGAATATCTTCAAGGCTATAGAGAACATGCAGGATCTTCCGGTGGAGGAAGCCGGACTGGAATCCATCAAGATAGTGAATTCCATACCCGAAATATTCCCGGACAATACGGACCGTAACAGGACTTCGCCGTTTGCATTCACCGGCAACAGGTTCGAGTTCCGCGCAGTCGGTTCATCCATCAATGTGGCTTCCGCCATCTATATCCTGAACTGTGCGGTTGCAGAGAGCCTTCGCCGTTTCCGCAGTGAAGTGGATGCCCTGACCGACAAGGGGGTGGAGAAGTCCAAGGCGATCATGGATGTGATACGCCAGTTCACAGTGGAATCAAAGGACATAATGTTCGAGGGCAACGGATACAGCAAGGAATGGGAAGAGGAATCCCGCAGAAGGGGATTGAGGGCCGTCCTGAATGTGCCGGATGCATATGACGTCTACCATGAGGAAAAGACCCTCGGTCTGTTCTCCGGAACAGGGGTCCTGAACAGGGAGGAAGTGGAGGCAAGGTATGAAGTGCTTAATGAGACGTATGTCAAGAAACTTCAGATAGAGGCCCGGGTCATCGGGGACATCTGTCTCAACCATGTGCTCCCTGCTGCCGTAAAATACCAGAATATCCTTATCGAGAACGTGAAGGGCGTAAAGGAGATTTTCGGCGAAGAATACAAGGAACTCTGCCAGTCCGAGTTCTCTACACTCAAGAAAATATCATCGCTCATCAACAGTATCACCCGTGACGTGGAGGCTCTTGTAGAGGCCAGGAAGAAGGCCAACAGGATAGCCGATATCGCCGAAAGGGCAAAGGTCTATTCACGGGAAGTGAAGTCATGCATGGACAGGGTAAGGCTCAGCGCCGACAACCTCGAAATGCTTGTGGATGACGAGATGTGGCCGCTGCCGAAATACCGGGAGTTGCTGTTCATGTAGCAGGCCGGACATGATGGAACGTATATCGGGTATACTTGCATTGGTATTTTCCGCTGCCGTCGTCCTCTCATGCGGACGGACGACGGTGACGGATGCTGATATCCTGCCGTATGTCAGTGAAACTGTATCGGATACCTCATCCATGGCCAATTCTGTTGTCAGGCACTATGACCCGTATGACAGAAACGGTACCATTGCCGTGATGGGGCCGGAGGAGGATACGAGACGGCTGACGGAATTCCTCATGGAGTGCGACATGTTCGACAATGTGGACGGCAAGCATTTGAAGGACAGCCTTCCGGATTTTGCCGGGGAAGTCTTCCATGCCTGGTATGATATCGCCGATACTTCCTACGCGGCTTTCTTCGAGGAAGGGAACGACGACATGATGCGGGAGGTGACTGCAAGGAATGCAGTGATTGCAGCTGCTGCGGAATGTTATCAGAATACGTTCAGCCATAGTCCGTCCGTGCCTAAGGTCCCTTCGAAGATAATTGTCTTTTCTTCTCCGTATGCCGAGGCGGGAAGGGAGGATGCAGACTCTCTTTTCTCGTATATGGGAAAGGAGATCCGTATCGTATCTCCTGTCAGGGCGGTTGCGGAGAGCCTGCTCGAGGCCCGTCCGGCATCCAGGGTAGGCATTTGGGCCGACAGTGACGTCCTTGCTTCCGGTGTATATGCAAAGGTGTTCCGGGACCTGAACTGTGCTGTCGATTATGTGGGCTTCAGCCCGGACGGGTATGCGACTGCGGAAGAAGGTTTCTTCAGGTATCTGGACATGTATATTGCCACCGGAGAGATTACACCTCTCTCCGCTGTCGTGATAGATGACCTTTCCCTGTCATCCTATGCCGGATACATCAGTGTCGTCGCCCGGAGGGTGAAATCATCCTCCGAAGACGAATATGCCGTGTACAGGGCGGTTCTGGCCGATGATTTCGCAGTATTCGATGCTGTATCGTCCTTGGCGGCATCATGTTACCGTATGATGAGGGAGCATAACCTGTTTTCGCACCGCATCCTGTATCCCCGGATGGAGGAATACATGATACTTCCTGCATCTGACGGGGATACGGGAGTAAA
This sequence comes from uncultured Bacteroidales bacterium, assembly GCA_944322585.1. GTDB lineage: Bacteria > Bacteroidota > Bacteroidia > Bacteroidales > UBA932 > Cryptobacteroides. The sequence continues at coordinate 86,484 of CALUPB010000006.1, read as the reverse complement.
ATATGTAGAGTACAACCATATATATGTTCATTAGTTCCATTACCCAGGAGCAGCTGTCGGAGATGGAAGTGGCTGCTTTCCCAGGCGAGTGCCATGTCATAGATGCTGACGGTCCCGAATTTTCGAAAGCGATATCGTATCTCGGCCGCCAGCGGATAATAGGTTTTGATACGGAAACGAGACCGTGTTTTTCCGCATCCCAGCCGAGATATGGCGTGTCGCTGCTGCAGCTGTCGGGGGCCGGCAAGGCTTTCCTGTTCAGGATAAAGACTCTCGGTATGCATTCCAGGCTGTGTTCCATTCTCTCAAATCCCAAGATAATCAAGGTAGGAGCTGCTGTGCATGATGATATAAAAGGTCTTCAGAAATATGCCGCATTCAGTCCGGCCGCTTTCGTTGATCTTCAGAAGATAGTAGGCGAGTGGGGCATACGCGACAAGAGCGTAAAGAAAATGTCTGCCATCATCTTGGGGTTCAGGATTTCCAAGACACAGCAGCTGTCGAACTGGGAGGCTGACGAGCTTTCGGAAGCGCAGATCAGATATGCAGCCACAGATGCATGGGTATGCAGGGAGATGTACCTCAAGCTGATGGTGTCGGAGCGTTGCTCCGTTCCGGCGGACGAATGACGGAGGACGGACTGTTTCCGACCCGACGTGGGAAGACATTCCGTATGAGGTAACGTGGACAGTGACCGTGCGGTGGGAAAAAGTTTCGCAACCCGCGCAAATCCACGGATATCAGTATAATTATGAACTTGCGAAACTTGAGTAATGTATGATAAAGGTAATATTGCGCAAGGGCAGGGAAGAGTCTCTGAAACGTTTTCATCCATGGGTGTTTTCCGGAGCCGTGGCCGAAATTCAGGGAAATCCGGCGGAAGGGGACGTAGTCGGTGTCTATTCCAGTGACGGGACCTTCCTGGCTGCCGGACATTATCAGATAGGTTCCATAGCTGTCAGGATATTGAGCTTTGACGGGAATGTGAATGACAGGGATTACTGGAAAGTCATGGTGGCCCGCGCCCTGCAGGTACGCGTTGCAGCAGGTCTTGCCAGTCGTCCGGAAGCCGGGTATGAGCCAGGACAAGCCGTCTGCGCCGAATCCGGGCTTGATCCTGGACAAAAAGCCTGCGCAGAGTCAGGGACAGGCAGCCTGAGAGGGACGGACTGTTACCGTCTCGTGCATGGGGAAGGGGACAACCTGCCCGGTCTGATTATAGACTACTATGACGGAGTGTGTGTCATGCAGGCCCATTCCGCAGGCATGTTCCGGTCAAGGAAGCTGATCTGCGAGGCCTTGCAGCATGTGTATGGACCCGCGCTCAAAGCCGTATATGACAAAAGTTCTGCTACTGTTCCGTTCAAGGCCGGTCTGAATCCTGTCGACGGTTATGTTTATCGCAGGGACGGTTTCGACGGGAACGGATATACCGTCATGGAGAACGGCCACAAATTCCTGGTCGACTGGACAGAGGGGCAGAAAACCGGTTTCTTTCTTGACCAGCGTGAGAACAGGGCTCTTGTCCAAAAGTATGCACAAGGTCGTAATGTGCTGAATTTATTCTGTTATACGGGTGGTTTCTCAATCTATGCTTTAGCAGGAGGAGCAGTACATGTGGATTCGGTGGACAGTTCGAGGAAGGCTATGGCGCTTGTAGACAGGAATGTGGCGCTAAACGGGTTTTCCGACGGGCAGCACACGTCTCTATGCTGTGATGCCATGGATTATCTCAAAGCCGTTCCGGAAGGGAAATACGACCTTATGGTTGTCGATCCTCCGGCATTTGCAAAACATCGGGGTGCATTGAACAATGCATTGCGGGCCTATCAGAGACTGAATGCAGCGGCAATATCCAAGGTGGCTCCGGGAGGATTGGTCTTTACGTTCAGCTGTTCGCAGGTCGTAGACAAGGAGGCTTTCGCTCTTGCGGTATTTTCTGCAGCGGCGCAATGCCGGAGAAGCGTCCGTATCCTGGACCGTCTCAACCAGCCTGCCGACCATGCAGTCAATATCTATCATCCGGAAGGGGAGTATCTGAAAGGGCTTCTTCTCTATGTAGAATAGTTTGGCACACTTTATGCTATATTGATGTTCGGTTCATTGAGAATTGGAAAAGTGTTAATTAGTAGTGTGTTGGAGTTGGCGGGTGATACCGGAAGATAAACATTCTGCAAATTTTCATGAAAAAGTTTGCTGTTTAATAAAAAATGTCTATCTTTGCACCCCGTTAGCAAGGTGCTATGGCCGAGCGGTTAGGCACAGGTCTGCAAAACCTGCTACAGCAGTTCGATTCTGCTTGGCACCTCGACTTATTGGTTATTAGTTTTAGTGTTATTAATTATGTGGTTAGTATGAGGTGCCCCTCGTGAGAGGCGCGTCTCATTTGTTTTTATATACATACCCTCATGAATTACGCGTCAACGGCCTACAGAAAACTTTCGAGATGGCTGTAGACCAGATGGACAGGCAGTCCCATGACAGTGTAGAATGAGCCACGGATGGCTGTGATGCCTGTGTAGCCTATCCATTCCTGGACACCGTACGACCCAGCCTTGTCGAAAGGGCGGTATTTCCTGATATAATACGATATTTCCCCCTCAGTGAGTTCCTTGAACTGCACGTAGGCGGAATCCGTGAATGTCTCATGACGGTAAGTGTCGCGTATTGTCACTGCCGTGATGACTTCATGCGTCTTTCCTGACAGTATCCGCAGCATTCCGGCGGCATCTTCCGCTTTTTCCCTGTCATCCGTGCCTTTTGGCTTGCCGAGAATCCTGTTCCCGCAGAGCACCATTGTGTCTGCCGTGATGAGTATCTCGTCCTTGAGAATCGGTCTGTGGAATCCGGACGACTTGCCTTCCGCCATCAGGACAGGTATCTTCCTGTGCGGCGTATTGGAGCTATAGCTTTCCTCGAAGCTGTTGCGGGTATCTATTTCGAATTCAATATCAAGACCGGCAAGAAGCTCCCGTCGTCTGGGGGAGCCGCTTGCCAGGATTATTTTTTTGTTTCCGATGTCCATTGTTCAGCTTCTTAGAACCGCTGTTCATACAGGGCGATGTCGAGCTGCCATGTGCCATGCAGTTTCATGACCTTTTCGATGGTATTGCGTGCAAGCCGTTTCCCTCCGGCACAAGGGGAGATATAGTCGGCTGCTTCAAGTACTTCTTCAACCGCATCGGACGGGCAGACACCGACACCGCAGGCTTTCATCACCGGGATGTCCGGAATATCGTCCCCGAAATACATCACTTCATCGGACGCGAGTCCGTGACGTGAGCAGAAATCATTGAAATCCTTTATCTTGTCCCTGGAACCGAGGTAGACGTCTTCAGGAGCTACTCCGCAGGTAAGGAAGCGCTTGCGGATGCTTTCCGCACGTCCTCCGGTAATTATCGCCAGATGATAGCCGTGCATCGCTGCCATACGGAAAGCGAAACCGTCCTTGGAATCGAATGTCCTGAACAGTTCGCCGGAAGAATGGGCGAAAATGCCCCCGTCCGTCAGCACTCCGTCGACATCGAAGGCGAATGCCCTGATCTTTTTCCATGCTTTCTCATCGTATCCCCGGCCGGCAGGCATACGGGATTCCGTTTCTGCAGGCATTCCTCCGGTGCGGCAGTTGTCTGCGTTCCCGTTCAGCATACTGTCAGTCATGACTTTGCACCGTTTCCGTTTCCGAAATCGGACAGATGGAAAGTGGCCTTCGGTTCACCGAGGTCTATCTGGCCGTTGGCGGTTTCGTATTTGCCTACATTGTCCTGAAGGGCAAGGAGAAGTCTCTTCGTACTTTCGGGAGTCATTATTATCCTGTCGGTAACCTGTGCTTTCGGCATGCCCGGAAGTCTTGATACGAAATCGATTATAAACTCGTTCTTCGAATGGGTGATAATTGCCAGGTTGGAATATGTCCCCTTGGCTACATCCTGTTTCAGTTCTATGCTGAAACCTTTTTCATTGTCCATAATTATGCAGATTATATATTTTTCCTGTTCTGCCTCTGCGGCTGTGCAAATTTAGCCAAAAAACCTTATATTTGCACGATATTGTGCCGAAATCGGAGGTATTTCCCGTGACCGGGCTCCGATCGGCTGTGTTATGAACAATTTACGTGAAATATCATGGAACTTTCAGCTAAATACAATCCGGCGGAGACGGAAGACAAATGGTATGCATGGTGGTTGGAAAACAAATTTTTCCATTCGGAACCGGACGGACGTGAACCGTATACGATAGTCATTCCGCCTCCTAATGTGACGGGTATACTGCATATGGGCCATGTCCTGAACAACACCCTGAATGACGTGCTGGTGCGGAAGGCGAGGATGGACGGGAAGAATGCCTGCTGGGTGCCGGGAACGGATCATGCATCGATTGCGACCGAGAGCAAGGTAGTGGCGAAGCTGAAGGCCCAGGGCATAAACAAGGAAGATATCACCAGAGAGGAATTCCTCCGTCATGCATGGGAATGGAAGGAAAAGCACGGAGGCATCATTCTCAGCCAGCTCCGCAAGCTCGGTGCCTCATGCGACTGGGACAGGACGAAATTTACCATGGATCCGGATCTGAGCAGGGCGGTTACGGACACTTTCGTATATTTCTACAACAAAGGCTACATTTACCGGGGCGTCAGGATGGTGAACTGGGATCCTGTGGGGCTTACCGCCGTGAGCGACGAGGAGGTAATCCACAGGGATACGACCAGCAAGTTCTACCATCTGAGATATTTCATTTCCGACGGTCACGGCAATCCCACGCAGGAGTTCCTGACAATAGCCACGACACGTCCGGAGACGATAATGGCCGATGCCGCCATATGCGTGAATCCTGCCGATGAACGGTATCATTGGCTGCGTGGCAAGAAGGTGCTCATACCTCTTATCAACAAGGAGATCCCTGTGATAGAGGACAGTTATGTGGAGATGGATTTCGGTACCGGATGCCTTAAAGTGACTCCGGCCCATGATGTGAATGACTATGAGATAGGTCTGAGACACAACCTGCCTGTCATCGACATCATCGATGACCATGGAAGGCTGAACGAAAAGGCGCGGATACTTGTCGGGGAGGACAGGTTCGAGGCACGCCGCAAGATAGAGAAGATGCTCGAAGAGGCGGGCAATCTTGTGAAGGTGGAGGATTATACATCGCCTGTAGGATATTCAGAGAGGACGAATGCCGTCATCGAGCCGCGTCTGTCCATGCAGTGGTTCCTCAGGATGGATGCCCTGGCCGGGGATGCGCTCGAGTCGGTGGAAAGCGGGAAGGTGAAGCTGATACCGGACAAATACCGCAATACCTACCGTCACTGGATGGAGAATGTCCATGACTGGTGCATTTCGCGCCAGTTGTGGTGGGGACAGCGGATCCCTGCATGGTATCTTCCTGATGGAAGGTATGTTGTATCCTCTACTGCTGAAGAAGCACTTGAGATGGCAAAAGCCCTAATGCCTGAGATTGCTTTCGAAGATCTCAGACAGGATGAGGATGTGCTCGACACATGGTTCTCTTCATGGCTCTGGCCGATATCCGTCTTCGATCCGGAAATGCCGGGGCATCCGGAGCATACTCCGAACAGGGATCTCTCGTATTATTACCCTACCAACGACCTTGTGACGGGACCGGATATACTGTTTTTCTGGGTGGCAAGGATGATCATGGCAGGAAACGAGTTCATGAAAGACGTACCTTTCCATAATGTATATCTGACTGGAATAGTCAGGGACAAGCTCGGGAGGAAGATGTCCAAGACTCTCGGCAATTCCCCTGATCCTCTTGACCTTATCGCCAAATACGGTGCTGACGGGGTACGTCTCGGGATGCTGCTGTGTACGTCTGCCGGGAATGACATACTTTTCGACGAATCCCAGGTGGAGCAGGGAAGGAATTTCTGCAACAAGATATGGAATGCCTTCCGCCTTGTTTCGGGATGGAAGGTGGACGGACAGGCCGGACAGCCGTCTGCGGCTACCGTGGCTGTGAAATGGTTCGGCCACCGGCTCAATGAAGCCATAGCCGAAATGGAAGACCATTACGGAAAATTCCGTCTTTCGGATGCTCTGATGGGCATATACAGACTGTTCTGGGATGATTTCTGCGCATGGTATCTCGAACTCGTCAAGCCGGCTTACGGTGCATGTATCGATAAGGCAACGTATGATGCGACACTCGGTTTCTTCGATGCCCTGCTGAAGATGATACATCCTTTCATGCCGTTCATAACGGAAGAGCTCTGGCATGATCTGGCACCGCGCGGCGGAAAGGAGACCATCATGTTCCAGAGGATGCCTGTCGCCGGAAACTATGATGCGGCATTCATAGAGGATTTTGCCATGGCGGAGGAGGCGGTCGTGGCACTCAGGGCCATCAGACAACAGAAGAACATTTCCCCGAAAGAGCCTCTGAAACTCCGTGTATACGGCGATTTCCCGGAGGAAGTGATGCCGGCTGTGATAAAACTGGCGAATATAGCTTCCGTAGAAACGGCAAAGTCCGATGCCGATTCCGGAGCGGAGCTTCCGTTCATGGTAAGGACGGTTAAGATGTCGGTGCCGGCGGAAGGTCTGGTGGATGCCGGGAAGGAACTTGAAAAACTCGAGGCAGACCTGAAATATCAGGAGGAATTCCTTGCCATTGTACGCAGGAAGTTGTCCAATGAGAAATTCGTAAACGGGGCGCCGGAGAAGGTCGTTGCCGTGGAGAGGAAGAAGGAAGCCGATGCCGTTTCCAAGATTGAAAGTCTCAAGGCTTCCATCGCAGCATTGAAATAGAAATTCAATGATATGGACATCTTCTGAGCAGGAAACTGAAAATTAAACGATTATATAATGCGATCTGAACTTGAACTTGCAGTACGCTACTATGAGACTGACCAGATGGGGATAGTCCATCATTCGAACTATATCAGATATTTCGAGTGTGGAAGATCTGACATGATGGCGAAGCACGGTCTTCCCATAGAGAAGATCGAGGAGGAAGGTGTCATGCTTCCCGTAGTGGCGGTGGAATGTCATTATAAGGCTTCTGCCGTGATGGGCGACACCCTGAGAATCGTGTCTTCCATCGAAAAGGTGCCTCTTGCCAAACTCGTCGTCAAGAGCGAGGTATACAATCAGGAGAATGTTCTGCTCGCATACGGGGCAGTCACTCTCGGGTTCATCGATGCGAAGACCAGACATCCGGTAAGATGTCCGGAAAATCTGGCGGAGATCATTGCCGCCAATCTGTAATACGGAACCTGATTTTATGAATTGATTTTAATAAACGGAATAGTTATGTCATATCCATTGTTTGCCGGCCTCGGAGGCTGGGAGATTGCCATCATTGCCCTTGTGATTCTTCTTATTTTCGGAGGACGGAAGATACCGGAGCTTATGAGGGGGCTTGGAAAAGGAATCAAGAATTTCAAGGAAGGGATAAAGGAGTCTGATGCGGAGAAGCCGGAGGACGACCTCCAGAAGCAGATAAAGGCTAAAGAGGAAGAGAAATAGTGATATCAATCAATTCATTGACGGTCGCCTACGGAGGCTTTACCCTTCTGGACGACATCAATTTCCATATCAGCGACAATGACAGGATAGGCCTCGTGGGAAAGAACGGGGCCGGGAAGTCCACGATACTGAAGCTGATCTGCGGGCTGCAGACACCGACTTCAGGAAAGATAGCCATGCCCGCCGGAATGCGGATAGGTTATCTGCCGCAGATAATGGAGCATCACAAGGGAAAGAGCGTGATTGACGAGGCCATGACGGCATTTTCCGACATGTTCGAGAAGGAGGCGGAAATCGGGAGGATAACAGAGGCTCTCGCTGAGAGAGATGATTATGAATCCAAGGAATATCAGGAACTTATCATCAGAATGAATGATCTGACCGATTCCCTTTCGATGCAGCGGTCGGAGTCTCCGGAAGTCAGGGCGGAGAGGACACTGATGGGACTCGGGTTCAAATATGAAGAATTGTCCAGGGCGACGGAGACATTCAGTCAGGGATGGAACATGCGTATAGAACTTGCGAAGATCCTCCTTTCGGATCCTGACGTGCTTCTGCTTGACGAGCCTACCAACCATCTTGACATAGAATCCATAGAGTGGCTCGAAGGTTATCTGAAAGAGTACAGAGGTGCGATAGTGCTGATTTCCCATGACAGGAAATTCCTCGACAACACCACAACGAGGACTGTGGAGATAATGTTGGGTCATATCCATGACTATAAGGTGCCGTACAGCAAGTACATGGAACTCAGGAAAGAGAGAATAGCCCAGCAGAAGGCCGCCTATGAAAACCAGCAGCGGATGATAGAGAAGACGGAGGAGTTCATCGAGAAGTTCCGCTACAAGCCGACCAAGTCGAATCAGGTGCAGTCAAGGGTAAAGGCTCTTGAAAAACTGGAAAGGATCGAAGTGGATGAGGAGGACAGGTCTGTTCTTGCGGTGAAGTTCCCTCCGGCTCCACGTTCCGGTGACATGGCATTCAAGGCTTCCGGACTTACTGTAGGCTATGGAAGCAAGGTGGTGTTCTCGGATGCTGACATTGAGGTGCGACGGGGAGAGAAAGTCGCTCTGGTCGGGAGAAACGGCGAAGGAAAGACCACTCTGATGAGGGTCATAACGGGAGAACTTGCCCCGATGGCAGGAGAGGCCAGGATCGGACATAACGTGAATATAGGATACTACGCGCAGAATCAGGAAGATATTCTGGACAAGGATGACACTGTGTTCGGAACCCTGGACAGGATTGCGGTAGGGGACATAAGGACGAAACTACGTGATATTCTGGCTGCCTTCCTTTTCAGGGGCGAGGACATAGACAAGAAAGTGGCCGTACTGAGCGGGGGTGAAAGAGCCCGGCTTGCCATGGCCAAACTGATACTCAAGCCGTATAACCTTCTTGCCCTTGATGAGCCTACCAACCATATGGACATCAGGTCGAAGGATATTCTCAAGCAGGCGCTCAAGTCTTATGACGGGACCCTCATAGTGGTATCGCATGACAGGGATTTCCTTGACGGGCTTGTGGACAAGCTGTATGAGTTCCGTGACGGACATGTGAAGGAGCATCTCGGAGGCATTCAGGAATTTCTCGACAGCAGAAGGATCGAGAACCTCAATGAACTGGAAAGGCATATCCGTCAGGAAGAGAAACCGGAACCGGACCGAATTGAGAGGAAGACGGCTGCAAGGGACGAGTATCAGACAAGGAAATTCGTTTCCCGCGAGGAAAAGAAGGTCAGGAACAGGATAAGTTTCCTGGAAAGGAAAATAGAGGAGCTGGAACGGAAAATGAAGGAGATCGAAGGCATTCTGGCAGCCCCGGGGGCTCAGGATGACATAATGGAGCTTACCAGAACCTACCTCGAAGACAAGAGGGATCTTGACGCAAAAACGGAGGAATGGGCATCATTGGTTGAAAGTATTGAAGAATAAACGGCTGTATTTATGCAAGATAACGTTAAGGTTCAGTACCTGTTCGGAATGCATCCGGTAATGGAGGCTCTGCGTTCCGGCAGGAAAATAGAGAAAGTGCTTCTTAAGAAGGGGCTTGAGAGTCCGCAGTTCCGCATGCTCCTGCAGCAGCTACAGGAAAAGCGGATACCGTATCAGTTCGTCCCGGCGGAAAAGCTTGACAGAACGGTGCGCGGAGTCCATCAGGGTGTCGTTGCATTCATTCCTGCCATCGATTATGTATCCATTGAGGAACTTGTAAACAATGCGCTCGCGCTCAAGGACAATCCGCTCTTTGTGATACTCGACGGGGTCAGTGACGTGCGTAATCTCGGTGCGATTGCCAGGACCCTGGAATGTGCAGGCGGCAGCGGCATCATAGTTCCGGCAAAAGGTGGTGCGGCCGTCAATGCGGAAGCCGTCAAGGCATCTGCCGGAGCCCTGATGAGAATAGACACATGCAAGGTGCCGAATCTCAAGCTTGCAGCATATTATCTTAAACAGAGCGGTTTCCGGATTATAGCCGCTACGGAGAAGTCAGCGGAACGGATATACGATGCCGACATGACCGGTCCGTGCGCCATAGTCATGGGCTCTGAAGGCAAGGGAATATCGCAGTCGATGCTTTCTCTTGCGGATTCGAAGGTTTCCATTCCTATGGAAGGGGAAATATCCTCCCTGAATGTCTCGGCTGCGACATCTGTCGTAGTGTTCGAGGCAGTCAGACAAAGACTTTCATCTAAAGGCAATAAATAGTATACTGCCATGAAAAGGGTGTTGCTCATATTGTTGTGTGCTTTAGGCATGACGGTTCAGATGTCCGCCCAGAAGCAGGTTGTCGTGGAACACGGCTATTCAGGTTTTTCGGCTGTGGAGGCCGGTGATTGTTTCGACATATCCTTAACGGCTTCAGACGAATATAAGGTCAGGATAACGACAGACGCTGTCGTCGAGGATTATATCCTTGCCTATGCCAAGGACGGTGTGTTGTATCTTGATATAGATGTCAAGGCCATGCCTTCGGAGACAAGACGCGCCTTTCAGTCCAGGAACCGTGTACTTGCCACTCCTCGGGTTGAAATATTCTCTCCGTCATTGGAACGCATTGCGGTGTCCGGGAATTCAGTCATAGACTGCAATGACACTCTTGCTGTTCCCGGAAAGCTGACGGTGAGTCTGTCCAGGACTGCCGCGATCAGGAGAATGGACATCAAGGCGGAAGCTGTCCTTCTGGAATTGTCCAACAAGGCACAGGCATACCTCTCTGCAGAAGCGGAATCCCTTAATGTGCAGTGCAGTCATAATGCGAGGGCTGAACTTAAAATCAATGTAGGCGCGTTGGATGTTTATGCAGACAGTTTCAGTACGGTGGAACTTTTCGGCAAGGCCGCCACGGTATTAATGTCCACTGAAGGCAATTCCAAGGTAAGCCTCGTACCTGCAGGCAGATAGAGACAATATGTTCGTGCTCGATTCACATTGCGATACTCCGTCACAGATACACCGTCTGTGTAATCTTGCTATAGACAACGACCACTCGCAGGTGGATTTCCCGAAACTTGCGCGAGGGGGAGTGGACGCGGCTTTCTTTGCCCTGTATACTCCTGCCGGGATGTCTTCCGATGCAGCTACGGGATATGCATTCAGACTTCTGGCGGAAGTGAATGAAGCTGTATGTGCAAGCAATGGCGCCGCTTCTGTCGTACATTCGCCTGCAGAGGCCCTTTCATGCAGGAAAGCCGGCAGATTTGCCGTGTGCATAGGAATGGAAAACGGGTCCCCTGTTCAGGATTCTCTCCCTCTTCTGCGACAGTTCTACAGATGCGGTGTCAGGTACATGACGTTATGCCATTCACGTGACAATATGATCTGCGACTCCTGTGCTCAGGGGAATACATGGCACGGACTCAGTCCGTTCGGGTTGGAGGTGGTCCGGGAGATGAACAGGCTCGGGATGATGATAGATGTCTCACACATTTCGGATGAATCATTCTATGACGTCATAAGGTATTCCGTCCAGCCTGTAGTGGCCACGCATTCATGCTGCAGGGCATTGGCGCGTCATCCGAGAAATATGACCGATGATATGCTCAGAGCCCTGGCTGCCGGAGGGGGAGTGATACAGATCAATTTCTATCCGGTGTTCCTTGATGACGGATTTGCGGAAATACTCCGGACAAGCGGTATTATGGAAAGGGGGGACCTGGTGGAGGAAGAATTCATCTCCGATCCGTCCGATCCGCGGAAAAGACAGGCGTGGTATATGGTTCTGGATGAACTGGCAGCCCTGAAGCGCCCTTCTTTCAAGAGGATAGCGGATCATATAGACCATGCTGTCAATGTGGCGGGAATTGACCATGTCGGTCTTGGTTCGGACTTCGACGGGATAGCCGTCACACCTGAAGGCATGGAGGATGCGGGCTGTTTCAGCCGCATTTTCGATGAACTGTATTCGAGAGGTTACAGTCAGGAGGATGTGGAGAAGATAGCGGGAGGCAATTTCCTGCGTGTCTGGGACAGCTGCCTGGCCTCCGCAGCCGCCCGTATTTGAGTCGTCCGTGCGCTATACGTCGTAGGAGCCGTTTTTCCGGTATACCACCACGATGGTGACCGTGGCAAGTATCAGGACTATTCCTGCAACATTTATGAAAGAAAGCCTCTCTCCGAGGAATATGACACCGGTCAGTACGGCTGTCAGCGGTTCAAGCGCACCGAATACGGACGCAAGTGTAGGGCCTGCATTCCTGACGGCATTTACAAGGAAGAAATTCGAGACCATTGTGCATATTATGCCGATACCAAGGATGTATACCCAGCCGATCGGTTCTCTGACGGGCATTATGCCTCCAGCCAGTGTGGCTCCGACTATAAAATAGATGGCACTCAGTCCCATGACATATACCGTCAGCTTTGTGGATTCAATCCTGTCTGCGCCTGTCTTCCGGAGAAGAATTACGTATGCCGCATAGCAGAGGACGGATGCGGCTGATGCGACAATTCCCTTGAACTTGTCTCCATCAGGCACTTCGGCCGTATCTCCGGCTGCAAGACAGTATGCCCCCGCAGCAGAAAGGACAATGGCAAATATAATCACCGGAGATTTTTTCTCTCCGAAAAGGAACATCATGCAGAAAGCTACGGCAACGGGATACATGAAATGTATGGTTGAAGCGACCCCGCTTGCAATGTTGGCATAGCCAATCAGCAGGAATAATGAAGTGAGTGCCCTGAATATGCTGAGGATAAATATTCTACTGAATTCTTTCCATGTTATGCGCAGCGGAATTTTCCTGACCGATGCAATCAGGATAAGAAACAGAGAGGCGACTCCCCATCTGTAGGACAGGATATCCAGGGCTCCGAGGCCGAGAGCCAGCAGGGAAACACTGAAAAAAGGGGAGAAACCGAATGTCGAAGATGATATTATGGCATCTATTATCCCCCTGGTCTGTCTTTTCACCCCGTCAGAGTTCTTCATTGCTGTCAGACATGATTTTTTCCCTCAGGACATTGAGAGCCGAGGACGCGAACCTTTCCATGTTCCGGATCCTGTCACCCTTGAACATGAATTTACATGTCCTGGTGCCGGATGCCGAAGAAACACCGACCCAAACCAGACCCACAGGCTTGTCTTCGCTGCCGCCTCCAGGTCCGGCAATACCTGACGTGGCTATGGAATAGTCGCTCCCCGTAAGCTTTCTTACCCCTTCGGCCATCCGTGCAACGCATTCGCTGCTGACGGCTCCGTTTTTCTCTATTGTTTCTGCCGGTACGCCAAGGACATTCTCCTTGACGCTGTTGGCGTATGATGTAACGGAACCGAGGTAATATTCCGAGGCTCCCGGTACGGATGCAAGCAACTGTGAAATCATTCCTCCTGTACAGGATTCCGCTGCACTGACCGTACGGCCTTTTTCCTTCAGCATTCTGCCGATGACCTCCTGCAATGTGGTGTCATAGCCGGCATAGACAGCCTCACCGAGAATCTGTCGGAGTTCTGCGAATTTCCTGTCGATCCTTGCGGATTCCTCTTCTCTCGTTCCTCCGTAGACGGAAAGTCTCAACCTTACTCCGGTCAGCGGATTGGGCAGATACGCCAGATGCATGTCACGGGGAAGACTGTCTTCCCAGTCTGCAATCTTTTTCGAGAGTGCGGACTCGGCTATTCCGAAAGTCATTATGCTCCTGTGATATATGTCCTCCAGTCTGAAATGCCCTTTAATGTCATCAAGCACATCCGGGATGGCCCCTTCCGCTTCGAAAGGGACACCCGGCAGGGAATACAGCGAACACTGATGTCCGTATTGTTCTTCCCCGAAACGGAATACCATTACCGGCGCTGTGCCTAACCTGTTGGGTATTACACTGCATGTATCAGGGACATATGCCTGGGCCCTGTTGATGTCGAGCATGTCGAGGCCTCTGGATTTGAGTATGTTTTCTATAATCCCGAGCTGTCCGGAATTTTCCACATACATCCTGCTTCCGGAAAGTTCGGCCAAAGCGGACTTTGTAATGTCATCTTTTGTGGGGCCGAGACCTCCTGTGACTACGACAATATCATTTCTCCGCAGTTCTTCTTCAAGGCATTCGAGAATTTCTTTCCGGTCATCCCCGAATGAGACCATTCTTGTCACCCGGACTCCGATGCCTTCAAGAGCGGAAGCGATGCGGGATGAATTCGTATCGACAATCTGTCCGATGAGTATCTCGTCTCCGATTGTACAGATAGATGCCTGTATCATGTCAAATTCAGTTTATAATCCTTATCCTATTCAGAGGCCTTCGGAAGCGTTTCTGCGATATTCGTCTTCTTGCGTTTCTGGAGGTATTTGAGAATACGTCTTACGATTGCAGGTCCTTCATAGATGAATCCGGAATAGACTTCTATAAGGGAAGCTCCGGCATCGAGCATCATGCCTGCCTGTTCCGGAGACATTATACCTCCGACGCCTACAATCGGCAGATTGCCGCCGCTCTTCTCATGTATATATCTGACCATTTCGAGACTTTTGCTGAAAAGAGGAGCGCCGGACATGCCTCCTGCCCCGATTTCATCTATCCTGTCCTGTCCTATGCTCAATCCGTCCCGGCTTCTTGTAGTGTTGCAGGCCACGACTCCGTCTATTCCCGACATCATGCAATAGTCGATTATTTCGTCAAGCTGCGTCCTGTGTATATCCGGGGAGAGTTTCACGAGGATCGGCCTGTACTCGTCGAAATACATCCTCAGGCTGATCAGCTTGTCCATTATGTCCGACAGGAAAGAGATATCCTGCAGTTCTGACAGTCCGACTACATTGGGACATGAAATATTGATGACGAACATGTCCACGAAGTCGTACAGGAGAGCGAAGGCGGATTCGTAATCCTTGGAGGCATCATCATTGATACTTGAAGTATTCTTGGATATGTTGGCTGCGACAATCACTCCGGGGCGTTCCCTTTTCAGATGCTCTACGGCATTCCTTACGCCTTTGTTATTGATACCCATTCTGTTGATGATGGCTCTGTCCTCCACCACCCTGAACAGTCTCGGTTTAGGGTTGCCGTCCTGAGGTTCCGGAGTCAGAGAACCTATCTCGACAAAGGAAAACCCGAAGTTAGCCAGATCGTTATAGTATTCCCCGTTCTTGTCGAGCCCTCCGGCAAGTCCTACGGGATTCCTGAAACGGATGCCGAAGACTTCCTTCTCCAGCTCCGGAGTGTCCCGGCAGTATATGAGCCTGATTACGGCACGGGCAAAAGGGATGCGTTTCAGCACGGACAGCGCAGACATTATCATATTGTGCGCAGTCTCGGCATTGAATCTGAAAAAGAGTGGACGCAATAGGAATTTGTACATAGTCTTCTGTTCAAACCGGATGCAAACATAATGAAAATACTCCGATTTGGAGCAGTTATCGCGCTAAAAAACGCCGGCAATCAGAATTCCTGGAAGGTCCCGTCATCGTAAAACACGATAATTTTAACGGCTTTCCGTTGTTTTACAGTTGTTTGCAAATGATTATCTGAAGTATTCATTTCAGACATGGGTGCGTTATTTCCATGCGTTGCCATGTCCGGTACGGCTTTATTGTATTCCTGCGCCATATCCTGCGCGGGAGAGGCAGCGGCGTTCTCTTCACTTTTTCCGTCTTCTTCAGGTTTGCCCGAAAAAAGTCCGAAGTCGAATTCAGGAATGTCTTCGCTTTGCCCGTTTGTGCCGATGGTCCCGTTCCGTGGCATAGGAACCGTTTCATGCGCAGAGTTTCTGTACATTTTTCCCTTGCCTGTCAGCAGCCATTCTATATTAAGTTCAGGGTAGCGTTTCATTGTGTTTATGATAAAATCATAGCCAGGGTTGTTCCTTCCCGCAATGATGTGGGAGATACTGGCCCGCGCTACGCTTATCGAATCTGCAAACTGTGCCTGTGTAAGGTTTTCTGCCGAGAGAAACTGCTGGAGACGAGTGTTCATATTTGTAGACATTTGGTTTACAAATGTAGTTAAAATATTTTTAACATATGTAAAATGTTTCGATTGACAAATGTAAATGACCGGGATACGGCAAATGTAAATATCTGTAGAATTAATGAATATAACATATTTTATTTAATTGGTTATATTATAGTTAAATTACAGATACCATGCGTTTAAACCACCATATTTGGAATATGATGCGATATTTACTTTATACAACTGATGTTATACTACAGTTAAATCATAATAATTATCTGATAATATTATATTTAAATCATATAATAATTATTCGATAAGCAAATCTTATGAAACAAATCTATCTTATGGTCTAAACCTTATGGTATTGTCTGTTTTGTGGCACTTGTGTTAACATTTGTGTATTTAAGTGTGTGCTTTTGTAATTAACAAAAGTAAATTGCAATAATCGGGAGATATTTGTAAATTCGTCGCCGGAATCAGGCGGAATACGGCTTGATCCCGGACTGTCAAAATTTCAGTTATGATACCGCATATCAGAATAGAAGAATATGACTACCCTCTTCCGGACGGAAGGATAGCGAAATACCCGCTTGCACGGAGGGATGCATCGAAACTCCTTGAGTTCAGGGACGGGAAAATAACGGAACACCATTTCCGTGACATACCGCTACTGTTGCCGGAAAATGCGCTGATGGTCTTCAATGATACCAAGGTAGTTCCGGCAAGGCTCCATTTCTGCCGACCTACCGGAGCGCATATAGAGATTTTCTGTCTTGAACCGGTCCGTCCGTCGGAGTACAGCCAGGCTTTCAGTGCAACGGACTGCTGCCGGTGGAAATGCATTGTGGGAAACGTCAAACGGTGGAAATCGGATGTGCTCACATTGTACAATCCCGAAAATGCGGCCGATGTGGCGGATCTTGATCTGAAGGCTGCTCTTGTCGGACGTGACGGGGGAACCGCTACGGTGGAGTTTGTCTGGAGCGGAGGAGAACCTTTTTCAAGAGTACTGGAAATATGCGGTTCGGTGCCAATCCCTCCGTATCTCAACAGGGAAACGGAAGACATAGACAGGGAAAGATACCAGACTCTTTATGCGCATTACCGAGGTTCTGTGGCAGCTCCGACAGCAGGGCTGCATTTTACGCAGGAAGTGCTGGATGAAATCCGGGCGAAAGGCATTGACATGGAAACGGTCTGTCTGCATGTCGGGGCCGGGACCTTCCTTCCTGTCAAGAGTTCCGATGTCGCTGAGCATACAATGCACAGGGAACCGTTCGCCGTCAGCCGCGACCTTGTCCGGAAACTCAAGGATGGAGGACGGCCTGTCGTAGCTGTAGGCACGACATCTGTCAGGACACTTGAATCCATGTATTTTGCCGGTGCCGGATGTCTGGAGCGCGGACATCCGGATGAGATAAGCCAGTGGGAACCTTATGACAGGGAATATGGCTACACATTTGCTGAAACAATGGATGCCCTGCTCGGATATATGGAAGCAAACGGAATGGATACATTTGTAACAGGCACCAGGATAATAATCGTTCCCGGATACAGGTTCCGGGCAGTGGATGCACTCGTGACGAATTTCCATCAGCCGCAGAGTACGCTCCTGCTGCTTGTTTCTGCCTTTATCGGCGGACAATGGAAGCCTGTTTATGACTATGCCCTCAGCCATGACTTCAGATTTCTGAGCTACGGTGACAGCTCACTGCTGTTCAGGAGCAATTAAAACCGCTTCTAAGAAAGCCGGTACATTTTGTCAATCCTGAATTTTATGTTACCTTTGTATAAATGTCGTTCCATTGTCGGAGACATTATTTAATGTGAATTCCGTGGATTTTGTCCTGCGGAGTAACGCTGAACGGATATGGTTGATTTCTCTAAATTCGAGAGCATCAGTCCCTATACTGATGCCGAGGCGGTAGAAGCATTGTCGAAAGTGGCTGACAATCCTCTTGTCTCCCAGGTTTCACGGTACTTTTTCCCTGACAAGGAGCCTGGATTTCTGACCGGTCTTCTGAAAAATGTAAGGAGCGTGGATGAGTTCCAGATACTGGTGATGTCCAAAGTAGTCGAATGGGTGCTTGCGCATACGGCCCATAATTTTTCCTACGACGGCATCAAGCATATAGATCCTTCGAAGAAGTTTCTCGCCATGTCCAACCACAGGGATATCATCCTTGATCCGGCCATTACCCAACTGGTTCTGTACAGGAACAATATTCCTATGACGGAAATCGCTGTCGGAGACAATCTCCTTACGAATCCTTTCATTGAATATCTTATACGCTCCAACAGGATGATAAAGGTAGTGAGAGGAATTTCCGCCAGGGAACTGTATCTGTCTTCACAGCTTCTTTCGGAATATATCAGGCTGAACATCACTACGGAAAAGAGTTCCATATGGCTTGCGCAGAGGCAGGGAAGGACGAAAGACGGAGCTGACATAACAGAGCAGGGGCTTCTCAAGATGCTGGACATGAGCGGGAAAGAGGATTTTCTCCATAATTTCAAGGCTCTTAATATCATTCCGATGAGCATCTCGTATGAGATAGAGCCGTGTGATGTCCTGAAAGCAAGGGAGCTTCTTATTTCAAGGACGCAGAAATATGTCAAGGCTGACGGCGAGGATCTCCACAGCATAATTACCGGAATAAAGCAGCAGAAAGGGAATATCCATCTCCATATAGGAGAACAGCTTACCGACGAGGAGATTGCCGAAGCTTCGCTCTGCGACAAGAATGACCGATACCAGTTGATCCGTCATGCTGTCGATCTCAGGGTAATTGACGGCTACAGGCTGTGGAAGACGAATTACATTGCATACGATATCCTGAATCCTGGCGACAAATACAGGGAACATTATTCCCCTGAGGATGTTCAGTGGTTCATTGACTACAAGGAGCATCAGCTCGATACCGTAGAGCCGGAACTCGACAGGGAGCAGCTCAATGACATTTTCCTGCATATCTATGCCAACCCTGTGGTCTCCAAGGAGATGCTCTATTCAAAGCAGGATCTTCCGGCCTGGAACAGGTAATTATTCCGTTTTCAAGGCTTGTGAAGAAAGGTCTTTCGCGAATGCGAAAGTAAGTGTCAATCTATATGGATGACATAGCCTGGCTTACGGGGTTTGGAGACCGGAGAATACCCGTCTTTGGCGAACCCGAGGATACAGAAACCTATACCCTCGTAGTCTCCTTTGATTCCCCATTTGTCCAGAAGAGCCTTGCCTTCCGGTGAATCGAAGATTTCCTTAGCCCTGTGGATCCAGCAGCTGCCGATACCGAGGGCATGGGCTGCGTTCATCAGGTTTCCCATCACGAGCGAACCGTCATATACATGGGTCGGCACTGTCCTGTCTGCAAGAACGGCAAGCACGACAGGAGCTCCGTAGAACGGGTCTGCCTTTGCTCCGAGAACTGCCGCATTCAACTCTGAAAGTCTGTCGCGGGTTGCCTTGTCCGTAATTGCCACGATTACAGGTGACTGAGCTCCGCGTCCTGTCGGGGCATTCATACCGGCCTCAAGGATTGTACCTATCTGTTCCTGAGACGGCATCCTGTCGGGATTGTATGCCTTTGTGCTGCGTCTGGTCTTCAGACATTCTATAACATCGTTTTCCATTTCCGTTCTATCTATCTATCTATCTATCTATCTATCTATCGCTGTCCTTAGAAGCTGTTTTGAATTTTTTCATACTTTCCTCTAAAGCAGATGTTTCCGGGAGGGGAGCCTTTATGACAGTTTGCTGAAATACATTCATCATAACCTTGCCGCTCTGCCCGGAACGCCGCAGGCTGTTATGCTTGGTTGCCGAATTTTTCTGCCTGGGAGGCAATCAGTTCCGCATCGTCGAAATAATTTATCCGCATGGCCTTGCGTACATCGGCAAGTGTTGCTGCAGCCACTTCACGCGCTGCCTCCGTGCCTTCCTTCAGCATCCTGTACACTCCGGGAATATCTTTCTCGAATTCCTTGCGCCTCTGACGGATAGGCTCAAGTTCCGCTTGAAGGATGGAATTAAGGAACTTCTTCACCTTGACGTCACCGAGGCCTCCGCGCTGATAATGGCCCTTCAGTTCATCCAGTCCGGAGTATTCAGGCCAGAACTCTGCAAAATGTTCCGGTCTGCAGAATGCGTCGAGGTATGTGAAGACAGTGTTTCCCTCGATCTTGCCCGGATCTTCCACTTTGATATGTCCCGGATCAGTGAACATGCTCATGATTTTCTTCCTTACATCCTCTGCTGTATCCGAAAGATATATACAGTTGCCGAGCGATTTGCTCATCTTGGCCTTTCCGTCAGTTCCGGGAAGCCGCAGACATGCAGCATTGTCCGGAAGGAGGATATCCGGCTCGACCAGTGTTTCCCCGTAGACGGAATTGAACTTCCTGACGATTTCGCGGGTCTGCTCTATCATAGGCTCCTGGTCTTCTCCGACGGGGACTGTCGTGGCCTTGAACGCCGTGATATCGGATGCCTGGCTGATAGGATATGTAAAGAAGCCAACCGGTATGCTTGTCTCGAAATTGCGCATCTGTATTTCGGCCTTGACGGTCGGATTCCTCTGGAGTCTCGATACCGTCACGAGATTCATGTAATAGAAGGTCAGTTCGCAGAGTTCTGCTATCTGGGACTGGATGAAAATCGTGCTTTTGGACGGATCCAGTCCGCAGGACAGATAGTCCAGCGCCACCTCTATGATATTGTCGCGGATCTTGTCCGGATTGTCGGCATTGTCGGTAAGGGCCTGAGCATCGGCTATCATTATGAATATTTTCTCGAATTCTCCTGAATTCTGGAGTTCGACCCTCCTTTTCAGCGATCCCACATAGTGCCCGAGATGCAGACGGCCCGTCGGCCTGTCTCCCGTAAGTATTATCTTCTTCATTATTTCCCTTATCAATTTTCCAAACGGTTACAAATATACGCAGAAGCCGAGAGCAGAGCAAATTTATTTGCTATGCCGAGGCGCAACCGTATTATATGGCGTCAGCCAAATATCGCAGAAGCCGAGAGCAGAGCAAATTTATTTGCTATGCCGAGGCGCAACCGTATTATATGGCGTCAGCCAAATATCGCAGAAGCCGAGAGCAGAGCAAATTTATTTGCTCTGCCGACCCATTTCACCATTCAGGCAGGTTATGAATCCTGTCGGGTGATATGGACATCCATCTGAGGGAACGGGAAGCCGATGCCTTTCTGAGGGAGAGCCGTGTATATCTTTTCATTCAGAGCATAATAGACATTCCAGTAGTCTTCGGATTTGACCCATACTCTCACAATATATTCCACAGCGCTGTCTTTCAAGGCGTTCACAGCGATAAGCGGATCAGCCGGCGCCCCTGTGGCAATGAAAAGCACACGTTTCTCCGCATCGACTATTTCCTGGAGGGCAGCCTTCACATCTGATGCATCCGTGCCGTATTCCACTCCGACAAGCCATTCCACACGACGCATGGTGTTTTGCGAGAAATTGTTGATCGTCCCGTTGGAGAGGCTGTTGTTAGGAATGATTATCAGCCTGTTGTCCGTTGTAGTCAGTTTTGTGTTGAAGATATTGACATCGGTGACCGTGCCTGAATATCCGTTGTCGGTCTCGATAAAGTCTCCCGCCTTGAACGGCTTGAACACCAGTATCATTATTCCTCCCGCGAAATTCTGTACTGTTCCGCTGAGGGCCATACCGATTGCCATACCTCCCGCGGCAAGCAGGGCTGCAAGAGATGTCGTATTTATTCCGAGAGTGCCGACAGTGATTATTATCAGAATAATTGTCAGAGATATGCTTGTCAGACTTTCCACAAAGGAGGCTATCGCCTTTTCGGTCTTGCGTCTCTCGAAAACCCTGTGGAGCATTTTCCTGATTTTCTTTATCAGCCACGCCCCGACAAAATATATGAGGAGGGCAATGAGAACCTTGATGCCGAAACTTATTGCCTCACGCATGAGTTCCGGAAGCAATTCCTCTATAGGGGTGGAAGCAATGTGCTCAATTGTCTGTCTGGCCGACTGTTCGATTTTGCTGACGGCGGCTGTGTCTTCCGGTGAGACCGTAATCTGTAAAGGAAAGTGTATCATGGCTGTCTCTGATATGCGGTTTATGGTATAACATTTATGTTATTAAACATAACTTGTTTGTTTTGTCAATTGATTTTCAGAATAAACCGTCTACAATGTTTATCACCTCTTCCGGAGGGAGGAAAGAATCTATGACTGCGTCCGGCTTTGCATATGTCACGTCATGATGTTCCTTGGTCAGCGCTTCGCCCCCGCCGGTTATGTTCAGCATAATAGTCTCTTCTTTCCTGACTGCGCCTTCTTCTACTGCCTTGGCAAGGCTGCATACGGCCACAGCCGCAGCTGAATAGATGTCGATGCCTTCAAGTTCAAGGAATTTGGCTTTCCAGATTTCCAGTTCGTCGTTGGAGACTTTGTAGATGTCTCCGCCGGCATCTTTCAGTGCATCGTACAGGCCTCCGGCGATTGAATACGGCGGTTTCCTGTTGGACAGGACCTTCGCTTTGATTTCAGAAGCCTGTTCCCTTGCCTCGGCCGCACTAAGGGGCACGAGTTTCCTGCTGTGTGCTTTCCAGGAATCATACATGATGGTGAACGGGGCGTTCTGTGAAGGATACAGCCTCATCTTGTGGGAACCGAAACGTCCGTCCCTGATGAGCCTCAGATTGTTCTCCCAGACCGCAATCGTTCCCGTACCGCTGCCGATTGCCTGGAAATAGGCATCAGGGATTCTTCCGATGACCTCCACTGCAGAGAGCAGGGTAGTGCCCATACCGTCCCTCCTGGCAATGTTCTTGGCTCCGCCTTCAGCCATATACCTCGGGGATTCGTTGAGCTTGTCGGCCAAGGCGATGGCATCGAAATAGTCGCTTCCGGCAGGGGCGGCTATTATCTTCACGCAGCTGTTGAGCGGCTTGTGGAACCACAGTGCCCCGATATTGTCTTCAGGCACAGATATTACCACGGGAATATTGTTGTCGGAACATACCTTGGCAAAGGCACGTGCCGTGTTTCCTGCGGAGGCCAGCACCAATATGCGCCCGCTGTTTTCAGGTATTCTGGCGCAGACCGAATATGCCTCAGTCTCCTTGAAGGAACATGTCTCCATCCGGGCACCTATCTTAGGGAAATATCCCGAGAATGTAATATAGAGATTTTCCAGACCGAGGCAGGATGCCAGCCCCTCGCTTCTGTATGTTACCGGGGCATGGGAATGCTCGAGTGTCCTTCTTATCGGCAGCCAGTCCGCATATCTGTAGAAACCGTCAAGATCCTCCCTCGGATTGAACCGTCTTATTTCGTAATCGGCTCTGATCAAAGAAGGTTCAGCAGCCTGCGGGTCGGCCAGCATCCAGCCGGTATCCTCGAATCTTCTCCCGTCAGCATAGTTGACCAGCGTGTACTTAGTCGGTGTAAATTTCATAATTATCAGGTTTTAGTCATCAATATCATTGCTGTCAGCAGGTATCATATTCCTGTCCACCACTTCGGCTATGTCCATGACAGGTCTGTCTGCATAGCGGTGGAAAGTGCTCAGACAGAGCGGACATGCCGTCACTATGGAATCCGGCGACGCCGCTGTCAGGTTATGCAGTGCATTTTCCGTCATCGCCTGCCGTTTCCCGAACCCGAGGGTCAGACTGCCGAGGCTTCCCCCGCAGCAGATACTTTCCCTGTGATGCTTCTCGGCTTCCACGAGTTCTCCTGCGGCTGAAAGGACTGCTCTCGGCTCATCATAGATGCCACAGCCACGTCCGAGCTCGCACGGGTCGTGGAATACGTACCTGTCTGAACCGTGCAGCATACCGATAGTCCCGGATCCGATGAGTTCCGCAAAATATTCGGTATGATGTACGATACGCATTTTCCCGAGGTTGTAGTTTTCCCTGAATATCCTGTAGCATATAGGACAGCTCAGGAGAAGAGTATCCGCCCCGCTGCCGAGGATTATGTCGGTATTCTTCGCAATCATTTCTTCCGCAGCATCGAATCTTCCTGCCATCAGCATTGGCCTTCCGCAGCAGATCCCTCCGTCCCGGTCCATGAACTCGTAATCGGTCCCGCATCGGGTCAGTACGGATTCTACCGATTTCCTGATCTGTGGTGTCAGGGCAGTCATGCATCCGGCAAAATACAGGACCTTGCCGGATGCCGGAGCCCTGAATGAAGCCTCTTTCTTCAGTATATCCGTGTCGATGCATGAGTAGTCGGGGCTGATATTGTATTTGCGGGCCGATCTCTGGGCTATCCTGAGTCTGTCTCCCTCGACGCCGACCGGGCATACTGCGGTGCATTTCCCGCATAAGAGACACTTGTCGCTGATTTCTTCTATCCGTGTTTCGTTGTGTCTTCTCAGCTGCCTGTTAAGATATACGGTGGTATCCTTGATATGGGTTTTCATTACGCCCATAGGGCATGCGTCGATGCATACGCCGCAGCTCGGACAGGCGTAGACTTCCGCTTCTGCATAACCTTTGCGCGGATGCCTTATCCTGACGCCGGCGTTTCTCAAAGGTATCAGGAGAATTTCCGTCGGGATATGCATGTACCTGGTGAACGGAAGGGCGCAGAAGAATATGCCGAGAGCAAGTGAATAGGCCCACCATGTCGGCAGCATGTTCATGTGGTTGCCGAGAAACGCATGGAAGACATGATTCAGGGACTCCGTCAGGAAAGATCCTCCGCTTATGTCGGCCGTGAACCCTTCGGCGAACAGTCTGAGCGGAAATATCGACCACAGCGAATACAGACCTACCAGATCCATGAAACTCGGATTGGTGGTCCTCCTCATTCCGAAGAAACGGGAGTGGACCCTTTTGACTATGGCGAGGGCTATTCCGCTCAGCACCACCAGGAGGAAGAAGTCCATGAGGAAGAAAAAGAAGGCTCCTCCCATGGTGCTGTCGTCTTCAGCCATGAAATACCTGAAGAATATAGGGAAATAGAGGAGTTTGGCCCTGTGAGGAGCATAAAAGAACACTTCGATATGCCCTATGACAATCAGCATGAACCATCCGAAAGCTATGCTCGAATGCATGTAGCCGAGAAGTCTGTTCCTTTTCCACAGCTTGACATGGAACAGACAGTCGCAGAAGATGTCGCGGATATTCTTCAGCATTATCTTCGGATTCACCAGAGACAGGAAAAACCGTTTCCTGTCATCTTTGGGAAGATTTGCAATGATACGGATCATGCCGACGGTACACCATGTCAGGATGAATATCATCCCTATCATGAACGGCAGCACAAAGTCGTTATATCCTGTCAGAAACCTTTCTCTCACTGCTTATCCTCATTATAGATTCTACATACGGACAATATCAGGTGTCTTGTGTTGATGCCTCTCGGACACACCATGCTGCATTTCCCGCACAGCATGCATCCCTTGAGCATCCTCACGGCCTCCTTCTCCCGTCCTCTCTGAAGGTCGAGTATCACCTTCCGCACGCTCATTCCCGTAAAACGTCCGGCCGGACATGTTGCGCTGCACGAGCCGCAGGCCATGCACTTGTACACATCCGGTTCCATCTCATGGAGAAGAGTGAATTTTTCCATGTCGACATTGTCCAGGTTAATCGTGGCGCTCGGAGCTATCTTGAAGCCGAAATTCATCATATCCGTGAAGAGGTGATATAGTTGTGTATGTCTAAAGCGGCGGACCGTGCTTCTGCAAGTGTCTCGGGCACTGTCTTGGCGCCTGTGCATGCGCCTGCATAGAATATCCCGCTTCTGGAAGATCCAGTTATGTCCATGATATTGTCCCGGCTTTTGAGAAATCCGTCGCTGTCCATCTGGAGCGGTATCATGGAGGCTACCTTGGTGCAGTCAGGATTGCAGACTATGCCGGCCATAAGTACAAGCAGGTCGAGCGTGACCTTTACCGGTTTCCCGGCAAGCGTGTCCTCGGCCTTTACGATGACTTTCCCTTCGATGTTCTCGCTGACTTCGGATACCCGTCCTCTTATGAAACGCACTCCGTAATCTCTCTGGGCGGAAATGTAGAAATCCTCGTATTTCTTGCCGAACATCCTGAGATCCATATAGAAACAGTATACCTGGGCTTCTGGAAACCGCTGCTTCATCTCGATAGCCTGTTTGACGGCAGTGATGCAGCATACCTTGGAGCACTGTCCGTTGCCGGCCTTTTCGTCGCGGGAGCCCACGCAGTGCACGAATCCGACGGCGTTCAGTTCCCTGGAATTGACCCTGTCGTCATTTCCGGTGCTGAACCATTGTTCCAGATCCCTGTTCGTGATGACCTGGTCATATACTCCATAGCCGTATTCTTCTTTTTTCGATGCATCGAAAAGTCGGAAACCCGTAGTGAAAAGGATGATACGGGTGACAATGGAAATCCCGTTGGACAGCATGACATTATAACTGTCCTTCAGGTGGTTTATAAAGAGGATTTCCGTATTTACGAAGATATTCGCCTCGGATACGTTCTCCGTCAGTCTGGACACGACATCAGAGGCCGGGGTCATGTCGGGAAAAAGGCAGTGCCATTCTGCGACATGGCCTCCGAGATGATCCTGTTTCTCGACTATGATAGGCGAATACCCCAGACGGATCAGCTGTCCGGCCGCTTCGAGCCCGGCTATGCCGCCTCCTATTATTACTATGTTCTCTTTCATCGGTTCGGGTCTACAGTATCACGTTATTAATTTCAGCAGCATCTGAGTACGCCCGGAATTTCAGGCTTCAACAGATCCTTGTGGTTGATGCCCCTGTATTTTTCGTCGGGGTCGTATGGAATGCCAATCTTGTCGAGGAGCGGCTCTACGGCCACCTGGTGAAGCTGCAGGCCGAGATCCCACGGGTCATAGCCGAGTACAAGTCCTGCCACCTCTTCGTAGGTGAACACCGGAATACCGTATCCGTTCTCTCCGTATGTCTTGCCTTCCAGTTCGGAAATGGCGTACTGCCATCTGTCCAGAAAATACGGACAGCCGGGACAGTTGGTGATGATCATGTCCGGATGGTAGGGTTCCATGGATTCGAATTTCTTGTGGGTGTTGGCTATGGAATAGCCCCTGTTGGCCTTTACATGATACTGTCTGAAGCCGTATCCGCAGCAGTGCCGTCTTTCAGGGTAATCTATCACGTTCCCGCCCCAACTCTCGATCATGCCGCACAGTACGTAGGGATATTCAGCGCCTCCCACACCCTTTGAAGGGAACATCTTGGAATAATGGCAGCCGATGTGCTCCACTACCTTGAGAGGTTCACCCGTCTTCCGGTTAACCAGACGGAACTTCGCCCTTGCCGCGATATCGTTGCGGAACTTGTACACCAGATCACTGGCATGGGCGACGTATTTCGGCTTGTTGAACTCCCTTCTGCATGCTTTCCACAGCATTTCCCTTACCTTTGCCTCCACTTCCGGAAATTCGTTCCATGTCTCAAGTATCTCTATGTAGTTGCCGAATGATGTGATGCAGCTTGCCACATAGTTTTCGTATCCGGCTTCCGTCATGAGGGCGAACTGGCGGGCCACGATTGTCATCACCGTCTCCTGCGGGATAGTATCACAATGGTAGGCGATACCGCCGCAGGTCGTATGGTGAGCCGCCTCGTATATGTCCTTGCCAAGCAGATCCCTGCATATCTTCATGAACATCACTTCCGCACCTGGAAAGAAATTCTGCCTGATGCAGCTCCTGACATAGAACCAGTGGTCATCAGGTATTTCCTTCTGGTATTCGGACCAGATTTTCTGCTTTCCTTGATATATCATAACCGAACGTCAGTCCGACGTATTTATTTGATTTGTATTATATTATCAATATTATAGTGTTGGATTGCCGGGGACGGCATCCGTTCTCATCCTTCATCCTCGGAATTGAGATGTCCGGGAGAAATCTCCTCGAAAGTCTTGCGGAAATATTCTTCCATGGTCAATCCCATCTCTTCGGCGGTTTTTCTGGAATATCTGTTGACGGTCTCTATCCTTTCCGTTCCTCCTGTGACATCGAATATGCTCTTCAGTTCGTCGAGAGCTTCCTGCGGGATTTTCCTGAGCACACCGGGACCGTCACCCTTATAATTGGCGCCGAGCCGTTCGAAATTGTCTTTCAGATGTTCCGTATGCCATTTCCATACAGGGCCGGATTCCACATGATCCTCCCATTTGAAAGTATCAGGATATACGCAGTAACCGTAATTCAGGATATTGCCTGTCAGTATTCTTGTAAGCGGATAGAGCTGCCGTCCCTTTTCGGAGTACACGAAATAGCCGAGCTTTGCGGACAGGTTCCTCAACGCCATGATGACAAGTCCCGGGCCGTTCTTCCGGGGACATCTCGTGACACAGGACATGCACTCGCCGCAATACCAGATAGTGTCGCTTTTCAGCAGTTTCTCTATCTCGTCCTCATCCTTGCTCTGGACTATGTCCACTATCTTCCTGGGATCGTACCTGTAGAATTCAGCCGCAGGACATATGGCAGTGCATGTGCCGCAGTTGATACAGGTCTTCAGTCCCTCCTTGACCCTGTAGTCCTTGCTCAGTTCGTCATAAAGTTTACCCATAATAAGCATAGACAAAACTGTGCAAAGTTATAAAATATAATGTTAATTTTGCAAAAATGATTGCCATATGACTTTTCCCGGACCATCAGCAATAACCCTTATCGTACTGGCACTGTCCTGCATACTGTTCATGAGCGGGAAGGTCCGGTCGGATCTGGTTGCCCTCGGATCGCTGCTTGTACTGCTTCTCTCGGATGTTCTGACACCGGAGGAAGCACTGTCGGGCTTTTCGAGTTCAGTAGTAATAATGATGATAGGGCTTTTTGTCGTGGGGGCCGGAATTTTCCGGACGGGACTGGCAAAGATGATCGGGGGACGCATCCTGAAAATCGGAGGCAGGAACGAGAATATGCTCTTCCTGCTTGTAATGCTTGTCACTTCGTTTATAGGAGCCTTTGTCAGCAATACCGGAACCGTCGCCGTGATGATGCCGATAGTCATGAGTATGGCTTCATCTTCCGGCATCAGTGCGGGCCGGTATCTCATGCCGATGGCCTTTGCCAGCAGTATGGGGCTTTTCACTCTGATCAGCACGCCGCCCAACCTTGTCATACAGGATACCATAACCGGAGCGGGGCTCGAACCTCTCGGCTTTTTCTCCTTTGCCCCTGTGGGTGCGGTTGCGGTCATAGTGGGCATTGCCGTCCTGTTTTTCCTGAGCAGACTGCTCGTGGACAAGGAGAGCAAATCTTCAGGAAAGAAAAGGCGGCGGACAAAGTCCGTATCCGAACTCGTGGATGAATACAACCTTGCACATCAGATTTTCAACGTCAGGGTAAACCCGGCATCTCCGCTTGTGGGGCATTCTCTCAAGGAGCTGCAGATAGGGTCTGTATATGACTTGAGCGTCGGACGCATAATTCATCAGCCGCAAGGGAGGTTCAGGCGCAGGAACGCCACGGAAGAAGTGGCCGGTCCGGAAAGCGTTATACTTGCGGGTGATATCCTGAATGTGCACGGCCCCGAGGAGAACGTGGCCCGATTTGTCAGGGAGAACGGTCTGGAATTCGCCCGGGCCGATGCTCTTGCGGCAGGGGATACCGCCGAGACGGGGTATGCTGTCGTTTTCATAGTCCCCAATTCGCACCTTATCAACCATACGCTTGCCGACAGCCGCTTCAGGGAATACTACAATGTCAATGTGCTGGGTATCAAAAGGTCCGGAGACTCCGCTCTCGAAGACATAAGGGATGTCAGGATGCATTCGGGAGATGCCCTTCTGATACAGGGGACATGGGAGAATATCACTGCTCTCGGGGATTATTCGGATGACTTCGTCATAGTAGGCCAGCCTGACAAGAGGATGGCAAAGGTCACGCTCGACAGCAAGGCACCGGTTGCCGCTGCGATATTGCTTGCAATGGTCGTAGTGATGGTACTCGAGATTATTCCGGCCGTTGCGGCAGTGATGCTTGCAGCGGTGCTTATGGTCGTGACAGGATGCCTGCGGAATATGGAGGAAGCGTACTCGAGTATCAACTGGAGCAGTATCGTGCTGATAGCGGCGATGATACCCATGTCTGTCGCATTCGACAAGACGGGCATAACGTCGGACATATCAGGTTTTCTCCTGAATGGTTTCGGGGATGTGGGGCCTCATGCCCTGCTTGCCATAGTGTATTTCGCCACATCCATAGTGACCATGTTCCTGAGCAACACTGCAACTGCCGTCCTGTTCGCCCCGATTGCAATGGACGCGGCCCTGACTATGGGAGTAAGTCCGTATCCGTATCTGTTTGCAGTGGCAGTGGCGGCGAGCATGTGCTTTGCCTCGCCTTTTTCGACACCGCCCAATGCATTGGTAATGAGTGCAGGAGGATACAAGTTCGGAGACTACGTGAAAGTGGGGCTTCCGCTTCAGCTGATAATGGGGGCAGTGATGATATTTGTCCTGCCTCTGCTGTTCCCGTTCTAAGAGGTCAACACAAAGGGTGATTTCTGCTTCAGTTCAAGGGCAACTACGTTCTCCACATGATGCGTGTGAGGGAACATATCCACAGGCTGTACGGCAGTTATCCTGTATTTTTCGCAGAGCACGGCAAGGTCCCTGGCCTGTGACGCAGGGTTGCAGCTGACATACACTATTCTTTCCGGTGCTGCCTCGAGTATGACTTCCGCCACATCCGGATGTATGCCTGCTCTCGGAGGGTCGAGGATTATGACGTCGGGATGTCCGTGGGAGGCAATGAAACCGCTGTCAAGCACGTCTTTCATGTCCCCTGCGAAGAATTCGCAGTTGGTGATGCCGTTGTTTGCGGCATTCATCTTAGCGTCGGCTATCGCTTCGGGAACATACTCTATTCCTATTACTTTACGTGCCTTTCCCGAGACGAACTGTGCTATGGTGCCTGTTCCGGTGTACAGGTCATATACGGTTTCGCTGCCGCTGAGAGCGGCAAAATCCCTTGCAACGCAATAGAGTCTGTACGCCTGGGACGAATTGGTCTGATAAAATGATTTCGGGCCTATCCGGAATTTCAGTCCCTCCATCTCTTCCTCTATGGTTTCCTTACCTTTATATAATATGCATTCCAGATCGGCTATTGAATCATTGGCTTTGCCGTTGATCACATAATACAGGGATGTTATCTGCGGGAACCGTTCTGCAACGGCATCGAGAAGTGCAGTCCTGACTTCCGGGGCGTCATGGTAGAAACATACAATCAGCATGACTTCCCCCGCTTCCGTCGTCCTGATGATCATGTTGCGCAGAAGGCCGCGGTGTTCCCTTATATTGAAGAAAGGAAGACCGTGTTCTGTGGCGTATTGCTTTATGAACAGCCTGATGGCGTTCGAAGGCTCTTTCTGGAGATAGCATGTACGTATGTCGAGAACCTTGTCGAAAAATCTTCCCACATGGAAACCGAGCCCTGTCCTGTCTTCAGGAGCGATTTCCTCAGGATTTTCACCGTCTTCGATCCATCTTCTTTCGGAAAAGGTGAACTCCAGTTTGTTGCGGTAATATTCAGTCCTGTCGGAAGCTATGATAGGGGAGAGTTGCGGTACGTCAAGGTGTCCGATCCTGACAAGCTGGTCGTAGACCTGCCGCTGCTTCGCCTCAAGCTGCATATTGTATGGCAGCGGCTGCCATTTGCAGCCTCCGCAGATACCGAAATGACTGCAGAAAGGTTCGAGACGGTGTTCGGAAGGCCTGACTATCCTCAGGATATATCCTTCCATATAGTTCTTTTTCTTTTTTGTGACCCTGACGTCCACTATGTCGCCGGGAACGGCGAACTGTATGAACAATACGGCTCCGTCTATATGCGAAAGTGCTTTCCCTTCGGCAGCCACGGCCTCTACAAGTACATTCTCCAGTATTATTTCCCTGTGTTTTCTTGACATCATGCAATCTTTTCGGCTGCAAACATAAATAAAATTCTCGGATTTTTTGTAATTTTGTGTTTCCCGCCGTTTTCAGACGGCTTTTTGGAAACCGTATAGTTTCCTGGTTAGTAGTAAAGTAAGGATAGATATGAAGACAATTGATTCGAAAGCACTTGAATATCATAGTGCTTATCCGGCAGGCAAGACCGGCGTCAGACCGACAAAACCGACAGCGACACAGCATGACCTCGCCCTCGCATACACTCCGGGTGTGGGGGCTCCTGCCGAAGCCATAGCCGTCGACAGGGACAAGGCGTACGACTATACCGGCAAAGGCAATCTCATAGCCGTGATTTCGAACGGTACCGCGGTGCTCGGACTCGGCAATATCGGTCCGGCGGCCGCCAAACCGGTGATGGAAGGCAAGGCGTTGCTGTTCAAGATACTCGGGGGAGTGAATGCATTCGACATAGAAGTGGATGCATCCGATCCTGAAGTCTTTATACAGACTGTAAAGGGCATTGCCCCGACTTTCGGAGGCATCAACCTCGAAGACATCAAGGCCCCTGAATGCTTTGAAGTGGAACGAAGGCTCATCGACGAGCTGGATATACCGGTAATGCATGATGACCAGCACTGTACGGCCATTATCACGGCTGCTGCGCTCGTGAATTCCCTTGAACTTGCCGGGAAGAAGGCTGAAGATGTCAGGATGGTAGTGAACGGGGCGGGAGCGGCGGCGATTGCCTGTACCGACCTGTATCTTAAGGTAGGGGTCAGGATCGAGAACATAGTGATGTGCGACAGCAAGGGCGTTATCAGGGCTGACAGGACGGATCTCAATCCTTACAAACGCAAATATGCCACGACGCGCGATCTTCACACTCTTGCTGATGCGATACGGGATGCCGACGTGTTTGCAGGTTTCTCAAAGGCTGATGTCCTGAGCAAGGATATGGTGAAGACAATGGCGGAGCGGCCGATAATCATGGCCCTGGCCAATCCGTATCCGGAAATAAGCTATGAGGATGCAATGGAAGCCCGCCCTGACGCACTCGTATCTACTGGAAGGAGCGATTATCCCAACCAGGTGAACAATGTGATTGGTTTCCCGTATATTTTCAGGGGAGCCCTTGATACGAGGGCAAGCAAGATCAATGAGGAAATGAAGCTTGCGGCCGTATATTCCATTGCGGAACTTGCAAAGCAGCCGGTACCGGATGAAGTGCTGAAGGCATACGGAGCCGACAGTCTGGAATACGGGCCTGACTACATCATTCCGAAAGCGCTTGACGGAAGACTGCTCGAAACAGTCTCGGTAGCAGTTGCAAAAGCCGCCATGGATTCAGGTGTGGCACGCAGACCGATAGAGGACTGGGATGCATACAGGACTTACCTGCGTTCCATACCGAGGGAATAAATCTTCAGTCATGAAAAAGAGGCCGGCCCAAAAGGTTTGATAACTCTCTGAGAATCGAATATTCGAAAGAGGAACTGAGGTCGACCTCACGGAAAAACAAGGAAAAAGGGGATGACTTTCACTTTTGAGTCACCCCCTTTTATAGTAATATGATCGGTTATTTTGTAAGCTTATGGACTTTTTCTACCGGGTATTCGAAGAAATCCGATGCCGGTTCATAGCGGTAGGGAATATATTCGAACACCTGCAGGAAGGCTTTCCCGTTTTTCCTGCTGTAGAACAGGTCGAGTCTCAGACCGTTCCCGTTGTCCTCATCGGAAATGTCGATATTTTCTATATCTCCTGAGACAGCTTTCATTATTCTTTCCTTGCTGCTCTGCGGGAAATAGAATTCCTTCTTATGGTATTTAACGCCGTCTTCCTTGTCTTTCCATGCTGATCTGAGGATAACGACAAGCAGGATTCCGGCAAAAATGGAGAAAATACCGACAATGTTCACTGAAACCGGGGTAGGAATGGCTACAATGGTGCAGCCAATGACCAAAAGCCCGACCGATATGATATAATCAAGCGTACTGCGTACGCGCACAAATTCTTTTTTCATATATGATATATTTATTAATAGTTGTTTCCTAATTGCTGTCAGCAAAACCACCGGGTACGAGTATTCAGACGCCGGCACCCATTGTTGACCTTATCGGTGACAAAGCCATGACAGGCAGCCTTCAGGATACCCTGGCTATGTCTTGCTAAATATCTGGGGTACAAGAGGATCAGATTGTCAGCCTGCAGAAGTGGATGAACCGGTGACTCTCAGAGAAGAGACCGGAAGGATACAATGAGATTACTGACAGGAAACTGTTCAGGGCAGCTATGCCCGTCACTTTTCCTGATTTGATTGTAATGAATGGATTGTCGGTCTCAGGGCATCGCTTGCATTCGCTCCAGTTCCGCGGAATCGAATTGGGACTGCTGGTACGCTGGGCGGATATGCTTGCTCCTGCCGGGGCACAGAATGCGCAGTTGTAGTCTACGTACCTGTCCGTATCCGAGTCCTTGTCCGTAAGGACTCCATTGCCGGAAGTCTCGTATAGAGGTTCGGCCGTTGCCACAAAATTCTGCATATAGCTGTCGCAGGCGTATGATGCAATACACGCGGCAATGGCTGCAAGTATGTAGAATCTCAGTTTCACATTCTGGATTTTTGGCTGTACGCCGGAAGCGTCCTCGTTCCGGATTTTTTCAGCGACTGCAAAAATAGTCAATAGATGCGAGAATACAAAAGGGGATACTGCAATTATCTTTTACTTAACATAATATAAATTGTGTAACAAAATTACGAAAAGAAAGGGAGAACCGGCCTGCGGGAGTGTCTGGGAGGGGTTCCGGATATTTTGAAATATTTTAAACGGATAATTGTTTCTTATTGAAAATAAATTGAATATATTTGCGAAAATTTTGTAGTTATTGTATTCACAGCATCGTAAAAGTTAAAAATTAGATTTACTATGAACCTGAAAAGACGATTATGGATACCCCTTGCAGGGATGACATCCATAGTTTCGCTGTGCACGACAGCCTGCGTCAACGAGGCGTATGACCTCTCGAAAGGCATTGACACGACAGTCGACATCAACGCGGACATCAGTGTACCGTTAGGAAGC
The DNA here is from genome assembly GCA_944322585.1 of uncultured Bacteroidales bacterium. Taxonomy (GTDB): domain Bacteria; phylum Bacteroidota; class Bacteroidia; order Bacteroidales; family UBA932; genus Cryptobacteroides. The sequence continues at coordinate 51,628 of CALUPB010000006.1, read as the reverse complement.
ACCCAGAAGATACTCATCGGAGACCTTCTTGAGATAGATCAGGAGAATTCGATGATTAAGGCTGACGAGAACGGTGACTATGTGATTTCAATGGATGGCAGTATCGATCCGCAGAAAATAGAAATTCCGGATATAAATCTCGACAACATAAATATCGGGAACAACGACAATGACGGGGGATTCCGGGTGAATATGGATGTCCCAATAGATGAACTCGTGCAGCAGCTTCCTGTCGGGGATGTCTCTGTTCCAGAGGATTACAGGTTTGATAACATTGCTGTTGAAAGGGAGGCATCCACAGACATAAATATTTCGCAGCCGGTCGACTATGTTACGGACATTGAAAGTGTTGATCTGGATGCCGCACTTACAGTCTCATTGTCCCTCACCAGAAGCGGAGGCACAGGCAGCGGCGGTGCCATTACGATGAAGGAGGGTTTCAGGCTGGATTTTCCGGACTATATCAGCATAGAATCTCCGGAAGATACGAGATTCAGCCTTGACCGGACGGACAATTCCATAGTGACAGTATCCGATGTCTCGGTTGAAACAGGCAGTCCGCTCAGACTCGACATAGGCATAACGGGTATCGATTTCACCGGGATGCCTGAAGGCCAGGGGTTCATGGACGGAAGCATAAGCATCAATGACAAGATTGTCATGTCTGGACTGAAGGTATCGGCCAGGGCGATATCTTTCGGAAACACTGTCGATGATCTTCCTACGGAATTGTCATTGGACATAGACCTCGGAATAGATGTCGCAGCGGTCAGGTCGGCCAGGCTCATGATCGACCCTGAGGTGACTGTAGAAGACCAGACCATTGAAGTTACCGGAGAGAGGCCGGAGTTCCTTGAAGGAGCTGATGTGAATATAGACCTTTACAATCCTGTCATTACCCTTACTGTCCGCAATGACTCTCCCCTCTCGGCTGCCCTGAGTGCGACTATCACCGCAAATACGGAAGGGAAAGATCCCGTTTCGGTCATGCTCGGCAGTCAGGATCCGGATGCGGAAGACGCTATTGTCCTGTCACCGGGAGTCACTCCTGTATATATTTCGCGTAAACCGTACGATCCGGGCGACATCATTCCCGGCACCAACGGATACATACCGGTAGTCAAAGACGAAATAGGAAACCTCGTTTCAGCCCTTCCGGACGAGATTGTGATATCCGGCATCAAGGTGCAGACTGTACAGGAAATGATGGATATGGAACTGGACGGCTCCAGGGAATATACGTTTGCGATGGATTACAGCATATATTCCCCGATGGCATTCGGAGAGGATCTGCTGATAGAATATCCATATGATATAAAGGGACTCAATGACACTTTCAACTCATCTTCGGAGGAAACCGGTTCCGGCAATGACGGAGTGGAAATACGCTTTACGGAAGCGACGGTCAGCCTGACATTCGTGAATGAGATACCTTTCCGTCTCGGAGTGACCGCTTTGCCTATCGATACGGACGGCAATGTAATAGAAAGCGGTATTGAAATATCATTGACCGATCCTGCCACCGGAGCGGATGTATCCGTTGCTCCGGGCAGCATAAATAATCCCGGCAGTACATCAGCTCTGATAACGGTCCACGCCGACATGGAAACTGTCAGGAAACTGGACGGGTTCAGGCTTGACCTCAAAGGAAGCTGTGACAGCGGATTTGCGGGACAGGCCATCAACAAGGATCAGGGGATACAGCTCAAGGACATAAGCGTGAGCATAGTCGGAGGAATAAGTACAGAACTTTAACAGGACCGGAACGAAATGAAAAAGATATATTTTATATTGGCCATAGCCATAAGTACTGCAGTATTGCCTGTTTCAGCGCAGCAGCTCAATTCTGCATACTTTACAGAGGGATACAAATTCAGACACCAGCTCAATCCGGCGTTTGCAAGTTCGAGGAGCTATTTCTCCATAGCTACGGGGAACATAAACGTAGGGGTGAACAGCAACATGGGAATCAGCACCTTCCTCTACCCTACCGCCGACGGCCGGCTGACCACTTTCATGAACGGTTCCGTCAGCGCGGACGAATTCCTGTCCAGACTGAACAGGAAGAACATTCTGGGGGTTGACGCAGGAGTTTCATTGATATCAACCGGAACGTGGGGCAAGCACGGGTTCACGTCCGTGGAACTCAATCTCAAATCCAGTTCTGCAGTGAATCTGCCGAAAGACCTTTTCGATTTCATGAAGAATGTGGGACAGAGGCAGTCGTACAATTTCAGCAATCTCGGAGTACGGAGCAGGAATTACATGGAACTTGCGATAGGCCATTCGCACAGCATTACCAAGAGGCTCAATATAGGTGCCAAGGTAAAGTTCCTGCTCGGGATAGCCAGTGCCGACGTGCGTGTGGACGATGTAAAGGTGGACATGTATGAGGATCAGTGGAGGGTTGATGCCAACGGAAGCCTCTATGCGGCAGTACCGGGTCTGGATTTAGGGACAAAGGCCGGGGGCGAAATCGATTTCAATGACATATCCATATTCGAGTACGACAATGACGGAAGCATAAGTTCGATTATCAGCCAGGCTGCGAAAGGACTCGGATACGGAGCAGCCATCGACCTCGGAGCATCTTACGAAATCATTGACGGACTTACGGTTTCAGCAGCTCTGCTTGATTTCGGCTTCCTGTCATGGGGCAATGTCGTGAGTGCACATACCGACAACGAGCCATGGACATTCGACGGGTTCGAGAATATTGCCATAAATGATCCTGAAAGCAGCACGACGATAGACAAGCAGATAGAGGCAATCGGCGAGGAGTTCAAGGATTTCATAGTATTGTACAAGGATGAACAGAACGGCAGGCGTCTCGAGATGCTGTCAGCGACCCTCAATGTGGGGGCGGAGTACAAAATGCCTTTCTACAAAAGACTTTCGGTAGGTTTCCTGTATTCCAATCGTTTTTCAGGGCCTTATTCGAAATATGACGGAAGGTTCTTCGTGGATATACATCCTCTTAAATGGTTCGAGCTTTCGGCAAATTACGGCATATCCAACCACGGGTCATCGTTCGGGGCGACATTGAGCCTTGATTTCCCGGGTATCGGAATATTCCTTGGAACTGACAACCTGTTCTGGGATGTGACTCCTCCGCTTATGGAAGGCATCAACATAGGGGTGCCGTATAAAAGGACGAATGTCAGCCTCAATTTCGGACTGACATTCAATGTAAGCAAGCTCAGACATCTGGGCGACAGGAGGGACTGACCTCTCCTGCCGCCGATGCCTGTGGAAGATCAGTCTTTGAGGACTGCATCGGCCAAGGATGACATATCGCATTTCCCAGGGGCATATCCCTGAGCGAATGCAAGTCCGTCGGACAAAAGCTCAAAACCGAGGTTTTGGGCTTTTTCGTTGAGCTGTCTTACACTTCCTCCCATCCATGTGTATGAACCGAAGGCAGCGAATTTCCTGTTCTTCAGTCCGCGCGAGACTATTCCGTTCATGAAGGATGCGACAGGAGGGAATATTTCATTGTTATACGTAGGTGAACCGACAGCAAGCGTATCGAACCGGAATGCGTCCCTGTAGGCATATGACAGGTTTTCCCTGGCGGCATCGTGGATTGCATACGGCACTCCCCTGCGGATAAGTTCCGCTTCGAGAGCCCTGGCTGCTTCGGCCGTATTCCCGTACATGGAGGCATAGACTATGCACACGCCTCTCTCACCCTCGTACCGGCTGAGCCTGTCATACAGGGAGACGACCTCCTGTATCCGGGTTTCCCAGACCGGGCCATGAGTGCTGCATATCCTTCTGACCGGAAGTCCGGACAGCTTCTTCATCGCATTCTGCACAGGCACTCCGTATTTCCCTACAATATTGGAATAATATCTTGTCATTTCGTTTCTGAATTCGGAGAAAGTGTCCTCAGGTGAGTCCAGCCAACCGCTCAGCCTTGCTCCGGAGGAATCCCTGATGTCTCCGTCCACAGCCCCGAAAGTCCCGAAGGCGTCACCGGAGAACAGGGTCCCCTCTTCATTGAACCATGTCATCATCGTCTCCGGCCAGTGTACCATCGGAGTCATATGGAAAGTCAGGGTACAGCCTCCGAGATCAAGGCTTTCCCCGTCCCTGACGGTCATTATATTGTCCGTAATGCCGTAATATCCCGCAATCATCGGTACCGCCTTGGCGTTCGTGACTATCCGTATATCAGGGAAATTACTCCGGACGAGCTTCATGCTCGAAGAATGGTCAGGTTCCATATGATTGACTATCAGATAGTCAACTTTCCTGTCCCCTATTTCGTCCCTGATATTCCGTATGAATTCATCCCCGAATTCGCTTTCTACCGTATCCACGAGTGCGACCTTGTCCCCGACAACGAGATAAGAGTTGTATGATACTCCGAAAGGAAGTGGCCACAATCCTTCAAAAATCGTCTTTTCGTGGTCGTTGACGCCCACATATCTGACTGCTCCAGAAATTTTCATGACATTCCGTTTATAAAGTTATTCCTATACCTATATTTATTGCGCTCAAATAGTTGTCATTTCTCCTAATCCTGTCGGCAGGGACTTCTCCGTCAATGTCGGAAAAGGGTATTCCTGCATACGAACACTGATATGAAACAGTGAAGTCCAGCTTTATGCTTCTGGAAAGCGACATCCTGTATCCGCCTCCGATACGGCCCGTATATGAGATGCTGTCATCGCCGGCATGCAGCCCGCATCCGCCTCCGATAAAGCACAGCCATCTGGAAGCAGAGGGATCTTTCCCGAAAAGCCATGAGTATCTCAATGACACAGGCATGACTGCATATCCTTCCGCGAGACCTGCATAGCCGGCATATACGGATAAGTTGCAGTTGACCCCGATATTGATGCCCGCATGGGCAAGGATGGCCCCGTTTGATGCATACATCATCGTACTGCCTTTCTCGTTCATGCGGAAGCCTTCCTCCGCCCTGAAATTATGGTGATAGACAGTATTGATCGTAGCGATATAGCTCCATTCGATACCGTAGGTAAACCTCGGGAAAGCCCTTTTCCCGTTGTTCCCGTCATTCCGCGGCATCGCAGAGACCGATTTCAGGTCACCCAGGATATCATTGAATTTCCTGCCGTTGTTCCCGAACCTGTACCTTATTCCGAGGTGCGGGGCAAAGGCCCACAGCAGACCGTTGGTGTATGTACTGAGCTGCATCCCGTTGTCCGTATTGTGCAGATGGACACCCAAAGTCGGGGATATTCCGAGCGACAGCGTAATTGATGACGGGAAATCGTATTCATATCCGAAATTGCCTGAAATGCCTCCGAACCCTCCGTTGTCATGCTTCCGGTCAGGAGCGAATCCGACTGTCGCTCCGGGGCCGGCATATATTCTCGATTCTCCCCTGCCCGAGACGGCTTTCCATACGATGAAATTGTATCCGACCGCTGCCCGTATACCGGGAGTCCTGCCCTGTCCCAATACGCAGTTCCCGTAGTCCACGGCCACATCCATGTTCCAGAAAGCATCGTCCCCGAGGTAGTTCTGATAGCTTGCACCCGCCCGGTCCGGAGAGAAAGTCACTCCTGCCGACTTGGGCTGCGCATACACGTACCCCCCGACCGTGACGGTAAGGACTACAACGGCTATTATCCTGCCTCTTGTCATCCGGGATGGCTATATGTATTTGAATTCCATGTAAGTGGCGCCGAGTTCGTCATTGAAGCTGCCTCCGATGAATCCGACAAGATCCCCCTTCTGCAGCCTGCCGTCCTCTTCAAGTATCCTTATTGAATTCATCACCATGTCTTCCTTGCTCTTCTGTATGTCGAACTTGTACGAATATATGTCGTACGTGAGGTTCAGCTCCCTCATTGTAGAGGCATTGTAACACATGGCATATATGGGCACCTTCGGTCTTGATTCCGCCAGATAGCGTCCTGTGCGGCCGGTCCATGTGTCGAAAATGATGGCCTTGACCGGAAGCTCTTTCGTGGATGCGACAAGAGACCGCGCAAGTACGGCGGCAATCGGCTTGTGGACTTTCTCAAGATGAAGATCGAGGGAAATGTCGATTGACTTCTCTATTTCCTTCGCTATCCGGCTCATGGTCTTCACTGCTTCGACCGGATATTTCCCGCTGGCCGTCTCCCCGCTCAGCATGATGGCATCCGTACTCTGGAAAATGGCATTAGCGACGTCGGTTACTTCCGCCCTTGTCGGCCGCGGATTCTCAATCATGCTGTGAAGCATCTGGGTTGCGATAATCACGGGCTTTTTCCTTGCCCTGCACACCTGGATAATATCTTTCTGGATGATCGGTATCCTCTCGGCAGGTATTTCTACTCCGAGGTCTCCCCTGGCAACCATCACACCGTAGGAATGGTCGAGAATTTCCTCTATATTGTCCACACCCTGCTGGTTCTCTATCTTCGATATGATCTTGAGGTGGCTGTTCTGTTCATCAAGTATCTTCTGTATCTCGAGAAGGTCATTCTTTCCCCGGACAAAGGAATGGGCGATAAAGTCTATGTCGGAATCAATCGCCCATTGGACGAATTTCCTGTCCTTTTCGCTGAGGGCTGGAAGCGAAATGTGCACATTGGGTACATTGACGCTTTTCTTGCCTTTTATGACACCGTTGTTCTGCACTTCACACAGAAGTTTGTCCCCCTCCTTTCCGGTTACGAACAGATCCACCGCCCCATCGTCCAGAAGCACGTGCGCACCGACAGGCACATCACTGACAAAATCCTGGCATGTGGTGTACAGGACCTTGGGCGTGCAGAATTCCCGGGGGCCGTTGTGTATCTCGATCCAGTCGCCCTCGTTTACGACGAACCCTACAGCGGATTCCATTGCGGTCAGCCTTACTTCCGGACCTTTGGTATCCACGAGGATGGCTATCCTGTCGGAAACTTTCCTGACGTTGTCCACAATCCGCTGCGCCCCTTCTACCGAGGCATGGGCCGAATTGATCCTAACGACATTCATCCCGCTCTCATACAGCATTCTTATGAAGTCCACATCGCAGTTTATGTCGGATATGGTGCATATTATCTTCGTCTTTTTCTCAAACATAACCGAAGTCGTTAACTAACCGCCGCGAATTTAACAAAAATATCGTAACTTTGTCGTCTCTGGAAGCCGAATAATCCATATTTCCCGTGACTATGGACGCCGGCCGTCCCTGTGTCCAAGATAATCGAGTATGGCTGAAACTGACAGCAGAAACATGAACAGAATGCTTCCTCCACTTCCCGAGAGGATGCGTCCCACGGATCTGGACGAATATGTCGGACAGAAACATCTTGTGGGTGAAGGCAATGTGCTGTGGAACATGATACATACCGGGAATCTGTCCTCATTCATTCTCTGGGGACCTCCGGGAGTAGGCAAGACTACCCTTGCAAGGATTGTGGCCCGTTCCCTGAAACGTGAATTCCATACCTTGTCCGCCGTAAGTGCGGGAGTAAAGGAAGTACGTGAAGTCATAGACAAGGCAAAAGGGAATTCCATATTTTCCCGGGGACTGGCTCCTATACTGTTCATAGACGAAATACACCGTTTCAGCAAATCACAGCAGGATGCCTTGCTCGGAGCCGTCGAGGACGGAACGATAGTGTTGATAGGAGCGACTACGGAGAACCCGTCATTCGAAGTCATCACTCCCCTCCTTTCCCGTTGTCAGGTATTTGTCCTTAAACCTCTTGAAAGTTATGATCTCGAGGAATTGTTGAATAGAGCCATCCTTACTGACGAAATACTCCGCACCAGGGAAATCACCGTATCGGAGACAGGAGCCCTCTTCCGCTACAGCGGAGGGGATGCACGCAAACTGCTCAATATTCTTGAAATCGTCGTGGGGGCATCCGAGGCAGGAAGCAGAATCGTAATCGACAACAGGACTGTCACGGCGTGTCTTCAGGAGAATATGGCGTTCTATGACAAGGGCGGGGAAATGCACTATGACGTGATTTCGGCATTCATAAAGAGTGTCCGCGGTTCTGATCCGAATGCTGCGGTCTATTATCTGGCGCGTATGCTGAACGGAGGCGAGGATCCGCTTTTCATCGCCCGCAGGCTCTGTATACTCGCAGCCGAAGATATCGGGCTCGCAAATCCCAATGCGCTCCTGCTGGCGAATGCATGTTTCCAGACAGTGCATAACATAGGCATGCCGGAAGCCCGCATCCCGCTCGCAGAGACGACCATTTATCTTGCGTCATCCCCAAAGAGCAATTCCGCATACATGGCCATAGACAGGGCGATGGAACTTGCAAGGGAAACCCCGACAGCTCCTGTCCCTCTTTATTTGAGAAATGCTCCGACAAAACTCATGAAAGACCTTGGATATGCTGACGGGTACAGATATGCGCATGACTTTCCTGGTCATTGGACAGACCTTGAGTTCATGCCTGAAGGTCTCGCCGGCACCACGCTCTATGAACCTGCGGACACCGGCAGACCGGAGCAGACACTCGCCGACCGTCTTGCTTCCCTCTGGCCGAAATACTACAGAAAGAAATAAGGGGCGGCAGTATAGTATTCGTCGAATCTGAATATGTTCCACTCTTCTGCCAGTACCCCGACAACTATCAGGATTATATACAGTATCCAGAACACTATTGTCAGACCGAGTCCCCAGAGAGACCAGTTCCGCGCCAACCTGGAGTTTTTCCATGCTTCCTCCACATTGCCTCTGTTCCAGCAGGAATCCACCTGCGAGGCATAAATGAGCGCCACTACACCGAAAGGGGTGCAGCAGCACAGGGTGACAAGAACCGAAAGCACGAGATAGTTTCCCGGCTTTCCGTAATTGCCTGTACTGGCCGGATACCGGGAAGGTACGGAAGACGGAGAGAAAGTCTGCTGCGGCGGGGCGGTCGTCTGGTCGCTGCCGCAAACCGTGCAGAACTTCGCTCCCGGAGGAAGTTCTGCACCGCAATCCTTACAATACATAATGTCAGAAGAGAGGGAATGTCTTGTCGTTGTTCACGTATTTCTCGTTGAATACCTCATCTGACATGGTCAGCATAAGTATTCCCTGGATAAACATCAGCAGGGACCAGAGTCCGCATGAACACAATGATATGACGATGGTCAGGATACCGGCGGTAGTCTTTCCGAGGTAAAAATACTGGATGCCGAGTGTCCCGAGAAAGATTGCCAGAAGTCCGGCGACGGTCTTGTCCTTGGCACCTGCCGGCTTGGCCGCCCTCGCTATCGGATTGCCGCATGTCGGGCAGAACTGTATATTCTCTGGAACTTTGGTGCCGCATTTCGGGCAATAGACATCCTTGATTACAGGAGCGCCGCAATGAGGGCATACGGAAGCGCTGTCGGAAATCTCCTGTCCGCATTCCTTGCAGTTGATAAGAGCCATGATTTTGATTTTTAGGTTAATATTCATACTCCGGAAGCCTTTGCTTGCCACCGGATTTTACAAATATACGCAAAAGCCGAGAGCAGAGCAAATTTATTTGCTGTGCCGAGGCGCAACAGTATATATGGCGTCAGCCAAATATCGCAAAAGCCGAGAGCAAAGCAAATAAAAAGTCCCGAAGGGACCGCGACGGGTAGTCGCGAAATCCCCCTGATAGGGGTCGTGAACGGTTTACGAGAATGTCCAGTGGACATTCGAGAGTGAACAGAGGGGTTTAGAGGGATTAATCTTTCGAAGAAAGATTTGCCGAGGCGTTACCGTATCAGAATGGATATCCGACTCCGAAATGGACTGCATATCCGTCCCTGCGGAACCATTGCGACGGACCTACCCATCTGCGTTCCCTGGCCGGGTCATGCACCTTGAGCCCCATGTCGACACGTATCACGAGGAAATCCAGGTCGAGCCGTACACCTACTCCCCAGTTCGCAGCGATGCTTCTGGCGAAAGTCTCCGGAGTAAGCCGTGAGGAATGGCCTTCGCTTCCTGCTTCCCGGAAAGTCCACACGTTTCCCGCATCGATGAATGCCGCACCTTCCATTTTCCAGAACATGTGGAACCGGTACTCTGCATTCGCCTCCATCTTGATGTCTCCCGTCTGGTTGGGGATGAGGAATGTCCTGTCCATCGGTGCAAGTCCTGGACCGACAGTCCGGGCCTGCCATCCCCTGAGACTGTTGGAACCTCCTGCGTAGAAATGTTTTTCAAAAGGCAGGGCACTTGAATTTCCATAGGCATATCCGGCACCGGCCAGGAATCTGACGGCGACGGCCTGTCCGTCGGATCTTCCGAACCGCCATGTCTTCCCTACAGTCACTTCCGCCCTGACGTATTGTGAATACGGAGTGTTCCATATCATGCCGGCTCCGGCGTCATCCTTGTCCATCAAGGGCTTGAATGCGCTCAGAAGATTGCCGGATATGTCGAACTGCAGCCTTGTATAGAAATAGGATGTCTTCGGATTGACATCGGCGTCTGTCGTATAGTAGAATGTGCTGCCGAGACCGAGGTCGAAATGGTTCTGGTACGCATTCTTCATGAAAGGATCATTGGAGAGGGAACTGTAGAAATTCGGGTCAAGGTCAAAAAGCCTTACTATATTGAGCTGTACGGGATATACCTGATAGAAAAACCGGCTGCGGATGTTCCCGTTATATCCGAATGAAGTGGAAATGATATTTCGCGTGTATTCCGGGCGGCTCTGATAGTTATAGGAAAGGTTGATATCGGTTCTCGGGATAAGCGGTCCTTTGAAAAGCCTGTAGGGCAGACCGAGGAATTTCGGGAAGCTGAGTCCGGCAGAGACTCCGAATTCATTGGACCTCACGGAATTGTTGAACATGAACTGGAAATTGCCCATAAAACTGAGGTTGAGCCACTCCCCTCCGCGGAATATGTTCTTGTGATAATATGACAGCTGCGGGGAAATGCCGAAGAGACCTGTGGAATTGATGGAGGCCTCCAGATTGATCTTGAATCCCTGAAGTCTTGACTGCGAAAGATCTATCATGCAGTCGACCAAGGACGTATCCACCTGTGTCATCTCTATGTTGATGCCGTTGAACATCCTCAGTGACGAGAGTCTGGAATACGTATTGCCGATATCGGTCTCGCTATAGATTTCGCCGGGATGGATAGTATTGAGGTTGCGGATTATCTTTTCCTTGATTTTAAGGCTCTTGGGATATGAGACAGTCACATTGTTGATCCTGAATTTCCTGAACGGTCTCGCATTCGCTCCGGTCTCGTTTCTGGTATATTCATTGACAGTCAGTTCGAGTGCCGCATGGCCGGGTACGGACAGGGTATCCGCCTCATAGAAATAATAGTTGCGGTTAAAGCCGTAATATCCTATGTCCCTCATTGCCGCACTCGATCTTCCGCTTTCCTCCGAGAGGGCGTCTTCGGAAAGGAAATCTCCGACATGTACCGTGGAATTGACTGTGTCCGCAAGAAAGTCTTCGGCAAATTCACCCTCTGGAAGCCTGTATGTTATACTGTTGATAGGATATCTTTTACCGAGTGTCACCTCATATTCTACTGTAACCCGCTTCCCTCTCACGAATATCTTGCTTCTGATCCGCGAGCCGTAATAGCCGAGATATTCGAGATGGTTCCTGACATTCTCTATGGAACTGTCCACGAGTTCCGGGTCATATACGACCGGCGCGACGCCGATCTTCCTGACGAATCTGTCCCAGCCGTTGTCCTTGCCGGTCTGCCAGTTGTAGACGTTGAGAAAGGGGTTCCACCCGAATATGAAATACGAATTGGGCTTCTGCTTCAGATAAGGCTCTATCTCGTTAAGATTGAACTTGGGATCATTGGTGACGCTTATCCTGTTTCCGGCCAGACGGTATTCCCCGTCCTGCAGAACACGTGTTGTACTGCAGGACAGCGTTGCAAGCATAGCAAAACATGTCACGGCTGTCCTTATGAAACCTTTCATCGCACGATAAAACATACTACAAATTTATTCCATTATGACGGAAACGCAAAATTTTATTTGAAAGCGGCTATAATTATAGAATATATATGATATATTTGCGCTCTGAAATCCAATCCGGATGAGACGGATTGGAAAAATTGGGATAATGTAACATAACCGGATCGGTAAAAATGAAAGACAAGTACATTGATCTGATTAACCAGACATTCGAGTTTCCGCAGGATGAATTCCGTGTGGAGAACGGAACGCTCTATTTTCATGACATCAACATGATGGACATCATCAACCAGTATGGTACGCCGCTCAAGATAACATATCTGCCGAAGATATCCTCCCAGATTCAGCGTGCCAAGAGGATGTTCAATGTCGCAATGGCCAAAGTGGACTATAAAGGCTCGTACCATTACTGCTATTGTACAAAGAGCTCTCATTTCGAGTTCGTCCTCCGTGAGGCCATGAAGAACGACATACACCTTGAAACGTCATCAGCATTCGATCTCAACCTGATCGAGGCCCTGGAGGCGGAAGGAGTGGTCGACAAGGACCTGTTCGTCATCTGCAACGGCTTTAAGAAGTTGTCCTATATAGACAATATATCCAATTTGGTCAATGCCGGGTGGAGAAACATCATTCCGATACTCGACAACATGTACGAATATGACCAGCTGAATGACCTCATAGACCTGCCGATCAACCTCGGAATAAGGATTGCATCGGAAGAGGAGCCGAACTTCGACTTCTACACGTCGCGGCTCGGGATAAGATACAGTGACATCGTTCCTTTCTATACGAATGTGATAAGCAAGAGCAGCAAGTTCCATCTGAAGATGCTGCATTTCTTCATAAATACTGGAATTAAGGACACTGCATACTACTGGAACGAGCTGTCCAAGTGCGTCAATGTCTATTGCGACCTAAAGGCTATCTGTCCTGAACTGGATTCCCTCAATATCGGAGGAGGGTTCCCGATAAAGAATTCGCTTGCGATGGATTTCGAGTACGAATACATGGCGGAGGAAATCATCAGCCAGATAAAGACGATGTGTAATGCGAGGGGGATCGACGAGCCCAACATTTTCACGGAATTCGGCAGTTTCACCGTCGGAGAATCCGGTGCTACGATATTCCAGATACTCGATGTAAAGCAGCAGAATGACAGGGAAAGGTGGTACATGATAGACAATTCCTTCATGACCACCCTGCCTGACACATGGGGGATCAAGCAGAGGTTCATACTGCTTCCGATAAACAAATGGAACGAGAAATACCAGCGGGTCTTCCTCGGGGGGCTGACATGCGACAGCCAGGACTATTACAATGCCGATGCCCATGCCAATGCCATCTTCCTTCCGAAGATAGAGAACAGGGAGGATCCTCTTTATATAGGCTTTTTCCATACGGGAGCATATCAGGAGTCTATAGCAGGATACGGAGGGATACAGCACTGTCTTCAGCCGGCACCGAAACACATCATAATCGACAAGGACGAGGACGGGGAGTATTATACCAAGCTTTTCAGCAAGGAGCAGACTTACAAGTCGATGCTGAAAATTCTCGGTTATTGACATATTACGGCGGCATTGACAGCCATCCGGGAATCAACCATCTGACCCAGATACGCATGAAAATGACAGGAATAATCAAATCGTCTATATCGAACAATGAGATAAAGAGAATAAAGTCTCTGTCCCACAAGAAATTCCGTGATGAATACGGATTGTTTACCGTAGAAGGGGAAAAGATGGTGGAGGAAGCCCTGCGGTCGGGATACGTCATCGAAGCCGTATACAGACGCGAGGATATCGGGGAGGATGCCATGTCGAGGATAAGCCGGATGAGCTCTCCCCCGCCTGTTCTGGCCGTGGTCAGGAAACCGGAAGAAACAGAACCCGGTATTCCCGGAAACGGACTGTATCTCGGGCTGGATTCCCTGCGCGATCCCGGTAATCTCGGAACGGTCATAAGGATTGCGGACTGGTTCGGAATAAATGCTATATTTGCATCCAGGGACACGGTAGACCTGTACAATCCGAAGGTCGTGCAGTCCACAATGGGAGCCATATTCAGGGTGAAATTCCATTACTGCGACCTGTGTGCAGTGGCAGCGGGGATAATTTCATCCGGAGGAAGCGTCTACGGGACTTTCCTCGACGGGGAGAATATCTACAGCCTCGACCTGAAGACCGGAACAGACACCCCTGTCATGGTAGTGATGGGCAATGAGGCGGACGGAATTTCGGATGCGGTTGCAGGGACAGTCCCGGACAGACTTTATATCCCGTCCTATCCGCAGGATGAGAGAGGTTCCGAGTCACTGAACGTTGCCGTGGCCACTGCAATCGCGACAGCTGAATTCAGAAGAAGGCTGCTGTAAGCATACATGAACGAAAATCTGTCATACGATGAACACTATCGAACCGGTAAGTCTCAAGGAACTCAAGACGACTGACTATGCCTCCCTGATCAAGCACCGTATCAGGAAGATACTGATGATATGCAGCAATTACGACGCATTTATCCTCGAAGAGGACGGCCAGATTGAGGCGCAGATATACCGTGAATACATCGATCTGAATATCAGCAATCCTCCGCGCTTCATCTGGGCCACTACTTCAGCCAAGGCCGAAGCCATCATCAACAGCAACGACGACATCGACATGGTCATCTGCATGTATAACGCAGGCGACAAGGATGTCTTTACATTTGCCGGTAAATTGAAGAAAAAGTCGTCCTCCATCCCGTTCGTGCTTCTCACCCATTTTTCCCGGGAGATATACAGGAACATATCACGACATGATACATCGGGAGTGGACTATGTATTCAGCTGGCACGGCAATACGGAACTCATAGTGGCCATCATCAAGCTGTTCGAGGATCTTGCGAATGCCGATGACGACATCCTGAAAGTCGGAGTGCAGGCCATACTGCTCGTGGAGGATTCCGTACGCTATTATTCCACCTATCTTCCTGAACTGTACAAGATTGTCCTGAAACAGAGTGCCGAGTTCCTGAAAGACACCTTCAATGAGCAGCACCGCAAGGTCCGCAAGCGTTCACGTCCGAAAATCCTTCTTGCGACCAATTATGAGGATGCAATGAAGATGTATGAAAAATACAAGCACAATCTGCTCGGAGTCATATCGGATGTGGGTTTTGTCCTGCACAAGGGGGATTCTCCGGATACGGAGAAACTCGATGCCGGCATAGATCTCGTGCGTACGATAAAGGCCGATGATCCCAACATGCCTGTCCTTCTCCAGTCCTCGCAGGAAAGCATGTCGGAAGTGGCGAAAAGTCTGGGAGTAGGTTTTCTGAGAAAATATTCCAAGACCCTGATGCTTCAGCTGACGGACTATATCAGGGACGAGTTCGGGTTCGGGGACTTCGTGTTCAGGGATGCATCGGGAACGGAATACGGACGTGCTGCCAACCTGAAGGAACTGGAAAATATCATACGGGCCGTTCCGGACGCGATCCTGCTGTACAACACGTCCCGCAACAGACTGTCGAAATGGTTTTTCTCACGCGGGCTGTTCACGCTCGCACACAGTTTCAAGGCAGTCCAGGAAAGCCATTTCGCCACGGTGAAGGAGCTGAGGGAATATGTCGTGCAGCAGATACATGACTATCATGTCCTTACGGGCAGGGGCATAATAGCGCATTTCGAGAAGGAGACTTACGAAAAATACATCTGGTTCGCAAGGATGGGCGACGGTTCCCTCGGCGGGAAGGCCCGCGGACTCGGGTTCCTCAATTCCCTGATACAGAAATACGGACTCTCGAAGAAATACGGCAATGTAAAAATATCCATTCCGCGTACTGTGGTGGTTGCCACCGAATATTTCGACCAGTTCATAATAGAGAATGACCTGCAGTATGTGATAGATTCGGATATAAGCGATGACGAGATACTGTCGGATTTCGTGGCGTCAAGACTGCCTTCGGCACTTCTTGAAGAACTGAAGGTCTTCATCGGGACTGTCTCCTCCCCTCTTGCCGTACGCTCGAGTTCGAAGCTGGAAGACAGCAACTACCAGCCTTTTGCAGGCGTCTATTCCACATATATGATTCCTCTCATCGGTAACAGGGGACAGATGCAGAGAATGCTCGAAAAGGCTATCAAGAGCGTGTATGCCTCCGTGTTTTTCAGTGGCAGCAGGGCATACCTCCAGACGACAGGCAATCTGTTGAGCGAGGAGCAGATGGCCGTGGTTATCCAAAGTATCTGTGGAACCGAACACAACGGCTGTTACTACCCGATGCTCTCGGGAGTGGCGAGGTCGGTCAATTTCTATCCGATAGGCGGTGAAAAGCCTCAGGACGGCATAGTCAATCTGGCATTCGGGTTAGGCAAGACAGTCGTGGACGGGGGTAACACACTGCGGTTCTCCCCGAAATATCCCCGGAAGATACTCCAGCTTTCCGACCCCAAGCTCGCCCTGCGCGACACGCAGAAAATGATGTATGCCCTTGACCTGCGTCCGGGTGCTTTCAAGATATCCCGGAACGACAGTATCAACCTTGTCCACATGCCTGTTACCGATGCTCTTGCGGATTTCGATTATCCGGAGACAGTAGCATCCACTTACCGGGCGTCCGACCACAGGATAGTCCCGGGCGTGACGGAAGACGGCAGCAGGATAGTCTCCTTCGATGCTATCCTGAAATACGGCAAGTTCCCTCTTGCGCAGATACTCAGGGATGTAATGGACATCTGCAAGGCAGAGCTGATGAGCGATGTGGAGATAGAGTTCGCCGCAGACATAATTCCTGAAAGCGGCGGACGCGACTGCGTCCTGAAGCTGCTCCAGGTCCGTCCTGTGAGCGAATTCTCCGCAGATGCAGGCCTGTCCATGGAAGAGGTCAGGTCGGAGATAAGCCGGATGATAGTCACTTCGGACAAGGCTCTCGGGTGCGGGATGATAGAGGGCATGAGGCATATAGTGTACGTACCGGAGGAACGTTTCGACAGCGCCCGTACAAGGGAAATGGCAGAGGAGATTTCCCGCATCAATGCCAGGATGAGGGCCGAAGGGCAGAACTACCTTCTCATAGGACCTGGAAGATGGGGTTCCTCCGACCCTTGGTTGGGCATCCCCGTGCTCTGGAGCGACATTTCGGAGGCGAGGATGATTGTGGAATGCGCCATACCGGGATTCAGGATAGAGCCGAGCCAGGGTACGCATTTCTTCCAGAACATCACTTCCCTCGGCATAGGCTATCTCAACATAGACACAGTCATCAGTCCGGACTCCCTCGACAGGAAAACACTCGACAGTCTCGAAATCGAGGAACAGACAGACCGTGTGACTGTCTGCAAGACACCTCATGACATCATCGCCTGCATCGACCGCAACACCTCCGCCGCAATCGTCGGCATCTGACTTTAGAATGCGTCATTCCGGCTCAGAAAGGGTGAACATCACTGCATCCATCGGCGGGATGTTCATCCTTATCCTTGTCCCGTGATTGAGCATCACGGTTTCGGGAAGTTCCATCCATTCGAAGGCATGATCCGGAATTGTCAGTTCCATCTGTGCTTCACGGGCGGAGAAATTGGCTGCAAACAGGAGGGTCTCATTGCCGTAGTCCCTCAACCATGCGAAATGCCTTGTCCTGTCGAATCCCTCAGATGAAGTGTTGCAATAGCAGAGGTCATACGACATGCCTTTGCGGAGAGCTTCGCTTGATGCTGCAAGGCGGAGAAGCTTGGCATACCTGCGGAATATCATGGCTTCATGCTCGGAAATACCGTTTTCTTCCAGAGTGGCCGCATCTATAGTCCCGCTTTCGATGGATTGATACAGATTTCTGTGTATGATTGTATTCAATGTGCGTAATGATTTCACACTCCACCAGTCGAAAATCGTAGTCCGTCCGTCCGCCCCGCTGAATCCTTCCGCATCCATTCCGTTTTCCCCGAGTTCTTCGCCCATGTAGAGCATGAAAGGTGCCCTGTTCAGACAGAGGGAGACATTGAGGGCCGCGAAGGAATTGGCACCGTCCTTGCCGAAAAAGCCGGAGGCGAACCGCTGCTCGTCATGGTTCTCAAGGAAATTCAGCATATACGGCTGAAGGTCTCCGAGATACTGCCAGTTGCGCGTTATACCCTCTGCAGACTGCCACAACTCTACAGGCATTCCGTTATCGTCCACATTCTTGGTCACTATGGTACGCAGTGTGTCATACAGTCCGGATTTGTCGTAAAGGAAGTCGAAGCCGACCTCTCTTATATATTTCCTGTATGAATCCTTCTGATAAACCTCCGCAATGAAAATGATATCAGGATAATCCTTCTTTATTTCAGCTATGAGCCATGTAAAGAAAGAAGCCGGCACCAGTTCCACCATGTCGCAGCGGAAGCCGTCCACTCCTTTCTCCGCCCAGAACCTGACTATGTCGTACATCTTGTCCCATGTCGGGGAATGGGTCTCGCAATAATTGATCTTTACTGTCTCGTACCAGTCGTTTATCCCGGGAGCAGGTGAAAAGCAGTTGTTCCCTGTGGCCATTGCCGGATACTCGACATACTGCACTTCCCCTGGAACTGGCGGTACGGGCAACTGCAATGCCTGACCCGGATAATAATAGAAGTCATTTTCATGCTTCCAGTGGACGGATCTGTCATCGTCCAGACCGAGCACAGGATGGCCCGGAACCGGGTTGACCCTGCCGTAGTCCCTGGAGACATGGTTGGGAACGAAGTCTATTATCACTTTCAGTCCGGCATCATGCGTCCTTTTCAAGAGTTCCATGAACTCATCCATCCTTTTGTCCGGATTGTCGGCAAGATACGGATTGACATCATAATAGTCCGTGATGGCGTAGGGAGACCCGGCATTTCCCTTGACGAACTGCGGGTTCGAGGGCATGCATCCATGTGTGGATTCTTTGGTCGCATGGCGTATGACGCCTGTATACCATACATGACTGCATCCGAGCCACCTTATATAATCAAGACTGGCAGAATCCATGTCGGAGAATCTGCCAGTCCCGTTCTGGTCCAGTGTACCGTTGAAGATATTTGATGTATTCATGTTGCCCCACAGTCGCGGGAGCACCTGGTATATGATCGGCTTGTCCATTCAGTATGATTTAGATTTTCACCGCGCCACCATACATCAAATAGGATGCCGGAACATGCGGCATACACTCCAATATGCCTGCCTCCGCTTTTCTTCGGTCCGCAAATCTTTCCTAATCAGGAAGGAAAACATCTCTGACGGTTTCGAGATAGCCGAAACCGTTCAGACGGTCAGGGAGGAGGTAACTTCCCTCGACCCATTCGTTCCATGCATTGATCACTACCATTTTCGGCTGGTCCGGATGCCGGTCGGCATAGGACTTCGCTTCATCAAGGAAGGCGCCGAACGATACGGGGGTATTATGGAACCTTGTCACGTCATCAGCACCTTTGGCAGGAAATCTCGGAGTATCGTCCCAACCGATGGAGACCGTCGGAAAGACCGGGATGTCGAAGGCATCGTCCCATTCTTCGCGGATTTTCATCGCTTCCGCTCCATGTCTGAGATAGTCCGGGTCGAAACCTCCCATGTTGTAAAACGCTATACTGTTGATCCCCAGGGTATCGATCAGACCTGCAAGTCTTTGCGTCTCCGATTCCGAAAGATGATACCCGCCTCCCGGATTCATCTGGAAATGTATGCCGTCGAAACCGGCCTTTACTGCTTCGTCCCGGAACCAGTCGAGAGCTTTTGCCGTTTCAGCTGCGCTTCCGAAGCTTTGCACAAGCTGGCCATAGTCGAATATCGCCATTACCGGACAATTATCTATCTTCAGATAATTGGGCTGGACGAAATACTGACGGATAATCCTGTCGGCTATTGTCCTGAAATTGTCCCGGTCCACAGTCGGGGAAAACAGGACAGAGTCGTCGTCCCCGTACCTGTGGCAGTTCCAGTAATTCTTCGCCACAGTGTGGTTCGCCCACATTATGTAGAAATTCATCCTGTCACGGTTACGTGCCTTGAGGAAACCGTCGTTCAGGGCACTTTCAAGATATGGCCCGTCCATGAACCAGTACCAGTCATAAATGAAAGTGTTGACGCCATGCTCTACCGCCGTGTCTATCCACCGTTCCACTACTTTCGGGTCATTGTCCATTTCGTATCCCCAAAGAGGCTGTTTCGGCTGGTAGTGACCGGCAAATCTGGGATTTCCCTGCCTGATTATCTCCCACTCTCCTGTTCCCTCGCTCCACAGATACCTGTGCGCAAGACTGTCATCATGGCAGGACGGCCAGACATAGGCTGCCACTATATAACCGTCGGTAGTCTTCACATTTGTCTCATCCGTCTTGTTGACGCATGAAGCCCCTGCCGCAAGCATCAGGACGGCAGCAGAGTATAGTCCGATCTTCTTCAACATGATAATCATGATTATCAACTTCATATTGTCGCAGCTAATATAGCGAATTTTTCATAATCCCATAACGTTTCTCTGCAGGTTTTCCTGCAGTAACGTCGACGGACGAATTGTCCGGACTGCCCCGGATCCGATAAAAAGCCGCTGCACCAGGACTTGGTACAGCAGCTTCATAATGATCAGGAAATCCCGCAATGTCTATCTGACGGTTTTCTGGACTGCGGTGTGGCTGCAGTCGGCTGCCTGCATCGGCCAAGGGGTATTGCCCGGGCCTTTGCACCCTTTGTATGTCAGACACATGACAAGTCCTTTTGCATACTGGTTTCCGGTCGGGCCCGCATTGATGGAAACATACATCTTTCCGTCGTTCCCGATCATGACTGATGTCCATGACTTGGATACTTCACAGTCGTCAAGACTGCCTCCCGCAGGTGTCGAAGATTTCGCCAGGGCAAGCAGGTCGACGGAAGCAAGCAGGTCGCATGTCTGATTCTCATAATCCGGTTTCACGATGTAATATGTAGCAGGATTTGCGTCGGAGATGAAATGTATGTTTCCTGCATCATCGACAGCGGCTCCTCCTCCGACATCGGTACCGATTTCATATTGCCATGCGATTCCGCTTCCGTCAGCCTTCACTGCCACGAGACCGCCGTTCCCGCCGACATTCTTGAGAGGAACGATGATTTCTCCCTGAGGGCCGACAGCTATGCCGCCCTGATCCTGTTTGCTGTCCTTGATTTCATATGTCCAGGCCGGCTTGCCCGAGCTGCCTGTCGTATTCAAGGCGTCGGAAGCCTTTACGCTGATGACTGTCACCGTATTGCCTGATTTTGCAGGGAAATAGGACACTATATAATCTTCACCGCCGACATTCGTGCATACGAGTCCCCCTACAGGACCGTTCAGATTCGATGTCGGATAGAGAAGGCCGGTCGTGAATTTGCCGTAAGTTTCATGATTCCCTGCCGGGTTGTCCAGCCCGGCCTGACTGACAGTCCCGAGATTATAGTTGCTCGTCCATCCGAGGACTCCGGAAGCGGATAAAGCCGGACCGCTGACACAGCCGCCGGCAGGGCCTCCTGTCCCGTCGGCATTGGCGGCCACATAGGAGATGCGTCCGCCAGAAGCTTTGTCGATTGCAAGTACGCTTCCGGTTGTCCCTCCATTGCCGACATAAATGTTCTTATCCCCGATTGCAACAGTCATCTTATTGAGGTTCGGGCTCGGATTCGCGCCGTTGCCGAAAAATCTGTCGGCGGTGAAAACCCATTCAGGCTCTCCCCCGTCCGCCCCGTATGCACATATGCGGGTATTGGTTCCCGCCGAACTCCCGCCGGATGCATATATCATGCTTCCGTCCGGCTCGACTGACGGAGAGATGAAGTTATTGTCATTGACAGGGAAGCCCATGTCGGCTTTCCATGCGGTCTTTCCGTCAGGAGAGAGCTTTACAAGCACTGAACTGTTGGAAGACTCCACATAGACATTGCCCGCGTTGTCGATGGCAGGATAGTTTATCTTGAACGGCATTCCCTCGAAATCGGCATTGGCCCACACCAGCTCTATCGAAGGTTCGAACTGGGATGCGTCGAATTCAAGAGTCACTGTCTCACCGGTTTCCACTCCGCTGCTGCAGGTAACGCTTGCGGTATATGAGGTCCCGTCGGCAACGGCAGTCATCTTGAATACCCTGTTGCCGGCTATCACATACGGCACCACCGATGCATAGCCTTCCAGTCCGTCCGTGACCTCCGTGTCACCGAAGGTCATGGTAACGCCGTCTATGGAGGCGACGGTGCTGACAACCGGTGCCATTTCATCGGAAACCGATACATTGAAGACACCAGTAAGATATGCGGCCCCGTCCGTATCGACAGTCAGACTCTGTATTTTAGTGCCCTCCAGAGCCGAGCCTGCCACATTCCTGAAGACCACCTTCAGTGTGGCCATGCGCTGCGAGAATGCAAGCGAGCCGTCAGCGCCGCAGGCTCCGGTAGCGAAAGTATAGAGCGCGGTCTCATCTCCGGCCTGTGCGACCTTGTCCGGGACAGTGAACTTCACCATGTCCACATCATTCCCCGCTCCGGCACTGTACGGCCAGTAGGCGCCTTCTATCAGAGAGGCATCTCCGAAATTGCCTGTGAACGTACCTTCAGAATTCAGGACAGCCTTTGCATTCACCACCCCGTCGGAAGTGTAGACTCCGATGGCGTCTCCGTCCTGCCAGCTGTAACCTGTCCACGCCGTGGCTGCCACCGTGGCCTCGGCTCCGGAGACTATGCCGCTCTCCTCTTTCCTGCAGGAAAGGGCGGCAAATGTCATCAATCCGATAATAAACAGATATTTTTTCATAAGTCCGTAATTTAACGTAAATCGACGAGTTCAAGATATTCGATGACTTTCTCGCAATAGTCCGTCTGGACGAAATCGGATTCGGAATCGACGAACTGGCGGACATAGCCGTAGTCACCGTTGAGCATCGCTGTATCGTATTCATTCAGCAGATTGGTATATGACAGGGCTCCCTTTGCACGAATCTGCCTTCCCATCTCGGGATCGGTCGGGTTATCCCCGTATATGCAGGTGTTCCCGTACTGGAAAAGCACTGCTCCGGTCATCCCCGTATTCCTGAAGTAGTCTATGTCATCCGCCGAATAGATGTACGGATGCACTGCTACGTTGATATCGACCTTCTGGCAGCTTTCGGCAAAGCTCCTGTCCCCGGTATATATCATCACCTGGTCCTGCATCCCGGCTTCCTTGACGGCATCCACCAGAAGTCTTGCATTGATGTCTTTAGTGTCGATATTCACATATATCCTGTCCTTGCAGGCGGCCAGGGCCTGGGCAAGAGTCGGGACCTTGATGGTATTGCCTTCAGCATCCCTGTAGACGACACCGCCTTTCTGCATGTCGTACTGACAGATCTCTTCGTAGGTCATGTCGGCTACATTGCCTGTGCCGTTGGTGAAATGGTCTATAGTCGCGTCATGAGCCATGACAAACACTCCGTCGGCGGTAGTCCTGACATCGAGTTCCACCATATCGGCCCCATGCTTTACGGCAAGGTCGATTGCCGGGATGGAATTGTCCGGAACATTGTTCTGTATCCCTTCCAATGTATTTGCCCTGTGGGCGACGACAAAGACTTTCGACCTTGTTCCCGTCTCTTTCTGTTCATCCACAAGGGAATAGAACAGGTCGAGAAGGTTCATTTCCGGCTTCGGTTCCACAATCTGCTCTCCTCTGTTCCCTTCATCGTTGCCCCTGCTGCAGGACATGCAGGAAATCATCAGGAAAGCAGAGAGGATGACCGGCAGCAGTATCAATATCCTTTTCATATATCTTCGTGATTTATTGTATGAATGCCTTCAGTCCGCACATATTGCCGGTACGGACTGAAGTGCGGCATGTGTCATTCAGGCTGGACACTTGTATGGCGGGCATTCTGTCCGAGCATAGGCCACTCCGAGTCTGCCGGTCCGTCAGTCCCTTCATAGCGGACAGCTACCGTTCCGGCTATAGTCCTTATTGCATCGTCGGTAAAGCTGATATAGACCGTTCCGTCGTCGGCGATGACAGGCGAACTCCACATCTTGGCGATTGTCATCCGCGAATATTCGTCCGCATACCTCGAGTCCGCCTTGATGATGTCTGCCATATTGTTCTTCACCAGCAGTTCGAAACTGTCCCCGTTCAGCCTTACGATGTAATAGCTGCCTTCCTCAGTAGCGAAATGGATATTTCCGGCAGCGTCGATTGCAGGTGTGCCTGCAACCTTTTCCTGGGTCCTGTAACGTGCGACTTCAGCATTGGCGGCAGGGTCATAGACAAGGATACCGCCATTGTCTTTCCCGAGAGTATAGTTCAGTCCGACTGCCAGATAGCCTTCTTCAGTGACGGATACACCGCCTCCGTCCTGTGCCCCGGAGTCAGGGATGACATATTTCACTATCTCTTCTCCAGTCCTGCATTCTACGACATAGAGGACGGTAGATCCGTTCTGCGGATAGACTCCGCATACACATGATTTACCGTTTACAGTCGCTATTGCAATACCTCCGACAGCACTTGCGGACGCTTCTCCCCAGCCAGACAGTTTGGACCAGAGAGGGACGACTCCATCTCCGTCTTCAGCCATATCATCCTTGCTGAGCCCGAACAGAGAATATATTCCTCCGAACCAGTTGATCGCTCCGTCGTTGGATATCACGATACCGTTCCTGGCTCCTCCGGCAGGCCCGGAGCCGTCTGTATTCTTGCACAGGTTGACCCTTTCGCCGGTAGCCATGTCCACTGAAATTATGGTTCCGTTGATTCCCGCGGTGCCGATATATGCTAAATTCACGTCAAGGGCCGGTATCACGCTATGTGCGGCTGGTGCCGGAACCGCATCGTTTGCAGCCCACCATCCGTCGAAGGACCATCTCTGAACTCCTTCCGGTGTGTATGAAACGAATATGCCCGTACTGTTCTTGTCGCCTCCGAGAATATAGACATTGCCGTCCTCATCGACACTCGGAATACCCTTTACCGAAGACTCTGCATCGGAAACAAGCTGCTGTTTCCATTTCACGGTCCCGTCTGCCGCATCTATCGCATACAGGTTATTGTCAGGAGTTCCGCAGACTGCATATACGATACCGTCATGAACCGCCGGGGCAGACCCGGAAACATAACCGCCCATAGGTACGACCCATTTCAGATCCAGTTTCCCGGTCTCCTCTACGGCAGCGGGGTTGACAACCAGATTCTTCTGTCTCTGAACGCTTGTCCCGGCCGCATCTGTCACGACAAAAGTCACATTGTAGGTCCCGTTGGACTCGAATGTATATGAGCATGACTCATCGGTGGAGGTGAAGACTGCGTCCTGGACTCCCCTGGCGACTGCACTCCAGGAATAGGTATAAGGTGTCTCCCCTCCGGTCACGGATGGTGTGAATGTCACTTCCTGGCCTGCGCTGGCAGGATTGGGAGTCATGGTGAAGTCCGCTATAAGGGTAGCGGAACCGGTGTTCTTGCTGCAGCCGCATAGAAACGCCGCTGCAACACTTGCTGTAATAAACAATAACTTCTTCATATCAGAAAAGTTTAACAATGATATCAATTACTTAAGTCCCGTCAGTCCGGGAAAGCAGAAAGTACCCCGTCGGGGCAGACCCGGTCAATAATTGGGGTTCTGAGGGTAATTCTCCTTTCCGGCTATGTCTATCTGGTTCTGCGGTACGGGCCAGAGGAAAGAATGCTCCGATGCCCATTCATTGAACCCGCCCCTGAAAGGCTTTGCCGTCGATACATCCGAAAGATACAGCCGTTTGATGTCGAACCATCTGCGGCCTTCCGCATAGAATTCCCTGTTGTTCTCGTCAAGCAGGAGGGTGCGGAATTCGTCATCCGACATCGCTGCAGGCAGGCTTACAGAGCCATAACGGTTCTCCATGAATTCCTCCATGGTCGCGAGGCCTGCCGAAGCCCCTTCCGCCTCGGCCTTCAGCAGATATGCATCCGCAAGTCTGAACACCATCATCGGGGATGTCTGGGCATCCGGATTCTCTATGAACTGGCCTTCCCTGCCGTTAGGGAACTTTATCGTCCGGGTTGCGTCCGTCGGAGAGAATGTCGGTGCCTTGCGGATGTCGCCCGTGCGATAGCTGTCATCGCTGAAAAGACCG
Source organism: uncultured Bacteroidales bacterium (assembly GCA_944322585.1). Classification (GTDB taxonomy): domain Bacteria; phylum Bacteroidota; class Bacteroidia; order Bacteroidales; family UBA932; genus Cryptobacteroides. The sequence goes on along the minus strand of CALUPB010000006.1, from coordinate 25,719 downwards.
GAGTACATGGCTTCCGCCGGACTGTAGTTGAACGAACCGTCGGTGTCATTGACCCACTCGAACAGACGGATGAATGCAGTAGGGCGGGCATTTGCAAGGGCGAACACTATCTCGGAATTCTGCGTTCCGTTGATATAGAGTCCGGCAAAATCTTCCGATGTGGAAGTCATGGAGAAACTGCTGTTCGAAAGGACCTTGTCCGCATATTCCTCTGCTGTGGCACGGTAGTCGTCTCCGGCCTTCCCGAGATATGTCCCGTCCCTGTCCGCCAGAGCAGCCAGCCACAGGTTTACCTTGGCATAGAGTATATAGGCGGCTTCCTTGGACGGATAATATTTGTCGTAGAACGGTCTCAGCGCGGAAATTGCTTCCGTGCAGTTTTCGAGGATGAAATTCCAGACATCGGCTTCCGGAGATATGGGCACGACGTCATTGGTAGTGTTCCTTATGATCGGTACGTTCCCGTATCTTACCGCAAGATTGAGATATATGTATGCCCTGCAGAAGTATCCCGTACCGTAGGCGTCAGTAACAGTCTCGGAGGACTGGTTGGCAGACTTCCCGGCGGCTGCTATCAGTTCGTTGGCATACAGCAGCTTGGTGAACGAGCCGTTCCACTCGCTTTCGGCCAGGGAGGATGTCGACTGCGCCAGGTCAGTGGACCAGTCGGTTCTCGGAACCGCTCCTGGACCGCCCTGGAAATTCTCTCCGAGATAGTCTCCGGTAAACCATATGTCCCTGGAATAGGACTCCATCATGTTCAGCATACCGTTGATGAGCTGGTTCAGATCAGAGTCGCTCAGCTTGTCCGATGAAATTGCATGTCTCGGAGTTATGTCATCCAGCATCGATGAACATCCGGCTGCGGCCGGTATCATCAGGATGGCCATGAATATGTATATGTATCTTTTCATTTCTGTAATGAATTTATGTGATCCGTACCTGCGTCAGAACTGGAATTTGACTCCGAAAAGGAAAGACCTCAGGGTCGGCTGGTAACCGAAATCCAGTCCGTAGTCGGATGATGCCGGCGCGCCCGATATTGACACTTCCGGATCGTATCCAGAATATGCGGTGAATGTGTAGGCGTTGTCGACGGTGAAATAGACCTTGATGCCTTCGACATTGATTTTCCGTATCCATTTTTCCGGAAGATTGTATCCCAAGGTTATTGTCTTGATCTTGAAGTAGGATGCGTCTTCCAGATAGCGGGATGAAGTCATGATGTTGTAGTCGGGACTCCATCCGGTGTGGACATCGTTGTTGCTGTATATAGGTCTCGGTATAGTGTCTGAAGTACCAGGACCTTTCCAGTAGTTGAGAGCGGCATCCCGGCTTACGTTGAAGAACTGGAGGGCTGTCGAACCTTCATCCGTGGTCACTGTCCCTGAAGACAGTCCGAGATGTTCCGTTCCTTCCTGTCCGCAGCCTTTCCAGCCCGCGAAAACCTGTCCTCCGATGGCATACTGGCAGAAAATATCCAGTTCAAGACCTTTCCAGCGCATAGTCGAGCTGAGACCTCCGAAGATGTCCGGGGTCGCCTTGCCGCAGACCATACGGTCATCGTCGGTTATGTCTCCGTCATTGTTCAGGTCACGGTATCTGACATCTCCTGCCCTCACGCCCTTGTCATACAGTTTTTGCGGCACTTCCGCATCGGTTTGGTAAATGCCGTCCATCTTGAGCATGTACCAGGTCGAAATAGGTTCTCCTATGATGAGGGCATGCTTGTTGCCGCCGTAAAGGTTACTGCCCGTCACGATGATCATGTCAGTCTCGTCGAGCAGGGATGTGAGCACATTTTTGCTCCATGACATATTGGCCTGAAGATCCCATTTGAAGTCAGTGTCTATTACCCTGCCGCTGACATTGAACTCGACACCGGTGTTGTACAGCGAGCCGATGTTGCTTGCGAGGGTCGTGAAACCTGTAGTGGAAACGACCGGCTTGTTATAGAGAAGATCATCTGTCCGGGAATAGAAGGCATCGAGATTGAGTCCCATTCTTCCGTTGAAAAGTTCGGCATCCACACCGAAATTGTATTTTGTGGATTTCTCCCATTTCACGTTCTGTGCCGTCTGGGTCAGTCTCATGCCGGATTCTCCGTTGTACGGTGTACCTGCGGAGATGAGGGTCATCGCCGCCCAGTTGCTGATACCCGCCATGCTTCCTGTCTGTCCGGCGCTCAGCCTCAGTTTCAGTTCGGTAAGGACATCGCTTTCCGGCATGAATTCCTCATTGGTGATGATCCATGCAAAAGACCCGGCAGGGAAATATCCGTATCTGCTGGTTTTCGGGAAACGCGACGAGCCGTCCGACCTGAATGAGAAGTTGACGATGTAGCGGTCTTTCCAGTTCATCGCTCCCCTGAAGAAATACGACTCAAGCGCATAGGCATCGTAGCCGATATTTCCCGGATAAATGCTGTTGCCGGATGTGATGAGCCCGAAACTCGAAGAAGGGAATGCACTGTTGGCATAATTGTCGCTGTTGGCTCCGAACGGCTCGCTCTCGTATTTCTCGAAAGAGTGACCGACCATGGCTGAATACATGAATCCCCCGCTCTTGCCTTCATATGAGAGGATATTGTCGATTACATATCTCAGGGTGTTGTCCTTCTGCTCGCTCAATGCATGCCATCCGTCCTTGTATGCCCTGTCTGTATGGTTCTCGGTCAGTTTCTTTATTGTCTTGTCGAAAGTGGTGTAGGCGCTTATCGAAGGCGTCCATTTCAACCCTTTGGCTATCCTGACATCGAAGTTGAGTGTTCCCTGTATCTGGTACTTGTCATTCCAGTAGTCCTCTTCGTTGATCATCATCACCGGGTTGTGTCTTACCAGTCCGTTGGTGGTCATGACCCTGTACCCGCTCTCGCTGTCCATATACGGGCTGTACCACGGCTGTTCCTCACGCGCGGCACGCAGTATCTTGAGCGAGCCGTCGGTCTCCTCCACCATATTGTACCTTGCATAGGAACCGGCAAGATTAAGGTTGATATCCAGCCACTTGAATATATTATGGGAGAATTTGGCCCTTCCCGTATAGAGATTGTACGAAGTCTTGTTGAGATATCCTTGCTGCTGTTCCACACCAAGCGATACATAGAACTTCGTTTTCTCGTTACCTCCCTGAAGACTGGCTGATGCACCGCCTCTCAGGGCGAGCTTTCGCGACACGCCGGCGATCCAGTCGTATTCCTCGATATTCTCAGGGATGTACAGGGTCTCTGCCGCTCCCATCTGGACATTATAGTTGTCGATGGCCGTCTGCATGACATTGATGTACTCGGCAGTATTCGCCATAGGAATATCCTTCGCTATATGGGAGAAACCGTAGTATCCTTCCACATCCACCGTAGTCTTGCCGCTGTAGCCGGATTTGGTGGTGATGATGACTACTCCCGAATTGGCCCTGGAACCGTATATGGCTGTCGCGGAGGCATCTTTCAGGACTTCAATGCTCTCGATGTCGGCTGAATTGATGTTAGGGTATGTCTCGGAAGGTATCCCGTCGACAACGTAAAGAGGGGAAGAATTGCCGGATATGGAACTGACACCTCTGATGATTACATTCGGTGCCGAACCGGGACGTCCGGAAGTGCTGGATATGCTGATACCCGTCACTCTTCCCTGAAGTGCCTTGATCGGGTCTATCTCGGCCCCTGCGTCTATGTCATCCATCTTGACGGATGCAATCGATGAGCTGACAAGTCTCTTCGAAGCCGTACCGTAGCCCACGACTATGGCCTCGTCCAGCTTTTCCGCATCCAGCGGCATGGTGACATTGATTGTCGTCCTTCCGCGGACTTCCACTTCCCGGGAGACATACCCGAGCGAAGTGAAGACTATAACCGCACCGGAAGGGGCACTGATTGAATAGTTCCCGTCAAGATCCGAAATCGAACCTGTGGAACTGTCCCCCTTGACCATCACGGCAGCACCTATCACCGGGGCGTTTTTGTCATCCACGATCTTTCCTGTTACAGTGACAAGGGTGTCAGGCTGCTGCTGTCCCGCCCTTGAAACGATGATGGTCTTCCCGGAGACGCGGCATTCCACATTCTCGCCGTCGAAAATCATCTCCATCACCTTTTCTACCGGTTCGTCCCTGACGTCAATTGAAACCGGAACGTCAAGATCCACATCAGTGGAATTGAAGGCTACGGAATAGCCGTACTCCTGCTGGATCTTCATGATTACTTTCTGCCTGGATTCGTCGTGGACGTCCAGGGTAATCGTCTGTCCGCTGACTGCCAGCGGAACCGCCAATGAGAAACAGAACAGGACGATCCGTCTCATCAGTCGGTTAAGGTCATTGGTTTTCATATATAATGTATCAGTTAATAGTGTTATTCCTGGTCTGCCTTCAGGAGCCGTCTATTCTATCAGGACAGTGTTGCCGTTCCTTCTTATACTGAACCTGCCTTCCATATTCAGTATTTCAAGAATCTCATCCACGCCCTCTCCGTTGATGAACGATGCATAGAACCGCTCGTTCCCTATGCTTTCATCCGCTATGAATATCTTCACACCGAACCTCCTTTCCAGGTATGAAGCTATGTCGACAAAACGCATGTTGAGGAACTGGCAGCCGTCCTGCATCTCTACCTCCTTGAAATATTCAGGTATGAATGTCCTGCCGGACAGGACTCCGGTCCGTCTGTCATATACCGCAAGTTCTCCCGGATTCAGCCGCATCGGGGTCTCCCTGCCGGCCACCTGAAGCTCCACCGACCCCTCCACAAGCGCCACTTCGCATTCGGTATTCTCCAGATATGCGCTGATGCTGAACTGAGTGCCGAGAACCCTGACTTCCATGTCTCCTGCCGATATCCTGAACGGACATCCGCTGTCCGGCATGATGTCAGCATAGGCCTCCCCCGTCAGGAATATGTGCCTTTCCTTCCTTCCGAACTTTTCCGGATAGACGATCTTGCTGTGCGGGGCAAGTTTCATCACAGAACTGTCAGGCAACACCACGGTCCTGGTTTCCCCGGTCATGGTGTAGATTTCCTCCCATCCTGACTGTCTGTCGGAAAGCATCGAGAATACGAGCCCCGCGGCAAGCGGGACGGCAATCAATGCGGCTGCCCTTTGGAAACGGCCGGCCACCGCGGAAATCCGCTGCCGTCTCTTCACTTCCGCCCTGAAATCTTCATAGGCCGACGAAGCGAGGTCAGTGTCTTCCGGAGACGGTTGTACATTCCCGAGAATTTCCTTCAGCATTGCGTCCGCTTCAGGAATCCTTTCCGAATTCTCGAGCAGCCAGCGGTTGAAGCCGGCTCTGTTGTCTGTTCTTTTCTTTTTCATAACTGATGTACATTATATAGAACACAATGAAAGCGGGAATTGGCAAACTCATTCCCGCCATTCGACAAAAAATCATCATTTCATATCCGCAAGCCTTTTTCTGAGGAATTCCTTTGCCGTCTCGATATGGTAGTTCACCGATCGTACGGAAAGGCTGAGAATTCCGGCTATATCCTTGACGGACATCCCGTTGAACCGGGACATCAGAAATATCCTGCGCTTGGGCTGGGGCATCTCCCGGATAATGCCGGTCACGACGGCTTCCATCTCCTTCCCCGAGACAGTCCTTTCAACGGATTCTTCCGAAAGGATACTGTCGTCTTCCGGTAAGGCGACAGGGACACGCCGGCCCCTGAGGTAATTCAGCACCTCGCGCTTGGTCAGTACATATATATAATTGTAGAGCGAAAGATTTTCGTCAAGCCTGTCGCGGTAGCGCCAGATCTTGATGAAGACGTCCTGCATTATGTCCTTAGCGTCATCTATACCCCCCCAGACAAGGTTGCGGCAAAATGCAGGAATTTCGGATAAAATCTCGAGAAAAGCAGACGGTAGGCCTCCATGTCGCCTGCCTTCAGGGACAGGACAAGTCCGCGTTCGCTTTTCAGTTCTCCGGATTTGGAATTCATGACAATTGTTATTGACGGCATCCGGCAGGTCAGACGGCGCTGCATGCGGATTCATGGCAAAGATAGTATTTTGTGAATGTATTGTCAAAATATATTCTAACTTTGCATAGGATCAATAACACTATGACTGTATGAACAGAACCATGTCACTTCTGTCGGCATTAGGCATCCTGCTGGCCTTGCCGTCCTGTGGAAACGAGCAGGAAAGGACAACTGAATTCACTGACGGATGGTCATTCATTCTCAATGATGCGCCTGAGTTCAGTGATCCTGAATACGATGATTCCGGATGGAGGGTCCTCGACCTGCCGCACGACTGGGCCATCGAAGGGGATTTCAGTATCGACAATCCGTCCACTCCGGGCGGAGGGGCTCTCCCGGGCGGAACAGGATGGTACCGCAAGACTTTCACGCTTGATGCGGCAGACAGCAGCAAAGTGATCTACATCGATTTCGACGGTGTCTACATGAACTCCACCGTCTATTTCAACGGTCATGAACTCGGTACCCGTCCGTACGGATACATATCCTTCAGATATGACCTGACCCCTTATGCAAGATGGGGTGAAGAGAATGTAGTCGCCGTCAAGGTGGACAACAGCGACCAGCCCAATTCAAGGTGGTATTCCGGATGCGGCATATACAGGAATGTCTGGCTGACAAAGGTGGATCCTGTACATGTGGCCCTGTGGGGTACCTATATCACGACAGACAATATCTCTGACGGTGCGGCGGATGTCACGGTGCGCACTACTGTGGAAAACACGCTCGGTTCCGAAACGGAAGTGCTGGTCAGGACAACGCTGCTTGACCCTTACGGGAATACGGCCGGTACTGCGGAGACCGGAACCGCCGTGGCAGGCAGCAGCAGGAAAGAATGCGGACAGACTGTCAATGTGTCCTCGCCCGTACTCTGGGGCGTGGAGACACCTCTTATGTACACGGCAGTGACGGAAATCATACGGGACGGCAAGACGGTAGACAGATATGAGACACCGTTCGGGATACGCTCATTCCGCTTCGACCCGGACAAAGGCTTCTTCCTTAACGGTGAACATATGAAAATCAACGGTGTATGCATGCACCATGATCTCGGATGTCTCGGGGCGGCCGTAAACACGAGGGCTATCCGGAGGCAGCTTGAGATACTCAAGGAAATGGGATGCAACGGTATCCGCACCTCCCACAACCCTCCTGCTCCCGAGCTCCTTGATCTGTGCGACAGGATGGGATTCATAGTGATGGACGAGGCGTTCGACATGTGGCGCAGACGCAAGACTGAAAACGACTATGCCCGTTTCTTCGACAAGTGGTACGAGAGGGATCTCACCGATATGGTAGTGAGGGACCGCAATCACCCTTCCATCTTCATGTGGAGTGTGGGCAACGAAGTCCTGGAGCAGTGGTCCGACGCGGCTGCTGATACGCTCAGTCTGGCGGAAGCCAATATGATACTCAACTTCGGGCACAGCAGGGAACAGTTGGCGAAAGAAGGTGAAATGTCTGTGAATTCATTGCTTACAAGGAGACTTGTAGAGATAGTGAAGTCCCTTGACAGCACCAGGCCTGTAACTGCGGGCTGCAACGAACCGGACCCGGCCAACCATCTTTTCAGGGCGGGTGCCCTCGACATCATCGGGTTCAACTATCATGAAGACTGGTTTGCCGGTGTCCCCGAGAAATTTCCGGGAAAGCCGTTCCTCGTGACGGAGAGTGTTTCGGGACTCGGCACGAGAGGATATTACAGGATGCCGAGCGACAGCATGTACATCTGGCCTCAGGGAAGCGGCTGGTGTGATCCGTCATACAAATGCTCTTCCTATGACAACTGTCATGTCCCGTGGGGATCCACCCAGGAAGAGACTTTGAGGCACGTGAAATTCAATGATTTCATCAGCGGACAGTATATCTGGACGGGATTCGACTATATCGGTGAGCCTACCCCTTATCCATGGCCGGCCAGAAGTTCCTATTTCGGCATCGTCGATCTGGCAGGATTCCCGAAAGATGTATATTATATGTACCAGAGCGAATGGAATCCGGAGAAGAATGTCCTGCATGTCTTCCCTCACTGGAACTGGGAGCCGGGACAGGTCATCGACGTGTGGGCATATTACAGCAATGCTGATGAAGTGGAGCTTTTCCTGAACGGCAAGTCTCTTGGAGTGAAGAAAAAAGGTCCCGAAGATTTCCATGTATGCTGGAGTGTGGAATATGAACCGGGGACAATCCGGGCCGTAGCGAAGAAAAACGGCGAAGTCGTAAATGAAGCCGTCCGGCGCACGGCAGGTGAACCCGCGCAGATAAGGCTTACTGCAGACAGGACGCTTATCGATGCCGACGGAGACGACCTTAGCTTCGTGACTGTAGAGATACTGGACAAGGACGGTAATTTCTGTCCTCTTGCTGACAACAGGGTCAGGTTCGGAGTGGAAGGCAACGGCGTCATAGCCGGAGTGGACAACGGCAGCCAGACATCCATGGAGAGATTCCAGGCTTCGGAAAGGAACGCGATGTACGGCAAATGCCTCGTCGTGATCCGGAACAACGGCAAGTCCGGCAAGATAAGGCTGACAGCCTCGTCCGACGGCCTGCAGCCGGGAACTGTCAGCATACAATGCAGATAGCATGCGACGGAATTGCCATAAATATTTTCCGTAACTTAGATTGAGATGATGAAAAGAATTGTAATGCTGCTGGTTTTCGTCGTAGCGGCACTTGCCGGAAGCGTGACTGCATCGGCCCAGTACAGCGATGTCTACCGTAAAGGCGCCAATCTGTATTCCGGTGACATCAGACTTACTCCGGAACAGGTATATTCCCTGCTGGAGAATGTGGAGGGAGTGACAGCCGCAGACTGGGACAAGGCCCGGAAGGGTTTCAATGCTGGTAAAGGGATGCTGATAGGTTTCGGTTCATTGACGGGAGCAGGGCTTCTCGTTACCGGTGTCGGAGTTGTCGGGATGATGGTGGAAGGAGTGGCACTCGGAATAGGTACGGCATTCGTGGCTCCGCTTGCTGTCGTTGCCGGAGAAGACCCTGAAATAACCTATAACAGCAAATTCAGGGGTGTCGCGATTGCCGGACTGTGCGCCACTGGTGTCGGAGTCCTCGGAATAGCCGCGGGAACGACGGTCTACTGCGTGTACAAAAAGCATATGAACAATATCGCCGATGCATGCAATGCCGTTCCGTCCGCAAGCCTTTCCTTCGGGATGCAGCGGCACGGCGTGGGACTTGCCCTGAACTTCTGACTGCAGAAAAAAGACGACCCAAAAGGCGGAATTTCATCGCTTGTGCAGATAAGGAAACCGAAGTGTACTGTCGTACATGAGGATTTCCGAACCGAACATAATGCAGAAATTACCCTTTTGGGCCCTCTTTGTCAGGTAATGCCTGTAGACAGGATTACCAGTTCAGTATTTTGCAGAAATCATAGTTCTCCGGATCCTGTACATAGGCCTTTGCTGCCTCATAGTCGTCCGGAGTGATGTAGTGTGCGATATACTTGTAATAGTTCTGTGCAGTACCGGCATTGATGTCCACTACGCGCGGAGGTATCTTGCCTGTCTCCGGATCCTGGAGGTCGGCCAGATAGAGCGGAGACACGTTTCCGTATGCATCCACATAGACCATGCATCCCGTCTTGCCTTCGCTGAAAAGCTGGTATACTCCCATTGCAAGCTCGGTGCAGTACGTGAGGTCGTATGCGACCGGATCCTGGCAACGTACGTCATAGCCGATCTCTACCGGACGGGTCTTGACCTTGATGCCCATCTTCTTGAATTCCTTTTCGAGCAGGTCGTTGAAGAGGACAGCCTTGGATATCTTTCCGAGTTCCGGATGGCCGTGCTCGTCATATGTGAAATGTATGCCTGCGTCGGCAGCTTCCCTGGCAACACCGTCATTATGGAAAAGACCTTCGGCAGCCACGATTGTACCGTAGTTCACACCCATTATCTTCCTCTTGAGGATGGCCGATACGGAGAGCCTGATAATCTTGTCGAGGGTCATCTCTGTCTTGTTGAACATCTCCGGAATTATGGTCATAGGGCAGTGGGTCGCCTCGCCGATACCTAAGGCAAGACTTCCGCAAGTACGCCCCATGGCTGAGATAATCAGCCAGTTGCCGGAAGTGCGGGCATCTTCGTAAATGGTCCTTGCCAGATGTGCGCCCTCATTCTTGGCCGAATTGTATCCGAAAGTCGGAGTATTGTTCGGAAGAGGAAGGTCGTTGTCGATAGTCTTCGGGCAGTGGATATTGGCGATCGGATAATGCTTGGATGCGAGGAACTTGGAAATCCTGTTGGCAGTGGAGGCAGTATCGTCGCCGCCGATTGTCACAAGAAGCTTTATGTTGTTGTCCTTGAACAGGTCAAGGTTGAAATTCTCCTCGAAATCCTTGTCAGTAGGCTTGAACCTGCTCATTTCGAGATAGGAGCCTCCCCTGTTGAAATACCTGTCCGCCTTGAGGAAATCTATGTCCTCGATGCGGGCGTTCCTGCTGAAAAGTCCGGAATATCCGCCGTGAAGGCCGATGACCCTGTAGCCTTTTGAAAGAAAAGTCTTTGCCACACTCATTGACACGGAGTTCATTCCCGGAGCAGGGCCGCCTCCGCAAAGGATAATAATTGAGTCTTTCATCATTGATATGTATTAAAAGTTATACTGTTTCCTGCTTTCGCGTTGCAAAATTATCCATTTTCGTCAAATTTCAACGAAAAAATCGCTAATTTTGTAATTTGACTTCCGCTTTGCGGAAGCATTAATCAGACCGGAACATGGAAAGGGAACAGGCAGCAGCAAGGGTCGCCGAGCTCAGAAATATCATAGAAGAGAACAACAGGAGATACTATGTGGAGAACAGTCCGCAGATCAGCGACTACGACTATGACATGCTGATGAACGAACTTGTCTCCCTTGAAAAGGAATATCCTGATCTTGTCACTCCGGACTCGCCGACACAGAAAGTCGGGAGCGATCTCGGGAATTCCCCGGAATACGGCACCGCAGACTCTCCCGGAACAGGAGCAGGAAAACAGGATGCGGCAGGTCAGGGGAGCAGGGAATTCGCCCAATATCCGCACAGGTATCCGATGCTTTCACTCGGCAACACATATGACATCAGCGAAGTGGAGGCATTCGTCGAAAGGGCTGCCAAAGGTATCGGAGAGCCTTTCACGTTTTCCACTGAACTTAAATTCGACGGGACTGCCATATGTCTTACATACCGTAAAGGACAGCTTTTCAGGGCTCTGACGCGCGGAGACGGGACAGTCGGGGATGATGTCACCGAAAATGTCCTGCATATCAGCAATATTCCCCGGAAACTTTCAGGGAGCGGCTGGCCTGACGAATTCGAGATACGGGGGGAAATATATATGCCCTACAAGGCGTTCGACAGACTCAATGCCGAGAGGGAAAGGGACGAGGATCCTCCGTTTGCCAATCCGAGGAATGCGGCTTCAGGCTCGCTGAAGCTGACAAACCCGGAAGAAGTGGCTCACAGGGGGCTCGAATGCACGCTATACCATATACCGGGAGAGGATCTTCCGTTCACCACCCATGACGAGGCGCTGAAGGCTGCCGCCTCCTGGGGTCTTCCTGTATCGGACAAGAGACGCATCTGCAGGGACATAGGGGAAATCAAGGAATATATCGATTACTGGGACACCGGGAGGAAGCTGCTTCCGTTCGCTACCGACGGGATAGTGATAAAGGTCAACGAGCTTGCATTCCGGAATGTTTTGGGATATACGGCGAAATTCCCGCGTTGGGCAGTGGCATACAAGTTCAAGGCCGAGCAGGCTCTTACGGAAGTGCTCTCCATCGACTACCAGGTGGGCAGGACAGGAGCCGTTACGCCGGTCGCCAACCTCGCTCCCGTACCTCTTTCCGGGACGACAGTCAAAAGGGCTACCCTGCACAATCTCGACCAGATGAAATTTCTCGACATAAGGGTCGGAGACAGGGTATATGTGGAAAAAGGCGGTGAGATAATCCCGAAAATCACAGGCGTGGAAATGACCCTCCGTCCGGAGGGAGCGGCTGTGCCTGAATTCCCTTCAGTATGTCCGGATTGCGGCACTCCCCTGGTCCGGGACGAGGGTGAGGCGAAGTTCTTCTGCCCGAACCGGGACGGCTGTCCGACCCAGATCATGGGACGGCTGGTGCATTTCATAAGCCGGAAGGCGATGAATGTCATTGCAGGGGATGCCACGATAGAGCAGATGTTCCGGCTGTCCCTTGTCAGAAAGCCTTCCGACTTCTATTCCCTTACAAAGGATGACCTTCTGAAACTGGACGGTTGGAAAGACCGTTCTGCGGAGAGATTCCTCTCCAGCATAGAGGCCTCGAAATCCACACCGTTCGAGAATGTCCTGTTTGCCCTTGGTATAAGGTATGTCGGGGAGACAACCGCGAAAGGGCTTGCACGGCATTTCGGCAATATGGATGCACTGATGTCGGCATCCCGGGAGGAGCTTCTCGAAGCCGAAGACGTCGGTGAAGTGATAGCAGACAGCATACTGGACTATTTCTCCAGACCGGCAAACAGGGAAGAGGTTGCCAGGCTGAAGGCTGCCGGACTGAAATTCTCAGTTGATAACGCGGACTCCGAAGACGGTTCCGGCGCCCTTGCAGGCAAGACAATAGTCATAAGCGGGAATTTCAGCATTTCACGGGATGAGATGAAGACTCTCATAGAGAGGAACGGAGGCAGGAACAGCAGTTCGGTGAGCGGGAAGACTTCATTCCTGCTTGCAGGCACTAAACCGGGACCGGAGAAGATTAAAAAGGCGGAACGGCTCGGGATACAGGTAATCGGAGAGGATGACCTGATGCGGATGCTTGAAACCCGCGGCGAAGAAACCGTAACGGCAGGGAAAGGCACAAGCGAAGGCAGTTTGCCGGAAACGGACACGGAAGGCAATGACAGCCGTAACGGAGAAGACGGGGAAAGCGGCGCTGACGGACTGGAAACGGCTTCCGGTAAAATTCAGGACGGGGACCAGCTTAAACTTTTCTGATAACGGGATGGGCAGGATAGGTCAATATATCAGCCGGGCGAGACAGTTTATTGCCGATGACATCTGGAAAGTGAACCTTGAGGAACTTTCCAGAGCGAAGGCGAAGACTGTCAAGTACATCAAGATACTTATCATCACCATAAAGACTTTCTCCGCCGAGAAAATAGGCTTCCAGGCCGTAGCCCTGAGTTTTTTCGGGACCATGGCAGTAGTTCCTTTCGTAGCCGTGGCATTCGCCGTCACCGACGGTTTCGGGCTCTCGGACAAGCTGCGTCAGTTGCTGTATGCGAATTTCGACGGATATCAGGAGATAATCGATACCGTACTGACTTATGCCAACAACATAATAGAGGCATCACAGAGCAACGCGATGGGGCTTGTCAGCGCCCTTGTCTTCGTATGGCTCATCATCTGGATGATGATGTGCGTGGAAAGGGTGTTCAACAATGTCTGGAGAGTACGCAAGTCCCGCAATTTCTTCAAAAGGCTGGGATTCTATCTCCTTATACTGTTTATTGCCCCGTTCATCGTTCTGCTCTTCTTCTCCGGTTCGATCATATATACCGATGCCCTCAAGGGCATAGGACTCGGAGTGGCATATTTCGACACCATATCCTCCGTGCTGGCTTGGGCGATATTCTACGTCATAGCCACGCTCACTTTCTCCGCAATGTACAAGTTCATCCCCAACTATAAGGTAAAGTACAGCCATGCTTTCAGGGCAGCGGTCATTTCCGCCGCGGCATTTACCGTCCTGCAGTACCTGTACCTCGAGACACAGGTCTTCGTGACGAGGCTGAACATGGTGTACGGAGCCGTTGCGGCGATACCGCTTTTCATGTTCTGGCTGAATTTCGGATGGTTCATCATCCTGTTCGGGGCGGAACTATCGTACGCTTTCCAGAACGTCAATAACTATAATCTTGAATGACAATGAGTTTTTCTGAATTCACACAACAGGACTATGAGGTCATCGCACGCGAATACGCCGACCTGAAAGAGGTCGCCATGAAGAGGTGCGCCAACCAGGAAGAAATGGATGTGGTCCAGAAGGCTTTCGAGTTCGCCAACGAGGCCCATAAGGGAGTCAGGCGCCGCAGCGGCGAGCCGTATATCCTGCACCCTATAGCAGTGGCCAAGATAGTTGTGACAAATATCGGTCTCGGATACAAGTCGATTGCGGCCGCCCTGCTGCATGATGTGGTCGAGGATACCGACTATACGGTCGATGACATACGCAACCTGTTCGGGGATCGCATCGCCCTGCTGGTGGACGGTCTGACCAAGATCAAGGTGGTGCTCGACAATGACGCCAAGGCCGGGAACAGGAGCATACAGGCCGAAAACTTCAAAAGAATACTGCTCACTCTCAACGATGATGTCAGGGTTGTCCTCATAAAGCTGGCTGACAGGCTGCACAACTGCAGGACGATAGAATTCATGCCGGAATACAAGAGGGACAAGATCCTGAGCGAGACGATGTTCATATTCATCCCCCTTGCCCACAGGCTCGGTCTGTATGAGGTCAAGTCAGAGATGGAAGACATCTGGCTCAGATACAAGGAACCTGAAGCGTTCAATGATATAACGGCCAAGATCAACCGTAATGTCAATGACAAGGAGAAGGAAATAGACGACTTCATAGCACCCATAGGCAAGGCTTTGGAAGCGGCCTCTTTCAATTTCGAGATACGCAAGAGGGTCAAGACGCCTTACTCCATATGGCACAAGATGGTCACTAAAGGCATAACTTTCGAACAGATATACGACCTGTATGCCGTACGCATAATCTTCACTCCCGCTCCGGGCACTACCGAGACCGAAAGGGATCAGTGCTACCATGTCTTCTCCATCATAACCGACATCTACAGATACAAGCCCGACAGGGTGCGTGACTGGGTCAAGCATCCCAAGAACAACGGATACGAAGCCCTGCATTGCACGCTGATGAGCCGTTCGGGAATATGGATAGAGGTCCAGATCAGGACGAAAAGGATGGATGACATAGCAGAGAAAGGCATTGCGGCGCACTGGGCATACAAGAAGGACGGTTTTGCAGGCGAGAACGAAAGCGAAATGGACAAATGGATATCCAAAGTAAAGGAAATCCTTGTCAATCCGGACGTGAATGCCTTGGAGCTGCTCGATATCATACACAATGACCTGAACACGCAGGACATATTCGTATTCACACCGAAAGGAGAGCAGAAAAGGATACAGAAAGGCGCCACGGCACTGGACTTCGCATACAGTATCCACACCCATATAGGCAACACTGCGATAGCCGCCAAGGTAAACATGCGGCTTGTGCCTCTCTCCTATGTACTCAAGGGAGGCGATCAGGTGGAAATCATCACTGCCGAAACCGAAAAGCCCAAGAGGGAATGGCTTCAGTTCCTGCAGACCCGCAAGGCCAGGTCGATAGTAATGGACTACCTCAAGAGCGAAAGGAATGACAGTGTCAGGACAGGACGAAGCATGCTTGAAAACAGTCTGAACGCCTCCGGAATCAAAGTTACCGACAAGATCCTGCACAGAATAATGTCCAGGTACGGAATTTCTGAAGACAATCAGGATGAACTCTATTTCAGGATAGGAGTAGGCATCATCGGGACAGACGATATCGCAGGCAGTCTCGACAGACAGGAAACAGCCAGATCGAAGTCCTGGATGTCGTGGTTCAGGCCCAAGGCGAAGAAGGAGGAGCCGGCGGTCGGAGAGTCTACGGGGCCGGAACACCGGTATGTGACGGCCACTTGCTGTAATCCTATTCCCGGAGACAGTGTCGTAGGATTTCGGGGACCGGACGGGACAGTGACGGTACACAAGAAAAGCTGCCCTGTAGCGAACGATGAAGCCGCAAAGCACGGGGACAGGATTGTAGTTCCCGAATGGGAGGAAAGCAACCGGGCCTCGTTCCTGGTGCGGCTCTCCATCAAAGGCGTGGACAGGATAGGCATAATAAACGAAATAACAAGATATATCTCCTTTGTCATGAGCGTAAACATCAGAGGCATCAATATCTCCACCGAAGGAGGTGTGTTCGAGGGCAGCATTGATCTGTACGTGCATGACAAGAATGACCTTGACAAGCTCATCAGGAAACTCGGCAAGATAGAAGGGATACAGAAC
This sequence comes from uncultured Bacteroidales bacterium, assembly GCA_944322585.1. Taxonomy (GTDB): domain Bacteria; phylum Bacteroidota; class Bacteroidia; order Bacteroidales; family UBA932; genus Cryptobacteroides. The sequence goes on along the minus strand of CALUPB010000006.1, from coordinate 9,621 downwards.
GTAGTCAGAACAGACCTGTAGCGATATGAAAAAGATATTGAGAAGAATAATTTCCAGATACCTGCCGGCCGTCCCGATAGGGATAGTGCTCGGAAGCATGATGTTCTCGCATTCGTGTGCCAACACCACTACACCTCCGAGCGGAGGCCCCAAGGACACCATTCCCCCGGTACTGACAAAGATATACCCGATGAACGGGGACACGATGGTACCTGTGCACAAGACGCAGATTTCTTTTACATTCGACGAATTCGTCGTGGTCAAGGAAAGGCAGAACATATTCCTGTCCCCTCCCCAGGCAAAGGCTCCGCAATACAGGATACGTGGCAAGAGCGTGGTCATCTCGTTCGAAGAGGATCTCGACTCCAACAGGACCTATACCCTCGACCTGACCAACGCCATAGCCGACAACAACGAAGGGAACATGTTCCCGGGATACACCCTGGCTTTCTCGACCGGACATACCCTCGATTCCATGATGGTCACCGGAAGCGTCTATGACTGCAACACCCTGATGCCGGTCAAGGGAGCCACTGTGATGCTTTACAAATTCACCGGAGATTCGACGGTAATCAACGACACTCTGACCGTCCCGGCGGACTCCGCCATTTTCCTGAAACGTCCGGACGCCGCTGCCAGAACCGATGACTGGGGATTTTTCTGTGTAAGGAACATCGAGGATACCCTCTACAGGATGTACGCCGTCCTTGAAGAGACAGCCAACAATATATATGACCCTGACAACGACAGGGTAGCCTTCATCGACTCGCTTGTCAGACCTGTGACGGTCGTGGACGATTCTCTCCCGGAAGTCATCAAATACCTTATGACCGACACTCTCGAATGTCTTGCAAGGAAAAGCGAATATGAAATGAACCTGTTCAGGGAAACGCCTTCCAAACAGATGATAGTCAATAGTGAACGTCTCGGTGAAAGGACTGCGTACATCACTTTCATGGCTCCTTACGCGGATGTGGATTCCATATGGATACGCGACCTGCCTCCGGGAAAGCTCATCACCCAGTTCAATCTTGAAAGAGACAGTCTTGAAATCTGGGTCAATGACCCCAAGGAGCAGCCGGACACCCTTTTCCTGAATGTCTCGTATCTGAAGACAGACACCCTCGGCCAGCTCTCCCCTTTCATTGAAGAAGTCAAGCTGACCAAACCGAGACAGACCGCTGCGGCCAAAAGCTCCAGACGCGACATCAAGAAAGAGGATACGACCACCGTATTCACCATCACGGCCGAACCGGAAACAGTGGAACAGTACGGGTTCGTCATAGAATTCAAATACCCTTTGGTCAAGTCGGCCTTCGATTCCCTGGAATTCCGGTACCTCAATCCGAGACAGCAGGAGTCCAAGGGGACATACAAGGTGGTGCAGGACAGTCTGAACCTGAGGAAATATGTGGTGACCCCCGATGAAAAGCTGATGCCGGGATATGAATATTTCCTGAAGGTTCCTGCACGTAAATTCATAGACATCAACGGCTTCTATAATGACAGCTCGGAAGTGCAGGTAACGCTTCCGAATGATGACAAGCTCAGCTCCATGTCGCTCGTACTCACAAACGTGAAGAACAAATATATCGTGGATCTTCTTAACGAGAAGAGAGACAATGTCATGAGATCGTATATCATCGACAGCGACTGCACATTGCTGTTCCCGTATATAAAGGCCGGGAAATACTGCATCAGGATCACGGAAGACCTGAACCGTAACGGTCTTGTGGACACAGGTAACCTGCTGGAACACAAGCAGCCGGAGAAAGTGAAATTCTTCAGGCTCGATGACGGCACCTTCCTTATCGATATCCCCGAGATGACGGAACTGGAGCAGAGCATTGACATAGGAGAACTGTTCAAATGACAATGAGAGACGAAATGAGAATAATCCTTACCATATTATCCCTGTTCGCCGTGTCTTCCATGTACACTGCACTTGCCCAGGAGAGGAAAGACACGCTCAAGATATCCATAGACATCGACTTCGACGAGGATTCGGTCATGTTTTCGGACTCTTATGTGGATTCCATCGATATCCGCAAGAAGTCAGTAATCAACGACTATACGATGATCGGTGTCCAGTACGGCATGGGACTGAACCAGATGAGTTGGAATCCGAGGATGGAGCAGAAAATGCAGTTCGTACCGGTCAATTTCGGGGTGACATGGACCAGATACGGAAAGATGTTCGGCTACATGCCGTATTTCGGTATCCAGGCCGGACTGTTCTATGCAAGGGAAGGCTACAGCTTAGAGGAGGACTACAATATCGAAGGGGCGCAGAGCGTATTCTGGGATGTAGTGGAAGTCCCGGTGCTGGCCCATATGCATTTCGATTTCTGGAAGATGAAGCTCATGGCGAACATAGGATTTTACGCCAGCTACAGACTGAATATCGAAAGGAGCGGAAATGCCGTGCTGCCGTCAGTCGCGAATACGTTTCTTGAAACGGACAGGAGATTCGACTACGGCATCAAGGGCGGAGCCGGTTTCGGTTTCGTCTTCGATCCGATAGAGATACATTTCACGGCGATGTACAAATACGGTTTCGCATCGATGTATGAGCCTGACTACTACAGCGAGTATTATTACAGGTTCGCGTCCGTATCCAATTTCATATTCTCCGTGGGAGTGCATTTCCAGCTGACAAAAAGGACAGGAAAGACCAGCCATCAGCTCAGGAAAGAGGCCCGGGAAATATATTACCAAAGAAATTCGGGAGGGAATGTTCCGGAACGGTAAATCTTCATATTATGATAACACGGAAAGTAAAGGTAGGAAATATAGAAATAGGAGGTGGCAGTCCGATTGTAGTGCAGACAATGTGCAATACACATACATCGGACGTGGAAGCCACCCTTGCCCAGTGCCGGAAACTGCATGAGGCCGGAGCGCAGATGATAAGGCTTACCGTCCCGGGACTGCAGGACATAAAACCGCTGCGGGAAATACATGGAAGGCTTCGTGGCGAGGGCATCCGCACTCCCCTTGTAGCTGACATACATTTCTCCTCGGAGACGGCAATCGAAGCGGCGAAGATCGTGGAAAAGGTAAGGATCAATCCGGGGAATTTCCACAGGGAGCACAATAAGGCCTGCGAACAGTTCGCAAGGCTTGTCTCCGTATGCAGGGAATACGGCACGGCAATCCGTATCGGACTGAACCACGGCTCTCTCGGGGAAAGGATAACCACACTGTACGGGAACACTCCCCTTGCAATGAAGGAGGCCGCGATGGAATGGATCAGAATGTGCGTCTCCAACGATTTCTACAACGTAGTCGTATCCCTGAAGGCAAGTAACACCATTGTCATGGTCGAAGCCTACAGGCTTCTGGCGAGGGCAATGGAAGAATACGGGACTGTTTTCCCGCTTCATGTAGGGGTGACTGAAGCCGGAAACGGGGATGCCGGACGTATCAAGTCCATAACCGGAATATCTACCCTGCTGTCGGAAGGCATCGGAGATACAGTAAGGGTCTCCCTTACGGAACCGCCGGAGAACGAACTGCCTGTCGCGCAATATCTTGCCGACAGATACGGGCACAGGCTGCATTCATCCATGGTTTCCCTGAATCTTGAAGGGAAACGTGCCGTGGCCACATACGATGCCCCTTCCAGGGAAAGGCTGCTGATGGATTTCTCCGCGGATTTCGGTAAAATGCTGCTCGACCGCAAGATAGATGAGGTGGAACTGCGCGGTTCGTATGTCGGGGAAGACGGCAGCAGACAGCAACTTGACGGCTCCTCATTTGCGGCATATCTTACCGATGAACTGATGCAGGCTGCCAGACGCAGGTTCTACCGTCCGGAATACATTGCATGTCCAGGATGCGGAAGGACGATGTACAATCTCGAAGAGACGTTCAACGAAGTCAGGAAACGCACTGCCCATCTCAAGGGCATGGTGATAGCCGTAATGGGCTGTATTGTCAACGGCCCCGGAGAAATGGCCGATGCGGACTGGGGCTATGTCGGTGAAGGCAACCATAAGGTAACCATCTACAAGGGCAGGACTCCCGTCGCCCTCCATGTACCGGAAACCGAAGCCATCGACCGCCTCCTCTCCCTCATAGAAACAGACGGGCAAACTCAGCAATAGCAAAACACGGACTCGATTGTGCCGGAAGTCCTGATTTGACCTGCCGGGAATGATCAGTTGCCTGCAGGCGCAGAGTCGGAATCCTCCGGCTTTATGAGCTTGACGATTACCTTGTCAATGCGGGCTCCGTCCATGTCAACCACTTCGAACGAGAAATTCTCCCAGTCGACCTTCTCTCCAGCTACCGGAACATGATCGAGTTCGTCTAGTATGAGACCGGCGACAGTAGTGTATTCAGAATCCTCGAGCAGTTCACCGTCAAGGTCGAAATGCCTCAGAAAATCGTATATCGGACACTGTCCGTCCACAAGCCATCCGTCATTCCCCTGACGGGCTACAATATCAGGATCCTCCCCGTCGTCATTGACATTGCCCACAAGCTCTTCGATGATATCCTTCAGGGTTATGATACCGGAACATAGACCGAATTCATCGCATATCAGCGCCCTGCTGACACGCCTCTTCTTCATCTCCTCCAGAACGGTGTACACGTTCATGTTTTCGTGGAAATACACCGGCTCATGCATCATCTTCTCAAGGTCGAACGAACCTTTCCCGAGATTGAGCACGAAATCCTTCAGGCTCAGCACACCGACCACATGGTCGAGATCCCCGTCGGCCACAGGATATTCTTCGTACAGATTCTCCTCTATCGTCCTGCGTACTTCAGCCTCGTCCATTCCTTTTTCGAGCCATACGATGTCGCTTCTGTGAGTCATTATGGTCCCGACCTTCTGGTCTCCGAGAGTGAACACATTCTCCACGATATCCTGCTCCATAGGAAGAACCTCACCTTCGTCCGTACCCTCCTGGATGATGGAACGGATCTCTTCCTCGGTAACCTTCGATTCCTGGTCCTGAAGATGCAGTGCCTTGGATATCAGCTGTGTCGTCTTGGAAAGTATCCACACGAACGGAGATGCGATGACAGAGATGAAGCGCATCGGTCCGGAAACGAACTTGGAGACTTTCTCCGCCGCACTCATTCCTATCTTCTTGGGGACAAGTTCCCCGAATATGAGGGTAAGGAATGTGACTATGACCACTATGATACCTTTTGCCAGAGAATCGGCCGCCACGACCGACATTCCGGCCCGCTCGAATACATCGGCGAACTCGGCAGCAATCCTGTTGCCTGAAAAGATACCGGTAAGAATTCCTATAAGTGTAATGCCTATCTGGACTGCCGAAAGGAATTTGTCCGGGTCGGAAGCCAGTTTCAGGGCCCGTCTGGCATTGCGGTTGCCTTTGTCGGCCTCTGTCTGAAGATTGGACTTCCTTGCGGATATGAGGGCAATCTCCGACATGGCGAAAAATCCGTTCAGAAGAATGAGAAGAAGAATTATAAAAATTTCATCCATAATTATTTCTTTAATTCGGCTATGACTGTCTCGCAGGCACGCACTTCATCCCCGACATTTACCTTGATGTCGCTTCCGAGAGGCAGATACATGTCAATACGCGAACCGAACTTGATTATACCGCACTGGGTCCCCTTGGTCTCTTCCGCGCCGGGCTCCGCATAGCAGACTATCCGTCGTGCAAAGGTGCCGGCAAGCTGCTTGAAGAACACTTCTCCCCATTCGTTCCGCACGGCGACCGAAGTATGCTCATTCAGTTCCGATGCTTTCGGAAGGAAGGCAAGGAGATATTTTCCGGGATGATATCTGTAATAGGTGACTTTCCCGGATATGGGCCAGAAATTCACATGCACATTGAAAAAGTCCATATAGACGGACACCTGTATACACTCTCCGCGGATATATTCCTTTTCGTAGACTTTCTCTATTATGACCACTTCCCCGTCCGCGACCGAAGTCACCACGTTGTCCCCTTCCGCAGTCTTCCTGTGCGGAACCCTGAAAAAGAAGAAGACGAAGATCATGAAAAGCACAAGAATGGCTGTAATGGGGAAAGAGATGAACTGATATGCGATGAAATGCAGGCTGAGGAATATCAGCAGCCCGCAGAACAGCCATATCGCAGCTATCGTTCCCAATCCGTCCCTGTGTATCGTCATAATGTCACGAAATCTTTGAGGTGCAAAACTATAAAAAATCTTTGAGATAGAAAAACATAACTATACCAGCCCTGTCAGCTCCACGAATATTATCCCCATCGGCAATGCCGTGAGTGCACTGTCGAACCGGTCGAGATAGCCTCCGTGCCCCGGAATTCCCCGTCCGGAATCCTTGACAGAATAATGCCTTTTCCACTGTGATTCGATAAGGTCACCGTACACTCCGGAAATATTGATCACCACACCGAGGGCAAGGGACTTTACAAGCGACATCTCAAGAAGACCCGCGAAATGGAGACCTGCCGCCACTCCGATAGCCACTGCGAGACCGCCCCAGAAGCCTATCCACGATTTCTTCGGGGAAATCTCGGGAAAAAGCTTCTTGCCGTATCTCTGTCCGAGGGTGCATCCGAAGACATAGGCCCCCACATCAGAGCCCCATATGATAGCGAAAAAGCACAACAGAAGGAGACCGCTGTAATTGCCCTGACTGTCGAATACGGCAAAGTTCGTAAGGGACATCGGCACGGCGATATACAGGATGGCAGTATAGAGATTGGCGAATTTCCCGAATTCAGTCTTGTCCTTGACATACAGGGAATCGATCATAACGATGAAAATCGGGATGATGGACAGTATCACCATCCTTCCGGGAATATCGTAACTCTTGAAAAGGAAAGTGAGATTGAAAAGGGTGTATGCCGCCGTTATGGCAAGGAGACGGGAAAATAGATAGGATTTCCCCATCGTCATTCTGAAGAATTCATACATCATCATCCCCATTATCCACAGCATCAGCACGGCAAAGGAAAACCTGCACCACAGCAGAGCACCGATCATTATGGCAAGGAAACCTATTCCTGAAAGGGTCCTGACAATAAGATTTTTCATAGCACAGTCCGTTCCCGCTTATTCCTGTTTTCCCTCTGCTGCCATCCCGTCCCCGTCCGGCATTGCGTCCGCAACGGGCTCGGATTCAGCCTGAGCCTTCCCCGCATCGTCCGCGGATTCCTTCCCGCCGGCCGCTGCCGTCTCCTCCGGATCTTCCGACACCTTCGTACCCTTGCGCGGGCCGAGTATCCTTTCCAGATCATCGGCAAAGATCACCTCCTTCTCAAGAAGAAGGGCAGCGATGGCAAGAAAACCGTCTTTGTTGTCTTCCAGGATCTTCCTCGTCCTGTCATGAATGAACTCTATCAGGCTCTTCACCTCCTTGTCGATCAGTTCCGCCGTCTTCTCGCTGTACGGTTTTCCGAGCTCGAAGCCCCGGGATCCGGTAGAGTCATAAAAAGAGACAGTGCCTACCTTTTCGCTCATCCCGTAATATGTCACCATGGCGTAGGCCATCTTCGTAAGCCTCTCGAGGTCATTCAGGGCTCCCGTGGAAGGCTGTCCGTTTACAATCTCCTCGGCGACACGGCCCCCTATAAGGGAACACATCTCATCGTACATCTGTTCCCTTGTCACAAGCTGCCTTTCTTCCGGCAGATACCACGCAGCACCGAGGGACTGCCCTCTCGGCACTATCGTCACCTTGAAAAGAGGATTGGCATAAGGCAGCATCCAGCTGACAGTCGCATGACCAGCTTCATGATGCGCTATGGAACGTTTCTCCTCAGGCGTAATCAGCTTGTCCTTCCGCTCCAGTCCGCCTATTATCCTGTCCACTGCATCCAGGAAATCCTGCCGGTCGATTTCAGGCTTGTTCCTGCGGGCCGCCGTCAGTGCCGCCTCGTTGCATACATTGGCGATGTCGGCTCCGGAAAAGCCCGGAGTATGCTTTGAAAGGAATGTGACATCGAAATCGCTGGCAAGTTTCAGCCCTCTCAGGTGTACCTTGAAAATCTCCTCCCTTTCTTTCAGATCCGGAAGGTCCACATGTATCTGCCTGTCGAAACGTCCTGCACGGAGAAGGGCCTTGTCGAGGATATCCGCCCTGTTGGTCGCAGCGAGGATAATCACTCCCGAATTGGAATCGAACCCGTCCATCTCGGTCAGCAGCTGGTTGAGAGTGTTTTCCCTTTCGTCATTGGAAGAAAAGCCGGCATTCTTGCTCCTTGCCCTGCCCACGGCATCGATTTCGTCTATGAACACGATGCACGGTGCCTTCTCTTTAGCCTGACGGAAAAGATCCCTTACCCTCGAGGCACCGACGCCGACGAACATTTCCACGAAATCTGAACCCGAAATCGAAAAGAACGGCACATCAGCCTCGCCTGCCACGGCCTTTGCCAACAGTGTCTTGCCGGTACCAGGAGGCCCTACGAGCAAAGCTCCCTTGGGAATCTTGCCTCCGAGAGCCGTATATTTCTTGGGATTTTTCAGGAAATCCACTATTTCCATTATTTCTTCCTTGGCTCCGTAGAGTCCTGCCACATCCTTGAAAGTGACCTTCATATTATTCTTTTCGGCAAGCTTTCCCGTGGATTTTCCCACTGAAAAGATATTGCCGGGACCACCAGGACCGCCCATATTCCTGTTCATTCCCCTGAACATGAAATACCACATGGCTATCAGAATGACAGGGAAAAGAAGCCATTCTATTATGGTGCCCCACATGTTCCTGTCCTCGTCAATCACCAGCTTGAATCTTTCATTCTCAGGAAGGCTGTCGTTCAGCTGTCCGAACATTTCCTCGGGATTGAAACTGCTTGAAACGAGAAAGATGAAATGAGGGGACTTCGACGGCACTGTACCTCCGAACTTGTCGGCGTATTTCTCCAGTCTGTCCGGCCGTACAGTCACCTGTCCCTTATAATCGTTCCTTATGAAAGTTATCTCCTTGACATCGCCTGCTTCGACCATTGACCTGACATCGTCCCATTCGACTTTCTGGGGATTGGCTCCGCCCTGGTTGAAGAACATCCATATTATGCCGAAAATCAGCAGAATGTAAATCCATGATATGTTGAATGAAACCTTTCTCTGCCGCTTGCCCCCATCTCCCCTGCCGCGTGTATTTCTGTCTGTCTGCCTGTTGTCTTCCATTTTTGATCTTCTGATTGACCCGTATCCCGGTATGATTAATCTTCATTGAATTCCGTCCTGTCCGCATCTGCCCACAGTGCCTCCAGACGATAGAAAGCCCTGTATTCGGTCTGGAACACATGGACTACGATATCACCGTAGTCGAGTATTATCCATATGGCATTCTCGCGGCCCTGACTGCGGATCACCTTGCGGTGGCACAGTTCAGCCATCCTGTCCTCTATATTGTCGGCTATTGCAAGTACATTAGTGCCGGAATCCGCATTGCACACTATGAAATAATCGGAAATCGCCGTTCCTATATTCCTGAGGTCAAGAGACACGACATTCTGTCCTTTTTTCTCAATCATCGCGTCTGCAATGACCTTCACCTGATTATTGTCCATCCGTAAATTTAAATAATTATTAATTTTGCAGTGCAAATATACGCAGAAGCCGAGTGCAGAGCAAATTTATTTGCTATGCCAAGGCGTGAACCGTATATATGGCGCCAGCCGAATTACA
>CALUPB010000005.1 GCA_944322585.1 uncultured Bacteroidales bacterium | reverse complement strand
GAAGAGAAACTGGAATACGAACACGATATGATGACCGAACGTGACTATACGAATATCCTTAACACCTACCGGGCCGAGGCTTTGGCGGAAGGCGAAGCTAAAGGGTTCTCGGACGGTAAAGCAAAAGGCAGGGCAGAGGGGTTCTCTGCCGGGGAAGCCAAGGGACTTGCGGAAGGCGAAGTCAAAGGGAAAATGGAAGTGGCCCGCGCCATGAAAGCAAAAGGTCTCGGAATGGCTCTGATAGCTGAACTGACCGGGCTTTCAGAGGAGGAGATCAGGAAGTCTTGAATTATTTTCTTTGACAATCAGGATTTTGTAATATTTTTACTCCTTACAGGAGAATTCTAACTTTGTGTAAAAACCATGAACATGAAAAAAAAATACATCATTCTGACCGTCATACTGCTTGCGGCAGGCAGCATCGGAGCACAGGGTCAGTCCTGGAAAGACCTTTTCAGCAAAGACAATATCAAGGAAGCGGTAGGTTCGGTAGTGGAACAATTGGACATAATCCCGGAAAACATCACCGGGGACTGGGAATATGCCGGAACAGCCGTGAAATTCACGGGAGATAATGTGCTGATGAACGCCGCATCGGAACTTGCGGCAAGCCAGGTGGAAAACAAACTGGACGAATACCTCCAGGCAATAGGCGTGAAAGGCGGGGCTTTCGGATATACCTTCAATGCCGACAGCACATTCACAACCACCTTCAACAAGCTGAAGTTCCCGGGGAGCTATTCGTTCTCCCCTGAAGAGGATACCATCGAACTGGACTACGGCAAGACAGGGAAACTCAAAGGGATAACGATGAAGACCGCTGTCACTGTAAGCACCGGAAGCATGGAGCTGCTTTTCAATGCGGACAAACTACTCGAATTCATAGGCAAACTCGCTTCATCCGCAGAAGATTCAAAACTCGGGGCCATCGGTTCCTTGGTCAGCCAGTACGACGGGATGAAAATAGGGTTCGAACTTACCCGCAGGAATACAGTGAAATAATCCTCCGATATCTTTGCCTCAGAATATCCCTGTCGTGCCCAGGAAAATTCCGGCAAATCTGAAGGGATTGCAATCCGATATTGCAGGTTCGACCCCGTATACGACTTAAAACCATGTGGGAAATCATAATCCTGACAGTTGCAGGCTTTGCTGCCGGACTTCTTTCCGGCACCGTAGGCTTCGGAGGAAGCATGATACTGCTTCCGGCAATAACGACATGCTATGGGATAGAGGTGGCGGTGCCGATGGCGACCGTAGCCCAGCTGCTGAGCAATATATTCCGTACCGGAGCCGGATTCAAGTCCATCCGATGGAGGAAGGTAGGATTTTTCCTTATCATGGCGGCTCCCCTTACCATAGTCGGAGCCTACGGATTTGTCGTGGTTCCGAAAGAAGTGATGACACGTATCCTGTGTGTCCTGCTGACGGTCTTTGCGCTGTTGGATCTGTCGGAAAAATTCAGGCTTCCGCGTTCAAGGTGGACAATGCTTGCAGGAGGTGCGGTATCAGGTATTGTCAACGGACTATTGTGTCTTTCCGGTCCGATAAGCAGTGCCGTATTCCTTACACTCGGTCTCTCTCCGGTAGCCTACATTGCAAGCGAAGCGGCAGCAGCCGTAGTCATGCACATAATCCAGCTCGTAATGTACGGGGAATTCGAATTGCTCGGACGGCAGATCCTGCTTGAAGGTATGCTGCTCGGAGTTGCCATGGTTGCAGGAAACTATATAGCCATGAGACGGATACAGACCATCCGCCGCAAGATGTACCGCAGGATCGTGGCAGCCGTAATGGTCATATGTTCGATATGGCTGTTCCTCTCGGTATGATACCGTTCCCTATCCATCGGTCATCTTCCAGGTTTGTCCCTGCCGGACGCTGTCAGATTGCAGTCAATTGTCTGCCTGCTGACAACAATTTATTTTGTAAACTACGGCAGTTTTGTTTATTTTCGCATCCTGGTCGACAGAAAGGAGATACACCTGACTGTATCGGCCGGTATTCATAAAAGGACCATGAACATCAAGAACAACATACTCGAGACTATCGGGATGACTCCGATGGTAAGGATCAACAGACTTTCTCCGAATCCTGCAGTGAACATATACGCAAAGGTAGAGGGATTCAATCCGACCGGAAGCATCAAGGACCGCATTGCAGTCAAGATGATAAATGAGGCGGAAAGGGACGGAAGGCTGCGTCCGGGCCAGACCATAATCGAAGCGACTTCAGGGAATACCGGTATCGGACTGGCAATCGTCGGGATCGTGAAAGGCTATCCGGTCGAGATCGTGATGAGCGAAGCGGTATCCATAGAACGGAGAAAGATTATCCGGGCCTATGGAGGGACGGTACGGCTGACTCCGGCCGCAGAAGGGACCGACGGGGCTATCCGGCTGGCGAGAAAACTGGTGGCTGAAAACCCGGAAAAATATTTCATGCCGGATCAGTTCTCCAATGCCGCCAACTATCTTGCCCATTACGAAAACACCGCCTTGGAGATATGGCAGCAGACAGGAGGCAACATTGACTATCTCGTGTGCGCCTTGGGGACTTCGGGGACACTGATGGGACTGTCCAGATTTCTGAAAGTCATGAAACCGTCCATCCAGATAGTGTGCGCCCAACCGACAAAAGGACACTATATCCAGGGGCTGAAGAACATGGAGGAGGCCATTGTCCCCGGGATCTACGACCCGTCCAAGATTGACATCCAGGAACTCATAGAGAGTGAGGAAGCGATTGCCATGGCACGGGAAATCATCGCCAAAGAAGGCATTTTCGCCGGGATGAGCAGCGGTGCGGCGATGCTGGCCGCAGTACGCACGGCCGCCAGGATAGAGTCCGGCAACATCGTGGTCCTGCTTCCCGACCGTGCGGAAAAATACCTCTCCACCACCATGTTCGACCCTTTCAATGACTGATTGCTGTATCTTGGGGCAGGACAGCCGGGACTGTATGTAGCAGCAGTTTCCTGAATGGGGAGAGGGACGTTTCAGTCTTTTTGCTGCCAGATGTAGACTTTGTCGGAGCGGCGGAGCCTGGAGGGAAGACGGTGCCGTGCGGCATCCGGCTGTGAAGGGGAGCGTGTTTCCGCACCATTTCCGGAAGTCTCACCGGCAGAGCGGAGAGACGGGCACTGGACGGAACAATAGACGCCTTTTCCAGCCTTATCCACAGGCTTCAGGTCCACCCTTATTTCCTCCACATCCATCTCGACGACACCGGTAGTCGGACCGATTATGAGTATCCTGTCTCCTTTACACAGTGGCGCGGATTCCACAAGGATTTCAGCGACACCGAGCCGGTCGAACCAGTTGGTCACTTTCCCGCAATAGACCTTCTGTCTCGTGGCTTTGCTTCCATAGACATCGCTCCATTCGCCGAGACGTGCACCCTGGTAATATCCGTCCCAAAACCCACGGTTGAATACTTCGGCAAGCTCTTCCTTGAGGCCGGCCCCCAGCTCCGGAGTAAAGGTCCCGCCGCATACGGCATCAGCGGCACGGCGATAGCATGACACAACTTTGCGGACATACTCGGCAGACCTCGCACGCCCCTCGATCTTGAATACCGTCACTCCGGCATCCACTATCTTGTCTATGAATTCGACAGTACACAGATCTTTGGGAGACATGATATATTTATTGTCCACCACAAGACTGTTCCCGGTCTCAAGATCAGTCACCTCATAGCCCCTGCGGCATATCTGGTAACAGGCTCCCCTGTTGGCCGACGCGCCGTATTCGTGCAGGCTCAGATAGCATTTCCCCGAAATCGCCATGCACAGCGCACCGTGGACAAACATCTCTATCTCCACGCGACGGCCGGAAGGACCCCTGACGTCATCCCTGTCTATGACGGAACGTATCTCCTTGACCTGATTAAGATTGAGTTCCCTTGCCAGAACTATCACGTCTGCAAAGCGGGCATAGAACTTGAGGGCTTCGGAATTGGATATGCTGAGCTGGGTGGAGATATGCACTTCCACACCTATGCCCCGCGCATAAGCTATCGCCGCCATGTCAGATGCTATCACTGCCGTGATGCCGGCCTCCTTTGCAATATCGAGAGTCCTGCGCATATCGGACAGATCCTCCTCATACAGGACGATATTGAGAGTAAGGTATGTCTTCACCCCTGCCCCGGAACATATCCGCACGATTTCCGGGAGGTCGTCCATCCTGAAATTGTTGGCGGAATGGGAACGCATGTTCAGCTTCTCCACCCCGAAATAGACAGAATCCGCCCCTCCCTGTATCGCGGCATGCAGGCACTCGAAATTGCCTGCCGGAGCCATTATTTCTATTTTGCCCTTTCTTTCAATCATACTGTTCTAAGGTTGTCGGTAAAATCCGGCCGGCATAAGCTACTTTGTCCGTCCGATAAGCCTGTCGGCATAACGGTGGACAACCTCATACCGGATCTTGCCGAGACCTATCATTCCCGCATAGTCCATAGCCTTGGCATGGAGCTTTATGATTTCGTATTTGGCATCTTCATCCACACCTATCTCCCCGTATATCTCCTTTACCCTGGCAATCTTGGCTGCTTTCTCCCTGTCTGTGGAAGTCTGCATGCCCATGGCCTCCAAAAGTGCGGTCTTTCCGTATTCAGGAGCGATGACTCCGGACTTCTCCATCTCTCCGCTCTTCTCCAGGGCCCTTGTCAGCAGCCATGTCTTCTTGTTGTTGATTATGTCGCCCCCTATTGTCTTGCCGAACACAGCGGGGTCGCCGAATGTATCGAGATAATCATCAGTGATCTGGAAAGCCAGGCCAAGGTCATAACCGAACCTGTAGAAATAGTCGCACGCCCTGGTGCCGGCCCCTGCTATAAGTGCCCCCAGCTTTGCAGAGCAGGCGATAAGGACAGCCGTCTTGAGACCTATCATCTTCATATAGTCCTCCATCGGGACTTCATCCATGGTCTCGAAATCCATGTCGTACTGCTGACCCTCGCACACCTTGGCCGCAGTCGAAGTAAACAGGTCAAGCACCTGGGGCAATACGGACACAGGCGCCTTTGCTATCATCCTGTAGCTTTCTATGGACATTACGTCACCGGAAAGGATTGCCGTATTGTCATTCCACTGCCTGCATACCGTAGGCTGCCCGCGACGCATCTCCGCCCTGTCCATTATATCGTCATGGATAAGGGTGAAACTATGGAACACCTCAAGCGCAGCGGCCGGGAACAGGATTTCTTCCGGAAACGAATCCTTGAAAAGCGAATAGACCGTAAGACACAGGCGAGGCCTCACCCGCTTCCCCCCAAGCCCTATCATATACCTCAAAGGATCATACAGGCCTGCCGGCTCTGCTGTAAATTCCATGTTGCCGAAAAGTCCGTCAAGGACTTCTTCAATCTGACTTTCATTGACCATAGTTTCTGTCATTTGTCGCCTGCACGGCGGATTTATGTTAATGTACGGACAAATACCGGTGCGCGGTACGCTTAATCCCTGTGGAACGCAGCGGCAAAAACCGCACAACTCCACCGGGTACGAAATTACAAAATTTTTCCGTAAGGTTTCGTCAGGGCCTCTTTCAGCTGGTCGTCATACCGCAGGCGTATCTTCACCCCCGCTTCCTGATACCAGTACCGTACGGCAATCTCCTCCTCGATGAACGGGACTATCTCATCCTTCTTGAGGCGGATGAACCTCTCCTTGTCCATCTCCAGACCGGCCTCAAGGGCATCCAGCTCCGCCTTCATGCTTTCGGCCAGACCATCCGTCTCAAGCTCCTTCTTCATCTGGTCGAAAAGGGTCTTGGCACTGCTTCTGTAGTCGAATTCCTGTGTCTTTGCAAACTCTATGAAATCCTCGAACTCCTCATCGGAGAGATGGAATTCTTCGGCCGAAGGTATACTGTCATGTGCACGCACATAATCGAGGACGAAATTGTCTATCACACCTGAAAGGACCAAAGAATACACCAATCTGCTGTAGGACGGAGACTTGACCTCGACATCCGGAGTGATACCGCCACCGTCGCGCACCGTCCTCCCGTGCAGAGTCCTGAATTCCTTCGTAAGCGAATCCGGGATATGCCCCACACTGCCGTCCGGATTCCTGTGGCTGTAGTCTATCGCCTGCACGCAACGGCCGCTCGGAGTATAATATTTGGCTGTCGTTATCTTGAGCTGGCCGTTATATGCAACAGGGCGGATAGACTGTACGAGCCCCTTCCCGAAAGTCCTCGTCCCCATAATAGTCCCCCTGTCAAGGTCCTGAATCGCTCCGGCGACTATTTCCGAAGATGATGCCGACCCCGAATCCACCATGACTATCAGAGGCATAAGGGTGTCTATCGGCTCGGTCGTCGTCCGGTATTCCCTGCAGGACTCGGGATCGAGACCCTTGGCCGTCACGACAAGAGAACCCTTGGGCACAAACAGGGACACTATATTTATGGCCTCGTTCATCAGTCCGCCGCCGTTCCCCCGCAGATCGAGCACGAAACGTTTCATCCCCTGATCCCTGAGTTTCAGGAATCCTGCCCTGACATCCGCAGACACCTTGTCAGTGAAACCGGTCTGGACGATATATCCGGTCGTGTCATCCAGCATACCCACATACTCTACGTCCGGAAGATGTATGCGCTCCCTCACGATAGGCACATCCAGTGTGTCTCCGGTCCTGACTTTCTTCACCTTGAACACTACCGTCGTTCCAGGTTTGCCTTTCATCCTGTCGCTGCTCTGCGCCGCCTCGAGGTCTTTCGTAGGATATCCGTCTATCTCGATGATCTCATCCCCGCTCACAAGCCCCGCCTTGAAGGCAGGGGAACCGTAATACGGTTCGTTGATGACCACATTCTCCCCTTTCTTTTTATAGATGATCGCGCCTATACCCCCGTAAGTCTTGGAGATCATCATCTGGAAATCATCATTTTCCTCCTCCGGCACATATATGGTGTACGGATCGAGCTCGCCCAGCATCGCATCTATCCCCGCCCTCATGATTCTGTCCACCGGCAGGGAATCCACATAAGACCTGTTGAGTTCCTTGAGAATAGAGCCATGTATCTCCTCCCACTGCCCGAGCCTGAAACTCCTGCTCTGGGCCAATGCCGCCGTCTGGATAAGAATGAAGGCAGCCATGCCCGCCAGCATAAAAAATATTCTTTTCATATCACCGAATTTACATCATTAACGTCAGTTTGACACCTGTCCCCTCCCGCACTGTATCTCCGTGACCGGAAAATACAGAATCAGCAAAACAGAAATGCAAAATTAAGAAAAATTTATACCTTTGCGGCGTTTTAGAATAGTTTATAAAGCAGTTATTATGAAAATCGTATTTGCAACGGGCAATAGCGGAAAACTGCGTGAAGCAAGGGAAATCCTTGGCAGGGGGTTCGAGCTCGTTACCCCGGCGGAAATGGGTATCACTGAAGATATCCCCGAGACAGGCAACACCCTGTCCGCAAATTCAAGACAGAAAGCGGAATACATCCGGGATAGATGCGGATGCGACTGTTTCTCGGATGATTCCGGACTCGAAGTGGACATTCTCGGAGGGGCGCCCGGCGTCCATACGGCAAGATATGCCGGAGACGACAAGGACTTCGACAGGAACATCGACAAGCTGCTCGACGACATGGCCATCAAGGAAATGGAAGCCAGTATGGCAGCGGAGATGGGGCTGCACATCAAACCGACAGGACGCAAGGCAAGATTCAGATGCGTCGTCACCCTTATACTCGACGGAGAGAAACACTATTTCGAAGGAGCTCTCGAAGGCAGGATAGCACGCTGCCGCAGCGGGAAAGGAGGGTTCGGCTACGACCCGGTCTTCATACCGGACGAATATCCGGCAAACACCCTGTCCGAAATTACCGAAGAGCAGAAGAATGCCATATCGCACAGAGGCAAGGCCCTCCGGGCAATGTCTTCATGGCTGGCCACCCAAGGTACAACTACTGGGGCATAAATCAATTGAAATCCTCCTCAACAGGGGACTTGCTGATAGCAAAGGAAATAAATTTTAATGGTTGAGTGATCAACTCCTTTCTATATTTCCACCTCCCAATGGCCTCCTTTGTCCGGCCCTACCCTCCGGATCAGGCCTTTGCTTTTAAACAGGGAAATATTATTCTCCACCGCTGTGGTGCTGATGCCTACCCGTACGGAAAGTTCAGGAATACTTACGTACGGGTTCTCTATCATCATACCTATTATCTTGGCCTGGTTGCCATTCAGTCTCCGCCCCAACTTTTCACCCAACTTTTCACCCAACTTTTCACCCAACTTTTCCATTTGACCCGTATCCGACCGCCGGACATCATCCGTAACCGGCACCATCATCAGCGTCACCACAGTCCTGTCTTTCATTGATTCAATTGTCACTTCCTTGCCTGTGAGGGTCTTCCAGTCATAAATCCTGTCTATGCCGAAACCTACATTTTCACACAAATCGGCAAACCGCACATTGGATCTTTCTATGGATGATCCTGGAATCTCAACATAATCCACGCAGAATGTAGGAATATATTCAAAGATTTCAGGAGCCTTCCCGAACATCATAAGACCGGCATAAGTCACATATCCATGTCTGTCAATAACATTCAGCCTGCGGCAGAAATCTTTATCGCCAATCCCCTCAAGTCTTTTCATCAATTCCTCTCTGTCCATATCCCTGCAATTTTAATATTGCAAACTTAATGAAAATCCATGGATATAAACAGCATTATATTCACATCTCTCACGGATTCCGTTCCAGGGAGAGGAGGAATTGCTTGGCTTCGAGGCCGCCACCGTATCCGGTAAGGGAACGGTCGCTGCCGATGACACGGTGGCACGGGGCGAAAATGGAAATTGCATTGGCACCATTGGCGTTCGCTACCGCCCTGACGGATTCCGGCACGCCGAGTCCGGCAGCCATCCCGCCATATGAAACGGTTTGTCCGTACGGGATTTCCATCAGCCGCTCCCAGACTTTTTTCTGGAAATCGGTTCCGACAAAAAGCAGAGGCATGTCGAAAGCCCTGCGGCAGCGGCTGAAATATTCATCCAGCTGCCGGGCGGCCTCCTGCGTCACATCCGAAGGCTCTTCCACATACCCTGCATCCAGCAAAGACTGCAGCCGTCTGTCCACCCTGCCGGGATGCTTCTCTTCCGTCCAGTTGCACAAGCAAAGCCTGTCACCGAAAGACCCTAACAGCAGACCCCCGCACGGAGCCTGATACCGCTGTATATAAATCCTGTTTTTCATATCTTGTCAATTCAACATACATCCACCAGGAAATCCCCCACCTACAGACTGGCAGCCAGACCTCCTGACCACATCATCCGAAGAAAATCCATGACATAAAGGCATTCGACATCACCGGAGCGTCTGGAAAGCCTGTCAAGGGAGACAAGGATCAGCCGGGCACCGGGATAATCTTTCGCAAACTCTTGTAGCCCCTTCCTGTGCTTCGGTTTCACTTCATTGGCCGACTTTATCTCTATCGCAATCCTGGCATCCCCGATAACTGCATCCACCTCTATCCCGGTATAAGTCCTCCAGTAGGAAAGTTTCTCCTTTCTCCCGAAATACCCGAGCCATGCTATTATCTCCTGTATCACAAGATGCTCGAAAGCATGGCCGAACTCTGCCGTACCTGGTTTGAGGGATGTACGCCCTGTGAGGTAATTCACTATACCTATATCGAAATAATAGAAACGCGGGGATTGCATGAGTCTCCTTTTCAAGGCTTTTGTATATGCAGGAATTTCGTAGCCGATCAGAGTATCATACAGTATCTGGAAATACTGTTTCACCGTATTGGCGCTTACACCGCAATCGGAGGCGATATTCTCGTAGTTCAATATCTCCCCGTCCATTATTGCCGCCACCTCGACAAAACGGCTGAAAGCATCCAAGTCCCTCACGAGAGCCTCTTCCACTACCTCCTCTTTTATATAGACCTCAACATAACCTTTAAGCCTGTTAGCGGCATTCTCGACCATATAATGTCGGGGTATCATCCCGTTGGTGACAGCACGGACAAGATTGAAATCCGGCACCTCCGCACTGACAAGAGGATAAAACGGCAATGGAACTGCTCTTCCTCCCAAAGTATTGCTGGAACTTTTCTTCAGCTTCCTTGCACTTGACCCGCACAGGATAAAACGCATATTCTTACGGACCATAAGCCTGTGAACCTCATCAAGCAGTTCCGGAACCTTCTGTATTTCATCGATTATAACGAGGGAGCCGTCCGGACTGTCCTGAAGTATCTCCCCGAGCAGGCCGGGATTTTTGCTGAAACGCGAGCGCAATTCATAATCCAACAGGTCAAAGGACGGTACATCCCTGAATGTATCAAGAAGAAACGTAGACTTTCCTGTCTGGCGGGCACCGAACAGGAAAACAGAATCATCCAGATATGGAGTAATATCAAAAATTCTCTGATACATAATAAATTATATTTGATTTTCCGCAGTTGCACTTCGGATTTTCATTGATTTTCCGCAGTTGCACTTCGGATTTTCATTGATTTTCCGCAACATTACAAATATAGTGATTTTTCTCTGACGATGTTAGAAGCTGTTTTAATTTTTGAAACAATTCAAAACAGCTTCTTGGAATAATATCGTAATTTTGCAGCCATGACAGTCAATACGGACATAATTATCCTGCATACTACCAAGTTCGGAGAAAACTCATTGGTGATACATACCCTGAGCAGGGAATACGGGAGGAGGAGTTTCTTAGTCCGCGGCATCGGGAAACGGATGCCGGCATCATTCTTCCTGCCGATGAATATCCTGGAGGCGGACATCGCGGAAAGCGCCAAATCGACCCTGTTTACGGTAAAAAACCTGACTCCCAAATACGCACTGCTCGGAATCCGGAACAATATCTACAAGAATTCCATCACTATGTTCATCAGCGAGGTTCTCTACCGCGTCATCCGGGAAGACAGCAATGAACAGGGGCTGTCAGAATGGTGCGAAAAAGAGATTCTGCTGTTAGACAACATGGAAGGCAGTTTCAGCAATTTCCACATCCGTTTCCTGCTCGAACTGGCCGTAATCCTCGGATTTTCTCCTGACGGGAAAGATATTGCACCCTTCGCCGGTGACAGGATGGAGACGATGGACCGCTTCCTGAAAGCCTCTTTTGAAGAAGCGATGCTGATACCGTTGTCCGGTCCTGTCCGGAATGAACTTGCCGAAACCCTGCTGCGTTACATAGAGTTCCACAGCGAGGCTACAGTCAACGTCAAATCCCTTAAAGTCCTGCGGGAACTGTTTCAATGACGGTATTTGGTCTCGTCCTCCAGCATACCGAGATAAGAGGAATACCGTTCATAGCTGATAAGCCCGTCCTCAACGGCTGCTTTCACGGCACATCCGGGTTCATGTGTATGGGTACATGGCGTAAAACGGCAGCCTGCTGACGCCTTGAGCATTTCCGGAAAATAGAGAGCTATCTCGTCCCTCGCTATGTCAACCAGCCCGAATCCCCTGATGCCAGGAGTATCTATGATAAATCCGCCGGTGGCAAGGGGATACATTTCATAGAAAGTCGTGGTATGCTTCCCCTGGAGATGCGCATCCGAAATCTCTCCTACCTTAGGGTCAAGGGTCGGGTCGAGAGCCCTTATAAGCGACGACTTCCCCACTCCGGACACGCCGGAAAACAATGAAACAGCCCCTTTACAGGCTTCCCTGAGCATATCTATTCCTTGCCCCGTCACGGCAGACACGTCCATCACTGAATAACCTGCCCCTTCGTAAATGGAATGGAAGACAGAGAGGCGGTCCTGATATTCTCCGGTATAGAGGTCGCACTTGTTAAGAACTATTGTCACCGGAACATTATAGACTTCGCATGTGACCAAAAGCCGGTCAAGGAACGGCAGTTTTACTTCAGGGAAATCGATGGTGACGACAATGAACGCACGATCGACATTGGCCGCTATGATATGCGACTGACGGGAAAGGTTGGTAGAACGGCGGATGATATAGTTCTTCCGTGGCAGGATTTCGGTTATGACGGCCGGATCCTGTTCCATAAGCATCCCTGCTTTCTCGGCAGGACAGACTGTGTTCCTTCCCTGGGGCGATTCATACCTCACCCTGTCCCCTACTGCTACTGGATTGGTGGCACTGCTCCCTTTCAGGCGCATTTTTCCCTTCAGGACAGCAGGGAAAAGCTCCCAACGCGGCAACGCCGAGAGCAGATAATGGCTTCCGGTATGTTTGACTACAGTCGCCTCCATAAATGATATTTACATAATAACCAGGACATTTCCTCTGTCCCGGTTATTCTCCCTATGTCAGCATTTACGATATTCTCTACTTTTTATTTCTGGATGAAGCCGCTTTCCTGACAGCCTTTTTCTTGGACAGGGCTATCGCCTGACGGATTTTTTCCTTCCGCGCCTCCTTGTTGCCTCCGGCAGGTACGTCCGACCGGGCGGAAGCCTCCGCTGCATTTCCCTTCATGTCTTTTACCGGCAACGTCTGTTTTCCGGACGATTCTGTTTTCCCTGCTGCATCTGTCTTTCCCGCCGGCTTTGCTTTTCCGGTTCCTGATGCCCTTTTCCGGGACGTTTTACCTTGACGTGACGCAGGTTCCATGCCCTCCGCCTTTCCAGACCGTGGGGAAGAACCTTTCATTTGGGACTTCTCCGGACGCGAGGAAGGACGCCTTGCGGTACCGGAGCCGGAAGCCGGTTTTTCCCGCGTTTCCAGACCGGTCTCCACCAATTCGTAGTCCAGCAGCTTCTGCTCTAAATTGGTCTTCTTGACCCTGATCTTCACCGGGTCACCAAGTGTATAGACTATATGGGAATGCCGTCCGACTATGCGGTATTTCTCCTCATCGAACTCGAAATAATCCGAACGTATATCCCTGAGGGCAACCATTCCCTCTATCTTGGTCGGCTCTATCTCCACATACATGCCCCATTCGGTCAGCCCGGAAATATGACCCTCGAACTCATAGCCTACCTTGTCCTGCATGAATTCCACCAGTTTGTACTTGATGCTGGAACGCTCGGCCTCGGCTGCTATGACTTCCCTCTCCGACGAATACTTGCACTGCACGTCATAGAAGTCCTTTTTCTGAGACTCTGCGCCCGCAAGGTATTTTGCCAGAAGCCTGTGCACCATCATGTCCGGATAACGGCGGATAGGGGATGTAAAGTGAGTGTAATATTTGAACGCAAGACCGTAATGGCCGATGTTCTCGGTATCGTAACGTGCCTTGGCCATGGTCCGCAGCGACAGCAGTTCTATCGCATTGTACTCCGGCCTGTCCTTAGCGGCAGCAAAAAGTCCGTTCAGTTCCTTCGATATCTCCTTGCCGTTGTTGGTCGGTCCCATGGTATAGCCGAAATTATGGATGAACGAACGGAGATTTTCCAGTTTCTCCTGGTTCGGCTCGTCATGCACACGGTAGACGAAAGTCTTCTTCTGACGCGCCACATACTCCGCCACGCTTCTGTTGGCAAGGAGCATGAACTCCTCTATCAGCCAGTTGGCTTCCTTCGAAATCTTCTGATATACCCGTACAGGGCGTCCTTTCTCGTCCACCTCGACTTTCATCTCCGGCCTCTCGAAACTTATGGCCCCGGCTGCGAACCTTTTCCTGCGGAGCTTCATGGCAAGGCCGTTCAGCGTCAGGATGGCCGACTTCAGCGCATCCGGGATAACCATGCCGGTGGTAATGCCTTCTCCCATCGCCGACCCGTCCCTGTCCGGGATATGTGCGCCTGTATCCGGCGCATTCCCCTGAATATTGTCCTTTCCGGCATCGGCCTGTTTCCCTGTCCCGTCTTGCCCTCCTGCAACAGGACATCCGGCTGCACCATCCTGACATTCAGCACCTTTCTTAGCCGCGACCTGCCTTCCAGCCACACTTCCTGTGACAGAACGGCCGTCCGTACCTCCCCTCAGCTCCATCTTCATCGCCTTCTGCCCGGCATCTATTATCTGCTGTGCCGTCTCGTAGGCAAACCTGTAGTCAGAGCATATCACAGTACGTCCGAACCACTGCCCGGCCACCCTGCCGAGAGGGGTAATCTCGAAGACGGCAGAGAAAGTCAGCTTCGGCTCTCCAGGACGGAGGGAACAGAGCTTGTTCGAAAGTTTCTCCGGAAGCATCGGCACGGTACGGTCTACAAGGTAAACAGAGGTATTGCGGTTGCGTGCCTCCTCATCGACCACGGTTCCGGGACGGACATAATGCGTCACATCGGCTATATGGACTCCCACCTCATAATTCCCGTTCTCAAGACTCCGGAATGACAGCGCATCATCGAAATCCTTTGCATCGGCCGGATCAATGGTAAAGGTGAGGACGTCCCTGAAATCCCGACGATCCTTCAGGTCGGCAGCCGTTATTTCCTCGGAAATTCCGTCCGCAGCATTCTCCACCTCCGGCTCGAACCGGTACGGCAGGGCATACTCGGCCAGAATGGCATGCATCTCCGTGTCGTTCTCTCCCGGTTCCCCGAGGACATCCACGATATGACCGAGCGGATTCGGAGCGCCTTTCGGCCACCCGTCAACAATGGCCGCCACTTTCATCCCCGACACAGCCCCTTTTCTGGCGGCATCCTCCACCGACACTCCGATATCATACGGCATTGTCCGGCTCTGCATCAGCACCCACGCCTGATTCCCGACCACATGCAGAATACCCACGAACGGCCTTGGGGAACGGGAGACAATTTCCAGCACCTTTCCCTCCTTTCTCGACCTGTCCGTCTTCTCTTTTGTGACCGCAACCCTGACCGTATCTCCGTTGAGCGCCCCCAAAGTCTTGGATGCCTTTACGAAAACGTCATCGTCAAGGTCATCCACTATCACAAAGATGTAACCTTCACGGGTCATCTGGACCCTGCCGACATATTCCTGCAGGATTTTCTCCTTTTTCTGTTTGCCTGGACGGAACCTTCCGCCTTTCTTGCCTCCACGGCCTTTTTTTTCTGCCATATAAGATTCAATTATTCAATCCGCTCCGCGTCATCGTCAGATCAGGCGGAACACTGTCCCATGTGCCCTATGCCACCGCAAACCCGCCTCCCTGGCCGGGGCAAAAGGGGGACTTTCCGCATTACGCTTGATTCGCGAACCTTGAAATTCCTCCTTTCAGGCACAGCCGACCCCGCCGACTGATGACCGACTGCAAAGTTAACTCTTTTATCGGCATACGGTTGTCATCGGCGGGATTTTTAGAGACTATTTTTGTTGAGGTTGTTTTAAACAGCCTCTCGTAATGCTGATTCCGTCAATCCGCAAACAGTATCTGTTTCCACCGTACTCCGGCCCATGTATTCGT
Organism: uncultured Bacteroidales bacterium; assembly: GCA_944322585.1. Lineage (GTDB taxonomy): Bacteria > Bacteroidota > Bacteroidia > Bacteroidales > UBA932 > Cryptobacteroides. The sequence continues at coordinate 161,744 of CALUPB010000005.1, read as the reverse complement.
TTCCGGGTCAGCTACCGGCGTACATCCGCCTCCCGGACGCTTGTCCGCATTCAGGACGAGGACACAGTTTTCGCTGGCGAATGGCTGGAGTGAATTTGCAAAAGTATATTCTCCATATGTTATATTCCCCGAAGCCGACAGTTCAAGATATTCCAAAGGTGTTTCACTGAATCCAATATTACCCAGGTCATTTACATTCTGTAGGCTTAACCGGGTCAAGGATGTACATGCAAGAAAGCCGCTGACGTATCTTGCCTCAGGAACATATATGTCTTTTAAAGAAGAACACATGGAAAACGCATCCCCTTCAATTTTTCGGGCAGAAGGCAAATTTACGAACTCCAATCCTGTACATGCGAAACAGAATGACAAATACGCGACCTCCAGTTTCGGGAAATCTATGGATTTCAATGAAGTGCAACTGTCAAAAGTATTGTTCCCGGTAGTCCTGAGCTCTGGCATCTCTGCACTTACAAGACTGATACAATGAGAAAAGACATTACTCCCTAAAGTAATGACATTCGGGAAAACGGCACTCTGAAGATCAGCACACCCTAAAAACGCCCCGTCTTCTATATTGGTGACATTTGTCCCTTCCACATTTTTAAGCCTGTCACAATGATAGAAAGCAGACCGCCCAATACTCTGAACCTCATCCGGCAATATCACATTTTCAAGACAAGGAAAAGATTCACCATAGAAATATGCCCCCGGAATAGCTCTTGCCGGCCAACTTGTCACTGACTTAAGATCAAGGCTTTCGACTCTCGTATCCGCAAACGGGTTAGATGACAATCCGACTCTGGCGGCAGAACCGATTACGGTATATGACACGACTCCCTTGCTGTCTGCATCAAGTATCGCCTCCCGCACTTCTGCCGATGAACCTGCATCATCAAGATATATAGTCGCCTCATCTCCATACACCTCGACGCAACGTAAACAATCTTTGGTACAGGCTGTAAGGACAAATAAAAGACACGCACCTACAGCCATCAATGTTTTTCTCATAATGAAATCACGTTAAGAAACTATTTTGATTAATTCAAAACTGTTTCTAAAATAAAACATAATTGACTGAAAGCAATGAATTTTTCTGTACTGTCCCCTATGGCTTTCACGCGGGGCTGCCTTTGCTTGACTGAAGCAATTGGGAAATGTCGGCTGTGGACGCAGGTTCACGGTGCAATTTCGAGAGCAATGATAAAAGGCTTATGTTTTCATAATCACACCTCCGAATTTATTCTCGAATCATCAACTCGTGTGCCATCCGACAAAGACTGCCAAACCGGCACAATATGACACGACACCGTTCCAGGTCTGTCAAAAGCGTGCAAACCTGGAACGGTGACAAGCCCTGGAGCGGCCTCTGACAGGGGTAAATGTGCCAGGTCTGCAAAAACCACGCAAACCTGGAACGGTAAAAGGCCATAGAGAGCACTCTGGCAAGGGCAAGCGTTCCAGGTCTGTCAAAAGCGTGCAAACCTGGAACGGTAAAAGGCCATGGAGGGGTTCGCCCTGACTTTTTTATCCGACCGGTGCAGAAATCGGAAATTTATATGTAAGTTTGCAGGTTCGAATGCGATAGCCGTACAATGCATCCATTTGCGGCCATATGCGCGGAACATATGCGTGGACGTATTTGCAGACATATGCGCGGATTCACAGGCGGATATATTTGCAGGCAAGAGCAGACAAAAACAGACAGAGCATTGAATGATATAAAATACAGAGATATTATGGACAGAAAAGTTCTTCTTATGATCCTCGACGGATGGGGCGAGGGCAAACATGACTGGACAAATGCAATCTACACGCAGGGAGCACCTTACATCGACTCTCTGAGGGAAAAATATCCTTTCGGCCACCTCCAGGCCTGCGGGGAATATGTGGGACTGCCTGACGGGCAGATGGGCAACTCGGAAGTTGGGCACCTCAACCTCGGCGCAGGGCGGGTAGTATACCAGGACCTCGTGAAAATCAACAGGGCCTGCCGCGACCACAAGCTGCTTGACAACCCGGAGATAAAGGCCGCATACGACTATGCAAAGCAGAACGGGAAGCAGCTTCACCTGATGGGACTCGCCTCGATGGGCGGTGTCCACAGCTCCCTTGCACATGTATATGAATTCCTCGCCGTCGCCAAGGAGTACGGTCTCGACAAGGTCTTCGTCCACTGTTTCATGGACGGACGCGACACAGACCCGAAGAGCGGAAAGGGCTTCGTGGCCGAACTTGAAAGCAAAATGGAGGAAAGCACCGGAAAGGTAGCATCCGTCTGCGGCCGCTACTATGCAATGGACAGGGACAAGAGATGGGAACGCATCAGACAGGCTTACGACATGCTCGTAAAGGGAGAAGGCAAAAAGGCCGTATCCGCCGTCGATGCCATCGAGGAATCTTATGCAGAAGGCGTTACCGATGAATTCATCAAACCTATAGTCATCACCGGAGAGGACGGCAAGCCGGTCGGCACCATCCAGGAAGGCGATGCCGTGATATTCTTCAACTTCCGTAATGACAGGGCACGTGAAATCACGGCCGTGCTCACCCAGCAGGACATGCCGGAATTCGGAATGAAGACCCTTCCGCTGTATTACTGCTGTCTCACTCCGTACGATGCTTCATTCCAGGGCCTGCATATCCTGTTCGACAAGGAAAATGTCCAGAACACCCTCGGTGAAGTCGTATCGAAGGCTGGAAAACATCAGCTCCGTATCGCGGAGACCGAGAAATATGCCCATGTGACATTCTTCTTCAACGGAGGCCGTGAGACCCAGTTCGAGAACGAGGACAGGATACTGGTCAATTCACCGAAAGTCCCGACATATGATCTTCTTCCGGAAATGAGTGCGCAGGAAGTGACCGAAAAACTCGTTGCCGAGCTCAACACCGGAAAGCAGGACATGATCATCCTCAATTTCGCCAACGGGGACATGGTAGGACACACCGGAGTCTTCTCAGCCATCTGCCGTGCCGTGGCTAAAATCGACAGATGCGTCAAGGAAGTAGTGGAAGCTGCCGTCGCAAACGGATATGCCGTACTTCTGACTGCCGACCACGGAAATGCCGACCATGCCTACAATGCGGACGGCTCCCCTAACACTGCACACTCGCTGAATGAGGTGCAGTTCATTGTCATCAACGCCGGCGTAGACCATGTTAAGGACGGCAAGCTCGCCGATGTGGCTCCTACCATCCTCAAACTGATGGGCATCCCTCAGCCGGAGGAAATGACCGGCGAGCCGCTGATCTGACAAATACTGAGGGTAACATTATGAGGGTGAACCCCAAAAGTCATAAAGGCATTAGGGTCACTCTCTTGTTTTTATTTGATAGAAACATAATGTCGGGATGACATCGGAAAACAGAATCCTCAAGCCATCCAGACACGAGTCCCACATAAAACCATGCTTTTTTGGGGAAGGAGGTGAGAGTCATTCCTTTTGTTTTCATGGACGGTCTCCTTGTATCATCGGGACACAGGCACACCACGGGAATCAGTCGGCCAGTCCGCGGGCACGAAGAAGAGCGGCAGGATCAGGATCGGCTCCGCGGAAACGTCTGTAGAGCACCATCGGATCTTCACTGCCACCTTTTTCCAGGATATTATGTCTGAAGGACATGGCTGTCCTTCTGTCGAAAATGCCTCTTTTCATGAACAGTTCGAAAGCATCCTTGTCCAGGACTTCCGCCCAGAGATAGCTGTAATAGCCGGCTGCATAACCGCTGTTGAAGATATGATTGAAATAGGTTGTCCTGTAACGCGGAATGATCTCGTCTATAAGTCCCATCTGCCTGCAGACATATTCCTCGAATTTGACAGGATCGATAAGTCTCATGCCGTCTCCGGCTGCAATATCCGATGCATACGGACAGTCCGGCTGCACCTCCACCGACGTGAGTTCATGCCATTTCATGTCAAGGATGGCGGCTGCAGCAAGTTCTGTAGTCATGAAACCCTGGTTGAACTTCGATGCGGCATTTATCTTCGCCACTAACGAATCCGGAATTACCTCACCGGTCTGATAATGCCTTGCATATGTAGCCAGGACTTCAGGCCGGAAAGCCCAGTTCTCATTGATCTGAGACGGAAGTTCCACGAAATCACGGGCTACGGAAGTACCGCTGACAGTCTTGTAGGTGCATTGGCTGAGCAGTCCGTGAAGGGCGTGGCCGAACTCATGGAACATAGTCCCCACCTCATCGAGTGTGAGCAATGCCGGAGTATCGCCAGACGGCTTCGAGAAATTGCCTACATTGACTATCACAGGACGGTGGTCATCCCCGTGTCTGTCCACATACTGCGGCAGGAAATTGTTCATCCATGCCCCGCCACGCTTGGTACTGCGCGGGAAATAGTCGGTCATAAGATACCCTATCAGAGTCCCGTCGGAATCCGTCACTCGGAAAGCCTCTACGTCAGGATGATAGACCTGCACACTGTCGAGTTTCTCGAAATTCAGGCCGTAAAGCCTGTGCGCATTGGCAAATACCCCTTCCCGCACATTTTCCATTCTGAAATACGGCTTTGTCTCCGCCTCATTGAGGGAATATTTGCGTTCCCTCACCTTTTCGGCATAATAGAACCAGTCCCAAGGCCTGATAACGGAAGTGGAATCGTCCGGAAGCAGACCTGCTGCCACATCCTCGTCCATAATCGCCTGCATGTCTGCAATCTCTTCCTCTGCCCGCGCAACGGCAGGTGTGAAAATCTTTCCGAGGAACGCATTGACCGTAGCCGCATCATGCGCCATCTTATCCGAAAGTATCTGGTCTGCCGGGGTTCCGTAACCGAGAAGTTGCGCCTTTTCTATTCTCAGACGCATTATATCGAGTATCAGCCTTTTGGTATCATTTCTGTTGCCATTGTTACCGCGTGAGGAATATGCCCTGAACATCTCTTCCCGTCTTGCCCTGTCGCTGCAGGAAGCCATCTCGGAGACGTATTCCGACACGGAAATCCCGAACCGGTCGGCAAAGGCATTGTTCTCTGCAAGAAGATTGTTCCCGAACCTGTAGGTAAGGGAGGAGAGCTCCTGGTTTATCTCCCTCATCCTCGCCTGCCCGGCTTCATCGAGGGAAATGCCGTTGTTCACGAAATTGTCATAAATCCTGTCCAGCACCATCTCCTGCTCCCGTGTAAGACCGAGAGTATCCTTCCGTTCATAGAGATATTTCACCCTGTCGAAGAAATACGGATTCATGAAAATATTGTCGTTGTGCTCAGACAGCATCGGAAGGACTCTTTCCACTATCTTCTGCATGGACGGCGTACCGTCGGTCTCCGAAAGGTTGAACAGTACTCCGGTCACTCTGTCGAGAGTCCCTCCTGAACGGTCATATGCAGCTATGGTATTCTCGAAGGTAGGTTCCTCGCCATTTGCGATTATGGCATCCACATCCGACGCCTGCTGCCTTATACCCATTTTTACGGCCAACACATACTGGCCCTCCCTGATCTCGTCGAACGGCGGCATTCCATAGTTGGACTTCCACTCGAACAGGAAAGGATTCACCTTGTTACACCCGGCCATTGACATCATCATCGCCAAAATTATAATTATCCGTTTCATAGCAGTACACAGTTTTCATAATGGCAGGCGTCCATGCCTGTAACACAGCCATTATCCTGCAAAGATAACTTAACTTTCGCATTTGCGAAAGACCTTATGACAGGACCGTCAGGCCGACGGCAAGACCACATCTCTGGAAGAGGGAATTCAGGGAAAAGGTAACGTGGACTATGATTGTCCGGCAGAAATAACGCATTCCCAGTCGGAGACAGTGCCGGTCTGGGAGGAGAAGCCGGCCCCGATACGGAAGACCTGACGCGGATCCGCTTCGTAAGGGCGGGCATACCCCTTCTCTTCTATCTGCCGGAGGGCTTCGTCTGCGGTGCCGTCCAGCTTGAACTCGAAGATATACACATAGCCGTCGGTCTCCACTATGCAGTCCACACGGCCCTCGCTCTGCTGCTTCTCCGTATATACCGTGTAGACGCTTATCATCCGGAAAATCAGGTAGAAGGTATAATGGAAATACCTTTCCCTCTCCACCTCGTCCTGCTTCCTCCGCATGGTGTACGGGATGCTGGCAAGGAAAGATGTGAACAGTTTGCGAAGATCCCCTGTATTGCCGTCTTCCAGGGCATCAATCACCTGCTGAATCCAGCTGCCGACACTTTCATTCTTCGGTTTCAGATAATCCGCAGCCACCAGAGTCACGAGCCCTTTCTTGACCTCGTTGTTAGGAAAGTCAAGCAGGAAAGTTCCACGTTTGAGTCTGTAGTCCTTTATGGTCAGATACCCGCTCTGATATATCATCGGGAGAGGCTTCTCCACATCGGCCTTGTAGTCGATGAATTCCTGCGGCTCATAGTATTTCCCTGTCAGCTCGTCCAGATTCTCGTCAGTATGGTTCATCAGGCGGATCAGATATGACGGCGTGCCGCTCCGGAACCAATAGTCCTGTATCTCCTGCTGGGCAAAGGCATTAAGGAGACTGAATGGATTGTAGACATCGGTCATCCCTGTACTGAAATGATAACCATCATAGTGCTGTTTAAGTTGCTCTTTCATGGCTCCTTCGTCTTCACCGTATTTCTTCGCCATATCCCGTATCGGCTCTGCAAAATATTGCTCCAGTTCATCCTGGGTGATGCCGCACAATGTTTCATAACGGGCATCCATGCTGATGTCCGCAGGCTGGTTGAACCCGCTGAACATGCTCACTTGCGAGAACTTCGTCACTCCTGTCAGCAGCACGAACTGAAGGTCCGCATCGGCGGCCTTGAACACGGAATAGAACCCTTTCAGAACCTCCCGGTTCCTCTCCTCAAGAAGCATCTCCTCATCTCCTGCTTTTGTGCGTATCCCCGTGTCCAGCACATCCAGAATGGGCTTGTTGTATTCGTCTATGAGCACCACACAGCGGCGTCCGTACTTCCTGTGGGCCTGTGACAGGACATGGGCGAACCTGTCTCCGACAGTAGTCCAGAGGGGATTGTTCCCATAGACAGACTCCCAGTTGGATACATAGCCCTCTATCTTCTGCTCCAGTGTGCCGGGTTTAGTGAAGTCATCCCCGTTGAAGTCCATATGAAACACCGGATACTCCGCCCAGTCCTTTTCGAGGCTGTCGATGGCAAGCCCTTTGAAATACTCTTTCTTCCCCTGGAAATAGGCCTTCAGTGTGGATACCAGCAGGCTTTTCCCGAACCGTCTCGGACGGCTTAGGAAATAGATCTTACCTGAATGCACAAGTTCATGAATCAGGGCTGTCTTGTCGACGTAGACATATCCGTCGTCTATAATTTGTTCGAATGTCTGTATACCGATAGGGAATTTCATGGTTTTTCGTTTTATCGGGTCGTATATGGTCCGGAGTATGGGCAGAGGACCGCCCGTATATGGCATCGTCAAAGATAGCAAATATTTCCGATATACTTCCACAAGGCCTCTTCACCGCATATATCCGCCATCAAAAAAATCCGCGCCCGGAAAAGGACGCGGATACATAAACTGTCGGATAAATGCCGGACTTTCATACCCGGCAGGAATATGCCGGATAACAATCCGGCAGCGCATGTATTGCAGATACCGGACTACTCACCGGCACCGTCGGATCCGACTATCTCAACGCCATTGAGATCGTTGAGTATCATCTGATAATTGGCTCCCGAACCGCTGTTGTAATAAGTAAGGATACCGGTCAGATTGACCGTCGCTCCGTCAAGTATCTCCTGATCAATCCTCGTATCCGCAAAACGTGCATATCCGCTTGATCGTACCTGCAGATCCGTACTGCCTTTTCTGAAATACTGACTGACACTGTATGAATATGGAGCCACGAACTCCGACTTGCTCTGAATATCTTCACACGGTATGGCTCCGTTGAAATCGAAATCCGGATCATCAAGAAGTTTCTGGAAGCCTGTCTCCGAAATGGCCCATGTATCTATGCCGAAATTTCCATAAGTATTGACAGGTCCGTCATAACTCGGATCATACGACAGGAACCATCTGTTGTCTCCTTCGTGTTCGGCATTCGGATCCTTATACAGGATAGCGAAAATCTGGTTGCCATATGTCAGACCGGAGACTGTGACGTATCGCCCATAATTATCTTTTGCTGTTATCCCCGCTTCGTCTATAAGTATAGGCTCCAATTTTCCCGGTTCACCACGGAATATATGAGTATCTATAATATATTGAGAATCGATATATGCAGTCTCATACTTGGGATCGGCAGACTTGTATCCAAGGCCTACCATGCCGTTGTAATCCCCGACAGACAGTCCGTTACAGTTTATGTAAACCCATTGTCCGAACTTGTATTCATTGTAGAGATTCCTTGTCCCCATCTTGACTTCTATGCCCCCCGTCGCATCCTGTACATACATAGTCCTGTACAGATTACCGGACTGGTCTGAAGAATTGACCTGAGCCTTGATGTAAACATCCCTGCGTATTTCGACCGGCTCACCTTCGTACATTGCCTTCAGATCAGCGACAGATGTGAAAGTGACACCCGGGAAATCCGCATCCGTATAGACTTTATACGGCTCAGGATCATCATATTTCACAGGAGGGAACTCATCGCACGACATGGCAGACAATGCAAGGACGACTCCTCCTGCAAGCAGAATAATATTCTTTATCATTCTATTCATGTTTTCCGATCATTTTAATTCATCTCACGATTTCAGGAAAATGTCTTGAAAATCAAGGCTCTCCCTAAAATCTGAAATAAAGATTCAACATATAGTTTATCCCGCTCATATAGAAATATTTCGGGTCGAACCGGTAATATCTCTCCCCGCTTGCACTGTCAATAAGGCGGGTTTGTTCATAACCTCCAGTCTTGACATTACGGTTATTGAGAATGTTCTTTATTTCAAGAGAGAATCCGAAATTGTATTTGCGGTCTATATACCAGGATTTCCCGACACTTGCATTGAGAAGAAAAACCGGATCGAATTTCTCCTGGGCAGCCATATATTCGATTTCAACCGGAGATGCATTCCCGTCCATACCCTGAACCGCAAGATCCGTTCTGTAAAGAGGGTTCATGTCAAGATATGCCTTGTCGAAATAATTGGCATTCAATTCAAAGAACCAATAGGTAGGCAAGCGGTAATTGAATCCGAGACTCGCTGCCAACTGAGGTGTACTCGGCACATAATGTTTCTGGTTCTTATCCACTATATAGTTGCCTTCATCATCAGTCAGATACACCCCGTCAATATCCTTTGCATATACAGGATGGCTCATCCAGTACGGGACAATGGCATTGTCGAACACCACCTCCGCACTATTATCCACTGTCTGGGTCATCCGCGGGTTGGAAGTATAGACATACTCACCCCAACTCAACACTCCCTGCAACGAAAGCCCGTCAAGAGGCAAAGGCACCTTAAATCCGAGTTCAACACCCATATGCCTCTGATCTATGCCGCTCATGGCAAAATTGGTGAATGAATTCTGGGAGTCATCATAGAAACTCATGACATCGGTCTGGTCATTTATCTTGGTGTAGAATCCGGTCACGCGGATGTCATAACCGTTGTTCGAGTAGGTATAATTGACATCAGCAGAGAAGGTCTTGGTAGTCGTAAGATTAGGAATTAGGGTATTCCTTGTCCTCGGAGACACGAAAGCCTGGGAAAAGGTAGGTGCATCGTTGAAATAACCCACATTGGCATATACTCTATGTCCGCCGGTAAAGAACCAGCTGGCACCGCCCTTTACCGACCATGTGAAGAAATCAGCCACCTTAGACCGCCCTTTGGAAGTTATCACATCCCCGTTGCTGTCATAGGAAGTAAGGACTTCATTCGTTACAGGACTTACAATCTCGGTACCGTCATCATTCAGGCCGGCAAACAGACCTTTTCTGAGCAGACCGTCCCTCCAGAACTTCGTATACCCGGCCTCAGCTGCCACATATCCCTTGAACGCTCCGGCAGAGAAATTCCCGTTCGCCCATATGTTCGCCCTGCGGACATTGGCATAATAGTCATAGCTGTACTTGTCGCCCTTGACAAGTTCCTGCGCAGCTCCGTTGGCAAGATAATAATCCAGATCATTCTGTATCTTGGCCGCATCAGATGCGAAGTCCCTTTCGGCAAACTGGTCTATATTGAGATAATAGTCTCCTCCAAGCAAGTCATTGACCCTCTTGTAATATTCAGTCCTGTTCCATTTATAGTCCACGCCGCCTGTGAGTGTGAACAGGCTGCTTGCCCTCCACTTTACGCTTGCGTTGAAATTGAGGTCATTCTGGTCAGTCCTGCGCTCCTCCTGGATATACTTGGAACGTGTCCGGTCAGTTCCGTTGACAAAATTGTTATAGTTGATATTATAGAGACGGTCCCAGTTGATATGCTGCGTATTGTTGATATTGTACTGCCAAGCCTCCGTAGCCCACCCGAATTTGGTCTGATCCACTCTGTCATAATCATCATTCTCTATATAGAAATAGCTTGGGAGATAGCGGTAATAGTCCGGTCTCGGATCCTGCGCATCATACCAGTCAAGGGCGGTGTAGCCGTTCTTTCCTGTCCTGTAGAGGATGGTCGCGGAAGCTTCAAGGTTCTCAAGAGGATTGGCAGTGTACTTCAGGACCATCACAGGTTCATGGGTATTGCGGACACGGGCATTGCGCATCTTGCCGTTCTGATAACCCCAGTTGGAGTTGTAGGTATTGCTTCCTACAAGGTCATATACCTCCTGCGTGGACGCGTTCTGGGCCCCTCTCTGTCCCGGCGTGGCGAACACCATGAGGCTGAGCCTGTGCTCGTCGCCGAACTTCTTCTCCACTCCAGCATAATAGGCGAACGATCTGTAATAGACACCCTGCACCCAGTCATTGCCGCCGAGACGGGCCGACACGTTGAATGCATAAGACCACCCGTTGTCAAGCTGGCCGGAAGCATACGTGGCCATAAGCCTCAACCTGTACAGGGCACTGTTGGTCAGAAGGCTGAATCTCCATCCGGGCCTCACGGAAGAAGGCGTGGCAAGGATGTTCGTCACTCCGTTATACCCTCCGAACCCATAGTCCGACGGCTCCACTCCTATTGTGGTCTCCTTGCTCCTCATGGCTTCGTTCAACCCGCTCCACAGGGACCACGGCGTATATCCGGTCAATGCGTCATTCATCCTGATACCGCTCAGATAGACATCCTGGGTCTCGCTGTTGTATCCCCTGTTCTTGAAACGTACAGAGCTGAAATCGTAACCGGCGATGTTGGTATAGACATCATTCCCGTAAAGGATTGAAGGTGAATCATCATAACCAGAATCAATCATGTCGAACTCGGCAAAATTGGATTCATCAAGTTCGGATGTCACTGTCTGCGAAGCCACAAGTGACACGAACATCAGATCCTTCATAAATCCTTCGACCGTCACATTGACTACGGACGGTTCGAATCCGGCCGCCGACACAGTCATTCTGTAGATACCGTTCGGAAGATTTTCAAACAGAAAATATCCGTCCGTATCGGAATAACCTTTCAGGACTACGGTCTCGCCCCTGTAAAGGGTGAGCATGGCATCAGCTACCGGAACACGTCCGCTCCTGTTCACTACCGTTCCTTCAACCCCGCCCTTGTTGTCCTTGACAAGATTCTCATACACTTCCAGCCGCCCCTTGTAGGTCTTCTTGGTATCTGTCTGGGCAAATGCCGGCAGAGCGAATACGGCTGCAAGAAGTATTGCCAATAGTTTTTTACACATATTATTCAATTTAAACATTTCCACATGCAGATTTTGAATTCTGACATTACAGTCTTCCCGTATGCATTGCATACAGTCCTGAAGACCGGAATCCTATTTTTCCAGCACTATATAAGTCGGTAAATGATCGCTGTATCCTCCGATAAACGATCCGTTGGAAAAGGTTCTGAACGGAGTCCCTTTGTACTGGCCCGACTGGGTGATCATGAACGGCTTCTTATAGACGACGCCATAGAACCCTTTCTTCCCCACAGGACGGATTTTCACACCGCCGTCCGGAGAATTCAGGAGAGCTTCATTCACAAGGATAATGTCATATATGTTCCATACTCCCTGATATGCAAGGGACCCGTATCCTGCTTTCAGCATCGACCAGAACGGAGAGAAGAAATCATCCTGTCCGACATCCTGCGGATTTTCCTTGCTGTGCAGGAATTCCACCATACTTCTGTCATACGGATTGTCATTCATGTCACCCATCACGACAACCTTGATACCCGGATATTTCTCCATCATCTTCTGCGCATGACCGTAGATAATCTCGGCCCCGCGGCTCCTCAGATCCCAGCCCTTGCCTCCGATACGGGACGGGAGATGGGCTACATATACGGCAAACTCTTCACCGTCAAGCAGTCCGTGCACCATTAGAATATCCCTTGTCTTGAAAGAAGCCCTGTCCTCGCCTTCCATTGCAAACTCAATGGTTCCGCTGTGGAAATCAAACGGGATAGACTCACTGTCAATGAATTTGAAATTATCCGGTCTGTAAAGGAGGGCCACATCCACGCCTCTCGCATCAGGTCCGTCGTAATGCACTATCTGGTAGTTTGCCGCTGCTATTTCAGGCTGACTCACCAAATCCTCAAGAACGAGCCGGTTCTCTATCTCACTGACACCGAGAAGCGTGTGGAACCGTCCGTTAGTCTTTGCCATTGACTGTATAACCGTAGCGATATTGTGCAGTTTCTTCTGATATTTCACTTCCGTCCACTGATTTTTACCGTCTGGAAGGAATTCCTCGTCATGTTTGGCCGGGTCGTCATAGATGTCGAAAAGGTTTTCAAGGTTATAGAATCCGACCACAAATGTCTTGTTCCGCCCGTCTGTCTGCGCCGTTGCCACAGGGACAACCAGCAAAAACAGGAGAATTGCATTCAGGATTTTTTTCATTGGATTATTATTAGTCATCAATCATTTTCATACTGTAATACTCTGCGACATGTCCGGCATCTCCCGCAAATGCCCTTTACTGTCGGCTCTGCGTCACCACCACCATCCGACTGAAGCCGGAGACTGTTTCTCCACATTGGCCGCTGCCGTCTCACCTATCGCGTCAGGAAGGTTTACGAAAAAGTCTATGCCCGTCAATTTTTCCAGATCATCGATAGACATGGACATATCTTGAGTAACGTTGTTTTCCGAATAGGTTCTATGCTCAAGATAAAATGCCGCTCCTGCATAATCGGCAAATCCGATAGTAGAATTCCTCTGATATCTCAGGAATGCCTTGAAATATCCTACCGGAACCGTGACCCTCTCCCCGTCATTATCGGTCGCATACTTAGTACTTCCTTCCACGACACAGCCGGTCACGACATAAAGAGTGTCCGACCTGCCGGCCCATGAACGTACTGTCTCCTCGAATTTCGCCCAGATATTCTGGTTGAAACCGGCTCCGATCTGCGGTGTCATGTTCGAAAAATAGAAAGTCTCGCGGTTGGAGGCACGGTTCTGCCTGTCGGCGGAAGGGATCTGATGCCCCCTGTCATAACCGTTGCCGCCGAATCCTCTGTCAAGTCTCGGCTGTTCGTCGCGCGGTATCTCCGGGTCGTATCCCCATGCATCCGTACGCCCGACATCCTCGGTGCCGATAGTCCAGTTGTTCAGCGGATAAGCCACCCAGTGGGCAACAAGATTGTCTTTGTCCCAATACAGGGAATAGTTTCTTGTCCTGATGCCGCCTACAGTCATATCGTGCGTCACGAACCTGAGACCGTCCTCTTCGCTCATGGCAGGAAGCTCCATCCAGCCCGGTGCCGCTGACGAATCGGATTCACCGCCTCCGCCTGGATCAGGGTCAGGATCCTCTTCACTCGGAATACCGTCCTGGACAAACGTGCAGGACACATCCTGCCCTGCACTTGTAAGGATGAGCATCACGGACCTTGAACTGTAGGATGTGTTCTCCCCATACTTGAGGATCACCCTGCTGCTGTTACCGCTCCCCTGGGTTTCGCTCAACTCGGCCCAAGGCTCGGCCCCGTCCGCAAAATACAGGGACAGGAACCATTCCCCCTCTGCCCTGACCGTCACTATATGGCTTCCGGCCCCGCTATCTGCCTCAGACCTCGCCACCGACACGGCAATGTCTCCCTTCAGCTGCTTCTCGCAAGAACCCGAAGAAAGGATAAGCCCGAGCAATGAAAAATATAAAAGAAATTTTTTCAATTTACTGATACAAACAATGTTATTAGAGAAACCAAAGGGGAGTCCGTATTCCGGACTTCCCTTTGGAATATTAATACAATCTTGGCTTAATTTAATTTATAGATCCTAATAGTCCAATTCTTGGTCTGACATGAATTTATAGCTTTGTAAGTTCTCCAGTTATCAGTTTCGTATCCACAGAGATATCGGGAATCTCCTCCACTATCTTGCGTCATGATTTCCCAACCCCATGAATCTGAAACATCAGTCAATTGCCATACCTGATCTTTACTGTCTGTATTTACCCTCAATCCGTTATTATCTGCTATTGAACCCAATCCGAGTGCTGCATTAGTCTTAGGATTAATAGTAAATCCATCTCCACTTGCCGTGAAAGTCCATACATAATCATCTGTCACTCCTTCCAGAATACCGGAAGATTCTGTCATGCCAACTGTGGATATGTCTGTTGCCCCCGCACTGCCTTTGGTTGTAGCTTCAGCCGTATTAAGAGCCCATACTCCTGATTTCCCGGACACATTAGAGAAATCACATAAAATCACATATTCACCTCCTGTAGTTATGTCTGACGCCGATGTCACTAAAGTCCAGTTACTGCCTGCCGGAAGCGGTGCAGACTGGTTTACAGTCAAGGTCTTGCTTTCGCTGCCGTATGTTACGGTAATGGTTGCCGGCCTTACATCAGTCCCCGTATTTTCCGTATATGTCACGGTAACGGTACCGTCATTTGAACCGGATGCGGGATCAACAGAGAAATTGGTCGCATCCGAAGACGATACAGTCCAATCTACATTCGATGAGACATTGAATGTGAACGACCCGGCAGCCGCACCGACATTCTTCATCGTCTCCGAAAGGTTAAGATACGGAGTGGTCGATTCTTCCAATGCAGTCACAATCGTATTCAGGTATCTGCCTCCGCTCGTATAAATATAATATCCGGTAACCTTTACCATCTTGCCATTCATTCCATCGGCATTGAAAGAATCCGGAAGATAATACAGGCTCATAGTCGGAGTGGAACTGCTTGCTCCTACAAGTTCCACATTTACATAATTGCCGCTGACGGACAGTTCTCCCTCATATGTAATATACACGACATCAGTGGTTCCTGACAGTTCGGATGCATTGTCGGCAGTATACTCTGTCGGGGCAGGATATGAAACCTGGCCTGACCCTGCCGGCATGACTTCCGATGCCCGGATCTGATGAAGGCCATTATACTCATCACGTTCTCCGGAAAGACTTATCATGTCTCCGATGGCTACCTGCCCGGCCGCATTGGAACCATAGACATATATACTTCCCGTCTCATCGGAAATAAGGAAACCGGATTTCGTCTTCGCAACCACCTGTACCTCTCCGGTTGTCACATTATCGCCATCTGCAGCAGCCCATACCTGTTCTATTGTCATACCCTCCACAGGACCGGCCCCGGCCTGATTTATCGTCACGGTTACCGGTGAGACCCCGTCATTTGCATCCGTTGAAGCAATCGTAATCGTGGCGGTTCTGGCTTCACCTTCATTAGGAAGAACACTCACCTCGACCGTTCCGTTCCCGGTCACTGTGGTCAAATCCTTGATTGTAACATACTCAACATCAGTAGTGGCCTGCCATGTCACTCCTTCAGAAGCAGTCACAGTAAAGGTATAGTCACCTCCCTCTGCCGCAACATTCTGGTTCTCAGGATCTACCGAAAGGCTCGGAGTAACCTCTCCGCCTCCGATAGGACCACCGGCAGAAAAGTCGATTGAAGTGCCGGCCGTCTCTGAAGGTACGAGTGATACATCATCAATTCTGTATACACTTGCAACACTGGCCGTAAAATGGATATAAAGAGCCGTTGTCCCCGACGGAACGGTAAATGTGAATGAAGCAAGATCCCACGTGGCTTCCTTAAAGCCTTCAGGAAAAGCATACTCTATCTCGACCCATTTTTCACCGTCATCACTCAAATACACCTTGAATTCTTCCGGATTGAAAGTATTGTCAATATCGTATCCGAATTTCTCTGATCCGAATGACAAAGTGTAATCGCTCACAGAGCCGTCAAGGGTTATATTATTTATACGGAACCATGCATTGTCTTTCCCGAAGAAAATGTTATTGGTTCCGGAACCGGCATAATCCGAATGAGAATCGGAAGCGCCGGAAGTCCGGACAGATGTGTTATAACTCTCGAATGTTACTGAGCCTGCTCCTGTCCCCTGGTCATTTCGTGCTCCATCGAAACTGTCTGCATATGGCCATCCAGTGCTGCCTTCCGTTGCTGCCTCCTTGTCGAAATCATTGTAGTAAACGGCATCGTCAGGTACCGGAGCCGGATCGTCTCCACCGCCCGGGCCGATCTCGACACCCTGGGAGAAGTCTATCTTGGTTCCTTCTTCGACGGAAATTGCGAGAGAAAGGTCATCTATACGATGACTGCTTGCAATATCCGAAGTGAAATACAGATACAGGGCCTTCGTCCCTTCCGGTACAGTGAATGTCGACGACGCGAGGTCCCATGTGTCATCCTGGAAACCGTCGGCGAAAGCATATTCGAGTTCTACCCACTTCTCGCCGGTATCGCTTATATAGACATGGAATTCTTCCGGATTGAAAGTATTGTCTTCGGCTTCGTATTCATTTCTGATCGTACCGAAAGAAAGAGTATAATTCAGATTTTCCCCGTCAAGGGTGATATTGCTTACCTGGAAATAGGACGATGAACCGAACAGAATATTGTTTACGCCGGAACCTTCGTAATTACCCTCGTTCGAAGGAAGGTTATTTCTGGCCGATGCACTTGCATACCCGTAAGTCACTGAAGACGCGCCGGAACCGGTCTGGTTCTGCCAGCAATCCGACTGATCGAGATATGGCCAGCTCTTGCCCTCATTTCCATAAGTTTTTTCTGCAGGAGTCTTGTCGAAATCATTGAAATACACATTGGCGTCCCCTATCTCGCCTGCCTGCGTCACAGTGATTTCAGTAGAGACTGTAGAAGTGGAGAAAATAACTTTGGCGGTCCTGTCCACACCTGGGTTCGGTTCAGGATAGATTGTGATTTCCTGAGGGTCGGCGGAAGCGCCGCCATTGTCAGGAGTGACTGTCAGCCATTTGGATGCATCCTCCGGATCGAAGGCAACCGACCAGTCACGTGATGAATTAAGGGATATAATCCTGGCAAATTCTGCCCCCCCTGTTTCATCAAATTCAATAGAAGACTCGCTTACCGAAATCTTCGGCACTCCGAGATCCTCTTCCTTTTCTTTACATCCTGCAAGCACTGCTGCCGATGCAATCACGCAAAGAAATAATTTTCCGATTTTCATAATAGTATTGTTTAATAAACGTTTGTTTCTGCTTTGGGTCATTTGTTAACAAATTGTTACAAAACCACCCACTTTCGGCAGCAAATTTAGATAAATAAAACATTTTTACAAATTAGTATGGATTAAATTTTATTGACTTGTGTAAAAAATATTTTGACGTCCGATTCTTCTCATAAAAAAGTATAAAAACCGACATATGACACTTGTTTTATATATGCCTGCATATCAGCAAATGCCCGGCAGGAAGACTGATGAAATAAAATTAGTTTATTTCACTAAACGCGAATTCATTATCAGACCCGTCTGTTGATTTACCTGACAAAATGATATTTTCAGCGACCAAAACATTGATTCTGGCGAAAAGTTTTTATAAATTTGTCGGCTGTGTGTAAACCCGGAAAACATGCAAATGTGTATTCCCATATTATTATTCACCTAAATTAATCGAGTATGAGCAAGAGCCTACAGATTTTAGGGCGGAGTATCGTTCTGATAGCCGCCATCCTGGCGACACTCTCTGCATTTACTTTCACCGCATCGTCACAGGAGCGGAAGGGAGAGTCCGTCAGGACAGTCACCGGAACGGTCACTGACCAGAACGGAGAGCCTGCCCCGGGAATTGCCGTCATGGTCAAGGGAACGACCAACGGAACCCTGACTGACGACAACGGGAAATTCAGACTGCAAGTCGCTACGGGGGGGTGGAAACCCCGGTTCTGGTATTTTCCTGCATAGGTAAACTTACACAGGAAATCAGATGCACCAAAGACTATTATGAAGTAGAGATGGAGGACGAGCTGGCCGCTTTGGTCGGCGCCATCATCAACACCGGTTATCAGAGAATAGACAGGAGGATGTCCACCTCGTCTGTCGCTTCCATTTCAGGAGAAGACGTACTCCAGGCAAATGCGACGAGCCTGGACAACATGCTGCAGGGAAAGATTCCGGGACTTACTGTCCTGAGTTCATCATCTACCCCGGGAGCAGCCACGAAAGTCAGAATCAGGGGAACATCCACGATTTCAGGCAACAGGGAACCCCTCTGGGTCGTAGACGGAGTGATACTCGACGACCCCGTCTCCATCTCGACGGAGATGCTCAACAATCTCGACAATGTCAATCTTATAGGTAATGCGATCTCGGGTCTCAACCCGATGGACATCGAAAAGATCGACGTCCTCAAGGACGCTTCGGCTACGGCCATCTACGGTGTACGTGCCGCCAACGGTGTCATTGTGGTAACCACCAAGAGAGGAAAGATGGGCCGGCCGAGGGTCAACTATTCGGGGACAGTGACCGTCACTGAACGGCCGAGCTACAACAAGCTCAACCTGATGAATTCAAAGGAACGTATCGATGTGTCCAAGGAGATAGCGGCCAAGGGCCTTGAATACAGTTTCGAGCCGGCTGCCGTAGGTTACGAAGGCCTGCTCTTCGATCTGTACGACAGGAAAATCAGCTATGACCAGTTCCTCTCCGGAGTGCAGACTCTCGAGACCATGAACACGGACTGGTTCGACCTGCTCTACCACAACTCGGTATCACACAAGCATAACCTTTCCATCTCGGGAGCGGACGACAAGGTCAACTATTATGTGTCGGGAGCCTACACCGACGAGAATGCCAATGTCAGGGGAACCGGACTGGAGCAGTACAACATAATGGCAAAGGTACAGGCAAAACTGGCCTCCAGGCTCACAGGAACAGTCCAGTTGCGCGGAAACATCACCAACAAGGACTACCAGCATTCCAGCATATCCCCGTACAGCTATGCATACAATACCTCAAGGGCCATCCCTGCATACAACTCTGACGGAACCCTGTCATACTACAACGCAGAGCAGGGCTTCAATGCCAATCCGCTCCAGTACAACATTCTCAACGAAATAGCAAACTCGGGCAGGACAGTGAACAGCAATTCCCTGTATTTCAACGCCAATCTCGAATGGGCCATCTGGGACGGGCTCCGCGCCACCGGAACTTTCGCCCTCAACACATCCAACACCTCGGACAAAGAGTGGTTCAATGACCGCACCTATGCAGCCGCACAGCTCAGGGGACTGGACTATGGCATCACTCTTCCCGACACAGATGTTTTCAGGAACCAGTTCTGCAGCCTGCCTTACGGAGGAGAGCTCAAAAGCTCAGAGACAAGGAATTTCGGCTATACGGCACGGCTCCAGCTGGACTACAGCAAATACATCAAGGGACACCATATTTCGGGATCAGCAGGATTCGAAGCCCGCTCCACGAAATATGACGGGATCTCCACCACCCAGTGGGGATATCTCCCTGACCGGGGAGAGACATTCGTGACAATAGACCCGATCCAGTGGCCACTGTATAACGATATGGTCATGAACTCTCCGGATGTCGTGACCAACAGCCTTTCCAACTACCTGTCATGGTATGGTGTCCTGTCATATGCCTACAAGTCCCGCTATATCATCAACGGGAACATCAGGGCCGACGGCTCCAACAAGTTCGGACAGGACCGGAGCACGAGATTCCTCCCAATATGGTCCGTGTCGGCAAGATGGAACATAATGAACGAGCCTTTCCTCGAAAATGTAATGTGGATGAACGAACTGTCCGTCAGGGGATCGTACGGTATCCAGGGAAATGTCTCCGATGACCAGACCCCGAGCATGATAATCCAGCTCGGCTCCATGGATGAAATATCGGGAGACTATATTTCCACACTCTCAAAACTGCCTAACCCGTTCCTGAAATGGGAAAAGACCGTATCATACAATATAGGTCTCGACTTCTCCCTCTTCGAGAACAGGCTTTCCGGAACCTTCGAGTATTATTACAAGAAAGGCAATGACCAGATAGTGTCTGTGGAAGTGGCCCAGACCACCGGAACATCTTCCATGAGCCTGAATGTCGGGGACATCATGAACAAGGGATACGAGTTTGTCCTTACTGCCATACCCGTCAGGACAAAGGATTTCACCTGGTCTCTCTCTTTCAACACGGCCAAGAACATCAACCTCGTTACCCAGGGAGGAATGGAGGATGAATATACCTATTCGCAGTATGTGGACGGATCCGCCGTACTGCAGGGCTACCCGATAAACTCGTTCTTCTCCTACAAGTTCGGAGGGCTGGACGCCGACGGACTTCCGACATTCCTCGATACCGAGGAAACTGAAGGCGCCACCAAACAGGACATGTATGCCAAGGTATTCTCCTATTCCGGCAACCGTATTCCTGACATGCAGGGAGGATTCAGCACCACGTTCTCATACAGGAACTTTACCCTCGGACTGTTCTTCTCGTACAGCCTCGGCGCCAAGGTGAGGCTGAACAATCTGTACAGCAACACGGGACAGGAACTGCCTAACCCCCAGCAGAACATGTCGGGAGAGTTCGTGAACAGATGGCGCCAGCCGGGCGACGAGGCATGGGCCGTAATCCCTGCCCTTTCCACGGATGACCTCTCTATGTCCACCGGTTTCCTCGGAGACAGGGAAATAGAGATAGCCAACAACAAATGGCAGATGTACAACCAGAGCGACCTGAGGGTAGTGTCAAGCGATTTTCTCCGTCTGCGTACGGCGTACCTGCGCTATGCCATCCCGCAGAAAGTCTGCAATGCACTGCGCATCAGCGCCGCCAATGTAAGATTAGAAGGCAACAACCTCTTCCTCGTCTGCTCCAAGGATCTCAACGGACAGGATCCGGAACAGCTCGGTTTCGGAGAGATAGGTATCACCACCCCTCCTGTAGCATCATTCTCATTCGGACTTGACATCACATTCTAAATGATTCTGACATGAAAAAGCATATATACTACACAACTGCCGCCTGCATATCAGCGACGCTCGCCCTTTCCTCATGTGGAAAATTCCTTGAGGAATATTCGCAGGACGAGATAAGGCCCAACAGTGCGAATGACTATCTGGAACTGATAGCGGGTGAGATATATAGCAATACCAATGATTCCAATGTCAACAGCTATCTGGACATCATGACAGACGACTGCGAGGAATTTGCCTCAGAGGGAGGCATTTTTTCAGTTGACAACAGAAACTCCGGTTTCGGATACTACACCTGGCAGGCGTCACCGGAACACCAGATAACCGGCACACTGAACAGCGACCAGGCGTGGGCATTCTATTACCATCAGATACTGGTTGCCAACATGATTCTGTACGATGTGGATGACAAGAACGGCACAGACCAGGAAAAGGCACAGGTAAAGGCAGAGGCCCATATGGTCAGGGCATTCGCCTACTTTATGCTGGTCAATCTCTATGGGGAACCGTATGATCCGGAAAAATTCCCTGACGCATTGGGAGTTCCGATCAATGACCTTATCGGAGCTGAGAACAAAAAGTTCCAGCGTGTATCCGCCGCTGAAATCTATGACCTGATACTGTCGGACGGGGAGAATGCCCTTGCACAGTTCGAGGAAGCCGGACAGAGTTCTTCGATATACAGATGGAACGCTGCAGCGGCAAACGTATTCATGTCCCGCATATGTCTGTACATCCACGACTGGGACGGTGCAATATCCTATGCGAATGCCGCCCTCGGGATAAATGCCAATCTGTGGAATTTCAACACCAAGCTCGAAGAGGAAGGAGTCGGCGATGCGGCTGATGAAGACAACGAATATTTCTTCCGCAAAAACAATCCTGAAATACTTTTCTCTTTCGGTTACAACAATAACGCATATTTCGCCTCCGGAGCCGCCGGAATGTTCCCTGCATCAGAAGAACTGCGGGCAATGTATATCGACGGCGACTTAAGGTTTGACGACAATGACGGTGCATATATCAGATATCTCGGGAACAGTTTCCTGGGAGGGGGGAAGCGATATTGCCCATTCAAGTCAAACCCGATTTCGGCCTCCTACACAAATGCATATGGACAAGCTATCAGAACAGCCGAAGCATATCTGAACAGGGCCGAAGCATATGCCATGAAAGGCGGGGAAACCCTTCAGAATGCCATGGATGATATCAATATGATAAGGCGCAACCGTTTCACCCCGGAAACTTATAAAGAACTTACCGCTGCTTCACAGGAAAATGTAATCATTGCCGTGCGCGATGAGAGAAGGATGGAACTTTGTTTCGAGGGGCACAGGTGGTTCGACCTCAGAAGGTGGGACCGTCCGAGCATTACGCACACTTTCACTCCAGATGTCGAAAATCCTACAGTTCTGGAGACATATGTCCTGGAAGAGAACGATCCGGCATACACCCTCCCCATCCCTGAAGAAGTATATGAAAGGGACACTGACATAGAAAATATCTCCAGACCGGTCCGCAACCCGAAATAAACTGCATGCATTATGGACAAGATATACAAGACAATTCCGATGGCCGTCATGGCAGGACTTCTGGCGGCATCCGTAACTTCCTGTTACAAGGAAGACCCTCTCACCCCTGACAACGACACCCCGAAATATGTAATCGAGGACAGTGAAGATCCGGCACAGCACTATCTGTATGGCTTCTGGCAGAATACCGGAGTGTATGTCCTCTCCGAATACGACGATGTTGACTATCTGTGGAATGTGAACAGCATATCGAACTATGAAATCACAAGGATAGAGCCCGGAGTTCTCGGTGACGCTGTCGAATATCTGAGGAACGTGCTGACCGAAGTCTACGGGAACGATTTCGTAAAGAAGTATTTCCCGTTCAAGATACTTCTTGCCGGCCAGATTTCCGACTTCATGTCTACGGCGGAAGATGCCGACGATATGGTATGCGGATACGGACGGAGCTACCTTGCAATCGGCCGTCTGCGTTCAGATATCCTTTCCGCAATGACCGAAACACAGACTCTCGAAAATCTCGGGAAAATCAACGGCATCCTGTGGGGGAATTTCATATATGAGAACAACCTCATCACAATTCCTGAAAGTTTTTTCACTCCATCGCAGGAATATTACGGGGCAAACCTTTATAATGTATTCGATGATGAACCGGTCGAGACAATGATCAAACATGCCGGAATGTGGTTCTATGCCGAACCACCTGATTATTACGCAATGGCTCCCGAAGAGGCCGGAGATGTGGCGGGCTTCGTGGAGATGATCCTGACCCATACGGAAGAAGAGATGAGGGCAGAAATGGAGGGCTATGACATCCTTCTTATAAAATATAATGCCCTTATCGATGCCGTCAAGGACGCATGCGGAGTAGATCTCCAGGCTCTCGGCAACGCCAATGTCGCAAAGTTCGGCTCGCTTGTTGCAGGAGACGGCGCCGGCGATGACCAGACAGAAGAAGAGGGAGCGGAATAAACCGGTGAGGACAAACGGGCAGGCCATGGGCCGGACAACCTGCCGGTCGGTCCGCCCGTTAAAAAGAGCACTACGTTAAAAAAATATTTTATGAAGAATTTACTATGGTTGACGGCAGCAGCCGCCTTGCTTTCACTACAGGCCGCAGCAGGCCAGACATCTGCCGCGGGCATTCTGGATGTGCTTAAAGATGCCGTCTCGGAAGAGGCCGAAAAGTCGGACACGACAAAATCCGACAAGGACGGGATGAAAGCATATGCCGATGTGATCACTTCAGAGGCAGAGACATCCAAAGGCCTTATGGACATCCACAAGGTAAAGGACAAATACTATCTCGAAATCCCTTACACTCTGATGGGCAAGCCGATGCTTCTTGCGAGCAAGGTTTCCTCGATAAGCGACAACGCCGATGTTATCGCCGGTCAGATGCCTACGGATCCGCTTCTGGTGGAATGGAGCTGCGACGAGGAGAATGTCTACCTTCTGGACGCGGATGTGCGGGCTGTGTGCGACAGCACTGAAAGCATCTATAAAGGCGTTGTTCTCAACTATATGAAACCTGTCATGAAGTCATTCTCCATCAAGGCTGTGAACACTGACTCGACCGCGGTGGTAATTGACGTGTCCAAGTTCTTCTGCGCCAACGAGCAGTACATGTCCCCGTTCATTCCCGCCTCTCCGTTCGATGCTATTTTCGGAGGGCCGAAGCTGAAGGGCTCCTTCGAATCGGATATGTCCTCGATACTGAGCTTCAATGCATTTCCAGAGAACATCGTCTTCAGGACCAGAATGGTGTACACCGTATCGGATGCTCCGTTCACGGCCATAATGTCAGTCTCCATGATCAGGCTGCCGGATACACCTATGAGGCCGAGGTACGCCGACCACAGGATAGGATATTTCACCAACAGCCAGATAGAATACTCCGAAAACAAGGACAGGAGCGAAGTTCTGCGGTACATCAACAGATGGAACCTTGCCCCGAAGCCTGAAGATATGGAGAAATACAAAAACGGGGAACTTGTAGAACCTGAAAAGCCTATCGTTTACTACGTGGATGACGCCTTCCCGGAGAAATGGAGAAAATACCTGAAAGAGGGTATCGAGGACTGGCAGATGGCATTCGAGGAAATCGGGTTCAAGAACGCGATTGTAGCCAGGGACTATCCTAAGGATGACCCGGACTTCAATCCTGATGACATCCGCTATTCCTGCCTGCGCTACGCCTCCACGAGAATAGCAAACGCCATGGGGCCGTCCTGGACTGATCCGCGCTCCGGGGAAATCATCAACGGTTCGGTGTACTTCTACCATGACGTGTTGAAACTCCTGCACAACTGGTGCTTTATCCAGACTTCAGTCGTAAATCCCGAAGCCAGAAAGGAGACATTCGAGACAGATCTGATGGGGCCGCTCCTAAGGTATCTCGTAGTACATGAGATAGGCCATACCCTCGGACTGATGCACAATATGAGGGCATCCTACGCATATCCTGTGGACTCTCTCCGCAGCGCGTCCTTCACGGACAAATACGGGACAACGCCGTCCGTAATGGACTACGCACGCTACAATTACGTGGCACAGCCGGGAGACGGAGTCAAATGGCTGTTCCCTCCGCGCCTCGGAGTGTACGACAAGTTCGCCATTGCATGGGGATACAAGCCAATCTTTGAAGCAGCAACGCCTGAAGACGAGAAGCCTGTACTCAACAAATGGATCCTCGACAAGGGCAATGACCCTATGTACAGATACGGGGAGCAGGAGATATTCACATACATCGACCCTGCATCCCAGAGCGAATCCCTCGGAGACGATGCCGTGAAAGCCAGCGAGTACGGCATACGGAACCTCAAGGTAATCATGAAAAACCTTGTGGACTGGACGGCAAAGGAAGGGGAAAGCTACGACTACACCAAAGAAATGTACAAGGAAGTGATGACCCAGTTCCGCAGATACATGGGACATGTCACCAAATATATAGGAGGCAATTATCTGGAATATCCGGTATACGGAGACGGCAAGCCTGGATTCATCCCTGTATCCAAGGAAAAGCAGCAGGAGGCCCTTGAATTCGCTTTCAACCAGATTTCGGAACTTCCGGAATGGATGATGGACAAGAACCTTCTCGGACTGTTCGACCCTGCCAACCCTGAAATATACGATTACCAGGCATCTACGGTAAGGTCATTGCTCATGCTCTATCCGAAAGTCGGCTACACCGCCAAATTCTCCGACGAGCCGTATACCCAGGAAGAATATATCGAAGATGTGTACAGGCTCGTATTCGGCAAGACCATCCGGGGCAAGAAACTTGACAGGGCCGACATGAACATGGAATATGCCCTTGTCTACGGACTGTTCGACAATCTCGACCTGCTCGAATCGTCTGGATCGAAGTCATTCAATGACAATGCCTTCTATGTTGACGACAGCCAGGGCTGGCCATGCTCGCACATAGAATGCCGCCAGGCTATGGAGGACGGGCTTGCAAAGGCCAAGAGAGAATCCGACCTGAAGATAAGTGCAAAAGAGATACTGTTCGGAACCCTTCTGGACATACAGGAGATTGTCAACAAGAGGGCCGCTTCCGCCAAGGGAGAGCTTGGCGACCACTACAGGTATCTCGCCCATGAAATCAACGGAGCTCTGAAAAACCTGTAGAGACCCGGCCGGGGTCAGACAAATCAAGGGACTGGTTCGGTATGAGCCAGTCCCTTGATTTATAATGGAAACCCTCCCGGATTACAGGTTAGGGTTCACTGTCTTCCACTCGGATACCTGAGGAATGATGTTGAGGTCTATAATCTCGTCCCTCATCTTGCAGAGATGCTGATATGACGCCTCAAGGGCTGCCATTTCTTCCTCTGTCCCTTCCACGGCACCGTAATGTACGCCTGTCCCGTCGATTACAGTAGGCATGGCCATCATCACGTTCCTGTACCTGTCGGTGTTGACATAGCATCCTGCAGGCCATTCGAATTTCTTCCCGCCCATTGCTGCCGCAATCATTTCGATAGAGACATATGCCGGGCTCTGGAAAGAAGAACGGCCGCGGAGTTCGATAATCTTCTTGCCGCCCTGGATGACATCCTGCTTGATCTCTTCCCACCTTGTGAGAGGCAGTCTGCTTCCGAGAAGTTCTGAGAATGGCTTGCCGTCTACCGTCACCTTCGAAGCGAAGACAGCCATCTGCTCACCGTGTCCGCCATATGTATGGCAGTTCTTCACCTTGCACTGCTGCACGCCGAACTCCTTGGCAAGCGCGCTCTGGAGCCTTGTGGAATCGAGGGCCGCAAGAGTAGTCACCTGAGACGGCTTCAGACCTGAATGGAGAAGGGTCACAAGGCCGGTAAGATCTGCCGGATTGAAGATAATCACTACATGCTTCACATCAGGGCAATAAGCCTTGATATCCTTGCCGAGCTGCTCGGCGATCTCGCAGTTCCCCTTGAGCAGGTCTTCCCTTGTCATGCCCTGCTTGCGGGGCGCACCGCCTGATGAAACTATGTATTTTGCATCCTTGAAAGCCTCCCTGATGTCGGATGTGAAGGTTATGTCCGCTCCGTCAAAAGCGCAGTGGAACATTTCCTCGGCCACACCCTCCAGTCCCTGTGCATACGGATCATAGAGACAGAGATTGGGAGTAAGCTTCATCATCATAGCGGTCTGTGCCATATTTGAGCCGATCATGCCGGCGGCACCCACTATAGTCAATTTTTCATTTGTAAGGAAATCCATAATACAAACATCTTTTTACAAAACTCCGCAAATATAACAAAAAATATAGTATATTTGTCCCGGTAAATTTAGATTTGATATCTGTGGAACCTCCCAGTCATATTCTGACAGATCCATCCGGTCTGACGGATCCATTACAGGAAGACCCGTTGTCGGGCTGTATTTTCATGGTATTAGACGCTCCCTCGGAAGATGAGGAGAGTTTTTTCGTCTGCGCATATTCATCGCAGACCGGATTGTCGTATATAGGCAAGACAACCGATATCGTATCTTAAACAATTATCCTATGGGACTGTATCTTAGAAAGACACTCGACAATAAGGCGGATATTTCGGTATGGCAGATAACGGAAACCGAACAGGAACTGATCAACCTGAGTTCGGTTCCGACCGATGAGATGGAGGAAATTTCGCTGATACGCAGCGAAACCCTCAGGAAGCAGAAACTCGCCGTAAGGGCCCTGCTCAACACGGTCTTCGAGGAAAAGATGTACCTGAACCATCATGACAACGGCAAGCCTTTCCTTGAGAACTGCATAACGAATATAAGCATCACCCATACGGACAGGTATGTAGCCATTATCACGCATGATGATGACGATGTCGGCATTGACATCGAATCATTGGACAGGGATTTCTCGTCCGTAGAGAAAAAGGCGCTTTCCGAGGAGGAGATAGAGGACATCGACGAGGACAGAAGGAACGAACAGCTTGCAATCTACTGGTGCGCGAAGGAAGCCATCTTCAAAAGGATGTCCCAGAACAAGGTGGACTTTTCCGAACAGATAGAAATCGACAGGTTCACCCCGAAGGAGGAGGGAGAGCTGGATGCGAGGTTCATCCACAAGGACGGACACGAGGAGCAGTTCGAACCGGAGTACATGATATTCGACCGGCATGTCCTTGTGTGGGTTGTCGGATAACATGCGGCCCGGGTAACATATTTGTTCCCAAATTTGAATTTTTCCAATTTGCTAATAATTTTATCTCATTGCAAATCAGTAATTTAACAAATATTTTCCTCGTTTGTTAATAACTTTTATCATTTTTGTCATCTCCGGTGGATAATAAATGATACCTTTGTCTTCCGGTTGGATGACCAGTCGGGAAAAACAATCGGTACACAATTGAAAACCTGTTGTCCGTTGTCCAGTGATGGATTGACGGATGTATTTTTAACACTACCTGAGTCATGATAAGAAATGTTATTAAACGCGACGGAAGAGTCGTAGAATTCGACAAGAAGAAAATCATTGACGCCATAACCAAGGCGATGGACGTGACTGAAGCCGGAGAGGATATCGTGCTGGCAGCGGAGATTGCAGCCCGGATTTCAAAGTCAGAGCAGGAAAGCATGAGTGTGGAAGACATCCAGGACCGTGTGGAAATGGAGCTGATGAACAGCCCGAGGAAGGAAGTCGCAAAGAAATACATTGCTTACCGCAACCAGAGAAACCTCGCCAGGACCGCCAAGTCGAGGGAAATTTTCCAGGAGATCATCGAGGCCCAGGCCACGGACGTCACCCGTGAGAACGCCAACATGAACGCCGACACTCCGGCAGGAATGATGATGAAGTTCGCATCGGAGTCGACCAAGTCGTTCGTAGACGAATGCCTGCTGTCGGAAGATGTCAAGGAGGCTGTCCAGAACGGATACATACACATCCACGACAAGGATTACTATCCGACGAAGAGCCTCACCTGTGTCCAGCATCCTCTCGACAAGATACTCAAGAACGGATTTTTCGCCGGCCACGGGGAGTCGCGCCCTGCCAAGAGGATCGAGACAGCCAGCATCCTCGGCTGCATCTCCATGGAAACAGTGCAGAACGAGATGCACGGAGGTCAGGCCATTCCGGCATTCGATTTCTATATGGCTCCTTTCGTAAAGAAGGCATACCGGGAGGAAATCGACAAGATCAGCGAAATCGAGAATATGGACTATTCGGAGCTGAAGGACATTCAGTTAGATGACTATATCAAGAGAGATCTGCTCGGACTCCAGGGCAAGGAAAGGGTGATCCAGCATGCAGTGAACATGACTGTCAGCAGGGTTCACCAGTCGATGGAGGCTTTTGTCCACAACATGAACTCCATCCATTCCAGGGGAGGCAACCAGGTGGTGTTCAGCTCGATAAACTACGGGACAGACACTTCCGCTGAAGGCCGGTGCGTCATCAGGGAAATCCTCAACACGACATACGAGGGCGTCGGCAACGGTTCCACCGCTATCTTCCCTATCCAGATCTGGAAGAAAAAGAGAGGTGTCAGCTACCTGCCTGAAGACAAGAACTACGACCTCTACAAATTCGCCTGCAAGGTGTCGGCAAGAAGGTTCTTCCCTAACTTCATCAACCTGGACGCCACGTTCAACCAGCATGAGCTATGGAGGGCCGATGATCCTAAACGGTATGAATACGAATGCGCCACTATGGGTTGCCGCACCAGGGTGTTCGAGAACAGGTTCGGGCCGAAGACCTCGATCGGAAGGGGGAACCTTTCCTTCACCACAATCAACATAGTGCGCCTTGCCATCGAGTGTATGGATGAGCCCGACAGAAACGAAAGGATAAGGAAATTCTTCGAGAAACTCGACTGGGCCCTGAACATCACCGCCAAGCAGCTGTGCGAAAGATACAATTTCCAGAAGACGGCCATGAAGAAACAGTTCCCTCTTCTGATGGGAGCCCTCTGGCTCGGCTGCGAAAAACTCAAGGAAGAAGACACTATCGAAGCCGTAATCAATCAGGGTACGCTCGGGATAGGTTTCATCGGTCTGGCGGAAGCCCTTATAGCCCTCATCGGCAAACATCACGGCGAATCGGAGGAGGCACAGGAACTCGGACTGAGGATTGTCACCTATTTCAGGGACAAGGCCAATGAATTCTCCGAGAAGTTCCAGCACAATTTCAGCGTACTCGCCACCCCGGCAGAAGGACTTGCAGGAAGGTTCACCAAGATGGACCGGAAGAAATTCGGCGTAATCCCGGGCGTGACGGACAAGGAATACTACACCAACTCCAACCATGTTCCGGTCTACTTCCACTGCACCCCTAAGCACAAGGCAGAGGTGGAGGCCCCATACCACGACCTTACAAGGGGAGGCCATATCTTCTATGTCGAAATCGACGGTGACGCCACCCACAATCCGGAGGCAATCATGGCGATTGTAGACCTGATGGACAAATACAACATCGGATACGGCTCCGTGAACCACAACAGGAACCGCTGCATGGACTGCGGATACGAAAGCGCCGACTCAGACCTCGTGGAATGTCCTAAATGCCATGGGCACAACATCGACAAGCTCCAGAGAATAACAGGGTATTTAGTGGGGACCACCAGCCGGTGGAACAGTGCAAAACTGGCGGAGCTCAAGGACCGTGTCGTGCATAAATAAAGAAGATGGATTCAACTTGGAATCCGGTCTCATCATCTCCTGAATTATGGGAACCCTTAGGATATTGGATATAATAGAGGAGACCATGGCCGACGGCCCTGGTCTCCGTACTTCAATATACTGTGCAGGATGCATGCACCACTGTCCGGGATGCCACAACCCGCAGTCATGGGACATGTCCGGAGGGAAAGAGATGAGCATAGACGATATTATGGAAGTCATCCGCTCCGATGAATTCAGCAACGTGTCGTTTTCCGGAGGAGACCCTTTCTATCAGGTGGAAGGGTTTACGGAACTGGCCCGCAGGATAAAGGCAGAGACCTCCAAGACCATCTGGTGCTGGACCGGGTTCCTGTATGAAGACATTCAGGCAGACCCTTATCTTTCGCAACTGCTTCCATACATAGACGTATTGGTGGACGGACCTTTCATAGAGGCCATGAAGGACAAGGATCTGCTGTTCAGGGGAAGTTCCAACCAGCGCATCATCTATCTGCACGGCAAGGAAGAGGACATCATCCCAGGGACTGTACCCTTAGTACCTGTGAAATGAACCTGTTCCTGTCTGTAGTACATTTATGCACTTCATCCAAAGGACATTCGGTACACCAGCCCCCGCCGAGCAGGACATACTCCAGTGATGCTTCGAACCTGTGCCCGTTCTCGCATTCCCACACGTATACCGTTCCCTGTTCCCGACATGCCGTCATTCCCGCTTCTTCCTGCGGATGTCCGGATATTATACCGCTGTCGGCCGTCTGTTGTCCGGATTCTTTCCCGCGAAGTCCGGCATTGACATTCCTGCCCTCGGTCGAGTTACCGTCTGCCTCCGTTTTTCCCGTCACGGCACTTGCGTGACCGGTTCCAGTTGTCTTCACTCCGAGAAAATGCCCCCCGCGGAACCTGGCAGCCTCTTCTATCTCATCATCAGTCAGCGAATAGATCGATTTTAATGCATTGTATCCATGGTCAAGTTCCCTGACTTCGCCTGCCGCCCTGGCCCTGTCAAGATTCTTTTCCCAACACGGAGGCTTCATCTGGTCCCATGATTTTATATTCCTGTATTCTTCAATGGAACCGTAATAGGCTTCCATCTTCTCCGGGTCATGTTCTACCCACCACTGGGTTCCCATCCCTTTCTCATGCACGATAGGCTTCATGAAAAGTTTCACAGCAAAGGCCGGAGCGAGGAAAGCCAGATGCCAGAACCACGGCAGATGCCGCTTCATGTCTCTGAAATAGTCATCCACAGGCACGTTCGCCCTGAAATGGAGATAATCCTCCAGTAGGTCCGAGTCCGTATACCACATCCCGTGGAAATTACGGGTGGCAAACCACTGCGGCTCGAACACCTTTTCCGGTGCCGGCAGCCCGAGACTTCTGAGCAGCCTGCTCTCGAATTCGTAATTGGTCATCCTGTACTGCTCTCCGCTGCTGATGTTGTAGAACCTGTTCCAGAAATCCTCCGGAACCCAATCTTCCACCACGTTGGCAAGCAGCCTGCCGGAATCCTCCACTGTAGCCCACTCGAGGACACCCTGGATCGGGACATGGAATGCCGTAGGGCTCAACACTTTCAGTATTCCGGGATAAAGTATGCCGGTCTGACGCAGAGAAACCCATTTCCGTATTCCGGAGTCTGTTATTATCTTCTCAGCGATACACTTGGATACGGAATATCTGTCGAAACGGCTGGCATATACAGGATCCCCGGTCCGACCCCAATGCACGGGCCAGAGTCTGTCGCCGCACTGGGCTACGGACCCTATGTAAACGACCTTTATATCGTCCGCATTCTTCTGCGCCAGTACTGCTTTAACTATATTTTCAGCTGCCGTGACATTGACTTCGAGCGTCTTCTCGGGGAAATAATCCGCGGCCGGAGATACCATTCCTCCTACATGCAGGACATAGTCCGCTCCCGAGACTCCCGCGCAGACGTCATTGTAGTCGGTAAGATCTCCCCAGACTATCTCCACTGCCGGGTCGTGGGCGTAAGGTTCCAGCAATTTCATGTTTTTCCGGCTCGGTCTTGCCAATAGCCTTATTTTGAATCTGTCCCTTTTCCTATACAGTTCCCGGAAGCCGGCCCAGCCCATGTTGCCTGTGGCTCCGGTCAAAAATACCGTTTTCATATTCAGTGTCTGTCCTTATATTCATCAAATGCGATATGCGATCCCCTTTACCACAGCGGCCATCGGTCCTGCATTGGATACGAGAAGACCCAACCGCTCTGCGGAGCCCCTTGTACGGGACGGGCAATTCAACGGAGCCAGGTCTCGGGATTCTGCGGAGTCTGGTCTTTCCATATCTGGAAATGCAGCTGGGTCTGACCGTTGATGGTATCGACCTCCCCTATTGTCTGTCCTGTCCTGACCCTGTCCCCGGCCTTTACCGAAGTAGTCTTGAGCTTGCAGTAGAAAGAGAAATAGTTGCCGTGCTGCACGAGTACACACTGGTTGTATCCCGGCATTACCACAATCTGTTTCACTACCCCGTCGAATACGGCCCTGACCTCCGTCCCTTTCGGGAGGGCAATCGTAATACCGTTGTTGAAAGGCAGTTTGAGCTTCGTGAAAACCGGATGGTAATGCTGCCCGAACCTGTCTATTACAGGGCCTTCCGCCGGCCATGGCAATTTTCCCTTATTTGCGGAAAATTCCCCTGCCAGCTTATAGTCTATGGTCTCCTTGCCCCCCTTCTCCCCCGAAGAAGCCTTCATGGCGGCCTCAACCAGACGTTTTATCTCCCTGTTCAGGGCCTCGACCTGTTTACGCTTGGCATTCAACTCTTTCTGGTATTTTGTCCTGTTACGTTTCAGCTGGCTGACGACCTTAGCCGACTGCCCTTCCTCCTGCTGGAGCGACTTCAGTTCGTTCTGTCTCCGGGCCCTGACCTTCTCCGCCTCTGCCTTCAATTCCTGAAGCCTCGCCTTTTCAGACTCAAGTTCCGACCGGATTTCCCTTATCTCCTTGGCCTGGGCCTTCATCTGGGACGACAGTTCCCTGAAATAGCTGAAACGTCTGAATGCCTGTCCGAGATTTTCACTTGCAAGAATGTACATATACCATATCTTCACATCACGGTTCCTGTACGCACTTCTGACAAGCCTTGAATAATGTTCAGTAAGGGTATCTTCCCTTGCCTGAAGACGGTTTATCTGCCTCTGGGCCGAATAAATCTCATCCGAATACGCCCTTATCTGCCTGTCGTTCTCTGCTATCAGAGCCTTCCTGCTTGAAATCTTTTTCCTTATGAGAGTCAGCTGGGCAAGAGCATCCTTGGAACGGTCGCTGTTCTCGGCAAGCTGTCTGTCGAGAATCGCAATCTCTTTCTCCAGTCTTGCCTTTTCGGCTTCATGCCGGCTCACATCCTGAGCCTGCAGGGTACAGACACTGCAGATGAATGCCACGGCTGCCACCGATATCCTATGGAAGAGCGTCGTCATTTCTTCTCTCTGTTCATTTCGGACTTACGCTGCTTTATCTTCTGTTCAAGCCCTTCTATCTCTCCGTCCTTGTCCTTTGCAAGAGCCTGGTTCCAGTACACGAAGGCCAGACTGTATTCCTTCAGGTCGAACAGCACTTCCGCATAGTGGTCAAGCGTCACGGCACTGTCCTTCCCCCCATAAAGCATGGCATGCTTGAAATACGGCTTCGCTTCAGCCGCCTTCCCCTGAAGATACAGGATCCAGCCGAAAGTGTCGAGATAGGTCGGGTTGTCCGGCTCCTTCTCGACCGTCACCTTGCTCATGGCATAAGCCTTCTTCAACCGCTTGCCGTCCAGACTCAGGAAATATGCATAATTGTTGAGAACGGGAAGATAACCGGGATTGATACGGAGTGCGGCATCATAGGATCTGTAGGCCTTCTTTGCCTCCCCAAGGTGGTAATACATGTCCCCCATCGTCGTATAGGCAGTAAGGACCCTGGCACTGTCGTCCGGAGCCACCGAGACAATCCTGGAACAGGTGGCAAGCACATCGTCATATGCACCGAGATTATAGTCCGCCAGGGTGCTCATCTCCAGAAAGGCCAGTTCATCCGGAAATCTGTCATATGCCTCCCTGGAATAGGAGGAAAGCTCCTTCCAGTCCCCCATATACATCAGAGCCTCTGCATAATTGGCCGCAGCGCCTATGCTTTCCGGCCATGCATCCACATTTTTCCTGAAATATTCCTTTGCCTTATCCTGACGTCCCGTACCATAATAATATATACCGGCAAGGGCTACTGCGGAACTGTCGCCCGGATATGCCGCGAGGCAGTCTGTCATGACCGAATCCAGACTCTGCCTGAAAGTACTGAGAAAATTCGGGTCGGAATGCTGTATCAGAGCCTTGAGATATTCATATTTCCCCTCGGCCGGCACATCCTTGTCCTGAACGAACGCATCGAGGATACTGAAATATTCATCATAACGCCTCGTCATCCTGAAAGTCTCCGCCTTGCCGAGCATCGCAGGGGCGAAACCGGGGGCAATATCGAGTGCCTCGTCATAATACGCAAGCGCAGTGGAATCATTGTACATCGACATCTGCCAGTCCCCGAGCATCGACAGCACCTGCGGCGAAGAATATTCCCTGTTGAATTCCTCCAGCACAGCATAGGCCTCCTGCTGACGGCCGAGGCGCCGGAGAATGTCGAACCTCGTCATGATGGACATGTCGCTCTTGCCGAAGACCGTATCTATCTGGTCGAGAGTGGAAAGGGCCTCCTCCATCTTGCCAAGGGCCAGATATATGTCGATGAGTCCGTAATACAGGTCGCTCTTTTTCGGAAAATCCCTGAGCAGGCCGTTGTAGATCTCCGCCGTCAGTTCTTTCCTGTCGGTCACTGCATACACTGCAGCGAGTCTGTACCTGTACCAGAAGTTGGCGGAATCCAACCGGGATGCAACCAGGAACTCGTCTTCTGCCGTATCATAGTCCGACATCATGAACGCGGACATACCCTTGTAATAATGGGCAGCATCATTGCCGGGGTCTTCCGCTATGACATCCTCCAGTCTGTCCCTGGCCCGGGCATAGTCACCCTTGTCGATATCCGACACTGCGTCGAGGATAACGTTTTCCCTGTCCCGCGCTTCCTTATACGACTGGGCTGCCGCCACATGCATGAAAAGGCATGAGATGATGCAAAGCACAACCGCTGATGAAATTATTCTGTTCATAAAAAACCTCCGAGGAAAACAGTGCAAAAATAGTATAAAAAATGCGTATTTTTGCAGTCTTGTATATGCCATAAGGATTTTTTACAGTCTTATGCAACAAAACCGGGGCTGATCGCATCTTTTGAACTGCATAGGCTGAAGGACAGAATTGCAGAATAAAGTGACCGAGACTTCAGAACAGAGACTGATACACCTGTGCAGGAAGGGAGACCGGAAAGCCCAGAAGGCCATATATGACCGGCTGGCGTCGAAAATGTTTCCCGTTTGCATCCGTTATGCCGGTGACAGGTCAGTAGCTGAAGACCTTCTGCAGGACGGTTTCGTCACACTGTTCTCGAAGCTTGACAGCTACAAGGGAGACGGCTCCTTCGAAGGCTGGGCGAGACGGATCTTTATCAATACCGCACTGATGTATCTGAGGAAAAAGGATGCGCTGAAGATGAGTGACGACATCGACAATGCCAGAAACATGACTTCAGAGTATTCGACCCAGGTGCAGGACATGGGATACAAGGAACTGATGTCCCTAATCACTTCCCTGCCTCCGGGCTTCAGGACGGTGTTCAACCTGTACGTTCTCGAAGGATACAGCCACAAGGAAATAGCTGAAATGCTCGACATTACTGAAGTGACATCGAGGACACAGTTGAGCCGGGCCAGAATATGGCTGCAGAACAGGATAAAAGAAAAAGGAAATGTCTGAACCTGAAGACAACATATTTGACCGCCGGATAAAGGCCATCATGGATAATGCCGAGGAAGAAGTCCCCGGCAGAGTCTGGGACAGCCTTTCCGCACGTCTTGACGGAATTGAATATTCCGGCAAGCGGCGCAGGGGCATAATGCCGTGGATCCGGTACAGCAGTGCCGTGGCCGCTGCCGCTGCTGTGGCACTCGGTGTCTTCTTCGGGGTCAGGAGCTCAGGGCCGGAAGCACAGGACAATGCCATTGCCTCGTCGGAACAGGACACCATCTCCGTAATTCCTCCGGCCGGAGACAGAGACATGCTTCCTTCTGACGGACACAGGAGTGCAATGGGTTCAGGTACGCGGATAGCGGAAGCCGATATCCGGGCTGTTTCATCAGACGGGCAGGAGACAATCAGTAAAACCGGAAATACCGGTATTGTCGGGACAGAAGACAGAGTTCCGACGACTGTTCCGGACGGCGGATATCAGGGCGGCAAAGGCACCGTAGCCTCAGATGACCTGTCCGGGAACGCTGATACCACGACGGACAGCACCAGTGATCCGAATGCAGACCAGACCATAACGGGATCCGTCCCGGCCGGCAATACCGGCGGGAACGACGACAATACTGATATAAAAACCGGAGCAGACAATGCCGACGGAACCGGAACCGGAGCCGGCAATGAGGACGGTACGGACCGGGACGGTTCGATAGCCTCGCAGATAAGGAATTCTTCCGCAGACACATATATGGCGGATGTGTGGGATGCCGGTTTCTCTGATGACGATGAAGACAAAGGCAGATCCGGAATACACACCGCGCTTACGATTTCAGGTCTCGCATCGAGCAATTCGCGCTCGGGGAACAGTTCGGGAGGCATCAGCAGACCGATGATGAGTGTGTCAAGACCCGGCAGCGCAACCGAAGGCAGCCCTGTCAAGGAAAATGAAGGCTCGTGCAACTACGGCATCCCTCTGTCATTCGGTCTCGGGGCAAAGATAATATTCACACCGAGATGGTCGCTCGGAGTGGGTGTGAACTTTTCGATGCTTTCACGGACATTCTCCGGAACATATACCACATATGCCGAAGACGGAGCTCCGACAGTTACCCCATATTCCAAGATAAGGAATGTACAGAGCTATGTCGGAATTCCTGTCAATGCCTATTTCAGCATAGTTAAAAGCAAGGCCGTCGATTTCTACGCATACGCCGGAGGGACCGTAGAGAAATGTGTCAGCAACAGGTTCAGGATGGCGGAGACCGACGGACTGTACAGGGAAAAGGTCGAGGGCTTCCAGTTCTCCGCAAATGCCGGACTCGGAGTGGAATTCATCGTGGCAGACATGCTGGGAATATACATCGACCCGAGCATAAGATACTACTTCCCGGACGACAGACAGCCGAAAAGCATCAGAACCATCCAGCCTCTCACCCTCGGTTTCGAGATGGGCTTCCGTGTCAGACTATAGCTCCGTCAGAACCTCCCAATAGCCTCCTTTTGCACCTCCTACTCTTCTGATAGATCCTGCTTCTTTGAGTTTGCGGATAATCTTTTTCACCCCACTTTCCGACAAATCTGTCATTTCCTGTAATTCTCTGATAGAAACTTCCGGTTTCATCTGCATTATTTCCAGTATTTTCTGGTTACTTTTCTGGTTACTTTTCTGGTTACTTTCTTTCATTTCCTGCAAAGCATCCAACAGGCAATGCAACATAAAAACTATGAAATCCGTACTCTTGCCGGACCGGTCGCTTGATGCAATCGCCGCATAATATTCCTGCTGGTGCTCTTTTACAATAGTTTCAACTGGAATCCATGCAAAAATCGGATTCCATTGCATCAGCAACAATGTCTGCCACATCCGTCCTATCCGCCCGTTCCCATCTGCGAAAGGATGTATAAACTCCAATTCATAATGAAATACACAACTGCGGATAAGCGGATGCACATTTGTATCTCTTGCCCACAAAAGTAAATCCTTCATCAATACAGGTACCCGTATTGCGGGAGGAGCCAAATGGATACATGAACTGCCGTCAAAGATCCCCACTCCTTCTGAACGGTATCTGCCATTTTCTGATACCAGATCGGACATCATCAGACGGTGTGCCCTAAACAGATCGCTCTCTTTATATGGATTTAACTCAAACAGCAGATTATAAGCGTCTACAGCATTCTTGACTTCCTTGATTTCATTTGGAGCACCCAATACTCTTTTCCCGTTTAAAATAGCCGTTACCTGCTCAACGGAAAGAGAATTGTTCTCAATCGCCAAAGAAGACTGGATAGTCCTAATCCTGTTCTGCTTCCGTAACATAGGTGCAGGCATATTGCCCGCAAAAGCGGACAAATGTCCGACTATTTCAGCTATGTTTATAATCAGATTTGATATTTCCTCCGTAATTTCAAACGGCGGAACATATCCGGTATATGTTTTCTTGTCCATAGGTAATCCTCCTGCAATTCTGCCATTATCTTTATCATCATCCTGTTTTCCGCACATCCGGCAGATTATTTCACCCGGTCACGCAGCAGGGTGTTGGAACGGAGGAAATCCTGCAGTTCCGTACAGTCCGTGGTGAGCAGATTGTCTTTGCTGCCCTGCCACAGAAGCCTGCCTTCATCGATATAGCTTATCCTGTCCCCTATTTCAAGAATGGAATTCATGTCATGGGTATTCACGATAGTGGTCATGTTGTACTCCTTGGTAAGCTCCGAGATGAGCTGGTCTATGAGAATGGACGTATGGGGATCCAGCCCTGAATTGGGCTCGTCACAGAAAAGGAATGAAGGATTCAGGGCAATCGCACGGGCTATCCCCACCCGTTTCTGCATTCCTCCGCTCAGTTCGCTCGGATATTTGTCCTCCGCATTAAGCACTTCGACCCTCTCCAGGCAGAACCTGGCCCTCTCCACCTTCTGCTCCCTGGTCCAGTCAGTGAAGAACTCCATGGGGAACATCACATTCTCAAGTACAGTGGCGAAGTCGAAGATTGCGCTTCCCTGGAACAGGACACCTATATTCCTTCTGAAGGAATTCCTCTCCTGATACGACATCGCAGACAAACGGCTGTCCCCGTACCAGACTTCACCGGAATCCGGCTCCATCAGCCCCATTATGTTCTTGAGCAGGACCGTTTTCCCGGAACCGCTCTTGCCGATTATCATATTGCATTTCCCTGCCTCATATCCGACCGATATGTCTTTCAGGACAGGTACACCGTCGAAACTCTTGTATAAATGTTCTACTCTTATCATATTGTCTGCGATTTCTCCGGAACGGCTCCTCCCGGATTCAATAAAGCATAAGCTGTGTGACTATCAGGTCGAACATCAGGATGAGTATGCTTGCCACGACTATGGATCTCGTACTCGACCACCCCACCCCGAGGGAGCCGCCTCTCGCATAATACCCGTTGAAGGCGGAGATAGACGATATGAAGAAACAGAACAGGGACATCTTGAAGCAGCTGTAGAAAATATAGAATCCGTTGAATGAATACCGCAGCCCGGAAACATACTTCGCTGTCGGGATAATCTCGGTCAATTCCACCACCACATAGCCGCCGAGTATGCCGAGAGCCATGCTGAGCAACATCAGGAACGGGCTGAGCAGCACTGACGAAATGATTTTCGGAAGGACGAGATACCCGGCCGAATTGATGCCCATCATGTCCATCGCGTCTATCTGCTCGGAAATCCTCATGCTCCCGATTTCGGAGGCTATGTTGGACCCCATCTTCCCGGCAAGGATGAGCGCCACCATCGTGGAGCAGAATTCCAGAACGAGGCTCTCCCTTACCATATATCCCACATACATCCTGTCCAGAAGGGGATTCTGCATGTTGGACGCCGTCTGTATCACGAGCACACCGCCTATAAAGACGGATATGACACTGACTATGAGTATCGATGAAAGTATCAGCTTGTCCGCCTCCAGCACGGACTGACGCCAGAATATCCTCCACTTTTCAGGCTTGCGGAAAACCATTCCGAGGAAAAGGGTATATCTTCCGATTGCTTCAAAAAAATTCCTGATCATAATATCCGGATGTCCTCATCATGACAAATTTACTCTTTTTTCGTCATATGGAGGAATT
Organism: uncultured Bacteroidales bacterium; assembly: GCA_944322585.1. Taxonomy (GTDB): domain Bacteria; phylum Bacteroidota; class Bacteroidia; order Bacteroidales; family UBA932; genus Cryptobacteroides. Next base: position 120,861 of record CALUPB010000005.1, on the reverse strand, counting down.
TCGCCACATTTTTCTCTTTCTTGTATACGTTTCCCGGCAATACGGGTAATATTCGGAAAAATTTCGGATTATGCTGACGACTTTATACGGAGCGAAATGTGTCGGGATAGAAGCTGTCCCGGTCACGGTGGAAGTGGACATAACGAACGGGATAGGGATACATCTTGTCGGGCTGGCAGACGTTGCGGTGAAAGAAAGCCTGCTCAGGACAGTCACAGCCCTCCAGACAATAGGATACCGGATACCCGGAAGGAAAATCGTCATCAATCTCGCCCCGGCGGACATGCACAAGAAAGGCAGCGGCTACGATCTGCCCATTGCCATTGGCATCATAGCGTCCTCCGGACAGGAAGAACTGCCTTTGGCCGGACAATATCTGATAATGGGAGAGCTGGGACTGGACGGAACTGTCAGGAATGTTTCAGGAGCATTGCCAATGGCCGGGCTTGCAGCCGCATCGGGTTTCAAAGGATGCATCCTGCCATATGAGTCGGGCTGTGAGGCTGCGGAATATCATATGACGGATATCCATGGAGTAAGACGGATTGAGGATGTCGTCCGTATCCTGAAAGGAGAGGATAACGGCAGATGGCTTCTCCGGACTCCGCTGAAAGCGGCTGGAACCATGGCTTGCGGTACGGACTTCCCCTCCGGAACCGGTCCCCGGACTACATGTACAGAAGGCCTTCCTGAAGACGGACGCCATAATGCAGGACAGGACAACGGCTCCGGATCCGAACCCCGGAGCGGCGATATGAAAGATGGGATTTACGTGAAAGACGGATGTCCGGCTGAGGAAGACATCATGGATTTCTCGGAAATCGTGGGACAGGAAGGGGCGAAGCGGGGACTGGAGATTGCCGCCGCCGGGAATCACAACGTCCTGCTTATAGGGCCGCCTGGCGCGGGAAAAAGTTCTTTGGCAAAAGCCGTGGCGAATATCCTGCCACCCATGTCAGTCGAAGAAGCCATACAGACAAGCAAGATATATTCCGTAGCCGGCAAGGGAGGAATACGATACGCGACAGGCAGGGTCAGGCCTTTCCGCAGCCCGCACTACAGCGCTTCCATACCGGCTCTTGTCGGTGGCGGTTCGGATAATATCATGCCGGGGGAAATCTCATTGGCACACAATGGCATACTCTTTCTTGACGAACTGTGCGAGGCTCCGAAGAAAGTCATCGAAGCCCTGAGGGGTCCGATGGAGGAAAAGAAAGTCACCATTTCCCGTCTGCGGTCAAAGATAGAATATCCCGCCGATTTCATGCTTATCGCGGCGACCAATCCGTGCCCGTGCGGATATTTCGGGGAAGGTGACAGGTGCACCTGCACTCCGGCACGCAGGACAGCCTATCTCTCCAAACTTTCCGGACCTATAATGGACAGGATAGACATTCACCTCTGGCTTAGGCCGGTAGACGCAAGAAACATCGTAAAGCGTCCGCTCACCGAAACGAGTGCTGCCGTTGCAGAACGGGTAATGAAAGCACGGGATATCCAGGGAGAGCGTTTCAAAGGGGAAGGCATATTTACCAACTCCGCCATGAACAGCAGACAGATACGGCAATACTGCAACCTTTCGTCACAGTGTCAGGATTTTCTGGAAAAGGCGATCGGCAAAGCCGGTCTGTCAGCCAGAGCCTGCAACCGTATACTGAAACTCTCCAGAACGATTGCAGACCTTGAAGGATGTCCGGAAATAAGCATGAACCACCTTGCAGAAGCCATCGGCTACAGGTTTCTCGACAAGCCGGACATCCTGATGTAGCCCTCCGGAATCCGTGTCTCCACACAGGATCAAAGACCGGCCATACTTCGGCTATTATTATGACAGTCCGGACGAAAAGCCTTTGCCTGCCACGGCCGGCCATACCATGCGGTATCAATGGCGGTTCACTCTTTTTTAGCGGTGGAAGCAAGGAAGAGTTCGTCCATCTGCTCCTGGTCGATGTATGAAGGGGAATCGATCATCACGTCGCGTCCCTGGTTATTCTTAGGGAAGGCTATGTAATCCCTGATGGTCTCCTGTCCGCCGAACAGGGCGCATACCCTGTCGAAACCGAATGCGAGACCTCCGTGAGGAGGAGCCCCGAACTTGAATGCATTGATAATGAAGCCGAACTTATACTCGGCATCTTCCCTCGATATTCCGAGCACCTCGAACATCCTCTGCTGTACCTCCGCATCATGTATCCTGATAGAGCCGCCGCCAAGCTCCGTCCCGTTGAGGACGAAGTCGTATGCATTGGCACAAACCTTCTCGAGGTCTTCCTTCCTGTCACTGTAAAACAGATCCATGTGCTCTGGCTTAGGGGCAGTGAACGGATGATGCATGGCATAGAAGCGCTGTGTCTCGTCGTCCCATTCGAGAAGAGGGAAATCCACAATCCACAGAGGGGCGAAATTATGAGGATCCCTCAGACCGAGACGGTTGCCCATTTCTATACGCAGGACTCCGAGCATCGTCTGGGTCTTGCGTTTAGGCCCGCAGAGGACGAGAATCATATCACCCGGCTTCGATTCCATATATTCAGCGATACCCTTCAGTTCGTCCGGAGTATAGAACTTGTCGACGGATGACTTGAAACTGCCGTCTGCATTGTATTTGATATACACGAGCCCTTTGGCTCCGACCTGAGGCCTCTTGACCCATTCCGTGAGCTCGTCTATCTGCTTGCGGGTATATTCCGCCGCTCCGTCCACGTTTATCGCCCCGACATAATCCACGCTGTCGAAGACGGAGAAACCCTTGCCCTGCACTTTGCCTGTAATTTCATGTATCTTCATGCCGAACCGGATATCCGGCTTGTCGGAACCGTAGAAGTCCATGGCGTCATACCAACTCATCCTCGGAAGCGGATCAGGGATTTCGACATTGAGTACGTTCCTGAACAGAGTCCTCATCATTCCTTCGAACGTGTCCAGCACATCCTCCTGCTCCACGAAGGACATCTCGCAGTCTATCTGGGTAAATTCAGGCTGTCTGTCCGCCCTCAGATCCTCGTCGCGGAAACAGCGTACAATCTGGAAATACCGGTCATATCCGGCTACCATGAGCAGCTGCTTGAACGTCTGCGGGGACTGCGGAAGGGCATAGAACTGTCCCGGATTCATCCTCGACGGCACCACGAAATCCCTTGCCCCCTCCGGAGTGGACTTGATAAGATACGGAGTCTCTATCTCCAGGAAACCCTTTCCGTCAAGATAATTACGCACCTCGTGAGCCAGTCTGTGTCTGAGTTCCAATGCCTTGCGGAGAGGATTGCGCCTCAGGTCAAGATAACGGTACCTTGCCCTGAGCTCCTCTCCCCCATCGCTTACATCCTCGATTGTAAACGGAGGAGTCTGCGCCCTGTTCAATATATTGATTGAAGAAAGACTTATCTCGATGTCCCCCGTCGGCATCTTCGGGTTCTTGCTCTGACGCTCTATTACGGTACCTGTAGCCTGGATCACGAACTCGCGGCCGAGAGAATCCGCTGCCTCTTTCAGTTCGGATGCCGCCGACTCGTCGATGACAAGTTGCGTTATTCCATATCTGTCGCGAAGGTCGATGAATGTCATCCCTCCCAGACGCCTCGACTTCTGCACCCATCCGGCCAGAGTGACTGTCTGTCCGGCATTCTCTATGCGGAGCTCCCCGCAAGTATGTGTCCTGTACATTATTATATCGTATTTAAAAATTCTTGTCTGCAACGGTATCTCCCGCTCCCGGCAAGGCAGAACAGTACGGAACTGCAAATCCCTGCCACGCCCCGGTATCCGCCCGCTTCCGGATATCCACCGGCATCCATGTGAACCACTAACGGCCGGCGGGGCACTGACTTCAGACCGGAAGCATGTCAGCCGGAGTCCGGCTTTGCGTGGCAAAAGTAATAAATTTGTACTGATAATGGAAGACTGACGGAGAACATAAGGCAAGAATATGATTACCTGACTCAAATTTGTTATTTTTGCAGCGATTCAGAAACCAGTTTCTCAAACACACATTTATGGAAGTCAGGGCAAAAAAATCACTCGGACAGCATTTTCTCACGGATCTTTCCATAGCGCAGCGGATTGCGGAGTCGCTGATTGCCCCGTCTCCGGATGCATCACACTTGCAGAACGCGGCAGAATCGGCGACAGGGACAACGCACTTGCAGGAGGCGACAGGAGAGGAGACAGGGACAACGCACTTGCAGGAGGCGACAGGAGAGGAGACGGAGACAACACGCTTGCAGAAGGCGACAGGAGAGGAGACGGAGACAACACGCTTGCATAAGGCGACAGGAGAGGAGACGGAGACAACACGCTTGCAAAGCATGACAGAATCGGAGACGGGAAATGACAGGGAACAGACCGTCAACACGGACGTAGCCAAGGACATGGACGGACATGTCGGAACATCAGCAGAAAACCGGACCGACACCCCGATCCAGCCGGCCTGTCATATGGAGACCACGATGCATGTCGGGAATGACACTAACCATAGGGAGTCCGAGACACAGGTCGGGAAAGACACTGGCCATAGGGAGGCCGAAACCAAGGTCGGGTATGGTGGCCGTTGGACCGACGTGCTGGAAGTGGGGCCTGGCATGGGAGTCCTGACACAGTATCTGCTCCAGAGACCCGAACTGTCACTGAAGATGGTGGAAATCGACCGGGAATCAGTCGACTACCTGCTGACGAATCTTCCGATACCGTCCGGAGCCCTGATAGAAGCCGACTTCCTGAAGCTAAGACTGGAGACTTTTTTCAAGGGACAGTTCTGCATAATAGGAAATTTCCCTTACAACATTTCATCACAGATATTCTTCAGGATACTCGACTACAGGAATTCCGTCCCGCAAGTGGTGTGCATGATCCAGAAAGAAGTGGCCGAAAGAATTGCGGAAGGACCCGGGAGCAAGACCTACGGCATCCTTTCCGTCCTTCTGCAGGCATGGTACGATATCGAGTATCTGTTCACTGTAGGGGAAGGGGCTTTCAATCCGCCGCCTAAGGTCAAGTCAGCCGTAATAAGACTCACCCGGAACGGACGGAAGACGCTCGGATGCGACGAAAGCATGTTCAAGGCCGTAGTGAAGACTGCGTTCAACCAGAGGCGCAAGACCATGCGCAACTCGCTCCGTCCGCTCATCAACGCCAAAGCATCCCGTGAAGGCTGGGACGATGCACGCATGGCCGCTTTCCTTTCGGATCCTGTATTCGACCTCCGGCCCGAACGGCTCGGTGTAGAGGACTTCATCTCCCTCACTGAAATGTTTTGATCACGAACGGCACACTTACTCCAACATATTGTTTGTCAAATATTTATGAAATACATATTGTCCGCAGTACCCTTCAAGAAACATGCACTGCGGACAATAATGTTTTTATAATCAATTGATATCAAATTATTTATCACGATACCTCCGTCCGTGATGCAATGTCATTGCAGTCCGGCAGCTTTCAGAAAGTCTTCCCGTACCGGAGAGAATGTGTCTATAAGAGTCCCCGCTTCAAGGCATACACAGCCGTGCAGAACGTCCGGCTCCACATAATAGCCCTCCCCGGCACTCAAAACAGCTTTTTCATCACCTATGGTCACTTCGAATTTGCCGCTGGCAACATATGTAGACTGACTGTGGTAATGGCTGTGCGCAGTACCTACCGCACCCTTTTCGAATTGTACCTTGACCATCATCAGCTGGCCGTCGTAACCCATAATCTGTCTCCGGACGCCCTGCCCGGCTTCCTGCCAGACCATCTCGTCCTCAATCTGGAATGTCTTGCTTCTCGTTTTCATGTCCTGCAAATTTAATGAATTTATGTCAATGGCGGCAAGAGGCTCAAGATCCGTTTCGGCTACGGACTCTCCTTCCCGCAATATCATGACTGCCGGCCCGTCCGCCTCAACGGAGATCCCGTCCGGTGCCGTGAATGAACCTGCCGCATGGAACACGGCACAGATGACATCCCCATACTCCACAGCCTGACAAAGGGCGGTGTTGCAAAGAATCCGGATTGGCGGAGCCTCGGCAAACAGTTCTGTTTCCGAAGATGACCTGCACGGCAGCACTGCATAGGCATATGTATTGTCCGATGCATACGGGTCATGCTCCACATAGCATTTGAACACCTTGCCGGCGTCCCATCTGTCTTTATAAAAGGGGTCGATCAGATCCCATTTTCCTGACTGTTCGACAGCGGTAACTACCAGACGCCCGGGCCGGGCTGCCGGTTTCACACTATCACCGGATTGTTCCAAAGACACTGCACCGGCCTGTCCTGTAGATGCTGCTTCTCCGTTCGGTGATCCGTACACCGCATCGCCTGTCAGTTCCAAGGACACTACCACACCGGATTGTTCCGCGGACACTACTGCACCAACCTCTCCCGCAGATGCTGCATCACCAGTCTGCCCCAAGGACACCGCCGCACCTGACTGTCCCGCAGATACTACATCCTCCACCGCATCACCTGATTGTCCCGCAGCCACTACACCGGACTCTCCCGCAGACGCCGCATCGCCGGGCTGAGGAAGCAGGACATAACCCCGTCCGTTGTGATGTACCCAGTTGCTGCCGCGCACGACATTTCCGGCAAGGTTCGTCTGGTCGATAGCCGTTGTCAGCGAAAAGACAGTAGGGTCATCCGTGCCGATGGCCGCACCGAGAGCCACCACTACATCATCGAAAAAACAGACTGTCTTCAGGGCATGGAGGCTGTCCCTGTTTATCTCCATAGTGGTGCACATCACGTCTCCGGCAACTGCCCCTCCGACATGTCCTGTCCTGTTCCGTTTGGCAAGCGGATCGTCATCGGTCTTCAGAGGCTTTCCGTTGTCATAAGCCGTGACTCCAGGCACCTTCCGCCAGTCCCAGCGGGCGAATATGTTTTCGTATTCATTCCCGTTCTGCATGAACAGCAGGGCACCGTCCGCGGAAAACCATGCATTCATGTTCTCATCGTTGGTGAACTCGAAACCGACTGTCCTGTCGGAATGCATCCTCACCGAAGAATACCAGTCCTCAGTACGGTAAATCCCGCAGTCAGAGGAACCGTAATATCTGGCACCGGTAATCGTCTCGGGATATTTCTCCGGATAGAATATCCTGTCCGCCGTCCTTCGCAGCCGGTCGCTGTCGTCCTTCCCGAGTGCGGCAAGATTAAGGGCCGATACGGCTGTCGAATATGCCTTTCCCCGGCCCGCATCAATGAACACCTGTCTCCCGCAGAAACTCGGATCCAACATGCCTTTCCAGACGCTCCAGGCAATGCCTTCCATCAGGAGGGAATCCACAACCCCGTACTGACTGTCGGAGAATTCATACGGAGACCCGTCAAGGACACGGAACAGAGAGGAAACGGACTCGGCATAGGTCAGGCCGTAATTGCCGAACTGTATCTGCGGCCCGTGCTGATGGAAAGCCCAGTCTTTCTGAATCCCTTCCTCGCCTTCAGTCAGTGAAATCTCTTCCGCTACCACGTCCCGTGCAGTCCGGACAAGAGTCTCATCCCCGATGAGCAGGCCCTTCATAAGATTGTTGATGGCAAGCCAGACCCTGTTCTGACCTGTCATCCCGAACTGCGACTTCTCCAGCACGGCAAGACCGCCCCTGAGTTCCCTTTCCGTAACCTCATCCCCGAACATCAGCAGGATTGCGGTCATCTTGCGAGGGACTCCGATTTCATTGTGCCACCAGTTGTCGCTTTCCGGCATGAGAGAAAACCAGTAATCAAGCATCCTGTGAAATTTACGTCTCATCTCACCGTTCCCGTACCATCCTGATGAAGGGTCCCTGTACAGTTTCATCAGAGAGTAAAGACGGGTCAGATGAAGTGTCGGCTGCCATCTTCCCCGCGTCCTGTCCGTATAGTCTATATCGGTAAATGCCCCCTTGCCGTCAATCAATCCGAGCAGCCTCTCCGCTTCCCCGTCCGGAAGATGCACGGACATGTACAACTGGAGCAAAAGCACATCGTTGGCCCGACCCCAGTCCGAGTATGTCAGAAACCGGTCCGTAATTTCCCATGACGGGGAATAATCCACTATTGATGTCTCCACAAAAGCCTTCCTGAGACCGGCAATGACATCATCCGATGCCGGAGACGAGGCATCAGAGACCGGGGCGGCAAAAGCTGAAAGCAGCACGGCTGCCGTAACAAAGATTAATCGCATCATATCTATTATTATTGACTAAGAAGCTGTTTTTATTTTCGTCATAAACAATGATTATCCGCAAGAATACCACTTACATAGAGGTTGCCCAAAAGGAGGAATTTCAAGGCTTGCGAAGATAAGAAAACCGCAGTGTACTGTCGTACATGAGGATTTTCGAAGCAAACGTAACGAAGAAAGTACCCTTTTGGGTCGGCCTCAAATCCCTCCCACCGCTATGCGGACCGCTCACTTCCGGATGTCCCCCGGACATTCTCATGAACCGTTCACGACCTCCCGTTCACAAGACCACGGGCGGACAGCCGCTGCCGTACAAAAATATGACAATTAAATAACAAAAACCATCTCGTGATGCCAGGATTCTGCCATTCTACAGCCTTCAGGGGCATTATGGCAAGGATTTGTCATTCTTTGGCAGCGCGTTGTCATTCCGTGGACCGCATACCGTATAATTTTGTGTCATGACACATAAACAATAACCGTATGCGATATTTTCATAAAATTGCAATGACACTGATCCTGTCCGCCGCGGCTTCAATGGCATGGGGACAGACGAAAGTGACAGGGACAATCACCGACGAGAACGGAGCACCTCTCCCAGGGGTATCCGTCATTGAAGCCGGCACCGCCAACGGAACGTCCTCGGATCCCGACGGGAAGTATTCCATAACCATAAGCGGAGACAACCCGGCACTCCTTTTCTCCTGCATCGGCTTCTCCGACCATAAAGAAAAGGTCTCGGGACGAACAGTCATCGACGTGACGATGCAGGAAGACATGACCGTACTCGATGACGTGGTCGTGGTCGGCTACGGAACACAGAAGAAAATCAACATCACAGGCTCTGTCACTTCCATCAATTTCGAAGACAAGATGGCAGGCAGACCCGTGCTCAGCGCCTCGGCTTCACTGGCCGGACTGTCGGCCGGTCTGAACGTGACCCAGACATCGGGACAGCCGGGACAGGACAACGCCACCCTCCGGATCAGGGGCAATAACTCTATCACCAGCTCTGCGAATTCCCCGTTAGTCCTCGTGGACGGCATCGAATGGAGCATGGACAATGTCAATCCCAATGACATAGCTTCCATCTCAGTACTCAAGGACGCGGCGTCTACGGCAATCTACGGAACGAGGGCGGCGAACGGAGTCATCCTTATCACCACCAAGCAGGGAGAAGAAGGGAAGGCTCGTATTTCATATTCATACTCCGGGATAATACAGAATGCCTTTACCAACGGACTGGAATTCGTCAGCGACTATCCCACCCACATGCAGCTGATAAACGAAGGGGCGGCGAACGTTGGACAGGCAACCATTTTCTCTGAAAGCACAATCCGTAAATGGGAAGAAGCCAAGGCAAACCCTGACGGTCTGAACGAGTACGGAATGCCGAATTATATGGCATATCCGAACACCGACTGGTTCGACGAGGTATTCGGCACGGGATATTCACAGGAGCACAACCTGGCCGTGAGCGGAGGCGGCTCCGTGCTGAAATACTACATATCCCTCGGCTATCTCGACAATGAGGGAGTAATGAACCGGTTCAATCTCGACTCCGGATACAGGAAGTTCAGCGCAAGGGTAAATCTCGAAGCGAATGTCACGAAATGGTTCAAGATGGGGGCGAAGATAAACGTACTCCAGCAGGACTACGGTCTGGCAGACATAGGACAGGGTTTCAAATACCTCGCCACATCGCCTGGGATATGGCCTGGGACCCCTAATTTCTGGGGCCACCCTGCAAGCGACCAGGAACTCCAGAACGCCAACAATATCTTCCAGCACATGTCCGGACAGGACGGGCACAATATGGCATGGAGAGGCACCGGAAGTGTCTATGCAATCGTCAGTCCGGTAAAAGGACTCTCTTTTGAAGCCACGCTCAACTATTCGCCGAGATTCTCGGAGAAAAACACATATTCCATAGAAAACGGCAAATGGGACTATGTAAGGAATGAAAGGGTAACGACTTCCACACCCGACAATGCCGTAAACACCAACACCTACAGCAGAAGCTACACCCAGTCCGCCGAACTGCTGGCCCGCTACGGCAAGACCATACGGGACCACTCTTTCGGTGTCCTGTTCGGATATTCGGCCATCGAATCGATGAGCCGCGGGTTCGGCGCATCCAAAAAAGGAGCCACGGACTGGACTGTGACAGACATGGGGACGTATTCCGAGATGTACAACATAACATCCAACGCCAAGACAGAATGGGGGCTCAGGTCATATTTCGGACGAATCAACTACTCCTTCAGGGACAGATACATTTTCGAAGCCAATCTCAGGGCCGACGGCTCCTCCAAGTTCGGAAGCAACCGCAGATACGGTATATTCCCGTCGTTCTCCGCAGGATGGATAGCCTCTGAAGAATCCTTCCTCCGGAATGCCAGAACATGGCTGTCCATGCTGAAGGTGAGGCTCTCCTGGGGAGAGACCGGCAACAACCAGGGCATCGGCAACTACGCCTGGCAGGCACTCTATGCCATCAACAATGCCGTCATAGACAGCCAGTTGGCCACAGGCTTGTATATTTCCGCCCTGAGCAATGCCAATCTCCAGTGGGAATCCACCGCCACGACCGACCTCGGAATAGAATTCGGGATGTTCAACAACCGCTTCACGGGAGAGATAGACCTGTACCACAAGTACACAAGCGACATCCTTTACACTCCTGCAATATACCTGACCATGGGACAGGTAAGCGCCGTACCGGCCAATCTTGGGGAAGTCAGGAACCAGGGTATCGAGATAACCCTGAACTGGAGGGACAGGATCGGGAAACATTTCGACTATTATGTCGGGGCCAACTTCTCGTTCAACGACAACATGGTCACGAAGTTCAAGGGAAAGCATCAGGCCGGATGGACCGACAACGGCGACGGCATCAGGACATACGGCAACAATCTGAATGACGTCTCGGAAAGCTGGGGCAGCTCGCCGGGAAGGCTTTGCGAAGGGCATATGCTCGGAGAACACTACAGATATTCCCTTTACAGGGGGTCCGGACGGGGATATACCGGAGGAGAAGTAGACGTCACCGCCGGACCTGTGGACGGAATGATACGGACAGAGGCAGACATGAAATGGGTACAGGCGATGATGGACTCGGGCTATACCTTCAACGGCAAGAAAGCCATGTCCATCGACCAGCTCTGGTACGGAGACCTGATATACGCCGACCTGAACGGGGACGGGAACTACGGTGACACCAACGACCAGTCGTTCACCGGATGGTCCTCTACCCCGAAATACAATCTGGGCATAAATCTCGGTTTCTCCGTGTACGGATTCGATTTCAATATGGTATGGACAGGGGCGTTCGGTTTCAGACTCAACTGGATTGCGAGCGGATACAACACGTCGACGGTAAACAACGGAAGCGGAATAGGAACCATGGTAGCATACGACCATTATTACTATGATCCTGAAAATCCCGGCGACAGCAGGACGAATATCGATGCCACATTCCCGCGTCTGACATTCGGAGTGAACATGGACAATACCTTCAGAAGCGACTTCTATGAATACAAGGGAGACTATCTGAAACTGAAGAACATCCAGATCGGTTATACCATACCGGAAAAGATAACGAAAAAATTCTACGTGCAGAATCTCCGCTTCTACGCATCGGTGGACAATATACTCACCATCACCGACTATCCGGGCCTTGATCCCGAAATCGGGACCTCAATCGGATACCCTCTTATGAGACAGGTCGCATTCGGTGCACAGATAACTTTCTAAAATAACGGATAACATGAAAAGATACATCACCATAATAGCTTCGGTTCTATGCGCCGCCGGATGTGCCGACATGCTCGACACAGCTCCGGACAACCAGGTCGCAAGCGGAAACATGTGGACTACGGAAGCCCTCGCGGACAAAGGAATGGTAGGTCTTTACAGTGCGCTGTACAACAAGAACATGTCCGACGCCCACTTCGACAAGATCAAGTCCGGAATCAACAGAGCCGGAATAGAAGCTCTCGGCTTCGCCACAGACTACTACGGAGGCGGACACCAGGTACTGCTGCTCTCGGACGCAGCGAAGAAAGCGTCCGACTTCCAGCTTTCCTACGAATGGAAATTCGGTTATACCATCATACATGCATGCAATGACGCGATAGCCAACCTTCACAAGGCGGGGTTGTCCGAAGAGAAATTCAACAGCTACCAGGCCGAGGCGCATTTCCTCCGGGCGTGGGCATATTACAGGCTCAACACCCTGTACTGGGGAGTACCGATCTATCTGGAACCTATCTCGAACGAGGAATGCACAAAGGGCCAGTCGTCAGCAGAAGATGTCTGGAAAGTTGTACTGGATGACCTGCAATACTGCATCGACTGTCCCGACTTCCCCGACAAGAGAAGCGGGCGTCCGTCCAAGGGAGCCGCATACGCCCTGCGTGGCATGGCCTATATGTGGCTTGCGGCGGCTGCGGAAGGAACCCTGCTGAATGTAGAGCCCACCGGAGAAGATCCGGCTGGATATTACAACAACGCCATCAACGATTTCGATAAAGTGAAAAGCTGCGGATACGATTACTTCAGCGGCTCATACGGTGACATCTTCAAGTTCGAAAACGAGACCAGTCCGGAGATGATATTCACAATCCAGTTCAGCGGGACAGCCGGGTACAGCGACAATTTCCAGTACTATACCGGCAACTGGGACTGCTACACGGGATGGAGCGTGCTGAAGCCGTCCACAGAATTCATAGACTCGTTCGAGAATGCCGACGGAACGGACTTCGTGTGGTCGCAGGTAGAGGGGCTCGAAGACTGGGATGCACTGGAACCCAACCAGAGGGAAGTGTTCTTCCTGAGGAACGGACTGGAAAACGATGACAGGTTCGTGGAAGTGCTCCCGGAAATCAAAGCCCGCATCGGTGAGGATACATTCGAAAAATATTATCTGAACGAAGGCAACGAGGAAAGAATCCGCAGGGCCTATGCCGACCGGGATCCGCGTCTGAAACAGATAGCCATAGTCCCTTACGAACCGACTACCTGCTATGTCGCAGGAGCTGTCTCTCCGGACAGGAATGTCCTCAACAAGGAACTCAGATGGCCTTTCTTCCGGAGCAACGAAGACGGAGGGGACATAAGGAGGAACAACGACTTTTCCGGCTTCTGCCTCTATCTGAAATACTGCGAACACGAACAGGGCAGGATACAGAGCCGCTCGTTCTGCCATGCCGACTGGCCCCTGATAAGATATACCGATATCGCCCTGCAGAAAGCCGAAGCCCTCGTGAAAGTAAACCGGACATCCGAAGCCCTCGCGATAGTGAACGACGTCAGGACCAGGGCAGGTTTCACTGTTCCTTTCTCCTCTTCGGACCCTGATGAACTTACCGAACAGATACGATATGAACGCAGGGTGGAAATGTGCCTTGAAGGGATAGACTTCTTTGACGAAATACGCTGGGGGACATACAAGGAGACCAAATTCCACGGGCAAGACCAGCATGGAGGCACTTCCTGGTGGGGCAGTTTCGATGAACTCGTATGGTACTATGACGACTGCATGTGGCCATGGTCGGCCCCTCTCGCGGAAATCCAGAAGAACAACAACCTGACCCGACGCGCAGGCTGGGCCTATTGACAGATGCACGCGGCAGACTTTTACGACAGGATTAAATATACATGAACATAATGAATACAGCACTACTGCAATCAATCCTCATTGCATTTACACTGATGACGGCCTGCTCGGCAAAGAACATGGACGAAAATGCGGACAGCACCGGCGGCGGGACCGAACAGCCCCAGCCGGAACCGGAACCTGTTCCCGAAGCGGACTGGACAGTACTGACAAAGGAAAACCACCCGAGGATATTCCTTGACGATACCGAATTCGCCGACATGAAAGAGGCCGTGGAAACCGGGCAGAACCAATATCTGACAAAGCTCCACGAAGAAGTCATGTCCCTGGCGGACAAAGCGGGGATGGCATCGTCCACCCTGACTTTCACCCTTGACGTCAGCAACAAGAGAATACTGACGGTCTCAAAAAACGCTTTCGTGCGTATCTTCACCTGCGCGTATGCATACAGGTACACAGGGGAGGAGAAATATCTCGAACACGCCATCAAGGATCTAAACGATGTCTGCTCCTTCGAGAGCTGGAATGCCAGGAAACATTTCCTCGATGTGGGGGAAATGGCCGCCGGAGTCGCCCTCGGGTATGACTGGCTTTACCATGAACTTCCGGAAAGCACCAGATCGCTGTGTGAAAAAGCCATACAGGAATTTGCATTCTATCCTGCCCAGAACAGGATATGGAACCTCAACTTCTACACTGCCAACAGCAACTGGAACCAGGTGTGCAACGGAGGGCTTGTGGCAGCCGCTCTCGCAATATACGAGACTTGTCCGGAGCAGGCACGGGACATAATAGACAAGGCTCTGGAATCCAATCCCAAAGTCATGGAGGCACTTTACAGCCCTGACGGGAACTACCCTGAAGGCCCGGGCTACTGGGGATACGGTACAAACTATGAGGCTCTGATGCTCGGGGCACTGGAAACCACAGTCGGTACGGACTTCGGGATTTCCCGGACAGAAGGATTCGACAGGACCGGCATGTACCGGCTTTTCTGCAACACGGCGACGGACAGGCTGTTCTGCTATGGGGACAACATGGAAAAGGCCGTCCCTGAATACTCCATGTGGTATCTCGCATGGAAGTTCGACGATCCTTCACTCCTGTACAAGGAACTGGAATTCCTGGAAAAGGGAGGCTACGGACAGGGGAACAACGAGGGGCGTTTTCTCCCCATGCTGATGGCATTCGCTTCCAGGATAGACATGCAGGACATAGAAAAGCCGACCCGGAAATACTGGTGCGGACATGGGGAAATACCGGTGATGATGATCCGTACCGACTGGACATCGGGAGAGAGCGACAAATATGTCGGATTCAAGGGAGGATATGCCCAGAGCAGCCATTCCCACATGGACGCAGGCGAGTTCTATTATGAATCTGAAGGAGTCAGATGGTCGATGGATTATCAAAGACAGTCGTACCAGTCCGTGGAGAATGCCATAAGCGCACTTGGGGGAAGTTTCTGGACAATGACAGACGGGTCATTCAGATGGATGGTTTTCAGGATGAACAACCGGCAGCACAGTACCCTGACAATCAACGATGAAGACCATCTCACCGCGGGGAAAGGGACTATCGTGGAAGAATATTCCGAAGGCAGCGAGCTGGGGGCTAAGATGGATCTGACTCCGGTATTCGAGAGCGAGGCGGAATCCGTCATCAGGACAGTCAAGCTCGTGGATGAAAAAGACCTGAAGATAACGGACGAGATAAAGGCAAGAGACACCAAGGACGCCGTAGTAAGATGGACCATGGTGACGGAAGGAGAACCGGTTGTCAGCTCCAATGGCATAACCCTTACAAAGAACGGCAAGACAATGTATCTCAGCACCATCGCTACGGGAACCACCATAAGGTACAGGCAATGGTCCTCCGACCCGTCCGACTACAATTCTCCTCTCAGTGCCTACGACGAATCCAATGCCGGTACGTACATCGTAGGGTTCGAGGCCACTGTAAGCAAAGGGAAAAACGCAATATTCCGCGTGACTCTGTCACCGGATAAATAACACTTAAAACAAAAAGTCATGAAACATTTTTATTGTTTACTGCTTATCCCGCTGCTGATGGCGGCCGGATGCAACAAACCTGAAAACGGCGACGACAACGGCGGGCAGGGAGAGACCCCTGCCATCGGGCTGACCGTGGACGGTATCGAAAACAACTGTGCCACGATTTCCGTCTCAATGACAAGCGGCACGGCCGCAAGCGCAAAGATAGTGGAGAATCTCCCTCTCTCTGAAGTGCAGTTCGACTATGAGAACGAAATCCAGCTCGTGAACTATGTAAAGGAAAACGGGATCGAGATAACACTGCCCTACACCAAGACTCTCGAAGACCTGAAGAACGGAACGGATTTCCTGACTGCCGTAATTGCCCTGGACGGCAACGGGACGGCCACCTGTTCGGCAAGCCATATATGGACGGCTGTCGGTAAAGAGGAAGCCTGGAGTGAAGACGGCAATACGGGAGACCTCGGGGAAGTTGAATGGTAAAATCGATGACTATGAAGACAGACATACTTAAATACGGAATCATTCTGCTTGCAGCCGCAGGCTGTACCGCGGAAAACCTGGAAAAGAATCCTTCAGGAACACCGGAAGGACAGACTTACATGACTCTCATCGGAGGGACCGGCATTGACACGAAACTTGCAATCGGGGACAAGGACGGTGACAAGTATCCTCTTTCATGGAGCGCCGGCGACCAGATCGGCCTCTATTCCGTAACGGAAGGCGCCCAGATCAACAACATTCCGGCCACCCTTGCATCAGGGGAAGGAACCTCAAAGGGCACTTTCACTGTCAGCGACCCTATAGTGCTCGCCGGGAGCGGGGAAACGGAAATCTGCATCTATTACCCGTATGACATGATGGCCGGTTTCGCTGCGGAAACTTCAGAACCCGTCCTTGAAGGGAATCTGGAGGCAGCACAGGAGCAGTCGGCAGCCAATGTCACCGACGAGGTGACGAAATACGGCCTGGCATATGCGACAGCCGTTGCCACCGGAGAAGACACACCAGTATCATTCACGCTGAACCATACCATGGCATATATAAAGGTAAATGTATCTTCAACGGAATATGAAGGATATACCCTCAAAAGCGTCACTTTCTCCGACAAGGACAACGGGACCGCACTTGCAGGCAAGTACTCCATCAATCTCAGTAACGGTACCGTCACTCCGACGGCCGATGCCGGAGAATCCTCCGTCAAGGTAAGCCTGACAGAAGAGGTCCTGCTCTCTTCCACACCACAGTCATTCTATATGGCTGCCCTCCCTGCCGACCTCACGGGGAAAAATGTCTATGTCGTCGTGTCCATGGAGAAAGCCGATGGGAATGGCGGCATTACCGCAGTCTCCATACCTGTACAGGTGGAAGGAAAGAACCTCGAAGCCGGCAAAGTCAATGTCATCAGTATCGACGGCCTGTCCGCTTCGGACAATTCATGCCCGTGGTATGAACCGGTCGAGACACGTCTTCTCGTGGACGGGTATGCCTATGGCGAAGCCAACTGTATCATGAGCACGTTTGAGAGCGATGAAGTGTTCAGTGTGAAAGCACGCGGAGACTTCTCCCAGGTGCAGGAACCGAAATATGCAAAGGTCATCTGGGGACTCGACCAGAATGCCACCAAAAATTTCGTGACATGCAACGGATCACCGACTGATTATTACCAGATTACAGGCCCGGACTACAATATTGCGGCCAACGTGATAAAAGAGAACTCCGAAAAAGGAGGCATAGGGCAGATTGCAATCTACGGAGAGGACCAGACCAAAGTCCTCTGGAGTTTCATGATATGGCATTCCCCTCAGTGGGACGAACACCAGTACAAGAACGGAGTAGTTCTGGACAGGAATCTCGGAGCCCTCAACGAGATGAATAGATGGACTGCAAACGGCATATACATACAGTGGGGACGGTACACATTCATGCCATGGTCCAACGGCAACAGACAGAACGCCTCATATGTAAGGAAAGCGGACGGGTCCATAAGGACCAGCAACGAAAACCCTCTCCAGAGAATCTATACGGAAGGCATTGAAACAGCATACGGAGACTGGTACTGGAGCGGGACGGCAGAAACGGACAGGAAAGACGACCTCTGGGGCAATCCTGACCCGAATTCCGCGGACGCCGGGCAGAAATCCATATACGACCCTTGTCCTAAGGGCTGGAGAGTCGTATCCCCTGCCATCCTGAATGAAGTGAAGGACAATTCCTCCATTGAATCCGTCATAGTAACCAGCGGAGGCAATAAATTCACTTATTACAGATACGCCTACGAATATGAGCCTGGCAAGAAGGCATACTGGCCGTGCGCCGGAGAATGGTTCGGCTCGCTCAACAAGAGCAACAGCGGAAACGCAAGGTCTCTCACTCCATATGATGTGGCGGGATTTTATTGGGCCAACAGTCCGGCAGGCTCCGGAAGCGCGAAAGCCTTCTGCCTGTATCTGAAAGCTAACGGACAGGACGAGAACAACAGCAATGTCCAGGCCGGAAGCACTCTCAACACAGAGCAGATGGAAGCCCAGGCCGGAGACCGGGCGAACGCATGCTCAGTCCGCTGCATGAAGGACACATCCAACAGGTAATGCGGCCTGTCTGCATCATCTGACGCCTTAGAGGGTGACTAAAAAAGGAGTTTTCTGCGTTAGCAAGCATTGAAAGCCCTCCTTTTTAGCCACCCTCTTCAATGTCAGAAAAAGGAAGAATTTTGCTATCTTTCCGGCCGGCAAAAAGCCCGGGCCACATGACATTTTATCAAGATTGCCTTATGATTACCCCCCCCTGCAAAATAATTATACTCACGATATGCAGCCTCTTTTCTCTGCCTGCATTGTCATCTGAAATATACAGGAAATACGATGTCACATCCGGGCTGTCGGAAAACAGTGTCCTTGACATAATGCAGGATCCGAAAGGGTACATGTGGTTCGCCACAAAGGACGGGCTCAACAGGTTCGACGGGAACAAGTTCATTAAATATGCAGACTGGCAGGAAAGCAATGTACTTAACATAGAAAGGATATGCATGCACCGGGATTCCCTGAGGATATGGGTGGCAGGCACCCGGCAGCTCTTCCTTTTCGACCCTTCCACGGAAAAATTCACCCCGTTCATGCACCCGTCAGGCAGGATATATCCCATACTGTGTCTCGAATACGATGATATCGGGAATCTATGGCTCGGTGCCAAAGACAGGATCCTGAAGTGGGATGAAAGCAGAGAAAATCTTGAAGAATATGATATCAGAACTGACGGCAAGGGGACCAATTTCGTCAGGACGATATTCAAGGATTCCCGGGGAAACATCTGGGCAGGTACCCAGGAAGGGTTGTGCCGGTACATCGCGGGAAAGGACAGGTTCAGCAGTTTCCATAAGATAAAATCCTCCGGGAGAAACCAACAGGACAATGAAATAACCGCAATCAGCGAAGACTACGGCAACAACCTGTGGGTCGGCACCAGAAGCGGTATCTTCTCAGGTTTCAACGTCAATTCAAAGGAATTCACCGTCTGCCCTTCCCCGTTCGACCTCGGAAGGATACATATCATCTTCGACTATTCGGAAACGGAACTCATTGTCGGAAGCGACAACGGGCTGTTCTTCTTCAACAGATACACCCGCGAATGGCGGAGGTCGGACAGCCGGCTCGGAAAGGAAAGCATATACGACTGCTACAGGGACCGTGAAAACGGTCTGTGGATAGGGACATATTTCAGCGGGGTCAGCTATCTTTCCCCGAAGCATGACGAAATCGAATGGTATTATGATGACGACAGTCCGGAAAGCCTTTCAGGCAATGCCGTAAGCCAGTTCTGTGAAGGTACCGACGGCAGCATCTGGATCGCCACGGAAACGGGAGGCCTCAACAGGTTCGACAGGAAGACCGGAAGATTCACACACTTTCCGGACAAGACGCACAGCAACCTGCACGCCCTGTATCTTGACGGTGAGGAACTATGGATAGGGACTTTCTCACAAGGACTGGACATAATGGACATCAGGACAGGAAAGGTAAGAAGATACAGGCACAATATAGCCGACCCGTCATCGCTTCCGAACGACCATGTCTATTCCATATTCAAGGCATCCGACGGAACCGTCTACATAGGCACTCTCGGAGGACTGTGCAGATATGTTCCGGAAACTGACGGGTTCCTGCCGGAGAAAGGCCTCGGGCAGGTGTTCGTATTCGACATAGCGGAAGATGCCGGCAAAAATCTGTGGGCAGCCACGAAAGGAAGAGGCCTGTTCAGGAAAGGTACCGACGGAAGATGGCTCAATATAAGGACTTCGAGCGACAGGTTCAACAGAATATACATGGATACTGATTCGACCCTCTGGTTCTGCTCGGAAGACAAGGGCATCTACAGATACGACAGGATAGCCGACACTTTGGCAGGCTATTCCTACAGACAGGGATTGCCGAGATGCACCTATTACGGAATGCTTGATGACGGGAACGGCAGCCTGTGGCTTTCATCCAATTCCGGGATCATAAGATACAGGCCCGACTCGGCTTCGGTACAGGTCTACACCATAGAAAACGGCCTGCAGAGCAATCAGTTCAACTACAAGTCATCCATGAAGTCATCTGACGGGAAATTCTGGTTCGGCGGCATCAACGGTTTCAACAGTTTCTATCCTCAGGATCTCACAGTCAACCGGATACTTCCGAATGTGGAAATTTCTTCCGTCACGATACCTTCCGGAGAGACTTTGGACGCCAGGACAAGAATCATTGTCAACGGTGACAGGATAACGATACCTCACGGAGTGCCTTACTTCGACATCAATTTCGAGAGTCTCAGTTTCGTGGCTCCCGGACAGAACCGTTATGCATGGAAAATCTCGGAACTGCACAAGGAATGGAACCATACCGACTCCCCTTTCGTATCCCTGACCGGTCTCGCTGCCGGACATTATCATTTTCTTGTCAAGGGAAGCAACAACGACGGCTACTGGAGCGACAATACCGCGGAACTTGAAATACGTATAGAACCGGCACCATACATGACCCTGTGGGCAAAACTGGCATACTTCGTCATCGCAGCCGTTGCCGTATGGCTTGCCCTGTACAGATGGTCCCGGACAAACGAAGAGAAGAAAAAGCAACAACTCAACAATGAAAAGATGACCTTCTTTACCCAGGTCGCACATGAGATAAAGACATCGGTTACGCTCATAAGCGCACCCCTCGACCGCATCATGGAAGATGACGAAACCAAGGCTGACAGAGAGAACCTGCAGCTCGTAAGAAAGAATGTCGACAGGCTTCTCGACCTTGTAAGACAGTTCCTCGACTACAGGAAAATCGACAAGGACGGATATTGCCTGCAGTTCAGCCGCACAGACATAAAGATGCTGTCCGGAACTGTTATCGAGAGTTTCCGCGCCCTCGACAAGGGTATCTCCATCCGGGAGGAAATACCGGATGAAGCAATGATATTCAATGTCAATCCGGATGCAATGACAAAGATATTGAGCAATCTTCTGTCCAATGCGTCCAACTATGCGGAAAAGGCAGTCACAGTAAAAATCGGAAAAGACTCCGAAAGAGGAGGATTCACGATAACAGTCTCCGATGACGGGCCCGGCATTCCGGAAGAAGCCCGGGAAAAGGTATTCGAACCGTTCTATCAGGCTTCCCGGTCTGCCGGACAGGGATTCGGAATAGGACTGAGCATAGTACGTCTGCTTGCCGAAAAGCATGGAGGCACGGTCTTCCTGAACGGCAAGTACAAAGACGGCTGCGAAATCGGAGTATATATACCTGCCATCGGAGAGGCGTCCGCAACAGTCCCGGATACGAAGTCAGACAGGCAATATGCAGGAAACACCCGGAAGCATGAATGGACCGTCATGATCGTAGAGGATACGGATGACATGAGGAAATTCATTTCGGATGCATTGTCCGACAGCTATGACACACATGCGGCCCGGAACGGGGACGAAGCCATAAGTTATCTGACAGAACATTCCGTAGATCTGATAATCAGCGACATAAAGATGCCCGGAATGGACGGGTTCGGACTGTTGCAAGCCGTGCGTGAAAACGGACTCTACTGTCATATACCGTTCATACTTCTGTCGGCATTGGACTCCGTCGATGACAAGATACGCGGACTCGACTACGGAGCGGATGCCTATATGGAAAAACCGTTTACCGTCAAACATCTCAAGGCTACCGTAAACAATCTTCTCGAAAACAGGAAACGGCTGTTCGCCAGATTTGCGGGAGATCCCGACTGGCACTATGAGACCGGACAGATGAATTCGTCCGATGCCGGATGGCTTGAAAAACTCGACAGCGTCATCAGGGAAAACCTGACCAATGAGGAATTCAACATCGACATGCTTGCCGAGGAAATGGCCATGAGCAGATCCAACCTGCACCGGCGGCTGAAAGGAGTCACCGGAACTACCCCTAATGACTATATCAAGATTTTCAGACTGAAGAGCGCTGCCGTAATGCTTAAAAACGGTGGATACAGGGTAAACGAGATATGCGACCTCGTAGGTTTCTACAACAGGTCATATTTCGCCAAATGCTTCTACGAACAGTTCGGCATCCACCCGAAAGACTACAACAGGAAATAACGGATTTTATTGGTTGTCAATATTTTTAATACGGCATTCATCAAGTTGGCCGATTCCCATTCGGCAAATCGGCGGATTTTCATTCACCAGGTTGGCCGGTTTTCATTCGGCAAATCGGCGGATTCCGATGTACAGGGAACCGAGGGTAAGCAGGCTGACAAGGATGAGACGCCAGTCTGAAAGCAAAGCGGCGAACATGCCGGCCAAAGACTCTGCCAGATTAATGAAACCGTCCGTATGCGATCCGGCAGGAGCGGTATCTGTTCCTGCAAGGAACTGTTGGAAATCAACAGCCGGAACTGCAGAAACGATGACAGCTATCAGGAAACTCATTGCGACCGCAGCAAGACATGCGACCACAGCAAGACATACACTTTGTTTTTTAAGCTGTCCGGATATGCGTATCAGAGAACTGACAGCTTCAATGCCGGGCTGATCCTGTTTCTTTGTAAATGAAGCCGGCTCCGGCAGCAGGGACACCTGTCTGACGAATTCCGACATGAACCGTCCGTTGTCTGGGACTTCCGGACGCACAGAATGGAAAAATTCCCGTATCTTTCTGTCTTCCTTCATTTTCTTTACAATCTCAAATTCTGCAAATTCAATTGATACCGATATCGTGGGTCGGTGCAGATCGCGGAAGTCAGTCTTATTGTTCTGCCCCTCATTCTCGGCCGCTGTTGCAACGGGACCCCGCGACAGCATCACAGATCCCTTCGCTTCAGGAAAGCCCTGAGATGTGCCCGCGCCCGGAACAGGTGCGAGCGGACAGTAACGGATGTCATTCCTGTAATATCCGTAATCTCTTTTATGGACTTGTCTTCCATATAGAAAAGAAGCACCACTGTCTTTTCCCTGTCAGACAACGAGTCTATGGCCATGTACAGTTGCTGGTACCTGAAACGGCTGTCTGCCTCCTCGTCAGAACAGGTCTCTTGCATGACAGTAGCGAACCGGTCATCATATCCGGCATTTCCGGAAGCAGACGGGCCGCAACCCGGCTGTCCGACAGTGTCCCCGAAACCGAACGGCTTCTCTGTCCGGCCGGAGCCCGGCCCTGCCATTCTGCGGGATGCGGACTTTTTCCAGTCATAAAAGCAATTGCAGGCTATCCGGAACAGCCATGTCGAAAACCGGGCCCTTCCTTCGAAACGCTCGAAAGACATGTATGCCTTCAGCAAAGCCTCCTGGGCAAGGTCATCCGCCGTAGAACTGTCCCCTCCGCAAAGTGCACACAGGAACCGGCGCAAAGGCACCTGTTCCTGTCCCACAAACTCTATGAACTGCTCCTTTGTCATGCCGCTTCCTGCACGTCTTGTGATGCTCCTGTCTTCCTCCGGAGTCGTTCCTGTCTATTTTTCCTGCGGCTGTACCGCTACCGCTTCTCTTTCTGCTGAAAGCTTGGCTTCAGCTACCTTTCCTTCCATATCTATATCCGTTGCAAGAATCTTTCTTCCTGCAAAATATGCTATAAGCAGTCCGAGGCCGACGGCAATCATTACAGCCCCTGTAAGATAGAAGAATGTCTTCCCGCCTTCGGCGATGGTCGAAACGAGAGAAATCACGACTATAACGGCTGTCCCCATCGACAGCAACACTACGGAAGCGGTCAGACGGTTCAACAGAGACTGTCTGACAGTCTTTTTCTTTCTGTCTGCGACAAGGGCATCCATCAGGTCTTTCGGGTCGATCTGAGTGCCTGACTCGATAGCCAGTTTCAGAACCTCTGTCTTCTTGGCAAGGCCCTTGTTCCGGAAAACAAAGACTATCAACACTATGCATATCGGAAGTACACAACAGATGAAGATAGGCAGGATAGTCCCGCTGGTAAAAGCAATAAAATTATCATCCATAACATTATACATTAAAATTGAACTTCTGTTTTCATGAGGTCGACTCAAAAAGGCCAACCTCATCAGTTCCGAATCCGCCCTTCCGGGATCCCGATGCATCTGCAGGCAAATTCAGGACTGTTTACCGGTTAGACTGCCGGAGCCTCCGGAATGTTGCAGTCCCATTACAAAAAAGATTATTCAGGAGGTAATTATCTCGGTAAATCCAAGCGTGCATCCGTTCAAATTGCCCTAAAACGGGGAAATGTTGCGGGTACGGAATGATTCGCGGGCTTTGCGGACATAGAGCCGGATGACATCCTCCGGAAGCCTTGAATGCCGGAGATAGGCCCGGGTCTCGTCCGGGAATTTGGCAAGGGCCGTCGCCAGACACCATGCAACCCCCATCCTGACATAATAAGGAGGTTCTCCAAGGGCTATGCCCGTTCCGGACACCCGGTCTGTTTCCCCGCAGGCCTGCCTGTCGTCCTTTATATTCTGTCCGGAAGAATTTCCCATAGCCCTGGCCTGGGCCGGAGAGATATATTCGGACCTGATACGGGAGAAATCGAGACTGTCGAACCGGTAGAATATCCGTGGAAGATACCGTTCATTCATGAAATGGCTCATCGACATCACCGTAGCGAAACGCACTTCGAACTCCCTGTCGGAAGCGAAGTAGCCGCAAAGGAATTTCCACAAGCGCTCCGCTACCGGTCCAACGGGGCAGGAAGCCTTGTCGCCACCGGGAACCGCACCCCGTCCCGATACACGGCATGCCGGGAAAGGGCTGTCCATATCCGTAAAATCCCTGGTCAAAGACCGGCTGACAAGTCTGCCGAACCATTTGGCTCCGCTGTCAAACATGTCGCATACGGCCCAGTTGTCCATGGCGGACACATGACGACGGGTCATTTCCAGGCGCAGGTCCAGGCCTGGCACAATATTCCCTTCCTGCCCGTTATACCCGCATCCTGCCGGCAACCATCGGTCTGCCGCTTTTCCGTGAACGGAGGGACCGGGAAATTTCATTGCATTTATCATCATCCCCCATACTACTGTCTCCTCATAGCACAGCCCTCCTTCGCATCCCCGGCCATGTCTCTGTTCAAGAGCGGCCGCATCTTCGAAACCGGCAATAATGTCCAGGGCATCATCGCGCCGTGCCAGTTCTTTAGCCAATGCCCTCATTTCCGGGGTATGTACCCCGAGAATACGCCGCCCGGGCAGGGCGTTGATTATCCTTATATGTCCGATCCTGTATCTTTCATCCGTCCGGAACTTTTCCGGGACAAGCGGTTCGAGTAAACTTTCTATCATATTCCTGAAACAGCCATTATTGGCCACAGATTTTTCCAGAATTCCAGTAGCCTGTTCTACGTGTCCGGAGGCCAGAACAATAGCAAAAATACTAAAAAAGTGATTTCAACGGCACGGACAAAATCATCTTCGGATGTTTTATGGCAGGCAACAATGAGAGGCGGCTGAAAACAATGGCGATTTCGGTTTCTTTTCAGAATGTACGGATATTTTTGTCCCCGCAGAACCGGAAGCCTATATATACTGTAGCGCCTCGGCAATGAAAAATGAATAAATTCATTTCCATTGCTCTCGGCTTCTGCGTATATTTGCAGCGGCGGAACAGACTGTAGAACCGCGCGGACGGACAGGAGGTGCGGCAGACTTGTTAAACAGAAAATATACCGACAGAAATGAAAATGAGACGACTGGCAGCCCTTATTATCACTGTGACAATTGCCAACACCGCTTTCGCGCAAAAGAGCGGTAACAGGATCGAAAGTTTCCTAACGGATTCTCTCGACAACGACAGGCAGGAAATACTGGAGCAGCTTGCGAACATGCCTAACATAGAGATAGGTAAAGGTGTGACGTTCCGTCCTAAAAATGACTCCTACGAGATGACCATCCGTTTCAGGATGCAGAATATGGTAGGGCTGTATTTCAACGACAGATTCACTCTGACTGAAGCGGAAGCCCAGGTCAAACGTCTCAGGCTCAGGTTCGACGGTTATATCTTCTCCCCGAAATTCGTATATTCGATACAGCTCGGATTCTCCAGTTATGACTCTGAGCCCATCCCGAACGGAAACATGAACCTTATCAGGGATGCCATAGTCTATTTCGTGCCTAACTCCTCATGGAACATCGGGTTCGGACAGACCAAGGTCAAGGCCAACAGGGCAAGGGTCAATTCCTCAAGCGCCCTGCAGTTCGTGGACAGAAGCATCGTGAACAGCGAATTCGGAGGGGACAGGGACTTCGGTTTCTTCGGGGAATACTACTATGGAGACCATGATTCCTTCGCCCTTGCGGCAAAGGCGTCCGTGACTCTCGGAGAAGGCCGGAACTGGAACAATTCAGACCTGACGACAGGAGGGTTTGCGTATACAGGACGTCTCGAACTGTATCCGTTCGGAAGGCTGCACGGGAAAAGCGAATATATCGAGGGTGACCTCGAATATGAAGAGACTCCGAAACTGATGGTCGGTCTGGGATACACTTTCAACAACGGGGCCCAGAGAATCCAAGGGTGGAAAGGCTCGATCATAAACAACGGACAGACGAGAGACATAGGATCCTACTATGCCGACATGGTGTTCAAATACAGGGGTTTCGCCATGGCCGCAGACTATCTCGGAAGACATCTGTTCAACCGTCAGTCAGCCATACTGCCGGCAGGACAGCACATCTACACCGGCTCCGGACTCAATGTGCAGGGCAGCTACCTGTTCGACAGCAAATGGGAACTCGCCGTCCGCAATTCAACCATGTTCCCCGACAGTGAAATACAGTCTGCGGTAGGCTACAGCCTGTGGAACCAGAGCACCATAGGACTGACCCGATATATCATCGGCCACAGCCTGAAAGTGCAGCTGGACGTGTCGTACAACCATCTTGAAAATGCCCCAATCAGTCCGTCGGACCGCTGGGGCATCCGTTTCCAGGTCGAGCTCGGGCTGTAGACAGTCAGTCGACAGTTATGTCAGCGACATGGAGCCACTCACCGGTAATCAACTCCGCATCCTTGACCGCCAGCCTGATATCCTTTGAATCATTCTCAAGAGTATTGACAATGGCAATCCCGAGACTGTAACCACCTGACGGAAGAGAACCGATGCCGATGGTATCTTTACCTGTAAGTTCGGTATCCCCTACAAGACGGCTGACTTCGACATCATCCGAAAACTCCTGTGCAACGATATTGTTGTCGCTGTCGAAAAGGGCTACAGAGACCTTGTACTTGTACCGGAGATGGACATTGTTGTTCGGAAGGACTCCGGAGGCGATATTGGTCCAGGTATGTTCCACTTCAAGTTCATCCCCGGAAACCAGATATGCGACCTCGACGGGATAAATCCTGTATCCACCATCGGAAATGAATTTCTTCACCTCGTCCAGGGCTTCCTCAAGGTACCTCTCCGTCTCTACCGGAGTACGGAGATCGAGCCAGTTGGCATGGGTTTTCACAGCCAGATCCACCACATCGTGATAGTAATCGCTCCAGGTCTGCCATCTTCCGTTTTCGTAACTGCTTATCGGGGCGCTTTTCCAGTAACACGCCTCCGCTACCAATGGTGTCTCCGGAAAATATGCGGCAAACTCATTCTGCTGACTCTCCGGGAACCATTCGCTGGCATACCCGTCACGTCTCGGAGTGAAACCGAGTTCGTTATAGACAATGTTTTCCTCATAGGCATCCCTGTTCCCGAAATTGACTACGTTTATTACCTTGTCGAAAGCTTTTTCGTATGCTCTGACAATCCTGTCATGGGCTTCATGCTTTTTGGAGGCATCTTTCCACTGGATATTATGCTCCTCTCCCCACCATCCGAGTCCATAGCTGTCCACATAATCCACTTTGGACGGGTCATTGAACTCCCGTCCGAAAGCCTCGATGAATTTGGTGTATTTCTCAAGGAAAAATTCGTCATCAGGATATGGAGTCGCATGACCGGGTTCCACGACATACGTTTCAGCGCCGTCAAGAACATATTGCGGAGTCGCAGGGCCTGAACAGTCACGCCCGTTCACATAAATACGGAACGCCAGACGGAGTCCCCTATCCAAAGCTCCCTGAATAAGTCCTTTAAAATCAGGATCATTATCCCAGGCATACTGACCCTCTCCCGTTTCGAGGTCAGACCATCTCCACCTCATATAATAGACTCCGGCATAATTCCGGGCAGCTTCATCCTGCATTGTCCAATACAGAGTCGGATTGGTATTGATGGCCCCTTCCGTTTCAGAATAGAGAGTCCAGCCCATATACGGGTTTTTCAGGTTGCTCTCGGTATCCGGGCTGAATGTAACGGTCGCGGATACCTCATTATTCCCGTCCGGCAGAGTATCATCCTCTGCAATGGAACTGCATGCCGTTGCAAAGGATGATGACAATGCCAGTATTACGGGGAAAAGAAACATATTCCGCTTCATTTTCACTTCTCTGCCTCTAAATATTCACCCATCTGTACATCAAACGGAGCATCTTTTCTGGCAGGGAAAGACGCTACATACTCCCAATTGATGTCCCTGAAAAATATGAACATTCTGATCTTGTCATCAGAAACTTTCGTAGCGAACTGACTCATGTCAGTATCCGGTGCCTGATCCTTTATTTCCGTAAATATCGGGTTAGCCAAAACCGAAGTCCTTGCAAAATCCATGTCGAATTGCCATTCCTTGTATATTGAGCCGCCTATCTCATAATCATTACTGTATTTGAACCAGCCGTCAACGATCCAGTCCCAGCCGACTCTCTTGTCTCCTGTTTCATCTCTCCATCCCCATACATGGAAGCCTGCATCCTGCTGCATGGCATCGGCCCCAACCTCAGACTCAAGCAACTCGTCAAAACCGGTGGAAAAATCATAATCCATATCGAATTCTATCGTAAGATGTCCGTTAGCCGATGCCGTAATCTGTCCGGGGGTAGTCTTGACAAGGACATACAGGTCGTCTTCGGTAGCAGCGGTCTTGATAGCTTCTACAGGGCCTTCCTTAGTGACATCTTCACGCCAAGGTATATCCGCCCAGTCATCAATACCACCATCGTCAAGCCTGATGTCTATCGTTTTCTTTTCTACAGTGATCTCAATTGTAACTGTCTTTTCGGCGACATCTATCTGTTCTCCGTTTATGGCCGTCAGTGCAACGGTATAGTCACCGCTCCTGTCATATGTATAGGTCGGGTTCTCTTCCGTGGAAAAACCGTCACCGTAACCGAACTCCCATTCATAGGAAGTTGCGTCTGTGGATTTGTTAGTAAACGATACATTTCCCGTCCCCGGCTCCACAGTGAATTCGAAATCGGCAACCGGAGTCTTCCCCTGTCCGCCGTCTTCATTCCCCGTTTCAGTTCCTTTGTTACAAGAGACCAGTGTCATGGCTGCCATGACAAGGCCGGCCGTAATGCAATGAATTGTTTTCATGATACAATCTGTTTTTAGAATTGTGTTTATTAATTAAATGATGGTAAATTAATTATATCCTTCATTCTGCTTAAGGACGCCTCCGCTTTCCACTATGACCTCATTAGGTATGGGATACAGGACATGATGCGGGCGGGCATTCTGCTGCGGATTGATCGGTCTTGAATCCGGACCTCCCATTCTGTCAGGATCGTTGGCATATTCTATATATTTCCCGTGACGGATCAGATCCTCTCGTCTGTTGCCTTCAAAATAAAGTTCAAATCCGCGTTCATCGAGAATACGGTCTCGCAAGGCTTCCTTTGTAGGATAATCTTCCAGCGAGAGAGGCTTGTCCGGGTCAAACGCCCGTGCCCTCACCTCATTTATCAGATCAATGGATTCCTTGTTCGGACCGTTTATCTCATTCAGAGCCTCGGCAAGCGAAAGCAGCACGTCCGCATAGCGGTAGACCACATAATCCACGCCCTGGTTGATACCCGTACCGGCCGGATCTTCGGAATATTTCAGCGGGATAGCCCCATAATACAGTTCCCGGGCATCGACCTCCTGATTGACCTTGTTGGTATAATACCTTACCAGACATTCCCTCCTCTTGTCATCAGGGTCGAACCTGTCATAATATGCCCACGGGACCTTATATCCGTTCCAGCCCTCGGCCGGATAGCCGTTCGGGGACTTCCAGTCGGACGGAAGGACATGGGCCCTGAAATTGTTGGCGACGCCTTCCGGAGAAGGGGCGCAGACGAGAGCCCATATTATCTCCTCATTCCGTTCGTTGTCAATGGACCAGATGTCTGCATAGTTGTCTTCAAGATCGTATCCGAGTGCCATTATTTTGCGGCACTGTTCCTCCACCTTCGGGAAATCCTTCTCATGAAGATACAGCTTTACCAGACACATCCTCGCCGCACCCTGGGTAAGCCGGCCGTATTCGCTGTCCGGATATCTGACTTCAAGACGGCTGATGACATCATCGGACAGATCCGCCTCGATAAGCCTGACCATCTCCTCCGATGTCGGCCTCGGCTCATATACCGGATCATTGATGTCAATAACCGTATTCTCATCAGTAATCACAGCTACCGGACCGTAGAGATTGTACAGGTCATACATGAAATAAGCCCTTGCTACCTTGATCTCGGAAATATACCTTTCAAGCAGGTCAGGATCTATCACATCCGACATCCTTCTGAGCTGCGCTATAGCCGATGTCGCTTTTGTCACCGCCGGCAGCATGTCATAATACATTTTCGAAAACGGGAATTCATCCGGTCTCCAGGTAAAATTGAACGGACTGCTCCAATAACCTTCCCAATGACAGGTGAACTCGTCCGTCCCGAGCAGCCCGACTACAAGACGGGAATCATTGGCCGAATTGTACCGGTCCCATTCCCCTCCGCGAAATTCGTAATATATTGAATTCACAAGACTCTCAGCATCCCTCTCGGTTTTCGGGAAACTGTCACCTTCGAGTTTGTCCCATATTTCAGGTTCAAGGTGACCTTCGCAACTCACAAAAAGTACCGAAACGACTCCCGTAACAAACAATATTCTATATTTTTTCATATTTGCCTGCTTTAATATCGATTATAAGAATTATCCGCTGCCATCCTAAAAATTCAGGTTTACCCCGAAAGAGAACGTCTTCGCATTCGGATAGGCCCCGAGACTGTCGAATTCAGGATCTATCCCTGTGTATCCGGTCAGAAGCCACAGATTCTGCGCATCGAAGAACACCCTGATGTTTGCCTTGTATTTCAGGACTTTCTGCGGTATCGTATATCCCAATGTCACATTCTTCAACCTGAGAAACGAGGCGTTTTCAATCAGATAATCGCTGTATCCCTGATACGGATGATTGGCTATGCCTGGAGCCGTTGTGCTCGGCTTTGTGGAAAGGAAAAGCTTGTCCACATCAGTCATCATATTATTTTCCGCCTCAGGAAGACGGCTTGCGCTCAACATGTATTTGTCCTTGTTGGCATTCATCATGTATTTGCCGGCCATTCCATAGAAGAATATATTAAGGTCGAATCCTTTGAACTCGAAAGTGTTCCCGAACCCGTACGAGAATGCCGGGTCACTGCTCCCGAGATACGTGATGTCCGCATCGCTTATCTTTCCGTCCGGTTCACCTGTCAGCTGATGGTTCTCGTCGAATCCGTTTATGTCCTGATAAATCAGATTGCCCGGGAGTTCGCTTTCCATCCACGGTACATCCTGCCCCACCTGCACAATCCCGGCAGTCTTGTATCCGTATATTGCCCGTATCCTGTCATGCTCTCCTTCCCAAGGCTGCAGGACTACATCAGGATTGCGCTCCTTCCATCTGTCATAGTATGAAGAAATATTCAGATCAGTCGTCCATCTGAAAACGCCATCGATATTGACCGAATGTACCTCGAACTCGATACCGCTCAATTGAGTTGCCCCGATATTGTCCGCTACTGTCCTGATCTCGCTGAATGCAGGAAGAGTCCTGGACGAAAGGAGGTCGCTGACCACCTTGTTGTAATATTCGAGGGTACCGGTAATCCTGTTGTTGATTATTCCGAAATCGAGTCCGACATTGACTTCGGTGGTAGTCTCCCATTTCAGATTAGGATTGGCCAGTTGGATCTTGGTCGCAGGCATCACTATATTGTCTCCGAACATATACGGGAATTCAGTGATACCGTAATATGCAAAAGCCTTGTCCCCTATCCCGCTGTTACCTGTCTGTCCGAAAGATGCCCTGAGCTTGAGCATGCTGATGAACCTGACTTTGTCCATGAATTTCTCCTGGGTTATCCTCCATGCGACAGCCACGGACGGGAACAACCCCCATTTGTTGCCGGCGCCGAAATTGGAAGAACCGTCACGCCGCAGGGTAAAGCTGACAAGGTATTTTTCCTTGTAGTCGTATGTCAGCCTTGTAAAATATGAAGCCAGTTCCGTAGCATTCCTGTAAGAACCTACCGTCGGTGTCCCCTCTGCCGCTCCGAGATTGTTGCTGCCGAATGCATCCGTAAAAAAGTCGTTGGCCTGTGCGGAAAAGCCGTCATACAAGAACTTCTGGTACTCGTATCCTATCATGGCTCCGAAATTATGAGCTTCTCCGAATGTGGCATTGTAACTTGCCGTAGCATTGAAAAGCACGTCATTGCTGTTGTTCAGAGCCTTCACTGCCTTTCCCGAATACGATGCACCATAAAGGAAAGATGTAGGAGTATAACTGCTGCGCTCGCCGGACTTGCTGTCAATACCGGTATTGACGCGCAAGGTCAGACCCTTGACCGGAGTATATTCCACATAGGCATTGGCCAACAGTCTCTTCTGGACTGTCCTGTCATCTATTTCCCTGAACGAAACAGGGTTCGGAAGAGTCGCATCCATAGGATTGATATAATAGTCCCCTGCCTCATCATAGATAGGCGCGACAGGACTCATCTGCAGAGCCGCGACAAGCACTCCGGAAGTTTCCCACTGTCCTTCACCGAGCTGTACGTTGCCGTTGTCAACGTATGATCCCGTGGCCGATACTCCTATCTTGAGATTCTCGAATATTTTGTGATCGAGATTGACCCTTCCGGAAATTCTCCTGAATGTCGAATTCACCACCAATCCCTTCTGGTCGAAGAAACTGCCCGATACGAGGAATGTAGTCTTGCTGTTGCCTCCGGATACGGAAAGATTGGCATCATGAACGACGCCCATCCTTGTAACCTCGTCCCACCAGTCGGTACCTTCCCCTGCCGCGGCAATCTCCCTTGCCGTATATTTCGGAGTATAATAGGTGAAATCCTGATCCTTGGGACCGTACGGATACTGGTTATTTGAAATCAGGTACTGCTCCTTACCCAATATATTGGAATACTGCATGAACTCCTTGGCATTCAGCATATCGAAGTACCTGTCTATCCGCTGGACGGAGCCTGTATATGACAGGTTGACCTTTGTCTTGCCCTCGGCCCCTCTCTTGGTGGTAATAAGGATAACGCCGTTTGCAGCCCTCGCCCCATAGATCGCCGTAGATGCAGCATCTTTGAGTATCTCGATAGACTCTATATCATTCGGATTTATGGTACTTAGAGGATCCCTCGAACCTACGCTGTAGTCTCCGCCCCCGGGATCGACACTGCTGTTATTGATAGGGAATCCGTCTATCACATACAGAGGCTGGTTGCCAGCCTGATCCGACCCGGCTCCCCTGATAATCACACTGACGCCTCCTCCGGGCTGTGCGCTGGTCTGTGAGACCTGCACGCCGGATGCACGCCCCGACAGCATGTTATTTACCGAGGCATTGGCGGCCTTGGGAAGGTCTTCGGCCTTTACACTGGAAATGGAACCTGTCACTGTGCTGCGCTTCGAGACGCCATAGCCTATCGCCACCACTTCATCCAGCATTATCGCGCTTTCATGCATGACAACATCCAGTTTCGATCTTTTTCCCGGAACCACTTCCAGTGTCTCGAACCCGATATATGAAAAACACAACGGTTCATCCGGATTCCCGACAGATATTTCATAATTCCCGTCGATATCGGTAATTACCCCCTCCGATACCTGACCCTTAGGGTAGACATTCACTCCGATCAGAGGTTCGGATGCAGCATCCGTAACTTTGCCACTGATTGTAATATCCTGTCCGTCTGCAGCTGTCAGGACGATTTCATTGCCCTCTATCTTCCAACTGATACCTGTCCCGGTGAATATCTTCCGGAGCACGGATCCGACCGGAGCATCCTTCATGCTTACGGATACAGTAAAATCCAGAACTGTCAGACCTTCATTATAGAAAAAGCTGTAGTCGGTCTGGTTCTCGATATCCGCCATGACCGTTTTCACCGGGACATCCTGTCTGTCGACAGTGACAGTACGGTTCTGGGCCGACACCGCCGTACATACCAGAAGTCCCTGAAGCAGGACAACAAGCCTGCTGATGGATAATACGAATGATTTCATTAGTTTTTATCAGTTTTAGCATTTATCAAATCCTGTAGAAAGCCGGACTCAGTTTCTGTCCCGAACCTCTATCGTCTCTTCCGTGCCGAGCACGTTCCTGTGGAATTCTATCGGAGTCGTCATCTCTATGTATTTTAAAATCCGGTCAAGCGACGGTTTCACGAATGTTCCTGTATACAGATATTTTCCATAATCTTTCGCTTTCATGATAAAACGGACTCCATATGCCCTTTCCAGCATTTCGAGGACGGCCTCGAGGGAATCTTCCGAAAAAACGACCTTGCCGTCGATCCAGGCTATATATTTCTCAATATTCCTGTCCGTCCATAAGACTTCATCCGCACTGCTATAATAAAATGCCGTCTGACCAGGAACAAGGCTGACAAGACTCTCCCATCTGCCGTCGAAGGCCTTTACCATATCGATGGAACCGTTGCATAATGACGCAGTTACATTCCCGTTACCGTGCTTCAGCACATTGAATTCAGTTCCGGTAGCCCTTACCCCTATGTCAGAACAGCGGACGATAAAAGGTCTTGACTTGTCTGCCTTTACGCGGAAAAACGCTTCTCCGTCAAGTTCCACTATCCTTTCCTTCCCCTCAAACGCTGTCGGAAATGTCAGTCTGCTGTGACTGTTCAATTGTACGACAGTACTGTCCGGCAACTGAAATGAAGAAGTTACCCCATAAGGCGAAGCGACTTCTGTCCATCCGACAGACTGTCCGTGATCCCGATCCGACATCCGGTATACGGACAGGAGCAAGACAGGGACTATTATTACGGCCGCAACATTTTTCCATACCGTAAGGATCTTTCCCAATACGATACCGGCCTTTCCGTGTCTTTGCCGATGTTCCAGTCCGAGTTTCCTCTTCACCTCCTTCAAAGCCGACATGCTGTCTATCCGTTTCATGGCAGACAGCATGTCTATATCCTGACTTATCTTTTTCAGGTCAGCGAGAAATGCAGCATTATCCCGGGACAGACCTGCCCACTCTTCGATGGCAATTCTATCTTCATCTGTCTCATTTCCACTGACATATCTTTCTATCAGCCTGTCGTCAAGCTCCCCTTTCATAAATTCCTTTTTATCATATGACGACAAAAGGCGGAAATTTACCTGTCGGGAATCCGGATTTTTCCCGATTTTTTGAAAGCCGTATCTTTTCGAGGAAATTTTTCAGTATTTTTGTTGTCCTGTACTTTTATGGCAAAATGACGGGAAATGACAGGGGCCACAAACATATC
Source organism: uncultured Bacteroidales bacterium (assembly GCA_944322585.1). Classification (GTDB taxonomy): domain Bacteria; phylum Bacteroidota; class Bacteroidia; order Bacteroidales; family UBA932; genus Cryptobacteroides. The sequence goes on along the minus strand of CALUPB010000005.1, from coordinate 84,994 downwards.
GAATGACAACATACTGTGCAGGGGCATTGCAGAGGGCAATGTCCGGATTTTCGATTATGTATTTCTCACCTATTACTCGGGATTAGTGACGTACGCAATGAGGTTGGGAATAGACCGCATGACTTCCGAGGATGTAGTACAGGACTTTTTCATGAAACTCTGGAACCGGAGAGAGGACATAATCTTCAATACATCCCTCAAATCATATCTCTTCACCTCCGTGAGAAACAGATGCCTCGATATCATAAAACACAGGAAAGTCACCGACAGGAAAATGCAGGAACACACTGCTTTCAGTAAAGAAGCCTCGGACAGCCGGGATTATCTTGTAGAAAGCGAACTGCAACAGCGTATTGATCTCGCACTGGAACATCTCCCGGAGAAATGCAGGAAAATATTCGTAATGAATCAGATAGAAGGAATGCGGCCGTCTGAAATTGCAGCTATGGAAAACATCTCCGTAAGGACTGTCGAAGGCCATATCGGCAAAGCATACCGTCTGCTCCGGCAGGAACTCGGAGACATGCTGTTCGCCATATTCCTCATCATGACAGGGAACTGGTAATTTTATTCCAAAGTCTGTATTTGTTCGCGTAAACTACATCCGCACGCCCGTCCCAAACTGCCATACTCAAACGAGGTCCTTGTGGACAATCTTCCATAACGCCATCGGATGTGCTGATATTCTGCGAAGGATTTCCTCTTTCGGGAATAAAAGTTCAGGCGAATTCCTCTTTGAGCATATCAAAGACATAGACCGGACTCTGATAATACAACCCCGTCTGAGGATCTTCTATTTTTGAGAAAGTCATCGATTTATATAATCTGTCAAACGCATCTTTATCTGTGAGATGATATTCCTCCATTATCATAGGAACTATATCTTCACACAGGCACTCAATCATAAACTGCCGGTCTGTCGCTGTCATATCTTTTTCAATAATCTGATTGCCCTTTCCGTGACGACCTTTTGACAAAAGGATTTCATCGATCTCTATATTCGAGCCGTGATACAGAATCATGACAACGGCCCTCCATTCCTTTGACACACTTTCAACATATCGTCTACGACATCATCAATTGAAAATGTGTGCTCAACATCGTAAAAGTCAAAGATGAAATCCAATCCTTTGTACTCCGAAAGATAACTATATGCAAAGGCATTGCTGACGGAAAATCTCTCGGCAAATGCACCTATGCAGGCAACATAAAACGAAATCCTGTTCCTCTCTTCGTGACTCATACGGACATCTTTTGGCCAAATATACGAAATTATAAGAAGAATCAGTCTATAAAATCAACATGACGATTCTGTGTCAGTCGGGCGCAAGCGGAGCGCGGACCGGAGGGACCGGCCCGGGCAGGGCCGAAACACCCCACCGGGGTGATTGCGAAGCAATCGGGGGTCAGAGGATAATCCATCTGCCGACGTCAGTCGGGCGCAAGCGGAGCGCGGACCGGAGGGACCGGCCCGGGCAGGGCCGAAACACCCCACCGGGGTGATTGCGAAGCAATCGGGGGTCAGAGGATAATCCATCTGCCGACGTCAGTCGAGCAGATGGATTGTGAGCCCGCTCCTCAGTTTCGGCTCGAACCATGTAGTCTTGGGCGGCATTATCTTACCCGAGTCTGCTATGTCCACAAGCTGTTTCATCGAGACAGGATAGAGGGCGAAAGCCACGGCCATCTCCCCGGAATCCACCCTGCGGGAAAGCTCTCCAAGGCCGCGGATGCCTCCCACGAAATCAATACGGCTATCCGTACGCAAATCCTTGATGCCAAGTAATCTGTCCAAAACAAGATCCGAAAGGACAGTAACATCGAGAACACCTATCGGGTCAGAATCGTCATATCTGCCTTCACGGGCTTCAAGGGAATACCATTTCCCTCCGAGATACATGGAGAAATTATGCAGATGATCGGGCCTGTACGGCTCCACACCCTTTTCCTCCACCATGAAATCCTGTTCCAAGGCAGCCAGGAACTCACTTTCCGACAGACCGTTGAGATCTTTTACAACCCTGTTGTAGTCGATTATCTTCAACTGGCTCTCAGGGAACGCCACAGCCATGAAATAATTATACTCTTCATCCCCCGTATGGACAGGATTCTGCTCCCTCTTCTCTGCGCCTACCCTCGCCGCAGCAGCCGTACGGTGATGTCCGTCCGCAACATAGAATGCCGGTATGTCCTTGAATATGTCCGTCAGCCTGTCAATGTCCTGCCTGTCGTCTATGACCCAGAAATGATGCCCGAAGCCGTCTTCCGCGACAAAATCGTATTCCGGTTCCCGGGCGGTATATTTCCCGACTATCGCATCGACTTCCTCATTGTCCGGATAGGAGAAGAACACAGGCTCTATATTGGCATTCTGTATCCGTACATGGACCATCCGGTCATCCTCCTTCTCCTTGCGGGTCAGTTCGTGCCTTTTGATCCTGCCTTCGGCATAATCATCCGTATGTGCACATACGACAAGTCCGTACTGCGTCCTCCCGTCCATCGTCTGGGCATAGATATAATAGCACGGTCTGTCGTCCTGTCGCAGCCATCCTTCGGCCTGCCATTTCCTGAAATTCTCGACAGCCTTGTCATAGGCCTGCCGGCTGTGCTCATCGGCCATAGGCTCGAAATCTATTTCAGGTCGCGTAATATGCAGAAGGGATTTTTCCCCGGCCTCCGCCTTTGCCTCGGCAGAATTGAGCACATCGTAAGGACGCGCCGCCACCTCCTTTACTATGTCCTTAGGAGGGCGGACGGCTGCAAACGGTTTGATTCTTACCATAGCGCAACCGGGTTATCTGTTGACCTGGAAATCTGTGCATCCTGTGGCGAAATACCTGCATATCTGACGTGCCGCCGCAAGTCCGGCATTCACGTTGGCCTCCATTGTCTCCGCGCCCATTTTCTTCGGAGTGGCAAACACCCTCTTTCCGAATTTTTCGTTGAGCTCAGCCTGGCATGCTGCCGCAATGTCGGTGATATATTTCAGGTCAGGCCTGTCTGTAAGGACCTTCACTAACTCCGCCTCGTTGATGATTTCCTTACGGGCCGTATTGAGCAGACAGCCTCCGGACGGCATCCTGGTGATGAGGTCATATCCGATGGAACCGACAGTTTCCGGCGTAGCAGGAATGTGCAATGAGATGAAATTGCATTCCGAATACATCTCCTCAAGGGTAGCAGCCGGCAACACGCCGTCGGCCTCCATTACGGACCTGTCTACGAACGGGTCGAAAGCCATGACCTGCATTCCGAGCGCGGTAGCCTTGCGGGCCACTAATTTGCCGACATTGCCATAGGCCTGGATACCGATCTTCTTTCCGTTCAGTTCACTTCCCGTACCCGGCGTGAACTGGTTGCGGGACATGAAAATCATCATGGCGATCGCAAGTTCCGCCACGGCATTGGAATTCTGCCCCGGTGTGTTCATAGCCACAATCCCGCGGGTCGTACATGTCGGGAGATCGAGATTATCATATCCTGCCCCTGCCCTGACGACTATTTTCAGGGACTTTGCAGCTTCAATGACATCTGCAGTGACCTTGTCGGAACGCACAATCAGCGCATCCGCATCCGCTACAGCGTCCAGGAGCTGCGCCTTGTCGGTATATTTCTCCAGCAGGACGACTTCATGACCCGCTTCTCTGGCTATTTCCCGTATCCCGTTCACTGCCACGGCGGCAAACGGTTTCTCTGTTGCAACCAATATTTTCATTGTCATATAATTTTTCAGTCATCAATCAATATTTCATCCGTATCAGCAAAAGCAACCTGCCTGACAAGAGAGGGTAACCCAAAGTCATGCCTTCAGTGCGGCGAACTCCTTCATACATGCCACAAGAGCCTCCACGCTCTCCACAGGACAGGCATTGTAGATTGAAGCCCTGAAGCCGCCTACGGATCTGTGGCCCTTGATGCCGACCATGCCGCGTTCCTTTGCAAAAGACATGAACTCGTCCTGCAGTGCCTCATATCCCGGAGCCATTACGAAACATACATTCATGATTGATCTGTCCTCCCTGGCAGCGGTCCCGACAAAGAGAGGATTGCTGTCGATCTCATTATAGAGGATTTCGGCCTTGCGGACATTGATTTTATTGATGGCCTCCACTCCGCCGAGTCCCTTGAGCCATTTGAGAGTCTCCTTCATGACGAATATCGGGAATACCGGAGGAGTATTGAACATGGAACCGCCGTCTATATGCGTACGATAGTCGAGCATGGTAGGAATATACCTGCTGACCTTGCCGAGGGCGTCCTTACGGACAATGGCGAAAGCGACACCGGCAGGACCGACATTCTTCTGCGCACCGCCATATATAAGGGCATATTTGCTGACATCCACAGGACGGGACATGATATCCGAAGACATGTCAGCAATCAGCGGTACAGGAGAATCGATGTCATACCGGATTTCCGTACCGTAGATGGTGTTGTTGGACGTGATGTGGAAATAATCGATATCTTCCGGAATCACGTATCCCTTAGGTATATAGCTGAATGTCTTGTCGGCAGAAGATGCAAGTGCATAGGCGTCTCCGAGGCCCCTGGCCTCTTTAAGAGCCTTCTTGGCCCATACTCCAGTCTCAAGATAGGCAGCTTTTTTCTCAAGGAAATTCATCGCCACAAAAAGGAACTGCATGCTGGCTCCGCCTCCGAGGAAAAGGATCTCGTGCGTATCAGGAATATCGAGCAGCTCTCTCCATAATGCGCGACACTCGTCCATCACTTCCCCCCATTCCTTGGAGCGGTGGGAGACTTCTATGACTGCCATTCCTGTTCCTGCAAAATCCTTGAGGGCCTCGATGGATTTTTCGATGGCCTGATCCGGGAGCACACACGGCCCGGCATTGAAATTATGCACCTTTTTCATCTTAAAACTTTTTATATCAGAACATTTTCTTAGCTTCCGTTATTTTCTCGCAATAGTGGCAGAGAAGGGAGATCCCGTTGCCATTGTCGATGGTGGTAAACCTTGTCCTCACCGGCTGATGGTTCGTGATACATTTAGGGTTCATGCATCTGGCTATACCCTCCACTTCGGAAGGCATCTCGAGCTTGTGCTTCTCCACTACCTTGAAATCCCTGATGATGTTCACCGTAGCCTTCGGAGCGATCAGGGCAAGCCGGTTAAGGTCATCATCAGCGAAAAACCTGTCCGCTATCTTGATTATTCCCTTGCGCCCGAACTGCTTGCTCTTCAGGTTTATCCCTATTGTAATCTGATTTTGACCGCTTTTGAGGTCAAGAATGTCAAGAGCCTTGTACACCTGATCCGCAGGTATGTGATCCAACACCGTCCCGTTTTCAAGGGCACTTACTATCAGTTGTTTATCATTGGTTTCCATCATTCTGTCCGTTTTAGTCAATGTAAAGTCCGTTCCCAAGCGTCATTCAGGATATCATACCCGTCCCTGCCCGGAGGAAGTACGCATCATCTGTATCCTAAAAGATATGAAATTATGGCCATCCTGACATAAAGACCGTTCTCGGCCTGCTTGAAATAATATGCATAAGGAGTATCGTCCACATCCTGGTCTATCTCGCCCACTCTCGGAAGCGGATGAAGTATCTTCATGTTCGGCTTCACCCCGCAGAGCATCGAAGCCGTCAGTCTGTAGACATCCTTTACTTTCTCATATTCCATCAGATCATTGAAACGCTCCTGCTGTACCCTTGTCATATACAGTATGTCGCAGTCGTTCAGATGTTCCTCCAGAGAAGTCGTTTCCCTGTACGGAATACCCTTGCTGTCTAAAAAAGACTTGTATTCCGCCGGCATCTTCAGCTCTTCCGGGGCCGTAAAGATGAATTCCGGGCTGAAGTGGGACATCGCCTGCAGAAGAGAATGCGTCGTCCTCCCGTATTTCAGATCCCCTACCATATTTATCGTAAGGCCTTCGAGCCTGCCCTGGGTCTGCATTATAGTATAAAGATCAAGCAGGGTCTGGGACGGATGCTGGTTGGCTCCGTCTCCGGCATTTATCACAGGCACCGACGCCACTTCGGAAGCATAGCGGGAACTGCCTTCAAGAGGATGCCGCATGACTATAAGATCGACATAGTTGGACACCATCTTGATAGTATCCTTCAGGGTCTCTCCCTTGCTGACACTCGTATTTGTCGCGTCTGAAAAGCCTATCACCCTGGCACCAAGTCTGTTGACAGCCGTCTCGAAACTGAGTCTCGTCCTTGTGGAGGGTTCGAAGAAAAGGCTTCCGACAACCTTGCCCTCAAGGATCTTCCGGGACCGGTCCTTCTCGAATTCTTTCGCCACCTCAAGTACATGGAGTATCTCCTCTTTCGAGAAATCCTGGATTGAAATAAGACTTTTCATATTTTTGTCAGTTTGTTCCTTTTATAACGCCGTTGTCAATAGCCTTCAATGTATCTTTGTCTCCAAAACTGACAAAAATATGAAAATCCGTCCTAACCCCCTCCGCTGCGCGGAGCCCCCTGTAGGGGGCGTCACCCTCCTCAAATCCTCCCTCTCCGGGAGGACCTTTCCGAAGAACTCCGTTCTTCTCTAATTTATGTCAGTTTGTTCCTTTTATAACGCCGTGAGGCTGTCAAAGTTCCGTTACATCGCAGCCCCCGAGCCCCGATAGTCTGGCAATGAAATCATCAGCCGCCGAAAGTCTCACCGCAACATCAAGGGAGCAGGCCATTCCGAAATCCTGGTTGCATGGTGTCAGACCGAGCTCCTTGACAATTTTCATCACACCGTTCATCTCCATATAGCCGAACGAAACCCTGAACATCCTTGCCGCCACCTTTTCCACTATCCGGGCATTGGCAATGGCATCGGCAGACGATGTCCTGTAGGCCCTTATCAGCCCCGGTATGCCAAGCTTTATTCCGCCGAAATAGCGGACAACGACGATAAGTATGTCGCTCAATGCATTTGAATCTATCTGTCCCAGAATAGGCCGGCCGGCTGATCCGGAGGGTTCGCCGTCATCATTGGCCCTGAAGCGGTCCCCGAGATAACCGAGACGATAGGCATAGCAATGATGCCTGGCATCGTGATACTCTTTCTTCAGCGAATCAACGATCTCTTTGACTTCATCCTCCGTCTCCACAGGATAGGCACAGGCTATGAACCTGCTGCCGTTATCCTTGAAAAGCCCGCGGGCAGGAGAGGAAATGCTCCTGAAAGTATCCTGCATCTGACCGTGAACTTCATCCATACAGACTTCAAATTTAGTATTTTTTGGATAATTCTGCAACCGCACCGAAATATTTTGTACCTTTGGCTTGCTTTATCCGGGAGGCCGTTTCCCGGGATACAGACCTTAATGATAATTCTATTCTGATATGGTTTTGAAATACAGAGTTTCCCTTCCCGGGATCAAGGGCTTTGCAAGGGTTTATGAACTGCGGGCGAATTCCTCGCTCTACACTTTCTCAAAACAGATGCGGGCAGACATGGGTTTCCCCCAGGACCAGATGGTACTGTTCAAGGCTATGGACAAGGACGGGAATGTGAAATCCAGATACGGCATCTTCGACCTCGGGGCAGGCACAATAGATTCCGTAACGCTTGAGCAGACCCTGAAGAAAGGAGAAGTCTCATTCACCTATTTCTATGATACGACGAATGCCAAGAGCGTGATTGTCACTTACGAAGGAGAGACGGAAATCAGGGCCGGAGTTGCATATCCCCAGCTTGTGGACTCCAAAGGACCTGATCCTATAGAGTTCGAAAACGGATATGTAGCTTTTGAAGACCTTCCCGACGAGAAAAAGAATGCCCCTGAAAACGAAGATGACGACTGGGACGACAATGACGGAGACTCTGACGGAGACGATGAGGACGGCAAGGAAGTATACGATGAATCCGAAGAGGACGAATAGCCTGTGAAACGGCTTATTGTCATTCTGGGGCCCACGGCTGTAGGCAAGACTGACTATAGCATTGAAGTCGCCCGGCATTACGGGTCGCCGATAATCTCCTGCGACTCACGACAGATATACAGGGAAATGCGGATTGGGACTGCCGTGCCGTCCCCGGACCAGCTGGCTGCTGTAAAGCATTACTTCATCCGGTCGCATTCCGTCACAGAGCCATACACCGCAGGAAAGTATGAGATTGAAGCGCTCCGCCTTATCCACAGACTGTTCGACGAAGGACACGACACTCTCGTGATGTGCGGAGGTTCCGGATTCTATATAGACGCTGTATGCAACGGACTCGATGATTTTCCGGAAGCCGACCCGGAACTCAGACGGCAGCTTAATGCAAGACTCACATCGGAAGGAGTGGAGTCGCTGAGACTGGATCTCAGACGTCTCGACCCTGAAAGTTATGCCACAATCGACATCGCCAACGGCCAGAGAGTCATCAGGGCGCTGGAAGTATGCCTGATGACGGGACGCCCGTTTTCTTCCTTCAAGACATCTCCATGCAGACAGAGAGATTTCGCAATAGAGAAAATCGGCCTCACGAGGCCGCGTGAAGAACTGTACGCAAGGATAAACAGCCGTGTCTACGGCATGGTGAAAGCCGGATTGGTGGAAGAGGTCCGGTCATTGCTTCCATTCCGTGAACTGACAGCCCTACAGACCGTGGGCTACAGGGAGATATTCGCATGGTTCGACTATATGGCAACCACAAGCGCACCAGACAATTATGACACAACAATGACCGCCCGGCCGGGAAGTCCGGATATAGCCCGGAGCGGCACCGGACAGGAAAGAAACGGCACGGAATATCCCGGACGACAGCAGACTGACATGCAGAAAAGAGAGAAACTCGGCACCGGAACGGGCAAAGCCGACATGCAGACAAAGGGGGAACTCTGCATCAGGACGGGCAAAGCTGACATGCAGAAAAAAGGGAAACTCGGCACCGAAAAGGGAGACGGGCCGGTATATTCACTGGAAAGGGCCATAGAACTGATACAGAGGAATACCCGCCACTACGCCAAGCGGCAGATGTCCTGGTGGAAACGGGACAGGGAGATACGCTGGCTCAGCCTATAGCTTCATTTTCCTCCACATCATTACAGGCAGCAGGAAAGCTATCAGGGAAGCCACAAGCCAGAAAACGGACACCGGCCCGAAATCATATGATGTAGCCGCAAGTATCTCCGCTTCCGTCAGACCCTCGACCATTTCAGGAGCAGAGGAAAACCCTTCTATAAGATAGCCGCTCGTGATATCCTGCAGACCGGCCGCTGCATAGCTTGAGATACCGACTACCCCGAGTGCCGCCCCTGTCGCCTTGCGCGGCACTATATCCACTGCCATCAGTCCGGCCACAATACAATACAGGACTCCTATGAAAAGGCTGAAAAACGATACATATATTATATTGACAGTATATGAGCCTTCCGTAAAAAGGAAAAGTCCGAGGGAAACAAAGCTCAGCATCCCGGAAACAATGGCCGGTTTCACCCTGTCACCCTTGAAAAGAGTATCGGAAAGCCATCCTGCAATGACAGTCCCGACAACTCCGAAAGCCGCCGAAAATGCAATGATCTGAGTCGCGTTTTCAAGGGAGAAATCCTTTGCTTTCTGAAGGAAAAGCACTCCCCAACCTGCTATTGCATATTTGGTTATATAGACGAAAGCACTCGATGCGGCAATGATCCAGATACCGGGATGCGAAAGCACCATCTTCTGGAGCTTGACCGTAGGCATCGTATCCTCTTTCCTCGGAGCCTCGCCCGAAATCTCCTGGATGGACGGGAGGCCCTTGCTTTCAGGATTGTCCGACACAAAGAAAAGGATAACCGCCGAACCTGTCAGACCGGCTACGGCCGCGAATATGAAACCGTACTGCCAGCCCATGGCTCCGACGACCGCACCCACAATGATAAATGCGAGGAATTCTCCGATATACGGGGTGGAACTGAAAATACTGTAGAACGTTCCCCTTTTCGATAGAGGGAACCATCTGGAAAGCTGTATGACTCCCGGCGGGGATCCCATGGACTGGGCCCACCCGTTGATGCCCCACAGGACAGCGAAAATGAAGAAAAGCAGCACGGACACTATGCCTGCCGTCCCTTCAAGAAGACCTGTAACACCCAGGATCAGATTGATGAGGGAAGACACTAAAAGGCCCGTGGCCATAAATCTCTTTATATTGCAGTAATCCGCTATGAATCCGTTGGTGAATTTCCCTGCCGCATATACGAAAAGGAATGCCGACCCTATCAGGCCCAGCTGTCCCGGAGTCAGGACTCCGCTGTCGATTATCGGCTGCTTCACCACGCTCAGACTCATACGGCACACATAGTAGAGGCTGTATGCTACGACTGTAGCCCAGAAGGTCCGGTTTCTCAATACTTTATATCTGGACTGTACCTGTTCCTGAGGAACCTTCTCCCGTGAAGGCTTGCTGACTCTGTAGAATGAATATAGGCTCATCTTATGCCGGGTTGGTCAAGAAACTTCTGAAGCCATGGGGCTTCGTCTGGATTACAGTCGGCAAAGGTAAAAAAGAAAATGAATTATACAGAATATTTCCGCCAAACGTGCCGGAATCCCGCCAAATTTTCTAATTTAGCACTCCTGTTCGGCACCGTACCCGTGACTTGACGGTCATTGGCATGCAATCATCACAACTGACAGCAAGTCAACCGGCAGTACATCAGGCTGAAGACAGACTGCATATACGTTAAAAGACAATAAACCGATGAAAAGAATCCTACTCATTTCCGTTGCGGCACTGCTGACCATATCTGCCGCAGCCCAGACACCCAAGAATGTAAAGTACACATTCACCGAAGCTACCGATCTCAACCTTATCGGAAAGCTGATGGACACTCCGAATCCTTACCACAGGGTAGACACCTGCCGTTTCAAGGGATTTACGAAAGGGGAAAACGAACAGGTAAGATGCTCCGCCGGCCTGGCAGTCCTGTTCAGGACCAATTCGTCGACCATTTCCGTCAAGTCCGAATTCGGATACATGAATCACGGGGAGAATACCATGGGCATAGCCCTCAGGGGATACGACCTCTATATCAAGAACGCTGACGGGGAATGGGTATACGCGGCATCGAAAGCCGACGGCAGAGACCGCGGCAACTGCGTACTCATAAAGGATATGGACAGGACCGAAAAAGACTGTATGCTTTATCTTCCTATCTACAGCGAAGAATATTCGGTAAAGATAGGCGTGGAGGAAGGAGCTGCAATCGAAGCGTTGGAGTCTCCTTTCCGGCACAGAGTGGCAATCTTCGGCTCCAGCTTCACGCAGGGCATCAGCATAAGCCGTCCGGGGATGAGCTATCCTATGCAGTTCATGCGCAATACCGGAATCCAGCTTCTGAGTCTCGGCTGCAGCGGCAACTGCAAGATGCAGCCGTATTTCGCCGATGTCCTGATAGCCGCCGAAGATATCGACGCAATGATTTTCGACGCGTTTTCCAACCCTGGAGCACAGATGATAGAAGACCGGCTATTCCCTTTCATCGAAAAGATACAGGCAGCCAAGCCTGGAATTCCGCTCATCTTCATGCAGACCATCTACCGGGAAAGCCGTAACTTCAACAAGTCGAACGACAGAGCAGAACAGGCCAAACAGGATATGGCAGCCAAGCTTATGGCAGAGGCCGTGAAAAAATACGACAATGTGTATTTCATCCAGACCAATGCTTCCGATCCGAGCAAAGACACGTCCGTGGACGGGACACATCCGTCAGACTGGGGTTACATGTACTGGGCCAAGTCCATTGAAAAGCCTGTCCTCAAAATCCTGAAAAAATACGGTCTGGAATAGTTCAGTCTATGAATTTGACCTTCGACCAGTCCCGGGGTCTTGCTTCAGGAGATTCGTCCGGGTATCCGAAACCGATAATATAAAGAAGTTCATAGCCCTCGCTGAAGCCAAGCTGCTCAAGGTAGCCGGCTGCAGCAGGGCTGTGCATAAACCGGGCAGGCCCGCCAAGGCAGCAGCTTCCGATCCCCAACGACTTTGCGGCCAGTACCATATTCCCGCCGAGGAGTCCGCAATCTATCTGTGACATGCCATATGACGGATCGTTAGCAATGAACACTACTGTCGGAGCGTTACGGAACATGTTCCTGAACCCCGGTTCTTCCGCAGCCTGCGGGTTTTCCTTGAGATAGAGCTGCGTCACTCCGTCTATGAATTCCGGATTGTCCACTATCCTGATTTCCCAGGACTGACGGTTCATCCCGTTCGGGGCATTGATACCGCACCGGGCTATCAGTTCCATCTTTTCCCGTTCCACAGGCTGTGGCTTGTACTTCCTGATGCTCCTGCGCGACATTATTGTCCCGATAACCGCATTTCCGTCCCCGGCTTTCTGTACCGTTTCAGCCGACGGCTTGCCCTGCGACCTGCCTGCATCCGGATCTCCGGCAGACCTGTTCCCGTTGCCTGACCCGTTTCCGCAGGCCATCATCAAAGGCAGCATGACCGCCGCGGCAAATTTTCCCATTGTTCCCATAATCATATCATTCAATTCGGGGCGACTCAAAAGGATATGCCTGCTTTACAAACATTGAAATCCATTTGAGCCGCCCCTGTATTATAGCATATACATGAGGTTGACCTCATCTTACTCTTCAGTATCCTGCTCGGCATATGCCTTGAGAAGCTTCTCCTGGACATCGGCAGGTACAGGCTGGTAGTCTGCGAACTGCATGTTGAAAGTCGCGCTGCCGGAAGTGAGCGAACTGAGGGAAGTGGAATACTTGTACAGTTCTGCAAGAGGTACCCTCGCCTTGATCACATCGAATCCCTTGTCGCTGCCCATTCCTTCGATAAGCGCCCTGCGGTTCTGAAGATCGGACATGCAGGCACCCATATATTCCGACGGGGTCATGACCTCCAGACTGTATATAGGCTCCATGATCTTCGGCCCCGCATTACGGAACGCCTCCTTGAAGGCATTGCGTGCGGCAAGCACGAATGAAATTTCATTGGAATCCACAGGATGCATCTTTCCGTCAAAGACATAGACACGGATATCGCGTGCCAGGGAACCTGTCAGAGGTCCTTCATTCATCTTCTCCATTATACCTTTGAGAATGGCCGGCATAAAGCGGGCATCGATTGCACCGCCCACGATACAGTTGTAGAATTCGAGCTTGCCGCCCCACTCAAGATCGAAACTTTCCTTGCTCTTGATGTTTAGGACAGTCTCTTTCCCGTCTATCTTGAAACGGTTCGTGGCTTCAACACCTTCCACGATAGGACAGACAAGAAGATGCACTTCCCCGAACTGGCCGGCTCCGCCGGACTGTTTCTTGTGACGGTAACTTGCCACAGCCACCTTCGTGATGGTCTCCCTGTAGGAAATCTTCGGAGCGAACATATCTATCTCTATCCTGTTCTCGTTCTGGAGTCTCCATTTCACGATATTGATGTGCTGCTCTCCCTGTCCCTGAAGGATAGTCTGCTTCAACTCTTTGGAATATTCCACTATAATTGTCGGATCCTCTGCCGACATCTTGCCGAGAGCTTCTCCCATCTTCTCCTCATCCTTCTGCTCCTTTGCCTTGATGGCAGTGCGGAACTTGGATGCCGGGAACTTGATATGTTCGTACGCGATATCACATCCCGGCTGGGCGAGAGTCACGTTCGTTCTGGCCGCACGCAACTTCACCGTACATCCGATATCGCCCGCATAAAGGTCGCTTACCTTTTCCTTCTTCTTGCCTGCAACGGCATAGATCGCCGATATTCTTTCTTTATCCCCGGTCTCCGGATTCTCAAGATCCTGACCTTCCGTCAACTCACCTGACATCACCTTGAAATAGGCGACCTCTCCGAGATGCTGCTCAACAGCCGTTTTATATATGAAAAGTGTAGTAGGAGCATCCTGCTTGCACTCTATCTCTTTTCCGTCCGTTGTAAGTGCCTTCCTGTCAGCCGGGGAAGAAGCCACCTTGATGGTGAATTCCATCAGTCTCTTCACACCTATGTCTTTCTTTGCAGACAGGCAGAAGACCGGAAGCACATCACCGGCCTTGCACCCTATACCGATACCCTTGCGTATTTCATCTTCAGAAAGTTCACCTGCCTCGAAGAATTTTTCCATAAGGGTATCGTCATATTCCGCCGCTCTTTCTATAAGCGCGGACCTCAATTCCTCTGCTTCAGCCCTGTGCTCCTCCGGAATTTCAAGATCCTCCCTCGTCCCGTTGTCATCCTTGAAATGATAATATTTCATCTTCAGGACATCTATGAACCCGTCGAATGACGGCCCCGGATTGACAGGATACTGGATAAGTACCGGCTTCTTGCCGAACGCCTCCTTCATTGATTCCAGAACATTGTCCCATGACGCCTTCTCGCCGTCGAGCTGGTTGATACCCACAATAAGAGGTATGCCGTACTGCTCTGCATAACGGGCAAATATCTCAGTCCCGACCTCAACTCCCTGCTGTGCATTTATAAGGAGAACCCCTGTATCGCACACCTTGAATGCAGACACCGCTCCGCCTATGAAATCATCGGCGCCCGGAGTGTCTATGATATTGAACTTGGTGTCCATGAACTCCGCATAAAGAGGAGTGGCATAGATCGACCTCTGGTTCATCTGCTCTATCTCGGAATTGTCCGAGACGGTATTCTTGGTCTCAACAGTACCTCTGCGGTCAATGACCTTTCCTTCAAAGAGCATCGCTTCAGATAATGTGGTCTTGCCTGACTTTGTGCTGCCAAGAAGAACCACATTGCGGATGTTTTGGGTTGAATAAGCTTTCATCGTTTCTTACAGTTTATTAGTTTGTGTTATATGCCCGCGGTTTTACGGCACATCCTTGCAAACTTAATAAATAATATGCAAAAAACATAGTATCGGGGCAACTGATTTATATGCGGCCGCACATTTTGTCCTCAGACGGACGTCACAGCATATATACCGGTACCGAACATCCATAGGATCTGAGAATATCCTTGCCCGGCAACCCGAAGTTGTCATAAAGATACCTGTCCATGGCTTCTTTCCGGATTCCCAGAGAAGCGCAAATTTTCCCGAAAGCCCTTTCTTCATCTCCGGGACATTGCCCGGACTCCGCCAACAGCATGAATATGCCGAGGTCCCTGTCGTCAACAATAGTTTTCATTGGCAATTTTTTGTTGGCAAAACTCCGAGATAAAATCATAAAAAACAACATCAGACTGCCGTTTTTTCTTTTTTCATGGAAAATTTTTCTCTTTTTTACATTTTCAGTCTTGTTTTGACAACTTTTTATTATCATTTGCAAGATTTCATTGTCATTGTTTTCGGGTAAAAATTTTATATGATACCCGAATGATTTTTCATATCATCCTTTTCAATTTTTACCGCACTGGATTTTACAGGAGATTTCCTGACTTTTTTATAAAATTCAAACGGCTTCTGAAAATTTTGGAATATTTTTGCAGGATAGAAATTACCGGAATGAGAGAGACAGAGCTGAAAAATTTTCTTGTTGAAGACAGGATAGAGGCCGGGTGCGACGAAGCGGGACGCGGGCCCCTGGCAGGACCTGTCTTTGCTGCCGCTGTCATCATGCCTGCGGATTTCCATCATCCTCTTCTCAATGATTCCAAGCAGATGTCTGCCCGGTCAAGGGAAATCCTCAGACCGATAATAGAAGCGGAAGCCATAGAATATGCCGTAGTATCGGTGAGTGCTGAAGAGATCGACCGTATGAACATCCTCAATGCCTCCATAGCAGGGATGCAGAGGGCAGTAATGCAGTTGAAGACCCTGCCTGAACATCTTCTGATAGACGGTAACCGGTTCAGACCGTTCTCTTTCATCGCCTCTCTCGCATCGGACAGCCGCAGCAGCGGGAAAATATCTGACGGCATTGACGGGACAGGGTCCCTTCACGGAACCGGCGACGGCAATCCGGCCCAGACTCCGGCAGAAAATGAATGTACCGCCATCCCGGCAACATACGACAGGATACCGTACAGCTGCATTGTAAAAGGAGACGCGAAATTCACTTCTATCGCTGCGGCATCCGTACTGGCAAAGACTTACAGGGACGAATATATGAGAAAGTTAGCCGCAGAATACCCCGGCTACGGATGGGAACACAACATGGGATATCCGACTAAAGAACACATAGACGCACTTATCAGGCTCGGACCGACCCCTCAGCACAGGAAGTCATTCCACCTCAAGGAACTGGAACCTGCACTGTTCTGAAAAGGCACAAAACATACAGCAGATGAAAAAGATTGCATTGACAGTAATTATGCTGGCCATGGCAATGATGGCCGCAACGGCGATGACCCCGCACGGAGAGACAGCGGAACCCACCGGCAGGAAAGGGGAATGCCCGGATAAAGGGTACAGGCATATTAAAGACATTCCATACGTATCCGCAGACGAGACAGACACTTACAGGATTGAGAGATGCAGGCTTGACCTGTATTATCCGACAGACAGTGAAGGATTTGCCACCCTCGTATGGTTCCATGGCGGAGGGCTGGAAGGCGGTTCGAAATCCCTGCTGGATGAATTCCGCAGACAGGGTTTTGCCGTGGCCGACGTCAACTACAGGCTTTTCCCTAAAGTGAAATGTCCCGGATATATCGACGATGCCGCCGAAGCCGTAGCCTTCATTTTCAAACATATAGAAGAATATGGCGGCGATCCTTCCAAAATCTATGTCGGAGGTCACTCGGCAGGAGGATACCTGACCCTGATGCTGGTACTCTGTCCCGAATACATGAAGGCTTACGGGGCCGATGCATTGAAGATAAGGAAAGCCTACCCTGTCAGCGGGCAGACCTTTACCCACTTCACCATAAAGAAAGAAAGGGGGATGTCGATGGATCTCCCTCTCATAGACGAATTCGCCCCGATCAACAACGTCCGGAAAGAAGGGGCGCCGCTTATGCTGGTTACTGGAGACAGGGATCTTGAAATGCTGTGCAGATACGAAGAAAACGCATCCCTGCTGTCCATATTGCGGCATTTCGGACATCCTGCCGTCCTTTACGAACTCTCAGGTTTCGACCACGGCACAGTGCTCGGCCCGGCGTGTATGCTGATACGCGATGACATCCGCAAAGACAGCGGTAAATAACTGACGAACATACTACGGTTGGATATTTGGCTTCGCCATATATACTGTATCGCCTCGGCAGAACAAATAAATTTGCTCTGCACTCGGCTTCTGCGTATATTTGCAGGCTGCTGAAGGGCCTGCTGCGGCAGGGGCCGGAGAAGCGCAGGCGGAAGCGCCGTATGACAACTGTCTGAAACAAATAAAACTGTATAACTATGAAGAGAATTATCTGTTTTCTTACTGCACTGTCTGTCCTCGCGGCAGGGGCACGGGCAGACGAGGGGATGTGGATGCTCCCTCTCCTGAAAAAGATGAATGCGGGAGCCATGGAGGAACTCGGATGCCGGCTTACCCCGGAGCAGATCTACAGCATCAACCACTCGTCTCTTAAAGACGCTATAGTCCAGTTCGGCGGAGGATGTACCGGAGAGATCATTTCAGGTGAAGGACTGCTTGTGACCAACCATCATTGCGGCTACGCAAGCATCCAGCAGCTCAGCAGTGTGGACCATGACTACCTGACCGACGGATACTGGGCGATGAACCGTTCCGAGGAACTGCCGGTGGAGGGTCTGACAGTGACTTTCCTTGAATATATGGAAGATGTCACCGGCGAATTCGAGGCCGTTCTGAAAAAGGCAGAGAAGATGTACCGCGACAGCACGGACAAGGAAGCCCTGTCCGCGGACTACCTCAACAAGAATTTCTATGACCGGATTATCGGAAAGGCGGAAGAAGAATATCCCCATTGCGAAGCCTTCATAGTCCCTTTCTATAATAATAATGTATATTATCTGATAGTATACAAGAAATACAGGGACATCCGCTTCGTAGGTGCACCGCCTTCCTCCATCGGGAAATTCGGTGCCGATACCGACAACTGGATGTGGCCGCGCCACACGGGAGATTTCTCGATGTTCCGGGTATATGCCGACAAGGACAACAATCCGGCCGACTATTCCGAGGACAATGTGCCGTACAGGCCGAAACAGTCACTGAAAATCTCGCTGAAGGGGCTTCAGGAAGGCGATTTCACCATGATTATGGGATATCCCGGAAGCACCGTCAGGTTCCAGACCGTACCTGAACTCGAAAGCATGCTTGCACAGAATGATATCCGCATCGCAGCAAGGACCATACGTCAGGATATCATGCTGGAAGACATGCTTGCCGACCCGGAGGTGAAGATCCAGTATGCCAGCAAATATGCCAGTTCGTCCAACGGATGGAAGAAATGGCAGGGGATGAAACTCGCCTTCGACAAGCTTGATATCATAGGCCGCACTGCAGAAGAGGAGAACGAGTTCACGGAATGGGTCAATTCCAGCAAGAAACGTATTGAAAAATACGGTTCCGCCCTTGGTGAGATAAAAACGGCGACAGATGAAATGTCAGAACCGTATACCGTATATACCACTCTTTCGGAATCCGTCGCGAGGATCGAACTTGCGTCGTTTGCAATGAAATGCAATTCCGCACTTACAGACTCTTCCGATACGGCTGCAGCCGATGCCCTGGAGAGCATTGCCGACTCATATAAGAATTATTCCGAGCCTACGGACCGGAAAATCGCCAAGGCTCTCATCAAATTCTACCGGGACAATATCAGCCCTGAATATTACCTTGAGATCCCGGGAGAAGATTTTGCAACGATGGATGTGGACGCTTATGTGGACAGTCTGTTCGACAACAGCATATTCACTTCCTACGACAAGGCGAAGGCCGCCATAGCTACGGCCGGGGCCGCTGCCATTGCCGATGACCCTGCTGTCGCACTCAAAAAAGCATGCAACACTGTCCTTTCCGCAAGCTATGTCGCTCTTCGGAAAGCCATGGACGGGCGGAATGCAGGCAGGAAGGCCTACACGGCAGGTCTCCTCGAATGGAAGAAGGGTGAGCCTTCATATCCGGACGCCAACTTCACCATGAGACTGACGTACGGCTCGGTGAAATCATATTCGCCTGCAGACGCCGTCCTCTACAGATACTACACTACCCTTGACGGTGTGATGGAGAAAGAGGATCCGGACAACTGGGAATTCGTAGTACCGGCAAAACTTAAAGAACTCTGGAAAGCACGTGATTTCGGAGAATATGCGATGTCCGACGGCAAGATGCCTGTGGCATTCCTGACCAACAACGACATCACCGGAGGAAATTCCGGCTCCCCGGTCCTCAATGCTGACGGAGAACTCCTCGGGCTCGCATTCGACGGGAACTGGGAATCCATGAGCAGCGACGTGATGTTCGAGCCGGATCTGCAGAGATGCATCTGTGTGGATATCCGCTATGTCCTGTTCATAATGGACAAGTTCGGAGGCGCAGGATACCTGCTGGATGAGATGGACATCGTCCGGTAATGCGGCCCATTCTGTACGAAGGCAAATATTCCGCACGCCGCACGGTATCGGATATCGGAACACATGCGAAACGTAAAATATGAGCGACTATGACAGAGAAGGAAATAACCGAAGCGCTCCGGGAAGTGGAACATCCCGGCAACGGGGACAGGAATATCGTCGAACTCGGGATGTTGGAAAGTGTCGCGACAGACGGGAACAAGGTGACGGTCAGCCTTGTGTTCCCGAAACACCGCGACCCTCTCGCAGAATACCTTGTCGGGAGCTGCAAGGCTGCCGTAATAAGGCATTGGCCCCAGGCGGAAGTGGAAGTCAGGACAACGGTAAAAGAGGCTGCGCCGAAAAAGAAGCCGGGACTCGACCTCGGAACTGAAGAATTAGTCAATGTAAAACACCTGATCGGCATCGCTTCTGGCAAGGGAGGGGTCGGGAAATCGACCGTAGCCGTCAATCTTGCAGTGGCGCTGGCCCGGGAAGGATACCGTGTCGGACTTGCCGATGCAGATGTCTACGGCCCTTCCGTCCCGAAAATGACAGGCACCGAAGGTGCCGTTCCCGATGCCTTCAATGACCCTGAACTCGGCAGGGATGTCATAATGCCCGTCGAGAAATACGGAGTGAAATGGATGTCCATCGGCTACTTCGCCAGGCCGGAACAGGCACTGATATGGAGAGGGCCGATGGCCTGCAATGCTCTGAAACAGATGATTCTCCAGGTGCGTTGGGGAGAGCTGGACTTCCTGCTCATCGACATGCCTCCGGGAACCGGGGACATACACATAAGCCTCGTCCATGACATACCATTCGAAGGGGCGGTGATTGTAAGCACTCCGCAGGACGTCGCCCTTGCCGATGTGGAGAAAGGTGTCAACATGTTCAGGAACAGCAGCATCAACAAGAAGATTTTCGGGCTTGTGGAAAACATGGCATGGTTCACGCCGGAAGAACTCCCGCAGAACAAATACTACATCTTCGGGAAGGACGGTGGAGCAAGGATGGCCGCCAAATACGGGATACCTCTCCTCGGACAAATACCTATTGTCCAGAGCATCCGCGAAGGAGGCGACAGCGGGGAACCCGTAGCCCTGTCTTCACGTCCGGACGGGATTGCATTCGCAGCCCTCGCCGCCAGACTGGCCGAAGAGGCTGCATCCGGAACCAGTTCCGGCAACAACGGGCAACCTGCTGCAGACAGGGAAAAATAACCGTGCTGATGATTGAGCGCCGGACAGAGACATCATCGGCAGGACATGACAGCCGGCAAGCAATGACAGGATTTGCAGGACACAAAAGTCAGCGGGCTGCGACAACACCTTCAGGATACGACAGACAGCGTGCCGGGGACCTTACACGCGGAGGGATCACCGGTACGTTGCTTTGTTTTACCCTGCCCATGATTGCAGGCTCACTGCTCCAGCAATGCTACAACATAGCCGATACGATAATCGTCGGACGTTTCGTAGGAGCCGAAGCCCTCGCCGCAGTGGGGTCGGCCTACACTCTTATGGTGTTCATAACCTCCATTCTGATCGGACTTGCGATGGGCAGCGGGACCGTGTTTTCCCTGAAATTCGGAGAGGGAGACTCTGATGGAATGAAAAAGAGCCTGACAGCATCCTTTATCCTCATCGGAGGCGTCACCGTCCTGCTCGTAATCTTGGCTTTCAGCACACTCGGCCCGATCCTCCGGTGGCTTCAGGTTCCGGCTGACGTCCAGCCCCTCATGGAAGACTATCTGTGGATCATCTACTGGGGCATCGGATTCACGTTCCTCTACAACTATTCTGCTGCCCTGCTCCGCGCCGTGGGCGACTCCGTCACTCCCCTGCTATGGCTTGCAGGAGCGGCTCTGCTCAACATCGGGCTTGACCTTCTTTTCATCCTTTCCTTCGGCTGGGGAATACAGGGTGCAGCTGCCGCCACTGTCATATCACAGGCTGTTTCCGGTATAGGACTCTGCATACAGGTTCTAGTCACAAGGCCCGAATTCAGGCCGGGACGGCAATACTGGAGGCCAGACTGGAAAGTACTGAAATACATAGGAACGTTTTCCTCCCTCACCTGTATCCAGCAGTCAGTGATGAATCTCGGCATACTGGCCGTGCAGGGACTCGTCAACAGTTTCGGCACAGCCGTCATGGCAGCATTTGCGGCGGCGGTGAAGATAGACTCGTTTGCATATATGCCGGTCCAGGAATTCGGCAATGCCTTCTCGACATTCGTGGCCCAGAACTACGGAGCCGACAGACATGAAAGGATACGTAAGGGTATCATCCGGGCTGTCTGCATCATGGCCGCATTCTCTGTCGCCATATCAGCCATAGTCTTCATCTGTGCCGACCCTCTGATGAGGATTTTCGTCAGCGAAGCCGAGACGGAGATAATACGGATAGGAAAAGAATACCTTCGCATAGAAGGCGCTTTCTATATAGGCATAGGCCTTCTTTTCATGCTTTACGGCTATTACAGGGCAATCTGCCGCCCGGGCATGTCGGTCATTCTGACTGTCCTTTCCCTCGGGACAAGGGTAGCCCTGTCATTCGCCCTTGCTCCGATAGCCGGCATCGGGGAGCTCGGCATATGGTGGTCCATCCCGATCGGCTGGACTCTCGCCGACCTCGTCGGAACCGTATATTATTTCAGAACCCGTCAACAAACTGTCTGGAAAGAATCTGTATCCGCAAAATCCCCTCTATAAGATTGGTATGCCTGACCTGTGAAATCTTGCAGAAATGGACTGGCATTCCGTTCTGAAAATGGACAATGTGCCAATCTATTCAAGGCCATGCATATCCGGACGGATACCTACCTCTGACGGGGATATGGGTCATGACGTCGGATATAAAGCTGTTTTGCGACACGGCTTCTAATTGGCACTGAAAAACTGTCCTGTGCACACCTGGAATTGGGCAATACGCATAATCACATATGGGACATATGTTTACATGGTTTCGTCTCTTCCAGGTGTAACAGTTTCCGGCACACCTGGAAGAGAGAATCGCTCTCCTACGGCAGCCAAAGGCACATCGGCAGTTCCAGGTGTGCACAGATATGTTACACCTGGAATTCAGAATAGAACATAATTTACTCTAATTCAATGAATTGTACAACGGATCAATTCCCAGGTGTGTCACTGTTCACACAGTATGTCAGTAAGCATGAACATTCATACTTCCTGTCTGTGGAAACATGGTAAATGAGCTTCGGATATTTTGACGGATAATTAATTCAAACGGTAATTTTAATACATTGGAATATGTTATAAATTATAGCGGGACTATAAATATCAAGTTTTCAGACTATGAATTTGTATGCTATACTAAAAATCAAACTAAAACCGTAGTATTAGATGCAAACCCTTCATTTATGGGAGGCGACGCCAATGCTTTTGCCGTTTGGGTAAATCAAAGACTCGTATATCCTGAACTCGCCAAAGAGAACGCTGTACATGGACGTGTAATCCTGAAGTTCACTATAAACGCTGATGGGTCTGTTTCTGATGTAAGTGTTCTCAGTGGTGTAGACCCATCCCTTGACCAGGAGGCTGTACGGGTCGTATCAAGTTCTCCGAAATGGACGCCTGGAATACTGGACGGAAGGCCGGTAAAAGTTACATATACATTCCCATGTGTTTTTCAGCTGCGATAAAATTGCTTCATCATATACGGTGTTGTCTGGAAAATCGTTAAATTTGTCTGTTTCAGACAACATCTGAAGCAGACAGTTTTTTTGGAAGTTGCCAGTAGCTTCTGAATGTACAGTAAGACGGACAATGCCCATAATTGCATTTATCGACACGGAAACAGACCGGGAAGGCAGGAAAATCCAGGATATAGGAGGCATCCGCTCCGACGGTCCGACTTTTCACGGCAGTTCGATGAAAGACTTCGCAAGGTTTCTGCAGGGGTCTGACTACATATGCGGACACAACATCCTGAACCATGACCTGAAATATATCGGGCAGACGCTGCATGATGTCGGAATTCATCCGGACAAGGCCATCGATACCCTCTATCTGTCACCTCTGATGTTCCCGAAGAAACCGTACCACAGACTTCTGAAGGACGACAAGCTCCAGACAGACGAACTGAACAACCCTCTGAACGACTCGATAAAGGCAAAAGACCTTTTCAATGATGAACTGACTGCTTTCTCAAGATTAGATGACGGACTGAAGGCAATATACTTCAATCTATTAGGCAACAGTCGAGAATTCAGGAATTTTTTCAAGGTCGCCGGATATGACAACCGAAATTCCGAAAAAGGAACAATGCCATTACAGTCCCGCATGATGGGACTGATGTCCATGTTCAGGAGAGACAGCCCGCATTACAGCAGAGAGACTGAAACGACAGCCAGTCTGATACGGGAACGTTTCATGGATGCAATATGCGCCAACGCCAACATTGAGGCAATGATTGCCGGACATCCGATTGCCCTCGCATACTGCCTGGCCCTGACAGAAGCTATGGAAAACGACAAGGCCGTCCGCTCCATAACCCCGGCATGGGTGCTGCACAATTTTCCCGAAACAGAGCATCTTATGTTCCTGCTCCGCAGCACTCCATGTATTGACGGATGTCCTTACTGCAACAGAAGACTGGATATCCATGAAGGACTGCAAAAATGGTTCGGGTTCAGCTCGTTCAGGAGCTATGGAGGAGAACCGCTGCAGGAAAAGGCCGTCAGTACAGCCATAGAAAACAAATCCCTGCTTGCCGTCTTCCCCACGGGAGGCGGGAAATCCCTCGCTTTCCAGCTGCCGGCCCTGATGGCCGGGGAAAACACGGGGGCGCTGACTGTCGTGATATCCCCTCTTCAGTCGCTGATGAAGGATCAGGTCGACAATCTCGAAAAGAAAGGCATCACGGAAGCCGCTACCATCAACGGACTGCTGGATCCCATAGAAAGAGCCAAGTCTTTCGAAAGGGTAGAGAACGGAACGGCATCAATACTGTACATCTCACCGGAATCCCTCAGGTCGAAATCCATCGAAAGACTCATTCTCGGACGAAAAGTGGCCAGATTCGTCATTGACGAAGCGCACTGCTTCTCTTCATGGGGACAGGATTTCAGGGTGGACTATCTCTATATAGCGGATTTCATAAAAATGATACAGGACGAGAAACATCTCCAGTGGAGTATTCCCGTATCCTGCTTTACTGCCACTGCCAAGCCACAGGTCATTGAGGATATCCGAAAATATTTCAAGGACAAGCTGCATCTGGAGCTGGAACTGTTTACAGCATCCGTATCCAGACCTAACCTTCACTATACTGTGCTTCCTGAAGCGGACGAAGAGGCGAAATATCAGGCGCTCAGGAGCCTGATTGAGGAAAGGGACTGCCCTGTCATAGTATATGTCACAAGGACCCGCAAGGCCGAGGATCTGGCAAGGCGGCTGGAACAGGACGGATTCGCGGCCAGACCATATCACGGCAAGATGGATCCCGACGAAAAGATACGGAACCAGAACGGTTTCATGGCAGGTGAAGTCCGAATTATAGTGGCGACATCGGCATTCGGAATGGGAGTGGACAAGAGCGATGTCGGTCTGGTCGTCCATTACCAGATATCGGACTCTCTGGAAAACTACGTACAGGAAGCCGGCCGGGCGGGACGCGATGAAAACATCGAAGCCGACTGCTACGTGCTGTTCAATGAAGAAGACCTGTCCAAGCATTTCATATTGCTGAATCAGACCAAAATAACAGTCAAGGAAATCCAGCAGGTATGGTCCGCGATAAAGGGATTGACCAGATTCCGGGCATCAATGTCCGCGTCCGCTCTCGAAATTGCCAGAAAAGCCGGCTGGGATGACGGAGTGGCAGACGTGGAAAACAGGGTACGGACAGCAATCGCTTCCCTGGAACAGGCCGGATACCTGAAACGCGGACAGAACATGCCGCGGGTTTACGCGACCGGAATCCTTGCCAGAACCGCACAGGAAGCTATTGACAAGATCAATGCTGCCGTCAGGTTCGATGACAGAGACAGAACCCGCGCAATCCGGATAATCCGAAGTCTCATCTCAAGCCGGAGCAGACAATGGGACAAGGATAATGCAGAATCCAGAGTCGATTATCTGAGCGACCGGCTCGGAATCCCTAAAGGAGATGTCATACATACCATAAACCTTCTCCGGGAAGAGAAAATCCTGGCCGATTCCAAGGATATGACCGCATATATCTACAAGGGAGAGACAGAAAACAGGTCGATGCGCATATTGAAAACCTTCAATGAAGTAGAGTCATTCCTGTATCCCCATATAGACGAAGCCGGTTCATTCCTCGACCTGAAGACATTGAACGAAAAGGCGGAGGAAGCCGGACTGAAATATGTAAATACCGGAAATATAATGACCCTCCTAAATTTCTGGGCCGTCAAGGGCTGGATCAGAAAATCGGGAATGTCGGCCTCCCGGAATCAGGTCCATGTCAAATGTATCACGCAGAAGGACAATTTCGCAGACAAAATCAATGCAAGGCATGTATTGTCCGGCTTCATCATCAATTACCTATACGAGAAAGCATCCGTGAATTCTTCAGGACAGGAGGAAACACTGGTGGAATTCTCCGTACTTGCTGTCAAGGAGGCATATGAGAACTCTTTGGGAGCATTCGACATGAAAGTCTCCTTCGATGACGTGGAGGATGCTCTTTTCTATCTGTCGAGAATAGGGGCAATCAAGATTGAAGGAGGTTTCCTTGTCATATACAACAGCATGAAGCTGGAACGCCTGGAAATGGACAACCGGAAAAAATTCAGGCTGGAAGAATACCGGAATCTCGGAAAATTCTATGAAAACCGGATACAGCAGATACATATAGTCGGGGAATATGCCAGAAAAATGATCGGCGACTACAAGGATGCCCTGCAGTTCGTGGAAGACTATTTCCAGATGAATTATCCGTTCTTTCTCGACAAATATTTCAGGGGAAGGCAGACGGAAATCTCCCGTAATATCACTCCGGCCAAATTCATACAACTTTTCGGAGAGTTGTCTACGGCACAGCTTCAGATAATCAAGGACAACAGGGCCAGGATCATAGTCGTGGCAGCCGGGCCGGGCAGCGGAAAGACCAAAGTCCTGGTACACAAGCTGGCATCCCTTCTGCTTATGGAGGATGTCAGGCATGAGCAGCTCCTGATGCTCACATTTTCCCGTGCGGCAGCGACCGAATTCAAACAACGGTTATACGGTCTGATAGGAAATGCAGCCGCATTCGTCGAAATAAAGACTTTCCATTCCTATTGCTTCGATCTGCTCGGACGTATCGGAAGCCTTGATATGTCGGAACAGGTTGTAAGACAAGCATTAGAAAAAATCAGAGCAAGAGAAGTCGACAGGAGCAGGATTACCAAGACCGTGCTCGTAATCGACGAAGCCCAGGATATGGACTCGGACGAATACACCCTTGTCCGGGAGCTCATGGACATCAATGAAGACATGAGAGTCATCGCCGTGGGAGACGATGACCAGAACATCTATGCGTTCCGCGGATCCGATTCCAAATATATGGAAGAACTGCTCGGAAGCGAAGGAACCGTGAAATATGAACTGGTGGAAAACTTCCGCAGCGGACGAAACATAGTGGAATTCGCAAACAGGTATGCCATGTCCATAAGCCACCGTCTGAAACAAAATCAGATTATGCCTGTCAGCCAGGAAACCGGAAATCTCAGACTGACCCGCTATACCACGAGCCGGCATCTGGCAGTCCCGGTCGTGGAGGACATAATTGCGATGCATCCGGCCGGTTCTACTGCTGTTCTGACCCGAACCAACGATGAAGCGCTTGAAATAACCGGACTCCTGATGAAACGCGGAATACCGGCCAGACTGATACAGTCCAACGACGGTTTCAACTTGCGCAACCTCGCCGAACTCCATTATTTCATGGAAAACCTTCATATCCATGATGAAGGGGCGACTATCGCCGATGAAGACTGGTCAAACGCAAAATCCGGTCTGTACAGCAGGTTCGGCAGAAGCGACAAACTATACATCTGTCACAATATCGTCACGGACTTTGAAGGCTGTTCCCGCAAGACGAAATACAAGTCGGATTTCGAGACATTCGTAAACGAATCCTCACTGGAAGATTTTTCCGATACCGACTCTTCCATAATAACAGTGTCCACCATGCACAAAGTCAAAGGAAAGGAATTCGACAACGTCTTCCTTGTCCTGAACGGTTTCCGTCAGGATACGGATGCTGAAAAGCGTCTGCTGTACGTCGCCATGACAAGGGCGAAAAACAGCCTTTCAATACATTCAAACTCATCTTTCCTCGACAGGATAGAAATCCCGGGGATGGAAAAGAGGTACAATCGGGCAGATTACGGACAGACTGGAGAGCGTATCCTGCTTCTCGGTCACAAGGACATCTGGCTGAGCGACTGCGCCTACAGACAACGCCCTATATCCGCACTGGAAAGCGGAGACATCCTGAAGGCAGACAACAACGGATGCCGGGACAAATACGGGAATACCGTAGTCCGGTTCTCGAATGACTTCAAAAAGGAACTTGCAGGCTTCATTGACCAGAACTATTCAATTGCGGAGGCCAAAGTGAATTTCATCGTATGGTGGAAAGGCAAAGACATGGAGAAAGCCATCATGGTAGTACTGCCGGAACTTCATCTCGTATTGAACGCTCCCGATAGGACAGACTACCTCACACGCCCCGGAGGGAACAACTGAATCCTACCTTATCCTGTCGAGCCAGCGGCCGCGGATGAGACGGTAGAGGAAGATGGAGCCACGGAAGCAGAGCTCTATGCACATCGCGATCCAGACTCCCTTGAGCCCCAGGACCGGGGCAAGGACAGCTGCAAGGCTGAGCCTGACTACCCAAATGCTGAAGAAATTCATACAGCTCGGTATCAGAGTGTCTCCGGTGC
Source organism: uncultured Bacteroidales bacterium (assembly GCA_944322585.1). Taxonomy (GTDB): domain Bacteria; phylum Bacteroidota; class Bacteroidia; order Bacteroidales; family UBA932; genus Cryptobacteroides. Next base: position 56,726 of record CALUPB010000005.1, on the reverse strand, counting down.
CGACAAAGGCACAGTAGGCCACAATCGAAGCGGCATACATGGGCTCCGCGAATGCCTCTATCCTCAGGACAGAGACCCCCAGATCCTTGATTTCCTGGACAGGCGTCATTATCCCCATCATGACTGGAGCGGCCAGATACATGACAGCACCCATCAGAGTCATCACCACCATCCCGAGCCCGACCGACATATTGGCGAACTTCCTTGTAAGGTCGCGGCGGCACGCACCCACACTCTGCCCGACAAGAGTCGTGACAGCATCCCCGATACCCTGCCCCGGCATATAGCAGAGGCTCTCCGCCGTGACGGCAAACGCATTCGCGGCAATGGCGATATTGCCGAGAGGGGCCACTATTATCGTGGATGCTATCTGCGCCCCGCACATGATCGTATGCTCCAGACCTATCGGGGCTCCGATATGGAATGCCTTCCGGAGTACCTGTCCTTCCATCCTCAACCTTGTCCTGTCCTGTGTCAGGGACAGCTCCTTCGACCTGAAGCAAAGGTAAGACGACATCAGGATGGATGTCACGCAAATCGCCAGCGCAGTACCGAGGGCGGCTCCTGCCACCTCCATCCCGGCCCCGTACATGGTGAAGGACATTCCCAGGAATGAGACTTCTCGCGTAGGGAAAATGAATATGGTATTGAAAATGATGTCCAGAATGCACATGAACACGTTAAGCATACTCGGAACCCTCATGTTGCCGCTGCTCTGGAGCATGCTTCCCGACAGCCTGTTAAGCTGCATGAACGGCAGCGAAAAGGCGAATATCATGAAATATTCGGAAGCCATTCCGGAAATGGATTCATCACCTCCGAGCCATCCCGGCAGGAACGGACTTATCGCACAGGCAATACACATGGCTCCGACACCGAACACCGAAGTCGCGGCAAAAGACTGCCTCAGGACATCACGTGCCCTTCTGAATTCGCCGGCTCCGATAAGGTGCGCCACCTGGACGCTGAAGCCGACCGATGCGGCAGAAAGGATTCCTCCGAAAAGCCATGTACTCGTGGACATCAGTCCTATGGCTGCCGAGGCTTCCGCCCCGAGACTGCCGACCATGGAGGCATCGATATACACCATTACGATATAGGAGAGCTGGGCAAGCATCGACGGTATACTGAGCCGTACAATGAGAGCAAGCCGCTGTCCCCACGACAACGGCCTGCCACGTCTCACCATCTCCAGCAATATAGCCTCAGTCCTCATTATAGAGTTACGGTCTTACCTGCAAGTCCATTCGGAACCGCCCGGATGCGGTCTGTGAATGTCAATATAATCTTTCAAAGATACTAAATATAGTATCAACATCAAGGGCACCAAGTATTTTTATTTATAAAAATTGCAAAAACGTCAAGGCCTCCGGAAGCCATACAAAACTTCCGGAGGCCTTGACATAATTTTCAGGAACTGTTTCTTAAGTTCCCCGTAACGACATGCCCGGTACGGGCAAATGCGGGTTGCGAAGGCTATCTGTCAGAGTCTACCCTTACGAAGGTACCGTCCGAACCATAGATAAGCTCGCGTCCGTCGGCAATCTTTACCTCATATCCCCCGAGGATCCGCTCTATCTTGAAGACCTGAGTCCCTCCTTCCACGTATGTTCCAAGATGCGTAAGAATCGGCTCCGGGACAATACCGTCAGGCACAGGAGAAAGGTTGCAGTCCACACTCGTCCAGGTTCCGGCCTCGTCGAAATCTATCTCCGTACCGTCGGACAGACGGACATCGTAGCTGATGAGCCCGTCATCCCTGTCCTTGTATGCCGTCACTATGTCCAATCCGGAGAAATACTGAGATATGAAAGTCCGGGTTGCTTCAGGGAGCTTCTCCGCCTTGATCTTATGTTCGTCTTCGCATCCGGTAACTGTAAGCGACACAGCTACAAGAGCTGTAAGGGCAAATACTGTCTTTTTCAATAATGTCTTCATGGTTGTATGATGTTTGAATGTTAATCCGGCGACAAAAATACAGGCACATTCTGAAATCAATCTGAAACGTGAAAAAACCGTACACGTTTTCCATCAATTTCAGAAGCTGTCTTGACAAAACAGCTTCTTAATCGCCGTCTTTCGTCTTTCCTGCATAATTTTTCAGTAAATTTACGGCTGATAACATATATGCCATGAAAATAACCTCGCGACCCGACCTCTTTGTCCATATCGTAAAAAGACGGATCCTCCCTGCTGTCCTGTGTCTGACCTGCCTTTCAACCGTCTCCTGGAGCCAGGTGAGACTTCCCGGCTGGGACTCCGGCAGAATCGACACGAGACTGTACGGCACCCGCTGGCCGGCAAAATGGATTTCCATTCCTGACATGGCCGAGAACAGCTACACCGTCTGCCATTTCAGGAAGACCTTCAGTCTTGACTCCATACCGGAAGACTTCATAGTCCATGTCTCGGCGGACAACAGGTTCAAGCTCTATGTAAACGGGCATTTCGTCGGACTCGGGCCGACTTACGGGGATGTCTGCAACTGGAACTATACGACATTCGACCTTGCTCCATATATGCATGAAGGAGACAATACCATTGCCGCTGTGGTATGGAATTTTGCCTCTTCGGCACCTCTGGCACAGATGAGTTTCGGCAAGACGGGATTTATTCTGCAAGGCAACACGGCTGCCGAAGACTTTGTCAATACCGGAGGCAGCTGGAAATGCTTACGGAATACTGCTTATTCCCCATATACACGACCTGTTTCCGGATACTATGCCGCCGGAGCCTGTGAACAGTTCTATGCAGCAGACTATCCATGGGGATGGGAGGCCATAGAGTATGATGACTCCGGATGGCCACAGGCAAGGGAAATCATCACGGGAGCGGCCAAGGGAGCGAGGGACTATCCAGGCTGGCAGCTTGTACCGGCTCCAATACAGCATGTGGAGATGGAACCGTTCCGGCTACAAAGCCTCAGGATGGGCAGCGGAGTGGAGATTCCTGAAAGATTCCCTTCGCATCCGGCCGAATTTACCGTGCCGGCAGGGACAAAGGCGACCATACTGCTCGACAATTCAGTCCTGACCACAGGCTATCCTACAGTGAAATTCAGCGGAGGGGCCGGAGCCGAAATAGGAATCGGATATGCAGAGGCTCTCTACAAGGAAGGAAGCCGGTCGGATAAGGGCGACAGGGACGAAACGGAAGGCAAACATTTCATCGGCTATGCCGACAGGATAATCGCCGACGGAGGACAGGGAAGGGAATTCACGCCATTATGGTGGAGGACCTGGAGATATATCCGGCTCGATATTACGACCGGTGACGAACCGCTCACGGTCGATGACCTGTATGCCGTAACATCGATGTATCCTCTCAGGCGGGAATCGGAGTTCAATGCACCGGGACTGCCGGATGCCGGGACTATACTCGAAACCGGATGGAGGACAGCCCGGCTGTGCGCGAACGAAACATATATGGACTGTCCGTACTATGAACAGCTCCAGTACTTCGGTGACACCCGCATCCAGGCAATGATAACCATGTACAACACCCGGAACGACGAAATGGTGCGCAACGCATTGGAACAGGGCCTGAGATCCATGACCCCTGACGGAATAACGATGAGCCGCTATCCCTCTTCACTGCATCAGTTCATTCCTCCGTTCTCCCTCTGGTGGATATGTTCGGGGCACGACTACTGGATGTACAGAGGGGATGAAGCATATCTCAAATCACTCCTCTCTGCATACAGGACCGTGCTGGCATGGTTCGAATCCTATCTCAAGCCGGACATGAGTCTCGGATACATCCCGTTCTGGTGTTTTATGGACTGGTGCGGGACTCCGGACGGGGAACCTGTCCGCGAAAAGGACGGGAACTCCGCCGTTCTCGACCTCCAGTATATGCTGGCCCTGTCAGCCGCTGCCGAAATGGAGGAGGCCTTCGGGCTAAAAGAAATGGGAAGACATTACAGGACTATTCTGGAGACAATGAGGGACGGGTTTGCCGCCAAATACTGGGACAGCCGACGGGAACTGTTCGCAGACACCCATGACCACAGGAGCTTCTCGCAGCACGCCAATGTCCTGGCCATTCTCGCAGGGGTCATCTCCGGTGACGAAGCGACAGCCCTTTTCGACCGGCTGACAGAAGACAGTTCTCTGATACAGTGCACGGTATATTTCAGATATTACCTGTTCCAGGCAATGAAAAAGGCAGGAAGAGGAGACCGGTTGACAGAAGAGCTGCAGCTGTGGCGCGACCAGCTCGCCCTGGGCCTGACCACATGGGCCGAACAGCCGGAACCGTCACGCTCGGACTGCCACGCCTGGAGCGCGAGTCTTAATGTGGAGTTTTTCCGTATCCTGCTCGGGATAGATTCCGATGCCCCGGGCTTCTCGAAGATAAGGATCGCCCCGGCTCTCGGAGGACTCACTGAAGCTTCGGGCTCAATTCCGCACCCTGCCGGCACAATCTCAGCCGACTATCATGTCTCAAGGACCGGCCGTCTTACAGCGGAAATATCCCTTCCGGAGGGTACATCGGGAACCTTTGTCTGGAAAGGATCGGAATACCGGTTAAAAGCAGGCGGGAATTCAATAAAGATACCGGCAGACAGTATCAGATGACCCACACTCCCGGGCAGCATTGACGACATGACCTGACAACCGGGACACTTTATGCAATATACTTTGAATATTATGGAGAAATTTATCAGGAATTTGATCGGAGGCCTCATTCTATGCCTTGCACCGGCCTGTATCAAGGACAAGGTACCTCAGGGAGCTGATCTGACTGTCGGAGAGCGGCTTCCGGAATTCTCCGTAACCCTGGATGACGGAAGAACAGTAAGCACGGAAGACCTGCTCGGGAACGTCTCATGCATTGTATTTTTCCACACGGAATGTCCGGACTGCCAGAAGACGCTGCCTCTTGTCCAGGAACTGTATGACAGATACGGCGTCACGGGACAGATATCAGGGAACGCCACAAACGGCAAAACAGACAATGACATGAGTTCTGAAATGGCACAGAACCCGGTCAGGTTCCTGTGCATCAGCAGGGAAGAAGGTGCTGAACCGATAGCCGGATACTGGGCCGCGAACGGATACACCCTTCCATACTCCCCTCAGGAAGGCCGGGAAATCTATAATCTTTTCGCCACATTTGCCGTTCCGCGGATCTATATCTCCGACCGTGACGGCATCATCCGCTCTATCTTCACAGACAATCCGGTCCCAACCCTCGAAGAACTTGAAGCCGCCATTCTTGCCCTGCTGTAATCCACGCCGCCGGAGAACACCACCACCCTTATCATGTTTCCGAAAAATACTATAAAAAGAAAGAGGCCGGCCCAAAAGGTTTGATAACTCCCTGAGAATCGAATATTCAAAAGAGGAACTGAGGTTGGCCTCACGGAAAAACAAGGAAAAAGGGGATGACTTTCACTTTTAAGTCACCCCCTCACATTTCCGGAACGGTTTGTCTGAAGTGTCAGAAAGGAAGGTCATCATCGGCAAGGTCTGCCGGCATGTCATCCACTGTAGGCATCGGTGCCGCTCCGCCCTGATAAGAGTCCTGCCGACTGCCGGCAGCATCAGGCCGGCCGGCATAACCTGCCGGACCAGTCTGTCCGCCCTGTGCAGGAGAGCCTGCCGGGTCAATCCTCCAAGCCCTTACATCGGTGTACCACCGTCCGTTGTACTCCCTGCTGCTGAGGTTGAAGGCTATTTTCACCCTGTCGCCGACCTGGTATTTCTCCAGTTCCCTGACTTTGTCCGCTCCCCACACGTTCATGCACACCTGGGACGGGAAATTTCCCTCCTGTATCTCCACCACGAACTCCTGTTTCTCCCAGGCACCGCGGGCTGAAGTGCCGGACTGCACATTCAGCTTCCGCACTATCCTGCCTTCAATTTCAAGAGACATGGCCCGGGCTATTTCTTGTCAGCGTCCTTCTCCTCCTCGGCAGGCACCTTTCCTACCTTGGAAAGCTCTATATCGAAGATAAGCGTAGAGTTAGGTCCTATCTCGCCCATTGCCCTCGAACCGTATCCGAGTTCAGCAGGGATATAAAGCTCGATATGACCGCCTTCACCGATAAGCTGAAGACCCTCGGTCCATCCCTTGACAACCCTGTTGAGCATCATCCTGACCGGATCCTTGGTCCTGTCGCTTGCATCGAACTGCGTACCGTCGATAAGGGTACCGGTATAGTGTACATATACGGTATCCTTCGGTCCCGGTTTCACATCATTGCCATCCTCGATGATCCTGTACTGAAGACCGCTCTCGGTAACGACGATACCGTCCTTTAGCTTGTTCTCGGCAAGGAACTTCTCCCCTTTCTTCTGGTTGAGTTCGGCAGCATATGCATTCCTCTTGGAGATGAATGCGTTGAAAAGCTGGTTCACAAGATCCGGACTTACCTTGAACTGGTCATTGAAGCCGGCGTCACGCATGTTCCCTTCTGCATGGATGAAGTCATTCATTCCTTTCTTGATCTCGGCAAAATTGAGGTCGCTGAGATTTTCTCCGAAATTGTTGGCCTTTATGAAATATCCGAACTGGATACCGATAAGGTAACTTACAGAATCGACTTCCGCTCTGGTAGGGAGCTGGGCCTCCATCTCTACACCGTCTGTGTTGGACTTGCAGGATGCTGCCAGGACAAGGGCAGCTGCAGCTACTGCAATAAATTTGAGAGTTTTCATTGTCTATTCATTTAATTGGTTTATTGTCAATCAAATCACGGCTTCCGGCGATGGCAGCGAAAGTATCGCGCCTCCTTTCAGCAATTTCAAACTGCAAATATACGGTAAACGACTAAAAAAGCCAATAAAATTTGTATTGCCAAAAATATTGTTATAATTTAGATGAAATTATTTTTCATTATGGCAATTGATTCGGCAGCTCTTAAAGAGAAACTGAAAGAATTCTTCGGGTTCGACTCTTTCAAAGAGGGTCAGGAAGAGATTATCAATCATTTGATTGCAGGTAACAATGCCTTTGTCCTCATGCCTACCGGAGGAGGCAAGTCTCTCTGCTATCAGCTGCCGGCTCTTGTAATGGAGGGGACAGCCATAGTCGTCTCCCCTCTCATAGCCCTCATGAAAAATCAGGTAGATGCGATACGCGGATTCGTGTCGGGTCAGGAAGGGATCGCGCATTTCCTGAATTCCTCCCTGTCGAAGGCGCAGATAACGGAAGTCAAGAATGACCTCCTGTCAGGCGTGACCAAACTGCTGTACGTAGCTCCGGAGTCCCTCACCAAACCGGAGAATATCGCTCTGCTCAAGGAAATCAAAATCTCCTTCTATGCCATTGACGAAGCACACTGCATATCCGAATGGGGTCACGACTTCAGACCGGAATACAGGAGAATCCGGGCGATAGTGGAAGACATCGGCGTCGCCCCTATCATAGCCCTGACTGCCACTGCAACACCCAAGGTCCAGAGTGACATACAGAAAAATCTCGGAATGACGGACGCGAAGGTATTCAAGTCTTCTTTCAACAGACCGAACCTATATTATGAAATCCGGGACAAATCAGATCCGAAAAGGGAAATCATCAGGTTCATCAAACAGCATCCGCACAAATCAGGAATAATATACTGTCTGAGCCGCAAGAAAGTGGAGGAACTGTCTGAACTTCTGAATGTAAACGGCATACGTGCCCTGCCATACCACGCGGGACTGGATGCGAAGACACGGGCGGAAAACCAGGACATGTTCCTGTCGGAAGAAGTGGATGTCATCGTAGCCACCATAGCCTTCGGCATGGGAATAGACAAGCCTGACGTACGGTTCGTCATCCATTACGACATCCCGAAAAGCATAGAGGGCTATTATCAGGAGACAGGACGGGCAGGACGGGACGGCAAGGAGGGCATCTGCATAGCATTCTACAGCTACAAGGATATCCAGAAACTTGAAAAGTTCATGCAGGGGAAACCTGTTGCGGAACAGGAGATCGGCAAGCAGCTTCTGCAGGAAACAGTCGCTTACGCAGAGTCCAACCAATGCCGGAGAAAGCTGTTGCTCAACTATTTCGGGGAAACCTACGACAAGGATAACTGTGGAGCCTGCGACAACTGCATACATCCGAAGAAACAGTTCGACGGACAGGAGGAAATGTGCCTCGTCATCGAACTCATCCAGTCAATGCCGGAACATTTCAAGACCGAACATCTCGCCAATATCCTTGCCGGAGTGACCAACTCTCTGATAAAGTCATACAGGCACGACAGACTCGGACTTTTCGGTGCCGGCTCCGACCATACGATGCGTTTCTGGTGTGCGGTAATACACCAGGGGCTTATACTGCATCTGCTTGACAAGGAAATTGAATCATACGGGCTCATTTCCGTGACGAAGAGCGGAGAAGAATTTCTGGAACATCCGCATACTCTGATGCTTACGGAAGAACGGGAATTCGTCGAAGGCGAAGATGACGATGACGAAGCCTATCCTGCCGGAGCACGCGGAGGAGGAGGAGGCGACACGATGCTGCTCTCGATGCTGAAGGATCTGAGAAAGTCTGTCGCCAGAAGGCTCGGACTGCAGCAATGGATAATATTCAGCGACGCATCGCTCGAAGACATGTCCATAATGTATCCTGTCACATATGACGAACTGAAGAACTGCCAGGGAGTCGGGGACGGGAAAGCCCGCAAATACGGGAAAGAATTCATTGAACTGATAGGAAAGTATGTGCAGGAAAACGACATCGACAGACCGGACGATTTTGTGGTCAAGTCCACTGTCAACAAGTCGGCCAACAAGGTGTTCATAATCCAGAGCATAGACCGGAAACTTCCTTTGGAGGACATCGCTGAGGCCAAAGGGCTCGAAATGGATGAGCTCATAGACGAAATAGAGGCTATCGTATATTCCGGGACAAAACTCGACATCAACTACTACATCGCGGAAAATCTGGACGATGACACCGTAGAGGACATATACGGTTATTTCCGGAATGAGGCGGAATCGGATTCAATTGCAGAGGCAATGGAAGAACTCGGCACCGACTATGACGAAAGAGACGTGCGGCTGGTCCGGATAAAATTCCTCTGCGAAGTGGCCAATTAGAACATGCTTGAATTCAGATGTCATGAAGTTGGCCTCAATTGTCGGAAGGATAGCAGACTGCAGCAAAGAAAGGCAGTCTATACAGGGAGCGGGACAGGACGGCGGGCCTCGAAATGTGTAAGATAACGGAAGCCGAGCGCCTTGACAAACTCAGCGTAATATCCGAACTTGTCCCCTGTCCGGTCCGGGTCATGGGAATCCGATCCGAGACTGATGAATTCCCCTCCGAATTCCTTGAACCTGAGCAGTATGTCCTTGTCAAGCACAGGCGTCCTGCCGTGATAGTCCTGATATGTCTTCGTGTTGATTTCCACAGCCTTGCCTTCATGTGCAAGATAAGCAAGCATAGGGTCGAAGATGTCGCTGAAATCCCTGTACAGTATACTTGACTGAGGATACGGGGCATAGCGGGCCACATAGTCATAATGTCCCATCACGTCGAAATCTCCGAGCCATGTCATTTCCCCGTACAGAGTCTCAAGATAATGTCCGTATGCCTGTTTCCAGTCCTTGTCACGGTAATAGCCCCCGTAGAACGGATCCGTGTCATCTATATAATGGACGGACGCTATTACCTGGTCGAATTTCCAGGCAGAAAGATGCTGCCTTATCCGTTCCCTGCATGAATGATAGAGACCTATCTCTATTCCTTTGAAGATGCGGATCCCTTCTAACCGTGAAGATACGGCATCTATCTCCGCCTGCTGGGACGCCACGTCGAATTCTTCTTTTACCAGATGCTCGAATTCTGCCTTCATCGGCGGCACATGGAAATCGCAATGGTCAGTAAAGCACAGGCCGGCAAGACCGTGTTCCCTTGCCGCTACGGCGGATTTCTCCACAGTAGTACGTCCTCCGTCGAACGAAAACTGGCTGTGGTTATGATTGTCGTAAAGGATCATATTTTCACCATCCTTGAAATACGGCGCAAAAATAACCAAATTTTTCCTAATTTTGCAGATTGTGCAGTGTCGGACACAGCACGGTATTGTTTTATAAAACATTTTATTCTTAAAGACATGATTACATTCGGATTCCGCAACAAGTTCGGAGGCTGGCTCCGCGCTTTCACAGCCATCATACTCGGACTTATCATGGTAATGAATCCGGCCGGAGCCCTGGCGCTCGTGGTCAAGGTCCTGGCGGCATTCCTGATAGCATCAGGCATCGTCTCCCTCATCTACGGCATCATCAACAGACAGCGTGGAGCATTGAGTCTGATGATAACCAATGCCGTAGTGGACATAGCCATAGGCGTGGTCCTGTTCATATTCCCGAAGGAAGTGGCTGACATCCTGCTCATCCTTATAGGGATACTGGCCCTTGTATTCGGAATAGCACAGCTTGTCATCCTCATAAGCGCTTCAAGGGTCGTGAACAGCGGGCCAGGCATATTCGTACTTCCTGTACTGTGCATGATTGGCGGCATAATCCTGCTGACAAAGCCTTCGGATTCCAGGGATGTCCTTGTCCTGCTGTCCGGCATCGTGGTCCTCGTATACGGAGTGTCGGAATTCGTCGCTACATGGAAGATGAACCGGGCGATGAAAGCATTTGAGTCCGAATCCCGGGAAGGCGACTCTGCCAAAGAAGAAATGTCCGGAGCCAAGGATGTGGACTACGAAAAGGTCAAATAAGGCAGTTTACACGCAGAACCGAGGCAGGACGGCATGATTCCCAAGGCAACTGTAGACAGGATACTTGATGCGACACAGATTGTGGATGTGGTAGGCGACTTCGTCACCCTGAAGCGACGCGGCGCCAACTATACTGCGTGCTGTCCTTTCCATAACGAGAAGACGCCTTCGTTCTACGTCTCCCCTGCAAAGGGGATATACAAATGCTTCGGATGCGGGAAGGCCGGTACGGCCGTCAACTTCGTGATGGAACACGAAAGCCTGTCCTATGTGGAAGCCCTGAAATACCTCGCGAAGAAATATCACATAGAAGTCATCGAAAAGGAGGAAAGTGCCGAAGAAATCGCATTGAGACAGAGGAATGAAAGCCTCCTGTTAGTGTCGGAATTCGCCTGGAAATTCTTCAGGGAACAGCTGAAGACCCCTGAAGGACGCAGTATCGGCTACGCCTATTTCAAATCACGCGGACTTGAAGACGCCACCATCGACAAATTCGGTCTCGGATGGGCTCCTGTCAGCCATAATTCCCTGTCAAAGGCTGCAAGGGACGCCGGATACAGGGAAGAATTCCTTATCGATACCGGACTGAGTGTCAAGCGTAGCGACGGTTCGCTTGCGGACCGTTTTTTCGACAGGGTCATGTTCCCGATACATTCAGTCAGCGGACGTGTCATAGCATTCGGAGGACGCACTCTCAAGACGGACAAGACCGTCGCCAAATACGTAAACTCACCGGAAACCGAAATCTATATAAAAAGCCGCTCCCTGTACGGGATATATTTCGCCAAGAACGAGATTTCGCGGCAGGACAAATGCCTGCTGGTCGAGGGGTATCTCGATGTGATATCGATGCACCAGCTCGGAATAACCAACGTGGTGGCTTCGAGCGGGACATCGCTGACTGTCGAACAGATACGGCTTATCCGGAAATTCACCGAAAACGTAACCATCATCTATGACGGGGATCCGGCCGGAATCCATGCCGCGCTGAGAGGTATCGGGCTTGTGCTGAAAGAAGGGCTCAATGTCAAGGTGGTGCTGCTCCCGGACGGGGATGACCCGGATTCCTTCTCCAGGAAACATACCTTGGACGAGGTCAGCGACTTCATTGCGGAGCACGAGCAGGACTTCATAAGCTTCAAGACCGACCTGCTGCTCGGGGAAGCCGGCAACGACCCCCTGAAGAAGGCCAACCTGATCAATGACATAGCGGACACCATCGCGATGATACCGGATGCAGTGAAACGTTCCGTATATGTCGAGACCTGCAGCGCCAGATTCAATATAGAATCCCAGATACTGTTCGAAAGGATAAGGGGCACACGAAGCGACATGCTCATCGAGGAGCGGAAAAGGCAGGAGAGGGAAAGCCGTTACCGGGAGCACGGGACAGGCAATTCTCAGGACACAGGAGCCCGGACGGACAATGACGGAACGGCAGGACAGGACGTCGGCAGGACACAGGCAGAGACCGTGACGGACACAGCCGGAGGCCCGGCAGTCACACCGTCCGACCCTATGATGAATGACCCGTATCTCGCACCGAGCGAACGGGAACTGCTCGGGTTCATCCTCAATAACGGGGAAGATCCGCTGGCCTTCGATGTGGACTCGGACCTGCACACTGACGAACCGATGACAGTCGCGGACTTCATCGACTGCTCTTTGGCCGATGACGGGGAAATTTTCAGCAATGATGTCTACCGCAGGGTGTATGATGCCTATTTCGACATGTACGGCAACGGACTCGACCAGGACCAGATATCCAAACGGCTCATGGACAGCCCCGAGCGGGATATTGCAAAGGTTGCGGCAGACCTGATAATCCCGAAATACGACCTCACGGTACAGAATTACCGGGATTCCCTTACATCGGAAGCCACCCAGCTGGTGATGTTCGTGCCCCGGGCAGTGATCATATACAAGATAAAGAGAATAGACAAGATAATCCGCGAATACTCGGACAGACTTGCCTCCATACCGCCGGAAGACACGGCCGGAGCGGAAGAAGTCATGTCATCTCTGAACAGGATGTACAGGACCAGAAATATGCTGAACGAGCGGTTAGGCAGGAGATTTATAAGAAAATAATTATATATCAGACAATAAAACATTGCAGTTATGAATAAGGATTTTCAGAGGACATTAGTAACATGTGCGTTACCATATGCAAACGGGCCTGTCCATATAGGACACCTCGCAGGAGTCTACATTCCTGCCGACGTCTATGTCAGGTATCTGAGGATGAAAGGACAGGACGTGCTTTTCATATGCGGTTCCGACGAGCATGGCGTCCCGATTACAATCAAGGCAAGGAAAGAGGGATGCTCCCCGCAGGATATAGTGGACAGATACCACAGAATAATAAAGGACTCTTTCGTGGGTCTGGGGATCAATTTCGACATATATTCAAGGACATCTTCTGACATGCACGGGGCCACCGCTTCGGAATTCTTCAGGAAACTGTACGATGAAGGCAAGTTCATCGAGAAGGAAAGCGAGCAGTATTACGACGAGGAGGCAAAGACTTTCCTCGCCGACCGCTATATCATAGGAACATGCCCTAAATGCGGCAATGAGAAAGCCTACGGAGACCAGTGCGAGAAATGCGGCAGTACCCTGTCTCCGGACGAACTGATCAATCCCCACTCCGCACTTAGCGGCTGTGCCCTGGTCAAGAAGAAGACGAAGCACTGGTATCTTCCTTTGGATCAATATGAACCGTGGCTGAAAGAATGGATACTCGAGGAGCACAAGGAGTGGAAGACCAATGTCTATGGACAGTGCAAGTCCTGGATAGACGGAGGGCTTCTGCCGCGGGCTGTAAGCCGCGACCTCGACTGGGGTGTCCCGGTACCGGTGGAAGGGGCCGAAGGCAAAGTGCTCTATGTATGGTTCGACGCTCCTATAGGATACATATCCAATACAAAGGAACTGCTCCCGCAGTCATGGGGGAAATGGTGGAAATCGGATGACACCCGGCTCGTCCATTTCATAGGAAAGGACAACATAGTGTTCCACTGCATAGTCTTCCCGTCCATGCTGAAGGCCTATGGGAACTATGTGCTCCCGGACAATGTCCCGGCAAACGAATTCCTCAACCTCGAAGGAGACAAGATATCCACATCGGGAGGCTGGGCCGTATGGCTCAATGAATATCTGCAGGAATTCCCCGGACAGGAGGATGTCCTGAGATATGTTCTCTGCGCGAATGCCCCGGAGACCAAGGACAACGATTTCACATGGAAAGACTTCCAGTCCCGCAACAACAGCGAATTGGTGGCTATTTTCGGGAACTTCGTCAACAGGGCTGTCGTGCTGACACACAAATATTTCGGCGGACGGGTACCAGCCGACCTGAAACCGGAGTCCATCGATACGGAGACTCTGGCGCAGATAGCGCCGATACGCGACGCGATTGCCGACAACATAGAGCATTTCAAGTTCCGGGAAGCCCTGAAGGAGGCAATGAATATCGCCCGTATCGGCAACAAATATCTGACCGACACGGAGCCATGGAAGGTAGCCAAGACCGACATGGACAGGACCGCATCCATTCTGAACGTATCTCTCCAGATATGTGCAGACCTCGCCGTTGCGTTCGAGCCGTTCCTCCCGTTCTCTGCCGAAAGGCTGCGCAGAATACTGAACGTAGGGTTCAGTGCCGGGTATGACCACAGGGCAGGAGAGGACGGAAGCATCAGGACAAACATGTTTGCAGACGGAGAATCCGCCGCCCTGCACACCGTTCCGGCTTCCGATAATGTCCGGATCGGGTCAGACAGCACCGCAGATGCATCCTGTCACACTTCTGCCATCCGATCAGAAGTCTCCGGGACGATTGCCGGAACCGGAACGCCGGAGGTTGTTCTTTCATGGGACACGCTCGGCACGTCTGTCCTTCCGGAAGGCCATCAGCTCGGTGAGGCAGTCCTTCTTTTCTCCAAGATTGAGGATGCTGTAGTAGAAGCCCAGGTGGCAAAACTTGAAGCCGCCAAGAAAGCAAGACAGGCAGCCGCAGCAGCAGAGGAAGCCAAGAAAACGGCTCCGCAGAAAGCGGAATGCTCGTTCGAGGATTTCGAGAAGATGGACATCCGTACGGCGACTGTCCTCGAAGCCGAAAGGGTGCCCAAGACCGACAAGCTCCTGAAACTGACCATTGACACGGGAATAGACATCCGCACCATCGTATCCGGTATAGCTGAATTCTATTCTCCTGAAGACATGGTCGGCAAGCAGATATGCATCCTCGCCAATCTCGCCCCGCGCAGGATACGCGGCATCGAATCCAAGGGAATGATCCTGATGGCCCGTCAGGGAGACGGCAAGATGAGGTTCATAACCCCGGCCGAGACCCTCTCCAACGGCGCCGAGATAGGATAACAACACCTGTATGTACCGGAAAGCAGACTGCGATGACTGATATCAGATACGACACAGACATTACGGATCGCAACACCTTCAGGATGAAGGTGAAAGCGGCCTGCATGGTTGAATATGACAGTGTAGCCGATCTCGACTATATCCGTGATCTGCTTTCAGCACACCGGACCGCCGGCAGTACGGCCGCGGGAAACCGGGATACTCTTCCGGTGCCGGTACTGCATATCGGTGGAGGAAGCAACCTGCTGTTCACGAAAGATTTTCCGGGAACAATACTGCATTCCAATATAAGGTTCATAAACATCCTTGAAGGCAAATCGGACAAGACCGGAGCCGGAGAAGCTGGCAGGGCTGGTTGGCAGCCGGAGAAGCAGACAGGACCGGACGGCAGCCGGACGGACTCGGGAAATGCAGACAATTCAGGAAGGGACTACGAGATACGGCAGAATGGCGGACAATCAGAGAGACGCCGGGCACATGGCACAGGCGGGGAAAATGATATCATGGTGGAAGTGGGGGCCGGGACGGTGTTCGATGATTTCTGCGCATGGGCTGCCGAGAATGGACTGTGGGGCGTGGAAAACCTGTCGCATATCCCCGGAGAGACCGGAGCGGCAGCCGTCCAGAACATCGGCGCATACGGAGTGGAAGCCAAGGATGTGATAGAGACCGTGAACTGCTACGACATGGTGCTTGGCAAGCCTGTGTCATTCCGCTGCGACGAATGCGGATACGACTACAGGGATTCCCTTTTCAAAAGAGACAGGAAAGGACGTTACATAGTCACTTCCGTAGTATTCAGGCTGTCACGCACACCGCAGCCACGGCTCGATTACGGCCATCTCCGTTCTGCAGTAATGTCCGCAGCCGGAACCGGAGCCACTCAGGCAGAAACTGGCGCGGTTGAAAACAGCGGAGCCGGGAATGTCTGCCGGGCCAAGCTCCCGATGGCTGCATCCGCCAATGCTCCTGACACCCTTGACAATGAAGCGATTGCATACGGACAAAAATACGATGCGGGACTGACTCCTGCCCTGATAAGGGAAGTGATTACAGGTATCCGGAAAGAAAAGCTGCCGGAACCGTCCGAAACAGGCAGTGCAGGCAGTTTTTTCAAGAATCCGGTGGTGCCGAAGTCCGACTACGACAGAGTCATGTCAATCGCCGGACTCGATTACGGCAAAGATTATGTCGTCCCTCACTATGACATGGGCTCCGGCTTCGTCAAGATCCCGGCAGCATGGCTGATAGAACAGTGCGGGTGGAAAGGATACAGGGAAGGCAACGTGGGAGTATACGAAAGACAGCCGTTAGTGATAATAAACGCCACAGGAAAGGCTGTACCGGATGAAATCATTGCGTTGGAAAACAGGATAGTCTCATCC
The DNA here is from genome assembly GCA_944322585.1 of uncultured Bacteroidales bacterium. Lineage (GTDB taxonomy): Bacteria > Bacteroidota > Bacteroidia > Bacteroidales > UBA932 > Cryptobacteroides. Next base: position 40,277 of record CALUPB010000005.1, on the reverse strand, counting down.
GTACGGGAAAAATTCGGCATTGTACTCTCTCCCGAAGTGGAGCATGTCTGACATGTTCCGGACATTAAGAAGCTATATAAACCTGAAGAAAAATGAATTTTGTTATAGAAGGCGGCCATAAACTGAGCGGTGTGATAAGGCCTCAGGGCGCAAAGAACGAGGCGCTTGAGGTCATCAGCGCCTGCCTGCTTACAGATGAGCAGGTCACAATATCCAATGTTCCGGAAATCCTCGATGTCAGGAACCTGATAATCCTTTTGGAAGGGATGGGTGTGAAAGTGACACGCATGGAAAGAGGGAAATACGTATTCCAGGCCGATGACATAGACACGGACTACGTAGCAAGCGATGACTTTGTCAGGAAATGCGCTGCCCTGAGAGGATCCGTCATGGTGGTCGGCCCTCTTCTGGCAAGATTCGGACAGGCTTATTTCCCGAAACCTGGAGGAGACAAGATAGGAAGGCGCCGTGTCGACACCCATATCACGGGAATGCTCAATCTCGGTGCGGAACTCACATACGACGAGACAAAAAAAGCGTTCTTCCTGCATCTGCCTCAAGGCCGGCATCTGGAAGGACAGTACATGCTCCTGGACGAGGCATCCGTAACCGGGACAGCGAACATAATCATGGCGGCGACCCTGGCGGAAGGCAAGACAACCATCTACAATGCCGCCTGTGAGCCGTATGTCCAGCAACTGTGCAGACTGCTCGTCTCCATGGGAGCGAAAATAGACGGAATCGGCTCCAACCTGCTGACCGTTACAGGTGTCGGCAAACTGCACGGTGCACGGCATACCATTCTGCCCGACATGATCGAGGTCGGCAGCTTCATAGGCATGGCAGCCCTCAACCGCAGCTCCATCACCATAAAGGACGTATCATACCACAATCTCGGCATCATCCCGGAATGTTTCCGGAGATTGGGGATCAACCTCGAACAGAGGGGAGACGACATTTTCATCCCCGAGCAGGAAAGCTATGTCATAGAATCCTTCCTCGACGGTTCCATAATGACCATTTCTGATGCTCCGTGGCCCGGACTGACCCCTGACCTGCTGAGTGTAATGCTTGTGGTGGCCACTCAATGCAAAGGCAGTGTCCTCATCCACCAGAAGATGTTCGAAAGCCGTCTTTTCTTCGTTGACAGGCTTATCGAGATGGGGGCCCAGATTATCCTCTGTGACCCTCACAGGGCTGTAGTCATCGGACATGACCACAATTTCCGGCTCAAGGCAGGCAACATGCTCTCCCCCGACATCCGCGCCGGCATCGCACTCCTGCTTGCGGCGATGTCAGCCAAGGGCACCAGCATCATCGGCAACATAGAACAGATCGACCGCGGCTACGAAGACATAGACCTGCGTCTCAACGCCCTCGGAGCCTGCATCAACCGACAGTAGAATCCGTTGCCGGATCTCTATACTCCGGCTCCAGAGGAACTGCTGATTTCATCTGCATGTCAGAGTTTCCTGATAAGGTTGAGGCCGTCGCGGAGAGGGATGATGACCGATTCGACGCGGGGATCGGCTGCGACCATATCATTGAAGCGGGCTATTCCCTGTGTCTGCCGGTCTTCCGGCACATTATCCTCATACACTTTCCCGTCCCAGAGCACATTATCGGCAAGGATATATCCGCCGTGCCGCACAAGAGGGAACACAAGATCATAATATTCGGGATATTCCCGTTTATTGGCATCTATATATACCATGTCATATAGCCCGTCCGTGTCCTGAGACACCCCCGTCTCTGCGGCAGCCCCATCACCGTGGCCGTCAATGCCCGGATCACGTCCCCCGTCCATGATATCCCTGCCAGGGCGCAGAGTCATTGTATTCTTCCCTTGCAACAGGACTGCATGGAACCGTTTCAATGTCTCCTTGCAATCTCCGATATGCAGGGTAATCCTGTCCGACAGTCCGGCCCTTTCAAATCCTTCGAGTATCAGATCCTCGAGTTCGTCGTTCACTTCAAGGGTGTCAAGATGCCCCCCTTCCGGAAGTCCCGAGGCAAGACAGATGGCAGAATATCCGGTAAAGGTCCCGAGCTCAAGAATTCTTGCCGGGCGGACCATCCGGACCATCATCGTAAGGAAACGTCCCAGGACAGCACCCGACAGCATCCGGGAATGGTTTGTCCGGATATTGGTCTGACGCTCCACCCAGTCGAGAGCCTCCCCCTGCGGAGTGCAGTGCTCCTTGATATAACGGTATAAATCCATATGCATCTGTCCCGCCTCCGGCCCGTCAATCAATACTTGTCATCAGTCGACCCTATCTCTTCCCGCGTAATCGGCCTGCGATCCATCGCCCGCCATGCATATGCTATATATGCAAGGACAAACGGAATTATAAACGAGACATAAGTCATCACCTCAAGAGTGAACGGGCTGGAAGAGCTGTTAAATATGGTCAGGGAACTCTGAATGTCGGCAGTGGACGGATAGTAGGCGGTCCCGTTGTAACCGGCAATCAGGAAGAGGGAGACGACAGCCAGCACGGTCCCGGCCCCGGCCCACCAGATTCCTCTGCGGTACTTTCCGCAGGCAAGAGTCCTGGCTATGCCATACAGGACAGCAAGCACTCCGGCTGCAAAAACAGCCATGACGGCCGGCATCCCGGTCAGATTGTGCCAATATTTGAAAGGTTCCATTACCGTCGTCCCGTCCTGCGAGGCCGCATATCCCGGGCAGGTCATGATATGCACAAGAAAAGCCACAAAGAACACAAGGAAAAAGGCAGAACTTGCCCACAGCCGCTTTCTCATACGCTCCCGCAATGTATCGTCGTCGATATTGCCGGTCATATAAAGAAGCCCGAGCACCTGCGCCAGGAACATCACCGCAAGCCCGAGGACTATGTTCCATGGATTCGCCAGAGCATCAAGGCCATGCCACCCGTTCCCCCAGCTGCTTATGACCGGTGCGACACCGTTCCCTATTGCATCCTTGTCGACAGTGAAATCCGATCCCGTAAAGAATGTGGCTACCGCTGCGCCTATGAGGAACGGGCCGAGGCAGCCGTTGATTACAAGGAATATACGGAACGTATTCCTTCCGAGCAGATTCCCCGGCTTCGTCTGGAACTCATAGGAAACCGCCTGGAAGACAAAGCTTACCAGAATAAGAATCCACAGCCAGTAGGCCCCGCCGAAACTCGTGCTGTAGAAAAGAGGGAACGAGGCGAAGAACGCGCCTCCGAAAGTCACGAGGGCCGTAAAGGTGAACTCCCATTTGCGTCCGGTTGAATTTACGGCCATCGAGCGCTCCTCTTCCGTCTTTCCGACTGAAAATATCATCGCGTTAGCCCCCTGGACAAACATCAGAAAGACAAGCAGCCCTCCGAGGAGAGAGACTATGAACCACCAGTATTGCTGCAAGAATATATAATCCATATGCATTCAGTATTAAGGTTGGGCACCGCCCCGTCAATCCTGTCCGGACGTCAATGTCCTGCCTGTCTCCGGACCGGCTGAAGGATTTTCTGCCGGAACAGCCTCCGGCCCCTTGCGGATTGCCCTTATCATTATACGTATCTCAATTGCAAGGAAAAGGGTGAACACTGCCACGAATATGCAGAACGTGGTTATCACCGACCCCGTACTGAGACTTGACACAGCCGCGCTCACCGGCAGAAGGTCCTGGATGGCCCATGGCTGCCGCCCCACTTCCGCCACAATCCAGCCGCACTGCCCCGCTATATAGACAAGAGGTATCGAACAGAGGGCAACCGCATGCAGCCATCTGAACCGTTCTATCTTCCCCCTGTATTCAAGCCACAGCACGGCGGACATCAGCAGGAGCAGGAAGCATCCGAGCCCGACCATAAGCCGGAACGGCCAGTAGACCAGCCATACCGGAGGGACAAGCTCTTCCCTGTCCCGGATATACCCGTATCCGAAATATTCCACATTCTCCTCCAGCACCTTCCTCGCCGCAGCCGCCGCTTCCGGATCTGTGTCCCGATTCTCCCTGTAAACCTTGAACGCATTCAGCGCAAGGTCGCCCCTTTCTTTTTTGGCTTCGGCCGACAGTCCCGCAGTCCCGTCGGGCGCAGTGTACCCGTCAAGAAGGTCATTGATGCCCGGGACATACCCGTCTATGTCATGAGTAGCCAGAATGGACAGCATCCCGGGAATCTCGATGCCGGGCACCAGGGAAAACGGAGCGCGTGTCCCTCCTTCCATAAGGCCTTCGGCAGCCGCCAGTTTCATGGGCTGATACTCCGCCACGTGAATGCCGGAACGGTCTCCAGTGAACATCACGGCTACAGTACCGGCGATGCCTACAACAGACGCCACCCTGATGCTTGCCTTTGCGAAGCGCTGTTCCCTGCCCCGCATCAGATACCAGCAGCTGACCCCTATGACGAACACCGCCCCGGTCATCCAGCCGCTGAGCACCGAATGGAAGAATTTGGTGACAGCCACGGGATTGGACACGACAGCCCAGAAATCCACCATTTCATGCCGGACAGTATCCGGGTTGAACTCCATCCCCACAGGATGTTGCATCCATCCGTTGGCCACCAGTATCCAAAGGGCCGAAATGGTCGCACCTATGCCCGTCAGCCAGGTGGAGGCCAGATGGAACCGTCTGCCCACCTTGTCCCATCCGAAAAACATTACGGCGACGAATGTCGCTTCCATGAAAAATGCGAGAATGCCTTCTATGGCAAGCGGAGCTCCGAAAATATCCCCCACGAACCAGGAATAGTTGCTCCAGTTCGTCCCGAACTCAAACTCCAGGATAATGCCGGTGGCGATGCCGACGGCAAAATTGATCCCGAATATCTTCTGCCAGAATCTGGCAGCACTTTTCCAGAATTCGTCCTTCCTTACCACATACACCGTCTCCATCACTGCCATTATAACGGCAAGTCCGAGCGTAAGCGGGACGAATAACCAATGGTAACATGCCGTCAGGGCGAACTGCGCCCTCGACCAGTCAATCAAAGCTGCTTCTGTCATTGCATTAACACAAATTCCGGTTCCCGCATCCGACGCCGGGTACAATATCGGATCTTCCCCGCACGGGAACGGCCCGCCGCTAAAGATTCCCGTCCGGCCGCGCCCTTCCGGCAAGCTCTACGCCCACATGCTCGCTCTTTTCTTCATCTGTCTTCCCTGCAAGCACAGGCTGGAAGAAAAATACCCTCAATACGGCAAAGAGGATTATCAGCTTAAGGATGATGAGCCCCCACAACGGACGGCCCCAGGTCATGTTCCTGAAACCGTCCGCATAGAAACGCCATACGGACAGCAGACGTTCCGCGGGTCTGAAAGCCGCCATAAGACTCGGAAACCGTTAATTTTTGAAAATCCCGACTATATCCTATTTCAGTGCCGAAAGTGCCGCCTCATAGTCCGGTTCGTCCGTCACTTCTGGGACGAGCTGCCCGTAAATGACAGTGCCGGTCTCGTCAACGACGAGCACTGCCCTGGCGAACAGGCCTTTCAGCGGGCCCTCTTCCATAACGAGCCCGTACTTCTCAGGGAAACACTTGCATCTGAATTCAGAAAGGGGAATGACCCTGTCAAGACCCTCTGTCGTACAGAATCTCGACTGCGCAAACGGCAGATCCTTCGAGAGACAGAGCACCACAGTATTGTCAAGAGATGCTGCCTCCGCATTGAACCGTCTCACGGAAGCGGCACAGACAGGAGTGTCCAGGCTCGGGAAAACATTTATAATCACTCTTTTCCCTTTGAAATCGCTCAAGTGGGCGACACTGAGATCCCCCTTGACCCCACCGAACTCCGGGGCGGTTTCCCCTACCTTTGGAAGCTCTCCGCCAAGCCGGACGGGAGTCCCCTTGAATGTAACTGATGCCATATCCTTGAAATTTTAGTGACAGCAAATTTAGACGCAGTTTTTAATTTTTCAAAGAAGCCGCCCGAATTTTTATCCTGCCGTGCAAGATTTTCCGCAAACGCGATTTAATTATGTGGAAAGTGAAACAGAATACAAACGTAAAACAATTGAATATTATGAAAACTATTTTCAAGGCCGTTACGGCAGCTGCGGCAATCGCAGCCACATCATTCATATCATGGTCGTGCCACAAGGACGACGGAGGATATGACATGAGCTATTATTTCCCGAGCGCAGTGGTGACAGTCAAGCCGCTTGACGCGGAAGGTTCATCCTTCTATATGCAGCTTGACGACAAGACAACCCTGAAGCCGGTAAATATCACAAAATCACCGTATAAGGAAAAGGAAGTGCGTGCATTCGTCAATTACAACTACACGAACGATGACAGCGGGGAATACGACTATGCCGTCAGCATCAACTGGATCGACAGCCTGCTCACAAAACAGATGGCACCCAATGACGTAGAAGACATAGACAAGACCTACGGGACCGACCCTGTGGAGATCCTGAGGGGCTGGACAGTTGTCGAGGACGGGTATTTCACCATCGACTTCGCCACAAAGACGGCCGGATACGGAGGCAAGCACTGGGTCAATCTCGTCTACACTGGAGATCCTGAAGCCGCCGAAGATTCGGAAAAGTATGTGGTGGAATTCAAGCACGATGCCGACGGGGACAATTACGGCACTTTGGCAGAGGGATTTGCGGCTTTCCGTCTGGACGGGACATACGGACTTCCGGACACCGGAGGTGAGACTGTCAAACTGACACTCAAATGGAATTCGTACAGCGGCCCGAAATCGGCTACCTTCAACTACTGCACAAGAGGTTCCGGCGCCTCCGGAGACACAGGTGACGGCTCCGGAGAGGGGGATCTTAACGAAGGAGGCTCTTCAGAACCCGGACAGGAGGCAAAGTTGAATTTAATATAAGAAGTTACGCATCAAGCATCAAACAATAATGCGTACGGCTGAACGGAAGCGGCTGGCAAGATAATTGAGGGCAATGCAGGCTGATGGGAAACGTAGACAAAGAACTTGTCCATGCCGCAATGCGGGGAAACAGGTCTGCCATGGCAGACCTGTACAGCCGTAATATAGGGTATCTGACTGCCGTCTGTTCGAGATACCTTGCTGACAATGACGACAGGGACGATGTACTGCAGAACAGTTTCGTGAAGATATTTTCCGCATTGGGGAGTTTCGAATACAGGGGGGAAGGATCCCTCAAGGCATGGATGGCCAGAATTGTAGTGAATGAAGCGCTGAAATATCTCAAGAATGCAGGCAGAATATCCACAGTTCCGGAGGACAGGATACCCGATATTGCAGACGGGGAGGAACCGGAAGTGGATGATATCCCGCAACCGGTCCTGCAGGACATGATAAGGCAGCTTCCGGACGGCTACAGAACAGTTTTCAACCTGTTCGTGTTCGAAGAAAAAAGCCACAGGGAAATAGCAGGGATGCTCGGGATTACGGAAAGCACATCAGCATCCCAGTTCCACAGGGCGAGAAAAATCCTGGCGGACAAGATACGGGAATACAGAAAATCTATTGACTGAAGACAACATGGGCAAAGAATGGACAGAAAAACTGCGGGAGAAGATGCAGGATTATCAGGAAGCCGGGCCCGAAGGGCTATGGGAGGCTATTTCTGAAGCCATGGACAATGCCGGCACAGCACCTGCGGAGTACAGGACACGCAGTGTGGCTGCGGCAGACGGAGACCATGCATCTCCTGTCAGAGCAGCCGCGGAAACGGTATCCGGGCCGGAAAAATCAGGCCGCAGGACAGTCCGGCCGCGTTTGAAAAGGGCCGGCTATCTCATCACAGCCCTTTCGGCTGCGGCGGCAATTCTCCTTGTCGCATATTTCAGCTTCAGGACATCACCATCCGCTGTCCATCTCCAGGACAACCCCATTGCAGCCGTAACTCCCGGGAATGACCCGCAGGATGTCCCCGCACCCGAGGCTCCTGACACCGGCACGGCACCGGACACAGGCTCATATACGGAGCCGGCCCATGACCCGGACGCGTCCAGGGACACAGATGCAGCCCGGGATACATACGCATATGCAGACAGCGGCTTTTCTTCTGCCGCCGGGCTTTTAGCCGATAACGTGGCCGGTCAGGATGAACCCGCCGGAGAAAACAGCCACGGCGAAGACGGCCGGGCCGGAGGAAACGGCCCCGGCAAGCCTGCCTCCATGGAGCCTGCAGGCACCGGGAACATGCCAGAGCCGGAAACGGCAGGCAAGAATAATGACATGAAAAGCACCGGGATACAGGACAGTGATGACAGGTGGGAGCGCACTGTAGATGCGGAACGTCCTGAAAAACCCCGGAGACACGGTACAATCCATGCCGGACTTTCCGTGTCGAATGTGGCCGGGGCATCTTCAAGTTATGCAGGATACGCCGGGCCTGCAACGGCCTCGGTCCTGCTCTCCAGACAGAATGTGGAAGAACTGATCGAATCCTCGAGCGCAGTAGTGCTGAAAAGCTCTTCCGCCCCGGCAACCTCTTCTGGCAATACAGAAATCAGGCACCGCCAGCCCGTGAGGGCAGGCGTATCGTTCAGGTACGACTTCACGAAAAGATGGGGTGTCGAGACAGGACTTACATATTCGCTGCTGTCGTCTTCGATAAATTCCAGCGACAGCCACCATTCACTCCACACCGAGCAGAAACTCCATTACATAGGAATACCGCTCCAGATAAGCTATGATTTTCTCCAGACCCGGTGGATATCCCTCTATGCCAATGCAGGAGGCATGATGGAGAAATGCGTTTCCGGACGGGCCGACACGGATTACATGTCCGACGGGAATGTCATCTCAGAATCCAGGTCCGACATACAGATCAAGCCGCTCCAGTGGTCTCTCAACGCCGCGCTCGGAGCCGAAGTCCATTTCACCCCGCTCGTCGGCTTCTATGTGGAGCCGGGCGTAAGCTACTTCTTCAATGACGGGAGCGATGTCTCGACAATATACAAGGAGCGTCCATTCAATTTCAACCTTGAATTCGGACTGCGCTTCTCCTTCCGATGACTTCAGTCACAGCGGACATCAGGTAAAGATGAGGCGGGAAAGCCGTCCGCTGCCGAAGACGGAACAGGCGACATCCTGCAACTGGGCCGGAGTTACGGATTCAATAAGGTCACGGCTCTCTTCCTGCGTCAGGATTCTGCCATAGGAAAGAAGGGACTTACCCATGGAAAGGCATTGGGTCTCCCCATTGTCTCCGCTGATGGCGAGCTGTCCGAGAAGCTGTTTCTTTGCGGCGCGGAGCCGTCGTCCGGAAACAGGAGCCGACTTCAGCTTCTCCACTTCCCGCTCAATGGTCCGCAGGCATTTATCAAGATTTTCCCTTTCACAGCCGAGGCAGATCGCCATTATCCCGGTATCCGAATATTGCGTATAGGAGCATTCGACACCATAGACCCAGCCGTTCTTTTCCCGCAATATTGAATTGAGTATCGAATTGGATGCCGGACCGCCGAGCATATTCGACAGCAGCACGGCGGCAAGCCTGTTGTCATCGTACAGGGACGGTGCCGCCGCTCCAATCACGCAGTTGACCTGATGGTTTCTCCTGTTCTGCACGATATCGAAATGATGTGCTTTCACTCCACAACTACGGAGCTGACAATGGCCTCCCGGTATCCGACCGGACCTGTCCGCGAAGGCCGGACTGTCCGAAGAGCCGGTTCCCGATCCTCCGAAATAACGGGTCACGAGTCTGTTGACAGATCTCTCCATCCTGTCTTCAGGAATATCCGCGACCACGGTAAAGGCCATGTTTTCCGGACGGAACTTCTCTCTGACAAATCTTACAAGCTCTGCCCTGCCGATCTTCTTTACTGAAGCCACAGTCCCGAGTATCGGCCCGGAAAGAGGGTGTCCTTCAAAAAGCAGCTCCTCGAACCGGTCATAGACCTCCTCCGAAGGGGAATCCTTATAGGAATTGATTTCGTCTATGACAACCCCTTTCTCCGTAGCCACCTCATCTTCAGGAAACACGGGACATGTCACGAGTTCGAAAAGCAGGGAAGCCGCCTTGTGCAGATCCTCTTTAAGGACAGTGGCATGAATGACTATTTCTTCCTTTGTAGTATAGGCGTTGAGTTCCCCTCCCAGACGGTCGAGACATGAACTTATGGCTGACGCCTTTCTTTTTGCCGTCCCTTTGAAAAGAGTATGTTCGACGAAATGCGCTATCCCGCTGTGATATCCGTTCCTGTCCCGCATACCGTTCTCATATCCGGCTTCATCACGGGTGCCGCACCTTATACTCAATGCGCAGTATCCCACTGCACTGCTGCTTCTCCTGACGGCATACTGCACCCCGCATTCACTTCTCCCTATTGTCATATCCCTATCGTCTTGCAATCTTCGCAAGGTCTTCCGGAAGAAATCCGGGAGCCGCATTCTTCGAAATCCTGTGCTTCCTGTAATAGTACAGCTTATGTGTCCGGGCGTCGATAAGCATCTTATAGCAGAATGAACCTGCTCCTGCATCATGAGGAGTCACGGTATAACTGACCAGGGTGTTGGCGGCACCTGCTTCCATCAGGGCATCCGCCTCCTCTTCGGGCACAATCTCTATGTCATTCCTGTCCAACATCTGAAGCTGCTCCGGACTGACAGAAGGACTTATGTCGCTGTCCGCTATGACCACCCTTTTCTTTCTTGAAAGGTCAAGATTGGCGGAATTGGTCTCCAAACCGCCGTAGGCATTCAGGTCCCTCTTCATGGACGCCTGGACATGTTCCTGAATGATATCTATGAGGGCAGGGAAATACACTATCTCCCTCCCGGAAGGATATTCCGCAGAGCATACCGGGATTGTGACCACCTCAAGCATCTTGTCGAGGCTCAGATCGGAGCCCTTGCCTCCCTTGACAAGGGACAGCATCTCAAGCCCAGGCTCGGTCTCTTTCCTGAACTGCCCGAGGACTGTCATCAGGAAATAATAGTCCTCCTTGCCCTTGAGGGCTTCGAATTCCTCCTTGGTACAGAATTCGAAAGGCGAGATCACCCAGCGGTTCTTTACGGCATCCTCGAATGCTCCGTCAAAAAACATGTTTCCCGACAGGACGACCTTCGTGACTTTCTCCGGAAAATCCTCGAGTTTCATTTTCTTGGTGGTTATCTGTGCCTGGGCATGCATCAGCACAGGCATCAGGACAACCGCCGCCAGTACAAATATTCTTTTCATTATATACAAACTTTTCAGGCACGGCATGAGCCTCCGCCCGCAGCAAAGGTACAAAGATTATGCTGTATTTTCGAGATTGGCCGATCTTTCTTTCTGAAAAGGATAGCATAGCTCTCTGACTGAAAAAGAAGGTACGGGCAGCCCGGAAAGAACCGGAAAAAATTTTTTGAAAAAATTCAAAACAGTTTCTTAACTTTGCCGTTTATGACACAGTATATAGTATCAGCACGAAAATACAGGCCAGAGACGTTCGAGACCCTTATCGGCCAGGACAATATTGCCAGGACCCTGAAGAATTCCATCATCAGGGGACAGTTGGCGCATGCATACCTGTTCTGCGGGCCACGCGGCGTCGGCAAGACCACCACGGCCAGGATTTTCGCCAAAGCCATAAACTGCTCCAACCCGTCTCCGGACATGGAGCCGTGCGGAGAGTGCGAGTCATGCAGGTCTTTTGCCGAAGGACGCTCATACTGTATCCATGAACTCGATGCCGCTTCCAACAACGGGGTCGATGACATAAAGGCCCTCATGGACCAGGTCCGTATCCCTCCCCAGGTGGGGAAATACAGTGTCTACATCATCGACGAGGTCCACATGCTGTCGCAGTCTGCGTTCAACGCATTCCTGAAAACACTTGAGGAACCTCCGGCACATGCCATCTTCATCCTCGCTACAACAGAAAAGCACAAGATTCTGCCGACAATCCTGTCACGCTGCCAGACATACGATTTCAACAGGATAACCGTCGACAATATCGTAAGACAGCTCCGGACAATCGCGGACAAGGAAGGGGTGAAGATAGACGACGAATCCCTGCATGTCATTGCGAACAAGGCAGACGGGGCAATGAGGGATGCCCTTACGATTTTCGACCAAACGGTAGCGTTCTGCGGGACGGAAGTCAAATACCAGGACGTCCTGAAAAACCTCAATGTCCTCGATTACGAATATTCTTTCTCGTTGACGGACGCTTTTCTGGCGGGAGACTACAGGAAAGCCTTCCTGACATTCGACGAAATACTCACGAAAGGGTTCAACGCCCTGCATTTCGTGGCGGCACTGAGCTCCCATTTCAGGGATCTCGTGGTCAGCAAGAGCGGAGGGATGGAAGCCTTGTTGGAACTTCCGGACTCTCTGAAAAAGAGATACAGGGAACAGGCTGACAGGTGTCCGCTGAAATTCCTTTACGACGCGCTTGCCATCACGACGGCCTGTGAAACAGGCTACAGGAGCAGCATCAATCCGAGACTTCACATCGAATTCGCCCTGATGAGGCTGAGTACCCTGTCCGGAGCATTGGCCGGACAAATGACAATCGGAGCACAACAGAACGGCCAGGCCGTTTCAGCACAGACCGGAACATCAGGGACACTGCCCGGGCGGGACCGGAACAGCGGACAGACTCAACCGACCGCAGAGGGGCAGTCGCAACAGGCAGCTGAACCGCAAACTGCGGACAAACCGACTCATCAGGGTACAGTACAGCATGGAGCGGGACCGTCGGCTTCTGCCGTGGAAGTGCAGCCTCAACCGACACCCCGGACAGAAAGCCCGCAACCGGCCATGCAGGCACAATCCGCTGAGGAGACCCGGCCGCAGCAAAGAAGGGCAAGACCGGCCGGAGCGGCTCTCTCCATCAAGGCAATGACAGAAGAGAAACAAAAGCAGGAACCCGTAGCCGAGACCGCCGCCCCCGCAACAGAACTGACGGAAGAAACCATACAAGAGAAATGGAAAGAACTGGCAAGTCTCTACAGTTCTAAACCGAGACTGGCAAACACCATCAGTTCCGCCTCGCTCGAAATCTCAATGGACGGGCCGGAGAAAAAGGTCACATTCAAGGTATTCAACTCTGCGCAGAAAGACTGGATTGCAGAAAAATGCCTCCGCGATCTTGAGGGCAATTTCCAGAGGCTGACCGGCTCTACAGTAAAGCTGGATGTGGATGTGATGGAAGAGCAGGAACGTGCTCCGGTCGCCTATATGCCGAGCGAAAAGGCCAGGGACCTTATGGACAGGAACGATGAAGTGAAAAACCTCGTGAAGGACTTCGGTCTGGACATAAAATAACGTGTAAACAGTCATCAGCTATGAAACTCAGGTGCGAGAATTTAGTCAAGAAATACGGACCGAGAACAGTGGTAAAGGGTGTCTCCATGGAAGTGGAACAGGGGGAAATCGTGGGATTCCTCGGGCCCAACGGAGCCGGGAAAACGACGAGCTTCTATATGATTACAGGACTCATTGTCCCGAATGCCGGCCGGATATTCCTTGATGACGAAGAAATCACGAATCTCCCGATGTACAAGAGGGCCCAGAAAGGGGTTGGATACCTCGCCCAGGAAGCATCCGTGTTCAGGCGGCTGTCGGTGGAGGACAATCTGATGTCTGTAATGGAAATGTCACATTACACCAAGGCTGAGCGCAAGGAAAGGTTAGAGTCGCTTATCGACGAATTCAATCTGCACAAGGTCCGCAAAAGCCTCGGTATCCAGCTTTCCGGAGGAGAAAGAAGACGCTGCGAAATAGCAAGGGCCCTTGCCATCGACCCCAAGTTCATCCTTCTGGACGAACCGTTCGCCGGAGTGGACCCGATAGCCGTGGAAGACATACAGTATATCATTGCCAAACTGAAATACAAGAATATCGGGGTAATCATCACAGACCACAATGTAGGCGAGACCCTTGCCATCATCGACAGGGCCTACCTGCTGTACGAAGGGAATATCCTTCAGAGCGGAACCCCCGAATCACTGGCTGCGGACGAAGAAGTCCGGACCAAATACCTCGGATCCAACTTCGTCCTCAAGCGTTCCGACGCCTTCACCCGTGCCGAGCGGGCAAACGCCAAGGCACATGAAACGGACAGCGGGAACAGCGCATCGTAACATCGCAATAAAGCCAACAAAGGGGATGACTCAAAAATGAAAGTCATCCCCTTTTCCTTGTTTGTCCGTGATGTCAACCTCTGTTCCTCTTTCGAATATTCGATTCTCAGAGAGTTATCAAACCTTTTGGGCCGGCCCCAGATCTCTCCTCTCGTTATGCTAAAGAAGCCGACCTCAAAATCTCTTTTGGGTCACCCCCCTTCCGGAAGAAGTCGGGCATCCGCCCTGTACATGCTGTTGTATGACGACACCGGTGCAGGAGACACGGACAGGGAGACAGTGATATCTTCCTCGGAACCTTTGAAGCTGCCTTCCTCATCCGTAAGATAGAATCCGAGCCTGCCGGATCCCGAGGCAAGAACGACCTTGTCTTCAACTATGGAAAGTCTGTACGCGCCTCCGTCACCTGTAGAAGCGTCTTCTGACGGAGCCGGACTGTCGGAGCATCCGTGAAAAGACACACATACACAAGACGGGAACAAGTTTTACGGGACTTCTCATATATACAGTATGTTAAAGTGTCTGTTCCTTGTTCCATTTAGGACCTGAACCCTTGACAGTAGGATGCCCTGACATGAACATAGGCCAGCCTCCGACCCAGCGTACCTGGTCTATGTTCAGGCAACGTCCGTTATAGTTGTTGCCCTCCCAGTAGGCATGATAAGGCATCCAGTCCTGTCCGGCATCATCCGTGACGATTTCGGCATTATGTCCCGTTCCTGCAAACGCATTGTCCGTAGGATTGGACAGTATCGTATAGGAATAGTTGTCATCGTCCATGGGATTGCCGTCAGGGTCATAATACGGGCCAAGCACATTTTCGGAACGGCCCACGACCACATGATATGTACTTTCCTTTCCCGAGCAGCAGGCTCCCATGGAAGCGAAGAGATAATAATATCCGTCACGTTTGTGGACGTATGTACCTTCGAAATTATGTCCGCAGATATACTTCTTCTTCGCTCCCGGTTTGAGACTCAGCCCGTCATCGGAAAGCTCTATCGCCCATATTCCGGAATCCTGTCCGAAACTGCCCCAGAACAGATACTTCGTATCCCCGTCATCGAAGAAATTGGCATCTATGGAATTGCTGACTCCCTGGGTAGCATAGTTCACCAGCATTCCCCTGTCTTCGAACGGACCTTCAGGGGTGTCCGAAACGGCTACGCCGCAGGCACTGTTGGATGGGGTATTCCAATCCCCGAGAGAATAATAGAGGACATACTTCCCGTTAATATAGTTGATATCCGGAGCCCATACCCTCGTATTCGGCACCCACTGCGGACGGTCTTCCCCGAAAGCATTGCCCACCAGAGACCAGTTCACAAGATCCCTGGATCTGTAGACCGGCAGATAGACCACTCCTGCAGTGCCGCTTTCCCCGTTCTGCGTGGAATACAGATAGAAGTAGCCGGTCCTCTCCCTGTCATCAATAATCGACGGGTCGGCACAGTTGTTCCTTATCACAGGATTCTGCAGAGTCATCGTATTGTACTTGTCATCGACCTTGACAGGAGACTGATCCTCCGGCGTCTCCTTGCATGACATCGCCATGGACATCAATGCTGCACAAAAAACAGGAATATATTTCATCTTCATTATTATTTAGAAACTGTTTTGTCAAAACAGTCGCTTAATCCATCCAGCCCGGGTTCTGGGTAAGGCTCGGGTTCATCTCCCTTTCCTTCGCAGGGATAGGCCAAACCTGTACATAGTCCCCGAGAAGAATCCAGTTATAGGTAGTCTCACCCCATATCTGCATGAGTCCGTTGGAATTGACTGCAGACGATGTCTGTCCGGAAGAGCGGTCATAGAACTTCCTCTCGATCCAGTTGCCCCATCTCAGTTCATTGAAGTACATGCTGTCTTCTCCGCCAAGCTCCCAATAGAATTCGTTCCTGATCCGTTCACGCATATCTTCCTGACCTTCTACGGCGGTAGCCGGGTGCCGGGGATCGTCCAGAAGCACATGACCTGCACGGGCTCTCACTTTGTTGACAAGATCCACAGCCTCGTCCGTCCTTCCGAGCTCGTTAAGACATTCGGCCCTCCTGAGCAGTATTTCGGCATACCGGCAAAGAAGGATGTCTTCTTCATAGACCCATCTGGTGGTACATTCCAGACCTTCCGGAACATATTTTCTCCATAGATAATAAAACTTGTCATTGGTATCTGTCCTGATATCAAAAGGTTCAGCGGTGTCGGAGCCACGGTAAGGCCATCTTAGAGTATAAGTATGCTCAAGCCCGGCAGAGGATCCCACATATGTCGCATACGGTGTTATCACAGACATTGCCAGACGAGGGTCGCGTGCTGAATATGCGGCAAGGATCCTGGCCTCGTTGCCCGAGTCGAGATATTTCGTCATATCCGCCCCGTATGCCTCCATCCTCGTCTTCTCATCCTCTGTCATGCCGTCCCTCAGGAAAAACACGCTGCGCTGCTGCGGAGTCATGCTGTTCCATTCAGGGAAATAATCCTCCCAATCGAAGACGGAGCCGTCGGCATTTTCGAAAGACTCGACAAAGGCAGGATTCGGAAGATAGTTGTTCCAAGCGGAACCTCCGGTCACACGGCTTCCGTAAAGGATAGCTCTCGGATTGCCCATGCCGTTCTGCACCGTACACTGTATCGAGAAGATAATCTCGTCACATTGTTCGTTGGCCGGCTTGAACAGTTCAAAATAACTGTCCTGACCGGCTCCCTGATACAGGGAATAGCCCAATTTTTCTATTTCCTCGAAGTCGCTGAGCGCAGCCTTCAGATATTCGTCGGGATTGTCTGCCGCAGCGGCAAGGAACTGGTATGCCTGTCCTCTGAAAGCGTAGGCCGCCCCCTTGGTGACGCGTCCGTAATCATTGCTCCCGGCCGGATATTTGTCCGGAAGGGACGGTTCATTGATGCAGTCGGTGAAATCGGTTATAACCGCATTCCACACCTGCTCCTCGGAGGATCTCGGACGGTTGGCGTCACCCGGATTGTCCAGATATTCAAGATACAGAGGCACTCCCCTCCACAATATGTTAAGGACCATATAGGCATAACCCCTAAGGAATTTGGCCTCTGCCTTCAGTCTGGCTTTCTCCTCGGCATCCATGTCAGGAACCTGATCGATATGTGATATCACATCATTTGCCCTGAAGACGAATGTGTAATAATACTTGTACATGTTGGAAAATGTCCCTGAAGACGGGGTGGCCGAGCCATAGCAGACCGTTACGTTCTCCCTCCAGTTCTTGTCATTGTCCATCACGGAAGAATATGTCTCGAAAGTCTCTCCCCACCAGTCTCCTCCTCCGTATGAATATCTTGCATAGAATTCATTGTAGACTCCGAGCACGGCCGAACGTGCAAGAGAGGCATCCTGCCATACGTTTGCACTTGCCACTGTATTGGTCGGAGTCAGATTCAGGATGTCTGCACATCCGCCCAATGTCATGAGCATCATGGCAGCAGACAATACGGCGCCTGCCGCCGATACGAATATTTTATGAATCTTTTTCATTCCCCTGAACATTTAGAATGTGACATTTAAACCCAATGCATACTGCCTCATGGTCGAATAGCCTGCAGTAGCCCTCATTTCCGGATCCATTCCGGAAAATCCGGTAATCGCGCACAGGTTTTCCCCGGATGCAAACACCCTTATGGACTGTGCCTTGATCTTCTTCGAAATCTTTTCAGGCAGAGTGTATCCTATGGTTACATTCCTGAGCTTGAGGAAATCCCCCTTCTCAAGATGCAGGGATGAAGACGCGCTGCTCTGGTCATTGCCGGAAAGGTTGCTCAGTCTCGGCTGCTTCGAAGTGATGTTCGTCCTCGGATCGTCAGGATTCTTCGGGTCGAAGAAATAATGATCCTCAGCCACGCTTTCCGCGATTGTATATCCATAGATGGTAGCACTCGAATTGGACGCCATCCTGTAATAGTAGATGCTGAATCCGGCTGCCCCCGAAAGGCTGACGGACAGATCGATACCCTTCCATCCCGCATAGAACTGGAGACCGTAGTTATACTTCGGAGTAGTGGACGTACCCTGGAAAACGCTGTCGTACGAGTTCCCGTAGATACCGTCTCCGTTGGCGTCGGCATAGATATATTCCCCGTACCAGAGACCTGCCTTACCGATATTCTGGCTCGGATAGAAAGTGTAGCCCGCTTCCACCATGGCTCTCAGCCATTTCATGTCATCCACGGTACGGATCATACCGTCCCGCGGCCCTCCGTCCTTGTTTACGGAACCGTCGGCATTCCAGTACCGTCCGGAACCCTTATAGACATCAGGAAGATACCATTCATTTATCTGGTGCCCTTCGATGACCCTTGTAGTGCTTCCCGTGGAAACATCTCCTATATTGGTCGAATATACAGGATTGCCTTCCGTATCTTCAGACCATCCGGCCACCAACTCTCCCTTGTATTTAGTGACACGGTTGCGGTTGAAGGAGACATTGGCGGTAATCCCGTAATAGAAATCCTTGCCTATACTGTCTTTCCATCCCAATTCGACCTCGATTCCCCTGTTGGATACATCGGCGATGTTCTGACGCGGAGCGGATGCCGTTCCCATGACCATATACATGTCAGGACGGTAGAGGATTCCGGTAGTGAGCTTGTCATATGCATCCACGGAACCGGTAAACCTGTTGTTGAAGAAACTGAAGTCGACACCTACATTGGCGACGGATGTCTTCTCCCATTCAAGGGCGACATTGGCGATGGATGTGATTGCAATTCCGCTGTTTACAGTATTGCCAAGGACATAGTTGGCCGCACCGTAAGTGGACTGCCATTCATAGTTGCCGATAGCGTTGTTCCCGAGCTGTCCCCAGGATGCCCTTATCTTGAGGTTGTCAATCCAGTGCGCACTTTTCAGGAAAGGCTCCTCGCTTATCCTCCAGCCTGCCGAGAATGAAGGGAAGACACCCCATCTGTATGCAGGGGCAAACCTCGATGACCCGTCAACCCTGACATTCGCCTCGAAAAGGTATCTCTCCTTGAGGGCATAGTTGACTCTCGCGAACACTGAACGGGCTCCCCATTCGTAGCCGCTGCCGCTCGATGCATACGGAGTGGCGGCAGAACTCGGGTCACCGATGGAGGCATCCTGAAGACCAAGCTTCTGCAGGGACCCGTTCCTCTGGACGAAATGTTCTTCCTCATATCCCAGCATCGCGCTTATGTCATGACTCCGGACAGTCTGGTGGTAGTTGAGCAGCTGGGTCAGCTTGTAGTGATTCTCCCTGTTGTAATACATATAGGTATAGAGTTCCTTCGGGTCTTTCGGAGCCGCTACCCACTGGTCTGTGGAGAAACTGTATTTCCCATAGTCGGTATCTATAGACTGCTGCTCTTCCCTGTAGTCTTTGTAATAAAGGTTGATGTCGTACGAGAAATATTTCAGGAATTTCACCTTGGCATACCATGTGGTGAACAACTGTGTATGCTTGTTGTAACCGCGGGTCAGATTCATGTCCCACAAAGGGTTATGCGACTGAGGATCTTCTTCGTTGGCCTCCGGGGCTCCATACATTCCGTTATAGTAAGGATAGACGCCCGGAACCATCTTCTGGGTATCGAGACTGGTCAGCGAGCCCACATTGCCCTTTTCCCTGTCCGTCAGATATCCCCAGATCCTCGTACCGACAGTGAGCCAGTCGGTAACGTCGGCATAGACATTCACTCTTCCGAAATATCTCTTGTATCCGGTGTTCTCTATGATACCTGGATTATTGATATAGGCCAGACTCATGTTGTAGCCCACCTTCCCGCTCTTGCCGTTGACCGACAGGGAATGTTTCTGCATCCATTTGTTCTGGTATATCTCATCCCACCAGTCGGTGTTAGGATAGGCTACATAGTTCGGATATCCGCTGTCGGCGATGCCGTTCGGATCCTTTTCAGCCTCCCTCCACTGGTTTATCGTAATCTGAGAGAAAAGGTCGGAACCTCCTACATTGTAGGATGACTCGTTCATCAGTTCCATGTACTGCGCATAGTTCGATACAGTGTGGATAATCTTGAACGGCTCGTCATAGGAGAATGTAAGGTCATAGGAAATGCTGACCTTGCCTTCTTCACCGCTCTTGGTCGTGACGAGGATCACTCCGTTCGCTCCCCTGTTTCCGTAGATCGCACAGGATGCCGCATCCTTCAGGACTGTTATGGAAGCTATGTCGGCAGGATTGATGTTGCCTATGGACTGTTCCATACCGTCGACAAGGATAAGAGGACCTGAAGAGTTAAGTGTTCCGGTACCCCTGATGTTATATGAGAATCCTTCGTTGTAAGGATTACCCGATCCCTGCATCACCTGAAGTCCCGGAATTGCTCCCGCAAGGGCCTGCGAGGCATTGAACATAGGCCTGGAAGTCGTACCGATGCTCTCGAAGCTCATGCTTGCCACGGAACCTGTCAGGTTGACCTTTTTCTGGGTGCCGTAGCCGACGACCACGACTTCGTCCAGAAGTTCCCTGTCCTCGGAAAGGACGATTTCATATACATTCCCGTCACCGAGTTCAAGCCGGTAAGAGGCATATCCGATACAGGAGACATCCAGGACTGAAACACCCGCCTCCACGTCCAGGGAGAAATTCCCGTCCATGTCGGATACGGCTCCCTGCAATGTGCCGGGAACCATTACCGACGCTCCGATTACAGGAGCTCCCGTCTGGTCGAGGATTTTCCCGGAAATCCGTCTTGAAACATTCTGGACAGCCGCAAGACTCCCTTCACCGGGTATCTCCGCCCGGACTGTTCCGGCTGAACCCGCCATCAGCAGAAGAGCCGGCAACAATATCATTATACGTTTCATAGAATTCTGTCAATAAATGGTTATTTGATACATACGACAAACATGTTTCCGAGTTCCGCCGACTCCTCTTTCCTTGTAGGATCATAATTAGTGTCGGAAGATGTCAGATTCCACCTGCTGTTTGTCTTCACAAGGTCATACCCTCTGTCGGTATTGTCCTGAAGGGTCACATAAGACCAGTTGTAGTCCTCCATGGTCATTGCATCCGAACAGCCGAAGCCGGCCATCAACGCAGCAAGCTGGTAAAGGGTCACTCCCCTTGTATCCGACAGGGCGCCATCCTGACCGAGATCCCTGCCCTGACCCTGATTATGGGTATTGACGCGTTTGTCAGCCATGAAAATCACCAGGTCCCCCCTTTCGGTACAGCCTATGGCAAGACGGCCTGTCTTCAAGGCATCATGGTCTGTTATCGGTCCGAGCTTCCATGATTTCGTAAAATTCTGCCACAGTGTAGTGATGGCCCTGTATGATGAATTGTACACGGCATATCCCTGCGACCCTTCGCTGCTGATGAGGCTCGCCCCGTTATCCACAATCTGGAAATAACCTCCGAAAGCCGCATCCATGTCAGACCAGTTCCGAGGATCCGTCCCCTTGACATCGGAATATCTCAAGAATTCGTTTTTAGCGACATCGGAAGAAGCATTGGATATGTACGCCTTGCCGTCCTTGATAGCAAGCGCAGGAGCATAGATTTTCTTCCTGTTATCTCCGAATCCGTCAGCCCTGAGAACTTTTTTCGTTCCGCTGTTGTCAGGTCCGAAAGCAAGAGAACTGTAAAATGTCTTGGCTCCGTCACCGTCCAGACTCCATTCTCCAGGGCCCTGGACAGGGATGAAGATGCTGTAATCGCGGTTTTCGCGGAGAATGACGGACGTCTTGCAGTTCGTATTAGGAGTGACCATACCTTTCTCTACGACTTTCAGATCGACCATTCCGGCAGGTATAGTCAACACATATGCTCCCGGAGTCCCGTCAAGGGAATTGTTCGAATAGATCTTTATCTCCGGAGACAGGGCAAGATTATACTGTCCGGCATATTGCGCCGTCACATCCTCCCAGCCCTGTGACAGAGTGATCACATCACCTGTACTTACGGACAATGTATATGTCTTCTCCTTGTCTACAGCCGTATCCTTCAGCCTTATCTCCATCTTTCCGGAAGAAAGGTCGAGCCCTTCGAATGATGACGGAGACACTATCTGCGCCCCTTCACCGAGTTCGATGTCTATATCCAGAGATGAAAACTCGCTCATGAGATATACGGTGGTGAACTTGAAACTTATCAGGGAACCGACTATCTGCGCGGATACCGTCTCCCCGTTCACGGTCGCCTGCGCACTCTTGACAAGCTGGTAGACGGACGCGTCAATGTCGTATGTGATGTCATCCACGCCGTCATTGACTACAAGACTTTGATTCTCCGTGAGATCGAGAGTGAATTCTTCCGAAGCGGGACTTATCATAGTACCCCAGGTCTCATCGGTAACTGTCCGCATCTCGACAGCTGTCAGGATTTCAAGAGAATGGAAGACAAAGGAGACAGTTTTTGTCTCCTGATCGATTGTGCCGTCAATCCATCTGTCCCCGTCCTTGGCCTGGATAGAGACAAGCGGTGCAGACGCATATCCCGGGTCATCCGACATCCGGACATCAATCTCATCTTTCCCACACGAGACATACATCATGGCCGAGACACACAAAAACAGATAAATCAGCCTTCTGTACAACATAAGCATAATAGTTTAGTAATTAATAATTATTGGATTGAATACTGTTGACGACAGGAATCCAATCAATTTCTAAAATGTATCGGCGACACCACGTGCATCCAGAACGATGTCGAACATGTCGCAGGCTCCTGTCCTTCTTGCAAGATGTCTTGTAGACGGGGATATACCGAACAGAGGCGAATATGTCTTCACTTTGATTGTCCTGCCATCAGGCATGAATTCCAGGATGCGGAGCCATCCGTCACCACCGTTGCCCTCCCAGCCTCCGCCGAGGACCTGTACATTGAACATCATCTGATGTACATTCACTCCGGTGCTGTTCCTGTCTACGCGATAAGCCACGGAATCTTCGAAATCACCCGGCTTCCCGGTATGGCCGCAGATCACAAGGTCGATATTGGATGCGCTGTCTACCAACTTGTCCCAGATCTGCTGTCCCCAGTTGGCAGGAGACAGCCTGTAGGACTCGTTGTCAGTCCTGGCGGCAGTCCTTTCCCTAAGGAAAGAGTGGGTGAGAAGTATGACTCTGTGATTCTTGAACCTGTCGGAAGAAATGAGCCCCCGTATCCAATCCAGAACTTCGTCCCGGGGAGCGAACTCCGTTGCCACGACAAGCACCGGGCCCCAGGCAGGATCCCTGAACTCGAAAGCCGCGTTTTCGAGAGAGACTTTACCTTCCCTGTTCGGGAAGTCAGCGACCAGGCAGTCCCGCCAGCAGGTGTTGCGCTCAAAAGGGAAATATTCCGGGAAATGAGTCGTACCGTTTTCTGCCTTGCGATAACCGTATTCGTGATTGCCGCAGGAAATGATATAAGGCACCCTTCCGTCAAGACGAGACATGGAACGTGATGCGCTTTCCCACATCTCCCGGCTGGTCTGGTTCAGCATATTGCGGTCCATGGTGATATTCTCGTTCTGCTCTACGAGATCACCTGTACACAGGACCGCCCGGATGTTCAGATTGTCTATATTATCGGCTATCCAGGCCGTACACAACTCGAATAGAGGCTGGTTGATGTCGTATTTGGTATAGCCCTGGGGATCACCGAGAAGAATGAAAGAAAAAGAATCCCCGTTATCAAGATGCACACGGTCGGCACGGTGCTGGGCATTGAGGCTGATGGTTAGGAAAAAGACTGTCAGGCAACAGGACAGATGCCGGAAAGAGAAGTCTATAAAATGGTTATACCCCCCCCCGAACAGGTTTGAATTTGAAAGTCATAATGGTATTTTCATTGTCGGATTTCAACAAAGGTACTTATTATTTCGATAAATGCAAAGTATTTTTAATATGAAAGAGGGATATCCCTGTCTCCTGATGCAGGAATATCCCTCTTATGCCTGAAACTTCAACTTGACGGGTCATATCAACGGCATTGGCAGGTCACGGAAACTGTTTCAAATGTCAGACATACCCGGATCCAGCCGCCGTTATTTCACGCGCTCTCCGTAGCTGCGGTCAGTGGTGTTTACCCTGATCTTTTCTCCCTGGTTGATGAAAAGAGGTACCATGATCTTGGCTCCAGTCTCCAGAGTGGCTTCCTTCAGTGCGTTGGAAGAGGCAGTGTCACCCTTCACGGCAGGCTCGGTATAGGTCACTTCAAGCTCGACATAAGTAGGGAGCTCACATGTCAGGCATCTCTCCTCGTCAGCAAGGAACATCATTTCCACGTGCTGTCCTTCCTTCATCAGGTCTGCATTCTCCACAAGGTTTTCATCAAGATGGATCTGCTCGAAAGTCTCCTCATGCATGAAGTTGTATCCGTCCTCATCCTTATAGAGATACTGGTACGGCCTCCTCTCGACATTGATAGTCTCGATCTTGGCTCCTGCGGTGAAAGTGTTCTCAAGGATACGGCCGTTCTCGAGATTGCGGAGCTTGGTCTTCACGAAAGCAGGGCCTTTTCCCGGCTTTACATGCTGGAACCATACTATAGAGCAAGGCTTGCCGTTATAATTGATGTACAATCCGTTTTTGAAATCAGCTGTTGTTGCCATATATATGAATTTTAATTATAATTGTCAGGTTTTCAGGGCGCAAAATTATAAAATTGTCGGTTTTCCGCAAAATTTTCTTCGGAATCAGCGGAAAGTCCGTACCGTCTCAGCGACCTGCTCCAGAAGCCATTTCGGAGTGGATGTCGCTCCGCAGACTCCCACATTGTCCTCCTTGCGGAACCACTCTTTCCTGAGCTCCTGACTGGAAGATATATGATATGTTCTGATGTTCAAGGACTTGCACAAATCACAGAGGACCTTGCCATTGGAGCTCGCCTTGCCGGAGACGAAAATTATTATATCGTGATCAAGCGCGAATTTGGACAGTCTTGCATGACGGGTCGCCACCTGGGAACAAATCGTATTGTGCACAACGAGCAGGTTCCGGCCCTTGAACTGGGTTATCGGCATCTCATTGAAAGAAGCCATCATCTCTTCAAGGCGGGAACAGATGGAGGCATACTCCGCAGGACTTTTGGTAGTCTGGGAAAATATCTCTACAGGACGCTGAAGATCGATAATACCCTTTGCCACTGAATCTTCCAGCATCTTCATGTTTTCTATCACCACGGCGTCTCCGTCCACCTGACCGAGCAGACCCATCACTTCCGGATGGCCTATCTTGCCGAAGATGACAATCTGCCCCGTCCTGAGGCCGCTGTGCTGGACTTCATATGCAGTCCTGATGTCTTTCTGCAGCTTCAGTACCACCGAGCATGTACAGTCTATTATCCTGAAGCCCAATGCCTCAGCTTTTGCATATGTCTCCGGCGGCTCCCCGTGGGCCCTGATAAGAAGCGTCTCCCCCGAAGCATCCTGCATCTCGGAAAGATCCTCCCTGTCGACAGTTACAAGTCCTTTTGCGCCGAGACGTTCCAGTTCGGACTCGTTGTGCACTATCGCCCCGAGAGAAAACAGTTTCCTGTCTGCCCCCTCGCGATGGTCCAGAAAATCCTCCGCCCTGTCTATAGCCCTTATGACACCGGCACAAAATCCGGAATTACTGTCGACTTCAACCGTCATAGCCATTCTCTTTCCATGTCAGACCCGTACATACGAAAACCTGTCGGAAATAATCTGTCTTATCCATTTCATCTGGTCTTCTATCGTCATGTCCGAATTGTCCAGCACAATAGCGTCGTCTGCCTTCGTAAGAGGCGACACCTCCCTGTGGGAATCGATGAAATCCCTTTCCCGCAAATTCTTCGCCACCTCCTGTATGTCCGCTTTCTCTCCTTTGCGCTTCATCTCGTCCGCCCGTCTGCGAGCCCTCACTACAGGATCGGCAGTCATGAATATCTTCAGCTCCGCATCCGGAAAGACTGTCGTCCCTATATCCCTGCCGTCCATGACCACACGCTTCTTCCTGCCGAACTCCCTCAGCCTGTCATCTATGAAATTCCTGACTTCGGGAACCGCCGCTATAAGACTCACCTTGTCCGAGACAGCCAGAGTGCGGATATCCTTCTCCACGCACTTGTCCCCGATATATGTCCTGCTTCCGTTGCCGGTATCCTCGAAATGTATGTCAAGAGCCGGAAGGGCCCTGCACAGAGCCTGACGGTCGATCTCTCCCGACGGGGAAATTATGCCATGCTCGATTGCATACAGGGTGACAGCCCTGTACATGGCTCCTGAATCCAGATACAGGAAAGAGAACTCCGATGCTATCCTTTTAGCGAAAGTACTCTTGCCTGTCGACGAGTATCCGTCGACCGCTATTATGATGTCTGGTATCTGCATTGCGTACACGGTTGTCAGCCGATGCGCCGTAAAATCCGTCACATGCTGTCAGTGCGCAAAATTATAAAAATTTGTGTAAAGACGGAAATTTTAGACATAACTCATCCGTAACCCGATTTTTCAACGCGTTACGGATGAGTTATTTTCATTTTCAGTTATCCGTAACCTGATTTTTTGTATATTTGCGGACAAATAATGACAAATATATGACATCCCGGATTATAGGACGCACAAAGGAATGCGCCATCCTGAAAAACCGTTACGACTCAGACAATGCCGAACTGATTGCAGTGTACGGCAGGAGACGGGTAGGAAAGACATTTCTCATAAAGAATTATTTCAAAGACAGGTTGGACTTCTATACGACAGGAATATTCCACGGGACCAGACAGGAACAGCTGATGTTCTTCAACAGCCAGTTGCGGGAATTTTCCGGCCTTCCTTATCCGTTGGCGACTTCCTGGTTCGATGCCTTCGACCAGCTCAGACAACACATCATGTCGCTTAAAAAGGACAGAATAGTCATTTTCATGGATGAATTCCCATGGCTCGACTCACCCCGTTCCGGCTTTATGAAGGCATTCGATCTTTTCTGGAACAGTTGGGCATCCGGACAGCCGGGGCTGAAAATGATAGTCTGCGGCTCGGCGACGACATGGATGATCTCGCATCTTATCGGAGCTCGCGGAGGACTTCACAACCGCGTAACCTGCAGGATCAAACTTGCCCCGTTCGATCTTGCAGAAACAGAAGCTTTTCTGAAGGCCAAGGGAATAGCATGGAACCGCTATCAGATTGCCGAGGCATACATGATTATGGGCGGGATACCTTATTATCTCCAGATGCTGCAGAAAGGATACAGTCTTTCCCAGAACATAGACCGGATGTTCTTTTCGGAAAACGCGGAAATGAGGGACGAATACGGATTTCTGTTCCGGTCTCTGTTCAAGGATGCATCCATTTACAGGAATACGGTGGAACTGCTAAGCAGGAAAGCGAAAGGTATGACCCGGGCCGAAATGATGTCCGCGCTGAAAATGCCTGAAGGCGGGAATTTTTCACAGGTGCTGGACAATCTGTGCAACTGTGACTTCATTAGGAAATATTCCGCTTTCGGGAAAAAGGAGCGGGACGTAATGTACCAGTTGTCGGATTTCTATACACTGTTTTTCCTGAAATTCGTCAAGGGGAGGACAATACATGATGAACACCTGTGGTCGAATATGATCGACTCTCCGGAACGAAGGAGCTGGAACGGATATTCATTCGAACAGCTGTGTCTGCACCATATTCCGCAGATAAAGTCCGGATTGGGTATCAGCGGCATCCAAAGTTCCGTATGTTCCTGGAGTTCAACGGCTTCAGAAGACCACAAAGGAGGCCAGATAGATCTTGTCATCGACCGCAGGGACCAGGTCATCAATCTTTGCGAAATGAAATTCTCTTCCGCTCAATACGAAATCACAAAGAAATACAATGACGAAATGCAGGAGCGGAAAGAGCTGTTCAGACATACGACAAGGACAAGGAAAGCCCTTTATCTCACAATGGTCACGACATACGGGCTCAAACCGAACATGTGGTCAGGAATGGTTCAGAATGAGATTGTCCTGGACGATCTGTTCAGGGAAGACCGATAAAATTTGTGTAAAGACGGAAATTTGTCCGATATTTGTATTCATGTGCCGCCGGCACTGAGCCCGCGGGATTTTGCCGCACCGGAACCATACGGGACAGTAGCCGGAACAACCATCGGATTTAAATCATACTGAAATGAAAATACTTATAATAGACGACGAAAGGGCGATACGCAATTCACTCAAGGAAATCCTCACGGACGAAGATTATGATGTGGATGTGGCCGAAGACGGGGCCCAGGGAGTGGACATGGCCCTGAAAGAAAGATACAGCGTAATCTTCTGCGACATCAAGATGCCCAACATGGACGGAATCGAAGTGCTGGACAGGTTTGCCGCCGAGGGAGTGGATGCCGCCGTCGTCATGATTTCCGGGCACGGGGACATCGACACCGCCGTGGAATGCATCAAGAAAGGTGCGTTCGACTTCATCCAGAAACCGCTGGACCTCAACCGCATACTCATCACCATCAAAAATGCCACAGACAAGGTGACCCTCATATCCAAGACCGAAAGGCTTGCTTCCGAGACCACAAGGCTCAAGAAGAAAGTCTACGGACAGGAAATGATAGGAGAGTCCGCTCCGATTCTGAAGGTAAGGGAAATGATAGACAAGGTGGCCCCTACCGATGCCAGGGTGCTGATAACCGGAGCGAACGGGACAGGAAAGGAATTAGTGGCAAGGACTCTGCACCAGAAAAGCATGCGGTCCCAGATGCCCTATATAGAGGTCAACTGTGCCGCCATACCGTCTGAACTTATCGAAAGCGAACTGTTCGGGCATGAGAAGGGAGCGTTCACATCAGCCGTAAAGCAGCACAAGGGAAAGTTCGAGCAGGCGGACGGAGGTACGCTGTTCCTTGACGAAATAGGCGACATGAGTCTGGCCGCCCAGGCCAAGGTGCTCCGGGTGCTGCAGGAAAAGAAACTGTCCCGCGTCGGAAGCGACAAGGACATCAATGTGGATGTGCGCGTACTTGCCGCTACCAACAAGAACCTTCGGGAAGAAATAGCCAAAGGTAATTTCAGGGAAGACCTGTACCACCGGCTGAGCGTCATTGTCATCACCGTCCCTTCCCTTGACGACAGGAAAGAAGACATTCCGCTGCTTGTGAACTATTTCATAGACCAGATATGCTCCGAGACGGGGATGGCCCGTCGTGAAGTCGATACCGAAGCGATGCGGATGCTTGTAGACAAGACCTGGACCGGAAACATCAGGGAACTCCGCAATGTAGTGGAACGTCTGCTCATCCTTTCCGGCAGCCGCATCACTGCAGACGACATCCGTGCCTACGTCTATTGACGATATTGCGCATATGTCCGGCAGATCTATCCTACGGTCTTGACGCGCCCGTCAGGATAAATAATGGTCCCGGACGAAATGTTTCCGGCATCATCCTTTACTTTTCCTACCATGATCGTGTATCCGGTATCTATTGAAATGCCATTGCTCCCGGCAGCATGCCCGTTGCTGTATTTCATGAGTCTGACAATTTTTCTGCTGTCATCGGAAGAATAGACATATCTGGCTATGCCCCATCCGTTGGAGGTAACGGGATTGCCGTATGAATTATGGTATGCCATCCCGTAATAATGGCCTTTCCATGGTTGGCTTCCGCATGAATAATCATTCCAGCGGGTACTTCTCGACCACGGATTCTCCATGGCCCTGTCGGTCTTATATGTCCTGAGCAGCTCGGAAGTCACTTCTTTCCTTGTGCGGTATGAACTGTTGCCTGGCTCCGCATCCGCAGCAATGCCATAATAGACATCCGCTTCCGCTACAAACTGTATATAATCATGGTATGGATAAGTCCTGCCATACTGTGGATCCATGAATTCTCCCATATAAAGCACAAGGTCACCTTTATGAACGGCAAACGGCAGCTCGTCCGGAGCCTCTTTCAGATATTCGAAAGCCTTGTCGAAATTCTGTTCCATTCCTCCCCAGCCATACAGGCTCATTATCCCGAGATAGCCTGAAGCCCTACCTTCAGACGGATAGTCCTCGAAAATATTCCGTGCGATGGAATATTGCCCCAACTCCAGGAAAAGTTTCCCGGCAAAAATCCTGTTGTCGCTGTCCGGAGCCCGGTAATACAGTTTCGCCACGGCAGCTTTGTCCTCCTTGATATAGGGCTTGAATGTGCCCTCCAGCGCATGGCCGGCATACTCCCTGCAAGCCGTCTTGCATGCCCAGGCATTCTCATTCCCGACAGCCTGAAGAAGAGCCTCGGCCGCCTTAGCGGAATCCTGCCCGACCAGACAGCATCTGTACAGACGGTATCTGGCAAGGGAATAATTCCTGTATTTCTCATTGGAGACCCGCCCGAGAGCAGCCATGGCCGCCTCTATCTTCTGCTTCTCCATAAGCCGCGACCCTCTCGTAAAATGATGACTGTCCGAAATCAGATAAAGGATTACAGCCAGAACGGCTGCCAAGGCCAATGTCCCGACCACATACGGACGGTATTTTACCCACAGAGCCTTGCGGCGGGCTGCAGCTGCCGCAGCGGCCTCCGCCTCCTGACGCTCCCTTTCCTCCTCAGCCTTACGGGCCTCTTCTTCGCGTATACGCTGCCTTTCGGCATTCACCTTGTAGCAGCAATATACCATCACTTCGCTGTATGTATCAGGATAGCTCAATATACGCATTATTTCGTCATCCGACATTTCCGTCACCTGTGGCAAGAACTCTTCAGACGACTTGCGTATCTCCGCCTCCTTACGGCAACTCTCCACCAGGTTGCTGTTGTACATTGCCGGATTGGACAGTATTTCTTCAAGACGTGCATCGGTATATACCCTGACCTTATGCTGTGAAACATTTACCCCACCGGCGGCTCCCTGCTGGAAAGCCGGTCCGTTATAGGCGTATCCCGCCTGCTGCGGAGCACCGTTGACGGAAGACGCAGGCTGTGCAGCCGGAGCCATTCCAGCCTTTATCTGCCTTATCCTGTCCGCTGTTGCCACCGGCACGCAGACCTTGTCCACAGGATTGAAAATCGTGCCGAGAGCCCGTGCCCACACCATACCGCACGGGATACCGATAATGGTTACGCAGCATATGATTATCATTCCTATACAGCCCAACGCATTGAAGAGCCCCGGGAAGAAATAGAAAATACGGGCAATGACGGAAAATGCCTGTCCTGCCGCACTTCTGGTATCTCCTGTCACCAGGGCAAGATCCTTACGGGACACCATTTCACATGTAAACGGTGCGAACAGGAATTTCGAAAACTGTATAAGTCCGAGTCCGACAGGGATTCCGATTATGGTTATCATTGACAGGCATCCGGCTATGAAATAATAGATGCCTTGGGCAAACCCCGCAAACGGGATGTGCCAGACAATGTTGAGGACGATTTTTGAAGCGGATGACTTCCTGCCGTAATCTGCTGCAGCGGGAGCAGAATATCCGGGAACCGCACCATTGCCGTAGACAGGAGATGTTCCGGACGTGTCAGGCGCCGGCTGGCAGGGATTCTTCTGCCACGACCGTATCAGCATGAATATTATAGTAAAGGCAATAAGACCTGTCAAAAGATTCAGTATTGGCTGGAACCAGAAAATGCCTAATCCAACTCCTGCAGGGAACAGCAGTATCCGGGCAAAAAGGCATACAGGAACAGCCACTTTCAGTCCGACAGGGCACTGCGTCCCGGCTGCAAAAAGTGCATAACCGGCTATTAGCAGAAGAAGCAGAATATTTATAATGTTTCCATATATCACAGCAGGCATTACGCCGGTCCAGTACAATGCCTGCGCCACATACACAAGGACATTCCTGGCTATCACCACGATTATTCCGGCCAATCCCAACGTCCGTATCCCGTACTGCATCCGCCTGAGGGCGAGGAGCACCAGAATCGCTATCTCCGCTATAGTAAATATGCAGCCTGCGACATACTGGATTGCAGGGATTGTCGTAGTACTGAAACCATGCTCTATGGTAAACACCGGAGCGGAAGGGATCAATGAAGTCAATTCGATTACCGGATATCCAATAAACAGGATGCCGAACAAAATCATCATCAATTTGCCCATTTCACGGGCGATAACGGAAATTTTCATAAAACGGGTCAGTTTGATTGTCAATAATTATCGGGTCCGCTGCAATTACAGTATCTGCGCAGCGTGGTTTTTCGTGTCGACCTTGTCGATTATCCGTTCTATCGTACCCGTTTCGGAAATTATGAATGTCTTGCGCAGAGTCCCTTCCGTAACCTTGCCGTACATCTTCTTCTCGCCCCATGCTCCGAAAGCCCTGAGCATCTCTGTCGAAGGGTCGGACAGCAGGGTGAAAGGCAGGGAATACTTCTCCCTGAATCTCGTGTGCGATGCCGCACTGTCCTTGCTCACGCCATAGACTTCATATCCGGCTGCCCTGAGCTCACCGAAATTGTCCCTAAGGCTGCATGCTTCCGCCGTACATCCCGGCGTACTGTCTTTGGGATAAAAATAAAGAACGATCTTCTTTCCTTCGAAGTCCTTGTCAGTAACTTCATTGCCGTCCTGATCCTGCACCCGGAACGCCGGCATCCTGTCTCCTGTATTCAACATAACCTATCTGTTTATTGTCAAAATGACTGCCTGCAATTTTCCGACGACCTGCCGGAATACGTAATGCAGACCTTATTATGATTTTCGGGACATGGGCAACCGGCTGACAACACATGTCCCTGTTGCACATATCATACAATATCAATATCTGTCGCGGCGGGGTCTAATCAGAGGGAATATCCTTTATTATGCAACCTAATAAAGGGGGCATCTCCACGTCCTCACATCTGACAGATGAAATCAGTCGTCTGCCCTTTTCAGTCAGGGAAAAATACATCTGACGCCTGTCCCTGTCCCCGTAGACCCGTCCGACAAGACCTTTTCCTTCTGCCGAGCGGATCACTTTCGAGGTGTTGGACGGGCTCAGGCAGAGAAGTTCCCCGAGCTCCCCCGCAGACAGTCTGTCAGCCTTGAGCAGGGAGCACAGCACCATACCTTCATTCAGGCATATTCCGTATGTCCGGCTGAACTCCCTGTCGAAATGATTGACAGCATGCTGGATGTCACGGATTCTGCACAGTCTGTCCATCTAATTTTTCAGCAAGACTTCGTCAATCGCTTTCTTGAAATCCGCCTTGCTCATTGCACCCACGGCCATCTGAGGCTGGCCTTCCATCGGGATAAACAGCAGCGACGGAATCGAACGGATACCGAATGCCCCGGCAAGTTCCTGTTCCTTTTCGGTATTGACCTTGTAGATTATTATTCTGTCCCCGTACTCTGCCGCCAGTTCCTCAAGGATCGGGGCAACCATCTTGCACGGGCCGCACCACGATGCATAAAAGTCCACTATGGCCGGCTTGTCGCCAAGATACTTCCATTCATCCGGATTAGTCTCGAAATCAGCCACTTTCTTCAGAAAGTCCGCTTTTGTCAATTCAATCGTTGTCATTTTCTTTCCTTTTTCATTGTTATTATCATTGTCATTCCGCGCATTGCCGCAGACTGTCAGCCCCATCAGAGCCACTGCTGCCAATAAAAAATTCTTTACCATATCATCAATAATTCAAGTTTCACAAATCAATAAAAAGCTTCCTCCTGTCAACCTGACGCCTCATCTTTCATACACCGTCGTCGCAGCTACCCCGCCGTCATTTTTCCTTTAGAAATATTTTCCAATGGAAAACATATTGCAAATATATGACTTTTTTCAATACGTGCAACAATCTGACATGAATTTTAAAATGCTTATCAGGGTTATCATACAACAAACCCTCCTACATTACTGCAAGAGGGTGTACCGTTAAGTATGTCTATTGTTCCAGTAGAGCCTGTGCTTCTTCTTTCAGTTTCGGAAGGTGGTTGATAACTATACTCCAGAGTATGTCGGCTGAAAGACTGTCATAACCATGTATGATATAGTTCCTTGCATCCGCTCCACTGCCCGTCTCAAGCACAGGTCATTGCAGAACTCGTTGAAATACTTTGGTTTGTCTCCGAAGAATGATTCTATCTCATCAATTGCATCCAGTATGTCGTGCAAGTGCTTGTTTATATTTTCATCCATATATCAACTGCTTTGTAGAATCAACTCTTTTCCGGAAATAAGGATTTTTTATGGACTGTTCCTCGACCAAATCGACCTTTCTCCCGAACAGGTCCTGTAAAGAATACTTGAAATCGAAGTAATTGTCGAAATAGTCCTCCACCTCGTCTTTCTTGAAATCAACGACCAAATCAATGTCGCTTTCGTCATTGAATCTGTCTGTCAGTACAGACCCGAATACGAACAATCTGTTTACCTTGTACCGTTTGCACAAGGAAACTATGTTCTTGATATGATTGTCTATCAGTTTCATCTTTCAGCAAATATACGCCGAAGCCGAGAGTATAGCAAATTTATTTGCTGTACCGAGGCGCAACAGTATATGTGACGAAGTCAAATATAACACATTTCTCCGGATTTGGAATCCCCACACCTAATATATAGGCAGTCTGACCTAATTTTTGTTCTTATTTCTGTCTCGCTTCTCGAAGTAAGGCAGATAAAGAATCTCAATGTCTCTATCTTCCCTCGGCTCGTAGATATAAACCTTGCGTGTCCTCTGGATTTCGAGAATGAGAGGTATTTCTATCGTTGTCGTACATATCAATGGTATTTCTCTCATTTCGTTTCTTGTTTTTTGTTATTGGAATCTTCTGTGACTGTATCTCTTTAACTGAATCGGGATATATCTAATGGTCTGGAATCGTTATATGAAGTTAGGCAAAAAGTATGAGTTTTCCAAAGTAAATTTTTGGATTAACCTGCTTATATATAATAGGATAGATTTGGATAATACGCATATCTCCAACCTGTTCTTTATCCCCGAATCACTCTCATCCCATTAGATATGAAAAGGAATGCCAATCCTTTGTACGAATCAGCATTCCTCTTGTCAGTTTCTGTAAGTATTTTATAATCAATCTATTGATTATATATTATTGATACTCATTGGATTATTGTCGCGGTATTCTTGTTAGGTGTATATAAAATGAATTTTTTCGATTTTATAGCGCCGTTATTTTTGACTTCTACAGATAGTCCCTTTTCTTTTTGACAGTATTCCAAATGCCGGTACAGGTGGGATTGTAGCCAGTCCAGTAGTAGGCTTGTCCGCTCTGGTCTATTCTCGGAGTAAGGATTAGGGAGGTGTCGGGATAGTTGTTTGCTGCTATCCGGATAATGTTGAGAAGTTGCTCTGTACTCATGCTCTGAAGTTCGAGCCTTTGATAGGGGATAAATGTTGCGTTGCTCATATTGATTTGATTTTAAGTGGTTATTTTGTTTTCCGGTAATTTTGGTTACCTTTGTCTTGCTATGAGGAAAAAGTTTGGAGACTGGCTGTTAGATATAGCCAAATATATGGCAACAGCCATTTTGCTGACATCCATATTCAGCGATATGCAGAATATATAGACTTATGTCATTGTAGCGATAACAGTGGTGGCAACCCTTTTGCTGGGCTTATGGCTCACAAGAGATAAAACAAATGAGAAATGAATACAATAATCGTTTGCGGTTTTATCCTGCTCATTGCCATAGTCGGCTCAATTTATTTTGCCGTGCAGGACAAGAAAGAGAAAAAAGCACACAATGTACAGTAATTCACTGTGTTACATCTTACGAAAAAGGACAGGTTTTATCGCCTGCCCTTTCTTGTTTACAGAAGATTCTTCATTGCCTCATCTATCCGGGTATTTTCGAAATTGTCGAACAAAAAAAGAGACTACCCGAAGGTAATCTCTTTATGGAGCGGAAAACGAGACTCGAACTCGCGACCCCAACCTTGGCAAGGATTGCTACTCCAAGACCTTAAAAGACTTCGTCTTTCAAGGCTACGCAACTGAGCTATTTCCGCAGGGCTGATTATCAGCGAATTAGAGGATTTTGATTTATTCAACGACCAATATTTACTTATATGACATACACAAGAAAAAGGACTGGGGTAAATATCGGGGTAAAGGTACAAACATCGTTTGCGGTTAGTAATTCTTGACTGATTCTGTGCAATAAAATGTTTCTGCACAATAGATTCGACTGCTCATTACAGCATTTAGCCATAATCCAGCCTGTTGAAATAATGTTTTGTTTTCATAATCATATATTCTTTGTAAATCAATAAATTGAATTGTCTTAATCTCGTTATTCTCCAGCCTACGCCATATTTTTCCGATTTTTCATTTTATATACCCCTCACGAAATTACAGCATAGATAACAGAATGATATATAATGAAATAGGAAATCCCCTTGTTTGGAGGGGATGTAAAGAGTGCATATGCCAAAGTCCCTCCACATTGCAGCAGAGGGACGGTTTGACTTTAATCATTCAGTTTCATCGTAGATTCTCCCAAAATCTTTAATATCAGCAAGTTTTGGAAAGAATAATTTGAATATTCTCGGCTCGTCCCACTCTAATTTTGCTCCCTCTTTAAGAAGTACAAGCGGCACAGGCGATAATGTAAAAATTCCTGTGTTAGATTCTTTGTCGGCAGCAAGTATGAGAAATGCGTTGTCATCCACACTATATCCATAATCTATTAGTGAGAACTCTTCTTCTCTTGTCTTACCGTCAATTACAAGAATAACATCCTTGATATTTGCGGAATAACCTTGCTTGATACTTTTGATAAAATATGCACTCATAATTTTGAAATTTATTTGGTTTAATTACTCAACATATTCTATTACACTTCCATAGGCTCTCCTCGTCGCTTCCATAGACAATTCCTGTATAGTATGATACTTGTATATTTTCAATGATTCTAATGGACATTTTGTATCGTATTCTACATTTAGATTATCGCCAGAACCCCAAAAATGCACACAAGATAAACTATTCAATTTCCGACATTTACTCAAATCAAGAGATGTAATGGCATTGGAGTAACAATATAAAGACCATAACTCCGTATTATTGCTTAAGTTCAGTGAAGTAAGTTGATTATCTTCGCAATATAGTGTACTCAATTCCGTACAGTTATTTACATCAAGACGGACAAGTTTATTATCATTGCAATATATCGCTTCCAAAGCAGTATTATTGCTTACATCAAGCGTTGTAAGTTGATTATATTGGCAATTCAAACTTGTCAATGCCGTACAGTTGTTGATAGCAAGTGAGGAAAGATGATTATAATAACAACTCAATCCTTCCAATGCAGTATTACTGTTTAAATCAAGTGAAGTAAGGCTATTATGATTGCAACTCAAATATGTCAATGCAGTGCAGTTGTTGATATCAAGTGCGGAAAGACTATTACTATCGCACCGTAAATTTGTCAACTCTGTACTATTTACTTCTAATGAATTCAGTTGATTGGCGGAACAATCTAAATTTATCAAGGCCACGCATTCTTCTATATTAAGAGATTTAATTTTACCGTCCGATAATGCTAATTCTTCAAGTTTTGTGTTTGCGTTTAAGTCCAATTCTGTAATAGGACAATTACCGAAATGAAGATACCTTAATCCAGTAAAATATCTTAATTCATCAATATTTCGTATATCATTCCCACTTTGGTCTTGTGCTTTATCTAAATCCAATACTTCCACACTTGCCGCTTCACTTTCAGAAATCTGTCCGTCATTGTTCTTGTCTACATTAACATCATATTTTACAGTATCCCACCAAACACTATAAGTTTCTAACAAAGCATCAAGAAAATACGGGTCTTTGAATTGGATAATAGGACTATCATCCGCCTGCTGCGTGACACTTACTTTCGTATCTTTATCTCCACAAATGAATAGTATATCTCCAGAGCGAGTATCTGTTTCATCATTATACTCAACAGTTACAGTAATAATGGCACCGTTTTCTCCCCCATCTTCTGATAGGGTTATCCATTCTGGAACATAACTTAAATTCCAATTGTCAGAACTTGTTATTGTAATTTCTTTTTCTCCGCCCTCTACTTCAAATGTCAGTTCTTTCGGCTCTACAGAAATAGAATACACCTTTGCTTCTTGTGTGACAACCAGTTCTACATCCTTATCCCCACAGTAGAATGTAAATGTCGCTGTCCTTTCTTCATTTGTATTCTCATAAGGGTCGGCAGAAAATGTCACTTTATCTCCGTTGCTTCCGTATGATGCGGAAACTTCACACCAGTCACTTTCGCCGTTAAGATACCAATCCTCGGAACTTGTGACCGTAACAGTCTGGTCTCCACCCTCTGCTCCAAAAGTCAAGTCTTTGGGCGAGATTGAGATTTCATACACAGGCTCATCTGGCGGATTGCCATTGTCATCATTGATTTCCGATTTCGTACAAGAAACCAGAACTGCCGACATAAGTGCCAGCATTGATAATGTCTTTTTCATATTATTTATTGATTTGATTTGTTTGATTTTTGTTCTTTCGATTTGCTTTTATTTCATCAATAAAGTTGACAAATAGAGATTTAGGAATTTGTCCTATCATTGTTATCTGTGGATTGGCTCCTTGTTTTTTATTTGAACTCGGGCTTATGTCCTTAAAACAATAATATTGCTGCCTACCTATAATTGTTATCTCTACAAGTGCGTGTGCAAATGAGTTTCGCAAATGATATAGCAGTGCAGCAAGAGTAGAATATCGTACTGAATTTCGATATGCTGGTTTGAAACAGAAAAACGAAACAGGATTCTGTTGAAAGTCCTGCATAAAAGGAGAATTGATAATATCCTTTTCTTCCTTAATGGTTATTTGATGTGCTGCAAGATAATTATGTAACCG
Source organism: uncultured Bacteroidales bacterium (assembly GCA_944322585.1). Taxonomy (GTDB): domain Bacteria; phylum Bacteroidota; class Bacteroidia; order Bacteroidales; family UBA932; genus Cryptobacteroides. The sequence goes on along the minus strand of CALUPB010000005.1, from coordinate 1,587 downwards.
ATTATAGTTAAATCCTTGTGGCGTATTTTTGACTTGAAGTTCAAAGTACAGCACAATATCATTGTACCCGAACAATTTTTCTTTGTCATTCAGTGTATGGATATCCATCAGTTTATCCTCCACTGTCCAACCTCTCAACAGATATTGATAAACAAAAAGAAAGTGTGAGGTTGTTTCGTTTATCTGATAGGAGGTTGTGGCTAACCTTAACGTGAATAAACGATGCAATACCCCACACTCGAATAGATATGAGGTATTGCAGGGTATAATAAACCCTTACCCACATAGTCTAAACAAGAATGAGTGCCGTTCGTTGTCCTCACGTTTTGAAAACTGCCACATTTTCCTATCAAGGACAGTGCGAAAACACTTTCAGTATGTATGTCCTCCAGATTGCTCCGAAAGACAGCACAAAGATATAAAAGTTTTCTTCAAACAGCACTCAAATTGAGGGGTATTGCATCTAAATATCGGCTTGTCCTGCAAGATATTCTCTCTCTGCCTTTATGTACTCATATTCCACCTTATAAACATAAAATTCAGAACGGACATCAAAGTACCTTATACCTGTTTCCAGCATTTCGTGTTCAACATCATAGAACAGGTCTTTACCTCGTTTCTCCAGTTCAGCCAAATCTTGCTTCACCTGTTCTCTCTGTCTGATACTTTCCCGTAATTTCATGTCGTACTCTCTGATTTCTCTTGTCGGAACGAAATTGTCCCAATTCATTTCCTTGCTCATAATGCTTACATTTAATTGGTTATTCATTTTAATTTTTCCGTTGATTTCCTTGATTTGGAATCTACATAGGCGATTCTGTCTTATTTTCAGTTTGCCTGTCCAGTTCAGCCATGAAGTCCAGCATAATGTCTGTCCATATCTTGAACTCTCTTTCGTATGCACTCTCTGCCAGATAATGACAGTATTCTGCCCTTGCTTCATAGTATTCGATACCTGCCTTGAATATCCTTTGCTTCATCTGGTGCTTCAAGTTCTGCTGCTGTTCCTTTGCAAGATTGTCAAGTCTCCTTTGCAACCTTTGTTTCCTTTGTGCATTGACCTTTGCATCCCTGTACAATTCTTCCGCATAGTCTGACGGTGTAAATCCGTTGTAGCCTGTTGTTTCTTTCATTGTTCCTTTGATTTTTAATTGGTTATAGATAAACGAAATATCCAACCCAATCTCCAAAAAGTTCAGAAATCAAGTTGGATATTCCTTTGAATACATTGTTTCCGTTGTTCCGTTGCTGTTATCTCTCCGTCTGTCTGGCTATTTCCTGTATCACCCAATCCATATAGAGAGCCTGTCCAGTAGTAGTTCTTCCCCACCAATAGCAATCATAGTCAGCGAAGATTACCTCCCCGTTTTCCTTTAGTAGTTCTGCCATGTAGGGAGTGACCAACCACCATTCATACACCTCATCCAGTTCGGTTGAGTTTTCAATCTTGTCCCAAAGACTGTCGTTCACTCTAATCAGTTCATTAAGGACATAACTCTGTTCATACAGAATTTCCCTGTCCACAATTTGTTGTGCTGTCATATCTTTTTCTGTTTGTTGTTCCATGTTTCCAACTCCATTTCGGTC
>CALUPB010000004.1 GCA_944322585.1 uncultured Bacteroidales bacterium | reverse complement strand
GTAACGGATAAATTGATATATTTGCAAAACTAAAAGGTCTGAAGGCTTACTCCGGACACACTGTTTGAAACACTACCCGGAGATCCGTCTACAGGCAAACTTGCAGTTTATTTTAAACAGTGTTTATAATCACGCTTCGCCTCGGCATGGCCAAATAAATTTGTCTCTGCGCTCGGCTTGCAGTTTATTTTAAACTATGTTTACAATCATGCTTCGCCTCGGCATAGCCAGAATAAATTCTGTCTCTGCGCTCGGCTTGCAGTTTATTTTATGCCATAACATTGTAGGGAAAATCGCCGGGTGGGGATATATTATATAAATTAAACCCGCCACATAATTAATTTACCGTCTTATGCAAGAGGACTATTTGTTGATAATCCAGTTGAATGGAGGCAGTAAGAGAGCTTTCAGCGTGATATATGACAAGTATGTGGGAATCATATATTCATATGTGAATTCGATATTGAGGGACGATCTTCTCGCTGAAGACATTACACAGTTTAGTTTTATGCAATTGTGGAAGCATAGGGACAGGATATCACCTTACAGGAATCTTCCAGCATATCTGTATGTAGTGGCAAGAAATGCTGCATATAAAGAGGTCAAAAGACAGCTTCGCGCAGCAAAATATATGAACTTCGCCAAAGAACATTATTGTGACTTAGTTGCAATAAATGCCAATTATGTAGACTATGGATTGATTGTCAAAGAGATAGAGAAAGTAATGTCACTCCTTCCAGAATCCAGGAAAAAGATATTCCTGTTACGTACAGAGCAGAATATGTCAATTAAGGAAATTGCGGAGAGTTTAGGCATATCGCCCAAGACAGTTGAAACACAGATTTCAAGAACGATGAAAGTTCTTAAAAAAGCTTTGTGCGGAATGGGTTTTCTCATTTGTTTCTTCCTTTTGTGATAGTGTTTTTAAGATTAATTGAGGCTAATCATATGAATGTGGAAAAATTTACGAATTTGTTGGACAGATACTTGATGGGACTGACCGATGAAAGGGAAAATGACCTTTTGAGACAAGTGTTTGAGTCATCCTCGGCCACTGAATTCAATGAATATAGCAAAACCAAATGGGATAATACAATTGATATATTGCCGGATGATAAAAAATTGAGTATGAAGCAGGATATGCTTCGTCGGATATTCGCATTGGAGGATTACAGGAACAAAAAGAAAATTATCCGAATAAGGAAAGTTGTCGGCAAACTGTGCATCGCTGCATCCTTTATAATTGCTGTAGCAGGTGGTTACTTTCTGTCTGCACTTCTGGAGCAGGACAACTGTTTTGAGGTATCAGCCGATAGCGGACAGAGAAGTGAGATTGTCCTTCCGGATGGTACAGTTGTGAATTTGAATTCAGGTACGACAGTTACATATTCATCCTCTTACAATGATAAAAATCGTCTGGTCAAGCTTGATGGTGAAGCTTTTTTCGATGTCAAGAAAAATGACAGAATTCCATTCGTGGTCGAAACCGGTGATTGCAGCATCAAAGCGGTAGGAACGAAATTCAATGTACGCGGTTACGGAGATGAAACAGAGATTGTCACAACTCTTGTAGAAGGGAAAGTGATAACTACTGTGCATGGGGTCGAAGAATCTCTTTTGCCGAATCAACAGATAGTTTTCGACAAAGTGGCCAATACTCTCACAAAAAAGAATGCACGCCGTACGGATCATCTGGTCCCGTGGATGGATGATGAGATATTGTTCGAAAACACATCTTTAAGAGACATTGCCGCCGTTCTGGAACGGCAGTATAATGTGAAAATCATATTTGACGATTGTGAAATCCTTGACTATTCCTACACCGGACTTATAAAAAACAGTTCACTGACAAATGTCCTTGATTTGATTTCCGGAACTTCTCCCGTGTTGTATGATATTTCCGGTAATGTAATAAAATTCAGCAGAAAGCAATGAGATAATATCCGTACTACATCTTTATTAACACAAAAACTAATTGACAATGGGAAAATTATTGAAAACTGTTTTGACCTTCCTGTTGTGGTCAATGACATTGCCTGTGTTTGCGCAGATTACAGTAACAATTGAGAACAAAACGCTTATAGAGGCAATTGAAATTCTGGAAAGTGAAACTGACTATAGTTTCTTTTATAGTAATCAGCTTCCCGGTCTTAACGTAAAGGTCAGTGTCAAAGCGGTGGAACTTTCGATAAACCAGTTGCTTGACAAACTTTTGGCCGGAACAGGAGTGTCTTACAGTATTAAAGAAGGAAAACAGGTGACTCTGTTCCAGGAGACGGTTCAGAAAAATGAGGAAAAAGAAGAAAAACTGGAGGTGAATGGGGTTGTTTCTGACGAGTCTGGGCTTCCGGTTATAGGTGCCGGAGTATTCATAGAAGGGGTAAATAAAGGTACAGTCACTGATGAAAACGGGTATTATTCTTTGTATGTAGACAATTCAGATGCGGTTCTCGTATTTTCAAATCTCGGCTATAAGACAAGAAAAATCGCTGTAGGAGACAAATCAGTTATCAATGTTACATTGAAGGAAGATGTACAGTTTTTGGACGAAGTCGTCGTTTTGGGATATGGATCGATGAAAAAAAGTGATCTTACCGGCAGTGTGGCCTCAATAGACCCTGAGGATTTGAGTCAAACTTCTTCTGGATCCATTGACAAAATGCTGCAAGGACGCATTGCCGGTCTTCAGGTAATTAACGGTGGATCCGATGATGATCCTCAGGGGTCGACAACAATCCGCATAAGAGGGGCAAGTTCAATCAATGGATCGAAATCTCCGCTTGTTGTTGTAGATGGCGTCCCGATTGGGGATGCCGGAAACCTGACATCAGTAAATCCAAATAACGTTGCTTCAATCGAAGTTCTGAAGGATGCGTCATCTACTGCAATTTATGGTTCACGAGGTGCCAACGGTGTGATAATGATTACGACAAAAAGTGGTCAGAGCGGGATACGGAATGTCTTCTTTAATGCAAAATGCGGAGTGGGATTTTTCAGAGGTGAACTGGATTATTGGAAAGACCCTCTGCAAATGGCCATTCTTCAGAACGAGTCAGATATGAATGACTACAAGGAGCCTACATATAGAGGAGAAAAGATAGGGAACACCTATTATCCATCGATTGAAGAAATCCGAGATGGACATTGGCCGTATAGGACAGACTGGGTAAAGGAATCATTCCGTACTGCAATAACTCAAGATTACAATGTCGGAGTTGAAGCGGGAACAGAAAGAGGGCGATATTTCGCCAGTATCGGCTATTATTCCGGTAAAGGTATGAGGAAGAAGGATGATTACAATAAATTCTCGATAGATATAAATACGAGTTACAAGATTTTTGATAACCTGAATATAAAGTCAATGGCGGGTTTTTTCAGGGATTACAGAACCGATCCTGGATGGCTGGCGTTCAACAGGAATCCTCTGTGGCCTATATATAACGGGGACGGATCATACTTTAAACAGGAATATACTGACTATATGGATTATAATCCTGTGATGAATCTTGATAATAAGAATGACACGAACAAGACTTTGTCAGGATATATGACTTTGCAGGTGGAGCTGGACATATTGCCGTGTCTGAAACTCGTTGGAATGGCAAACGGTTCGGCAAAGGTTTCTGATTTTTCGAAATATGAATTGCCGGATTATACAGCGAATGGCACTACATATAACGGTGTGGGATATCAGAGTGTGTATGAGGAGCATAAAATGATATTCGATTTATACCTCACATTTGACAAAACTTTTGGGAAACACGGTCTGAGCATGATGGTGGGCGGCAATTACGAAACATTTGCAGGAACTACCAAATCGCTGGAAGGAAGGGGATTTACCAGTCATGTATTAAAAGAGGAAGCTCTGTCTGGAGCTTCAGTCCAGTTGATAAACAATACAATGACGGCATATGAATCATTGTCAGGCTTCACTCGTCTTAATTACAATTATGACAATAGGTATTTTCTGACTTTCACTGCCAGAGCTGATGGTTCTTCTAAATTTGGAAGAAACAACAAGTGGGGATTTTTCCCTTCCGGAGCAATTGGCTGGAAAATTTCCGAAGAAGGCTTTATGGAAAATGTCGATGTTGTCAGCCTTCTGAAACTGAGGGCTTCCTATGGACTTTCAGGTAATCAGGGCATTTCTCCGTATCAATCCATAGAAAGATACGGATCCGAAGATTATTATTATAACGGCCAGCGTTTTGTCATTAGAGGGCCAGGGATAAGAACATCCAATCAGAACACATACTGGTATGCCGAATTTACAGGTATGGGGAATGCTGATTTGAGTTGGGAAAAAACACATCAATTCGATGTCGGTGTGGATATGTCGTTTTTTGACAACCGGTTGGATTTTACGATGGATTATTATTATAAAAGGACCAGTGATCTCCTTAGAGAAAAATATATGGCCCCGAGTACCGGATATACGAAAGTATGGGTCAATGACGGGGATATCCTGAACCAGGGATTTGAATTGAGTGTCCGGGGAAGGTTCGATGTAGGGGATTTCGGCTTTGATCTTGGATGGATTTTCAACTTGAACCGGAACAAAGTGTTAAATATCGGGTCTTCAAAGGACGCTGTGGGCTTCAATGAAGTGAACGGTATCAGATATCAGGATTACGGGAATTACATATTCGGCACCAATATTCTTAATGTCTTGGCTATCGGATATCCTATGAATGTATTTTTCGGATATGAAGTGGATGGTATCATACAATCTCTTCCTGAGGATCTTCCTGATTCGGACTATCGGAACTATATAGGTGTCAATGCCCGTCCAGGAGAATTCAATTATGTCGGGATGGATCCGTATACCGGACTTCTGGATCCTGACAAAAGAACTGTGATCGGGGATCCGAATCCGGATTTCACCACGAGTTTCAATATCACCGTGAATCATAAGACAGGTTTTGATCTGTCTGTATATATGTATGCAGTGTATGGCAATGACGTATTTACAATGGGAAAATACAATAGAGTGCAGTTGAAACAATACAGATGGACTCCTGAACATCCAAGTACAATATTCCCGAAACTTTCGAACGATAGGAGCAACAGGCTCGTCCCTTCATCTTGGTTTGTGGAAGACGGTTCATTCCTGAGAATCCAGAATATAACTTTAGGTTATACATTGCCAGAAAAATTATTATGGACGGACAATGGCAATTTAAGGATCTATTTGAATGTAAGCAATCCGTTTACTTTTTCTAAACTTAAACATTATGAATATGACCCGGAATTCGGAGAAAACGGACTTGACGGAGCTGCTTCATATCCTAGAGTATGTACTGCGACATTGGGTGTTGAATTTAAATTTTAATTTCTCCTGATATGAAAAGACATTTATATACTATCATCCTGCTATTGTTTACGTTGGTCTCATGTTCTTCTCTTCTGGAGGAAGAGCCTTACGGTATCTATTCAAACAAGACATTTTTCCAGACAGAAGAGGATGCTCTGTCTGCGTTGCTGTATGCATATTTGCCGATAAATTTCATTGACTATTCCCAAAGGGCTCTATTCCTTATGAGTGATGTCCCTACTAATCAGTTCATACTGTACTCTGAATTGGGCGGAAAGAATTCGGGAGGAGCCGAAAATTATGATTTCTTTTACTGGGGAAACAGAATCAGCGCATCCACAACCAAAGAACTAACGACTTTCTATAGAGCTGCTTATGCAAGTATATGCAGGGCTCATACGGTAATCAGCAATGTCGAGAAAATGACGAATATCTCAGAAGATGCCAGAAAGCAGATTTTGGGAGAGGCGCATTTTCTTCTTGCCTATAACTATTTTATGCTTGTCCGTACTTATGGCAGTGTTGACGGTTCTTCGAGTGTTCCTCTCAGAACATCAGCTGTTGAAGACGCGTCATCAAATTATGAACCGTATTCCACAATCGAGAAAGTTTATGGATACATTATTTCTCAACTGGAAACAGCAGAGAGTTTGACAACTATACAGAAAATTCAGGGTAGGGTGGATATTGTCGGTGTCTGGGCTCTTCTTTCGAAAGTATATCTGACACTCGCATCTTCAAAGGCGACTGGCGCTCCAGGATATGGCTGGGTGAAGGATGCTGATGAAATGTACGGGAAAGCATCATATTATGCAAAAAAAGTGCTGTATGACCAGGATATATATTCTCTGGCACAAAAACTCGGAGACGTCTATGATACAGAGAAGCAGGCGACTTGTCCGGAACATATTTTTATAAGCGGAATGAGCAGGAACGCACAGGGCAGCGTTGAAGGGACATATTCCAAATTGCCTCAATTTTTCGGATTGGGTATGCTGAATGAAGATCTGTATATTGTCAGGGACATAGAAACTGTGGAAATTGGGGATATGAAACCTTTGAGCGCAGACAAAGTGATGCGTTATGTAAATTCAAAAGACAATTGGGCAACTCTCAGGCCGGATTACAGGTTCTATGATACATATTCAGACAAAGATCTTCGTAAACGCTTGATGATAAATGTGTATTATAATAAAGACGGAATAGCTCAGGCTGCATTCTCCCCTTCAAATATCCCATATGACGGGGACAAAAGCCCTCAGGGAAATCTCTGTTATCCGGCTTGTAGAAAATATACTGATCCTATTTCAATAGAAGAACACTGCAGTTCAAATCTGTATTATATCAGATTTGCTGAAGTGGCGTTGATCTATGCGGAAGCGGAAGGACCTACAGATGAAGGTTACAAATGGATCAATAAAGTGAGAGCCAGGGCCAAATTGGATCCGTTGACAGAAAATCTCGGCGTAAACGAATTCAGAGATTCCGTATATAGGGAGAGAACGTGGGAATTGGCATTCGAAGGTCACGGCTTATATGATTTGAGAAGAACTAACAGAGTGGACAACAACTATATAACAAATAAGCCGGATGTAATGGAATCTCCATACAGGTATTTTTATCCTATTCCTCAGACTGAAATTGACCTGAACATTAAATGACTTCGACAATGAGAAAATATTTTGACAGTATATTGGTATCGCGCTCTTTCTTGGCTGTGTTCTGTTGCCTCGGACTGCTTGGCTGTGTCGAGAAAACCGGAGAGTTGGAGAGAGGAGACAATTTTGTAATAACAAACCAGAATGATGTCGAATCCTTTACCTCGGAAGGGAAGGATATACATACTCTTACAATTGAAGGCCCTGATGTGACCGATCTGACTGATCTTGACATTAAATCAGCGAAAATCATAAATATACGGAATACAGGAATCAAGAAACTGGCAATCAAGAAACTTAGCGCCGTACAGATCGCCTTGAATATTGAAGGTAACAATGAACTGGAAACGATTGCAGACTGGGATATATTCAAGTTTATGCTCGGGACAATCAGGATTGACAATAATCCGAAACTTACCGATATAAGCGCATTGATGACGCTGAAGGTTTATAACGGGAACCTTGAGATATCCGGCAACAAATCCCTTGGAGAAAACAAGGTCGGAGAAGAGGATTCCTTTGGATTCAATGTGATAAGATATCTTCTCGACAATGATATACTTAAAGGTGAAGTCAAACTTTCTAACAATCATCCGGCCGCTGCTACTGACATTGATGACATAGGTGTGACTCCTGGAGGATCAAGACGATACATAATAGCTTCCGACGGTGCGGCGAATTCTTTTAAGAGTATGGATATTGTTCCATATCTTCATCTCAAAGGCACTTTGACTGACAGGGGGATAACTACCTTGGCCAGCAAAATGAAAGTCGTGGATACGCTCATTTTTGATGCCGGAGGAGTAACGAACGCAGACAAGTTCTTTGGAAATGTCGATTTCAACGGTGATGTCACATTTACGTCCGCTGCCAAATGTACGTTCCCTAAATTCAAGTCTGGAACTGTAATCGGAGGAAATTTTGTCATTGAAGAAGGATGCCAGATGAATACTCAGGTTGACGCAGGAGCCATTGTGGAAATCAAGGGCGATTTTTCTGTCAAGGGTATCAAGTTGTCGTGGGGAGGCTTTGTGTTCAATAAATTAGAAAAAGTCGGAGGCAATTTCACATATGTAGGACTGACTGACGCCTGGACATTCAACGAAATGACAAAGTTACGGGAGATAGGAGGTAACCTTACTATAATGAATTGTGATATTCACGGATTATGGGGATTTGACAAGTTGACCCGAATAGGCGGCAATGTCACGATATCACACAATACCGATATAGCATTGGAAGGCACAAACAGCGGTGGTGCTGCAGGAAACCCGGGGTTCTGCCGCATAAGGTACTATATGGATGCCGGAATAATCAGTCCCGACGCCGCTGTAACTCTCGGTGATGCCGGTGGATCTGTTATTGATCCGGAAATATTGACTGCCTGTGCACCAGGCAACTGAATAAAAATATAAAAACAGTATCATTATGAAAAGACATATCGAATGTATAATCGGAATTTTCGTGAGTGTCATTTTATTGAATGCCTGTGAACGTATTGATCTCGACAGTCAACATGAAGTGGACAGAATACCGTTTGTCAACACCGGCAATTATGAATTGCCTGGAGACGGAACAATTCCGGAGGAAGTACTGAAAAATTATATGTCAAGAGCCATTACCCATTTCGAATTTGCAGACGATCTTTCTAACAACAGCCCTCATAAGGAGGATGACGAGAGAGCTGTACTTAATATGGGGGCCAAATTTATTGGCAGGTCGTTGTATATGTGGGGAGGGGAAAGTCGCCTGAATAATCCGGAATGGCTGGAGAAAGTGAAGGAAAAGATAGACCGGATACATCAGGATTACCCTGAAATCATTTTCCAGGCAGCGATTTTTGAATTTATTACTGATGAAGTGAACACTGTTCCTATTCCTGATTTTGTATATTCTGATTTCGGTGAGAAGATTCCTAATTATCAGACATTCTTCAATGCGAAGAGAATGTCTGGAAGCAATACGGAACTTGGAAATGGAGTGGATGAATTTGTCCCTGATATATCGAAACTTGAGTTCAGAATGTATTTGTATTATGTTGCGTGCCTTTATATGGATGCAGGGATTGAGGCTATTCACTTTGGACAGGCTGAAATGATTGCACAAAGAAACAAAGATTACTGGCCTTATTGGGAAGATGTACTCAAGAAAATAAAAAATGCAGCCAAGACCAGGGCGCGGAGGCACACTTTGCTCACGGATGCACATATGCCGTCTGGCGGAATGAAGGTGGAAGACAGATTGTTATTTGATTTTACTTCGTTTCCTCTTATTCTTATGCCAGTGATGGATGAGGAACCGTATCCGGAGTTCCCTACAAAGCCCAGAGAATTGATTAAGCCACAGAAAGCCATCATAAAACCGTATTATTCAAACGGCATGGAATTCCTGTCGAAAGGAGGTATTACTCCTAGCGGCTGGAGCTGTGAACGTGTGCCGTACCTTGTCGAACTTGATAACGGCGGAATAAGCGATCATCCTAATGAGGCCAGGGTCAATGATTGGATGCTATGGGGATATGATGATGTGTCCTGGTTTCATATGCAGCCGGAATGGTATCAGAATGAATTTATAGTTTACGCCACGGAATGGCATATGAAGTATGATCCGATAGGTTTTTTCCAGCCTTTGTCAAGGCGTGCCTCTACACTCGTTTCCGGAAATACTTACTACTATGCGAACACAAAGTCAGATGCTTGTCCTGACGGTATGGGACAGGAGGAAACCATAAAAGCATTGTGGAGCAGATAATTTAAGGTTTGCGATATGAAAATATTGAAATTAATACCATTTGCCGTTATTGTTGTCTTGTTGACGGGATGTTCCCGGCATAGGGACGGAGCCTGGGAAAATACAGGAAACTATATGCTTCCGGGAGACGGAACAATTCCGGAAGAGGTCTTGAAAAACTATTTGTCAAGGGCGGTGACGCATTTTGAGTTTGCAGACAATATGTCCAACAACAGTTCTCATATTGAGGATGATGACCGTTGTGTGTTGAATATGGGAGCGAAGTTTATAGGAAGGTCACTTTTTATGTGGGGAGGGGAGAGCCGTTTGAGGAATCCTGACTGGCTGAAAGAAGTGAAGGAAAAGATAGACAGCATTCACAGGATAGATCCTGAAATTATTTTGCAGGGTGCAATATTCGAATACATTTCACAGGATGTGGATGGAACTCCGATTCCGGATTTTGTCTATAGGGATTTTGGACTGCCTGTTCCTGATGAACAGACTTTCTTTTCCTGGAAGGGAATTGCAGGAAACAACCGTGAACTTGGAGGAGGTGTCACCGATGGTGTCCCGTATATAGGGAATCTGATGTGCCAGATGTATATATATTATGTGGCCTGCCTGTATATGGATGCAGGCATAGAGGCAATTCATTTCGGACAGGCAGAAATGATTTCGGACAGAGATACGTCCCACAACATTACATGGCAGAAACTTATCATGATGATTAAGAAAGCGGCAAAGACCAGAGCTAGAAGACATACTCTGATTTGCGATGCGCATCTTCCAAGTTTCGGAATGAAGGTTGGAGACCATCTCGTTTTTGATTTTGTTTCGTTCCCGATAATTTATATGCCGGTACTTGATCCTCCTGCATATCCTTCGAATCCGCAAAAGGCCGGGGATCTGGTCGAACCTCAGAGGGTAAGAATACAGCCAGGATACAGCAACGGTATATGGAACAAGTGTAAGGGCGGTATAACGCCTAGCGGTTGGAGCTGTGAAGTGTGTCCGTATATGGTAGAGTACGACAATGGCGGAATAAGCGATCATCCTAATGTCGGACTGTTGGATGATTGGATGCTATATGGGTATGATTGTGTCTCCTGGTTTTATATGCAGCCGGAATGGTATAGGAACGAGATACTTGTATATTCATATGAATGGCTTGGGAAGCATGATCCCAACGGATTTTTGCAACCTTTGTCAAGAAGAGGTGTGACTATACCCAGTTCATATTGGGGAACATATTATTATGCTAATACTAAATCGGAAAACTGTCCTGAAGGTATGGGGCAGGAGGAGACAATTAAAAAAATGTGGGGGAACTGAGTATGAAAGGGTTTAATAGAGTTCTCTTTGCAATCTGTATTATTTCGGCCGCCTGTTCAAGAAACCAGGAAGTGCGGGATTACAGTTTTAATGCCGTAATAACAGACAACGTACTGCGGAACTATATGGAAAGAGCGGTGACTATGGCAGATTTCCTGTCTCCTGAGCCATATACTGCGGACGGGCCATATCCATACAGAGAAGATGACATCAGAATGATAAAAAATATCGCTCCCAAATTTATCGGGCGGGCGATATATCGATGGGGAACGGAATCGGCATTCAATGATCCGGATTATCTTGCAAGTGCTGAAAAAATAATCAGAGAATTACACGATTATGATTCCGATATCATCTTTCAAGGATGTGTATTTGAATATGTTTCCAAGGAAGTGGAAACGATACGGATCCCGGAGTGGACATTCGAGGCTCTCGATATGCCTGTGGAAAACAGAACTTTCCGATATGATGATATGTCAGATCCGTCCAACCCTTATTTTGGATTGTGGGGCACTGCGGGGCTTGTACCTGATATCACAAAAACGGAAACAAGATTATGGTTTATGTTTCTTATTGGTTCGTATATAAATATCGGTTGCGAAGCAATACATTTGGGACAGACAAATCTCACAGGAGTTGCCGATGCTGACAATTCTGTATGGGATTCTTTTCTGTCATGTGTCAGAAAATACGCGTTTGAAAATGCCCGTAGGAAGTGGATTCTGCTTGACAGCCATTGTGGGCCGGATGATATGATGGTTGGAGAGAAAAGCCTTCTTGATTTCAAATCATATCCGTTGAGAATCAAAAATCTTATTGGAGAGAGACCTCGCACGTGTGTGTTGGAAAAAGGCTATCTGGATGCTGTATATGGCAGAACCAGGGAATGCCGGACACCGTCAGGACATTACGTCAAGGCATTGCCTTATCTTGTTGAATTTGATAATTATGGAATAAGCCGGCATCCTGGAATCGCTGAAGAAGATTACTATGTATGGGGATATGATGAGATATCCTGGCTTTACCTTCAGGGAAGCCCGGATGCAATCAACCGGTGGCTGTGGTATGCAGACAATTGGATAAAAACCAATACTACAGATATATATTTGCAGTTGCCGGTATCACGTGTTCTGGTGACCGGTGACCCGCATAAACCTACAAGATTCAGGGCCAATACAAAATCGGAGGCCTGTCCTGCGGGAATGGATGTGGAGGATGCTGTGAAGTATATAATGCTGGACAGGAAATAAAAGGAATGTAATAACACCAAAATTTATAATAACCAATTAATTTACTGATTATGAGATCGTTAATATTGTCTAAAAGTTTGATTGCCGCAGGATTGGCAATGCTTGGCATATCATTGTGTTCGTGTGATAAAGTGAATGAGAATAATGGCGATGATGAAAAGATTGAGTATACGGTAATATTTGACCTTAACGGAGCGATTGGATCTGTACCTGAAAAAGTAATGGTGGAGGCCGGTTGTACTGTTCTGGAGGCTCCCGAGGATCCTTTTAGGGACGGGTATGAATTCGGTGGCTGGTTCACTGAAAAATCTTGTACCAATGAATTCATATTCGGACCTGATGGAACCCAGGTGAATAAAGATATGACATTATATGCAAAATGGACAGAAATTGCAGTCGAATATACAGTTGTCTTTGATTTGAACGGTTTTGAAGGGACGGCACCGGATCCGATAAAAGTGACGGAAGGAAGTACAGTAGAGAATGAGCCAAAAGTGCCTGTCGTGCCTGATTATATTTTCATAGGGTGGTATACTGATCAAGAATGCAGAATCCCATTCGTGTTCGGGGAGAATGGAACAGAAGTAGTTTCCGACATCACTCTGTATGCAAAATGGGAGGAAAATATTTTTACGTATGTTGACGGGACTGGCGATTTTGCCGGAGGTGTACTTGTTACCGGTATAAAGGAAAAGTTCCTGCCGGATGCGGCCGAAATACATATACCTGACATCATAGACGGCAAGCCGGTTTTTGCAATATGCTCGGCAGAAGGACAGACGGCTGAAATACCCGATTATGACGCTATGGCGAAAGGCGCCTTTGAATATAACCAGTATATCAGGAAAGTGACAGTAGGTAAAAATGTCAAGCAAATATGGTTCAGGGCGTTCAGGGGAGCCAATAATTTGAGCGAAATAATTTTTGATGAAGGCAGTACTTTGGAAATCATAGGAATAGGTGCATTTGCAGAGTGCCGTAGTCTAGCCGAGATATCTTTGCCGGGGTCTCTTATTGCCATCAACGGATGGTCTAAGGGTGCTTTCTTTGATTGTGTGAATCTTGTGTCATTGGTTATGGAACCTAAAACTACAAGAGAAGACAAAGTGCCTTTTCTTTCCACCGACAACAATCAGATGCCGTTTGTGGGAGCACCTGTCGTAATTACAGTGCCTGAGGAGGAGGAAGCTGATTATCTTGCTGATCCCAACTGGTCAAAGTTCTCGGAAAGAATCAATCCTTCCGAAACGGCATTGGAGCAGCCCGTATTTGTCAAAGACGGAACGGTTACAGGTTTCACTCCTAATGGAATGAACCAGACAGATCTTGTAATAGCGTCATCAATTGATGGGAAGGCTATCACTGCTTTCTCTGCAGATGCTTTCTCAAACAATGCAACTATTCAGTCTTTGACATTTGAAGGGGGAGATATTCTATTCAATGTGGGAGCATTTGTTAATCAGCAGGCTTTGAAAACTTTGAGATTTGCAGGGGACGCGCCTGTAGAGATTAAGGCCTGGGCATTTACCAATTGCAATGTTCTGGAAACTATAGAATTCTCATCAATGACACCTCCTGTGATCGAAGGATGCGGATTGAAAACGGACGATGGCAAGGCCCTTCCGAAAGTTACGGCCATATACGTTCCGGCTGGAGCAACGGATGCTTACAAGGAAAGTATGCCGGAATATTCTTCAGTTATACAGGCAAAACAATAAAGGCGGGTTAATATGGAATTGAAAATAGCGATGTCTACAATAGTCATATTGCTGGCGTCAGGACTCTCAATGTATGGCCAGTACAGTGTAAACGGTCGTTTGGCTTGGTCAGAAGAATTTGATTACAAGGGACTTCCTGATGACCGAATCTGGAACTATGAAGTCGGCTATATCAGGGGAAATGAAGCTCAGTACTACACCTGCAAGGACGAGGCAAATGCCAGAGTTGAAAAAGGCTGTCTTGTCATTGAGGCACGGCAAGAGCATAATGATACGATAGATTATACATCAGCCAGCATTAATACCTTAGGTAAGGTTGATTTTTTCAGGGGCCGTATAGAAGTCAGGGCTAAATTGCCGAAAGGCAGGGGCATATGGCCTGCAATCTGGATGATGGGCTCTGATTATCCAGATGTGAACTGGCCAGACTGCGGGGAAATTGACATTATGGAATATGTGGGATATTTCCCTAATACAATTTATTCTACTGTGCATACCCCTGGATTTGAAATACAGCGTAAACTTGATCCTGATAATGGCCCTACATATGTTCACGTGCAAACAAAGATCAATGAACCTTATTCGGATTTTCACGTGTATGCCATGGAATGGACTGATGAATCTCTTGATTTTTTCATTGATGGCAAAAGAACATATTCCTACAGAAAATCTGACTATCCGGATTCGTACTGGAGATTCGACAAACCTCATTTTTTATTGATAAATCTTGCTGTAGGCGGAGCATGGGGCGGTGTCCACGGAATAGATGACAGCATTTTCCCGGCGAAATATTACGTAGACTGGGTAAGATATTATAAATAATTATTCACTTTGAAAAATGAAATCTAGAATTATAGTTTTACTGATTGTTATCTTGTTTCCGGTTTTAGCTGTAGCTCAATCAGGAGAAGTGGACTACAAGGAAGGGATCAAGTCCCTTCCTGTATATGAAATCGGAAAGCCGGAAACAAGTCCGGTCTTTTATACTGGACGAGTGTATCAGGGAGCTCAGGGACACGTTTACCCATATCCGATGTATGATGTCCTGACAGACAATAAAGTCATTAAAGATTATACGGAACTTGTCTTGGAAAACGATTATGTCAATGTATCGGTACTGCCGGAACTTGGAGGACGTATATTCTCGGGGACTGACAAGGACAATGGGTATGATTTTTTCTATAGACAGACTGGGATTAAACCGGCATTGATAGGAATGCTGGGTGCCTGGCTTTCCGGGGGTGTCGAATGGAATTTCCCACATCATCATCGTCCAAGCAGTTATATGGCTATAGACTGGAAAGAACAGGACAATGAGGATGGCAGCAAAACAATATGGGTAGGAGAAACGGAACTGCGCCATCGGATGGATTGGGCCGTCGGTGTCACACTTTATCCGGGACGCTCGTGGGTAGAGGCAAAAGTACGTATTGCCAATGGTACTCCGTTTACCCATTCCATGCTTTATTGGGCAAACGTTTCTGTTCACTGTGATGAAAATTACGAAGTGATATTTCCTCCGCGTACCCAATTCGGGACAGATCATTCAAAAGTTAGTTTTACAAAATGGAAAATGGGAGAGATTGTCCCGGGCAGCGGCCAGATTGAAGACCTGTCACTTTGGAAAAATTATGTTTACAACTCCAGATCAATATTTGCTTGGAATTTTGAAGATGATTTTCTGGCCGGATATGATCATGGTAGGGATGCAGGGATTGTTCACGTGGCAAATCACCATCAGGTAAACGGAAAGAAATTTTTTCTATGGGGAAATAATCCGTCTGCAAAAGTATGGGACAAAATGTTATCGGACAATGACGGACAGTATCTGGAACTGATGGTTGGGGCATATTCTGACAATCAGCCTGATTATAGCTGGATTTATCCGGGAACAGTAAGAGAGTTCAGTCATATCTGGTATCCGATAAAAGGCATCAGGGGAGTGAAGAATGCGACAGCCGAAGGTGCAGTAAATGTAGAATTTGATAAAAACGGTAAGATGTTCATAGGATTCAACACAACGACTCTCAGAAAAGACGCCCGGGTTAAGGTATTCTATGGAGATGAGACGATATTTGAAGAAGTTGTGACTCTTGATCCCAATACTCCGTATACTAATATCATAGATGTCAAGAAATTTCCGGCACAAACACTTTTCACGGTATCCCTTTTCAGCCAGGAAGGACAGGATCTGATTTCCTATACACCTGTCAGAATAACGGAAGCTCCAATGCCGGAAGTAGTGTCTGATGTAAAATCACCTTCCGAATACACAACAATTGAGGATCTATATCTTACAGGACTTAGACTGGAACAATTTCATAATGCCCGGGTATTGCCGGAACCGTATTATCTTGAAGCCCTTGCTAGAGATTCCACAGATGCAAGAGTTAACACTGCTATGGGGATAAGATATCTGAAAAAAGGAAGCTTCGATCTGGCTGGCAAATATTTGCAAAGGGCGGTGGATAAACTGACACGAGATTATACCACCCCGAAAGAAATTGAACCTCTATATTATCTGGCCTTGTGCAATGAACTGCAAGGGAGATTGAAGGAAGCGGAGGATCTTTATTGGAAAGTTACATGGTCTACCGCGTACCAGCATCCTGCGTATCTTGCGCTCGCACGTATTGCCGCTATTGAGGAAGATTACGGGAAGGCATTGGAACATATTGAGAATGCAGTGTATACAGGGGGCAGAAATCCTGAAGCCTATATAATGGGTGCATGTTTTTTGCGTAAAACAGGTAGAGTAGGCGAAGCACTTTCTCTTCTCGATAAAGTAGTAGAGATCAGTCCATTGGACAGATGGGCTGATATAGAACGGGTTTTCTGCAACAAGGGGAGTATGACGTCAGCAGACCTTGGCAATGTATTGTTCAAGGGCGACAGCTTCATCGAGAAGCAGGATCTGATTGAGACTGTGCGCAAATATATGCAGTTGGGTGCCTATGATGATGCTTTGGCTGTACTTGAGGCTGCTGTCGGATGCGGGGCGCCTTATGACAGTTTCCCGCTTGTGTATTACTATGCCGGATATTGTTGTATGAAAGTCAAATCAATTATGAAGGCATACGAGTATATTGATCTCGGGCACAGCCAGCCGACAGATTATTGTTTCCCATTCCGAATCGAAGAAATCGAGATGTTTCAGGATATTTTGAAAATGAATCCTGAAGATGAAAAAATGTACTATTACTTAGGTAATCTTTATTATTATCTTGATCAGTACGACAACGGCATTGCATGTTGGAAGAAAGCGGTGGATCTTGGTGCAGATTTCAAGACCGTATTCAGGAATTTGGGGTTCGCATATGGCAGGAAGTCGCAATTTGATATTGCCTTAGAGTACTATGGAAAAGCAATTGAAATAGACAACGGTGATCCGAGGCTGCTTGTTGAGGCAGACAACATAAGAGAGCAGGCAGGGGATCTTCCGGAAGTCAGGCTGAAACTGTTTTCTGGCAATATAAATACTGCATTTAAACACGGTGATGCAGTTTTGAGACTAGTATCCCTTTATATACAGACCGGTAAATATGATGAGGCTATTGATATACTCGACAATTATCATTTTCATGTATGGGAAGGAGGAGGAAATCATAATATGTATGTAGACGCACATCTTCTCAGAGGTATAGAGCAGTATAAGGCAGGCAATGTCAAGACTGCTCTGAAGGATTTTGTCTCGGCTGACGCATTCCCAGACAATCTCGAAGTAGGACAATATTATACGGGATATTATAATCCTAAAGTACACTATTATATTGGGATGGCATATGACAAATTGGGTGACAGGAGGAAAGCGAAATACCATTATTCCAAAGTCAGTGCCATTGATGAGAGTGATTTTGAATTGTGCTATTATAAGATTATGGCTTGCCTCGCTCTTGGAGAAAAAAGTGAGGCGGATATGGCAATACGTAGAATGCAGGAAAGAATAGGCCGGATTGACGAGGAAGATTTCTCAGTAGATCAGTATTCAAAGTTCGGTAATGAAGGAAATGTAAATGAAAACCGGGCTAAAGCCTATTATTACAGGGGGCTTGCATATTTGATCGAGTCAGATACGGAAAGGGCAAATGAATGCTTTGAAAAGGCAGTCGCTATGGATTCCGATTCAGTATGGGCGAAGGCATTCCTGAATAATGACAAATAATCTGTCCATAATAAAACTGATTTTTGCTATCATACAATGTATGAAAGTGACCATAATTCAGTTCTGCGCGTTATCAGGATTAAAAGATATATCCAGAGTTGGACCGGACATGACAAATTCTCTTGTTTCAGAGATGAACAAATTTGAAGTCGTTGTTTTCCCATTATCGGAAAAACAGGTCAAGACGGAAGAAATACCTGAAATGAATAAATAAAATATGGGAATATGAGGGCCAGACGGATTTGTGTATTGCTTTTTCTGATGTCACATATTGTTGTACATTCTATGGATATTGGTGGTCTTACCGTGGAATACCGTGACAATCCTGCAGGTGTAACGACAGTGTCTCCCAGATTCAGCTGGATATTGGTGTCATCTGTGCGCGGAGATTTTCAGACTGCATATCAGATAGAGGTGTCTAATGACCCGAAATCGTTTGCTGCTGATAAACTTATATGGAATACCGGCAAAGTCATTTCCGGCCGGTCCATCAATGTAGTTTATGAAGGACAGTCTCTCAAGTCTCTAGAAAGATACTATTGGCGGGTTCGTGTCTGGGGAAAGGATGGCAGGGTGTCCCGATGGAGCGGTACGGGTATGTGGCAGATGGGCATTATGGACGAAAGCATGTGGCTTTCGGACTGGATAGAGCCGTCAAAATATAGATCGGGTTACTCCAGCCATCTTTTCAGGAAGGCTTTTACAGCATCTGAAACTGTACGCCGTGCCACATTGTGCATTACTGCACATGGTATATTCCATGCTTATATTAACGGGGAGAGAGTAGGGCAGGATTATCTTGCTCCTGGATGGACATCGTACAACAACAGGCTGGAATATAGGCAGTACGATGTTACAGATATGATTGTCAAAGGGATAAATGTTATCGGAGCTGAAGTGGGGGGCGGATGGTACCGAAGCCATATTGCCTGGGGTGGAACAATCGGTAATTTTTATGGTGATGTTCTGGGGCTTCTTGCCCAGTTGCACATATCCTATGATGACGGTTCAGAAGAGATTGTCGGAACAGATGCTTCCTGGAAAACATCACCTGGGAATGTAGTGTACTCGGAGATTTATAACGGAGAAACTGTTGACGGGAGAATAGACAACGGTCCCTGGTGTTTGCCTTTGTATGACGATTCTGATTGGGATCCGGTTTTCCTTCCTGATACCTCAACGATGAAAAAACAGGATAACGGCTATACTTTAAGACGGTTTGACAAAGGGACTCTTGTAAGTACATTGTCAGAAAATCCGGAAAAACTGTCAGTGGTGTATCCGACAATATTTACATCTCCGGATGGGGAAAGAATTCTGGATTACGGACAAAATTTGGTCGGTTGGGAGAGAGCAACTCTATCTGGTGCGGCTGGAGATACGATAAGGCTGCTGCACGCCGAAGTCCTGGATGAAAAAGGTAATTTCTATACAGAAAATCTGCGGGCAGCCAAAGCGACCAGTACATATATTCTCGGAGGTGACGGAAGAGAGACATTTGAACCGAAATTCACTTTCTATGGTTTTAGATATATCAAAATTGAAGGGGTGAAATATGATTTGTCTCCACGCGATTTTCCAGTGTATGTGGTTTCTTCAAATTTGAAGCAGACAGGTAAATTCAAATGTTCCAATGAACTGGTTAACCGGCTTCAACACAATATTGTCTGGAGCCAGAGAGATAATTTCCTGGATATCCCTACGGATTGTCCTCAACGGGATGAACGATTGGGATGGACAGGTGATGCGATGGTTTTCGCGCGGACTGCATCGTTCAATATGAAGGTGGTCAGTTTCTTCCGAAAATGGTTGATGGATGTGGTGGGGGATCAACGTGATGACGGGATGATACCCAATGTAATTCCTCATGTGGGCAGATACACTGATGGCGGTTCGGCAGGTTGGGGGGATGTGATCACGATTGTTCCTTGGATAATGTTCCGGATATATGATGATCGGGAAATTATAAGATATTGTTATCCGGCAATGAAAAAATGGCTGGAATATTATATGAAGAATAGCAAAGACTACTTGTGCACGCAGGAATATCATTTCGGAGATCATCTTTCAATAGGAGGTTATCCCTTTTTCAGTGAAATTCCGACTTTTACGGACAAAAAATTCATTGCCCAATGTTATTTCGCATATTCGGCTTCCATAGTGGCTGAATGTGCCGGGCTGTTGGGCTTGGATGCAGAAAAGTTATATTTCAAAGAGTTGTCCGACAAGGTGAAAAAGGCATTCAATGACGAATATGTTACCCCCAATGGAAGAATGTCATGTGAAACACAGACAGCATATTTGCTGGTTTTGAAGTTCGATATGGTGGATGATTCTCTTAAACATGCGATGGCGGAACGGCTGGCTGCATTGATAAGGAAAACAGACTGTCATCTTTCAACAGGTTTTCTGGGAACTCCTCTCATATGTGAGGTTCTTACTGAATACGGGTATGAAGATCTTGCATACAGATTACTTCTTCAGGATTCTTGTCCTTCATGGCTATATCCAGTCAAATGCGGCGCTACAACGATATGGGAAAGATGGGATGGCATAAAACCCGACGGTACATTGTACAACCCAGATATGAACTCTTTCAACCATTATGCTTATGGTGCTGTGGGGGACTGGCTTTACCGGTATGTAGCCGGAATCCGTGAAGCGGAGCCTGGTTATAAAAAAATCATAGTGTCTCCTCTTGTG
Source organism: uncultured Bacteroidales bacterium (assembly GCA_944322585.1). Lineage (GTDB taxonomy): Bacteria > Bacteroidota > Bacteroidia > Bacteroidales > UBA932 > Cryptobacteroides. The sequence goes on along the minus strand of CALUPB010000004.1, from coordinate 232,815 downwards.
TCGGAATATCTCACATATGCTGAAGGAAGTATATACAGCAATTACGGAGAAATATATTCAAGATGGGAGAGACGTGACGACGGAACGATATTTATGAAGGTCTTGATTCCTGTAAATGCTGTTGCTGAAATTTTCCTGCCCGTGGATAGTGTTGATGCTGTCAGAGAATCGGGGAGGCCGATAAAAGACAGAAAGGACATGACGGTTTCCGGAATTTGCAAAGGGAAGGTAAATGTGAGCGTCGGTTCCGGGGAATATGAATTTGTAATTAAATAATCTCAGATATGAAAAACCTTTCCGTAAAATTGATTGCTATAGTTTGCTTTGTCCAACTATTGCTGGTGGCCTGTTCCGACAGGTGTGTGTATAAAGATCCGTCGGCTCCTTTGGATGCGAGGGTTAAGGATCTTGTAGACCGGATGACAATTGACGAAAAGATTAATCAACTGTTTGTGTTTTGGGGCAAAGAAGTCGCCAGTCTCATCCCGGAAGGTGCAGTAGGGTTCGATTCTCTAAAGACAAGACAGACATTGGGAGATATTGGGGGAGGAATAATCTATGATCTTTACCCGATAAATAATGTGACGATGGTCAATGAGATACAAAAGTATGCTGTGGAAAAGACAAGGTTGGGCATTCCTCTTCTTTTTCAGGAAGAAGCCCTGCACGGTTATCAGGGAGAAGGTGGTACTGTTTTCCCTATACCGTTGGGTATTGCGTCTGCCTGGGATACAACATTGGTAAGTAAAATGGCCAGAGTCATCGGTACGGAATGCCGGGCGTTCGGAGTCCATATGGCACTGTCTCCGGTATTGTGCCTTTCCAATGATCCGAGGTGGGGACGTATAGGGGAGACTTATGGTGAGGATCCATTCCTTTCTTCAACAATAGGTTCTTTGATGGTAAAAGGAATGCAGACGGATGATCTTGCCAGAAATGATGCTGTTGCGTGTGAATTGAAACATTTTGCTGTTCACGGAATCCCTGAGGCAGGAAGCAACTGGTCTCACGTCAATATCGGAGAACGAGAGGCAAGAACGACATATCTGTCCGTTTTTGAAAAAGTGATAAAAGAAGCTGATCCTCAATGTGTAATGGCTGCATATAACGAAATAGACGGTATCCCTTGTGTTGTCAACAAATGGCTTTTGTCAGATCTGCTCCGGGATGAATGGGGATTTGACGGTTATGTTATGTCTGATTTGACGGCAATCAGGATAGCTATGTCAGATCATCGTGTTGCAGAGGATACAGTGGATGTCCTCAGCAAGACATTTCTTGCAGGTATGAATATGCCGTTAAGGGAATTTGAACTGGAACCGTATCGTCGTGCAATCAAGGAAGCTTTGCGACAAGGTAGATTGTCTGAAAAGGATCTTGACAATGCTTTGGATGATTTTCTCAGGGTGAAGTTCCGTCTCGGACTTTTTGAGAACCCATATGTCGATACTACATTGTATGCAAAGGTGGGAAATTGTAAAAAGCATAGGGATATTGCCTTGGAGTTGGCCAGAAAGAGCATTTGCCTGTTGAAAAACTCGCAAGATGTATTGCCGTTGGAAAATATTTCAGGCAAGCGCATCGCAGTGATAGGAGAATTGGCGAAAAGTACATATCTTGGAGGATACTCTACATCGACTCCGCTTAACGGATATCGTCCGGGGAAAGGAATATCAGTCCTGGACGGTATATTATCAAGAACTGACGGTAGAGTGGATGTCGATTATGCACAGGGATATAAATGTAATTCTACAGGACAGCCGGATTTGCTCAAACAAGCTGTAAAGACTGCCGGTGAGTCTGATATAATTATACTTGTACTTGGAGAGGACGGATCAAGGGTCGGAGAAGGCAAGGATCTGGCTGATGTTTCAGTAGAAAAGTGCCAGATAGAACTTCTGGATGCATTGACAAAACTTGACATCCCTCTCGTTGTCGTTCTGCTCAACGGGAGACCGTTGATACTTAATGATATAGATGAGAGGGCATCTGCCATAGTGGAGGCATGGTTCCCGGGGGAGATGACAGGATATGCTGTGGCGGACATTTTACTGGGCAGAGTGAATCCTTCCGGTAAGACTGTTATGACATTTCCACGTTCAATGGGCCAGATTCCGATTTACTATAACCATATGAAAACATCCTGGCATAATTATGTCGATGAAAATAACACACCTCTCTATGCTTTCGGACACGGACTCAGTTATACTGATTTCGAGTATTCCGATATGGAGATATTGCAGGACGGACGAGAAGTGACAGTGGCTCTTGATATCGAAAATGTAGGGAACCGGTACGGAGAAGAGGTTGTGCAGTGTTATATATGTGACGAGGTCAGCAGTGTTGTTACACCTTCAATGAAACTGGCAGGATTTCTGCGTGTTCCTCTGGATCCAGGAGAAACGAAAAGGATAAAAATTCCTGTTTCCGAGGATGTAATGTCCCTATGGAATGTAAATATGGAAAGAGTCGTGGAACCCGGATTGTTCAAGGTTATGTTGGGGGCATCAAGTTCCGATATACGGCTGACGGGAACATTTGATATGAGGTGATTTTTCGAAGAATACGGCTGATACGTATCATGGATAAAATACAAGTCAGATGCTAGGCTCTATGATGGCGGAATGTGTATTTAGAATGATTATCCGCAAGAATACCTTCATTGCTTTTACTGTCCTTTACAGACAGGAAGTGTGATTTGTTTATCTTTTGGTGCGGGCACAGGCACAATCATCTAACCTGATAGTCGGTGCATAATTGGTATGCCGTGTAATTCCGGATGCGGGGATCTGGATGAGGGATATGTGCAGCCACCACCCAATGCACGCTCCCCTGTGGCATCCCCGCTGCACATATCCCCCGCCCGACCGCCATGATATGTGCACCTGACCGTCGGTGTGCGCTTCTGGTTTTATCGGTTTTGTATTGCTTCAGAAGCCGGGCGGGACGGTGAAGGTCAGGCGTTCTCCTGTCAGTGGATGGTCGAAGCTGATGCGTGCGGCATGGAGGCACATTCTTCTGTGCCATCCTCCACCATAGAGGAGGTCTCCGAAAATCGGGCATCCGAGGCCGGCGGCCGCATGAACCCTGATCTGATGCGTACGTCCTGTAAACGGCCTGAATTCCACCAATGCCAGTTCCGGTCCGCTGTCGGATCCTGTGCCGTTGTCAGGTTTTGCCTTGCTGCCAGCTGCCGTACAGTCAGGTCTTTCACTGCAGTCAGGTCGTTCTCCGCTGTCAAGTTCTGTCCTGCTGTCCATTTCGCCAGATATCCCGTAGCCGGAAGCATCTGTATCCGTGCCTGTCGGAGATGCCGGGGACATTGGCTCCCGAAAAGGGAAGGGGCCCGTGAAACGGGAAGGATCCCCGGCATTTCCGACAGGCACGTTATCGGGCTTTCCGTCCGGAGTCAGGATATCCAGTACGGTATAGTCCGTTACCGCCTCCCGTCCGTGCTCGAAATCAACGATCTGTCTCGGCCGGTCATCGATGTCGGGCCTGAGAGGCAGCGATACCGTGCCGGTGTCGCCGGGATGCAGTCCTGTCCTGTTTTCCACGAGGGCGACATATGTCTTCCTGACTTTCCGGTCCTCGAACTGCTTTTGCAGAGTAGCCTGAGCCCGCAGTGTCCTGGCGACAATGAGCACTCCTGAAGTGTCCATGTCAAGCCTGTGAACGGAGTATGCCGGCTGCGGAAGCCGTTCGATCAATGATGTCTGCCCGTCTTTTCCGGGAGTACAGAGCATTCCCGCAGGTTTGTTGACTACCATAAGGGAGTCGTCCTCCCAGAGGATTTCCGGGACAGTGTCATTGTCGAATTCGTACGGATTGTCCACGTCTACGCCTTTGAGCATCCATCTCAGCAGCGGGCCGCATTTGCTGCTGCATGACGGGCGGAATTCTCCGCCAGGATACCAGAATTCACCCATTGCGAGAGGGCGTAGGCCGTGGATGAAGGCGTATTGGAGAAGTTTCGGTGCGGCACAGTCTCCGGTACCACCTGGCGGAACGAGACCGTGGTCGGCAAAGATGTCCAGTATGTTCCGTTCCTCTCCTTTCCCGTTGCGGACGACATACCTGCTGAATATCCATTTCTGCAGGTTGTCGGACATCCGTTTCCTTTCCTCTTTCAGCCGGCGTATCCTGTCCTCTGGGCCGTTTCCATGATATGCGTCGGGTGAAATCCTTCCTTCCGACAGAAGGGAGATTTCCCGGTTTATGTCTGTTATCCGTTTTTCTTCGGCCTTGAAATGGCCTTCTGGATCCAGAAGGTCGAATATTGGAGGGACGAATCCGTCTATCAGATTGGCGCCTCCGACGTTGCCGGAAAATGCCACAAGGTAAGCAGTCCCGTCCGGAAGCCTGTGCAGCAGCCCTGCATCCGGAAGTCTATGAGACTCTCCTTCGGCAGTCAGCCGGTGCATCAGGTTCCCGTCCGGCCAGGTGTCATTGGAGTTGTCAGACTGGCGGAACGCAGGTACCTTGCCGGAAACTGTATCATCTACAGCTACCGTGAGCACTCCGAGCATCTTGCCTTCACTGAAGATTTCCCTCAGGCGGGGCGAGGCATCTATATGTGCCATCACCCGGGATGCCGCCTCTTTCACTTCAGGAACAGGGGAGTATCGGAACGGATAGGTGAATTTTCCAAATGTCATCTTAAAATTTCAAAACAGCTTCTTAATTGTCCGAAATTATCAGAAGCCTGTCTCCTGCCTTGAGCTTGACACGCCCGTTGGGGACAATGAACCTGTCATCCCGTTTGATCATCATGACCAACATTCCGTCAGGAAGTTTCAGTTCCTTGAGAGTGTCTCCCTGAAGGAGCGAATCCTCCGTAAGGGTGATTTCGACCAGTTTCCCGGCTTCTTCAGGAATCTCGACCCCGAATTTGTCGTCCTCGACCGGGGCAGGTTCATTGAGCCTGAGCCATGAGGCCACGCTCGGGATTGACGTACCCTGGATTATCAGGGACAACAGGGTGATGAAAAAGACGATGTTGAATATCTGGTCCGAGCCGGGGATATTTTCCACGACCGGATAAGTCGCGAATATGATAGGTACTGCCCCTCTGAGGCCTACCCAGGAAATGAATATCTTGGCTTTCCTGTTGAGTTTTCTGAACGGAAGCAGCGACAGGAATACGCTTGCCGGTCTCGCGACAAACATCATGAACACTCCTATCAGCAGGGCCATCGGGGCGAGTTTCATCATGTCCCCCGGATTGACTAAAAGTCCCAGTGTAAGGAACATCCCAATCTGCATCAGCCATGTGAGTCCGTCGAGAAACGATGATATCTGTGACCTGTAGGCTATTTTATGGTTGCCGATGATTATCCCTGCAATATAGACGGCGAGGTATCCGTTCCCGTTGAGGAAGCCTGTGACGGAGAATGTGAAGAACACTATGCTCAGGAGCATGATGGCATACAGGGGGGTGTTCCTGAGGTTTATCTTGTTGATTATCCACACTGACGCGAAACCCGTCAGCACTCCTACGGCAGCTCCGATACCGAACTGCTGGACGAGTATCCAAAGGGCTTCCAGAACGATGTGTCCGGCGCTGATTTCAGCTCCCGGAGCCGTGACTTCCCCTGCAATCTGGATAAGCATTATCGTGAGGATATAGGCCATCGGGTCATTGCTTCCGCTCTCTAACTCCAGGGTAGGCTTCAGGTTGTATTTAAGATGTATGTTCTTGCCCCGCAGCAGGTTGAATACTACTGCTGAGTCGGTAGAGGACATTGTGGCCGCGAGCAGGAAACAGGTCACGAGAGGAAGCGCGAACGGTACCTGGTCCCAGCAGGAGAGCATATAGATGAATGCACCGGTAAGAGCCGTGGTAAGAACGACCCCGACAGTGGACAACACGAGTCCCGGTCCGAGAACCGGACGTATTTCACTGATCCTTGTTTCCAGACCTCCTGTAAAAAGGATTACGCACAGGGCTGCCATGCCCACGAACTGGGCCTGCCTCACATTGTGGAATTCGAGTCCCAATCCGTCGCTTCCGAACAGCATTCCGGCCAGCAGGAAAAGCAGGAGGGCCGGAAGTCCGAACCTGTATCCCGCCTTGCTCAAAAGTATGCTGACGAAAATGAGTATGGACCCTAAAAAGAGGAGGTTCTCTGAAGTAAAATATATCATGATAAATGTATCTGTGATGTGATCGCGGACCTTTCAACCGGACGGGCCGCCGGACCGGATATTTCCCGAGAGAAGCTTCGACCGCCCTATATGTCAGGAATTATACGTTACTGAAGCGAGATATGCTCCTCTTCATAATGTCGGCACCACTCTTTGATACCGCACTCGTCGCATTTGGGCTTCCTTGCCGTACAGACGTATCTTCCGTGCAGGATCAGCCAGTGATGCGCTCTCGGCCGGAGGGCTGCCGGAATGGCGGCGGTCAGGTCTTTTTCGACTCTCTCCACCGTTTCTCCGTCGGAAAGCCCTATCCTCCGGGATACCCGGAATACATGGGTGTCCACTGCTATGACAGGCTTGTCATATACTACCGAAGCAATCACATTGGCCGTCTTGCGCCCGACTCCCGGAAGTCTCACGAGTTCGTCCGGATCGGAAGGCACTTCCCCTCCGAAATCGTCCAGCAGGGTCCGCGCCATCCCTATAAGATGCCTGGCCTTGTTGTTGGGGAATGTTATGGACTTTATCAGTCCGAAGACTTCTTCGAATGTGGCTGAAGCCAATGATTCCGGATCCGGAAATCTGGCGAATATCTCCGGCGTATGCATGTTTACACGCCGGTCGGTGCACTGTGCGGACAGTATGACGGCTATCAGCAGATGGAAAGGGGAGTCATATTGCAGTTCGGTTTCCACTTCAGGCATGTTCCTCCCGAACCATCCTGTAATTCCGGCATATCTTTCGTCTCTTGTCATGTTTACGTTATTTTATTCAGGCTTTCTGTCCGGCTCCGCAGTCCCATTGCTGCCGTACTGCTGTCAGATATCTATGTCAAGTTCTCCTACCGAAAGGTCTATCACTTCATCGTCTGTCCACTCGGTACATGCTTCGTCCTTGCACACCATAAGTCTCCCTCTGTATTTCTTGCATATGTTCATATTATGGGTGACCATTACTACGGCCGTACCCTTTTCTCCGTTGATGCTGCGGAGAAGCTGCATGATACCGTCGGCAGTCTCGGGGTCGAGGTTCCCGGTCGGCTCGTCGGCTATGATGACTTCCGGGCTGTTCAGCAAGGAACGGGCAATGGCAATTCTCTGCTGCTCGCCTCCGGACAGCTGGTGCGGCATCTTGTGCGCCTTATGCGACATCCCCACGGCTTCGAGCACATCGCCTATCCTTCTGTCAAATCCGGCTCCTTCCTTCCATCCGGTGGCTTTCAGTACAAAGGCAAGGTTGTCTTCCACGTTTCTGTCCATCAGCAGCTGGAAATCCTGGAATACCACTCCGAGCCGTCTTCTCAGATATGGTATTTCATCGGCCTTTATGCGCCGCAGGTCATAGCCGCATACCGTACCTTCTCCTGTCAGAAGAGGGTTTTCGGCTATCATTGTCCTGATTATGGAGGTCTTGCCTGTTCCTACCTTTCCTACGATATACATGAAATCCCCCGGCAGGACTTCCATGTCCAGTCCGTATATCACGCAGTTTTCGCCGTTCAGTATGTCGGCATTCCTGAATGCTATGACAGGTGTCCTTTCTTCCATTTTCCTGATGTTCGAACAAATCGAACAAATATACGGAAAATTCTTCTATTTTTGTGGAAATTTTAACGTTTCAGGATAATGATAGGACTGAATTGCGTGACGGCGGCTCTGTCGGCATTATTGCTCTCGGCAGGCGACGGGCTTGCGGCTTCTCCTGCAGACATACATGCGGCATCCGTGGAGAATACGGGCAGAACTGTCTGCGACAGAGATTTGAAACATGCAGTAGAACTGTACGGCAGAGGACTTTACGCACAGGCGGAAAGTATACTGGACGGTTTGCCGGAAGAGTGCCGGACCGAAGAATCCGAAGGATACCGCGTGCTGTGTTCCGTATGTCTCGGGCGGGAGGGCTATCATGCGATGATGGAGAACTATATAGAACGTTATCCGTATTCAGGGCTCATTCCTCAGATGCGTTTCCGTCACGCTCTCAATCTTTTCGATGCGGAGGACTATGCCGGAGCTTCAGCGGAACTGGAACAGCTGTCCCGCAGGCAGCTTTACCGGCGTCAGGTGCCGGAATTCCTTTTCAGGAAGGCCTACTGCGATCTTGAGAACGGTCTTTATGACCGGGCCCTGCAGCGATTTGACGGGGTTCTTGCCCGTCCGGTGTCTGACTATACCGCACCGTCGCAGTATTTTTCCGGATATATCCTTTATCAGAAGGAACGTTTCACCGAGGCTGCGGACCGTTTCGTCCTGTCTGCCCGGGATCCGAGGTTCGCGGAGATTTCCAATTACTATATACTCGAATGCCGTTTCATGGACAAGGATTACGCATATGTCACTGCCCATGGGCCGGAGATGATGCCGTCGGTTCCCGAAGGGCGCAGACCCCAGCTTGCCCGGCTCATTTCGGAATCTTTCCTTGTACAGGGGGATGCGGTGCAGGCACGGGAATATTTCGATATGGATGTGATACCGGAGGAGAAAAAGACCAGGACGGACTATTTCTATGCCGGTTCGGTGCTTTATGCCGTAAAGGACTGGGCAGGGGCGGCCGACAATTTTTCCAGAATGACCGACAGGACGGATTCTCTCGGACAGATAGCCAGCTATCAGATGGCGTTCAGCTATATCCAGTTGAAGAACAAGGTGGCGGCAATGGAGGCTTTCAGGGAGGCTTCGGTACCGCAATACGATCCGGTGATAGCGGAGGATGCGTACTATAACTATGCGAAACTCGCGTTCGACCTCAACAACGACATTTCCGGCTTCGACGGCTATCTCGCGAAATATTCGGATCTCAAAAGGGGAGACAGGGTATATTCCTATATTGCGGTCGGCGCATTGCGTAACAGGGACTATGCCTCGGCAGTGGAGGCATACGACAAGGTCGAGGAACTCGATCCGGTAATGAAGACCAATTATATGAAAGCCAATTACCTGAGGGCGAACGAACTTGTCCGCGACGGCTCGTGGAGGGCGGCGGTCCCTTGCCTGAGGGCGGCTGCATACTATTCCGACAGGAGGGAGATGTTCAATCAGATGTCGAGATTCTGGCTCGCCGAGGCCTACTACAGGGACGGGCAGTACGACAAGTCCCTGACTGTCCTGCGGGAACTTTACAATACTTCAGCCCTGTACGGTATGGAAGAGTCCCGGCTCATTCCTTATAATATGGCATATTGCTATTTCCAGCAGGAGGATTTCTCCGAAGCTGACAGATGGTTCACGGAGTATCTCGGTACAGGTTCGAAGACTTTCCGCAAGGAGGCGCTTCTCCGCAAGGGAGACTGTCATTTCCTGCAGAGGGACTATCCGTCGGCAAGGAAGGCTTACGGACAGGTCGTGGATGAATTCTATGATGCCGATGACATTTACCCTTATTATTATGCTGCCATGTCGAGCGGTCTTATGGGGGACAATGCGGGAAAAATAAGGTTCCTGACGCATGTCCGGGATGCCGCCCCTTCGTCCCTTTATTACCCCGATGCCACTCTTGAACTCGGCAGGGCATATGCGGCCGAAGGGAATGCGCGTGAAGCCGAAGCATGTTTTGAACGTGTGCTGGACAAGGTGAAGGACAGTACTTACCTTGCCATGTCTCTCGTGGAGCTCGGGACACTGGCAAGAAATGAAGGAAAAGAGGATGCTGCCCTCGGGTATTACCGGCAGGTCGTGGAAAAGATGCCGGGATCGGGCTCTACAGATGACGCCCTTGCTGCAATAGAGGCCATATACCAGTCCCGGAACAATCCTCAGGCATATCTTGCCTATATCGATTCCATAGGGATGTCGTCGATAAAGACAGACAGTGAGAAAGAGGCGATGATTTACAATGCCGCCGAGCAGATATTCCTGTCCGGAAACTATGAAAAAGCCATCGTGTCGCTGCAGGATTACCTTTCGGGATATCCGGGCGGAGCACGTGTTCCTGAGGCCAGATTCTATCTCGGGGAATCCTACAGGGAACTCGGGCGCAAGGAACAGGCCTGCGACTGTTATGCCGATGTGATGAAGACAGGAAGCGGATCTTTTGCGGAGATGGCGGCCCTCCGTTATTCGGATCTTTCTTACGGCCTCCAGAGGTATGCGGATGCATTCAGCGGATATTCGTTTCTGAAAAATACAGCCGCCATAGAGGATAATGTCTTCGCGGCCAAGGTGGGTATGATGCGGTCAGCCTATGCGGGAAAGATGTTCCGTGAGGCTGTAGACAATGCCGATACGGTAATTGCCGACAGCAGATGCGATGCAGGACTGAGGACTGAGGCCGACTATGTCAGGGCCAAGTCATATATGGCCATGAGCCAGAGAGATCTCGCTTTGCCTGTCCTTTCGGAACTTTCTTCAAGACCGGATACCGACTATGGTGCAGAGGCTTCGTATCTGCTCATCCAGGACAGTTATGACAGAGGTGATTTCAGCGATGTCGAGACACGCGTCTATGCATTTTCCGAATCGGAGAATCCGGTCCAGTACTGGCTCGCCAGGTCATTTGTAGTGCTTGGAGACGCGTTTGCGGAGACGGGAGACTATGAACAGGCAAAAGCTACATTCGAGAGCGTGAGGGACGGATACAATCCTGAGACTCCGGATGATGTGAAGGACGGTCTCGACTTCAGAATCCGCAAACTGGAGGAACTGATTTCCGGGCAGACTCCATCGGGTGAGGCGGCGGATTCCTTATCTCCGGCAGAATGACATGTCCGGTATCCTGTGCTGATTGCTTTGGGTAATAACATGACAATTGATATATTATGACATACAGATCTTTACTGGTTGCAGTTTCCGTGTCCTGCCTTGCAGGTCTCTCCATTCCGTCCTATTCCCAGAACCTGGATCCTACGGTGGAGGTCTCGCGTGAATACAGGGCAAGACATATCTCTGTAGACAAGCCCGTTATACAGATGGCGGTACCTGATTCCGTGCTGAAGTTCGACATAGATGTCGACTATACCGTCGGTTCCAACCCGTACAGGGGATCATATGAATTCCGTCCGTATTCACTTGATATCCGTCCGGAAGCTGTGGAATCCGATGCCCGGAATCTTTTTATCCGTCTCGGGGCGGGCTATTCACTGCATCCGACAGTGGATTTCGTGTATACGCCGGGGATACGTTCTTCAGTGTTCTCGATGAATGTTTACGGAACCCACCGTTCCTATTTCGGGCGGTACAGATCGATGTCCATGATGCCCGGGGCTGTCTCTCCGGTATCAGGTGCTGTACAGACAGGTGGGGCCGGCACTTCTTCCGGTGTGCAGTCTGACGTACAGGCCGGAGAATTTTCCGGAATTCTTTCTCCGGGACAATCCGGTCCGTACACGATAGGTTGGGACAGAGCCGTAAAGGACCGTTATTCGGGATATGACACGTACACCAGGGCCGGTGTCAACGGTTCGGCATCGTGGAAGACCGGGTATATTGCCTTTGACCTCGGATATTCGGGATACGCAGGGAAGAATACGTCCCGTCAAAGAGGTTACGATGCATTTACGGCTGACTTCAAGGTCGCCTCCAACCGCAGTGAGGGGAGGTATTTCTATTATAATGTGGACATTTCCTACCTTTATGGAGAGGACAAGACATACGCCGGTACGGCTCCATATTATCTTGTGGAACATGATTTCAGTATCTATGCTACGCTCGGACCGGTATTTTCCCGTTCGTCGCGGGCATTGGTCGACGTCGCTCTCGAGGTCTCGGACTACGGCTCGTATTTTTCCGCGTATTCGGGCCGTTTCAGTCTTACTCCCCGCTATGTGCTGGACAAGGGACGGTGGTTTCTCAATCTCGGAGCCGAAATATCGGTCCTTATCGGCAATGACCGGACTTCCTACGGACAGCCCTACGGGCCTGGCCTTCCGGGACTTTCGGCAGTCTCTTCCGCAGTCTCCGGCATAGGCGTGAAAGGCATGCATTCTTCACGTGGACAGTATGTGTATCCGGATATGGAGATAGGTTTCGAGGCCATAAGGAATTATCTTGACATTTATCTCAGGGCTGACGGCGGTGACAGGATAAACCGGTATTCCGACCAGCTCGGCAATAACAGGTATTTCGGACTTGACTATGCCCACAGTATTCTCGGTATGCCGTTGATGGACAATACTGTAGAGAGAATAGACGCCCGTCTCGGCTTCAAAGGGAACATAGGTTCGAGATTCATGTATGACCTGTACGGCGGGTATGCAAGATATAAAAATCTTCTTCTTGACGCTGTCATTGCCGATGCCTCGGTTTATTCGGCGGTGGCATACGGAGACTGCAATTATTATTTCGCGAATTTCGACATAGGCTGGCATTCGCAGGATGTTACGGCTGATGCGTCGTTCTCGTATGCCGGTACCGATCTCGTGAAAAATCAGGTGTGCGGTTTCGCTCCGGCTCCGTTCTCGGCGGAGGCGGATATAGTCTACAACTGGAAGAAAAGGATTTATATCGGTCTGCACTGCGATGCGGCCCTTGCGAGGGATGGTTATGCCATGATCCTCTCCGGGACTGTTCCGGGCGAGGCAGGCGGCGGTGCATCCGGCTCCGGAAGCGGTCTTTCCGGTCCGGAAGGTTCTGCCGGGACATCCTCGACGGTCGCGTCAGGAGGGCAGGTTGCGGTCAGGCTTCCCGGCTATGTCGACCTCGGGCTTTCTGCCGAATACAGGTTCAACCGCCGCATGTCGTTCTGGCTCTATGGCGGCAACCTCCTGAATATGACTATCCAGCGTACTCCTCTCTATGCAGGGAGCGGCATCTGGTTTACTGCAGGTTTCACCTTTACCCTGTAGCTTCCGGCACCGGTCTGACCCTGGAATTCCTGTCTGAAAATTCAAAACGGCGTCTTGTGCTCCGGGGTTGGCATGCATAGCCCTGCCGACGGGATTTGCCGGAACGTATGGTAGAAAAATTTTCATAAAACGCCAAAAATTGCTACCTTTGTCCGTTTACAAATTTATGCTTTAATATGGCTGAGAACGAAGAGAGAACAGGAGCGGAAGAGCAGTATTCCGCGAACAGTATCCAGGTGTTGGAAGGACTTGAGGCTGTGAGGAAAAGGCCTTCGATGTATATTGGAGACATCGGGGTGAGGGGACTTCACCATCTCGTCTATGAGGTGGTGGACAACAGTATCGACGAGGCGCTGGCAGGTTACTGTACTCATATCGAAGTGACGATAAATGAGGATAATTCGATAACCGTCACCGACAACGGACGCGGTATTCCGACCGGAATGCACGAGAAGGAGCACCGTTCCGCCCTTGAAGTCGTGCTTACGGTCCTTCATGCGGGAGGCAAGTTCAGCAAGGACAGCTACAAGGTGTCCGGAGGTCTCCACGGAGTCGGGGTTTCCTGTGTGAACGCCCTTTCCGATTATCTCCGTGCCGAGATTCACCGTGAAGGAAAGATCTTTGTCCAGGAATATTCCAAGGGCAAGCCTCTGGCTGATGTGAAGATTGTCGGGGAAGCCGGAGATACCGGGACAATGATTACGTTCCACCCTGATCCGGAGATATTCACCGTCTCTACTGTATATGACTATAATACATTGGCAGCCCGTCTCCGTGAGCTGGCATATCTGAACAAGGGAATTACCCTGACCCTGACGGACAGACGGTCTAAGGTGACGCCGGAAGACGACGAGAGCGCATCGGAAGGGGAATACAGAAAGGATGTGTTCTACTCCAAGGACGGCCTGAAAGAATTCGTGGAGTATCTTGATGCAGGAGCCGAAAAACTGATAGAAAGCCCTATCTGTCTCGAAACGGACAAGATCATACCTATAGAAATAGCTCTTCAGTACAATACCGGATTCAGCGAGAAAATATATTCATACGTCAACAATATCAATACCATCGAGGGTGGAACGCACCTTCAGGGTTTCAAGATGGGTCTTACCAGGACGCTGAAAGCCTATGCGGAGAAGAACGGTATGCTTGCCAAGCTGAAGTTCGATCTCGCGGCGGATGATTTCCGTGAGGGCCTTACGGCTGTCATCTCCGTCAAGGTGGCCGAACCTCAGTTCGAGGGTCAGACCAAGACGAAGCTCGGGAACGGGGAGGTGGTCTCTGCCGTATCGCAGGCCACTGCATCTGCCCTGGAGACCTATCTGGAAGAGAATCCGCGCGAGGCGAAGATGATTGTGGACAAGGTTATCCTTGCCGCTACCGCACGTCATGCCGCCCGCAAGGCAAGGGAAATGGTGCAGCGCAAGACTGTGATGTCCGGTGCTGGAATGCCGGGCAAGCTTGCCGACTGTTCGGAGCGCGATCCGGAGAAGTGCGAACTCTTTCTCGTGGAGGGAGACTCGGCAGGCGGTACGGCCAAGCAGGGGCGCGACAGGGCGACCCAGGCCATCCTGCCTTTGAGAGGTAAGATCCTGAATGTGGAGAAGGCCATGGACCACAGGGTATTCGAGAGCGAGGAGATACGGAATATCTATACCGCTCTCGGCGTGACAGTGGGAACTGAGGAAGACAGCAAGGCCCTGAACCTGTCCAAACTGCGCTACCACAAGGTGATAATCATGACGGATGCCGATGTCGACGGAAGCCATATTGCGACTCTTATCCTTACATTCTTCTTCCGTTACATGTTCGATCTCATCCGAAACGGTTATGTATATCTGGCCACTCCGCCTCTTTATCTCGTAAAGAAAGGCAAGGAAGAGATATATTGCTGGACAGAGGCCCAGAGAAAGGATGCCACCATGCAGCTCGGCAAGGGCTCCGACAAGGGTGTCACCGTGCAGCGTTACAAAGGTCTCGGTGAGATGAGTGCCGAGCAGTTGAGGGATACCACCATGGATCCGTCCAAAAGGCTTCTGCGTCAGATTACAATCGACAATGCCGCAGAGGCGGAAAGGACGTTCTCGATGCTGATGGGTGACGATGTGCCTCCGAGGAGGGAGTTTATCGAGCGCAATGCCCACTATGCAAATATAGATGCGTAAGTACTAAAATTTAAATAATTCAGTTATGGATATTTTTGATAGAATTGCCAAGGATTCCGGCGGGCCGCTCGGACAGTACAGAAAGAAGGCTTTCGGATATTATATGTTCCCTAAGCTCGAGGGAGAACTCGGTCCCCATATGAAGTTCAACGGAAAGGATGTGCTCTGCTGGAGTCTGAACAATTATCTCGGACTGGCGAATCATCCTGAAGTAAGGAAAGCGGATGCGGAGGCTGCCGCAAAGTGGGGACTTGCGTATCCGATGGGAAGCCGCATGATGTCCGGTCACACGTCCCTTCATGAGAAATTCGAGCGCGAACTGGCTGATTTCGAAAGGAAGGAGGATGCGTTCCTTTTCAATTTCGGATACCAGGGTATAGTATCCACCATAGACGCCCTGATGGACCGTCATGATGTGATAGTGTATGATTCCGAGGCTCATGCCTGCCTGATAGACGGTGCACGTCTGCATATGGGCAAGAGAATGGCCTACCGTCACAATGACTATGAGAGCTGCGAGACCACGCTCAAGCGTGCAACCAAGCTCTGCGAGGAGACGGGCGGAGGAATTCTGCTTATCACCGAGGGTGTCTACGGTATGACCGGCGCACTCGGATTCCTTGACAAGATTGTGGAGCTCAAGAAGAAATACAAGTTCAGAATCCTTATCGACGATGCCCACGGTTTCGGCTGCATGGGACCTACGGGGCGCGGAACATCCGAGCATTTCGGCGTTATGGATGACATCGACCTTTATATCGGAGCGTATGCCAAGTCCATGGCATCCATAGGAGGTTTTGTAGCCGGTCCTAAGGTGATTATCGACTATCTCCGTTACAATCTCCGTTCCCAGATATATGCCAAGTCCCTTCCTATGGCGTTTGTCGAAGGCGGCCTCAAGAGGTTGGAAATCATCAGAAGCGCCGAGGGAGACGAACTCCGCAAGAAACTCTTCACCGTTACGCGTGCCCTTCAGAACGGTTTCCGCGAACTCGGGTTCGATATAGGACCTGCGGAAGCATGCGTCACTCCTGTAGCCATCAAGGGCGGGGTGGCCCAGGCTACCAAGATGGCTGTCGACCTGCGTGAGAACTACGGAATATTCTGCTCGATCGTTGTCTACCCTGTCATCCCGAAGGGAATGATCATTTTCAGGATAATCCCTACAGCAGCACACTCCATGGAAGATGTGGAGTATACTCTCAGGACTTTTGCCGAGGTACGTGCGAAACTGGACAGGGGAGAGTATGACGGAGACGAGATTGTCGACCGCGGTATGATGGAATAAATACTTTGCCATGAAACGGGATTTCTTTGAAGGCAAGGTTATCGTGATAACAGGAGCCAGCTCAGGTATTGGGTTGGCTTCTGCCAGATTATTCGCATCCTTCGGTGCACGTCTGAGTCTGGCTGCCAGATCCATCGACAGGCTCCAGGCTGAAGCGGAGAAAATGTCGTCTGCTTCCGATATTCTTTGCGTCAGGACGGACGTGTCGGTCGAAGCGGACTGCAGGAACCTTATAGAAAGGACTGTGGAGAAATTCGGACGCATTGACATACTGGTCAACAATGCCGGTGTGTCCATGAGGGCGATGTTCCGGGATCTTGACCTGAGTGTCATAAAGACCCTGATGGATGTGAATTTCTGGGGAACAGTATACTGTACCAAGTATGCGTTGCCTTATCTGCTTGAGAGCAAAGGCTCTGTCGTGGGAGTAATCTCTATTGCGGGATTTGCCGGACTTCCAGGCAGGACCGGTTATTCTTCTTCGAAATATGCCATAAGAGGTTTTCTGGACACGTTGAGGATAGAGCATCTCTATGACGGACTGCATGTCATGGTGTTCGCTCCTGGATTCACCGCCTCCAATGTCAGGAATGCCGCTCTGACTGCCGACGGCTCCGCCCAGGGAAAGACACCCCGTGACGAAGGCAGGATGATGACGGCGGAAAAGTGTGCGGAATATCTTGCCCGCGGACTGGCCGGAAAGAGGTCGGAGATGATACTGACTCCTATCGGAAAGCTGACTGTGTTGATGCACAATATCCTGCCGCGTCTGACGGACAGGCTTGAGTTCAGTTACATGGCGAAGGAGCCGGACAGTCCGTTCCACCGAAAATGATGCTCTCCTGACAGGGGACAAAAGAATACGATATGCATAAGGTAAAGTTTCCGAGGGAGTTCAAGATATATCTCCCGCTGATTATCCTGTTTGTGTTCCTGCTCATGCTGATGCCCCGCACCGGCAATTTTAACTATGACTACAAGAAGGGTTCCCCGTGGATGTACGAGACTCTGATAGCGCAGTTCGATTTCCCTGTTCTGAAGACAGAGGCCGAGATGCAGGAGGAAAGGGAAACGGCAGGGTCGGGGATCATACCTTATTACAAGTATTCCGATGAGGTCACTGCGGAAAGTCTCAAGGCGGTCGAAGAGGCGGAACTCGGACAGTATGATACCCTGAGGACCCGGATACAGGAAATATTTTCTTCGATATATTCCAGAGGTGTCATTTCGGACCTTGACGAAGGAGCGGGCAATACGTCCGTCATCTATATACAGAGGGACAAGCGTGCATCCAAGTACCCCATATCGGAAATATACAGGGTTTCCGATGCAAGGGATGAACTTCTTGCCGGGCTGAAACACAGCGGGATTACATGCAATTTCGATTCCCTGTGCCGTTACGGCGGAATATATGCCATGCTCGTCCCTAACCTGCTTTTCGACCAGCAGACTACCGATCTTGTCCATGATGAGGCGGTGGATTACATTTCGCCTACATCAGGAATAGTCAATGCGGGACAGCTGATTGTCTCTCATGGGGAGATCATAACGGCTGAGATAGAACAGCTTCTGGATTCGTACAAGGCTGAATATGAAAACAGTATAGGCTACGGCGGACCTGTCTTCCTGCTCTGGGGAGGCAATGCCCTCCTTGCACTCGCCCTGGTGGTCATTGTCTTTTTCACGATATTCTATACCAATGCAGGGGTGTTCTCCGATTTCAACAGGTATCTTTACCTGCTTGTGATATTCTCCCTGGCCGCTTTCACTACGTTTGCCGTGGAGAAGGCCGGTCATGAGAACATGTATCTCGTACCGTTCCCTCTCATAGCCCTGTACCTTCTGGCCTTCTTCAAGACCAAGATAGTGTATCCTGTCTATGTGATTTCACTCCTTCCGCTGCTTATATTCGCGCACAGCGGTGTGGAGATGTTCACGATGTATCTTTTTGCAGGCGTCGTGACCATATTTTCGTTCGGGTATTTCAACAAGGGATGGCAGCAGTTCGTTACGGCGTTCTTCATCTTCATTTCCATGACGGTGATATACGTGACATTCCACCTGATAGACGGGATGAGGGATTTCAGCGGATACAGGTCGATACTGTACATGGGGCTCGGGGCACTGTTCTGTGTCGCAGGTTATCCTCTCATATACCTTTTCGAGAGGATTTTCATGCTGGTTTCCAATTCCCGCCTGATAGAATTGAGCGATACGAACAACAGGCTGCTGCGCGACCTTGCCCACAAGGCTCCTGGTACTTTCCAGCATTGCCTTCAGGTGATGAATATGGCGGATGCGGCGGCAAGGGCGATTGATGCCAATGTGCAGCTTGCCAGGTGCGGAGCGCTTTACCATGATATAGGAAAGACGCTCAATCCATTGTGTTTCATCGAAAACGAACCGCCGGGGACCAATTACCACGAGGGGCTGACACCGCGAGAGAGTGCTAGGGAAATTATCAAGCATGTGTCCGACGGACTTTCTCTGGCGGAGAAGGCCGGTCTGCCCGATGTGGTAAGGGATTTCATCGTCACTCACCATGGTACGACCTGCACCGCCTATTTTTACAACAAGTATCTTGAGGAAGGCGGCGATCCGGCCGATGCGGATGATTTCTATTACAAGGGCAGGAAACCGTCCACAAAGGAACAGAGCATTATCATGCTGTGCGATACGATAGAGGCGGCTTCGCGGTCGCTGAAGGATTTTTCCCGGCAGAGCATATCCGATTTCGTGGACAGGATATTCAATGCCAAGATACGTGACGGACAGTTCGAGGAGGCGGATATATCCATGAAAGAGCTGCATATACTCAAGAATGTCCTGAAAGAATATCTCAGACAGTCGCATCATGCGAGGGTGGTATATCCTAAACGGGCTCCGCGAAAGACACACTGATTTTGGATTTTATGTCAATATGATTAAATTTGCAGGCTTTTCCCGTTGCGGGAGGCCGGTGATTGGAAATTAAAATACTGATATATGGAAATAAAAGAGAACAGGACGGATAATCTCAATATAGAGCTTACCCTGTCCATCGTGAAAGACGATTATTCGGACAAGAAGAAAAAAAGGCTTAATGAATACAGGAGGAAGGCTGAAATCAAGGGATTCCGCAAGGGTATGGTACCGATGTCTTTGGTCGAAAGGATATACGGCCAGTCCGCACTTGTGGATTCCGTCAATGATGTGATTTCCGAATCCCTCAACAGATATATCGAAGAGAACGGTCTCCATGTGATGGGAGAGCCGCTTCCCGCTGAAGACCAGCCTTCTGTAGAGTGGGTGGACGGCAATGATTTCAGTTTCGTCTTCGATATCGCCCTTACGCCTGAAGTTTCGTTCGAATTGTCGAAACAGGACGAGATACTTTATTATAACATCAATGTCACGGAAGCGGCAAAGAAGGAGATGAAAGAGAATCTCCTGAAGCAGTATGGTTCTCTCGAGGACGGTGATGCGGCCAAGGCGGATGATTTCATAATTGCGGATTTCGAGCAGGGTGACACAAAGGTCGAAGGCACATATGTGGCTCTCAGGAATGTAGATGAGAAAGTCAGGCCTTCATTCATCGGACTGAAGCCAGGAGACAGCCTTGACGTGGATGTGAATGCTGCGTTTACCAATGAGACAGACAGGGCATCGATGCTGAAAGTGAAGAAGGAGGAGCTTGCCGGTCTGCAGCCGGTCTTCAGGATGACGGTGAAGACTGTAAAGACATTCAAGCCGGCTGAACTCAATCAGGATACGTTCGACAGGATATTCGGTGAAGGTGTCGTAACGGATGCGGAGGAGTTCGACAGGAAGATAGCAGAAAGGCTTTCTGCCGAGTATGCCCAGGAGTCCGAGTTCCGCTTTTCCAAGGATGCCAGGGAATATCTTGTCAGAAAGGCGGATGTCGCTCTTCCGGAGAAGTTCCTCAAGAGATGGATAAGCGTCACCAATGAAGGAAAATTCACCCCGGAGGATATAGAAAGGGAATTCCCGGCTTTCCTTGAGGATTTCCGCTGGCAGATGGTCAGGGGCTATCTTGCAGGGAAGTACGGCGTCAAGGTGGAGGAGGACGACATGTTCTCGGCTGCAAAGTCGTTTGCAGCGTACCAGTTCGCCATGTATGGCCTGTCCAATGTTCCGGACCAGCAGTTGGAGTCATACGCCAGGTCTGTGCTTGCACAGGACAAGGAAAGGGGCCGTATCTACGAGCAGGTCGAGGAGCAGAAGGTGCTCAATGCCGTCCGTGCCGATGTGACTCTCAAGAACAAGAAGATTTCCGTGGAGAAGTTCCGCGAACTGAAATAGTGTCTTCCGCGGCCGGTCTGCCTGCGCGGATTAATTATATTTGAACGATATGGTTGACAAGGAGTTCGAAAGATACGCAAGGTCGGAGTTCGGGGTGAGTCCGATGACGGTACACAGGTATTCATCAGTGTATGATGCCTATATCAATCCGACCATAATCGAGGAGAGAAGACTGAACGTGGCATCGATGGATGTGTTCAGCCGTCTGATGATGGACAGGATCATATTCCTCGGAGTGCCGATCGATGATGATGTAGCGAACATTGTCCAGGCCCAGCTCCTGTTTCTGGCTTCCCAGGACAGTTCTCTGGATATCCTGTTGTATCTCAATACTCCGGGTGGTTCTGTCTCATCGGGGCTCGGTATCTATGACACGATGCAGATAGTCGAACCTGACGTCTCTACGGTATGTACCGGCATGGCTGCTTCCATGGGGGCCATACTGCTTTGTGCGGGCGCAAAAGGAAAAAGATCGGCACTGAAGCATTCACGGGTGATGATCCACCAGCCGCTCGGAGGGGCGAGGGGGCAGGCGTCCGATATCGAAATAGCGGCCAGGGAGATTCTCAAGACCAAGGAAGAGCTTTATTCCATCATTTCGGAACATACGGGGAAACCGATGGATCAGATCGCGTATGACGCTGACCGTGACCATTGGATGACATCCTCCGAAGCGAAGGAATATGGTATCATAGACGAGATACTGAGCAAAAGGAAGAAGTGATGGCCGGCAGGAAAGACAATCATGATGAGGAATACTGCATGTTCTGCGGCAGGGGCGAGACTGAGGTCCCGCTTCTGCGCGGGATAGATGCCTGTATCTGCATAGACTGCGTGCAGAGGTGCAATGAGTACATAAAGGAAGCGGGGCTGGCTCAGGCCCCCAAACATGGCAGGATAGAGAAGTTGTTGAAGCCTAAGGAGATACATGACTATCTCGATCAGTATGTCATAGGTCAGGAGAGGGCCAAGAAGCTGCTTTCCGTAGCGGTGTACAACCATTACAAGAGAATCAACCACAATCTTGAATCCAAGGATGACGGGATTGACATCGAGAAGTCGAATATCCTGATGGTAGGTCCTACGGGTACGGGAAAGACTTTGATGGCCAAGACTATAGCGAAACTGCTCGATGTCCCGTTCACAATTGTCGATGCGACGGTGCTCACGGAAGCGGGATATGTCGGCGAGGATGTCGAGAGCATACTGTCAAGACTTCTTCAGGAAGCGGATTACGATGTGGAACTGGCAGAAAGGGGAATCGTCTTCATAGACGAGATCGACAAGATAGCCCGCAAGAGCGATAACCCTTCCATTACGAGGGACGTATCCGGAGAAGGCGTACAGCAGGCATTGCTGAAGCTGCTGGAGGGCAGTGTAGTCAATGTGCCTCCGAAAGGCGGCAGGAAGCATCCGGAGCAGGAATTCATCAAGGTGAATACCCAGAATATCCTGTTTATCTGCGGAGGTGCCTTCGAGGGTATCGAGAGAAGGATTGCCTTGAGACTCAATACCCAGGTAATCGGGTATGAGGCTGTCAACAGGAAGAAAATCGACAAGGAAAATCTTCTCCGCTACGTTTCCGCCCAGGACCTGAGGGCGTACGGCCTTATTCCTGAGATTATCGGCAGGCTTCCTGTCATCACCTATCTTGACCAGCTGGACAGGGATGCGCTGCTGAGGATACTTACAGAGCCGAAGAATGCCATTATCAGACAGTATCGCAAGCTGTTCGAAATAGACGGCATAAAGCTGAACATAGGCAAGGGTGTTCTTGAGCTGATTGTTGATACTGCGATAAAGAACAGGCTCGGTGCCCGTGGCCTGCGTTCCATATGCGAGAGGCTCATGACGGATGCGATGTATGATGCTCCGTCGTCAGGCTCGAAGACCTTCAATCTTACCCTGTCATACGCCAAGTCCAGACTTTCCGAAGACGGGGAAAAAGCCGCGGATGACGCGGACCAAAGTAAAGTTTGATATTGTTCCGGCCGTTGCACACAGGCCGGATTTTATAAAATTTACAAAGAGTTATGAAAAAGATTCTTACCTATGCCGTGGCGGCTGTTGCTGTCACCGCATTTCTTTCCGTACAGTCATGTACGGATGATCCGGCTGCTCCGGACAATACTTCAGGGGGGGCGGATGAACCTTCGGCAACCGTTTCGGTTTCGGATATCGACCTTTGGGCCAATACCGCAAAAGTCACTGTGACAGCGGAGAATGTCAGCGATCTTAAAGTCTATTATGGAGAAAAGGGAAGTCAGGCGAGTCATGAGATCGAGCCTGACGGAAACGGAGACTATATTATCACTGCAGGTTATACCGCTTCACAGAATGAGGCGAAGCTCAACATATCCACTCCGGTGGAAGGTACGGGTGTATTCGCCGGCAGGACTTATGTAGTGGAGGTCTTCGACGGCGACCCTTCTGAAGACAATACGGCCATAGCGACTGAAGAATTCACGGCGGAAGGCGGGGATGTTATCCCTAATGCCGACATGTCAGGATGGTCTATGATCGGTGACAATGCCAATATCCCTTATCCGAATGCTGAAGGATCGGATTTCTGGACAAGTGGAAACAATGCGTTTACTACTGGCTTATGTACTGATGATAACGGATCGGCCAAGTTGCAGCCTCTGGGTTTGGGAACTATATTCGCGTGCGGTAATATCTTTACTGGAGCTTTTGTTCAGACAGGTTTAAAAGGTACAGCATCTTTTGGACAGCAGTTTGAATGGGCTGCAAGACCGAAGGCGTTGAGAGTGAAGTATAAGGCGGAAATAGGGGCTATGACAACTATTGGCACTGTAGATCCGGAAAAAGACAATCTTGTAAAGGATGAGTCTATTGACAAGGCTCGTATATATGCTGTAGTTACTGATTGGGAAGAGCGTCACGGGGTGACATCAGGTTTAGGAGTGATATTGGAAGAGATAAATCCATGGGATCCTGCGACACAGACAAGTGTGGAAGAAGGTGCCATTCTCGGATATGCCTCACAGATGATAGACGAGTCCACCGAGGGTGATGATTTCGTCACTATCGAAATTCCTTTCGTGTGGTACGACACCGAGACCAAACCGGCTGCGGACAATTATTCGATAGTGATTTCATGTGCGACCAGCTACCGTGGCGATTATCTCACCGGATGCGCTACCAACAAGCTGTGGGTAGATGACTTCGAGTTCGTCTATTGATAGGCGGCAGGAATAAGAAGCTGTTTTGAATTTTTTCAAAAATCCTTTTTAATGATAAAAATCAAAGCAGCTTCTAAAAAAGCAAGTTAGACAATAAAGTATCAATCACGGGCAGGGCAGTGTGCACCCTGCCTTTTACGTTTTCATTCAGTCGGAGTGAAATAATTCTTGCCGGTTGAATTATAGGAGATTGCGCACAAGAAAATCAGTGGCCATACTGCAGACTCCGGTTTTGTCCCCGTTGAGGAGGTGTCCTTCCTGAGGCAGGATATGCAGGTCGCATTGAGGGCATACGGACTTGAACATTTTCCCGTACCGTACAGGTACCGTTCCGTCTTTTTCCCCATGGATGACACACATCGGCCCATGGTAATCCGCCGCTTCCCCATAGATGTCGAGCTGTTGCGCTACCCTGATGTAGTCGCCTCCCAATTCGTGCATCATGACTTTCAGTATGTCCGGAGGTTCAGACGGGTCAAAGGTGGCACCCATGATATTTCCGTTCAAGGCATCGTCCCTGCATACTGCGGCCGGAGCCATCAGGAGTACAGCTGCGAGCCTGTCGGCGATTTCACAATGCCCTTTTGCGATTTCTCCTGCACAGAGAGCGGCCACGACTCCTCCCTGGGAATGGCCTGCAAGTCCGATACGGCTGACGAACGGCAGTGAAGCCGCATATCCGATTACCTTGAGCGCGTCCTCCTTTTCATTGAGCACAGTCATCCCCCTGAATTTCCCGTAGCTGCCTCCGTGACCGTTGAAGTCGAATGTGACGGATGCTATGCCTTTGGCCTGTAGGGCCTTGGCTATGGCAGGCTGGGGGTATACGTCCTTTGTGGTCATAATACCGTGCATTATGATGACCATCGGGCATTTCCCGTCCGGACCGGGAGCCGGAAGAAATACTTTTGCCCTCAGCATCCCTCCTGCGCCCGGCAGCCATGTCAGTATTGTCTGCGGCTTTTCGGAAAGCCTTATTTCCTTCGTTTTTCCCGGAGGAAAAAGTCTTGGATATTTCATTGTCTGTATTCGTTTATTCTGTATGTCGTTTCACATGAACGGATTTATCGACTGTCTTTCGTCGGAGTCCTTTATGTCCGGCTTTTCCGTCTGCCGTATCATGATATTCGAATGGTTCGTGCATTCCTGCGGCTTTGGGGAAGACATTTTCAGTTGCCGTACAGTTCTTTCCTCGATTGCGATGCTCCGGTTCCTGCCGGGACATCCGGATCCGTAACGGTGGCGTCGATTACTGTCCGTTTACCTTCCATTATATTCCTTTTTATGAAAGCGTCCTGGTACCTGACGGTCTGTCCCATGATGCCGGCTATCTCATGTCCGTGCCCGGGATATCTCATTATGCAGTAGTTGCATCCGTATTTTTCCAGTCTTTCCGCAATCCTGTCCGACCCGTAGAATCCTATGTTGAAAAAGGCTATCTGCCTGTAGTTTACGAGTTTGTCATCCGTGCCGTGAAACAGGAGAACAGGGGAGGTCTCAGTATCGAATTTCAGTTTCCCTTCTCTTGACAGTATTCCTCCGGCATAGGACATGAGGCCTGCATATCTGAAATCTTCGGGCAGTGCGGCGGCATATTCCGTCCTGTTGCAGAGTTCGTATTCGGCCTGGAGTATAGTAATGGCTCCGGCGGACGAGCCGCAAAGGACTATGTTGTAAGGGTCTATATCGAGTGCTTCGGCATTGTCGATGATAAAGGACGTCGCGCTGAAAAGGTCTTCTACAGCCATGTGTATGGCCTTGTCGAGGAGATTTACCTGGGCTATTCCTACCGATTTCGCCCCTTTGAGTCCGAGACGGTAGTCTATCGCTATCACCCTGTACCCTTTCTCCGTCAGGGCTTTGTACCATGGCAGATGGAACGGTTCGTCTCGTCTGCCGGCAATGAAGCCTCCTCCGAAAACAAACAGGACGGATGGCTTTTCCTTGCCCATATAGACCGTTTCGCTGCCGGCAGCAGGTTCATATATGTCCATGTACAGTTCGCAGGTGTCCCTTCCTGCAAACATATAAGTCCCGTCAGGTTCAAGTGTTTCCCTTGTCTGTCCGGTGGCAGGACCGGCTGCCAGAAACAGGACACCCAGGGCAGTCATGATAAAATGTCTCATTGTAGTGTATATCATATTTCCGATTGGTTTATATCTGATTCTGTGTCCCGGTCCTTTTACCGCGTCTTTTCCCGAACAGTTTTCTTTCCTGCACCGGTTCTTCCTCAGATATGAGCTGACGGATGAATTTGATGTTCCTGAAGAATTTACCGGCTATTACCCTGATGACCGTATAGCAAGGAATGGCCACGAGCATGCCGAGGATACCTCCTATCTGTCCGGCCATCAGCAGGACTATGAAGATTTCGAGAGGATGGGCGCGTATGCTGCTCGAGTAGATTACGGGCTGGAAGAGATAGTTGTCGATGACCTGGGTGAAGCAGAAAATGGCTATGCAGATTATTACGAACATCCAGAAATCCACGTCTATCCCGAGATGTGTCGCGCATACGAATTTCAGTATGACGGCCAGCACCGTTCCGATTGCGCCTCCGGTCAGCGGCCCCACATAAGGTATGATGTTGAGCAGGCCGGTGAGGAAGGCGATGCCTATGGATGCATTGAAGCCCATCCTCGCCACGAGGAGCAGCCCGAGGAAATTGATGACTGTAACTCCGCATATCTCTATCATCAGTCCGAGAAAATACCTTGAGAGCAGATGGGTTATGTCTTTCAGGGATTCTTTCGCCTTGAGTTCATGCCGGTCGGGGACGAGGGCGGCTATGATCCTTGAGAACATCCCGCTTTCCTTGAAGAAAAAGAAAGAGATGAAGACGATGGAGAATATGGCTACTCCGAAACTGGCTATGAATGAAG
Organism: uncultured Bacteroidales bacterium; assembly: GCA_944322585.1. Lineage (GTDB taxonomy): Bacteria > Bacteroidota > Bacteroidia > Bacteroidales > UBA932 > Cryptobacteroides. Next base: position 206,053 of record CALUPB010000004.1, on the reverse strand, counting down.
TGACTGAAGACAGGACGGACGAGAACACCGACACATCCAGCAGGTTCTGCAGCTGCTCCATTACCGTCTTCTCTATCCTGAAATCGGGGCCGAGGTTAGGGAACCTTTCGACAAGGAATGCGTTGAAATCCTGCAGCGGCACTGAAATGGACTTGACCGTGTTTTCCACGTTGACCATGGATACATCTTTCACTATGCTTGTGATTATAGGGACGATGAGGGTCAGCACCGACAGAATCAGGCCGAGAATGATGACTATCGTCACGATGGATGCGGCCCAGTCAGGGAAATGCCATTTCCTGACATGTATCTTCTTAAGCCCTTCTGCGAGGGGGCCGCCGATAAGCGACAGGACACCGGCCACGAGGATATATACGATGATACTCCTGAAATACCAGCAGATGGCTCCGATGACAACGGCAAGTGCCGTGTATATGATATATTTTGAGAGGGTATCCCTCCAGCATTCCTTTTCCATAACCTCAAAGTTGTCTGAATCCTGTCAAAGTTAGGAAAAACGCGGAAGCATAGCAAATATTTTACATGTCAGGATTCCCGGAGTCCATGCCTGTGTCTGTCCGGTGCAGAATCAGGGAAGCCAGTTCTTCCGGAGTGTCCGCCAGTTTCCACGGTTCATGAGCAAGCAGTTCCTCTCTGGTCCGGAAGCCCCATGTCACACCGACGGTGCGTACTCCCGCGTTCTTTCCCGTGAGCATGTCCACGTCGGAATCCCCGACATAGATCACTTCATCCCTGGAGATACCCTCTACCTCCGACATGATTTCCTCCACTATTTCCGGTGAAGGCTTTATCGGTCTGCCGTCCCTCTGTCCGAGTATCCGGACGAAACCGAACTGGCCGAAATAGGACGCTACTATGCTTTCCGCACCGGACTGGTATTTGTTGGAGGCGACAGCCATCTTTACCTTCGCTGCGGACAGTTTTCCGAGCATCCCGACTATTCCTGGATATGGTCTCGTCAGGTCGCATTTGTGGCTGTCGTAGTACGGGACGAACAGTTCCGACATTTTCCTGACCATTTCATCCGTCTTCTTTCCTTCCGGAAGGGCCGCACGGAAAAGGTTGTATATACCCCTTCCCACCATCATGTTGTATTCTTCCGGCTTCCTTTCGGGACATCCGCAGCCACGCAGTGCATGGTTGCATGCCGCCGCGAGGTCTTCGATGGTGTTCAGGAGCGTCCCGTCCAGGTCGAATATTACGAGTCTTGTCATTTTTTTACGAAAAAATTAGCTTGTGCCGTAGTTTGGTACATCAGCTTTCTACCTTTGCATCATGAACAAAAGAAAGCATACCATGAAAAACACGGATTTCACATTCGAGTCTCTGAACTCAATGATTTCATCGGAAGAATCATTCCGTACACTTGTCGGCATCATCGGTGATCTTGAGCTTGAAGTCATTGATGCCGGGACTGTCTGAACTTCCCGTTCCAGGTGTTACAGTCGTGTGTCGCCTGTCCGGAGAAGTGCCTATTTTCAGAGTCTTCTGTCCCGTCCCGGATGCATTGTCTTTCCGGTGGGCTATAATGTATTCCGACACAGGGTCTTCGATATGTCTCCGGATGGCTCTCTTCAGTGGCCTGGCCCCGAATTTGGGGTCATATCCGGCTTCGGCTACAAGTTTTTTTGCAGAAGGCGAGATGTTCAGCCTGTATCCGGCTTCGGATGTCCTCCTGCGCAGGTCTTTCAGCTCGATGTCGATGATTTTCTCTATGTCTTCCCTGTCCAGGGGCCTGAAGAGTATCTGTTCGTCGATCCTGTTGATGAATTCCGGCGGAAACACTTTCCTGATGGATTTTTCGAGGATGGATTTCCTGCTTGACGCGATGTCCCTGCCTGATGTAATGTAACCGAGTCCGTTGCCGTATTCGTCCATTTCCCTGCTGCCTACGTTCGAGGTCATGATGAGGATTGTGTTGCGGAAGTCGACTGTCCTTCCGTTGCTGTCCGTGAGACGGCCCTCGTCCAGGACCTGGAGAAGCAGATTGAATATGTCCGGGTGGGCCTTCTCTATTTCGTCGAGCAGGACTACGCTGTACGGCTGTCTTCTTACCCGTTCGCTGAGCTGTCCCCCTTCTTCATATCCTACATATCCCGGAGGAGCCCCTATAAGCCTGGACACGGTGAACTTTTCCATATATTCACTCATGTCTATCCTTATTATATTGTCCTGACTGCCGAAAAGATATTCGGCTATCGATTTTGCCAGCTGGGTCTTGCCGACGCCGGTCGGACCGAAAAACAGGAAGCTCCCTATCGGTCTGCGGGGATCCTTTATCCCCGCGCGGTTACGGCGGATGGACAGAACCGCTTTTTCAATGGCATCGTCCTGTCCCACGATCCTGCTCCTGAGCCTCTGTTCCATTTTCATCAGTCTGTCGCTTTCCGATTCCGCGACTTTCCCGACGGGTACGCCTGTAATCCCGGATACGGCAGCGGCTATGTCTTCGGCAGTGACTTCAGGTTTTCCGCGTCTTCTGGAGTTCCTGAGGTGTACCATGGAACCTGCCTCATCCATCACGTCTATTGCCTTGTCCGGAAGGCACCTGTCGGTAATATACCTTTCCGAAAGCCTGACACAGGCTTCTATGGCCTCATCGGTGTATGTCACGCCGTGGTAGTCTTCGTAGTTGGAACGTGTCTTTTTCAGGATTGCGACAGTATGGCCGGTGTCTGTCGGCTCGACTGTGATTTTCTGGAATCTGCGGTTCAGGGCCCCGTCCTTTTCCACTATCCGCGAGAATTCGTCCATCGTGGTGGCTCCTATGCACTGGATTTCCCCTCTTGCAAGAGCCGGTTTGAGCATATTGGCCGCATCAAGGCTTCCGGAGGCGCCTCCGGCCCCCACGAGGGTATGGAACTCGTCGATGAACAGTATTATGTCCGGATTTCCTGATATTTCCCTGATTATGGCCTTCAGCCTTTTTTCGAAGTCTCCGCGGTATTTGGTCCCGGCCACGACAGAGGCTATGTCGAGGGATATTATCCGCTTGTGCCTGAGTGTCGGGGGGATGTCTCCTGATGCTATCCGGATGGCTATCCCTTCCACGATGGCGGATTTCCCGACTCCGGGATCCCCTACGAGCATCGGGTTGTTCTTTTTCCTGCGGCCGAGTATCTGTATTACCCTTTCCGTTTCGGTCTCCCTGCCGACTACCGGATCGAGTTTCCCGTCTTCAGCAGCCTTGGTGATGTCGTATCCGAACTGCTCCAGGGCGGACTGCTGCCTGGCCCGGGACGTTCCGGCGCTTTCAGTTTCCCCGGCATCTTCCGGGCTTCCGTCGCTGTCTTCCTGCCGCTGCATGTCATGCTCTTCGTATGCCAGCATCCCGTTCCGTTCCAGATAACGGGCTATCCTTCCGTAATCGATGCCTATGTCCCTGAGGTATGAGATGCCGTATCCTCCGGTGCTGCGGCCGAGGGCAAGCAGCAGATGCTGCGAAGATGCCGTTCCGCTTCCCGTGCGGGATGCTTCGAGTACCGTGATGCTCAGTACGTTCTGGGCTCCTCGTGAAAATGTTATATGGTCTGCCTCCGCATAGGGTATGCTTTCATTTGTAAAGATCCTGCTGTCGATGAACTGCTTGAATTCTTCGATGTCTGTCTCGAGAGCTTTCAGCACATCGCAGGCAGTGTTGTTCCCGTGCCTTATTATGGCCAGAAAAAAATGGTCCGGAGCTATTCCGTAGCTCCCTGTACGCATTGCCTCCTGCCTTGCGTAGTTGATGATTGCGTTAAGTTCGTCTGAAATTTTTATTTCCATAAATCCATTAAATACCGCGCTAAATTACGAATTTTTTCCTATCTTTGCACACTATGTGTGGATTAAAATATTATTATGGAGAATGAGGAAATAACAGGTAAGATTGAGCAGGTTAATATCGACCAGCAGATGAGGACGGCATACATCGACTATTCGATGTCGGTGATAGTGTCAAGGGCGTTGCCGGATGTGAGGGACGGTATGAAGCCTGTGCAGAGAAGGGTTCTTTTCGGTATGGACGGCCTCGGCCTCGGCTACTCCGGCCAGACCAAGAAATCAGCCAGGATAGTGGGGGAGGTGCTCGGTAAATTCCATCCTCACGGAGACTTCAGTGTGTATGAGGCGATGGCCAGGATGGCCCAGTGGTGGAGCCTCAGGTATCCTTTGGTAAAGGGACAGGGAAATTTCGGCTCGATGGACGGCGACCCTGTCGCCGCGATGCGATATACGGAGGCCAAGCTGGAGAAAATGGCGGAGGAAGTCCTTGCCGACCTCGACAAGGATACGGTGGATTTTCAGAACAATTTCGACGACAGTCTCCAGGAGCCGACGGTACTGCCTACTAAAGTGCCGCTGCTTCTGCTTAACGGAGCTTCCGGCATTGCCGTGGGTATGGCGACCAATATGGCTCCGCACAATCTTTCGGAGTGCTGCGATGCTATCTGCGCATATATAGACAATCCTGATATCACGACAGATGAACTGATGCATTATATCAAGGGGCCGGACTTCCCGACAGGCGGTATTATCCAGGGACGTCAGGGTATCAGGGATGCATTCGAGACAGGTCGCGGACGTATCGTGATACGGTCGAAGACAGACATAGAAGTCAGCGATTCCGGCAGGGAGACGATAGTGGTGTCGGAGATCCCGTACATGGTCAACAAGAGGGAAATGATCGAGAAGATCGCCGATCTGGTCGAAAGCAAGAAGATAGAAGGTATCTCGTATGTCAATGACGAGTCCAACATGCAGGGCGTGAGGGTCGTGATCAAGCTGAAGATGGGAGCCAATTCCAATGTCGTGCTCAACAATCTCTTCAAGTATTCGCCTCTCCAGTCGAGCTTTTCCGTGAATAATGTCGCTCTGGTGGATGGCAGGCCGAAGACTTTGAGTCTTAAGGATCTGATTAAGTATTTCGTCAGACACAGGCACGATGTGATAGTCAGGAGGACTAAGTTCGACCTTGACAAGGCGCAGAAACGGGCCCATATTCTCGAAGGCCTCCTGAAGGCGCTGGATGTCATCGATCAGATAATAGCCATCATAAGGGCATCCAAGACTGTGGAAGACGCCAAGAATGAGCTGATGTCCACTTTCGGGTTCACTGATCCCCAGGCGACCGCCATTGTCGAGATGAGGCTCCGCCAGCTGACGGGACTCGAGAGGGAAAAGCTTCAGGCGGAGTACGATGACCTGATGAAGTTCATCGCCTATTGTCAGGAAGTTCTCGGAAGCTATGACAAGCAGATGGAGATAGTCAAGAACGAGACGATGGAGATGAAGGAGAAATACGGGGACGAAAGGAGGACGGAGATCGCTCTCTCGGCCGAGGAATTCAATCCTGAGGATTTCTATCCTGACGAGGATGTGGTCATAACCATTTCCCATTTCGGATACATCAAGAGGACTTCCCTGACCGAATACCGCACCCAGAACAGGGGAGGTGTCGGGATGAAGGGCAGTGCGACGAGGGATGACGATTTCATCGAGCACATCTATGTGGCCAATATGCACAGTACCATGTTGCTCTTTACGCAGAAAGGAAGGTGCTACTGGCTCAAGGTCTACGAGATTCCGGAAGGTTCGAGGGCATCCAAGGGCAGGGCGCTGCAGAATGTGATGAACATAGAGCCGGACGACAAGATCAAGGCATATATCAATGTGCGCAATCTCAAGGACGGGGACTATATCAACAACAACTATATCGTCCTTGCCACCAAGAGGGGAGTGATCAAGAAGACTTCCCTTGAAGCATATTCAAGACCGAGGGCAAACGGCGTGAATGCCATTACAGTCCGTGACGGTGACGAACTGCTCGAGGCGGCAATGACCAACGGACATTGCCAGATCATGCTCGCCGGACGCAAGGGCCGGTGCTGCCGGTTCGACGAGACTGACGCAAGGCCTCTCGGACGTACTGCATCCGGAGTCAGGGGAATAAATATAGAGGATGACGATGAGGTGATCGGAATGGTCTGCTTCGATCCGTCTGCAGAGGATGCATCATCGCATACGGTTCTTGTTGTCAGTGAACACGGATACGGCAAGAGATCGGATATCGGGGAGTACAGGATTACCAGCAGGGGAAGCAAGGGTGTCAAGACTTTGAACATCACGGACAAGACCGGTGATCTTGTGGCTATCAAGAATGTTACGGACGAAGATGACCTTATGATCATCAACCGTTCCGGACTGACCATAAGGATGGCAGTGTCCGATATCAGGGTAGCCGGAAGAGCTACCCAGGGAGTACGCCTGATAAACATAAAGGAAGGGGACTCCATTGCCGCCGTGTCTGCTGTGAGCAGAGGAGAGGACGATACGCCGGCTGCCGGTGCAATGGCTTCCGACGGGGACAGCGTACCGGAGAATCCCGGTGCCGCTTCAGGGAATGAAAATGATACGAATGAATAAATAACATTAATCTGACAGAGCAATGAAAAGAATTTTGATTGCAATGGCTGTACTGCTTTCAGTACAGATTGCCGATGCACAGGTGAAGTCTGCAGAAGACGCCAGAAAGGCTGTGGAATCTGCAGCAGAGGCAACAGCCAATCCTAAGAAAGCTGCCAAGGTGGCTACATGGATCAAACTTGCCAATGCCTATATGGATGCCTATAATTCCCCTGCCGGACAAGGGTGGAGAGGAGCCAACAAGCAGGAGCTCCAGCTCATACTCGGCAACGATAAGCCGGTGTCTACCGAGCAGGTCACTCTTCTCGGGACTCCGTATACAAAGGATGTATATGCCACGAGAAACTATTATTTCACCCAGGACGGGATGCTTGATATTATCGAGATAACCAAGCCGGTATACGAAGATGCGCTTGACAAGGCTCTCGAGGCTTATGTAAAGGCCTATTCGGTTGATGCCAAAGGCAGCAAGACCAAGGACATAGCAGCCGGTATCCAGCTTATCGAGGGCAAGTTCCTTGAAGAGGGTATTGCACAGTATATGTTCGGGAACAATGCGCTGGCCAGCCGGAAGTTCGAGGCTGCGGCCAATGCATCCGAGACGGCGCCGTACAGCAAGATTGACTCCATGGCCGTATACAATGCAGGCTTTACCGCCGAGATGTGCGGAGACTATGAAAGGGCTGCCAAGTTCTTCAAGAAAGCAATCGAAATCTCCTATACAGAGGAAGGCGAGGCATATGCGAAGCTTGCGAATGCATATGTCAACATGAAGGATACGCTTGCATCCAAGGCTGTCCTTGAGGAAGGTTTCACGAAATATCCGGAAAGCCAGAGCATACTTATCGGTCTCATCAACTACTATATCCAGAGCGGAGAGAACCCTGACCAGCTGTTCGCCTTGCTCGACAAGGCCAAGGAGAACGAGCCGAACAACGCTTCTCTCTACTATGTGGAGGGAGACATCCATAACAAGCTCGGACATAAGGACGAGGCAATCAAGGCATATGCGAAGTCTTCAGAAATCAATCCTGAATATGAATTCGGATACATAGGTATAGGTATCCTCTATTACAACGAGGCTATCGAGATTCAGGACAAGGCTGCCCGCGAGATGGACGATGCCAAATACATGAAACTTGTGGAAGAGTTCGAGACTGCACTTATGAATGCGGCTGATCCGTTCGAGAGGGCTTTCGCTATCACGAAGGACAAGGATATCAAGGTAAATATAGCTGAATACCTCAAGAATATATATTACCGTTTCCGTGAGGAGGATCCTAAATACATGGAGTCCTACCAGAAATACGACGCAATAGTGACGAACGGGGCTGCTGCCCTTTAGTCGGAGTTTTCAGGGGCCTGGGACATATTGTCGAAGGCCCTTACTATTTTAACTACGAGAGGGTGTCGGACGATGTCTCCGCTATGGAAGACAATCGTGCTGATGCCCTTTATTCCTTTTGTGAGGCTTATGCCCTTCAGCAGACCGGAATCTTCCTTGTGCGGAAGATCTATCTGTGATGCGTCCCCGGTCACTATGAATTTGGCATCGCTCCCCATCCTTGTGAGAAACATCTTCAGCTGCCCGAGATTGGTGTTCTGCGCTTCATCGAGGATGACGCAGGCCCTGTCTAGTGTCCTGCCCCTCATGTAGGCGAGAGGTGCTATCTGGATTGTACCGTCTTCCATGAAGCCCTGAAGTTTCTTTGCGGGAATCATGTCTCCGAGTGCGTCATACAGGGGCTGTAGATACGGGTCGAGCTTGTCCTTCAGGTCTCCCGGCAGGAATCCGAGCCTTTCCCCCGCTTCGACGGCAGGTCTTGTAAGTATGATGCGTTTGACCTCCCTGTTCTTCAGGGCACGGACTGCGAGGGCTATGGCGATGTATGTCTTGCCTGTCCCCGCAGGCCCTACGGCGAAAATCAGGTCGTTCCCGAAATAGGCTTCCACCATGGATTCCTGTGTCCTGTTTCTGGCCCGGATCGGTTTCCCGTCTGTCCCGTATACGATTACGCTGTCTCCCCTCATCCTGTAACGGTCTGCCGGACTTTCGCCGTCGAAAAGTTCCTCCACGTCATACGGAGTCAGATTCGTCTTTTCCCTTCTCCTGCCGACAAGCGCTTCTATTTTGCTTTCAAATGTCCCTATGTCTTCCTGAGAACCTTCAAGCCTGATTTCGTTGCCTCTGGCGACAGCTTTCAGTTCCGGAAAATAACTGCACAGGGCTTCAAAAATCCTGTTGCCGGTCCCGTATATTTCGACCGGGTCTATCGCTTCAAGTACTATGGTCTTTTTCATCTGTTTACAGCTCCTGATGTTTTCAGTATCCTATTGAAAGTCGTTATCATCCTGTCGTAGTCGGAGGGATCGTTCCATTCATCCCTTCTGTCTTCATATTTTTCTATGGGCACCGTGACGTGTGCGTCCGTCAGTTTTCCGGGCAGGGAACACCATGTGAAAGTGTATTCCGGGGGACAGACTGTCGCCCGGCCGTCCGGATGCCTGACTATCGGAAGAGTTACCACAAGTCCTGTCTGCGTGTTGGCGGCGCTCATGTTGGAAATCAGGTTCCCGAGAGAGTAGATGACAGGCACATGGTCACCGTCAAGGGCCATCATCCTTCCGGTGTCCTGAACGACATGCGGATGTGAGCCTACAATGGCGTCCGCTCCTCTTCTGACAAGGAATTCTGCCATCCTGTACTGCTCATCGGAATGTTTCAGGTCGTATTCGATCCCCCAGTGAGGAAGGGCGATGATGATATCTGCCGTCTCACGCGCCTTCTCCATTGCAGAGGCGATCTCCTCCCTGTCCATACGGCAGACTTTCGGAAAACCGTTTCCCGGAGGCACATTGGTCCCGTAGGTGAAATTCACAAGTGCTATCTTCAGCCCCTTTACATCCACAATCAGAGGGTATCCCGCCTCCAGTGAGAGACTGTCTGCAAAACAGCCGGTATCCAGAATGCCTCTTTCACGCATCCGCCTGTAGACTTCGAGAGTCCTTGCTGCCCCCCTGTCTCCCTTGTCAAGGATATGGTTGTTGGCTGTCAGGAATATGTCTACCCCGCAGTCTGCAACATATCCGGCGAACGAATCCGGTGCGCAGAATGCAGGATAGCCGCTGTAAGGAGGCCCTGCAAGTGTGAATTCCATGTTCGCGATGCACAGGTCGGCCGATTCCAGAATGTCCCTTATGCCTGCAAGGCAGGGGGAGAAGTCGTATGCGGAACTTTCATCAGGATCAGCTCCCGGGTCGGAGGCGGCATATCTGTCATGACAGTTCTCTATCTGTGCCGAATGCAGCATTATGTCTCCTGCTATGACCACTGTCACCGTGTCTGCCGGATAAGGCCGCTTATGCCGGTGGTTCAGGAATGTCTTCCGGCCATATGTGATTGTCCCTATACCGTCCGGTGTATCCGTTGGGGTGCCGGCCCGGTCAGCAGGCGATTCTGTCCCGCCGGGGAGACGGGGCGTCCGGGATGCCGGCTGTGCATACAGAAAGATGCATGACAGCAGTATTGCGGTTGTCAGTGCCGTTTTTCTCATAGTTTTACCTAATGGAATACAAATATATCATTTTTATTTTGTAGCAGTCCATGAAATGGTTAAATTTGCATGTTGCGAAATAATGTAAAGATGAAGACGAATGTAGTTTTTGCGCTGATGGCGGTACTTGTCATCTCCAGCGGATGCGACATGTTCAGACGGATAGCAGGCAGGCCTACATCAGCTGACATCGATGCGAAGCGTCAGGAGATAGCCGCTGCCGATGCAAGGATAGAGGCCTTGAAGAAGAAGCAGCGGATGCAGGCGGATTCTTTGGCGATAGTCGACTCTATCAGGCAGTTGGAGACGGATGTACATACTCTCTCCGAGATAGGGGAACTCTATTCCACCGCTCTTGACCACAGGTATTATATCATTGTAGGGTCGTTCAGGAAATATTCCAATGCAGAGTCGATGCTCCGGACTGCATCGGAGGCAGGCTATATTCCTGTAGAACTGCGTTTCAACGGCTATACTGCTGTAGGGTTGAGTCCTGCGGACAGAATAGAGGATGCCTTCCTTTCCCTCAAGAGTGTAAAAAGGGAAAGTTTCTGTCCTGACGATGTGTGGATTCTGGTCAACAGGTAGTCTATGCGCAGAACGGCTCTTCATATATCGGCAGCGGCAGTCGCTGCTGTCGTCGGCGGTACGGTCTCCCATGCCCAGTATCGCGATGATGCGGCATATTCATCCCTTTATGACAGTGAGACGGTAACCGCCTTCAAGGACGAGGTGGGCTTTATTTCTTCCGCTGCCCTTGAAGGGAGAAGTCCGGGTTCGGAGGGCGAAAAGGCGGCGGCGGAATATGTATACTCCAGGCTTTCCTCATATGGGGTCGAGATGCTCAGTCCCTCTTCGGGGGATACTTTCGGAATAGCTCTCCCGGACGGGGATACCCTGACGTCCCGCAATGTCGCAAGTATTGTTCCCGGATACGATATAAATCTCAAGAACAGATACATAGTGGTCGGAGCCAGGCTTGACAATCTTGGCGTGAATTCCATGACGGTGGACGGGAGGAAAGTGGATCAGATATATTACGGTGCGAACGGGAATGCTTCCGGGCTGGCGGTCATGATGGAGCTGGCAAGGATGCTGGAAACCAATTCCATACTCCTGCGACGTTCCGTGATTCTCGTGGCTTTCGGGGCTTCAACGATGTCCTATTCCGGAGCATGGTATTTCCTGAACAGGACTTTTGCAGAAGATGTCGGCAGAATCGATGCCATGATAAATCTCGATATGCTCGGGACTGCGGACAACGGCCTGTATGCGTATACCGCATCGAATGCCGATCTCAATGCACTCATAACGGCCCTTGGCAGAGAACTCCAGCCGGTGCTGCCGTCCATAGTGGCGGAGGAGCCATATCCGTCCGACCACAGGGCATTCTATTCCATGGAGATACCTTCAGTGATGCTGACGTCAGGGAAGTATCCGGAGCACAATACCGACAGGGATACGGGATCCATCATAGACTACGGGATGATGGAGAAGGCCCTGGAATATGCCTACAATCTGACGGTTTCGGTAGCCAATACGGATAAACCGCTGTCGTTCAGACCGGTTGAGATCGTGCCGAGGGATCCTTCGTATGATGACGTGGTGGCTTTCAATGACTGTGACGTGCGTCCCATGTTCCTGAACAGCCATGACCCTGCGCAGTTCCTCCAGAGATGGGTATATCAGTATCTGCGATATCCACAGTCTGCTGTAGAAGAGGGTGTCCAGGGCAGGGTAGTGGTGGATTTCATCATAGAGAAGGACGGCCGGATAACCGGAGCAAGGGTGATCAGAAGCGTGGACCCCCGTCTGGACGAGGAGGCCCTCAGGGTTGTCAATGCCTCCCCTAAATGGCGGCCTGGACGTGTGAACGGACAGAAGGTGAGGACGTCGATGACCATTCCTATAGAATTCGTATTGGAAAGAAAATCAGAGAGAAACAGGTTCGGAATTAAGAGATAAGAAGACATGGATTACAATTTCAGGGAAATAGAGAAGAAATGGCAGTCATACTGGGCTGAACATCAGACTTTCAAGGCTACGGAAGCCCCGTCGCGTCCGAAATACTACGTGCTCGACATGTTTCCGTATCCTTCGGGAGCGGGGCTTCATGTCGGTCATCCTCTCGGTTATATCGCAAGCGACATCTACAGCCGGTACAAGAGGCTGTGCGGCTTCAATGTCCTGCATCCGATGGGATATGATGCATTCGGGCTTCCTGCGGAGCAGTATGCAATCCAGACAGGCCAGCATCCGGCCGTCACTACAGAGAAGAACATTGCCAGATACAGGGAACAGCTTGACAGGATAGGATTTTCTTACGACTGGTCGAGGGAAATACGCACCTGCGATCCGGAATATTACAAGTGGACGCAATGGGCCTTCCTGAAGATGTTCGGGAGCTATTATGACAATTCCCGTCAGGCGGCAAGACCGATAGAGGAACTGATCGCATCTTTCGAGAAGTCAGGTACGGACGGCATCGATGCTGCCTGCGGAGAGGAAAAGCATTTTACTGCCGCACAGTGGAATGCGATGTCGGACAAGGAGAAATCGGATGTCCTGATGAATTACCGCATAGCGTATCAGGGCGAGACTTCGGTCAACTGGTGCCCGCAGCTCGGGACAGTCCTGGCCAACGATGAGGTCAAGGAAGGGTATTCCGTCCGTGGCGGCTTCCCTGTAGAGCAGAAGAAGATGACGCAGTGGCAGCTGAGGGTCTCCGCGTATGCCGGGCGTCTGCTTGATGACCTCGATGACCTGGAATGGACTGACTCTCTCAAGGACATGCAGCGCAACTGGATCGGCCGTTCCTATGGCGCGGAGATGATTTTCAAGGCATATAACGGGGACAGAGAATATGACATGGTCATTTTCACCACCCGGGCCGACACAGTGTTCGGTGTGACATTCATGGTGCTTGCCCCTGAGAGCGAGTGGGTCGCCAGACTCACTTCCCCTGAGCAGAAACAGGCTGTGGACGACTACCTCGCTGAGGTGAAGAAGAAAACCGAACGCGAGAGGATATCGGAGACACACAGGGTGACGGGAGTCTTTTCCGGTTCATGGGCGGTAAATCCGCTTACGGGAGAGAAAGTTCCGGTATGGATATCGGAATATGTCCTCGCCGGGTACGGTACAGGTGCGATCATGGCTGTTCCTGCGCATGACAGCAGGGACTATGCCTTTGCAAGGCATTTCAATCTCCCGATAGTCCCTCTGATCGAAGGATGCGATGTGAGTGAGACGAGTTTCGATGCCAAGGAGGGGATAATGTGCAATTCGGGTTTCCTGAACGGAATGACAGTCAGGGAAGCCATACCTGCCGCCATCGACTACGTGGAGAAACACGGCATAGGACGCAGAAAGGTAAACTATCGGTTGAGGGATGCAATATTCTCCCGTCAGAGATATTGGGGAGAGCCGTTCCCTGTCTATTTCAAGGACGGGATAGCGACTCCGATGCCTTTCGAAAGCCTGCCTCTCGAACTTCCGGAAATTGACGAATACAAGCCTACCGAGACTGGCGAACCTCCGTTGGGAAGGGCGAAAGACTGGGATGTGGACGGATGGCCGATCGAGAAGAGTACCATGCCTGGTTTTGCCGGCAGCAGTGCATATTATCTGCGTTATATGGATCCTCACAACGGCAGTGCATTGGTGAGCAGGGAGGCGGACAGTTACTGGAGGAATGTGGATCTGTATATCGGAGGGACGGAACATGCAACGGGACATCTGATATATTCGAGGTTCTGGAACAAGTTCCTGTACGACCTCGGATATGTATGCGAGAAGGAACCTTTCAAGAAACTCATCAACCAGGGCATGATACAGGGAAGGTCCAATTTCGTGTACCGTATAGTCGGGACGAACAGGTTCGTTTCATACGGCCTGAAAGACGGATACGAAACGACAGAGATACATGTCGATGTCAATATCGTGCATAATGACAGGCTTGACATCGAGGCATTCCGCAAGTGGAGACCGGAGTTCGCTGATGCCGAATTCATCCTTGAGGACGGTGAGTATGTCTGCGGATACGCTATAGAGAAGATGAGCAAGTCCATGTATAATGTAGTCAATCCTGATATGGTGTGCGATACCTACGGAGCGGACACATTGAGACTGTACGAGATGTTCCTCGGCCCGCTGGAGCAGTCCAAGCCATGGGATACCAAGGGAATAGACGGAGTGTCCCGGTTCCTTAAGAGAGTGTGGAGGATGTTTTACGGAAGGGACGGCCTTATCGTGACCGATGACAGACCTTCTGCCGAAGAACTGAAGACCTTGCACAGACTGATCCTGAAGGTGAAGACCGACATAGAGTCGTTCTCGTTCAATACTGCCGTGAGTGCCTTCATGATAGCCGTGAATGAACTGTACGAGCACAAGTGCAGCAAAAGGGAAATCCTGGAGCCGCTCGTAATCCTGCTTTCTCCTTTCGCCCCTCATATCTCGGAGGAGCTTTGGGAAGCGCTCGGCCACAACGAGAGCGTCACATTCGCTTCATTCCCCGAATATGTGGAGGCATATACCGTAGAGGACAGCTGTACCTATGCCGTCTCTTTCAACGGAAAGACCCGCTTTACGGTGGATCTGCCCAAAACCATGCCGCAGTGCGATGTGGAAAGCCATGTGCGCTCTCTTGAGCAGACATCGAAGTATGTGGCCGGAGGCAATATCATCAAAGTTATCGTCGTCCCGGGAAAAATAGTCAACATAGTCGTAAAATAACTGTATATGGGTAAAAACCGTTTTCTGTCGGTCCTGTGGGACTATACCATAGTCACGTTCGGGACATTGCTGTACTGTCTGGGATGGACATCATTCCTTATTCCGGGTGGAATTGCAAGCGGGGGCGGGACCGGTCTGTGTACGATAATATATTTTGCGACAGGTATTCCGGTTGCGTATTCGTTCTTCGTGCTCAATGTGATCCTGCTGATAATAGGTTTCCTTATTCTCGGCAAGGCATTCGGCTTCAAGACGATATACGTGATTATCCTGTCTACCGTTCTTTTCGATGTACTGCCGAAGTTCGATTTTCTCGTGGTGACATTCCAGGACAGGCTGTTTACCGCCATCATAGGAGGTATGGTAGAGGCGATAGGTATCGGGATTGTCCTGACCCGTGGAGGAAGTACCGGAGGAACGGACATACTGGCCATGGTGGTGAACAAGTACTGGCCGGTGTCTCCCGGAAAGGTATATCTCTTTGCGGACCTTTTCATTATAGCATCCGTTCTGCTGATCCCTGACAAGACTGTCAATGATATGGTCTACGGTTATGTAACCATGGTCACTTTCTCATTTACAGTAGACTGGGTACTGCTCGGAAACAAGTCGACGGTACAGATTTTCATAATATCTTCAAAATATCAGGAGATAGCCGACACTATAGTAAGGGACATGAAGAGGGGAGTGACGGCACTCGATTCCACCGGATGGTATTCCGGAAAGGAAGGCAAGGTCCTGCTTGTGATGTGCCGCAAGCATGAGTACAACAATATCGTAGGTATGGTGAAGATGGTGGATCCGAAGGCTTTCATTTCGGTTTCCAGTGCTTCGGGGGTCTACGGGGAAGGATTCGATGAAGTAAGGACAGGTATCAAACTCAGGAAAAGTAAAAAAGACATATCAAAAACAGAAATTACAGACGCGAAAAGCTAAAAAAGAGAAAAATTTTATGTAGAAAGATATAAATCATGATAGCAGCCTCCTTCTGCCGGTATCGCAGGAGGAGGTTTTCATTAATTTTGTGTTGCTTAAAATACAAAATCTATGAAAAATTTGGAGTTGTCGGAGGTCCTTGCCTATTCCGCATATGCTCTTTTGATAATCTTTTTCGTAGCCATGTCGGTCATGGCGGCATATGAATGGAGAAGGAAGATGCCCCGGAGGTGGAAGAGCCCGGTTCTCATTTTTCTGTCATTGTTCAATTCGGTTTCACTCGTCGCATATGACATATTCATGTACGGATATGTTTCGGGACATCTTGTGTCCGTAGTCAGTCTGGCTGTCATGCCTATGTTCGTGTCGAGTCTTTCCTATGACACGGAAAAGGCGGCAATGTACGTATCATTGCCGGTGACTGTTTCTGCTGCCGTCCTGTTCGTCATGAAGGAAAAGGCAATGTTCTTTGCCGGTGCCGGAGGACTGTGGATTATGCCTGTGTGTGCAATTGCAGCTGCGGCGGCAATATCGGTCGTCTCCATATTGTATCCGATAAGGGACATGACCGGTTTCATATGTTCCCTGTCCGTACCCAGGTTCTTTACAGTAAGGCTTAACTTCCTTTATTTCATGACATATCTGTTCCTTATGTCTGTTTCATCATATTTATGGACAGTGCATGGGACAGGTTCCGTAATTGCCGTATGCCTTTGTCTGTGCCTTATGCTTGCCCTTGCGGCGGCCCTGTTTGTGAGGATGATTTCGGACAGGCTTTTCATTGTCATGCGTGAAAAGGAGGAAAAGATGATGGAAGCGGCGAGGGCCTATACCATAGGCGTGCCGAAGGATATGAGCGTAGCGGACGGTGCGTATATGGTGATCTTTGCCAGACTGAAGAATTATTTCGAAGAGGAGAAGCCTTTCCTTGCTCCCGAGCTGAGCATTGCGGATGTTGCCCGCAGTCTTTTCACCAACAGGGCATATCTGTCCCGGGCAATAAGTGTCTACACGGGGCGGAACTTCTGCCAGTATGTCAATTATCACAGGATACGTTATGCCGTCAGGCTGTACAGTACGCATCCTGACCTGAAGGTGGCAGATCTGGCGGAGCTTTCAGGTTTCAGGACTGTAAATTCCTTCAACATGGCATTCAAGCTGTATATGAATGATACTCCGGGCGAATGGTGCAAGAAAAACAGGCAGGTGAGACCGGTTCCGGAGAAAACTTCAGGGAAATAAATTTGCAGGAAACGGGGGCTGCTCTTATATTTGTACAAATTTGTGATTATGGCAGACGAGAAGATCATTTTTTCGATGAATGGGGTGGGAAAGATCCTTCCTCACAACAATAAAGTAATACTCAAGGACATATACCTTTCTTTCTTTTACGGTGCGAAGATAGGGATCATAGGCCTGAACGGATCCGGAAAGTCTACGCTGATGAAGATAATAGCCGGAGTCGAGAAATCCTATCAGGGAGAAGTCGTCTGGGCACCGGGCTATTCGGTCGGATATCTCGAGCAGGAGCCGCAGATGGATCCGGACAAGACAGTCATGGAAGTCGTTCAGGAGGGAGTCAGCGAGGTGATGGAACTGCTCAGGGAATATGAGGAGGTAAACATGAAGTTCGCGGAACCGATGTCGGATGAAGAGATGAACAACCTTATCGAGAGACAGGGCGAGCTGACGGAAAAGATAGAGCACTGTAACGGTTGGGAGATAGACTCCAAGCTTGAGCGGGCTATGGATGCGCTGAACTGCCCGCCTCCTGATGCCAGGATAGCTACATTGAGCGGCGGTGAACGCAGAAGGGTCGCACTGTGCCGCCTCCTGCTCCGCCAGCCGGACGTCCTTCTATTGGATGAACCGACCAATCACCTTGATACGGAGAGTATACAGTGGCTTGAGGCACACCTTCATCAGTATCAGGGGACAGTGATTGCCGTTACGCATGACAGATATTTTCTCGACAATGTAGCCGGATGGATTCTGGAACTTGACAGGGGAGAGGGTATTCCGTGGAAAGGGAACTATTCTTCATGGCTGGAACAGAAATCAGCGAGACTTGCACAGGAGGAGAAGCAGGAGAGTAAACGGCGCAAGACCCTCGAACGGGAACTCGAATGGGTAAGGATGGCTCCTAAAGCCAGACAGGCCAAGTCCAAGGCCCGTCTGGGAGCATATGAGAAGCTTGCCGGAGAAAACGCAAAGGAGAAAGAGGCGAATCTGGAGATTTATATCCCGAACGGCCCGAGACTCGGGAACAAGGTAATCGAGTTCAATGACGTCTCCAAGGCATACGGGGACAGGCTGCTTTTCGAACATCTGTCATTTGTGCTTCCCCCGGCCGGGATTGTGGGTGTCATCGGACCGAACGGTGCAGGAAAGACTACGCTCTTCCGCCTTATAATGGGCATCGAAAAGCCTGATACGGGTACTATTACCATCGGTGATACGGTCAGGCTTGCATATGTCGACCAGCAGCACAGGAGCATAGACCCTGACAGGACGGTGTATCAGACCATAGCCCAGGATTCTGATTTCGTGAAGCTCGGAAACAGGGAAGTGAATGCGAGGTCTTATGTTTCGAGGTTCAATTTTTCGGGGGCTGATCAGGAAAAGCTGTGCGGTGTGCTTTCAGGAGGAGAAAGGAACAGACTGCATCTTGCCCTTACTCTCAAGGAAGAAGGAAATGTCCTGCTTCTCGATGAGCCGACAAATGATGTGGATGTCAACACTATCAGGGCTTTGGAGGAAGGCCTGGAGAATTTTGCCGGATGTGCGGTGGTCATTTCGCATGACAGATGGTTCCTTGACAGGATAGCGACCCATATCCTTGCCTTTGAAGGGGATTCCCAGGTGTATTTCTTTGAAGGGACCTATTCCGAGTATGAGGAAAACAGGAAAAAACGCCTCGGCAATGAGGAGCCGAAGCGTTTCAGATATAAAAAGCTCATGGAGTAATCCGTTTATCTTACGGATACTTTCAGCGGATGCTGCTGTGCATAGGAGAACTCCCTGACTGTCTTTGCCCATGCTTCCTGGGATGCGACGCCTCCCTGGCTCCATCCGGAACCGGTCCATGTGACGACAGGCTTGCCGGTTTTCTCTTCTGTGATTATCACTGCATGTCCGGCCTCCTGACCTGACGTGTAGTATGGATTGTCATCCAGTTCAGCCTTGTCGTAGATGACTGCGACAGAGATGTTGCCGTCCCTTTCCGGGTCTGCGGAATCCGAAGCCTTTTCAGTGAATGCTATCCAGTTGAGTTCTGCATTCTTGCCTACGACGTCATGCATGACGGCGCCGAGGACTACAGCAATGGAGTCAGCCCCCTCGCAGTCGAATGTCGTAGTCCATTTCACGAAATGACTGTTGGCATCCAATGAAAGTACGCGTGTTGCAGTGACCTGCTTCCCGTCCACGTCGAACGGACCGTATTCAAACACCGCTTCAGTACGTACTGGACCGTCGCAGATGTGTCTCTGTGATGTGTAGTTGTCTCCTACAAAGAATTTTTCCGGTCCTGCATACGGTACGAGCGCCCCTCCTCCAAGGGTTGCATCTACCTTGTAGCAGTCCATGCCTTCACCATAGTTGTGGTGGTAGTCGGCCTTGGCGAACCAGTCGTCTATTACGAGCCTGTCCGTGCATTTTACCCATATGTCGGAACCGAATGTACGAGGGAACTCAAGGGAAGGCCCGTATATGCGTCCGGCTATGACATTGTTCTCATATGCATAGTCATCAAGGCGTTCAGGGACATAACGGCTGTATGCAAGGGTAGGGTAAGTCGCCTGTGCAGTCTCCACGGTATATACTTCTTTCGAATTGGCGGCTACGGTAGCCTGGAAAAGGAGCTTCGTTTTCCCCTCGCTGTCCGTATATACCTGTACTGGAACTGCCGTCCCTGACTTGTCGAGCAGCATGACTGTATTCGGATCGATGTCTCCGAGAGCCTCCGCATCTATTTCCACGGTCTCGTATGAACGGGCAAGATCCGTATCGTTTGTCACTGTTATCCTGTGGCTTGAACAGGAGGCCAAAAAGGTAGCAGCCGATACGGCTGCTACCACTGATATGATGTTTTTCATAGACATATCCGGTATTCCATATGGTTTACTGAGGCTGCTTGCCGATGTATGCAAGGATACCTCCGTCTACATAGAGAATATGGCCGTTGACGAAGTCAGATGCCGATGAGGCAAGGAAAACGGCCGGTCCCTGGAGGTCTTCCGCGGTACCCCAGCGTGCGGCAGGAGTCTTGGCTACGATGAAAGCGTCGAAAGGATGGCGGGACCCGTCTGCCTGACGCTCGCGCAGAGGAGCTGTCTGAGGAGTGGCTATATATCCCGGTCCTATACCGTTGCACTGGATGTTGTATTCTCCGTATTCGGAAGCGATATTGCGGGTGAGCATCTTGAGTCCTCCCTTGGCGGCTGCATATGCAGATACGGTCTCACGTCCGAGCTCCGACATCATGGAGCAGATGTTGATTATCTTTCCTCCGCCGTTCTTTATCATTGACGGGATGACGGCCTTGGACACGATGAACGGTCCGTTGAGGTCGATGTCGATTACCTGACGGAATTCCTCGGCCTTCATCTCTATCATCGGAATACGTTTGATGATGCCTGCATTGTTCACAAGAATGTTGACAGGTCCGAGATCTTTCTCTATCTTGGCTACAAGCTCCTGTACCTGATCTTCCTTGGTCACGTCGCATACATAGCCTTTGGCATCTATGCCGAGTTCCCTGTAGGAGGCGAGTCCTTTGTCTACAAGCTCCTGCTTGATGTCATTGAATGCGATTTTCGCTCCTGCATTGGCAAATGCCGTTGCAATGGCGAAACCGATGCCGTAAGATGCCCCTGTTACGAGGGCGACTTTACCTTCAAGTGAAAAGTTTACCATAATGATACTTTATTTAAAAGGTTGTATATACGTTCCAGCACTGCGGCGTCATTTGAGGTCCGCAGTGGCGCATCCGTCCATGTCGTTGTAGTCGAGGTTTTCACCGGCCATTGCCCATATGAATGTGTAGTTCTTTGTGGCACAGGCAGAATGTATGCTCCATTCAGGAGATATTACCGCCTGCTCGTTTTTCATCCATATATGGCGGGTTTCGTCGGGCTGTCCCATGAAGTGGCAGATGGCCTGGTCGTCCGGTATCTCGAAATAGAAGTAGATTTCCATCCTGCGGTTATGGGTATGTGCCGGCATGGTGTTCCATGTGCTGCCCGGCTTGAGTTCGGTCATACCCATCTGAAGCTGGCATCCCGGGACTACCTCCTTTACAAGCATCCTGTTGATTACGCGGTGGTTGCTTTCTTCGAGGGAACCGAGTTCCATCCTGACGGCGTTCTCGCGTGTAGTGAGATGGTCAGGATATGTGGCGTGTGCGGTGGCCGAGCAGAAATAGAATTTGGCAGGATTGGCTGCATCGAGACTTTCGAATGTGATCTTCCTGTCTCCGCGGCCGAGATAGAGGGCCTCCTTGAAATCCATCGGGTATGTCTCGTCTCCGGCCTTCACAAAGCCCTTGCCTCCCACATTGAAGATACCCATTTCCCTGCGGGAAAGGAAATATTCGCTGCGGAGGATGTCAATAGGCTTGAGTTCAAGGACTTCGTTCACCGGCATCGCGCCTCCGGCTATCATCCTGTCGTGCATGGTGTAGACGAGGTTTATCTCGTCGGCCGAAAAGACTTTCGGGATAAGGTAATGCTCCCTTAATTGTGTTGTGTCATAATGCTTTACATCGTCCGGATGTGAAGCATATCTTACTTCACTGTTGATTTTCATATCTGATTTTCTTATAAGTGTCGCTTCGTTCCCTTTCCGGAAAATCCCGTCTCCGCATGCCGTAACATCGGCTGCAAAGGGAAGTCCCTGCCCGGAACAGGGCATTCGCAAAAGTAGGAAAAAAATCAGATAATGCAAAATTTCCGTGAACAGTCACGGGATTGTATTTCAATGCCCGGCGAAGTTGTATGAAGCATCCTCCGACGGATGTGTCGGCCAGCGGACTGAGACCTACAGGGTAACTCCTGTCTTGAAAATCGCTATTTCGCTGTATCCGGCCCTCTCGTTGCATGTGGGCTTGCCGGAAGCGACGGAAAGCACGAGGTCTATGAATTCATCGTCTGTCTGGGCCGTAGACTGTCCGTCCACGATAACGCCGGCATTGAAGTCGATCCATTCCGGTTTTCTCTCGGCGAGACCGGTGTTGGATGAGATCTTTACAGTAGGTACAAAAGTGCCGAAAGGAGTACCTCTGCCTGTGGTGAACAGGACTATCTGGCAACCGGAGGCGGCCAATGCCGTGGATGCGACGAGGTCATTGCCGGGGGCACACAGAAGATTGAGCCCGTTTTTATGCAGCCGTTCCCCGTAATCCAGCACATCCTTTATCTCTGACTTGCCTGATTTCTGTGTGCATCCGAGGGACTTTTCTTCCAGGGTGGATATCCCTCCCGCCTTGTTGCCTGGAGATGGGTTTTCATAGACAGGCTGTCCGTTCTTCATGAAATATTCCTTGAATCCGTTGATCAGCCGGACTGTCTTCCCGAATGTGTCCCGGTCATTGCACCGGGCCATCAGCAGGGTTTCCGCCCCGAACATCTCCGGGACTTCGGTCAGTACGGCCGTTCCTCCTCTGGCGACGGTCCAGTCCGAGAAACGGCCCAGAAGAGGGTTGGCTGTGATTCCCGAGAAGCCGTCCGAACCTCCGCATTTCAGGCCTATCCTGAGTTCGCTGACAGGGATGTCCTCCCTGTGGTCTGCAGATGCGGCTGCGGCGATCTGTCTGAGCAGTCCGAGTCCGTATCCGACCTCGTCGCCTGTGATTTTCTGGGCTTCCATGAATTTGACCCTGTTGCCGTCTGTCTGGCCGACCAGCTCCATGAATGAAGAAAGCTGGTTGTTTTCACATCCGAGTGCGATTACCAATACTCCGGCTGCATTCGGGTGACGGACCATGTCCGCAAGGATTTGCCGCGTATTCCGATGGTCATCCCCGAGTTGGGAACATCCGTAGTTGTGGGTGAATGCCTTTACTGCCTCTACGGCAGGAAATTTATGCATTTCCTGTCTGAACCTGTCCCGGATCGCTTCCGCTATGCCGTTGACGCATCCGACGGTAGGTATGATCCAAAGCTCGTTTCTGACACCGGCCTGTCCGTCGGCCCGTCTGAAACCGCGGAATGTGGCTTCAGACGCAGCCTCGGCAACAGGGGAGAAGGCAGGTCTGTATGTATATTCCAGAATGCCTTCAAGATTGGTTTTCAGAATGTTGTGATCCACGAGACCGCCTTTCACCACCGGTTTTGTCAGATGCCCTATGGGAAAGCCGTATTTGATCACATTTTCCCCTTCTCCGATATCTTCCAGGGCCATCTTGTGCCCGGCCGGGATATTTTCCGTTGCCGTGACGGTCTGTCCGTCTATAATGCTTTCTTCTCCCGCCACAGCATCGTGTACAGCGACGGCTACATTGTCAGAGGGGTTTATCCGGATGAATTTGGCCATGATGATGTCTTTATATTCCTGTTATTCTGCGGCAGTGTTCACGGCAGTATCGATCTGACAGCGGCTCGCATGCCTTTTCCCCCGATAAGGTCCAGCATGGAGATTACCATGTCGGTGAGTCCCGGGATGGAGTTGAGGTCTTCGTCCCAGATGAATTCAGCCCCGAGCACGCCTTCCGCCACTTTCCTGGTGTCGCCTGAAGCCCACAGGTCCTTCAGCAGGGCAAGTATCGCCGCATCGTCGGCAGGCACTATATCCGTGTCGCCTCTTTTGCCTCCCCTGTAATAGGTGATGATTGCGGCAAGCCCGAGTACAAGCCCTTTCGGAAGTGTGCCTTTCCTTTCTAAATATGTCTTCAGTCCCGGAAGGTCGCGGGTCCTGTATTTCGGGAAAGAATTGAGCATGATGCTTGTGACGAAGTGTTTTACATACGGGTTGACGAACCTGTCGAGGACATCGGATGCGAACTGCGTGAGTTCGTCTTTCGGAAGGTCGAGTGTCTCAAGCAGTTCGTCGTACATGACCTTGCGGACGAATTTCCCGATTTCAGGGTCTTCCACGCATTCTTTTACAGTGTCCAAGCCGGAAAGGTATCCCACAGGCGACAGCACTGTATGCGGGCCGTTGAGCAGGGTGACTTTCCTGGCATGGTAAGGGGCTTCGCTCGGGACGAAGAGCACATTCAGTCCGGCCTTTCCCGCAGGGAATTCTTCAGCTACCGATTCCGGAGCCTCGATGACCCACAGATGGAAGATTTCAGCCTTCACTACGATTTTGTCATCGTATCCTGTCCTTTCCTGTATCTGTCCGATCGTATCCTTCGGGTAGCCCGGAACTATGCGGTCCACGAGGGTGCAATAGACCCCGCAGGCAGTCTCGAACCAGTTCCTGAAATCCTCCCCGAGTTTCCAGAGGTCAATGTATTTATGGATGCACTTCTTGAGTTCCTTGCCGTTAAGGAATATCAGTTCGCATGGGAAAATGATGAATCCTTTGGAAGGGTCTCCCTTGAAATATTCGTATCTGTGGTACAGCAGCTGGGTGAGTTTGCCCGGATACGAAGAGGCAGGCCTGTCGGTGAATTTACACTCAGGGTCGAACGCTATGCCTGCTTCAGTGGTATTGGAGATGACGAATCGTATTTCGGGATTTTCCGCGAGTGCAAGATATCCGTCGAATTCCCTGTACGGGTTTATTCCCCTGTTGATGACATCTATCATTTCTATGGAATCCACCGGTTTCCCCTTGTCGATGCCCTGCAGGTTGAGGTGATACAGTCCGTCCTGCGAATTTATGACGTCTACCATGCCTTTTTCGATTGGCTGCACCAGAACCACTCCTGCATTGAAGTCTGTCTTACGGTTTGTCTGCCATACGATCCAGTCAACGAATGCCCTCAGGAAATTGCCCTCCCCGAACTGTATGATTTTGTCGGGATAGCTTTTCGCTTCGGCGGTCTGTCTGTTCAATGCTTTCATATTGTCTTTAATTTATAATATGTCTTATGCTTTCGGGAAAATCCTCCCTGAAAGTCCAGGGCGAGGGCGTCCATGGAGGATAGCGGAAACAAATATACTGAAATTCCGTGTCCGGTAACGGAATAATTGCTATATTTACCGGCCTTTGACAAATAGTCAATGATTTTTGATTATTTTTGACGACCGGACAGGGAAGGCCGCTTCTAAATTTGTGCCTGCGTCCTTGTGGAAAACGACGTTAAAACAGACTGTCAAACCAATACGATATTGAATATGGATATATTATCTAAAGTCAGGGAAAGCCTTGACGGAGTCGTGGACAGGAAATTCATCAATGATGATTTCATGCTTACGAATGACTGTGCCCGCGAACTTTATCACGGGAGCGCGGAAAAGATGCCTATAATAGATTACCACTGCCATCTGATTCCGGAACAGATTGCTCATAATCATCAGTTCAGGGATTTGACCGAGGTCTGGCTCGGCGGAGACCATTATAAATGGCGTGCCATGCGCGGGAACGGTGTGCCGGAAGAGTTCATCACAGGCAAGAGGAGCAGTTATGAAAAGTTCGAAAAATGGGCCGAAACTGTGCCTTATACCATGCGCAATCCCCTGTATCATTGGACTCATCTAGAACTTGCAAGGGTATTCGGCATTTATGACTTGCTGAATCCGCAGACGGCCAGGGCGATATACGATGAATGTACGGCAAAGCTCCAGACGGAGGAGTACAGGGGGCAGGCCCTGATGAAAAGGTTCAATGTAAAGGTCGTGTGCACCACCGATGACCCTGCGGACAGCCTTGAATACCATAAATATATCAACGGGCACCCGTTCGGTGTGAAAGTCCTTCCTGCATGGCGTCCGGACAAGGCAATGGTGATAGAGAAGCCGGAGCAGTACAGGGAATATGTCGCAAGGCTCGGTGCCGTGGCAGGGGTCAGCATCACGGGATATCAGGATCTTATGGATGCCCTGCGCAAACGGCATGATTTCTTCCACGAGATGGGAAGCCGTCTGTCGGATCACGGGCTCGAGACATTCTATGCAGAGGATTTCAACGATGAGGAGATAGACAGAATATTCAGGAATACGCTCAAGGGACAGATGCCGACGAAAGAGGAGGTATTGAAGTTCAGGAGTGCAATCCTGCTCGACTTCGCACGCATGGACCATGAGGCAGGATGGGTGCAGCAGTTCCACGTGGGGGCGATCAGGGACAACAATACCAGGATGTTCAATATTCTCGGCCCTGACACCGGGTACGATGCGATCCATGATGTGCCGTGCGCCGCTGCCGGGCACAAATTCTTCAACCGGCTTGCCATGGAGGACCGACTCGCCAAGACTATTCTGTACAATCTCAACCCTAAGGACAATGAAGTGCTTGCCACCATGGCGTATACATTCAATGACGGGACTGTACCCGGCAAGATGCAGCTCGGATCCGGCTGGTGGTTCCTGGATCAGGAAGACGGCATGCGCAAGCAGATGAATGCGCTTTCGGCACTCGGACTTCTGAGCAGATTTGTGGGAATGTTGACAGACAGCAGGAGTTTCCTTTCATATCCGCGTCATGAATATTTCCGCAGAATACTCTGTTCCGTTCTCGGAGAGGATGTCGAGAAAGGCAGACTGCCGAAAAGCGAGATGGCGTTCATTCATCAGATGGTCAAGGATATTTCCTACAACAATGCCGCCCGCTATTTTGACTTCTGACCGGTGATGTGCGGAGTACGCTGGTGCCCGACGGTCCTCCCCGCAGGCGGGTCCCCTCCCTTTTCGGGAGCCAATGCCGTCAGGCACCAGCGTACATCTCGCAGGCGGGTCCCCTCCCTTTCGGGAGCCACAATATCGGGAACGGATTAGAGTTCGGTGAATTCGCGGTAGAAGTCGAGGTTCTGCTTCATTACGATGTCTATGGGCATCAGAGTGTGCAGAGGCAGATCGGTCCTGTTGTACAGGAGATATCTTATGACAGTCTTGACGGCGAGGAAGCCCTGCAGTCCGGGTCTCTGGCACAGCAGGGCTTCAATGCTTCCGTCGCGTATTCCCCTGATGTTGTTTGAAGTCAGGTCGAATGACACCATCTTTATGTGGTCGAGACTGTGTCTGTTCAGAATATCGGCTATTATATAGCCTCTTGAGTTGAGGACCGCTATGCCGCGGATGTCGGGATGTTTCTCTACGAATCCGATTACGGACTTCTCGTTGTCTTCAGGAGTCATGACTGAGAATGATGTCTCGTGTATCTGCTGTCCGGCCCCGTTTTTCCTGCAATAGTTCATGAATCCTTTCTTCCTTTCCACGGAGTTGTTCGAACTGCGGTTGCCGATCCTCTGGTTCCTGAAGATTGCAAAGCCGCTGCCTGCAGGAGTGATGGAGTGCAGTATGTGTCCGAGAAGTTCCCCGCAGGCATACTGGTCGGTGGTAAATGTAGCGATAGGGGATGTCCCCTCGATGGCCGCATCCACGAATATATAAGGTATCTTCCGCGAATCGAGCCGGCTGCAGAGCGAGACGGTCTCTTCCGTGAATGTCGGGCCGATGATTACGGCGTCAGGTGCAGAGTCCGGTATGCTTTCGAAGGCTGACCTGCAGGAATACACGTCGAACTGGTTGTAGAAGGCGTAATTGCAGTCTATGCTTATGTCGCAATATTCATGCAGTGCATGCTTTATGCCTTCCTGCATGGTTCCCCAGTATTCTCCAGGGCTGGCTGTCGGCATCGTGATGATTATCCTGTATTCCCTGCGTAATGATATGGCCGACGTGTGGATATTGTATCTGTAACCTACTTCCGACAGTACCCGTTCCACTGCTTCCCTGCTTGCCTGTGAGACATTGCCCCTGTTGTGCAGTATCCTGTCCACAGTCCCGGCCGACACTCCTGCCATCTTGGCTATATCCTTGATCTTGACCTGTTTTGCCATATTTTTCTTGTCTTTAAAGATTTTCCCGCTTGCATCAGAACTTGTTGGAAACTGTTTTGAATTTTTTCAAAAATTAAAACAGTGTCTTAAAAAGTTTTCGTAAAACCATCGGACGCACAAATATCGTTAATTATTGTGGACATCTCCAAATTTTCCGGCTGCTTTTTTGTGTCTTTTGTGTACAGACACGGAGTTGTAAGGCAGTAAGATGTAATCATGCTGACTGACAATTGAGAATTTTCCTGAAATTTTCTTGCCAATTAAAAATTTTTGACTACTTTTGCACACTCTGTGTTCGAACACAGTGATTAAAGGAATATATATGACCACTATTAAGACACTTATTATCAATCGAAAAAGAACCGCATATCCATGTGGTACGGTCGGTTCTGTGTCTGACGGCAGGGGTTCTGTATCCAATTTCCTGAAAATTACCCCCCCCGACCGTGAAGAAATTCCACTGACATATTCCGTTGATGCGGAGTCTGGTACCGGCAGAGTCCAGGGACGTGTCAGGGAGCTGTTTTTGTCATGTCTGAACGTGTTGACGTGCACAATGGCTGTCTGCATGTCTCTTGTCGTGCCTGTCGGCTGTTCGGGAACCGGACCGGAAGAGGAAGGAACGGACGGAACCGTAGCCGGAAACACCCGTGTTACCGTCAGGGCTGAAAGGGAAACGATGGTACGCAATCCTCTCAACGGATGGGTAATGTATCTCGGACGCAGCTGGGACGAGAATTTCTGGACTAATCCGGACAGCGGGTACAGTCCGTATGACGAAATGCCGACTTCCGAAGGTACGACGGTACGTGTGTCGGACTATTCCAACACCGCATACCTGCGTACGAGCTGGGCTTCCCTTGAGCCTACCGAAGGCAATTATGTCTGGAGAGACCCGAATTCCCGTTATTCGAAGATGCTCAAAAGCTGTACCGACAGGGGCTTGCGTCTGGCTTTCAGGATTGTCATCGACGGCCGCGATCAGGGACAGAATACTCCGGAATATGTGTTCGATACCTATGGCGCGAAGGCATATACCAACAGCGGCCAGCCTGTGACATCCGGTTACACCGGTTACAGGTCTCCCTATCCTGATGATGAAAATTTCCAGAGGTGCTATGAAAAATTCCTGACCGAGTTCGCCAAGGATTTCAATGATTTCGGTGTGGTGGATTTCGTGGACGGATTCAGTCTCGGGAAATGGGGCGAAGCCCATGCCCTTATCTTCCAGGATAATGCCGACAAACTGCCGGTATTCGAGTGGATGACTGACCTGTATTCGAGTCTGTTTACCG
Organism: uncultured Bacteroidales bacterium; assembly: GCA_944322585.1. Taxonomy (GTDB): domain Bacteria; phylum Bacteroidota; class Bacteroidia; order Bacteroidales; family UBA932; genus Cryptobacteroides. Next base: position 177,161 of record CALUPB010000004.1, on the reverse strand, counting down.
AAGTGCCTCTGTTCGTGAATTATCACCGGCTGCTCGGAGATACCAACCAGAGCAGCTGGCAGAATACCCCTTCTCCTGATACGGAGGGGATGATAGAGAGTGCGGTGGGCAAAGGATACGGTATCCGCCACGATGCTTTCGGAATGTATACATATTATAAGGACTGGGAGCGTGGAATTGCCTCGGAATACAATTTCAGGTGTCCGGTTATCATGGAAGGCGGATGGATTACGGACGGTACCCACAGGTACTGGAATTCCGTGTATCCGGACGAGCCGTATGAGGAGGACAGACCCGATCAGGTACGTCAGGGCGAATACGACATGTCCCAGGAAGCGCGGGTGAACATGATGGACTTCCGGGTACACCATGAGATCCAGACTTTTTTCGAAATGAGGTTCGACCTGGTGAAAAGTTTCATAGAAGACGGAGGCTACAGGCTCTGTCCGTCCATCGTCACCGTTCCCGAAACTGCTGCGGAAGGCTCGACGGTGACTGTCACGAGCCGATGGTCCAACTACGGCTGGGGGTACTGCCCCAACAATCTTCCTTCTTTCGGCTACCGTTTCAAAGGGGCTTTCGCTCTGCTGGACAGCGAGGATAACGTGGTGAAAGTCTTTGTGGACGAACAGATAGAGCCGTCGGAGTGGCTTCTGAACAGTCCTACGGAATATACTACGGAAATCGACCTGTCCGGAGTACCTGCGGGGCAATACATGTGGGCCATAGGGATTGTGGACACGAAGAAGGACAACGTACCGGGACTCAACATGGCAGTGACCTCAAGCCGTCTGACCGATGACGGCTGGGCCAGATTAATCGGATTGACCGTTGAATAATTCATCATCCTGTCTGCCTTGTCCGGCCATGATCCGGTAATGCAGGTACGGCGGACAGGGGTGACAGTCTTGCAATAAGCATATTAAAACGATTCGTCGAACTGACCTTAAATCAAGATAAAGATGAAACCTATACACAGACTGATGACACTTGGCGTTGCCCTGGCGTGCATGACTGTTTCGGCCGGCGCAGATGCAAGGCCAGCCAGGACTGAAACCGTAACCTTCCTTCCGGACACAGTGACGGTCCTCCGCAACCCTCTCAACGGATGGGTAATGTATCTCGGCCGCACATGGGACGCGGATTTCTGGGATACCACGAAACCCCCATACGATGCCATGCCGACTTCCGAAGGCACGACGGTCCGCGTTTCGGACTATGTCGGGACTGCATATATCAGGACCGCATGGTCCATGCTCGAACCGACCGAAGGCAACTATGCCTGGCGTGACCCGGACTCCCGGATTGCGAAACTTTTCAAGGCCTGTACCGACAGGGGGCTCAGGCTTGCATTCAGAATAGTCGTGGACGGCCGCGACCAGGGGCAGAATACCCCGATGTACGTAATCGATGCAGGGGCAGAATATTTCACTGACGGCAAGGGCAATCACAAGTCTCCGTATCCTGAAGATCCCGTATTCCAGGCGAAGTACGGGAAATTCCTGAAAGCCTTTGCCGAAGATTTCAATGATCCCGACAAGGTGGACTTCATAGATGCCTACGGGCTCGGCAAATGGGGCGAGTCGCACGGGATGATCTACAAGGACGACAGAAACAAGAAGGCAGTGTTCGACTGGCTTACGAAACTGTATTCCGAGACATTCACTAAGATACCTCTCATAATCAATTATCACAGACTGGTCGGTGACGGCAACAAGGACAGCTGGGGACCGGTGTCTCCCGATACCGAAGATTTGCTTGACATGGCCATAGACAGGGGATACAGCCTTCGTCACGATGCATTCGGGATGACCGGCTATTATCAGGACTGGGAGAAGGAGTTCTGCCGGGAATGGAATTTCAAGAGACCTGTCATCATGGAAGGAGGCTGGATAACTGCCGCACACCACCGTTACTGGATCGATCCGTGCGGGAAATACCGCCAGGGGCATGCGGAAGATGTCCGCAGGGGAGAGTTCGAGGCCGCTAAGGAGGCTCGTGTCAACATGATGGATTTCAGGATAAACGACGAGACCCGTTCCTGGTTCGGGGACAGTTTCGACCTTGTGAAAAGGTTTGTGGCAGAAGGCGGCTACAGGCTCTATCCGGACAAGATCGTGTTCCCCGGTAAGGTGAAAGCCGGTTCCGTCATGACCGTTTCCCACAGATGGAACAATATGGGCTGGGGCTACTGTCCCAACAACATACCTCAGTGGAACTACCGTTACAAGGTAGCCTTTGCCCTGATGGACGACTCGGGCAGGATTGTCAGGACATGGGTCGATCCGAAGGCCGAGCCGTCGGTCTGGCTGAAGGGTACCCCGGTATCCTATATTTCGGAATTCGGGACGGACGGCATCCCGGCCGGAACATATACCCTCGTGACAGGTATAGTCGACACGACAAAGGACAATGTCCCGGGCATCAGTCTCGCCCTTGACAGGGAAGTGCTCACCGATGACGGATGGGCGATGATTTCAAAGATTACCGTTAAATGAACCAACCATATAATAGCATGATTACCACAACTATCCAGCATCTGGGGAAGACAGTGTGCTTCCTCTGTGCGGCAATGATCTTGGGCACGGCAGCCATCTCAATGTCGGCTGCTCCGCTTTCCGGTGCTTCGGCGTCGGTGTCGGGACAGGACGAGGTGAACGTGTCCGGTACGGTTACCGATGAGCAGGGTGAACCCCTTATCGGCGCTTCCGTCCTTATAAAAGGGACTACTGTGGGGGCCATCACCGACCTCGACGGCAAATTCAGCATAAAGATTCCTGCATCCGGTGCTGACCTCGAGATATCCTATATCGGATATATCACGAAGGAAGTGACCGTGACTACCCGGGACAATCTTACGATTGCGCTCGAACCCGACAACAGACTTCTCGACGAAGTAGTCGTCATCGGTTACGGTACGGTCAAAAGAAAGGATCTTACCGGTTCCGTAGCTTCCGTCAGGGGCGATGACATCGCGGCGAGGAAGACCACGACCCTTTCCACAGCTCTCCAGGGCTCACTTTCCGGAGTGCTTGTACAGCGCAGCAGCAGCGCCCCGGGAGCTTCCGCCAGCAGTATCCGCGTACGCGGAGTGACCACCATGGGAACCTCCGACCCGCTTATCATCGTGGACGGTGTCCAGACTGATGACATCGACTATGTGAACTCCAACGACGTGGAGAGTATCACTGTCCTGAAGGATGCTGCGGCAGCTTCCATCTACGGAGCCAAGGCTGCTGCGGGAGTCATCCTTATCACGACAAAGCGTGGTTCCGCTACAGATTTGACTATCAGCTATAACGGAGAGTTCGGATGGGAAATCCCCACTGAGCAGCCTCAGATGGTCGGCCTGACCCGGTATCTCGAGATGTCCAACGAACTTCTCTACAATGACAACAACGGCGGAGGATTCTACCAGCTGTATCAGCCGGACCAGATCAGAAACTGGGTCAGCAACAATGCCACCGACCCTGACAATTATCCTATCACTGACTGGAACAGCCTGATACTCAAAAAGTCAGCTCCGAGGACTACCCATACCGTTACGGTAAACGGAGGCAATGACGTGGTAAGGTCATCCGTTTCGCTCGCATACGATCAGGTGAACGCCCTGTATGACGGCAGGAAGTTCCAGAGGTATATGCTCCGTGCCAACAACGACTTTACCATCATCAAGGACAGGCTCTATGCCACCCTCGATGTCAATATACGCAGGGCGAAGAACAACAGGCCGGTATACGAGCCGTTCGATGAGCTCCGCAAGATACCTGCCATCTATCCTGCAGTATGGGAGAACGGAGCCTATGCAGACGGCAAGTCCGGAGCCAATCCTTATGCCCTTATACACGAGAGCGGCACCAACACGGCGTGGAGCACCCAGATAGGCGGTAAGGCATCTCTGGAACTGCGTCCGGTCAAGGGACTCAGCATCCAGGCCATCATATCCCCTTTCATCAACTACACCAAGACCAAGCAGTTCAAGCAGGCAGCCTACTGGTATTCGAAGGATGACCCTACAGTCATAGGCGGTACCCTTGAGGGAGGCGGACAGAGCTATACTTCCACATCCCTGAGCGAACAGAGGAACGACAACTATCATGTCACTTCCCAGGTAATAGCCAACTATATGGAGACATTCAAGGAGAAGCACAACCTCAATGTGATGGTCGGATACGAGAACTATGTGATGAAGAGCGAGAACCTCGGAGCAGGCCGCGACTTCTACGACCTCACAAGCTATCCTTATCTGAATGTCGGACCTGAAGAATACCAGACCAACAACGGTACTGCATCGGAGTACACTTCCAACTCCTTCTTCGGACGTATCATGTACGACTATGACGGACGCTATCTCGTGCAGGCCAATGTCCGTGAGGATGCTTCGTCAAGGTTTGCCCGGAATTACCGCTGGGGTACATTCCCGTCATTCTCCGCAGGCTGGGTCATCAGCGAGGAAAACTGGATGCAGTCCACAAGGAACTGGCTTTCATTCCTGAAGCTTAGGGCTTCCTGGGGTATGCTCGGAAACGAAAGGATTGGGAGCAACTATTTCCCTTACATGGCTCTTGTCAGCTTCAACGATGCGCTGTTTTATGACAGTCCCGATGGCGGAGTGGTGGTTTCCGACAAGGCTTCCATAATGAACAACCTTGCGGTCGAGGACATTACCTGGGAGACAACCACTTCCACGGACATAGGTCTTGACCTCGGTTTCTTCAACCAGAGGCTCCATGCCACATTCGACTGGTACTGGAAGACTACGGAGGACATGCTTCTCGGCATCAACATACCTTATATCATAGGTTACGACAATCCTCAGACCAATGCCGGTACAATGGCGACGAAAGGATTCGACCTGGAACTCGGATGGAACGACAGGGTAGGGGATTTCTCATACAATGTTTCGTTCAACCTCTCTGATTTCCAGTCCAAAATCGTTGAGATCAACGGTACCGAACTCATCAACGGAGGTAAGATCCACAGGGAGGGTACATATTTCAACGAATGGTACGGCTACATCTGCGACGGTATCTTCCAGACTCAGGAAGAGGTCGACAATTCGGCCAAGCTTGCCGGTACAGCTGTCGGAGACCTGAAATACAGGGATATCAGCGGTCCCGAGGGAGTACCTGACGGACAGATCAACGGTGAGTACGACCGTGTGCCTCTCGGAAACTCGCTGCCGAGGTTCCAGTACGGAGGACAGTTCTCCTGCGCCTGGAGAGGTATCGACTTCTCCCTTGCATTCCAGGGCATCGGACACCAGAATTCATATCTGCATGAGGAAATGGTGCAGCCGTACAGGGACAACTATGGAGGATTTCCTGCCATTCTCGAAGGGAAGTACTGGAGCGTATTCAACACTGCGGAGCAGAACGCTGCAGCCGAGTTCCCGAGACTTTCCTATACGAGCAGGAGCAACAACTACACGACATCGGATTTCTGGCTTTTCAACGGAGCATACTTCCGTCTGAAAAATGTCACCATCGGATATACATTCCCTGAGAAATGGATGTCCAAGGCCAGAATCAAAGGCCTGAGGGTCTATGCTACGGCCAACGACCTTTTCTCCATCGACAACTTCCCTAAGGGATGGGACCCTGAGATGGGCGTGACTTCCTATCCTATCACGACATCCGTATTGCTGGGACTTTCAATCAAATTTTAAAGGAATGAATATGAAAAATATATTGACAGCAGTTTCATGTGCTGCAGCGCTGGCCCTCACATCATGCGTTTCGATGGACATCACACCGAAGGCGCAGGGTAACAGCGAGTCCTGGTACAGTACCGAGCTCGAACTGGAGATGGCTGCCAACAGACTCTACACCATAGGCTACTGGGACAGCCCTTATCAGGATCCGGAGACCTGGTCCGACAACTTCACCTACCGTCTCATCAACTGGCACCGTGACAGCGGAGCCCCGCTCAACGGCAACCTCGACGGCAACGACTACATTACCTACCATATCTGGCAGCAGGACTACAAGCTGATAGCCCAGGCCAACCTTATCCTCACCCACAGCGGCAGAGCGAAGGCCAACGGCGTCAACGAGAATGTCATCAACCGTTACCGTGCCGAGGCCTATTTCGCACGTGCCTGCAAATATGCCGAGCTGATGGCTTATTTCGGAGATGTCCCTTATGTGGACAAGCCTCTGACCATATCCGAGGCGGAAGCTATGGAACGCATGTCCGTAGAAGAGCTGAAGCCGAAGGTATATAATGACTTCGACCATGCCATCGACAGCCTTCCGGAGACATACACCGGGACCCAGCGTTTCACCAAGGGTGCGGCATTAGCCATGAAGGCCCGCTTCGCCCTCTACATGGAGGACTGGGAGCAGGTGGTGGAGGCTACTGAGGAATGCATGGCTTTAGACCTGTATTCACTCAATGCCAGCTACAGAGAGATATTCCTTCAAGGGACGAAGCAGATTCCTGAAAAGATATTCGTCATTCCGAGGTCAGTGGCCAACAATGTCACAGTGCCGACATGGTTCGTGCAGAACGGCCTTCCTCGTAATGCCAGCGGTGCCTACGGTTCAGACACTCCTTCCTGGGACCTGTTTGCAAGCTATCTCTGCACCGACGGACTTCCGATAGATGAATCGCCGCTGTTTGACCCGAACAATCCGTTCGACAACCGGGACCCGCGTCTTTCAGAGACAATCGTTCCTTTCGGTTCCCTGCATTGCGGCTGGTATTTCGAACCTGACGAGGAGATAGCTACCAGTTCTACTGGCACGACCAAGACCAACCAGGACTGCCGTCTCAATCAGGAATATACTTCCTACAACGGGCTGCTCTGGAAGAAAGGCATAGATGATTCCTGGATAACGGAGACCGGTTCATGGAACTCCACCATCGAGAGCGACCTGATAATAATGCGCTATGCAGATGTCCTGCTTATGAATGCCGAGGCGAAGATACAGCTCGGGGAGGCAAGTCAGGAAGTCTTCGACGAGACCATCAATGCAGTCAGGGCAAGGGCATACGGCGTCACTGCAGCCGACAAGAGCCTTTATCCTGCCGTAACCTGTTCTTCCGACAGGGAGACGAACATGCGTGCCCTGCGTATAGAAAGAAGGATGGAGACCGCCAAGGAAAGCCTCAGGTATCTGGATGTCATCCGCTGGGGACTTTACGACAAGGCATTCAACGGATACAACTACCTTCTGCCTGTAAATGCGGATCTGGAAGCCCATATTGCGACCAACGACAGGAACAGTCCGGACTCCGACGGATGGTTCTGGGGCGGCATGACCCCTCAGATAGACGAGGACGGCATTGCCGACTTCTCTGCCATAGAAGCGGCAGGTTATGCCCGCAAGGGAGCGCAGAGGATATTCCCTGACCATCAGGTCCTCTTCCCGATTCCTACATACGACAGGACTCTGATGCCTAATCTCAGCCAGAATGATGGATATTAACGGATAAAATATTTCATAATATGAAAAATTCCATAATAAAATATACGGCGATAGCTGCTGTCGCAGGTCTGTTCATGGCAGGCTGTACAGAGAAAGTGGACAATTCCTATTCCCGCTTCCCCGGTGTGATAGACATGACGGCTTCGGCTGAGGAGATTGTCCTGGACGAGGACACTCCCGACGATGTGGCTCTTACCATAACATGGACGGCGGCCAAGGACTACGGTCCTGACTATCTTACCACTTATCAGTATCAGTGGGATCTTATAGAGGCCACTTCCGAGAAGTCCGAGTATGAGGACATGGGCAATTTCACGAGAACCTACACCCATGCCCAGCTCCAGGAGATGATGGTCGATGACTTCGGCTACACTACCAGCACTTGGGGAACCATGAGGTTTACGATTACTGCCGAGTACGAAGGTACTCCGATAGTCCTTCCGGACGAGGACCAGGTGGATGTCAGGGTCAAGACATATGGTCCGAAGCAGTTCGCCGCTGACAGGGTATACCTCGGCGGAACCGCTGTTGGAGCCGAGAACATCGAGCTGACGGCTTCGGAGACCAATCCTGACCTGTATGTCTACAACGGTAACCTCTCCGCAGGAGAGTTCAATTTCCCTGTAGTCTACGGTGACGAGAACAATGTCATCATCCCTGCCGGGAGCGCTGATGTGACTGTAGAGAGCGGGGAGACCTATGAGGCGACTGTCGTGGGCGGTGATGAGACGGTTTATTCGTGGACTGTCACCGAGGCCGACTCTTACAGGATTTCCCTCAATTTCAGCAATCAGACGGTGTCTGTCATCAAGACTTCCGACATCATGGAGGTAGACAGGCTTTTCATGGCAGGTTCCGCCATAGGGGCAAGCACCGAGATTGCCAGGACTCTTGAAAACGACAATGTCTATGCATGGAAGGGCGAGCTTTCTGCCGGTACGCTCTCATTCCCTATCGAGTTTGAAGAGGAGAGAAATCTGACCATGGTGCCGAACGGCAATGGCCACAGTTTCAATGACGGTCAGGGCAATCCGTTCACTACGGTCAATTCTTCCGTAGCAGAATCCCGTTACTGGGAGATAACCGAACCGGGTACCTACAGGATAGTCGTCGACACCGATGCCAGGACTGTGGCTATCTATTCTGCAGCTACTGATCTTGCTCCGAGATATGCAAACGGAACATGGTCCAATGGAACGTTGGCCGGTTATGGTTCCAAACCAGAACAGAATACGGTAGAAATAGAGTGTCTGTATATGTATGGAACATTCAACAGTTTCACAGACGATACGGGCATAGGACAGGGCTTCGAATTCGCTTACCGTTGTATCAGAAGTCTTGCTGACCCGTATATCTTTGTCTATTCCGGAGAAGCATTGCCTCGCAGTACCGGAACTGCAAATGCCGGTTCTGCCAATAAGACTGTAACGGGTGGAGTTGTATTCTTTATAGGTCCGGAATCTCCTCTTGACGGATCGGACAAATTCGAGAGTTCATCTGTCCAGAATCCGACACACCCGCGGCCAGTCAACAATTCGTATGCATTCGGGTCAGTAGATGCGCATTCTGTCAGAAACAGCACTTGCGAGAGTTTTGCAGCTACCCTTGGTACACCGCATGGTCTCAGAGAAGGACAGGATGATAGTCGGTATGACTACTTCGAGATACCTGAGGGCTGCAACCATGTAGTTGTTGATACCCGAAACATGACAGTGACATTCAGCCAGAAATAATGATGAAATTTCACGGATTTGTGATCTTTGCCGTTGCGGCTGTCCTTGGGGCTTCATGCTCCAAGGACTCCGGGGCGGATAACGGATACGGCGGTTCCGTCAGTCTGGAAGGTCTGACCCAGGTCTCGGTGTCTCCGGACAGGGAGAGGATACTCCTCAAGAACCCGCTCTCGGGGTGGGTGACGTATTCCGGTATCGGAGACGGTCTTGCCGACAATTATTGGGAGCTTTATGACAACTTTGCTTGTTCCGAAGCACCTGACGGCTCCGGTAAGGTCAATGTGTGGGACTATTCCAATGTCCTCTACATTAAGGCCGACTGGGCGGCCATGAATCCCGAAGACGGTGTATATATCTGGGAAGAACAGTATCAGGATTATTCAGACTATGCCCGCAGGTTGAAATATCTGATGGACGGGGCAAAGGAAAGAGGGTTGAAGATAGCATTTACCATCAATACCAACAGTGAGGATGACCATACCAATTCCACCCCGGATTTTGTCCGTGAGGAGGATCCGTCATCCTGCTATTCTACCGTTACGGGGTCTGTTACAGTATATTCCGGCTATCCCGACCATCCCGTGTTCCAGAAATATTATGAGAAATTCGTAAAGGCATTTGCCGCAAGGTTCAATGATCCTGACGAGGTGGAGTTCATCAGCGGGCTCGGCCTCGGGAAATGGGGCGAGTGTCATACGTTCAGGTATTCCACCGAGACTACGGTAGGAACAGGAGATGAATCCCCGAGGTATGATGTATATGACTGGGCTACATCTTTGTATGCCGATAATTTTACAAGAGTTCCTGTCGTGACGAATTATCATAAGATGGTAGGAAAGACTGCAGGCTCCGGTTCGGCAGACGCCATGTCGCAGACATTGCTGGAGCTTGCCATATCCAAGGGCTTTGCTATGAGACATGATGCATTCGGAATGAAAGGGTATTACGGTACGTGGGAGAAGAATTTTATTTCCAATTACAGGTACAAAGTACCCGTGCTCGGTGAAGGAGGTTGGGTCGCAGGCTCGCACGGGGACGGGTATATGGGTGACGGATACAGCAATATCCGGGAACTGCGTCAGGGCGAATATGACGAGATGCAGAATGCCTGCGTGAACATGATGGATTTCCGCTACAACAGCAATGTCTCGCAATCAGAGACATATCTGTGGTTCAACGAAGCATATGATCTTGTAATGGAATTCCTTCAGGAGGGTGTCTACAGACTGTATCCTAACCAGCTTTATCTTCCTGAAACAGTGCAGGCAGGGTCTTCGGTAACGGTACGATCCCGTTGGTCCAATCTCGGAAACGCTTATTTCCCGGCTGACCTGAAACAGTGGGAAGGCCGTTACAAAATGGCATATGCCCTCTTGGACAGGTCTTCCGGAGAACCGGTGCGGGTGTTCGTGGACGATGCTGCAGCGCTCCAGACTGTCGTGAAGAACCAGATGCAGACATTCGATACTGAAATCGGTCTTTCGGATGTCCCTGCCGGCTCATATACATGGGGTATAGCCATCGTCAACACACAGAAAGACAATGTTCCGGCTGTGGAGATGGCTGTAAGGGAGGAGAGTATGACCGCATCCGGCTGGCTGAAACTGCTTGATGTCACAGTGCAGTAGCGGGCGTTGTATATTGATATCCTGACTTTTCCATAAGCGTCAGTATAATTGTGAATTAGCGAAACTTTAGTTGAATATGATGAAACGTATATTATTTACGCTGGCGATTGCGGCATTTTTCCTGCCGTCAGCGTCTCTGTTCACCGGCTGTGAACAGGACAATATAGTGCCGGATGACGAAAAGGTCGATGACGGCGGAGATGAAGGCGACGGCACCGACGAGCCTGTCGGAGTGGAGCGCAGCGTCAGTCTGGATGTCACGGAAATCCCTGAAATGACGGTCGGCGGAGAGACTTACACTCTGACTGCCACCTTCGAAGGGGAGGGGACTGATGCCCTTGCCTTCGAATGGAGTTCATCCGATGAGCAGGTTGCGGTCGTAGAGCAGGGGGAAACTGTCGCGACGGCAACGGTAACGGCTGTGGCTCCCGGGTCTGCCACCATAACCATAGCGTATAAGGATGAAGCCTCTGGAATAGACCTGTCGGCTTCTGCGACAGTGACGGTCAAGGCGGCCGAACCCGAATATGTCCCGGACGGGAAGCTCCGTATCCTTGCAATCGGCAACAGTTTTTCCCAGGATGCCGTGGAACAGTATCTCTGGGATCTGTTCGATGCTGCAGGTCAGGAGGCCATAATCGGCAACATGTACATAGGCGGTTGCAGCCTCGACACCCATTGGGAGAATGCCCAGGGAGACAAGGCAGCATATGCCTACAGGAAGATTACCGACAATACGGGCAAGAAGGAATCCCCTAATCAGAAACTTTCGGAAGTGCTCGCTTCGGAGCCATGGGACTATGTAAGCCTCCAGCAGGCAAGCGGACAGTCGGGGATTTACTCCACCTATACCCATCTGCAGGATCTGATCGGTTATGTTAAGGAACACGCCACACTGAATCCTGACATGAAGATAGTCTTCCATCAGACCTGGGCCTACCAGAACGGGTCGGACCATGCAGAGTTCCCTAAATACGACAGCGACCAGATGACTATGTACGGAGACATCATGTCGGCTGTACAGCAGGCAGTGGCCTCCAATCCGGACATAGCCTTTGTGATACCTTCCGGCACTGCCGTCCAGAACGGACGGACGTCGTTCATAGGGGACAATTTCTGTAGGGACGGCTATCATCTCGAAGTCAATTACGGACGTTTCACCGCATCTTGCACATGGTATGAGGCTGTTTCCAGGGACTGGGAAGCGACATATCCGAATGTGGATCTGCCGGCAGTGACGGACAACACCTGGAAGCCGGAAGCAGTCAGCGACTTCTATGCCGAAATAGCTAAGAATGCTGCGTACATGGCCTTGGAGAAGCCGTACGAAGTCACCGAGATGACAGAATTCCAGACACCTGACATTACCTCCGACGGGAACACCCCGATATATGTCGATTTCGGCAGCAGACATATGTCCACTGAATTGCCATGGACAAATAATGTGGGAAATCCTGGTGTATCGGAGAATGTCACATATCTTTCTGATGCCAACGGTGACTATACCAATGCTGTATTGAGTATAACCTCTCCTTTCTCCGATGCATTCAACGGTGTCGGAACCGAAAACAATGCCAAGGACGAAACATTCGAGGTGAACGGTCTTGTTTTCCCGTACAACGTGTGGACGGATGCCCTCATGGTGGGAGGAAAGAAGACGGATGTCGGAGACGGGGACAAGGGACCGGCTGTCATAAGGATATCCGGACTTGATGCAGGCAAGTCATATGATTTCACGATATTGTCATGCCGTTGGGAAGGTTCCGTTGCCGCCCGTCAGACGAAATTCACCGTAAAGGGAAATGTGGAATCGGCTCCTGTGATACTGAATCCGGGAATGCCAAAGGGTGCAGCCTGGTCTACGTACGACTTGACCGACTATGTCGCAGTCTTTGATGAAGTCGTTCCGGATGCCGACGGATGCGTAGAGATCTCGGTAACGGGGGTAGACGCCGGTTCCACTGTTGTGGAAGGCCATATCAACGCTCTCGTGATAGAGCCCGCTGCTGAATAGACCTGAACTTGAACATGCTGATGTCCCCGGTTACAATGGAAAGAGCCATCTTCCCTGTTGCGCCGGGGACATCCGTTTTGTGGGAGGGGATATGGCGTCGCATGTGAAAACCGAGTTTGAATATTTGAGAAAAACCTGTATTTTTGCAGAAACTGTGTACGAACACAGATTAACCGCTTATAATATATGCACTATGAGAAATTTCCTCTTGATTCTCCTATCATTGGTGGCCATAGAGACCTATGCCGCCGATATTCTGGTTGAAGCGGAGAACTTCGACACCAAGGGCGGCTGGGTCGTGGACCAGCAGTTCATGGATTTCATGGGGTCGCCGTATCTGCTTGCCCACGGGATGGGAGTGCCCGTCCCGGATGCCGTCACTTCGGTGGATGTACCTGAGAAAGGTACATATCATGTATATGTCAGGACTTTCAACTGGACTTCTCCGTGGTCTTCCCAGGAAGGGCCAGGCAAGTTCAATGTCCGCATAGGGGATACCGTACTTCCGGAAACGCTCGGATGTCAGGGCGACAGATGGATGTGGCAGTATGCGGGCAAGATACGCCTTCAGGCAGGGGAGACGGAACTTGCCTTGGTGGATCTGACAGGCTTCGACGGCAGATGCGATGCAGTCTACCTGACAACGGAGCGGGAGCCGTCCCTTCCTGACGGCATTGCGGATCTTGATGCCTTCCGTCGTGACCGGCTCGGGCTCGGCGACCCGGGAGAAGAGTCGTTCGACTTCGTAGTCGTGGGAGGCGGTATCGCAGGAATGTGTGCGGCAGTGGCGGCAGCCCGGGACGGAGTGAAGGTGGCTCTGGTAAATGACCGACCGGTACTCGGAGGCAACAACAGCGCAGAAGTGCGTGTCCATCTCGGAGGCTATGTGGAGATGGGACCGAATGAAGGTCTCGGGCGTATGATACGCGAGTTCGGTCATACGAAAAAGGGCAATGCCCAGCCTGCCTCCAATTATGAAGACGACAGGAAACAGGAATTCATAGATGCAGAGGAGAATATAACCCTGTTCGCGAATTATCATGCCACGGCTGTCCGGATGGACGGAGACCGGATAGAGGCAGTTCTCGTGCGTCATATCGAGACAGGTGAGGAACACTGGCTTTCGGCACCGCTTTTCTCCGACTGTACGGGCGACGGCACCATTGGATATCTTGCCGGTGCAGAGTGCATGATGGGCAGGGAGTCGCGTGACACGTTCGGGGAATTCTTCGCCCCAGAGACGGCAGACAGCACCACCATGGGGTCGTCCATCCAGTGGTATTCGAAGGACTGCGGCGCTCCGACGACATTCCCGGAATTCGACTACGGTATGGGTTTCAACAGCTCCAACTGCGAGAAAGTGACCATGGGAGAATGGCATTGGGAGACAGGCATGAACCTGGACCAGATCTATGATGCCGAGAGGATACGCGACTATGGTATGCTCGTCATCTATGCCAACTGGAGCTGTCTCAAGAACCATCTCGAAAATAATGAAAAGTGGCGGAACCGTTCATTGGACTGGGTCGGCTATGTCCTCGGGAAGAGGGAGTCCCGTCGTATCGTGGGCGACCATATCCTGACCCAGAACGATATAGACAGGGATGTCCCGTATGAGGATGCTTCGTTCACCACTACCTGGGCCATAGACCTTCATTTCCCGGATCCTGTCAATTCCGGACGTTTCCCGGGACGGGAGTTCAAGGCCGCTACCGTACATAACTGGATACACCCGTATGCGGTCCCGTACAGATGTCTGTATGCGAGGGATATAGAGAACATGTTCATGGCTGGCAGGAATATCAGCGTGTCGCATGTGGCCCTCGGTACGGTAAGGGTTATGCGTACCACGGGAATGATGGGCGAAGTCGTAGGCATGGCTGCATCCCTTTGCAAGGAATACGGATGCACGCCGAGAGAAATTTACCTGCATCATCTTGACGAGCTCAAGTCGATGATGAAGGAAGGAGCCGGGAAACGGGGCGACGGGCTGAACAACCAGCTGTTCAATCTTCCGAACACCCTGCTCGACAAGCCAAAGGCCGCTCCGTACAGCGAGATGAAGGGGGATACGCTTGTCATCGGCAACAGGGTGATAGAAAGGAAATTCATATGGAACGGCGGCAATCTGATGACTTACAGCCTGACGGACAAAAAGACGGGCGTGACGCATTATTCTGCGGATTTACGGCCGGATTTTTCCGTTGTCAAGGGAGCCGGAGCGGGGACGGATGCTTCATACAGCGTGGAGGATATCCCTGCCGATGAAATCCATGAGGCCTATCAGAAGACCGTTGTGACATATTCATTGGGAGATCTTCAGGTCAGGAGAGAGTTCAGGGTATATATGGATGTTCCTGCAATAGCCTGCGATACATGGCTGAGAGGGACACTCACGTCGGACAGGGATGGTAAGACGCTTTCGGCAGCCGACCGGAAAAACATTGAATTTGCAGAGGATACGAAGTCGGAACCGTTGTCCGGGGTGCTTGACCAGCTCCGCTTTGACGGTCTGCACTGGCATGGGAAGGCAGTCGAATTCTGGGATGTCACCGACTGGAACAACAACCTTGTGGCGGAAAGGGATTTCATTCCGTACAGGAGGACGAGCTACAGGGGCAACCTGCTGTTTGTAAGGGACGGAGTGTCCGGCAACGGCTTTTTCTTCCTGAAAGAATCCCCTTCATCAGGCTCGCAGTTAGCCTATCCGGGCGCTGACTTTGTCACCGAATTCGGGAATTTCTCAGTTACGGGGATGGGACTGAAGTCTTCGGACATCACTCCTGATGCATGGACACAGGCGTATTCCTGCGTTACGGGAGTGTACGGACAGGGAGAGCTGTCGGCTCTGACTGCCTTGAGAAAGTACCAGAAGCAGCTGCGCAGGCATATCCCGGGCAGGGACGAGATGGTGATGATGAACACATGGGGAGACAGAAGCCAGGATACGAAGGTCAACGAGGCATTCTGCCTTGCGGAACTCGAGAAGGCTGCAAGGCTGGGGATTACCCATTTCCAGATAGATGACGGATGGCAGGTGGGCAAGAGTCCGAATTCAGCCCTTGCCAAAGGGTCTTTCAAGGACATATACGACAATCCGGACTACTGGAAACCGGATCCGGTGAAATATCCTTCGGGGCTCGCTCCCATAGTGAAGAAGGCTGAAGAATTGGGTATCGTGATAGGCCTGTGGTTCAATCCGAGCGTCCAGAACGATTTTGCAGACTGGAGGAAGGATGCCGATGCAATCCTGTCCCTTTACAGGGAATACGGCATCAGAGTCTTCAAGATAGACGGCCTGGCAGTGGCTTCGAAACAGGCTGAGGAGAACCTTCGCAGACTGTTCGATACGGTACAGAAGGAGTCGGGAAACGAAGTCATATTCAACCTTGATGTCACTGCAGGGCGCAGACCTGGATACCATTCTTTCTATGAGTACGGGAATGTGTTTCTCGAAAACCGCTATACGGACTGGCATCTGTATTTCCCTTACTGGACTCTGCGCAATGTATGGCAACTGTCGGAGTATGTCCCTGCAGAGAGGCTACAGGTGGAGTTCCTGAACAAATGGCGCAATGCGGAACTGTACGGAGATGACCCGTTCGCCCCGTCGAAGCTGCCTTTCGACTATATTTTCGCGACTTCGATGGCCGGTCAGCCTTTGGCCTGGATGGAAGCGTCGAATCTTCCTGAGGAAGCCTACGGTATAGCCGGACTTGTAGAAGATTACAGGAAGGTCAGTGCCGATTTCCATTCGGGGACTATCCTCCCGATAGGCGAGGAACCGTCGGGGCGCTCTTTCACCGGTTTCCAGTCTCTGAAAGAGGGAAGTACCGGGTATGTAATAGTCTACAGGGAGGATACCTGTCGGGAAAAGGCTTCCATGAGGACATGGCTGCCGGAAGGGAGCAGTGTCAGCTTCGAGCCGGTACTCGGTTACGGTGAAGCGTTCCGGGCAACGGCCGGCATGGACGGGATGATAGAGTTTTCCCTCCCGGACAGACATACTTTTGCGATGTATTATTATTCCATAAAGAAATAGGGAGGAAATATGAAATTGTCTTATCTGATGGTTATGGCCTTTGTCTTTGCCGCACAGGCAGTGGCATCCGGAACCGTATCCGGAAGTTCCGGTGCTACGGAAGGGAAGGCTGTACTTGCCGTGTCTGATGAAACCCTGCCGGGCACCGCCCAGGGCAATGTTCCGACGGCGATGACCAATGTCTATGGGAGGGATTATACCCTCCTTAACGGAAAATGGAATGTTATCGTGGACCTGTATGACCAGGGCCGCAAAATGGAAGTCTACCGGAACCGCAAGCCGCAGAAACCGGAAGAATTCTATGAATATTCTTTCGACGGAGGGATGCGTCTCAATGTTCCCGGAGACTGGAATTCCCAGTACCCGGAACTGATGTATTATGAAGGGACGGTCTGGTATGCCCGTCATTTCGATGCCGTACAGGAGCCGGGTAAAAGGATGTTCCTGTATTTCGGAGCCGTAAGCTACAGATGCAATGTGTATCTGAACGGAGACCTGATAGCATCGCATGAAGGCGGTTTCACCCCTTTCCAGGTGGAAGTTACCGGACATCTCAGACCGCAGGACAATTTCCTCTGTGTGGAGGTGAACAACCGCAGGACGGCGGATGCCATTCCTGCCCTGGCGTTCGACTGGTGGAATTACGGCGGGATTACGAGGGATGTGATGCTGGTCACTGTCCCTGAGGTGTATGTCAGCGACTATTTCATACAGTTGGACAAGCACAGGCCTGATGTGATACATGCATCGGTGACGTTGTCTGATGCCGTATCCCGCGAAGTGCGGCTCGATATCCCGGAGCTCGGAATTTCCCGCGACCTCGTAACGGACGGCAAGGGCCAGGCATCGGTGTCTTTCAAGGCAAAGAAGCTGCAAAGGTGGTCTCCGGACTGTCCGAAACTGTATGATGTCAGCATTTCATGCAGCGGCGACAGCATTTCCGAAAGAATAGGTTTCAGGAATATAGAAGTTGACGGGACAAGGATACTCGTTAACGGTGAGCCTACCTTCATGCGCTGCATTTCATTCCACGAGGAGATACCTCAGAGGATGGGAAGGGCATTCGGCATGGCGGATGCACAGATGTTGCTGTCAGAGGCTGAAGCATTGGGCGTTAATATGATAAGACTGGCCCATTATCCGCAGAACGAGTACACTGTCCGTCTTGCCGAGGAGAAAGGCATTATCCTGTGGCAGGAGATACCGGTATGGCAGGGGATAAATTTCAGCGATGCCGGTACTCAGGCCAAGGCCGAAAGGATGCTTACGGAAATGATAATGAGGGACAGGAACAGGTGTGCGGTCGGCTTCTGGGGTGTGGCCAACGAGACCAAGCCGTCCCCGGAGCGCAATGCCTTCCTTACATCGCTTCTTGAGACCGGACGTTCCCTCGATACGACCAGGCTTTATGTCGCGGCTTTCGACCTTGTGTACTTCGAGAAGTCCACGGGACATTTCGAAATGCATGACGATTTCACTGACAATCTCGATGTGGTGGCCGTGAACAAATATATGGGGTGGTATCATCCGTGGCCGGTAGACCCTTCCGAAGCAGTCTGGGACGTGTGTGCGGACCAGCCGCTCATTATATCCGAATTCGGAGGGGAGGCCCTTTACGGACAGCATGGCTCGAGTGACGAGACCTCGTCATGGAGCGAGGAATACCAGGCACGGCTCTACAGGGACAATATCGAGATGTTCAGCCATATTCCGAATCTTGCCGGAGTCTCGCCGTGGATTCTGTTCGATTTCCGATCCCCGTACCGTTTCCATCCGACCAATCAGGAGGGCTGGAACCGCAAGGGGCTTGTCTCTGACCAGGGGCAGCGCAAGGCGGCATGGTACATTATGCGGGACTATTATAGAGAAAAGAGACAGTGATGATATGTTTTGATATTATGGACAGAAGATTATGTTTGCCTGTATTGTGTCTGTTATGTGCATTCCAGCAGACCGTATATGCACAGAGAACGGAGACATTGCTTGAAAGCGGATGGAAGTTCCATCGCGGGGAGGCCGGGAATGCTCAAGAGGCCGTGTACGATGATTCTTCTTGGGAAGATGTCAGAATTCCTCATGACTGGGCCATTTACGGTCCTTTCGATGTCAACAATGACCTTCAGACTGTCCGGGTGACACAGGACTACGAGACCAAGGCTTCGGTAAGGACCGGACGGACCGGCGGACTTCCATATATCGGGGTAGGCTGGTACCGGAGAACATTCGATGTGCCTGAAGGCAAGCGTGCCATACTGCTTTTCGACGGGGCGATGAGCGAGGCGAAGGTGTATGTCAACGGCAAGGAAGTCTGTTTCTGGCCGTACGGCTACAGTCCGTTCCATTGCGACGTGACTTCCGCTCTGAATCCGGACGGGAAAGACAATGTGCTTGCAGTCCGTCTGGAGAACCGTCCGCAGTCTTCCAGATGGTATCCGGGAGCGGGTCTTTACCGCAATGTGCATCTGATAACGGTCGATCCGGTACATGTACCGGTCTGGGGTACAAGGGTGACGACTCCGCACGTGGACAGTACCTATGCATCAGTGCGTATAGAGACGCTTGTCGAGAATCCTGACGGTGTGACAGTGGAGGCGGTTACGGAGATTGCCGGACCGGACGGACGGGTCGTGGCATCATCAAGGTCGAAGGCGTATCCGGGAAAGGATCTGCCGGTAGTCCAGAATTTTATCGTTGAAAATCCTTCTCTCTGGTCTCCCGAAACGCCGTTTCTGTACGAGGCCAGGACAGTGATTTATGCTGAGGGCAAGCCGGTCGACAGTTATAATACGGCTTTCGGAATACGTTCCATAGAGTTTGTCCCTTATAAGGGATTTTTCCTGAACGGTCAGAGACGCAAGTTCCAGGGCGTCTGCAACCATCATGACCTCGGTCCGTTGGGTGCGGCCGTCAATGTGTCGGCTCTCAGGCACCAGCTGATGCTTCTGAAGGATATGGGATGCGATGCCGTCAGGACTTCCCACAATATGCCGGCTCCGGAACTTGTGCGGCTGTGCGACGAAATGGGCTTCATGATGATGATAGAGCCTTTCGACGAATGGGATGTGGCGAAATGTACCAACGGCTATCACCGCTTTTTCGATGAATGGGCGGAGAGGGATATGGTCAATATGCTGCACTGCTGGAGGAACAACCCGTGTGTGGTGATGTGGAGCATAGGCAATGAAGTCCCTACGCAGTGCAGCCCGGACGGCTATAAGGTGGCTGAATTCCTTCAGGACATCTGCCACAGGGAGGATCCTACAAGACCTGTTACATGCGGGATGGATCAGGTATCGTGCGTACTTGACAACGGTTTTGCCGCCCTTGTCGATATCCCGGGCCTGAACTACAGGACTTTCCGCTATAAGGAAGCCTATGAGGCCCTGCCGCAGGGTTTTATTCTCGGTTCCGAAACAGCTTCGGCGGTAAGTTCGAGGGGAGAGTACATGCTGCCTGCAGAAAGACGTTTCAGCCACCTGTATGACAGTCACCAGTGTTCTTCCTATGATCTGGAGGCTTGCAGCTGGTCGAATATTCCGGATGTGGATTTCGCCCTTGCGGAAGACTATGACTGGACGTTGGGCCAGTTTGTATGGACAGGTTTCGACTATCTCGGCGAGCCGGCTCCATACGACAAGGATTCCTGGCCGAACCACAGTTCGATGTTCGGTATTATCGACCTTGCTTCCATTCCGAAGGACAGGTATTATCTTTACAGGAGCATCTGGAACCGTTCGGATGCCACTTTGCACGTCCTGCCGCACTGGAACTGGGAGGGGCATGAAGGAGAGAATGTGCCGGTATTCGTATATACTTCCTGGCCGGAGGCCGAGCTTTTCATCAATGGCGTCAGCTTCGGCAGGCAGAGGAAACAGCCCGGGAGCAATTCGGCCGGGGCGCAGGACGAGGCTCTGGAAGGACGTTACAGACTGATGTGGCATGATGCCGTCTATCAGCCTGGAGAAGTAAAGGTGGTGGCCTATGACGATAACGGGGCAGCGGCGGATTCTGTCTTTGTAAGGACGGCAGGGCGGCCTCATCATATCGAGCTCGAGACCGTCTATACATCCTTGAAGGCTGACGGAAAGGATCTGGCCTATGTGACAGCCAGTATCGTAGACAGAGACGGGAACCTTTGTCCTTCCGATGCGAGCCTGCTGCGTTTCGAGGTGGAGGGAGCCGGGAGTTTCAGGGCTGTGGCAAACGGCGATCCGACGTGCCTTGAGCCTTTCCATCTTCCGCAGATGCATGTTTTCAACGGCAGGCTGACCGTGATACTCCAGTCCGGGACGGTGCCGGGAGATGTACATCTTACCGTCAGGGGAAAAGGGCTGCGCAGTGCGTCTTTGTCGTTCCCGGTCGTGCAGGATTGACGGATGGAACATCCATATGTTCTCCCTGGCCAGGAAAATAGTTGCGGATATGGATTGAATTTACGGAAAATCATTTGACAAGTGGATGTTTTTTCCTACTTTTGTGTAATTGTGTACGTACACAATTACGGACGTGCATATCGTGGCCTGTTTTGGCAAGCGGTATGTTCCGGTGAAAGCCGGCCGGTGTGTTTGCGTAAGCTGAATAACAGATAACTTATATAGTGTTTTATGGACTTGAATCTTTTTGATATTAAAGACAGGGTCGCTGTCATGACAGGAGCCTGCGGTGTCCTTGGTACGACTATAGTGAAATATTTCGCATCCCAGGGCGTAAAGATGGTGCTTCTCGATCTGGAGAGGGCTTCGGAGCTCGGAGAGAAAATCGTTTCTGAAATCAAGGCGGATGGCGGCGAAGCCTGTTTCCTCGCGACGGATGTGCTTGACAAGGCTGTCCTTGAGGACAATTTCAACAGGATAATGTCAATGTATGGTGGAATAGATATTCTTCTCAATGCGGCAGGAGGCAATATGGCGTCCGCTACTGTTCCGCCGGACAAGAGTATCTTCGACCTTGATGTGGAGGCAGTCAAGAAAGTCACGGAACTGAACCTGTTCGGTACAATCATACCTACAATGGTATTCGCCAAGGCCATGGTGGAGAAGAAGAAAGGCTCGATAATCAATTTTGCCAGCGAGTCGGCCCTGCGTCCACTGACACGTGTCGCAGGATACGGTGTCGCAAAGGCCGCCGTGGCCAACTGGACAAAATGGCTGTGTGCGGAACTGGCTACGAAATTCGGTGAAGGCTTGAGAGTTAATGCTATAGCTCCTGGTTTCCTGTTGACAAACCAGAACAGGACGCTTCTGACAAATCCTGACGGCAGTCTCACCCCGCGCTCACATACGATACTGGCACACACTCCGATAGGACGTTTCCTTGAGCCGGAGGAGCTTCTCGGTACCCTGCACTGGCTTGCGTCCGATGCTTCCAAGGCAGTTACCGGCACCGTCGCCGTCGTGGACGGCGGTTTCGATGCCTTCAGCATCTGATTGCCGTCAGTTCACCGAACAATGACTGAAAGATTGTATTCATTGGCATTTGATTGACGAACAACCATTTAACTGACGTTATATTATGTATCTGATGAAAGAAAGCTGGCGCTGGTACGGTCCGGACGACCCTGTCAGCCTTCAGTATATCCGGCAGGCAGGGGTGACGGATATAGTCCATGCCCTGCATCATATCCCGAACGGCGAAGTCTGGACAGTCGGGGAAATAAGAAAGAGGCAGAAGATGATTGCCGATGCAGGCCTTGTCTGGAGCGTGGTCGAAAGCGTTCCCGTCCACGAACATATCAAGACACAGACCGGGGATTTCCGGAAATACATAGACAACTACAAACAGTCTCTTCGTAACCTTGCGGAATGCGGCATTTATTGTGTGACATATAATTTCATGCCGGTTCTGGACTGGACGAGGACTGACCTTGCATATACGATGCCTGACGGCTCCCGGGCCCTGAGGTTCGAGAGGGCCGCCTTCATGGCCTTCGACCTCTTTATCCTGAAGCGTCCGGAGGCATTCGATGAATATTCACAGGAGGATATAGCCAAGGCCAAGGCGCGTTTCGACAGGATGGACGAAGCCGAAATACAGCTGATCACACGGAACATGATTGCCGGCCTTCCGGGCAGTGAGGAGAGTTTCACCCTTGACCAGTTCCGCGAGGCCCTTGCACGGTATGACGGCATTGATGCGGAAAAGCTCCGCGGCAATCTCATATATTTCCTTTCGGAGATATGTCCTGTGGCCGACGAGTGCGGGGTGGAGATGGTGATACATCCGGATGACCCTCCTTATCCTATCCTGGGACTTCCGAGGATACTTTCCACTGCCGAAGATTTCCGCAGGTTAGTCGAGGCTGTCCCTAACCGTTCCAACGGGCTGTGCCTGTGCACCGGTTCGTTCGGAGTCAGGGCCGACAACGACTGCGTGGCCATGATGAAGGAGTTCGGAGACAGGGTAGGCTTTGTCCATCTGCGCAGTACAAAGAGGGATGAAGAGGGCAATTTCTATGAAGCTAACCATCTCGAAGGCGATGTAGACATGTACGGGATGATGAAAGCCCTGCTGGAGGTACAGCAGCGCCGCAAGGTCAGTATCCCCGTCAGGCCGGATCACGGGCACCAGATGTGCGACGACCTCGGCCGCAAGTCCAATCCGGGATATTCATGCTACGGACGTCTGCGCGGCATAGCGGAGCTCCGTGGACTTCAGATGGGTATAGCGAAGTCCATGGAGACAATTGACTGACAGCCGTCAAATTGCCTCCATGTCTGCCTGCCACCGGGTAGGGAATATGGAGGCGACAGCCCCCTCATGAAATTCATGAATGTAGTTTCCTTTTTGGGTTTTCAGGAAACCAGCCTTTCCGTACTCTTTTCTTCTGTTCGAAAAGTTCGAGTATCGACCAGAAACATGAGAACGATATCACCCCGACTATGATGGACCACGGGCTGTCAAGAAACAGTGAAAGGACGGCGAATCCGACTCCTGCAATGAAAAAACACCACCAGCATCCGGTGCCGAAATGGTATTCGGCCTTGATTACTATCGGATGGAAGACGCCTATTGTCAGAAAGGTGGCAAGGCCTACTATGATTCCTTCGAAATTCATGATAATATCCGTACAAATTTTCTCCAGGACAGGCAAAGATAATCAAAATTACGATTATATTTGCAGGCTTTAACGGATTGGTTTATGGATAAGAACAGTTATGCGCTGGGTATGAGCATTGCCCATAATATGCTTGCTTCAGGGGTGAAGGATGTGGCATTCGACGATTTTTCAGCAGGACTCAAGGCTGTGCTGACAGGTGCGGAGCCTGCGGTAAGTTTCGAGGAGGCTTCAAGGCTTCTGGACAAATATTTCGAAGACATCGAAAAGAAGCAGAAAGCCGAGTCGGCTGCAGTGAATGCAGCAGTGCGTCAGGAGGGCGAGGAGTTCCTTGCAGCCAATGCGAAGAAAGACAGGGTAAAGACTCTTCCGAGCGGTCTGCAGTACAAGGTGGTCAGGGAAGGTTCCGGTAAGAAGCCCGGCAGGACTGACAAAGTGAAATGCAATTATGAGGGCCGTTTCATCAACGGCAGCAAGTTCGACAGTTCCTATGACAGGGGAGAGCCTGCCGTATTCGGTCTCAACCAGGTGATTGCAGGGTGGACTGAAGGATTGCAGCTGATGCAGGAGGGTGCCGAATATGAATTTTATATACCTTATTCCCTCGGTTATGGAGAAGCCGGTGCTCCGGGAGCCATTCCTCCGTACAGTGCACTGGTGTTCAGGGTTGAACTTATAGAGGTATTGTAGCGGCCTGCGCCGGATATGCGGTACTTGTACAGGAAGCTGTTTGAAATTCATGTCGATAAGAATCCAGACGGCTTCCGAATCAGGAAGACGTATGGATACATTCATGGAAATATTCACTTTGGTGACAGGGCTGGTCTATATCGTTTTAGAGATACGCCAGAAGAATTTCATGTGGGTGGTAGGCGTGGCCACGAGCCTTGCGGCCATATATACTTTCTGGAGCCAGCATCTGTATGCTTCAATGATCCTGAATGTCTATTATTTCTGCATATCTTTCTGGGGACTGTACCAGTGGCGGAAGGATGCCGGAAAATTGGCAGCGGGGACTGTAGTACTGACGGGCGGGAACAGCCGTGAGTCCGGTTCCGGGATGCCGGATTTATCCGGATCGGAAGCAGGTTTCGGTAACAAGCCGGGCAATGGATCCATTGGAAAGTGCGATACCTTTCCGGACCATGCGGGGGAGAATGTGGACAGGATACATCTTACGAGGCTGGGATGGAGGACAGTGACGGGATGCTGCGTATTTTTCATTGGCGGACTGGCTTTGCTGAAGTTCCTGCTTGTCCGTTTTGGCGATCCGATGTCCGGTCTGGATGCGGCCGTAGCTGTCCTGAGTGCTGTCGCGACCTATATGTTGAGCCGTTCCTATCTGGAGCAGTGGCTGCTGTGGATTGTGGCGGACATAATGTCCACAGTACTCTGTGCGACCCAGGGACTGTACTGGATGGCCGCCCTGTATGCTCTGTACACGGCTTCGGCCGTATACGGGTATATGTACTGGCGGAAGAACGGGATATATGTGGACTGAATGTTCCCGGTGGCGGATACGCTCTTTCTGCTGAGGCGCTCTTTAATATGGAATGACGGCTGCCGCCATTTGGACCGCCAGGATGATGATAACGGATATTTAGAAACTGTTTTGGATTTTTGAAAAACTCAAAACAGTTTCTTATCGGATTGAGTCTGTATTATGAAGGATATGACACTGATAGTTGATGCCGGCGGAACCAAGACCGACTGGATACTTGCCGGAGGAGGCGGGATCAGCAAGTGCCGCACGGCGGGTATCAATCCGGCTATCATGCCGAAGGAGGAGATACTTGCAGTCGTACTTGGCGCGGCGGAAAGTATATCCGGGAACAGGAAAGAGGATCGTACCGGTTCAGAAACGTGCGGAATTGCGGTCGGAGACAGGGATAATCCGGAAGCAGGAAGGACTGTCATACAAGACACCGGTGAATGTGCCGGTGGAACGGATTACGGAAACGGATATGGCGACGGCAGGCCTTGCATTGTCGGCAGGATACGGGATATCCGTTATTATGGGGCAGGAGTTGTCGGTACTGCCGGATTGGTGGAACTGGATGTCATACTCAAAAATGTGTTCCACGGTGCGGAAGTATCATATGGATCCGACCTGCTTCTGGCTGCCGAGGCCGGTCTTGACGGAGAGGCGGGCATAGTGGGGATTCTTGGAACAGGTTCCAACAGTGGAGTCTACGACGGAAGGAAAATAGTCGCCAATATCCGTCCGGGAGGGTTTGTGCTCGGTGATGAGGGCAGCGGCAATGCCATGGGCAGGATATTGCTCGGAGACTATATCAAGGACAGGCTGCCGGCAGGACTGAAGGAAAAGTTCGAGGCGGAATACCGGCTGACATATGCGGAGATAGTGGAGAATGTCTACAGAAGGGCCAATCCGGCCGGATATCTTGCCTCATTCGCTCCGTTCATATTTGCGTGCAGGGGAGACGAATATGCGGATGCACTGATAGACCGATGTCTGAGAAGTTTTATAGAGAGGTCTCTGCTGCCATATGGGATGTCGGGAAGTAAAGTCGCTATTACGGGCTCTGTCGGGATGGAATGTAAGGATGAGCTGAGAATGCTCGGACAAGAGTATGATCTGGATTTTTTCCGTTTTGTGAAGAGTCCTGCGGATGAGCTCATCGGGAAAATATTATAGAGATTATATAAGAAGCTGTTTTGAAATTTATGTCATTAAATTTCAAAACAGCTTCTAAATTCGTCTGATTGACGTTATGTATAAGGAAAACAATTATCCGTCTGTATTGCTGGAGGAGGCAGTCGATGCCATCTGTTCCCTCCCGGGAGTGGGACGCAAAGGGGCTTTGAGGCTTGCGCTCCATCTGCTGAAGCAGCCTGCGGAGAATGTGCATCATCTGGCGGCGTCTCTTGTGCGGTTAAGGGATGACGTGCATTACTGTTCGGAATGCAGCATGATTTCAGACGGGAAGGTATGTTCGATATGCTCCGACCGCACCCGGGACCATAATACCATATGCGTGGTGGAGACGGTCAGGGATGTGATGAGTATTGAGAATACCGGCCAGTACAGAGGAGTCTATCATGTCCTTGGTGGCAAGATATCCCCGATAGACGGGATCGGACCGTCCGATCTTGCCATTTCCCGTCTTGTAGAACGCGTTGCTGCCTTGGTACAGAATAGCGACGGGGTCTCGACGCCAGGGAGTCCCGGAGGGACCGCGACGGATAGTCGCGAAATCCCCCAGGAGATAATCTCGACGCCAGTCGAGATTATCTTTGCACTCAGCGGCGACGTCGAAGGCGAGACCACCGCCTTTTACATTTACCGCCAGCTCTCCGGTTTCGGAGTCAGGATTTCCTCCATAGCCAGAGGGCTCGGTTTCGGAGACGGTCTCGAATATGCGGACGAACTTACCCTCGGCCGTTCGATTGTCAACAGGCAGGAATTCCGTCCGTAGGATGCTTTATAAGGGCAACAGGAAGGTTCGGACGGCAAGGAGCGGTTTCCAAAAATCACTGACTTCGTGTTGACGGATTTCGCTTGTCAGATGTGTTGGCGTTGATCGGCAATATAGTACAAATTGATGAATTCGTCGGACTGACGTTTGACGTGACAATTGAAAGGAAATGACAACAGTCGAAATTATATTGATGGCCTTGTCCCTTAGCGCTGATACCCTCGTGGTCTCCATGTGCGGGAGTGTCACATTGGGGCGTATAACTTTCGGAAAGGTCGCCAAGGTCGCCTCTGTCTTTGCCCTTATGCAGACGGCTCTGCTTTCTGCCGGGTGGCTGTTCGGTGCTTCAGTGGTAAAATATATAGAAAGCATAGCAGGTGTAGTCGGCTTCCTTCTCCTTCTTTATATAGGTGTCAATATGATCCGGGGAGCTCTGAAGAAAGGCTCCGACGAGTCAGTGAATCTTTCCGGTATCCGTCAGCTCCTTCTGGCTGCCGTGGCGACCAGCATAGATGCGGCGGCAGTCGGGGTGTCGCTTGCCATGGCTGAAATGAATACGGAATCCATTATACTGTCTGTGGTTTCGGTCTTTGTCGTGACTGCTGCTGCGGCAGTAACAGGGATTGTCGGAGGGTGTTCTTTAGGCCGCCGTTTCGGCAGACCGGCCCAGATAGCCGGAGGTATAGTCCTGATTGCAATCGGTCTGAATATCCTTATCGGCTGATCCCCGCAGCTTCTAAGAATGTTCATTTTTACTGTCATGCTGTATAACACATTTAAGCACACATGGAACTGCTGATGTACCTTTGGCTGTTGCCGGAGCACGATTCTTTCTTCCAGGTGTGCACCAAGCAGATTTTCAGTTTCTTAGTCTCAATATGGATGTAAATAGTCAAGCGCAGCTTTATAATTATCCTGCGCAGTAAGGCAGGTATCTGTCAGATAACCTGGAGTATATGGCCATTCGCGGAGTCCGCGGTAGTAAAACATCTTCAGTTCATCGGTGATTATGAACGGCACTATCCCGTGATTCAGACACTCTTTGAACATGATAAGCCTGCCGACACGTCCATTGCCGTCCTGAAACGGATGTATTGCCTCAAAACGTTGGTGAAAATCCAGAATATCTTCCAACTCTATAGAATGTTTTGTCCTGTACTCCTTTAATAGATAGCGTATTGCTGCCCCGACATTTTGAGGTGCGGCAGTCTCCATACCTCCGACTTCATTCGGCAGCCGTTTGTATTCCCCGACAGCAAACCACGTCTTCGATGCATCGGAAGTCCCTGTTTTAAGCAGCCTGTGCAGTTGTCTGATCATACTTTCGGAAAGAGGTTCACGGGCGTGGTCAATTATAAAATCGATGCAACGGAAGTGATTGGTGGTCTCGATTATGTCATCGACCCTGACTGCCCCGTCGGTAATTCCGATTGTGTTCGTCTCGAATATATAGCGAGTCTGTTCTTCTGTAAGTCGGCTGCCCTCTATGTGGTTGGAATTATATGTCAGTTCTATCTGGGTACGATGATAGATACCACCTTTCGTTTTGCTTTTTTTTTGCTCCCGCAGAGCTTTCAGAAGCGGGGAGAGCCGCTCTTTCGCATTCTTCCTGGATGGGAACGGAGCATCTGCCGGGATATTCCAGGTCTTTCCGACCAGATATGCCCCGGTGATTTTGCCCTGGGCACAATAATTCCGGATTGTCCTTTCTGCTACACCGTGGGATGCGGCATATTCTTTCACTGAGATGAAATCCATGTCTATCGGCAAAATAATATCAAAACACAGGCAAATATAGGCATTTTCTTGCCGATAACGGCAAGAAATATGACCTATTCCTGAATATTACTAAATTCCGGGAAGTCCGGGCGGTATGGGATGATGAAAATCATTGCTGGTGGTTTTCGGCGACGGATATTGTCCGGGCCATCAATGACGAGCCGGAAAAAGGCATATCAGTTATATGAAAGCGGTCTGTTGCATACTCTTGAGCCCGGCAGTCTGAAATGTCTGCAACAGATCCATGCCTATATCTTTGGCGGGTTGTATGATTTTGCAGGACAGATACGTACAAAGAATATTTCAAAGGGAGGTTTCACTTTTGCCAACTGCCTGCATTTCCCCGAAACACTCAGGCTATAGAGCGCATGCCAGAGACTTCATTTGAGGAGATTTTAGACAAATACATCGAGATGAATGTGGCCATCCCTTTATGGAAGGGAACGGTCGTGCGACTCGCATCTGGCTTGATCTGATGCTCAGGCGGTCGCTCAAACGCTGTGTGGACTGGAGTCAGATAGATAAGAACGAATATCTGGCAGCTATGCGTGAGAGCGTTATTGACGGTGCTCGGATAAAAGCCTTGGTAAAGCTTGCATTGACCGATAAGATCGATGACCGTGAAATGTTTATGAAAGGAATCGATTATTCTTATTATTACGAACAGAATGATTGATAATTGTTATACGCGGCTGAAGCAGGGGGAATTTACGGACAGGTATTCCGGTTCAGTTGACAAAATTACACAATATCGCATGAAAACATTGTCTTTACTGGAAGAATTTGTTATTTTTGCAGGCTTTTCTTTCCGTAAAGCAGAACAGGAAGCTGCGCATACAGTTTCGATGTCTAATCTCCGACGACTGGGCCGGACTAAAACAGGCAGGGTATGATTTCAATCTACTATAAGGCTGAAGGACAGATAGAGGTTTCCCAGTCGGTGACGGATTTCCGGAATTTGAAGAAGGATGATGTAGTGTGGATAGACCTTTTCGCTCCTGACGGGGATGAGAAGAGGGGAGCCGAGGCGTTTCTCGGCACGACTATCCAGAGCAGGGCGCAGGCGGAAGAGATCGAAAGTTCATCACGTTTCTCGGAGACGGACAATGCGATATTCGCCAATACGAATTTCCTGATCCCGGGACCAGAGGAATATTCCATGGAGAGTGTCTCATTCATATTGACTGACAGCGTCCTGACCACGGTAAGGGAATCCCCGCTCCGGAGCTTTTCCGACCTGCAGCGCAGGATGATGGCCTTTCCGAAGTTCTATCCTTCGGGGAATATAGTCTTTGTAAGTATCCTTGAACAGAGAGTCGACCTTGATGCGGATATGATAGAGTTGATGTCCAAGGAGATCGCCCAGTACAACAGGAAGGTCAGTCTCGGAGAGGATATCAACGAGGAGTTCCTTCTGGATATCAACCAGCTGCAGGAGAATACGATGATGGTCAGGGAGAACATCGTGGACAAGCAGAGGGTCGTGTCCAACCTGTTGAAGACCGATCTCTTCCCTACGGAGCTGAGAAGCAAGCTGAATGTGCTTCTGAAGGATATTTCCTCGCTGATCAACCATACCAATTTCAGTTTCGAGAGGCTGGAATATCTCCAGAATACAGTCATAGGTCTTATCAATCTGGACCAGAACAAAATCATGAAGGTGTTCACTTTAGTCTCCCTTCTTCTCATGCCTCCGACCCTGATCGCGAGCTTCTACGGCATGAATGTGGTGCTGCCCATGAGCGGACAGTGGTGGGACTGGGTAGCGATATTCGGCCTGATGCTGGTGTCGTTCCTCCTGATTTTGTTGGTGTTCAAGAAAAGAAAAATGCTTTAGCATTTTGAAAATCCGATTATTATGCATATTTTTGCCCGCCTTTACGAAGAGACGGGTTTTCCTGTCTTCGGGGCATGTACATAATGTTTAATAACTAATTTGGTTTTATCTTTGATTTTATGGAAGAAAACAAGACAACAGTTGCAGAGGAATCACCTGCAGTAGAGGCAGCAGAAGCACGTATAGAGGCTGCTGAAGCGGAGACGTCCTCCAAAGGTGTACTCAATGCATCGGTAGATCCGGACAAGTTCGACTGGGATGCATTCGAGAATGACGGTGACATCTATGGCGCAGAAGACAGGAAGACTGTCGCTGAAGAGTACGACAGGACTCTTTCCAAGGTAATGGAGAATGAGGTGGTTGAAGGAGTGGTTACTGCCATTTCCAAAAGGGAGGTAATCGTCAATATCGGCTACAAGAGCGAAGGCGTCATCATGGCTCCGGAGTTCCGATACAATCCAGAACTGAAGGTAGGCGACAAGGTGGAAGTCTATGTGGAGTCTGCCGAGGACAGGAAAGGCCAGCTTATCCTTTCCCACAAGAAGGCCCGCGCTCTCCGTTCATGGGATATGGTCAACGAGGCTTACAACAACAACGAGATTGTGAAGGGATATGTCAAGACCCGCACCAAGGGCGGTATGATCGTGGACATCTTCGGTATCGAGGCATTCCTTCCGGGTTCACAGATCGACATCAAGCCTATCCGCGACTATGACCAGTTCGTGGACACTACCATGGACTTCAGGATCGTGAAGATCAACCAGGAGTTCCGCAATGTTGTCGTTTCACATAAGGCCCTCATCGAGGCAGAACTCGAGCAGCAGAAGAGCGAGATCATCAGCAAGCTCGAGAAGGGACAGGTCCTCGAGGGAACGGTCAAGAACATCACGAACTACGGCGTATTCGTCGACCTCGGTGGTGTGGACGGTCTTATCCATATCACTGACCTTTCATGGGGCAGGATCAACCATCCGGAAGAGGTCGTGCAGCTTGACCAGAAGATACGTGTCGTTATCCTCGACTTCGACGAGTCCAAGCGCAGGATTGCTCTCGGCCTGAAGCAGCTTACAGTACATCCGTGGGATGCTCTCGATCCGAACCTCAAGGTAGGTGACAAGGTAAAGGGCAAGGTAGTCCTCATAGCCGACTATGGCGCGTTCGTGGAGATCGAGCCTGGCGTAGAGGGACTCATACATGTATCGGAGATGTCATGGTCGCCGCGTCTGCGTATCGCACAGGATTTCCTTAAGGTCGGCGATGAGGTCGAGGCCCAGATCCTTACCCTTGACAGGGAAGAGAAGAAGATGTCTCTCGGCCTGAAGCAGCTCGTTCCTAATCCATGGGAGAACATCAGGGAGAAATATCCTGTAGGCTCTAAGCATACCGCAATCGTACGCAATATCACCAATTTCGGTGTATTCGCCGAACTTGAGGAAGGCATTGAAGGACTTGTACACATCAGCGACATTTCCTGGACCAAGATCAAGCATCCGTCAGAGTTCGTTCAGCCTGGAGACAAGATCGATGTCGTTATCCTCGACTTCGACGAAGATAACCACAAGCTCAGCCTCGGCCACAAGCAGCTTCTGCCTAACCCATGGGATGAGATAGAGACCAACTTCTCTGTGGGAACGGTCGTTGAAGGTACTGTGGCAAGCATTTCCGACAAGGGAGCGACGGTCACTTTCCCTGGCGACATCGAGGCTACCTGCTTCAACAAGGAGCTTGTCAAGGAGGACGGGACTGTTCCGGCCGTCGGTGACACGCTTCCGTTCAAGGTAGTCGAGCTTCGCAGGAGCACGAAGAAGATCATCGTTTCACATGTGAAGACATACAGTGCGGAGGAGGTGAAGGCCAGCAAGCCGGTATCCGAGTCCGACAGCACCAAGAAGGCGGTCAAGAAGATCAATTCCAACATCGAGAAGACGACTCTCGGGGATATAGATGCTCTTGCAGCCCTCAAGGACAAGCTTGAGAAAGGTGAGTAACGGATGAACTTCACTCTGAATATACTGGGCACGGCTTCGGCCTTGCCCACTGTTCACAGATATCCGAGCGCTCAGGTACTTGATGTACGTGGGCGCTTGTTTTTGATAGACTGCGGTGAGGGTGCGCAGATGCAGATGCGCAGGATGGGACTGTCTTTTCTGAAAGTGGATGTATTCTGTCTCTCGCATATTCACGGCGACCATCTTTTCGGACTTTTCGGGCTGCTGTCCACTATGGGAATGCTCGGGAGAAAGACGCCTTTGCATGTCTTCGCTCCGCGTTCCTTCGGTCCGATACTCAGGTTTTTCCTGTCCTATTTCGGAGAGGGGCTCCGGTTCAGGATCGAACATCATGTGCTGTCGATGAAGGAACCGCAGCAGGTCCTTGAGACCAAATCGCTTACTCTGACCGCATTCCCGTTGCATCACAGGATCGAGGCATACGGTTTCCTGTTCAGGGAAACCGAGCCGTTGCTGAATGTGTACAAGGACTGTATCGGGAAATACGGTCTCGGCATAGCCGAGATAGCCTGCCTGAAACGAGGGGAGGATGTTGTCAGGGACGGAGGGACAATCAGCCATAAGGATGTGACATACAGGCCGTATGATCCCCGTTCATATGCGTATTGCAGCGATACGGCTCCGTTCCCGGAACTTCCGGAATGGGTGCACGGGGTGGATCTGCTCTATCATGAAGCTACATTCCCTGCTTCAATGGAGGACATGGCGGCTGCCACATTCCATTCCACGACTGTCCAGGCTGCCGAATGCGCAGCGAAAGCCGGGGCAAAGAGACTTCTGGTAGGCCACTATTCCTCTCGGGTCAATGACATACGTTCTCTTCTGGATGAGATTGTCCCCATCTTCCCGAAAGCTGTCCTTGCTTCGGAAGGGGACATCTTCGACATCCCCCTCCGCCGCTACACGGACAGGCTGTAGCTTTTTGCTATTTGGATTAATCGAAGTTTATTCCCATATTTGTCCATTTCGTATTATGCATATAGAAGAAATGTACAATAACAGTATATCGGTCTTATGTACAGTCTCGGCGGCAGTGGTGTCGCTTTTTGCTGGAGCCGTGGCTGAGACGGCGGAAGCGGCGGAGAGTCCGCAGGAGGAATATATAGAACAGTGGTACAGGGTTGCGGTGTCGGAAATGTACCGCAGCGGTGTGCCGGCAAGCATTACACTTGCCCAGGGACTTCTCGAGTCGGGTTACGGCCAGTCGGAACTCGCCGTGAGGGCAAACAACCATTTCGGCATCAAATGCCATGACTGGCGCGGGCAGAAGGTGTATTTCGATGATGACAGGAAAGGCGAATGTTTCCGGAAATATCCCCATGCGGAGGCATCTTTCCGGGATCATTCCGATTTCCTGAGATACAGGGACAGGTACAAGTTCCTTTTCGACCTGGATCCGTCGGACTACAAGGGATGGGCATACGGACTTAAGAAAGCCGGTTATGCAACTGATCCGTCGTATCCGCGGAAACTCATCGGCCTTATCGAGACATATTCATTGGACAGGTTCGACGGATATTCTCTTTCTGACCTTGACCCCGGATACGGTCCTGCCGGCAAAGCGGAGCGGATGGCCTGTCGTGAAGAGCGCAGAATGGCACGCGAGGCACGCAGGGCTGCCCGCCAGGCCAGGAAGGCCGGGATGTCGACACCTTCCGGAATTCCGGAATCGCCTGCTCTTATAGAGAGTCCGGTCCCTGCGGGCACGGGAGAGTTCGAGAAGTTCAGCTTTTCCATGTCGAGGCAGCTTTATTCCCAGAACGGAGTCCCGTTCGTCTATTCAGTGGAAGGGGAGACTTATGCGGACATAGCCAGGGCTTATGACCTGTTCCCCGGAGAAATACTGCGGTTCAACGATGCGGGCAGGGACGAAGAGCTGAAACCGGGCTCCGTGGTATATCTCCAGGCCAAGAAGAACAGGGCCGCAAGGATGGTTGACAAATATGTAGCGGAAGGTGGCGAGACACTGCGGGAGATTTCCCAGCGTTTTGCAGTGAAACTGAAAAGCCTTGAGAAACTTAACGGTGTGGATGCATCCTATGTTATCCGGCCCGAGGATACTATAATATTGAGGTAGACCCTCGCTGTGCAGAGTATTATTATCCCTATTGCGACATAGTGCTCTTTAGGAGGCATGGCAAATATAGGAGTGTGAATATAGAATAAGAAGCTGTTTTGAATTTTTTCAAAAATTCTGTACGGCTCTTTCCGGTCTGCCAGTCCTTTCTGTTTCAGTTAGATAGCTGCTGCTATCCTTTTCAAAAAGAAAGGCCGGCCAACTCCGAAAACACCTCATAAAATTTATAATGACAAAAATCAAAACAGCTTCTAAATGAAAAGGAAAACAATAATAGCGGTGGCGTCAGTGAGTGCGGTGCTGGGGGCGGTGTGCCTTTGGATTGGGTTGAGGTATCTGGCTGACAACAGGATGCCGGATTTCAGGCGGAACTATGTCCTGTATGTGTATCCGGACACGGAGGCCGGCGCCGCCATCGATTCCATATCGGCAGGAGCCGATGTGATAAGGGAGGGGAGTCTTGTCCGTTGTGCAAGGAAAGAGAATCTGACAGAAAGAATAAAACCGGGACGATATGAGATCGGCCCGTCAATGTCCGCCGTGTATGTTGTAAGGATGCTGTGCAATGGATGGCAGAGTCCTCAGAAACTGACACTGTCGGGAACAATCCGCAGCAGGGGCCGGCTTGCATCCGTAATTGACCGTCAGATGATGGTGGACTCGGTCACTGTGGATTCCCTTCTCGGAAGCAATGAATTCCTTTCCCGGTTCGGGTTCGATACGACGGATGTTTTCGCCCTTTTCCTTCCGGATACATATTATATGTACTGGACA
Organism: uncultured Bacteroidales bacterium; assembly: GCA_944322585.1. GTDB lineage: Bacteria > Bacteroidota > Bacteroidia > Bacteroidales > UBA932 > Cryptobacteroides. The sequence goes on along the minus strand of CALUPB010000004.1, from coordinate 141,341 downwards.
GCGTCTCCGGAGGAAATCTTTACCCGTTTCAGAAAAGAATACGATGCTTTCTGGACAACAGAACGCCTTGCGAAAGCCGAAGCTCTCGGCCTGACTCCGCTCGAGGTGTCCACTCTGGCTTCCATCGTGAACGGCGAGACCCTGCAGCAGTCCGAATACCCTGTTATTGCAGGGGTCTATCTCAACAGGCTGCGCAGGGGGATGAAACTTCAGGCCGACCCGACTGTGGCATTCTGCTTCAATTATGAGCTCGACAGGATTCTGAAGAAGCATACACGGGTGGATTCCCCTTACAATACCTACAGATATGCAGGTCTTCCTCCGGCTCCGATAAACGTTTCCCCAAAAGCCTGCATAGATGCCGTGCTGAATCCCGATACCCACGGATATCTGTATTTCTGTGCAAGTCCGGACTTCGACGGAACCCATCGGTTTGCCGTTTCGTACAGTGAGCATCTCCGTAACGCCCGCGCTTTCCAGCGTGCCCTTACTGCACGGCAGAGGGCTGCTGCCGCCGGACAGTCGTGAAAACGGCTCGTGATGACCGGTATCACGATGGGAAATCCGCACAACAATATGTTTCCCGGATGTTATGGAGCGGCAAGTTTATTTCTTCGCTTCCAGAGAGGATAGTTTCCGGGCTATTATGCGGGCGGAGCAGGCTACGAGTTCAGGACACGGACGTTTCCTGTAATATTCCGGGGTGCGTTCAGAAGGAACAGGTGACTCTATTCCGGTTCCGGAGTTCCCGGAAGACGCCTGCTGCTTTCCGGAAGATGCTGCCATGGACGCTTTCGGTCTGAGCCCGAGAAGTTCTCCGCAGATGATACTGCCGTTTTCCGTCCTGAATTCCCCGGCCAGTTCCTGTACCAAGGCGTAGTTGGCCGTCCTTTCCTCCATGTTCTTGGGCTGTATGGCGGGGGAGATGAAGCCTGCGGCCATGCCCATTGCCGTCACTGTCCCGCATACTTCCCGCATTCTGGCCATTCCCCCTCCGAAGCCGGATGCAATTGTGGCAACCGTCTTTTCATCGATTCCAAAAATGTCGCTGAACGCAAGCATCACCGCCTGGCAGCAATTGTATCCGTCAAGGAAATTCTGCCTGGCCTTCTGTGCCCTTGCTTCTATGTCGAAATCTTCCGGTATTTTCATGATTTTTATATTATTGCCTTGTAATCTTGTTAACGAATTTCAGTATCCTTATCTGCGATATTACCTTGTCGAGTTCCGTACTGCTCGGTACAGAAATCTTCAGGGTTATGTCATAGACTCCGGTCCTCTCGTTCTCCGAGACATTGAAACTCCTGACCGATGCCCGGAACGAGCCTACGATCTCCATGATCCCGTTGATTACCGATGCTTCATGATCGGCTATGACCCTGAGTGTGGTCTGGAAGCTCCCGGAGCTCGGGTTGTCGCTCCAGCGGACTTTCTGTATCCTGTACGGATACCGGTCCATGAGTCTGGCTGCGTTCGGGCAGGAAATCCTGTGTATCTTGATGCCGTCCCTTATGGATACGAAGCCGAAAACGTCATCCCCGAATACCGGATTGCAGCATTTGGCCATCCTGTAGTCGAGATTCTTGACATTCCTGGCGTCGATTACGAGAATATCGTCCGATGTTTTCCCGGAACCGGATGTTTCGGGATGTCTGCCCTGTTGGTCCGGATGGCTTTCTGCCTGGGACTGTTCCGGACTTTTTCCCGGTTCCTGTTCCTGGATGAAGTTCTTTATTTCCGTGATATCCAATGAGCCGTCGCCAATGGCGGCATAGAAGGCATTCAGGGTTTTGTAAGCCCTCTTTTTCATGAATACTGCCAGAAGGTCGTCCGACAGCTCCAGTTTCCAGTTCTTCAGCCTTCTCCCGAGCAGTTCCTTGCCGTCGGCGGCATTCTTGAATTCAGTCTCGGAAATGTGTTTGCGGATCCGGGACCTGGCTTTGGATGTAACCACGAAATTCAGCCAGTCGGCAGACGGCTTCTGGTTCTTGCCGCTCATTATCTCCACGACATCTCCTGTCCTGAGCTTTTCCTTTATGGAGACTGCCTTGCCGTTGACCCTCGCTCCCGTACATTTGACGCCGAGATTCGAGTGAATGTCGAAAGCGAAGTCAAGTACCGTGGCTCCGGCGGCAAGCCGGCGCAGTTCTCCTGAAGGAGTGAATACGAAAATCTCCCTTGAAGGCGGTTCAGGAAGGTCGTCCTCGTAGTATTTCCCGTTGGTCTCTCCCGGATGTTCCAGGGTGTATCTGACGGAGTTGAGCCAGCTGTCCAATGAGGCTTCGTGCTTGATGCCCTTGTATGACCAGTGCGATGCAAGTCCGCTTTCGGCCATTTCATCCATCCTTCTGGTCCTTATCTGGACTTCGAGATACGCCCCTTCGCGGTTCTTGACCGTTATGTGCAGGGACTCGTAGCCGTTGGGCTTAGGATTGGAGAGCCAGTCCCGGAGTCTTTTCGTGTCGGATTCGTATTCCTCGGTCACGTACGAGAATATCTTCCAGCACAGGTCATGCTCTGTCTTCCTGTCAGGTTCGCAGTCTATGATGAATCTGATGGCGAAGACATCGTATACTCCTTCGAAAGGCACTTTCTGCTTCTGCATCTTTTTCCATATCGAATATGCTGTCTTGGTCCTGACTTTCAGCTTGTAGACGATGCCTGCATCGGACAGCCTGTGCTTGAGCGGCTCGATGAACTGGGTCATCAGTCTCTGTCTGTCCATTTCCGTACTTTTGAGCTTGTTGGTGATGGCCCGGTACTGCTCCGGTTCGGCGAAACGGAAATAGATGTCCTCCATCTCGCTCTTCATGTTGTAAAGACCGAGCTGATGGGCGAGAGGTATGTACAGCATAAGGGATTCGAGTATCTTGCGCTCTCTCGAAAGTTTCGGGAAGATTTCAAGGTTGCGCATCACTTCGAGCCTGTCCGTGAGTTTCAGCACCGTGACGCGCGGATCCCTGGAATACGATACGATGAGTTTCTTGTAGTTCTCAGCTTCGAGACGCGTATCCTTCGGTTTTATGGTGGATATCCTGTTGAGTCCGTCCACCATTGTCAGGACATCTTTCCCGAATGACACATGTTCCCTTTCCGGAGCGGTGCAGCTGCTTCCGGATGGTTTTTCATGTACGGGTGCGCTGTCTTCAATCGCTTCCTGCGAGGCAAGGAACTTTACAGGATCCGTCTCCGGCTGGAACCGCATGGCTTCATGGAGGAATACTGCTGCAACGCATTCGGCCGGAAGCCCGATTTCGTCGGCGGCGATTTTCGCCACTCCTGCCGGGTGTTCGATGAACGGGTGTCCGTTGCCTCTGGTCTGGCCGTCCAGACATCGTTCTGCAATTGCATATGCGGCCCTTATCAGTTTCTTGCCGGCAGCGTCGAAATCCGGGAAAAGTTCATCGGTTCTGTCCATGGCTACAGGATTTAATTGAAACATCATGAATTTCTCTTCGAAAATACTTCATAAAATCCATATCGGAAAATTTTTGGACAGCTTCTTGCATATTTTTGTTAAATTTGCAGGAACAGCCTGTCCTGATATCCGTATTTCGAGGGTTTGGCGTACATGAACTTTTCAGGGATATTATCGGCCGGCTGTCGCTATGACCGTAAATCATAAAACTGAACAGCCATGAAAGTTGTAAAGATCGGAAGGGGGTCCGGAAATGATGTCATTGTCCAGGATCCGATGGTGTCCAAAGTCCATTGTCAGATAATACAGGATGACAATGGCGGTTTCTGTCTGGTCGATGCCGATTCGACTAACGGTACATATGTCAACGGAACCAGACGTCATGGAGAAATCCATCTCAACAGTACCGATATTGTAAAGATCGGCAATACTACCTTGCCGTGGCAGAGCTATTTCAAGGATGCTCCCGTTTCTTCGGGAATGCCTCCGCGCCCTGCTTCTCCCGTTGCTCCGTGTCCGGCAGCCAGTCCTGTCCGGCCTTTTGGCCAGCAGCCTCCGAAACCGGACAATTTCCTTGTATGGTCCATTCTTGCCACGATTTTCTGCTGTGTCCCGTTCGGAATAGTATCTATTGTGTATGCATCCAAGGTCGACGGACTTTATGCTTCCGGACATTATGCCGAGGCATTCGAGGCCGCAGGCAAGGCTAAGACCTGGTTCTGGTGGGCATTCGGAATAGGAGCAGTCTCCATTGTAGGTACCTTTATCTATTATCTGGCTATAGGACTGGCTTTTGCATAGGATAAAATATATCTTGCCTGTTATAGTCGCGGCAGTCTGCGGCGTTCTGCTGTTTTTCTTCGATCCCGAGGAAACGGTGTGGCTGCCCAAATGTCCGTTCCATCTTCTGACTGGTCTGGAATGTCCGTCCTGCGGATTCCAGCGGGCTGTCTACAGTCTGCTGCATCTGCGTTTTGCGGATGCTTTCAGGTACAATCCGTTCCTCTTCATTGCCGCTCCGTATGCCATTGCCCTCGTTGCGGTGACATGGTTCGACCCGCACGGACGTCTCGGACGTCTCCGGAAACTGTGCTACAGCAAGATAACGGTCTATATCTACCTTGCTCTCTTTGTCCTCTGGGGAATAGTCCGCAATATTATCTGAAGCAGTTTCTCCCTTTCAGGAATTGTCTGTCGAAAACTTTTTCAGGGCATTTGACAGGCAAGTATACCCGTATGCAAAATCGGGAAACTTAGTCTTTCCAGACTTTCAGATATTCGTTCAGTGCCCACATTTCATCCCTGTACTTTGCGGCGGCGAGGAAGTCGAGGTCTGCCGCGGCCTTCTGCATGTTTTTCCTGGCCTGTTCGGCGGCCTTTTCCACCTGAGGCCTTGTCATGGAGCGAATGACAGGATCCTGAAGCACGGCGGCGAGGTCGGCCTTGATGTAGCCGTCCGCATATGCAGAGTTCGTCTCCCTGCGGGAATCATGTCCGAGACCTACCGATACGCTTCCGCGTCCGAGTTCCGACGGATCAGGGATATAGCGGGGTTCTTCATAAGAATTCGCGGCACTGACCTTTCCGCTGACCGTATTGTCGAGACGGCGGTTCCTGTGTCCCTGTCCGTCGCGGGCATCTTTGCCGTAACGCCCCGGAGTCCCGTCTGCAAGGGCATTCTTCTTGATGCCGACCTGGGTAGGGGTGATATTGTGCTTCTTGTTGTACTCCATCTGTTTCGCCCGCCGGCGGTCTGTCTCGTAGATGGTTTCCTGCATTGAGCGGGTGACGGTGTCGGCGTACATTATCACGAGTCCGTTCACATTCCGGGCGGCCCGACCCGCCGTCTGGGTGAGCGAACGTCCGGAACGCAGGAATCCTTCCTTGTCCGCATCCAGGATGGCGACCAATGATACGGTAGGAATATCGAGCCCTTCCCTCAGAAGATTCACTCCCACAAGCACATCGAAAAGTCCGTTCTTGAAATCTTCTATGATTTCCACCCTTTCGAGAGTGTCCACGTCCGAATGTATGTACCGGCAGCGCACCCCCATTCTCGTGAAATACTTTTCGAGCTCTTCCGCCATTCTCTTGGTAAGGGTCGTGACGAGCACCCTTTCATCCTTTTCAGCCCTGACGCGTATTTCCTCCAACAGATCATCGACCTGGTTCTTGGTCGGGCGCACCTCTATCGGAGGATCGAGAAGGCCGGTCGGGCGTACGACCTGTTCCACCACAAGACCTTCCGACTTTTCCAGTTCATAGTCACCCGGAGTGGCGCTGACATAGACCGTCTGTCCGGAAATGCCCTCGAATTCTTCGAATTTGAGAGGGCGGTTGTCGGCGGCGGCCGGAAGCCTGAATCCATACTGTACGAGCACCGACTTCCGGGAATGGTCTCCTCCGTACATTGCCCTTATCTGCGGCAGCGTCACATGGCTTTCGTCTATGAAAGTGATATAGTCTTTCGGGAAATAGTCCAGAAGGCAGAACGGCCTCATCCCTTCGCTGCGGCCGTCGAAATATCTGGAATAATTCTCGATGCCCGGACAGTATCCCATTTCCTTTATCATTTCGAGGTCATATTCCACCCTCTGTTTTAGTCTTTTGGCTTCCAACGGTTTCCCTATTTCCTCGAAATATGCGCACTGTTTCACGAGATCGTCCTGTATCTGGCTGATTGCCTTGATGCTTCTCTCCTTTGTCGTGACAAAATTATTGGCAGGATAGACGGAGACCTCATCCAGACTGTCGATGAATGCGCCCGTAACGGGGTCGATGACCGATATGCTGTCCACCTCGTCCCCGAAGAATTCTATCCTTACAGCATTGTCGCCTCCGCTCAGACAGATGTCCACGGTGTCACCGCGGACCCGGAAAGTGCCTCTTTTGAAATCGGTTTCCGTTCTGGAATACAGGGCGTCCACAAGCTGGTACAGCAGTCTTGTCATGCTCCTTTCCTCCCCCTTGCGTACGGTCACTGTCTGGGCATGGAAATCCTCCGGGTTGCCTATGCCGTACAGGCACGAGACACTGGAGACCACTATCACGTCCCTCCTTCCCGACAGCAGGGCGGAAGCGGCACTCAGCCGCAGTTTCTCGATCTCATCGTTGATACTCAGATCTTTCTCTATATATGTGTCTGTAGTCGGTATATATGCCTCCGGCTGGTAGTAGTCGTAATAGGATACGAAATATTCCACGGCATTGGACGGGAAGAAGCTTTTGAACTCTCCGTACAGCTGGGCGGCCAAAGTCTTGTTGTGGCTCAGTATAAGTGCAGGCCTCTGGAGTCTTTCTATCACGTTGGCCATAGTGAATGTCTTCCCGGAACCTGTAACTCCGAGCAGCGTCACGGCATCCACCCCGTCATTCAGGGCGGCGCATAGGCCGTCTATGGCTTCCGGCTGGTCTCCCGCCGGCCTGTATTCTGATTCGATACGGAATTTCATCTCATGTATTTCTTGAGGTTGTCCTGTCTGACGGCTTGCCGTGCATACCATGCTGACCTGGCCTCTCCTGTTTCCTTTCAGACTTCAAAGATACCTATTTTTAAGAAGCTGTTTTGAATTTTTTCAAAAATTCTGTAAGGCTCTTTCCGGTCTGCCCGCCCCTTCTGCTTCAGTCAGATGGCTGTTGCTGTCCTTTTCAAAAAGAAAGCCCGGCCAATTCCGAAAATACTTCATAATTGATAATGACAAAAATTAAAACAGCTTCTAACAGTTTTTACTATTTTTGCAGACATTGAACGGAATTTTACTATGAAAAGGACAACTGTTATTCTTATGGCAATGTTTGCCGCCACGGGAGCGTATGCTCAGGATATTGATATGGAACAGGTTGCTGAAATCAGGAAGTCTTTCGTGCATGACGGAAGGAACACGGCGGCGCAGAACGCCATTTCCAACACCTATAATCTCAGAAGCCTGGCTCTCGACCGTGAAAGTCAGGGCAGAATGGATCATTATTTCAAGTACAGGGTGGATGTCAGCGGCATTACAGACCAGCAGCAGTCCGGGCGATGCTGGATGTTCACATCCATGAACGTCCTGCGGCCGGGTGTCATGAAGAAATTCAATGTCAGCGGGTTCGACTTTTCGCACAATTACTGCTATTTCTGGGATATCTTCGAGAAGAGCAACCTTTTCCTTGAAAATTCGATACGTACGGCGAAGAAGGATATAATCATGGATCGGGACGTGGCCTTCTGGTTCCAGAGTCCAGTCAGCGACGGGGGAGTGTGGAACAGTTTCTATAATGTGGCTGAAAAATACGGCGTCGTTCCAGCGGAAGTGATGCCCGAGACGGCCCATTCCAACAGGACTTCAATGCTGGTTTCTTTTCTCAATGAACTTCTGCGCAAGGAAGGCTATGCTCTCAGGGAGATGATTGCAGACGGTGCATCGGCCGCTGAAGCCCGTGAATACAAGATGGAATCCATGAAAAAGGTCTACAGGATGCTTGCTCTGTGTCTCGGTGAACCTCCTGCAGAATTCGAATGGAGATACGAGACGAAGGACGGTGAGATAAAGTCTCTCGAAACCACACCTCTTGACTTCTATCACAGCATCATTCCGGAAAATTACGGTTCGAATTCCTATATAATGGTAATGCACGACCCGACAAGACCGTATTACAAGGTCTATGAAATAGACAATTACAGGAATACATACGAAGGAATCAACTGGACATATCTCAATCTTCCTCTTGATGTCATCAAGTCTGCGGCCGTGGCGTCCATTAAAAACAATGAGGCACTTTACGCATCATGCGATGTAAGCAATTTCTACAATAATGACGAAGGGATTGCAGATCCTGAAATGTATGACTATGAAGCTCTTTTCGGAATAGATTTCCAGATGGACGACAAGAAGGCGCGGATTCTTACCCGTGAAAGCGGTTCGGCCCATGCGATGACGCTTATCGCTGTCGATACCGATGAGAATGAGGTACCGGTGAAATGGCAGTTCGAGAACAGCTGGGGTACTTCTGCAGGTCATAACGGCTATTTCACGTTTTCCGACGAATGGTTCGACGACTATATGTTCAGGCTTGTGATCAACAGGGCCTATCTTGATGAAAAGTCCCTTGAAGCAGCCGGTTCCAAACCGATTCTTCTTCCTGCCTGGGACTATATGTTCTGAACGGTACCCCCTATAAACGAAAAAAAGAGGAAATCGCCACTCTCGTGGGGACCCTCATACTAACCACATAATTAATAACACTAAAACTAATAACCGGATGCAAAGGTACTGCTTTTTTCATAACCTGCAATACCTGTCGGCGGATTTTTGCTGTTTTTAACAAAAATTTAACAATTTGTGTCCTGTATATCCGGAAAAACATATGTCCGAAGTGTCAAACTTTGCGGCATGTGAAATTGTGCATCTCCGTAAAAGGGGTCATTTTTTCTGTAATCGGGTTACTGATATGAATGCGGAATTCCGTATTTTTGCATCGTCAAAGCCCGTTTTGGAAACGTTTATTAAAGATTGGATCATGAAACTGATTAAAGATACTTCATTCAGCGGGGAGCGCCCCCTGTTTGCTTCGCATGACCTTCATATAGACAATGTCACTATTCTCGAAGGGGAGTCTGCCATAAAGAAATGCAGCAACATCGTTGCTACCGGCTGTCGTTTTGAAGGCAATTATCCGTTCTGGCATGTACACGGTTTCACCATAGACAAATGCTATTTTGCCGTGGGTGGTCGGTCTGCGCTGTGGTATTCGGACAATCTGAAAATGACGGACACTGTCATAGACGCTCCGAAAATGTTCAGGGAGATGTTCAATATAGACATCGACAATACAGTCATGAATGACGCCGATGAAGTCTTCTGGCGGTGCCACAACATCAGGGTCAGGAATCTGAAGCTGCACGGCGGGACATATCCTTTCATGTTCAGCGACGATATCTATGTGGACGGTCTCGAAAGCGACAGCAAATATGTGTTCCAGTATGTCCGGAATGCGGAGATACACAATGCGAAGATCACGACCAAGGATGCGTTCTGGGAGGTGGAGAATGTCACAATATATGATTCCGAACTGAACGGGGAATACCTTGGCTGGCATTCCCGCAACCTCCGGCTTGTAAACTGCCGTATTTCAGGGGAACAGCCTTTATGCCATGCCCATGACCTTGTGCTTGAGAACTGTACTTTCGACTCTTCATGCGACAGGGCTTTCGAATATTCTACTCTTAATGCCGATATCCGGGGTTCGATCACGAATATCAAGAACCCTACTTCCGGCCGTATCGTCGCTGATTCAATAGGCTCGGTCACGGTTGATGCAAATATCGAGTCCCCTGCCGACTGTATCATAGAGACCAGGAAATAGCTCCGACATATATACTTTTGCGCCTCGGCATAGCAAATAAATTTGCTCTGCTCTCGGCTTCTATGTATATTTGCCCCGGAATTGCGGATGGCGCATATTTTGCTTATGCTGTCCGGTTTTGTTGAGTTTTCAGAACAACTTTTATATTGATTTTATATGGTTTATTCACACGAAGTGCAGCAAATGTGCTGCGTCAAAAAAGGACCGAACCACGGCCCGGCTCCTATCCCGGAGGAGGGAAAATGGGTAAAATCCAAAGAAATCACTGACATTTCCGGCCTGACACACGGTATCGGCTGGTGCGCTCCTCAGCAGGGAGCCTGCAAGCTTACACTCAATGTCAAGGAAGGCGTTATCCAGGAAGCCCTGGTGGAGACTATCGGATGTTCAGGTATGACTCATTCGGCTGCAATGGCTTCTGAGATTCTGCCTGGCAAGACAATTCTTGAGGCCCTCAATACGGATCTCGTATGCGATGCCATCAATACCGCGATGCGCGAACTCTTCCTCCAGATTGTCTATGGACGTACACAGTCGGCTTTTTCGGAAGGCGGACTCATGATAGGCGCAGGACTGGAAGACCTCGGAAAAGGACTTCGCAGTCAGGTAGGTACCCTTTACGGAACTCTTGCAAAGGGACCGCGTTATCTTGAGATGGCTGAAGGTTACATCAAGACCATTGCCCTTGACAAGAACGATGAGATATGCGGATATGAATTCGTTCACCTCGGCAAGTTCATGGATCTCGTTAAGAAAGGTGTGGATGCAAACGAGGCTCTCAAACAGGTAACTGGTTCTTACGGTCGTTTCACCAAAGAGGCCGGTGCAGTTAAATACATTGACCCACGTAAAGAATAAGGAGGACGGCTATTATGATTAGAGAAGTGAAATTCGAAAGCCAGGATCGCCGCATCAAGCAGATCCTTGCAGCTCTCAATGAAAACGGTATCAAGGATATAGAGGAGGCTAACGCAATATGCGACCAGTACGGTCTCGATCCGTACAAAACTTGCGAAGAGACCCAGCCTATCTGCTTCGAGAATGCTAAATGGGCATATGTCGTAGGTTCTGCAATTGCTCTGAAGAAAGGATGCAAGAATGCGGCAGAGGCAGCCGAGGCTATCGGAATCGGTCTTCAGGCATTCTGTATACCGGGTTCTGTAGCGGATGACCGTAAGGTAGGTCTCGGCCATGGCAACCTTGCCGCAATGCTTCTCCGTGAGGAGACCAAGTGCTTCGCTTTCCTTGCCGGACACGAATCATTCGCTGCCGCAGAAGGCGCCATCAAGATAGCTGCAAAGGCTGACAAGGTGCGTAAGGAACCTCTCCGCTGCATCCTCAACGGACTCGGAAAGGACGCTGCACAGATCATTTCCCGTATCAACGGGTTCACATACGTGCAGACCCAGTTCGATTATTTCACCGGAGAACTCAAGGTTGTCCGTGAGATTGCATACAGCGACGGTCCGCGTGCTAAGGTAAAATGCTACGGCGCAGATGATGTACGTGAAGGCGTGGCAATCATGTGGCATGAGGGCGTGGATGTTTCCATCACTGGAAACTCAACCAATCCTACCCGTTTCCAGCATCCTGTCGCAGGTACATACAAGAAAGAGCGTGTGCTTGCCGGCAAACCTTATTTCTCGGTAGCTTCCGGCGGCGGTACAGGCCGTACCCTCCATCCGGACAACATGGCTGCAGGTCCTGCTTCATACGGTATGACCGACACTATGGGCCGTATGCACAGTGACGCGCAGTTTGCAGGTTCATCCTCAGTTCCAGCCCACGTGGAGATGATGGGATTCCTGGGAATAGGCAACAACCCAATGGTGGGATGCACCGTTGCCTGTGCAGTGGATGTGGCGACTGCCCTGAACAAGTAATCATATAGATTATATACTTCCTAAAGTCCTTGTAGTTTGATAATTACAAGGACTTTCTGTTTGCCTTGGTCTGTGACTTCAGGAAGTCTTGGGACACACACTAAGACATGGGTGGTTTCAGCAAGGAAAAGAGGTTATAATGTAATTCTGCAAAAAGGATATACCCCTTTGAAATCAAGAGAGTTAGAAGAATTACCTCGTTTTCGGGTAATGAGTTGGCAACCGTTCCAATTGCCGTGGTCTGCATCGCTTTGCTTGTTCAAGTAACTCTTCGGATGCAAAGGTACAAAAAATATTCAGGCTGAAAGAATCATCCCAAATATTCTTTCAGCCTGTTTTGTATCCACCATTATGTTGTTTGAGGCTTGAAATAATTAACAAGCAAGGAAGCCACAGTAAAAGCGATTCCCGTCCAAGCCACGCCTGCCCATCCATAATGTTGCCAGGACAGACCGGAAACGAAAGTGCCCGCAGAACCGCCCAAGAAGTAAATGGTCATATAAACGGTATTGACACGATTGATGGCAGATGCGTCAAGGGCGACTACGCTGGTCTGATTCGACAAATGGATGCATTGCATACCGGCATCAATCAACAGGATGGCAACTATCATCCACAGGTAGCTGTCATTCCCTAAAAATGCCAGCAGCCATGCAGCCAATACCACACATCCTCCGGCAATAGAAAAGAACCTTGCACCGTACTTTTGGATATAGCCGCTGATGAATACGACCGTGGATGCACCTGCCAGTCCGCACAAACCGAGTGCCCCGATAATGTCGTCACTTGCAAAGAAAGGTTCCTGTTTCATCCGGAAAGCAAGGCAACTCCACAGGGCGAAGAACGAGCCATAAGCCAATGCCGCCCTCAGCGACGCGATACGCAAGTACGGGTATTGGGAGAGCAGACGCAACAAGGATTTCATCAGCCCTGCATAACTTTCTTGAGAGCGGGCAGACAGCACGGGCAGCATCTTGTAAATCATCAGAAAACATCCGAGCATAAACACGCAAGCCACGAAATAGACGGAACGCCATCCCCACACATCAGCCAGAAAGCCACTGAACACCCGCGAGCCGAGAATGCCTATGAGCAAGCAGGATTGTATAATGCCCACATTGCGCACCTTGTGTGCAGGTGCTGAATGGTAAGACACCAACGGGATGAAGAACTGCGGCATGACCGAAGATGCGCCGGCAAGCAAGGATGCGCCCCACACCCAATAGATGTTCGGGGCAAGGGATATGGCAAGCAAGGCGCACGCAGAAACGATATAATTGGTCAATATCAGCTTCTTTCGTGAAACCAGATCACCAAGCGGGATGACAAATACAAGTCCGGTCACATAGCCTATCTGGGTCAATGTCGCTACCATGCTGGCAGAAAAGTCGTTTACCGCGAAGTCTTTTGCCATGCTGCCCAACAAAGGCTGGTTGTAGTAGCAGTTGGCGACGGAAAGTCCGGTAGCGACCGCCATCAGAGCCAGCAGAGGTGCCGGAATGCCTTGGTTCTCCCTCAATTCATACTTCATCGGTCGCCTCCTTTCAGTATGACACGACTTTCAATCCTATCAAGGAAGCAATGAGCGTGAACAGGAAGAAAAGCCGGATGGGAGTGGCAGGTTCCTTGAAAACGAATATTCCTATCAAGACCGTGCCGACCGCCCCGATGCCTGTCCAGATGGCGTATGCCGTACCCAAAGGCAACGTCTGCACCGCCTTGGCAAGCAAAGCCATGCTCAGTATGGTGGAAGCAAGGAACCCGCTTCCCCACAGATAGAATCCAATACCCGAAGCCGCCCTCGTTTTCCCCAAGCAGAATGTAAGGCTTACTTCAAACAATCCTGCCAACAATAAGATTATCCAATTCATACCTATGATTTATTAAATTCGGGCGCAAAAGTAAGCAAGTAATCCCTAACAGCTTTTTACATTTGGCAAAAACCGATTTTGCATTTGACAAAAAGCAACCGTTCATTCTCGTTTCTATGTGCTATTTTATAATTTTGCACACCGAATACAACAATGCGCTATGGATATAAAGGAAATCATCAATCAAAGATATGCTATGCCGGACACGTCTTTGGACAAGTTGCGGCAATGTTTGACGGAAGTTTCGTATCCCAAAGGATTCCGCGTGCTGGAAAGCGGCAAGGTGGAGAAGAACATCTTTTTCATCAAGGAAGGCATTGTCCGCGCCTATACCTCGGTGGACGGGAAGGAAATTACCTTTTGGTTTGGCAAGGAAGGAGCGACCCTTGTTTCCATGAAAGGCTATGTGAATGACGAGCCGGGATATGAAACAATGGAGCTGATGGAAGACTCGATATTATATGTATTGGAAAGGAAAGAACTGAAAGAGTTGTTTTCGGAAGATTTACACATCGCCAATTGGGGGCGGCGTTATGCGGAGATGGAGTTGCTTGCCACCGAGGAACGGTTGATTTCCATGTTGTCCGCCATCGCCTCTGAACGTTATAAGGAGTTGTTGGAGAAAGAACCTGATTTGTTACAGCGATTGCCGTTGGGAAGCATCGCCACTTATTTGGGTATCACACAAGCGAGTTTGAGCAGGATTAGAGCACAAATAAAGTGACGTTTCAACCAACGGGAGGGTAGCAAGCGGTTTGAGGCAGACCAAAACACAAACTTGCGATCCTCCCGTTTGTCAGATTTACAACCCTATTCCTTTGTTTTTACGAGGCGATATAACCGTCTTCCGAATGGATGAAAACAGCCTGTCGAACTGTTCCTTGAACCATTCGCCAATCACTTGCCCATTGATGGCAAGTGCAAGCTTGGACTTGTCTTTCGGGTCTTTCACCACTTGGAAACCAGCCCTTTCGGTCATGAACTTCCTCCTGTGTTCCTCCGAATAGAGTTCGCCTTCGTAGAACAACGGCTTGCCGCTGATGAGCGTGGCGGTCTGCCTCTCGTTGAAGCCGACTTTGAGGCAGAACTCCTCCATATACACCAACTCTTGGAACAACGGAAACCATTTCTTGGCTTTCTGGATGATAGATTTCAGGAATGACACTTCCTTTTGGTGTGCCGTTTCCTTGTCCGCCATTTCCCTGCGGTGCTTGGATTGCAGTTCCATAAGCTGGCGGCTGTGTTCCTCCTGCTGCCGCTCCATCTGTTGTTGCAACAACTCAATGCTCTCATCACGAGCGGCGACCTCGCCTTGCAAGGTGCGTTTGCCCTCCGTCTGCTTCTTCCTTGCTTTCCTGCGCTCTCCCGTCACAATCGGCACGACCGTTGCGTGGATGTGCGGCGTGTGCTCGTCCATGTGCAAAACAGCCGAAACGGTGTTCTCCCTGCCGAATGTGCGGTACAGCCATTGCAGGTTGTCATCGCACCATTCGGATAGTCTGCCCTCGTCCTGCACTCTTACCATATCCTCGTGCGTACCCGAAAGCACGATGCGGATTGCCCGCACTTGGTCGGGCGTTATCTTCCGTTTGATGTCCGCCGTGCGAATGCGGTGGCTTATCGCTTCGGTACGGTCTGCCACGCCGTCGGGGAACTGCGCCACCGTCCCGTTGATTGTAACCCGTCCCATGATGGGGACAATTCCATTCTTCTCCTTGCTGCCGTTCGCATAGAACAGCACGCGGAATGTGCTCCTTGTCATACTCGTCCTTTTTTGGTTGCAAAACTATAAATCAACGAGTTAAACCTTGACAAGCAAACCTACGCAGAACGGCGCAAACGAAGCGGCGACTGTTAAATCTGCACTTCTGGCGGGTAACGAATAGGAAACCGTTCTCTTTCTCCAATCCGCTTTGAAACAGTTTTCAGTCCTCTACCCAACTTCTGCGATTTTCTCCTAACTACTTAAATCTCAGTTTCTATTGCGTTAATCTGCTGATTTTTTTCGATTATTCCAGCGATATTTTGTATGTTAGGATATTTTCATTCCTGCTGAATAAGATATAATGATTTGAGAAATCGGATATATTCACTTTTGAATTTATTCAAAGAGATGTGAATGCATTTTTACCTATGCAACTAAGCAGATAAATTGTAGATTGGAAAGAAAAGGTTATATTTGCTGAAAGTGTATTTGATATGCAGCAGGATAAGGTAAAATATTGGGTTGAATTGGCAGACTATGACTTTGAGACTGCTCAGGCTATGTTTGAAACCAAGAGATTCCTTTATGTGGGCTTTATGTGTCATCAGGTCATTGAAAAGATATTAAAAGCCTATTGGAGCAGTGTTTTGGAAGAGCCTGCATTGAAGATACACAGTTTGTCAAGGCTTGCAGAGAAAAGTGGGCTGGACAAGGAAATGTCAGAGGAACAGACAGATTTCATAGATGCACTTGAGCCTTTGAATATTGAAGCAAGATATCCCTCCTATAAGGAGCGGCTGATGAATACTTTGACAGAAGATAGGTGCAGAGAGTTGATAAAACAAACAGATAAATTAAGATTATGGATAAAGAACAGGCTATAAAACTGGCACAGGAATACAAGAAAGTGCTTCTGGAGAAGATGCCTGTCAAGGCTCTTTACCTCTATGGGTCATACAGCAAAGGCAACTATACGGAAGAAAGTGACATTGACATAGCTGTGGTGGTAGATAAACTTAGTGACAACTATTTTGAAGACACCCCACTCTTGTGGAAATTGAAGCGCAAAATAAGCAATCTCATAGAGCCTGTCTTGCTGACAGAGGATGATGATAGCCCCCTTTATGCTGATATTTTGAAGACGGGGATATTGGTGTAACTTTATTTATCCATTATGTTAGGATATTTTCTCTCATGCTGAACAAAATTGTATAAACCAGATGTATTCACTTTTAAGAATTTATTCAAGGTGAAGTGAATACATCTTTTTCTTTTTGAAGCACAGCAGGAGATAGGGAGTTTGAGTAAAAATAGTTATATTAGCGACATAAATGCTTTGAGGTATGCAAACGGAGGAAATATTGGAGAAACTGAGGGAGTACAAGGCTGAAAAGGCTGATGTCTATGGCATTGAGGCTCTTGGACTGTTCGGGAGTTGTGCCAGAGGGGAACAGTTGCCCGGCAGTGACATTGATGTTTGCATTAAGTTGAGGCATCCTGATTTCTTCAATATGGCAGGTATTCAGGAGGAATTGGAGAGCATTTTCAAGAGCAAAGTCGATTTGGTCTCGCTTGGTGCCATATTCAGGCCAGTCTTCAAGAAAAACATGGAAAGAGATGCAGTATATGTCTGAAGATGTGTTGTTGGAGATGCTTGGTTTCATCATGCATCAGACAGAGTTTATAATAGAGACCACCTCAGAAGTCAAAGATGTGGATGAACTGCTTGTTACGACAACTGGAATGGTGCTTTATAATTCTACCTGTATGTGTCTCCAGACTATTGGAGAGACAGTCAAGAAAATAGACGATTTGACAGATAAAGTTTTCTTTTCAGTTTACTATCCTCAAATACCATGGAGGGCCATTATCGGGATGAGGAACATAATATCCCATGAGTATTCTGCGACTGATCCTGAAAAAGTCTTCAACACAGCAAAAGTGAATATACCTGAATTGCTCCCGGTTATTGAGACCATTATCAATGATGTGGAAGCCGGAAGACATGATATTTTTTTCGGCAGTCTGTAGATGCTCTGATACAAGATTATATTTGCGCACAGGAAGATTGACCTGGATTTGGTCGAAAACAGTATGCAGGAATGGACAGGATACGTTTCGGGGTCGTAGGGACCAATTTCATAACTGATTGGGTGATAGCCGGAGCCTTGCAGGACAGCCGGTTCGAACTTGTGGCCGTATGCTCACGGTCGGAGGAGAGGGCTGAAGAGTTCGCCCGTAAGCATGATATCCCGCACCGGTTCACTTCCCTTGAAGAAATGGCGGCCAGTCCTTTCATAGATGCCGTGTATATTGCTACTCCCAACTTCCTGCACGCGAGTCAGAGCATACTGTGCATGAGCTGCGGCAAACACGTGCTCTGCGAGAAGCCGTTGGCCTCGACTGCCGCAGAGGCGAGGGAAATGCTGGCTGCATCCGAAAGGTACAATGTCACTTTAATGGAGGCGATGAAGCCGACCCTTACGCCGAATTTCAAGTCCGTAATGGACAATATCGGAAAGGCAGGAAAGGTGCGCAGGTATTTTTCTTCCTATTGCCAGTATTCCTCCAGATACGACCGCTTCAAGGCGGGCGAGGCGGTGAATGCATTCAGGCTTGAATATTCCAACGGTGCCATAATGGACATCGGAGTCTATACCATTTACCCTATGGTAGTCCTTTTCGGGATGCCGGACCGGATTTCGGCATCAGGCACCCTGCTTTCCTCCGGAACCGACGGGCAGGGAAGCGCACTGTTCAGGTATGGCGACGGTATGGAGGCGGCTGTCCTTTATTCGAAGATTGCGGATTCGTATCTTCCGTCCGAGATACAGGGAGAAGACGGTACAATCGTGATTGACCGTATCAACCTTATTGGAAATGTCTCGTTCATTCCGCGCAGACGGAATGTCACCGGCGGAAGGGGAGAACAGACAACCATAGAGACTCTCTCCAGACCGGCCGGCAGGGATGAATATTATTACGAGGTAGCGGAATTCATCGACCTGATCCTTTCGGGAAGAAGGGAATCCTTTATCAACAGCCATCGGAATTCTCTGTCAGTCATGGAAATCATTGATGAAATCCGGCATCAGACGGGTATCGTTTTCCCGGTGGACAGACAGTAGGAGGCTTATGTCCCGGAAGCGCCCTCATCGCCTGTCAGGAGGCCGGATGCAATTTGTACGGTCACATTTGCGCGTGGTTTATCTTGTCCAGACGACGAGTTTGTGCGGTTTGTCGTCGGTGTAGCGGCCATGGGCAGTGCCGTCCGCTTCCCTGTAGAACAGGTCCGGCTGTGCTCCTCCAGTGACATAGACGGCATCTATGAACCCGTCTTCGATAAGGGCGTCGGCGAACCCGTATAGTGTTTCCGGATTGGCTGTCTCTATGAAGTACAGCATTCCGTTCTCATCCCTTGCATAAGCGCAGCGTGTGACCTTTCCTTTCAGTATGAACTGCCTGTCGCACCTTGTCCCTGCAGAGACTATGGCAAGTTGTCTGAAGAAAGAACCATCCTGCTCCAGTACGTATCTCCTGACTTTGCTGCTTCTGGATATTCCTATCTGCGCATTCCCGTCTGCGACAGCCATAAATCCGGCTCTCCAGTTGCTCTTTGAAAGAATTTCCCCGTTCTGGATGAAGTCGCCTATAATGGCCCTTCTGTCATTCTTTATCCTGTAGTCGGCACTGCGGGTGACAAGGAATACCGAAGAATCCGAACAGTCCGGCACAGTGTCGGCGAAATGCGCTTTCAGCCCGTTCAGGGCATATTTCCTGAGGACAACTCCCATTGATATGGTCTGTGAGAATTCTACACCCGGCTTTCCTGCCTGCTGTATACCCTGATTGCCGGTCCGGTCCGGTACCGTATTCCCGGAAAGTTCCCGGACTGTATCTTCGGGGATATCTATGGCGGCTCCCCGGTTATCGGTGTGGACGGCAAGGGCTTCTATGATTTCTTTGTCCGGCCGGGATTTCGGGAACTGGGACTTGAAATACAGATGTTTGCCGACAAGGAATGCTGCAAGCAGGACGCAGGCGGATGCGGAGATGATGGCCGCGAGTTTCCATTTTACCGTTTGTTCCCCGCCATCAGCGGTATATTCCTCATCATCCCTGGTTTTTCCGTTCCGCTCCTCATTGCCCGGTGTTCTGCTTCCCTGGACGTCTTTCCCGGTGTCATAGCTTCCATTTCCGAGGCCTTCAGCATAGTCTCCCGAACGGTCAGTGTCTGTGTCGGGTTGCCATTCGGAACCTCCGATTATGGTCACTTCATCGTCGTATGTGTCTGTTTTTTTCATGTCCGGCTGTTTTGATTTGTCTATGTATCCTGTGGCATCGCTGTCCTCTACCGTCCCGTCTTCTGTCCGTCATGCAGCTTCGATATTCTGCCGTATTTCAGTTTATGCCTCTTGTCAGTCTTGCCTGGCTGCCCGATACCGAAAGGACGACCGTCATTGTACCGTAACTCCCGACATCGCGCCGATTTCCTTTTTCAGCCTGTTCAGGGCCTCCTGTGACGCGTGCAGCTTTATCCGGGACGGGTTTGCCGCATCGAAAAGTATCAGGTCGCCCTGGACCGGATTGATGAGGTAGATGTATGCAATGTTGATGATGAAACTGCGTCCCACTACCACGAATGTCGGTCTCTCGGCTTTCATCTGCTCGTTTATGATAGCAATGAATTTCTGCCGGTTGAACCACAGCTGCTGCTTGAATCCTCCGGTGAGGTACATACAGCAATAGTTCCCCTCCGCCTCGACGTATACGATGTCGGACGGGCGGACTTTCAGCAGTTCCGTGCCGCTGTTGGGCAATATGAGTTCTTTCATTGTCAGTCGGTCTTGCATTCCGTTTGTCATTCCGGGGGTAAAGATACGCAAAAGCCGGCCGCGGCGCAAACGTACCTGGAAAATTTCGTCAGCATACGGGGACATTCCGTAACGGGGGGCGGGCATTTCGTAAAACGGAGCTTTCAATATTATGTGTTCCAGTGAAATAGATTGCATATTTGCATCGGTGAAAACCGGTGGATGATGGTAGTCCGGTACCGGATCATAGGAAACCGTAAAATCTATTGATATGGAAACGAAAAATTCGAATTCAAGGAAACTTTTCCTGAAAGGGGTGGTGGTCGTAGTGACTGCCGTATGTATGCTGATACCCGTCATGATGGTAAACGGTGTCGTGGAAGAGAGGGAGAACATGTCGGACAAGGTGAAAAAGGAGATTGAGCGATCATGGGGATGCAGCCAGATCGTGTATGCACCGGAAATCAGGATGCCAAATCCGGAGAAAAAGTCACAGGACTATGCAGGGCCAGATTATTATACTCTTGATTCGTACAGTGTGGCGGTTGCCGGCAATGTGGCCGTGGAGATGCGCAAAAGATCAATCTATGAAATTCCGGTGTACCGCTCTGAACTGACCCTGGCAGGTTCGTTCGTGCCGGATGACATGGCCGTCTCGCTTGTCCGCAGGACAGGAAAATGCCGTGTATATCTGCGGCTGGCAGGACTGAAGGGAATCGAGGAGAGACCTGTCCTGACAATCGACGGAAAGGAATACCCCTTCACACCGGCTGAAGACGGACTCATGGCGGATATCCCGGCATGGAAGATTGCGGAAGGCGTTCCGCTCAACTATATGTTCAGCCTGAAGTTCAAGGGTATGGAAAGCCTCCGGTTCGTCCCGAATATGGGCAGGTTCGCCGTGCACCTTGAGTCGGATTATCCTTCTCCGGGATTCAGCGGAGCATATCTGCCGGATGACAGGACTGTGACTGACAAAGGGTTTACGGCCGAATGGAAAATCGACCAGATGAATCTGAGCGATTCGGAACGTTTCGATTCCATATTCGGGGTGGATTTCGTGGTACCGGTCTCCCAGTACCAGCAGACTTCCCGGGCCATCAAGTATTTCTTCCTTATCATCTGTCTCGTGTTTACCGGCATTTTCCTGGTGGAGGCCGTTTCAGGGAAATCGGTCAATATCGTCCAGTATATTGTGACCGGCTTCTCTCTGTGCCTGTTCTATCTCCTGCTGCTGTCCTTCTCGGAATACATGGCGTTCGCGTTGGCGTATGTTCTGGCTTCGGTACTGACCGTAGGATCTCTCGGAGCATATTTCGTCGCCATACTCAGATCCCGGATCGCCTGGATGTTCACTCTTGCGGTGGCAGTCATATACGCGTTCATATATCTGCTGCTCAACCTCGAGACCGGCAGCCTTTTGGTCGGCTCCCTCGCCCTCTTCCTGATACTCTGCGTGATAATGTATTTCACAAGGAATCTCAACAAGCCCGGGCTTCCGGAAGGGAACGATAAATAGCAGGACGGGATCCGGAATTTCCGCCTCACAGGAGAGTCCTGGTCAGTTTTCTTTGATAATTTCCGGCGTGTCATTACAGAACGGCATACGGTCAGTCACCGGATATGCCGTTTTTTGTTATGTCCCGGAAAATCCGCACAACTTCCTCCCTTGCGGCATTGTGGTCGGCAAGGAGGGAACGGAGTTCAAGAAGTCTCAATGCATTGTCGCTCCAAGGAATCCATAGCCGGAGATAGCCGCCGTCGCCGTATTTTTCGTAGAGATGTTTCAGGGTACGGTCAATCTGCTCTGTCGGCGCCAGTTCCGGATACTGCGACATTCCGTAGAGTATGGTCCGGCGTATGACGGTATCGGTGTCGATCAGCCTGTCGGCTTCGGCCACAATCTTTCCGTATATGCTCCGCGGCTCTGCCTTCCTCGATGCCCTGTGGTCTTCGGCGGCCTGCGCGATGAGTTCAATCTGTGCAGGGTCGAACCATTTCCCTAGAGTGCTGTCATTGCGGATGATTATCCCAGAATTGATGTGATGGTCCTTCTTTCCGTATTTCCGTCCGAGGTCGTGGCAGGCGGCTGCCGTTGCGAGAATTTCCGGGTCAATGCCGGTTCTGATCCCTTCCGGAGCCTTCCTGTACAGTTGCATTGAATTGTCAATCACGTCCGTTGCGTGGTCTTCCCTGTGTGCCGGGTCGAATGCCGCATACAGCGGCACTATCACATCATAAATGTAGTCTTCAATCTCTTGTCTGATTTCTTTTATCCTTTCCATATCTCTTGCAAAGGTAGCTCAATATTTCAAATTCCCTGATTTGGCTAAAAAATTTTCCCTGATTCGGCTAAAATATATTACTTGATTCGGCTTTTTGATGTTTCAACGGTTATAGATGCTTGGAACAGTCTTTATTTCTCAATTTTTTAATCTCTTTCACCTGTGTCCGATATAACCTGTAATCCTGTTTACTTTTGTGAGATAGCCGTTATTAACAGGTAAAACCGATGGTATTACGAAAAGTTTTGTAATGAGGATATGAAAAGGAATATGGTACCGACGCTGCCATATATTATTACAGAAGCGGCTGCTACAATGAGCTTGGGTATACTGATAAGGCTGTGTCAGGCATTACGGAATGTATGGAAATGCCGGTATATGATGTCCCTGTGGCGGTAACAGATACGAGCCGGACAACGGTGTCGGAGATACGGATGGACAAACTGTATAGCGGAGTCTATGAGGTGCCGTGCGATATCAATGGTCTTCCTCTGAAATTTATTCTTGATACGGGTGCAAGTACAGTGTCAATTTCATCGGTCGAGGCTTCTGTGGCCCATAACCAGCGTGCGCCTTTGCTTCTCGGGCAGAGTGTTCTGGAGCGTTTCGGGACTGTCACAATCGACAACATCAATTCAAGGCTCGTCATCATGCTATAGGCCGGACAACCTCAACCCTCATTCCGAGGGCATTCATGATGCGGTAGAATGTGGCAACACTCGGATTGATGACACCTTTTTCTATGCGTGAAATATAGGATTTGCTGACGTGCATCCTTTCTGCGAGTTCCTGCTGCGTCACTTTGGATTCCTTTCTTGCGTCAAGGATTATTTGGCTTGTGTAGAACGCATATGCTTCCTCGTTGAATTTCTGACGCTCTTTCGTACCTTCTTTCCCGTATTTGGCATCAAGAACGGCACTATAATCGTTTATCTGATTGTCGTTTGTATTCATAATATTCCTCCATTATTTTCAATGCCTTTTCTATTTCCTTTGCCGGTGTTTTCTGTGTCTTCTTTTGAAAACCATTGAAAAGCACCACGATTTTGTCTTCGTCAAATATGAAGAATACGCGGTAAATGTTCCCGTTGTATTCCATCCTCAATTCATAAAGGCCGTTTTGTATGTACTTTTTCATTCTGCAAAATTAATGAAGTTTAATTATTTTGCAACTTTTGTCCATAGACTTTGCCATGTATCCGCCACCGATCGAACGGAAGCCGTTCAATCTGCGCCATTGGACAAAGTATAGATGATGCATTGGCCCCAAAGGAGTATCGGAGGGATCCCGGAATGCAGGATGCACGGGGGACGCGGTGCATTGTCTTGCCTGAAGGACTGCTTGCAGAGAATATGTCCTTTGTTAAGTCCCTCTTTTTGGCAAATAGGTATAAATCAATACAGATTGTTGAGATACCAAGATTCGAACTTGGACAGACAGAACCAAAATCTGTAGTGCTACCATTACACCATATCTCAATTCCGGGTGCAAAGTTACTATTATTTTATTTCTTTGCAAAGAGACATGTGGGAAAGAGATTTCAGAAAAGGCCGGCTACAAGGTTCCAGACGAGAAAGCGGGCGAATTTCCCGACAAGAAGGAGTACCATTGTCCATACGGGTCTTGTCCTGTAGAACCCGAGGGCGATTGCTATTACATCCCCGACGAACGGCACCCAGCATATCAGGGCAAGCCATACTCCGTACCGGTCTATATAGGATTTCTGTTTCTGAAGGGTCTCGGGCCTGACCTTGAACCATTTTTCGATCCATTCCCATTTCCCGATCCATCCGATCCAGTAGGTGAGTACGCTACCGAGCCAGTTGCCGAGCGTTCCGACGATGAGACAGCCCACAGGGTCGCCCGTAGCTGCAAGGATGGCAAGGTACAGGACATCGGAACTGAACGGGAAAACGGTGGCTGCAAGAAAAGTCCCGAGAAACAGGCCGAGAAGTCCGAGGTTTTCAAGTCCTAACATTATACCGGGTCTATGGATTTATTCATATGAACGGATTTATTTCCTTTTGTTACGGAAAAATTCCGAAACGATTTCCCCGCACTCTTCTGCCAGGACGCCTGCCGTGATTTCCGTCTTGGGGTGCATCAGGGAAGGCGAATACAGGGAAAATCCGCGCTTGGGGTCGAGCGCCCCATAGACCACACGTCCGATCTGCGACCAGGCGAGGGCTCCGGCGCACATCGGGCACGGTTCCACAGTCACATATAGTGTGCAGTCGTTGAGGTATTTGCCTCCCATTGCCTCTGTTGCAGCCGTTATCGCTATCATTTCCGCGTGGGCTGTCGGGTCGTGCAGGGTTTCCGTCATATTGTGTCCGCGTCCGATTATCCTGCCGCGGCATACGATTACCGCGCCGACCGGGACTTCATCCCCGTCGGCTGCATATCCGGCCTCCTTCAGCGCTTCGTGCATGAATCTCTCGTCGACTTCTGCAGATATCATATTTCACTGTCGCCCATATACCATTTCTTGTATTCTGTATAGTGCAAGGCATTGTCATGGGCCATTGACGTGATACGTTTCGAGGTATCCTTGACCTTCTTTGCCGGCACTCCGGCCCAGATGCCGGGTTCGAGGACGGTCCTTTCCAATACCACGGCCCCTGCCGCGACTATGGTCCCGTCGGGGATTACCGCATTGTCCATTACGGTCGCTCCCATTCCTATCAGCACATCGTTACCTATTCTGGCCCCGTGCACGACGGCATTATGCCCTACGGACACATTGTCTCCGATGATGACCTCGGAGACCCCGGTGGTGGCGTGGAGTACGGCGCAGTCCTGGATGTTTACGTTGTTCCCGAGCCTTATGGGACCTACATCTCCGCGCAGGACGGCCCCGTACCAGATGCTGCAGTCGCGGCCTGTCGTTACATCTCCGATAAGGGCCGCATTTTCAGCGACAAAGGTCCCTTCTCCGATAACCGGAGTCTTTCCGTTCAGTTCCCTTATTATCATTTCAAGTTCAGCAAGTTCACGATAATACTTATATTTTGGGGCGGCTGTACTGCTTGAGAACCTTTTCCAGCCCCGCAATAGCAGTCCGCCTTACCTCACAGGTCCGCTATTCCCACTCTATGGTTGCAGGCGGTTTTGAGGAGACGTCGTAGACAACCCTGTTGACTCCGCGTACGCGGTTTATTATTTCGTTGCTGGTCTTTGCAAGGAAGTCATACGGAAGATGCACCCAGTCCGCTGTCATTCCGTCAGTCGATATTACCGCCCTGAGCGCTATCGTATTTTCGTATGTCCTCTCGTCTCCCATGACTCCCACACTGCGGACAGGGAGCAGGATCGCACCGGCCTGCCATATGGCATCATACAGGCTGACCGCTTTCATGGACGGGTCCGATGCTGAGCGGACGAATTCCGAACCGGGGCCGGCGAGAGCCTCAATGGCAGTCCTGTTGCCTTCAAGCCGGTACGCCTTGAGCCCCCTGATGAAGATGTCGTCGGCCTCGCGCAGGATCGACAGCTTTTCTTCGGTAACCTCCCCGAGTATCCTTATGCCGAGGGACGGCCCCGGGAAAGGATGCCTGCCTATCAGTTCGTCCCTTATGCCGAGTGCGCGCCCGACCCGGCGGACCTCATCCTTGAAAAGCAGTTTAAGTGGCTCTATGATCTTGAGATTCATTTTTTCAGGAAGCCCTCCGACATTGTGGTGGGACTTTATTTTTGCGGCGGTGCCGTTGACGGATGCGGATTCTATGACATCCGGATATATCGTCCCCTGTGCCAGCCAGCGGGCGTTTTCAATCTTCATGGCATAGCTGTCGAACGTCTCCACGAACAGGCGCCCGATTATTTTTCTCTTGGTTTCCGGATCAGTTACCCCGGCAAGGGCCGAGATGAATTCGGCGGAGGCATCGGCTCCGGTCACGTTAAGCCCCATGTCCTTGTATGAGGCAAGCACATCCTCGAACTCGTTCTTGCGCAGCAGTCCGTTGTTGACGAAGATACATGTGAGCTGGTGCCCTATCGCCCTGTTAAGCAGGACTGCCGCTACGGTTGAGTCGACTCCTCCGCTCAGTCCGAGGATGACTTTGTCCGTACCGATAGTGGCCTTAAGTTCTGCCACGGTCGTATCGATGAAGGACGCTGGCGTCCAGTTTCCGGAACATCCGCATATTTTAAGGACGAAGTTTCCCAGGATCCTGCTGCCTTCAGCCGTATGGAACACTTCCGGGTGGAACTGTACGGCATACGTCTCCTCTCCCCGTATATGGTATGCCGCGTTGACGACATCTTCCGTGGAGGCTATCACCTCACCGCCTTCCGGCAGCCTGACAATCGTGTCCCCGTGGGACATCCACACCTGGGACTTTTCCGGCATCCCCTCGAACAGGGGTGAACTGCCCTTGACGGAGAGGATTGCCCTCCCGTATTCCCTTGAGTCGGACGCCGCCACTTCTCCTCCGTATTTTTGGGCGATATATTGTGCCCCATAGCAGATGCCGAGGACAGGAAGCCTGCCCTTGATGCCATCCAGGTCAATCTGTGGGGCTTCGCTGTCCCTTACCGAGCACGGGCTTCCGCTCAGAATGATGCCTTTCACCGCCCCGTCAATCTGCGGCATCTTGTTGAAAGGATGGATTTCACAATAGACATTGAGTTCCCTGAGCCTCCTGCCTATCAGCTGGGTGACCTGGGAGCCGAAATCGATGATCAGGATTTTTTCCGTCATGGCTGGAATTCATACAAAATTTACGGCTGCAAAAGTACGAAACAGTTTTAAGAAAACATGACAAAAACTCCATTTTCTTGGGAAGTTGTCCGGAAGTTGTTAATTTTGCACCCTCATATTTCCGGAAGCGGCCCAATGGCTTCACGTATAAATTATACCGCAGGCCGGAAGCCGGGGCCGGACATGTTCCGGCTTGCCGGAGCACAGCGTGATTGTAAACTTAAATTAGCAGTATGCAGGATATCAGGAACATTGCCATTATCGCCCACGTCGATCACGGAAAGACGACTCTCGTGGACAGGATGATATATCAGACCCGTCAGGCCAGGGAGGCTGAAAAGCTCGGAGAACTGATCCTCGACAACAATGACCTCGAACGTGAGAGAGGGATAACCATTCTCGCCAAGAATGTGTCGGTGACATATAAGGGTATAAAGATCAATATAATTGACACTCCGGGGCATAGTGATTTCGGAGGAGAGGTGGAAAGGGTGCTCAATATGGCTGACGGCGTGCTGCTGCTCGTGGATGCCTTTGAAGGCTGCATGCCGCAGACCAGATTTGTGCTGCAGAAGGCAATCGAGATGGGCAAGAAGCCCATAGTGGTGATAAACAAGGTGGACAAGCCTAACTGCCGCCCCGAGGAAGTGCAGGAAGAGGTGTTCGATCTTATGTTTTCCCTGAATGCTACTGATGACCAGCTCGATTTCCGGACTGTGTACGGAAGTGCAAAGCAGGGATGGATGTCAACGGACTGGAGAAAGCCGACTACGGACATTACCCCGCTTCTCGATACCATACTTGAAGTGATCCCGTCTCCGGAGCATAATCCCGGTACTCCTCAGATGCTTATATCATCACTCGAATATTCCCCGTATGTGGGCCGTATAGCCATAGGCAGGATAACACGGGGCGAGCTGAAGGCAGGAATGAACATAAGCCTGTGCAAGCGGTATGACATTATGGAAAAGCAGAAAATCAAGGACCTGATGGTGTTCGACGGGCTCGGCAAGACCAAGGTTGACACGGTAGTCTGCGGTGACATCTGTGCCGTGGTGGGTCTTGAAGGTTTCGAGATAGGGGATACGATAGCCGATTTCGAAAATCCGGAACCGCTCCCTCCTATTTCGGTGGACGAACCGACGATGAGTATGCTGTTCTGCATCAATGATTCTCCGTTTTTCGGAAGGGAAGGCAAGTTCGTCACTTCACGGCATCTGAAGGAAAGGCTTGAAAAGGAGCTCGAGAAAAATCTCGCACTCAGAGTGAAGCCGGGACCGAATGCGGATTCCTTTATAGTATATGGAAGGGGAGTCCTGCATCTTTCCGTCCTTATCGAGACCATGAGACGCGAAGGTTTCGAACTCCAGGTAGGCCAGCCCAAGGTGCTTGACAAGACCATCAACGGACAGAGATGCGAACCTATCGAGAACCTTACCATTGATGTTCCGGAAGAATTCGTCGGCAAGGCGATAGAGATATCCACGAGGCGCAAGGCTGCGCTGATACATATGGAGAACAGGGGAGACAGGACCCATCTCGAATTCGACATCCCGGCAAGGGGGCTGATGGGGCTTCGCAGCAATCTGCTGACCGCAACGCAGGGCGAGGCGGTAATTGCCCACCGCTTCAAGGACTATGAACCGTACAAAGGGGAGATAGAGCGCAGGACGAACGGTTCTCTCGTGTCCCTTGAGACCGGGGTCGCAGTCGCCTATTCGATGGACAAGCTTCAGGACAGGGGCCGCTTTTTCGTGGATCCGGGAGATGAGATCTATGCAGGGCAGGTCGTAGGGGAGCATACAAGGGAAAGGGATCTGAACATCAACATCTGCAAGACCAAGAAGCTGACCAACATGAGGGCTTCCGGCAGCGATGACAAGGTGATGCTGCCGCCTCCGATACGTTTCTCTCTGGAGGAGGCACTGGAATATATTCAGGAGGATGAGCTCGTCGAAGTCACTCCGAAATCCATGAGATTACGCAAGATAATACTCAACGAGATTGAAAGAAAAAGAAAAAGTGGAGAATAGGGTTGTTTTGTCAAAATAAATTCCTATCTTTGCACGCTCAAATCTGTTTATCGGTTATGGAAAGCAAGTATTTGATACCCGTAAATGGATTGGCACCCGGAAAGACGGAGTTCTGCTGGAGTGTCGGAAAAGAGTTCTTTGAAGAGTTCGGCAATACGGAAGTGCTTGATGCCGATTTCATTGTCAGAGCAGAGGCCGAGAAGTCGGAAGGTTGCGTCAGGATCGACTGCCGTGCGGAAGGCACTGTGACGGTATCATGCGACAGGTGTCTGTCTGACCTTGTCATCGGTATTGAACCTCATATCTCTCTGAATGTAAGGCATGAGGGCAGTGAAGTCGCTGATACCGATGATGAAAGGGAGGAAATCATTCTCGGAGAGGATGAAGCCTTTCTTGATATGGCGCAGATAATATATGACTATGCATGTCTGTCCCTGCCGATGCACAGGGTTCATGCAGACAGGGAGTGCGACAGTTCGGTGGCGGATCTGATAGGGGGAGGAGAGCCTGTCCGGACGGAAGAGGACAAGACAGGAGAAAGTCCGTTTGCTGTACTTAAGGGAATGTTTGATAAAATGAATTAAAATTATAGAAAATGGCACATCCGAAACGAAAAGTCTCAAAACAGAGACGTGACAAGAGAAGGACGCACGATGTTGCAGTTGTCCCTACCCTTGCTACATGTTCAAATTGCGGTGCGACTGTGATGTACCACAGGGTTTGTCCTGAGTGCGGATATTACAGAGGCCGTCAGATTATCGAGAAGAAGGCCCAGTAGGACATCTTCTCCTGAAATGGTCCCGTAGTTCAACGGATAGAATGGAAGTTTCCTAAACTTTAGATAGCAGTTCGATTCTGCTCGGGACTACAGATTGTTTTATGACCCGGTGACGATACCGGGTTCTTTTGTTTATGCTGCCTTTTCCGGACATCTTTTCGAATCCGCCGGGATTCCGGAAAATCCGTACGGAATTTCCGGGAAAATTCAAGACAGTTTCTTACTGAAGTTCTGCAATATTTTGCGTATCTTTGCCTCAATGTATTAATACTTTTTGATAATGAAAAATATAATCGCTACGGAAAAGGCGCCCAAGGCTGTCGGTCCATATTCTCAGGCAGTCGGGGTCGGAGGGACGCTGTATGTATCGGGACAGATACCTGTCGTTCCGGAGGACGGCTCCGTACCGTCGTCCATAGAGGAGCAGACAAGACAGTCCCTGAAAAATGTAGGAGCCATTCTCGCGGCGGCAGGCATGACATATGACAATGTAGTGAAGACTACGGTCCTGCTTGATGATATAGCCGATTTCAAGGCGATGAATGAAGTGTATGCCGAATTCTTTGGCAAGGACAAGCCGGCGAGAGCATGCTATCAGGTAGCAGCCCTTCCAATGGGAGTCAAGGTCGAGATAGAGGCTGTCGCTGTCAAGTAGGACTGTCTGATGAACAGAAAATCCATCCTGATATGTATTGCGGTACTGCTTGTTCTCGTTGTGGGCGTGGCAGTGGCGGTATTTTTCCTGTATTCGGGCACGGGGAGCCGTACCTCCCGTCACGGAGTGTCTGCCGGTGATCCGGAATACGGGATTTTTCAGGCTGTCCCTTCGGATGCGCTTGCCGTACTGCATTTTGACAGGCTTGAGACTCTCGCGGAATCCGTTTCCGGCAGAATGTCGCTTTCAAGACTTGTTCCTGAAGGCAGGTTTTCCGCTTTCCTCGACAGCCTTTCGGTAAGGTCGGCTTCCCTCGGCGGACTGAGATCTTCCGGTGCGGTCCTTTCCTTTCATTATGTCGGAGGTATCGAGCCTCTTCTTGTAGTGGATGCCTGTCGGGCAGGAGCGGACATGACGGAGGAAATAGCTGTCATTGAAAAGATTGCGGAAGAAGCAGGCCTCTACTGTGCCGTGACGGACTGTTCGGACGGGGCACAGCCGGATTCCTATCTTGCAAAAAGGAAGATTGTCTCCGTTTCGTCTACTGACGTATTGCCGGGCTCTTCTCTCAGACATATTTCAAGAGGCGTCTCTGTCCTGGACAAGGACGGGTTCCATGAGGCTCTCGCCTCAGTGCGCGGAGGTATCGGCGAGGCGGTCATTTCCAATTCCGGCTCCGGCAGGATACTGGAACATTTCTTTACCCTTGATTACAGGAGATATTCCGATTTCCTGCGGCGCGTGTCGGAGTGGACGGCGTTTTCATTTGATGTGATTTCTCCTGAACGCATTGTGCTTTCGGGAAGTTGCGTAAGCGGGGACGGACCGGACAGGTTCATGAATGTATTCCGTTCTTCGTCCGGTGCGGCATCGGAAGTCTTTTCAGTCCTTCCTTCGTATACCGTATCCGCCTTTTCCGTACCGGTTGGAAATGTGGATGAATATATAGCGGCATATGCGGCATATGCTGACACAAGGATAGGCAGGATAAAATATGATGCCGGTCATGAAGAGCTTCGGAAGCGGGCCGGGATATCTCCTGCCGAATGGGCACGGCGGCTGGATATCAAGGAGGTGTCAAGGGCATCATTCTATGTGGGGAATAGCCTCGAAAGCGTACTTCTGTTCAGACCGGGCAGGAGCGGCATGGCCGTCTTCAATACGGGCACGTCGGCAGGGGATGGAGGAAACAATGCGGCTGCGGGTGATTTCATCTATTCGGGATTCGCATCATCCCTGTTCGGTTCTCTGTTTTCACTCCCTGACGAGAGCAGGTTTATCTGTATGGAAGGCTGGGTAATCGTTGGGAGCGATGCCGCATTACAGGAATATTCAAGCGGCCGCGCCCTTGACAATACGCTTGCGTCGTATATAGAAAGTGCGGGAATGTCTGCGGATTACCGGGCTCAGACACAGCATTTCCTCGGATATTATTCCATGACCGCGGATTCCCGGAGCCTTGAGGAAATCTTCCGTCCGGCGTATGCCGGCAGGCTTTCCGTCTCTTTCGGGGATGTGTCCTATGTTCCTGTCCTGTTCAGCATAACGTCTTCCAAAGGGAAGGATAAAGTCTCATTGACCGTCGGCTGTATCGAGGAAGTGATAAGCAAGGCGCCGTCATTCGAGCGTGATACGGTCATCACGGTTCCGAAAGGCCCTTTCAAGGTCAGGAATTCAGGGACGGGAAAGATCAATTCGTTCTATCAGCAGGATAATATGTATCTGTGCCTTAACGACGAAAACGGCAAGGGAATGTGGGCGGCGGAATTCTCTTCCCCTATATGCGGAAGGGCTTCTACGATAGATTATTTTGCCAACGGGCGTCTTCAGATTATATTCGCTTCCGGTTCGAAACTGTATCTTATCGACAGGCTCGGCCGGTGGGTGAGACCGTTCCCTCTTGAACTCGGAAAGGCGATAAGGCTCGGTCCCGACGTGTATGATTTCAACGGGCGCCGTACATATAACGTCATGGTACTGCATACCGACAATACGATAGAGATGTACAATCTGAAGGGAAAGAAGCCGGCAGCCTGGAAAGGCATCACTGCCAGTGAGACTATAAAGGGACTTCCGGAACCGGTCAAGGTGGACGGCAGTACATGGTGGGTAGTGCGGACTTCTATCAGGACTCTCATATTCCCGTTCTATGGAGGAGAGCCTGTACAGACCGGGGAAGGGGACAGGATGATAAGGCCGGACAGCAAGGTATTGCCTGTCAGCGGGGGCGTCAGAGTCACCGGATATGACGGCAGGACTGTTACAGTCGAATTGAAGAAACAATAAGATTTTTAACTTAAACTATCATTTATGGAATTCAAGTCAGTAAACAAACTTTACGAGAAAAGTTTCAGGGAAAATTGGGACAGACCGGCTCTGTCGAACTATCAGGGGGTGACCCTGCATTACCGCGACATGGCCAGAAGAATAGCCAAGATGCACATCATGTACGAGCATTGCGGATTGGTCAGGGGAGACAAGGTCGCCATATGTTCCCGCAATCAGGCCAACTGGGGAGTGTCTTTCCTTTCGGCCCTTACATACGGGGCTGTACCTGTGCCTATCCTGCATGAATTCAAGGCCGGCAATATACATCATCTTGTCAATCATTCGGAGGCGAAGATACTTTTCGTGGACGATGTCGTCTGGGAAGGTCTTACGGAGACTGAAATGCCCGCCCTCCAGGCAGTCGTGCAGATCAACAATTTCGCCCTCCTCTTTGCGAGAAACAAGGAAATAGTTGAAGTAAGGGAACATCTCAACGAACTCTTCGGCAGGAAATATCCTAAGAATTTCGGTCCTGAGGACATAGACTATTATGAGGACAGCGCAGACGAACTTGCCCTCATCAACTATACGTCCGGTACTTCCGGTTTTTCGAAAGGGGTGATGATCCCGTACAGGGCGCTGTATTCCAACATCATGTTCGCATATAAGGTGCTGCCGATGCTCAACTGCAATTCCAATGTCGTGGCTATGCTTCCGTCTGCACATATGTACGGTATGATGTTCGAGGTACTGTACGAGCTTACCGTAGGTCTGCACGTGCATTTCCTGACCCGTGTGCCGAGTCCGAAGATCATCATGCAGGCACTTGCCGAGATCCGTCCGGACATAGTGATAGCCGTACCTCTCATCATTGAGAAAGTATACAGGAACAAGCTGAAGCCTCTCCTTGAGAAGGAAGGTATCCGTTTTGCGATGAAGTTGCCGGTGATCAGCAATATCATCCAGAAAAAGATAAGGGAAGAGCTGGTGAATGCGTTCGGAGGAAAGTTCTATGAGGTGATAATAGGCGGTGCCGCTTTCAACAAGGAAGTGGAGGCATTCATGAAAAAGATAGGATTCCCGTTCACTGTCGGCTACGGAATGACGGAATGCGCTCCTATCATATCCTATGACGACTGGAAGGAGGAGAAGCTTTTCTCCTGCGGGAAGGCCGCTCCGAACATGGAAATCAGGATAGATTCCGAAGATCCGGAGAATGTGCCGGGAGAAGTACTTGTCAGGGGAATGAATGTCTTTCTCGGTTATTTCAAGAACGATGAGGCTACGGAGGCTTCCTTTACGGAGGACGGATGGTTCCGCACCGGAGATATGGGAGTCATGGACAAGGACGGCAGCCTGTTCCTCAGGGGACGTTCGAAGTGCATGATACTTGGGCCTTCAGGACAGAACATCTATCCGGAAGAGATAGAGTGTGTGGTCAACAACATGCAGTATGTCGTGGATTCTCTCGTCATTGAGGACAACGGCGGACTTACGGCCCTGATTTATCCGGATTTTCATCAGGGTGAACTGGACGGACTTTCAGGGGAAGAACTGGAAAAATTCCTTAACGATTCTCTCCCCGCTCTCAATAAGGAACTTCCTAATTATGCCCGTATCAAGAAGATAGAGGTACTGCCGGAAGATTTCGAAAGGACTCCTAAAAGGAGTATAAAGAGATATCTGTATCAGAGAAGTTGAGACAATGGAAAAATTCGACAGCAGTTATATTGAGATGGCGGCAATATGGGCCAGGAACTCATACTGCAGGAGACGTCAGGTCGGAGCACTGATTGTGAAGGACAGGATGATAATTTCCGACGGGTACAACGGTACTCCGTCCGGCTTTGAAAATGTGTGTGAGGATGAAAACGGCATAACCAAGCCGTATGTGCTGCATGCAGAGGCCAATGCCATCACCAAGGTGGCCAAGTCCGGCAACAGCAGCGCAGGTGCCACTCTCTATGTGACTGCTGCCCCTTGTATCGAATGCGCGAAGCTGATAATCCAGGCTGGTATCAGAAGGGTGGTATATCGGGATGAATACCGTCTTACCGATGGGATAGACTTGCTCGAAAGGGCGGGAATAGCAGTTGAAAAGATTGATTGAAATGAATAAGGGTAATGCATTGATAGCGGCTCTTCTCGGTGTCGTGATAGGAATATGTGCCGCGCTTGTGTATTTCAGTGCGACTGATGACAGAAAGTTTGACGGGGATTATTCCCGGTGGAGAAAGCTGAATCTGATTCTGCAGCAGATAGAAGAGAATTATGTCGATACAATCGATGTGGAGGCCATGACGGATGCCGCCGTCGAGGCGGCATTGCATGAACTCGATCCGCATTCCGTATATCTCCCGCCCGTGGAACTGAAGGAGTCCGAGACGGAGCTTGCCGGGAATTTCGAGGGGATAGGCATACAGTTCAATGTCCCTAATGATACAGCCATTGTCCTAAGTGTCATATCCGGAGGCCCGTCTGAAAAGGCAGGGCTCCTTCAGGGGGACAGAATCCTGAAAGTCGATGACAGGGTCATAGCCGGTGTGAAGATGCCTCAGGACAGTATGGTCATGCTCATGAAAGGCCCGTCCGGCTCAAAGGTCAATATTACCGTTTCGAGGGACGGTACGGACATCCCTTTCGAGATAGTCAGGGACCGGATACCTCTCAACAGTGTGGATGCCGCCTTTATGCTCAATGACACCACCGGATATATCCGTCTGTCCAAATTTTCCAGAACTACCTATACCGAATTTCACAAGGCATCTGAAAAACTTCTTTCGGAAGGCATGAAACGTCTTGTCTTCGATATCAGGGACAACAGCGGAGGATATCTTGACCAGGCTCTTCTTCTCAGCAACGAGTTCCTCAGGAAAGGGGATATGATAGTGTACATGGAGGGCCTTCACCGCAGCAGGGAAGAGTTCAAGGCGGACGGAAAAGGTTCCCTGCAGGATATAGGGCTGTCTGTGCTTATCAGCGAGGCTTCGGCATCATCAAGTGAAATCTT
This sequence comes from uncultured Bacteroidales bacterium, assembly GCA_944322585.1. Classification (GTDB taxonomy): domain Bacteria; phylum Bacteroidota; class Bacteroidia; order Bacteroidales; family UBA932; genus Cryptobacteroides. Next base: position 105,573 of record CALUPB010000004.1, on the reverse strand, counting down.
TGCAGGAGCGATACAGGATAATGACAGGGGAGTCATCGTAGGAAGGCGCTCTTTCGGCAAAGGTCTTGTGCAGGAACCTGTCAATTTCACTGACGGGTCAGGCATACGTCTGACAGTGTCCCGGTTCTATACTCCGTCCGGACGCTGTATCCAGAAACCGTATACGTCAGATTACGACTATGACATTATAGAGAGATATTCCCATGGCGAGATGACAGACGCCGACAGTATACGTATCGACAGAAGCGTGGAATACCATACTGTTTCCGGCAGAAAGGTATATGGCGGCGGCGGTATCGTTCCTGACATCTTTGTCCCGATAGACACTACTCTGGCGACCGGCTTCTATGTGCAGTGCAACAAAAAGGCGGAGCAGATGAGGTTCGCGTCGGCCATGTTTGACAGATACAGGGACAGACTGTCGGAGATAGATGATTTCGACGAACTGAAAGAATACCTTTCCGGGCTTGATCTCGGGCGCAGATTCCTCGAATATGCTGCGGAGGACGGGATAGTACCCAAGACGGGGGAATGGGAAAAGACAGAGCCGTATCTGATGCCGCAGCTGAATGCTCTGGTCGGAAGATATTCGAAACTGGATGACGAAGCGTTCTACCGCTTCTACATTGAAATCGATGACACCATCCGCACTGCAGTGGATAATCCCAGTTCTGTCAGATAAGACAGTGCTTTATTGGGCGATGAATCTGTAGACGATTTCACCGCGCTGTCGGGGGAGTTCCCTTACCTTGCTCTGCGGAAGGGCGGAAAACCGTGAAAGCCGGGCTGCACGTACGGCAAAATCCCTGAGACACCTGTCAGAAGATGATACGTCATCGAGAATCTTTGCGTCCATGACATATCCTTGCGGATTTACGGTTATTATGACCGTGACATCGCCTGCCTCCATGCACCTGTAGGCAGGAATCGAAAGATGGCTGGCCTTGCGCCCGTCCAGTGAATACGATACGACGGACGGACCTTTGTATTCCTTGCCCTTGTCGTCCCTGTCGGAGTTGTCAGGGCTTCCTAAATCAACGGTTTCGGACCTTGCATCTTCCTCTATTGCGGAGCGGTTGCCTGAGAGTTCCCTCTGCAGACGTTCAGCGTCCCGGTACAGATCTTCGGTATCTGTGCCCCTGTCGTCTTTCAGTCCGGACGAAGCGTCGACCGCTATATTGCGGATTTCTTCCCCCGAGGCAGGGGAGGACGGGATGCCGATGAGTTCATCCAGTCTTCTGCTGATTTCTTCCTTGAATTTCTGTTCCTGCTCCATGCGTTCCTGTTCCTCCTGCCGGGAGAAATCCATCAGGAAAGCATTGTCTTGTACGGCCATGGTTGCAAGTCTGGAAGCAAGCAAGACAATTATCACCGTGAGATGGAAAATCACGGTGATATACAGTCCTGCTCTGTCGGCTGTCGTAAGCCTTTTCCGGAACTTTATTGTGAATGTCTTCAGTATCCGCTTCACTTGCCTGATGCTAAGGCTTTTTCTATGGTTGCAGTAAGTACGTCAATGGCTACCCTGTTATGTCCTCCCTGAGGAATGATGACATCCGCATATCTCTTGCTCGGTTCGATGAACTGCAGGTACATGGGTTTTACGGTCTTTGTGTATCTTTCGATTACAGTCTCGACTGTCTTCCCTCTTTCAAGAATGTCCCTTGCCATCACTCTCATGAGCCTGTCATCGTCATCGGCATCGACGAATATCTTTATATCCATCTGGTCTCTCAGCTTTTCGCATGTGAAGATGAGTATCCCTTCAATGATAATGACGTCAGCAGGATTGACGGTAACGGTTTCGGTCCTTGACCTTGAACATGTGATATAGGAATAGACCGGCTGCTCAATACTCTCACCCCTCCGCAGCATTGCAAGATGTCTGTTGAGGAGTTCGAAATCGATCGAGTCGGGGTGGTCGAAATTCATGTATCTCTTTTCCTCCTCGCTCAGGTGGCTGGAATCCTTGTAGTACGAGTCCTGAGGGATAACGACGACCTTTTCTTCAAGCCGTTCCGTAATCGCCTTGACTACTGTCGTTTTTCCGGAGCCTGATCCTCCGGCTATTCCTATCGTAAGCATGATGCAGTCCGGGTTAGAATTCCGCACTCTTTGGTGTACGCGGGAAAGGTATCACGTCCCTGATGTTGCCCATCCCGGTCACGAACAGCAGAAGCCTTTCGAACCCGAGCCCGAAACCGCTGTGCGGAGCGGCCCCGAATCTTCTTGTGTCGAGATACCATTCGAGCGTCTCATGGCTCATTCCGAGTTCATCGATTCTGGCCTCGAGCTTTTCAAGGGATGCCTCTCTTTCCGATCCTCCGATAATTTCCCCTATCTTAGGGAAGAGGACGTCCATTCCCCGGACGGTCTTGCCGTCATCGTTCTGCTTCATGTAGAAAGCCTTGATGTCTTTCGGGTAGTCGGTCATGATGACCGGCTTCCTGAAATGACGCTCGACAAGATATCTCTCATGTTCGCTCTGAAGGTCGACACCCCAGCTTACCGGGAATTCGAATTTCTCCCCTGAAGCCTCGAGTATCCGGATACCTTCTGTGTATGTCAGGCGGACGAATTCCGTATTGACCACGCTTTCGAGCCTTCCGATAAGTTCCTTGTCGAACATGTCGTTAAGGAACTTCAGGTCGTCCGTACAGTTGTCAAGGGCGTAGCGCACGAGATACTTTATGAAATCTTCGGCGAGATCCATGTTGTCCCCGATTTCATAGAATGCCATTTCAGGTTCAATCATCCAGAATTCGGCAAGATGCCGCGGCGTATTTGAATTCTCAGCCCGGAATGTCGGACCGAAAGTGTATATTTCCCCTAAAGCCATTGCTCCGAGCTCTCCTTCGAGCTGTCCGCTCACAGTCAGGCTCGTATGACGTCCGAAGAAATCCTGGGAATAGTCAATGTCTCCGTTTTCAGTCCGTGGAAGGTTATTCATGTCAAGGGTCGTCACCTGGAACATGTCTCCCGCTCCCTCGCAGTCAGAGGCAGTTATTATAGGAGTGTGAAGATATACGAACCCTTTGTCATTGAAATATTTGTGTATGGCAAAAGCCATTGCGTGCCTGATTCTGAGGACGGCACCGAATGTGTTTGTCCTCGGCCGCAGGTGGGCTATGGTGCGCAGGAACTCCAGCGTGTGGCCCTTTTTCTGGAGAGGGTATGTGTTCGGATCAGCTTCACCGTAGATGCGGATGGCATCGGCCTGGATTTCCACCGCCTGTCCGCTGCCCATCGATTCCACAAGATCGCCTGTCACGGCAATGCAGGCTCCGGTCGTTATCCGTTTGAGAAGCTCTTCCTCGAATTTGGCGACATCTGCCACAATCTGGATATTATTGATGGTGGATCCGTCATTCAAGGCTATGAATGCAACGTTCTTGTTGCCCCGTTTTGTCCTTACCCAACCTTTTGCGAGGACTTTCTGACCCGGTGCAAGTTTCAGAAGTTCCTTTACCTTTCTCCTTGTTAAACCTTCCATTTCCAAATAAACGTTAATTCAAATTATTCGCATACGACTTTGGCGTAGATGTCCGTATTGTCCATCCTTCCGCAGAACTTCCCGGCACCCTTTCCTATGGCATAGATCGGAACCGGGCCTCCCGTATGTCCGTAGGATGCCCATCCTATGTTGTGCTCGGTGCTGATTGCCCTGTTCTCCGCGCTTGATGTCTCTCCCGCTTCTTCGTATGCCTTTTCGATACCGGCCCAGTCAATCATCGAACTGTGTCCTGAACCGATGGTAATGCCTCCTGTTTCGTGGTCGGCGGTGACTATTATCAGTGTCTCGTCCTTATGCTCAAGATAAAAGTCGTAGGCTACCTTCACTGCCTCGTCGAACCTTAGGATGGCGTCAGTCATGGTCATCATGTTGTTGTCATGGGCTGCCCAGTCTATTTCGCCGCCTTCGCACATGATGAAGAACGGTTTCTCATCGCCGAGATAGTCTATTGCCGCTGCAAGGACTTCCCCGAGCCTGTCCTCTTTGAATTCTGTATCGCGGTCTATTTCATAGTTCAGTGCTTCAGCGTTCTTCTGGCTCGGCTGGACTACTACGACGCCGGCTTCGTCAGTACTTGCGGCAAGCTCGTCGAGGCCGAAGCATACATCATATCCTTTGCTTTCCAGAACCTTGTCGATGGGTTCCTGATCATTGTTTTTCTCGTTGAACTGCAGCAGACCGCTTCCGGCGATGAAATCGAAGCCCGACTCAGGAATCTGAAGGCTGATATTGTAGTAGTCGCCCCTGTCCATGTCATGTCCGTAGAATGATGCGGGTGTTGCATGGTTGGCCGGAACGGACGACATGATGCCGATCCTGTATCCCTGCTCCTTGAAAGTATAGGCCATGCTTTTGAGTTCATTTCCTTCAGGGTCCACTCCGAGTTTCCCGTTATCGGTCTTGCTTCCGGTGGCTATAGCCGTTCCGGAGGCGGAAGAGTCAGTGATATTCCTGTCTGCGGAAAATGTCGTGCACAGCCCCAGCACGGGAAATTTTGTGAATGTAAGCTGTTCCCCTCCGAGTTTCCCTGCCTGATATGACAGGTATGATTCCACTGCGGCCACCTGGGTCGCTCCCATTCCGTCCCCTATCATTACGAATATGTATTTTGCAGGAGTGTCTTTTTCTACCTGGCCGGACTGATGCTTGAAGATCAGACCTGCTGCTGCAAGTATTACTATTGCAGCGGCTGCATAGAGCAGTATTTTTTTCGTTTTATCCATCGACTTACGGTTTGCGCTGTCCTGTGTCGGAAACAGCATCTGTGTTTTCAATAAAAAGGGGTTGCCTCGACCCGTTTGCCGGACAACCCCCTAATCAGTCATACATATGATCAGTAAGCTGCAGGTTTACGTGCAGTGTACATGATCTTGAGTGCAGAACATCTGCGGAGCTCCTGCTTGACGTCAGTGATGATACCCATCCTTACGTTCTCGTCAGCCTTGATTGCAACGGTCATGAACTGTCTGTCGGACTCGCTCATGGCATCGCGCTCTGCTGCGATGAAGTCACGGATTTCATCTACGGTCTTGAAAGAATCGTTGAGCTGGATACGGGCATCCGTACCGTATTGAGCCTGGAGATGCTTTACCGGAGGACCGATGTTGATGTACGAGGTAAGATCCTTTCTCTCGAGCTTTACTACTTCAGTAGCCTCAGGAGGGTTGACCTGTACCTTGTTCTCCGTAGAACGCAGCTGTGAGCAGACCATGAAGAAGAACAGGAACATGAACACGATATCGGAGGTCGAACCAGTCGACATTGCCGGGACTTCTTTCTTTTCGCCCTTTTTGAACATTGACATATCTCTTTCCTCCTTTATTTATTGCTGACATCCTTAGGCTCTGCCTCGGAAATGTTCTGAGGCACAGCGTCCCTTGCGATCTTCTGCTGGTCTTCGGTCAACTGGGCGTATTTCTTGCCGTAATAACGGACACTGAAGTCATCACGGAGTTCGTTGATGGCCCTCACGAGTTCATTCTGTACGGCTATATATGCCCTGTAGCTTGTGCCTCGGTCGTTCTGGAGCGATATCACTCCCTTGGATACCGGGTATGCCCCGAAGCCTTCTATATCCTTGACTTCCTTTTCCGGAAGGTTCGGATCGTCCGTAGGGTTTGTAAGGAATTCTTTAATCCTGTCCTTCAATAGGCTGACATCAATTGCTTCGCTACCAGCAAGAAGACGGTCCTGGGAGTTGATCTTCACGACGATGATGTTTCTCCTGTTGATCTTCTGGTTCTCTACCTGCTGGTTCTCGTTAGGCATAGGCGGCAGGCGGCGCTGCAGTCCTGAATCCTCACCCATGGTGGATGTCATCAGGAAGTAGCACAGCAGCAGGAACGCTATATCTGCCGTCGAGCTTGAATTGATTTCAGGTGTCTTTTTGCCCATAATTGAAGTTTATTTTTTATTACGTGCTCCGCTTACTATGGCGCCTACGATGACAGACAGTATTGTCGCACCGCAGAATACATAGGTGAGGATCAGTATTGTATCAGTCAGTTTGAGAACCGTCTTGCTCTGCGGAAGACCATTGTATCCCACAGGATCGGCTCCTGGAGCGACCAGATATGCCACGACTATGATGGCAAGGGCTGCAACGAGGATGCCCGCTGACTTCAGGAGCTTCTTCGGATCCACGATTGCGCTGGCATAGATGCCCAGAACTACAATCGCAGCGACTGCAACGGCCGCCATGGCATATCCGCAATAGAGCAGCATGTCGACTGCAACGGCGTCATTGGTGCCGAATCCGATGATGAATCCGATCACTCCGATGACAGCACCGATGATCAACAGTGCCCATGAAATATATTTGACAATTTTAACGTACATTGTAATGGCTATTTATTCTCGTATTTTACCAGGAGATCCACCAGTGAGATTGAAGAGTCTTCCATGTCGATGGTAAGATCGTCGATCTTCGAAAGGATGTAGTTGTAGAAGACCTGAAGGATCATCGCAACGATAAGACCGCCCACGGTAGTGATCAATGCGACCTTCATACCTCCTGCCACAATGTTAGGCGAGATGTCGCCGGCAGCCTGGATGGCATCGAATGCCTGGATCATACCGACCACTGTTCCGAGGAAGCCGAGAGAAGGGGCGAGGGCGATGAAAAGCGCAATCCAGGAAAGTCCGTTCTCCATGAGGCTCATGTTCACGGAACCGTAGGAAACGACTGTCTTCTCGACAACATCGATGCCCTGGTCATACCTGAGAAGTCCCTGATAGAAAATGCTTGCTACAGGACCGCGGGTATTGCGGCATACTTCCTTTGCAGCCTCGACTCCACCTTCCTTGAGGGCAGCTTCCACAGCAGCGAGGAGCTTCTTGGTGTTGGTCTTGGAGAGAGAAAGATAAAGAATTCTCTCGATAGCGACTGCAAGTCCGAGGATAAGGCAGAGGATAATCAGTGCCATGAAGCCCGGACCTCCTTCGATGAACTTGGTCTTGAGAGCCTGGTGGAAAGGAACTTCCTCTCCTGAACCGGCAAGCAGAGGATTTACATCTGCTGCAGGCTCTACTGCTTCAGTTGCAGTTGTGTCTTCAACAGCCTCTGGTTCCTGAGCTGCTGCAAATTGTGCAGAAAGGGCTGTGAAGCCGATTACTGCCAAAAACATGAAAAATTTTTTCATAATTGTTTTTGAGTGTTAATTAATGAATATTAAATGTTTTCCAATCATTACATCCGACAAGTGATTTCTCACTGTATCCAAATCCGGTGCAATTTAGCAAATAATTTTCATATGACAATATTATTTTGTGATTTCGCCCCGCAAATTTTCCTCCATGCGGGCCCTGACCCAGGCGTTGTCATCGCTCTGTCCCATGAGACAGAAAAGTTTTGCAAGTGCGCTTTCGGTCGTGCTGTCGTATCCGTTGAGCACGCCGGCTTCCTTGAGGGCTTTCCCGTTGGCATAGATGTCCATGTTGACACTGCCTCCTATGCACTGGGTCACGTTGAGCAGGATTTTCCCTGACAGCGATGCTTCTTTCACAAGGTTCAGGAACCACTCCTTGCCCGGGGCGTTTCCCGAACCGTAGGTCTCGATGATTACTGCCCTTGTCTGATCGCCGCAGAGAATGTTCCTCACGACCTGCGGAGTAATTCCGGGGTGTATCTTCAGTATGGAGACCCGTGTGTCGAGATCCGTATTCACTTCCACCGGGGCGCTCCAGTCTTCAGGCTTGCGGATCAGAGCCCTGTTGTACCTTATATTTATCCCGGCTTCAGCGAGTGGAGGAAGGTTTTCGGATCTGAATGCCCGGAAATTGTCCGAGTTGATCTTGGTGGCACGGTTGCCTCTCATCAGCATGTTGTCGAAACAGATGCATACTTCGGGGACTTCAGCATGTCCGTCAGTGTCTTTTGCTGCGGCTATTTCCACGGACGAGATTATGTTTTCCCTTCCGTCAGTCCGCGGGGCGCCTATCGGAAGCTGGCTGCCGGTGAATATGACGGGTTTCGTGAGATTGCCGAACATGAAACTGAGAGCGGAGGCGGAATATGCCATGGTGTCGGTGCCGTGAAGGACGACAAAGCCGTCATAATCCCCGTATCTGGCAGAAATCAGGTATGCAAGTCTCTGCCACAGGGACGGTTCGACATCGGAGGAGTCTATGATCGGATCGAAAGTGTATGAATCGATCCTGTACGTGAATTTCCCGAGTTCCGGGACGGCGTCAAGGATCTGCTTGAAGTCGAACGGCTTCAGAGTCATGTCGACAGGATCCTGCACCATGCCTATGGTACCTCCCGTATAGATGAGCAGGATGGATGCCTTCGCTCCCTGTCTGGTTTTCTGCATTTTCATGATATCCTGAAAAGTTCGTGGGCGTTTTTCCAAGCTGTCTCAGCGACTTTTTCCATGTCCTCTCCCTTCTGCACGGCAATCTTCTCTACAATGTAGGGGATGTAGCTGCTTTCGTTTCTGGTTCCCCTGAACGGTACGGGTGTCAGCCACGGGGCATCTGTCTCGGTCAGTATCCTTTCCAGAGGAATTTCCCTGACCGTCTCGGCGATGGAAGCCTTTCTGAAAGTGATGACGCCTCCGATGCCGACATACCAGTCGCCGAGTCTTTCTATCTGCCTGAAAGTCTCTATGCTTCCTCCGAATGCATGGAATACGCCCCGAAGACCGCGTCCTTTGTAGTCTCCGAGTATCCTGAGGGTCAGCTCGGTGGCGTCTCTGTTGTGTACTATGACCGGAAGCCCGAGCTCAAGTGCAAGGTCGAGTTGCATCCTGAACACCTCTTCCTGTACCGCAACATTGTCCCTGTTCCAGTGGCAGTCCATTCCAGTCTCTCCTACCGCTACGATTCCGGGCCTGTCCCTGTATTTCATAAGTTCGTCCGCCTCATGTCTCCAGTCTCCCGAAAGTTCTGTAGGATGAAGTCCTATGCACGGGTATGCCGTACCTTCGAATTCCGAGGCAAGTCTGAACATGTCGTCCCTTGAAGTACTGCTGACGTCAGGAAGTATCAGACGGGTAACGCCTGCGCCGACCGCCCTTCTGACAGCGTCTCCGCATCCGTCTCCGTAGTCGGACATGTAAAGGTGTGTATGGGTGTCTGCAAACTGCATGTCTTTCCGGTAAAGCAGGTGCAAATTTACGCATTATTTTATTTTGATTGTGCATCTTTGCATCAAGTCTACAGATATCATCCCGTCGGCTTCCAGCAACATGGTGAGTTCCAGAGCCTTTCTGTAACTCATGCCGCATGTCTCCGCTATGCTTTCTATGTCGGTCCCCCTGTTTCCCCGTATCCTGAGCAGTATTTCCGAAATCCTGTCCAGATCTTCTCCGCAGAGCCTTGAGGCATACCTTTTCCCGATTTCCTTACGGTCGTCGGTACTTTTCCTTTCCTGCGGGGCGGAACGGTGCAGTCCAAGGCTGTCGGTCAGCGAGGCGCATGATATGACGGGGTCGGCAATCCTTTCCCTGAGCAGCAGATTGCAGCCGGCGGATCTCTCGTCGTCGATCCTGCCGGGAAGGGCGAGCACATCCCTGTTGTAGGAGAATGCAAGCCTTGCAGTCATCATCCCTCCTCCGCGTATCCTTGATTCTATCAGGACAGTGGCCTTTGAAAGGCCTGCTATTATCCTGTTCCTCCTCATGAAATTTATCGGAAGGGGAGCCGTCCCTGGAGGATAGTCGGTGACAAGGGCGCTCCCTGGGGAGGATTCTATATCGGCGGCATCTTTCCTGTGTCTGTAAGGATAGACGGCATCCGGTCCTGTCGGCATGACAGCGACGGTCGGGATGCCTTTTTCAAGGGCGGTCCTGTGCGCGGTTATGTCCGTCCCGATGGCCAGACCGCTTACGACAGTCACGGCTTCTCCGGAATCCGCGATTGCCCCTACAAGCCTTCTGCACCATTCCTGCCCGTACAGGGAAATGTCCCTTGTGCCTACGACTGCCACAAATATCCTGTCCTCCGGAAAAATGTCCGTGACGGGGGAACGGCTTCTGACGAAAATCCCCACCGGCCTGTCTGCACATTCTCTGAGCAGGCCGGGGTATCCGGGCTCGTTGTCGCAGACGAACCTTGTCCCCGACTGCTCCACTGACTGAAGTCCGGCATGGGCCTCTTCGTATGACCTGTCCGAAATGCCTCCGTTCCCGGTGAACAAGTCTGCCATACCCGGAGGCAGACTGTGCCTGTCAGCACTGAATACGCCGGCGGCACTGCCGAAATGGCCTATGAGGGCATGGGCGGCGGCAGGGCGGAACCCGAATATCCGGTTAAGGGCGTATCTGCATGTTCTCTCGTCGTACATGCGGCAAAAATAAATGCAATATGCGTAAAAACCGAGCTTTCATGCATGATGGAAGCCCGGTTTTTACATTTTTTGTCTTTTCGCCGCGATTTTGCTTTTTCGAGTATGTGTTTTTTACAGAAACGTCCGGATTGATGAGTCCTTTTATATTATCAGCATGGCATCTCCGTACGGTCCGAAACTGTATCCTTCCTTGATGGCGGCATCATAGGCCTTCATGACATTCTCGTATCCTCCGAAAGCGGCCACCGACATCAGCATGGTGGAGCATGGAAGATGGAAGTTGGATACTATCGCGTCCGGTATGGCAAACCTGTACGGAGGGAAGATGAACTTGTTGGTCCATCCGTCGAATGCAATGACCTCGTCGTTGGTGGTATAGTATGCCTCAAGCCCCCTCATGACGGTCACTCCGACAGCAAGCACCTTGTGTCCTGCCCTTTTGGTGCCGTTTATCAGATCTGCCGTCTCCTGTGTGATGATAAGCCTCTCCGAGTCCATCTTGTGCTTGGAAAGATCCTCTACATCCACAGACCTGAAATGGCCGATGCCCATATGAAGCGTTATGAAAGCCTTGTTGATATCCTTCAGGATCATTCTGTTGAAAAGTTCCCTGCTGAAATGCAGGCCGGCTGCCGGAGCTGCGACTGCTCCCTCGTGGACGGCGAATATGGTCTGGTAGTCCTCCATGTCCTGTTCCGTGACCTTTTCCTTGACCCATTTCGGGACAGGAGGCTCGCCGAGACTGAAAAGAGTCTCCTTGAAGTCCTCATAGCTTCCGTCGTACAGGAACCTCAATGTCCGTCCCCGTGAAGTGGTGTTGTCTATGACTTCGGCTACAAGGCTTTCGTCCTCTCCGAAATAAAGTTTGTTGCCTATCCTTATCTTCCTGGCCGGATCCACGATGACATCCCATAGCCTCTGCTCCCTGTTCAGCTCCCTGAGAAGGAACACCTCTATGTCCGCTCCCGTCTTTTCCTTCTTTCCGTACAGCCTTGCGGGAAAGACTTTCGTGTCATTGAGTACAAATGTGTCGCCCTTGCCGAAATAGTCTATGATATTCTTGAATACCTTGTGCTCTATCTCTCCTGTATCCTTGTGAAGGACCATAAGCCTGCATTCGTCCCTCCATCTCGGCGGCTCCGACGCTATCCGGGCCTTGGTCAACGCGAAATTGAACTGTGAAAGTTTCATTCTGTTTCTGGTTTAGACAGTACATTTCATTATACGAAATTTTTGCGGTTTTGTTTCATCCTGTAAAGCATTTTCGTGTAAATTATATTTTTGCCTGTCTGAAAACTTCTGTGATTGAGGGATATGTGTCCGAAAGAAATGAAGGAAGACTGGATTTCGCCACCCATGCAGCCTTGGATATGTCCTCTTCCTTCTGCGGTGTCAGATTGACAGGGTCGGTGTTCATCATGTCGAACCACCAGGTATGCTTGAGATGCCAGATGCCGTCCCTTCTGTAGCAGTGGTCCGTAACGCATATCAGGTCCCGTATTTCCAGATTGGCTATCCCGGTTTCTTCCTGCACTTCCCTGAATGCCGTAGTACGGATGTCTTCCCCTGCTTCCTGATGCCCTTTGGGCAGATCCCACAGTCCGTTTCTCCTGATAAGGAGGAAATCCCCCCTCCTGTTGGACACCAGTCCGCCGCCTGCATTCACCTCCCTGAATTCGGAGCATATTTTCCTGTATACGGCTTCAGTGTCGTCCGAAGGGATGTATATGCGGCCGAGGGAGCCCGAAGCTTCGAACATGCCGGTGAGGGTATGCATGTCTATCCTTTCCCCGGGACAGAACTGGACTGCATTGGGGTCGGCAAGGGCCTGATCATACGGAGGACATATTATGATGCATCTTCTTTCGAGGTATATCCTGTACATTTTAATATTACATGTTAATTTTGTATCTTTGCAGAATTGCGGTTGCAAAGATAAACAGAACACACGAATATTTAATCAACGAATTTTATGGAATCAATAGAAAGATCGGTGGCGAAGTCGCTGCTGGACATCAAGGCGGTAATGCTGAGTCCGGACAAACCTTTCACATGGGCATCAGGGTGGCGTTCCCCTATCTATTGTGACAACAGGAGGATTCTTTCATATCCGGAGCTGCGCGAGCAGGTGTGCCGCTGGATGGCGGACAATATCATCGGCAGGTATCCCGATGTGGAAGTCATAGCCGGCGTGGCTACCGGTGCCATAGCACACGGTGTGCTCATAGCGCATTTTCTGAAGAAACCTTTCATATATGTCCGTCCGAAGCCCAAGGACCACGGTACCGGATCCCAGATCGAAGGCATACTGAACGAAGGGAACAAGGTCGTGGTCGTCGAGGATCTGATATCCACCGGAAGCAGCAGTCTTGCCGCAGTTTCCGCCCTTGAGAAGGCCGGAGCGGACGTGGAGGGCATGGTGGCCATCTTTTCGTACAATTTCAATCAGTCCCGGAGGGCTTTCGAGAATGCGAATATAGAGCTCAACACGCTTACCAACTATGACGCCCTTATAGAGGTCGCCTCCGAGACGGGATATATAAAGGAGTCGGATCTGGGACTTCTCAAGGAATGGAGATTTTCCCCGTCTACGTGGGGACAGGAGGACTGAGCGATGAAGACGGAGATCAGCAGCAAGCATGCTGTCGTGTCCAGGGCGCCGTATATGCTTTATATGGCTTTCACCGACATGCGCAATTTCGCGCAGATGGTTCCCGAGGACAAGAAGAATGAGTTCGGTCTGCAGGCCGACTATGATTCCGTCCATGCCGTGGTGCAGGGATTCAATGTAGGGATAAGGGTTTCGGAGAGGGTCCCGTATTCCAGGATAGACTTCGCCGATGACGGCGCTCCGTTCAAATTCTCCGTGTCCATGCATTTCGACGCGGTGGCAGGGGAGCCGGACAAGACGGATTTCTCCGTGAAGGTGTTTGCGGAACTGAATTTCATGATGAAGATGATGCTTTCTTCGAAGATACAGGAAGCATTGGACAAGATGGTGGACGGGCTCGCTGCCAATGGATAGCGGTTTCGTAAAATACCTTGAAGATGCCGTGGGAACGGAGGTTGCGGCCGGGTTTCTCCATGCGTTGGGCAGGGAACCGTCGGTATCGCTTAGGTACAACCCTTCGAAAATCCCGTATATGGTTCCGGGGTGGCCCGGTGAAGGGACGGGAAATCCCGGATATGCCCGCGTACCGTGGAACGGGTATGCCTTCATGCTTGAGGAGCGTCCCGTATTTACGCTTGATCCGTATTTTCATGCGGGGGCATATTACGTACAGGATTCTTCCGCCATGTATGTAGGGGAAGTATTCCGCAAATGCCTTGATGAAATCGGCTGCGGGATTGCGGGAAGGCCTGTCAGAGTGCTTGATCTGTGTGCGGCACCCGGGGGCAAGACGACAGATATCGCGGCGTCGCTCAGGGAAAGGTTCGGGGAGAATTTCATCCTTGTGTCCAATGAAGTGATGCGCGGGAGGGTCGGTATCCTTGCGGACAATGTATCCGTATGGGGCGATCCGAATGTCATGGTGACAAATGCCGATCCTGCGGCTTTCGCCGCCCTTGAAGGTTATTTCGACATAATCGTCGCGGATGTCCCGTGTTCGGGAGAGGGGATGTTCAGAAAGGATGCTTCAGCGGCGGAGCAGTGGTCGGAAGACAATGTGTCCCTGTGTCAGGCAAGACAGCGCAGGATAGTCGCGGATGTATGGCCGTCGCTCCGTGCGGATGGAATAATGATATATTCCACATGCACTTTCAACAGGTATGAGAACGACGGTAATGTGCAGTGGATATGCGAAGCCCTCGGTGCCGGGGAAGTCTCCGTACGGGATGGGGGTCCTGATGAAATTTTGCGTACGCGCTTCGGTTTCCTTCTGCTTCCGGGCCGTGTCCCCGGGGAGGGACAGTATTGTGCGGCTGTCAGAAAAGGAGGGCATCAGGTGCCGGACAGGTTTTCAGGACACGGTGTGAGGCTCCATAGAGCCCGGTCGGCGGTGAATATGAAAGGGCTTGAAGGATATTTCAGAACGGAGGTCTCGTTCCGCAGCAGGGGAGGGCTTGTGATAGCCGTACCGGCAGCAGTCTCCGAATGTACGGACTGCGTTTCTTCGGCAGTAAGGACGGTGCAGACGGGATGTGCGGTGGGAGAGATGAAAGGAGGGAATCTGGTGCCGTCGGCTGATCTTGCCCTGAGCATTGTCCTTGAAGAGGATGCTTTCCCGCGGGTGGATCTTGACAGGGAGAAGGCTCTGGCGTATCTGCACCGGGATGCGATATGTATTGATGATGCTCCGAAAGGTTATCTGAAGGTCTGTTACGGGGGACTGCCCCTCGGCTTTGTGAAGAATCTCGGTCCGAGGTGCAACAACCTGTATCCACAGAGCCGCAGAATAAGAATAGATGTTTAAACTTGTCCATCATGGAGTCCTTTCCGCAATAAGGGGAGGCGACAATCCTGATGACTGGAATGACAGAGTATGGTAAGGAAAATTGTTTTTACATTAATGACGGTATGTATGTCTGTCGCAGTGCCGGCGCAGACGTCGCAGGTGGATTCCACGGCTTCGGCAGAGTTTTCTGACAAATACGATATGCTTGTGTCCAGGCTCGGGACAGCAGGTGTGGGAATCGAGACCCTTCTGGACAACTGGTCCAAGGTGGATCCGGACAACAGGAAAATGCTTCTGGCGAGGTACAGCTATTACATTACCAAAGGACAGAAGACTTCGGTAGTGGCGAAGCCCGGCAGGAAATATCTCGGTAATGCGCCTCTGTTCAGCCTTAAGGATTCCACCGGGGCGGATATCAATTATTTTGAGGAGACATTCTATGACGATTCCCTCTTTGCAATGGCCTTGAAGAATATCGACAGGGCATCAGAATTGTATCCGAGGGATCTTGACATAAGTTTCATGAAAGCGGCGGCCCTCGTGTCATATGAAAAGGAAAGTCCCGACATGGCTCTTGTATACCTCGGCAGTCTGGTGGACAGCTATTATGCTGACAGGGATGCAGAATGGCGGTTCGACGGTCAGAAGGCGGACGATGCCTTTTTCGAAGGCGCCATCCAGGAATACTGCTATACATTCTATAATATAGGCTCGCAGGCTTCTTACGTGGCATTCAAGATGCTTTCGGAAAAGATGCTGGACTATGTACCGTCGTCCACTGTCTTTCTGTCCAATGTCGGCTCGTATTATTTTGTAGTGGAAAACAATACGAAGACGGCATTGAAATATTACAGAAAAGTGTTGAAAATCAATCCGGAAGACTATACGGCAGCCAAGAATTGCGTCCTTATATGCAGAAGACTGGACGATGTGAAGGCCGAAATCAGATATCTGCCTGTCCTGATGGCCGCCACTGACGATGAGACGGAAAGGACTGCAGCCAGGACAAGGCTTGAGCTTCTGACAAAAAAGAAATAGCGGTCCTGCAAGCATACAGCTGTATAGATATCTTGATGATGAATGGGATCATATCATTTATAAAGGACTGGGTCCTGGTGATAGCCATGGTATGCGGTGCGGCTGCATACCTTGTATATATCAATATTCCGGCTTTCGCTCCGGCCGGCCCCGTGCTGTATCATGCAGTGTCCGTCCTGCAGCCGACACTGCTGTTCCTGCTGCTTTTCTTTTCCTTCTGCAATATTTCCCCGAAAGACATGAGGCCCAGAAAATGGCATCTGTGGCTTCTCATATTCCAGACAGGCTCATTCACCGGCCTGGCACTTATGGAAATCCTGCTTCCCGGGGACCACTGGAAAGTCCTGCTCGAGAGTGCGATGCTGATGTTCATATGCCCGACCGCCACTGCCGCTGCAGTCGTTACGGGAAAACTCGGGGGTGACATGCCGGGAATAACCACCTATTTGATCCTGATAAATCTTGCGGTGGCCATTACCGTGCCCGTTGTCGTGCCCTTCGTGCATCCATCGGAGGATATGACATTCCTCATGTCGTTCAGCCTGATAATGGCAAAGGTGTTCCCCCTGCTCATATGCCCGTGCATCCTTGCATGGATCGTCCGCTTTACGATGCCGAAGTTCCACAGAAAAATCATCAGATACAGGGAACTGCCGTTCTATATATGGGCTGTGAACCTTATGCTGGCAATCTTGATGACGACAAGGTCGATAGTCCACAGTACGGTTCCTGCCGGATACCAGGCGGGCATAGCTGCGGTGTCGCTTGCCTGCTGCATTATCCAGTTCTGGCTCGGGAGGGCTGTCGGAAGGCGTTACGGTGCATCTGTCACGGCGGGACAGGCTCTTGGCCAGAAGAATACAGTCTTCGCCATATGGATGGGCTATACTTTCATGACTCCAGTCACTTCAGTCGCAGGCGGTTTCTACAGCATATGGCATAACGCCTTCAACAGCTGGCAGCTTTACCGTCACCGCAAGTCAGGAGCCTGAACTTCCTCATGGCCTCTGCCGTTCAGTCTGGGATAATGCGTCTGAGAAGCCTGTCCGTCAGAGGGTCCAGGAAGCGCATCAGATAGCCTGTGAAAAGGGCCGACACGAGTGTGCCTTCCCTGATGACGGTCTGCTGCCCGTCTCCGAGGAGATGTCCTGACATAAGCATGGACATTGCTGCGGCTATGATGACAAGGGATATGTCGAAAGCTATCTTGACATTCCTGAATTTCATCTTCCCTGTTTCTGCGATGGCGGCTACAGTCATTTCTCCCGCCAGCATCCATGCCCTCGCCCTGACTTCTATGCTTATGCCGGCGGAGGTCAGGATTACGGAAAGCACCATCAGCGCCAGCCTGCCCGTATACGTTTCTGCAGTCAGCCACGGGGATGTGGCCATTATGGCAAGGTCTGTCAGGGCACCGAATACCACAGCCGCGGCTATCTGCATGAGATTCCGTATCCTGAAATTCTTCCTGAGCAGCGCTGCCTGCACGAGGATGAACAGGAGGTGCATCATGGCCGTGTATTGGCCGACCGTGAGACCGCCGTTGAGGGCAAGCACGTATGGCGGGCATGATATGGGAGATGTCCCGAGATCGGATATGATCGACAGGGCGACGCCTGTGGCGACCAGGGCCAGCCCGGCTGTCGCGATACAGTATCGTATGAGTATATTTTTCATCGTTTCCGGCATTGCCGGACAAATATGGGGAAATTTTTTCAGACGGACTTCCTTTCCGTCCGTTTTTTGCGCAGGCAGGATATCCCTGTATTGATAAAAATCAAAACTGTTTCTAAATTTGCGGGGTTTTCAGAATTAATGCGATGAAAAAGTCTTTATTTATGTTCCTGACAATGATGGCGGCCGCTTCATGCGGCGGCCGCGGGGAGAAGGTGCCTGCAATAGACATCACGAATTTCGATACTACAGTAAGTCCTGCTGAGGATTTCTACCGGTATGCGACCGGGGGGTGGCAGCAGAAGAACCCGCTCAAGCCGGAATATTCCCGGTACGGGTCTTTCGATATGCTGAACGACAATAACCAGAAACGGCTCAATGACCTTTTTGTGAGCATGCTCGACACCAGGTTTGCAGAGGGGAGTTCCGACCAGAAAATTGCGGACCTTTACAGGATGGGAATGGATTCCACCAGGCTCAACCTTGACGGTGCTGCCCCTCTGAAGCCATACCTCGATAAGGTGATGGCGGTTGACGACAGGTCTTCGCTGATAGAGGCCGTGGCCATGATACACAGGAACGGCGACAATCCGTTTTTCGGGATCTATGTGTCATCAGATGCTATGGACAGCGATGTCAACGTCCTGTACATGGATCAGAGCGGGCTCGGCATGGGGGACAGGGACTATTATCTCGACCCGGCCAATGCGGAGCTGAAGGAGGGATACCGTCAGTTCCTCGGGAAGGTGCTGTCGCTGGCTCATGTGCCGGATGCAGAGAAGGTAGCCGACGATGCCCTTGAAGTGGAGGATGTCATAGCCAAGGCTTCGTGGAGCAAGGTGGAACAGCGTGACGTGCAGAAGGTGTACAACCCGATGTCATCCCGGCAGATAGATGAGACATATCCTGGTATCCGTTTCGGAGAATATCTCCAGGCAATGGGAGTCAGCCCGCAGGATAAGGTGATAGTAGGCGAACCGTCCTACTTCGATGCAGTCGGGAAATATCTTGGCAGCGCCCCGGTGGAGAAACTTCGCAACTATCTTCTGGCGCAGGTGGTAACCGGTGCGTGCAGCTCTCTGAGCGATGATTTCTATATGGCTTCGTTCGATTTCTTCCAGAAACAGATGGCAGGCGTGCAGGAGCCGAAGCCGCGCTGGAAGAGGGCGATGGCCGTTCCCAACAGTATATTGTCCGAAGCTGTAGGCAAGATGTATGTCGACAGGTATTTTTCTCCGGAGGACAAGGAGAGGATGTCGGTGATGGTGGCGAATATCCAGGCAGCCCTGAGCAAGCATATCTCCGGACTCGACTGGATGTCGGAGCAGACCAAGGCTAAGGCTCAGGAAAAACTTTCCAACTTTACGGTAAAGATAGGATATCCTGACAAATGGAAAGACTACGGTACGATGGAGATAGACCCGGCGCTGCCTTACTATCAGAATATCGTCAAGGCAATGAACTGGTATACTGAGGACAATCTGTCGAAACTCGGGAAGCAGGTGGACATGGGGGAATGGTTCATGAGTCCTCAGACGGTAAATGCGTACTATAATCCGACGACCAACGAGATATGTTTCCCGGCTGCGATACTCCAGCCGCCGTTCTACAATCCGGATGCTGACGATGCCGTCAATTACGGTGCCATAGGCGTCGTCATCAGTCATGAGATGACCCATGGATTCGACGACCAGGGAAGGCATTTCGACAAGGACGGGAACATGTCCGACTGGTGGACGGAAGAGGATGCCGCTGCATTCAAGGAAAGGACAGACATTCTTGTGGAGCAGTTCAATGAAGTGGAGGTGCTGCCGGGAGTACATGCGAACGGTGCTCTCTGTCTCGGAGAGAATATAGCCGATCAGGGAGGCCTGCGCATTGCATATACGGCCATGAAGGATTCCTTCGGAGGAAAGGAGCCGGCTCCTGTGGACGGTTTCACGGCAGAGCAGAGATTCTATCTGGCATATGCGACATTGTGGGCACAGAATATCACCGACGAGGAAATTGCGAGGCTGACGAAACTTGATGTCCATTCTCTCGGCAACAACAGGGTGAATGTGACAGTCCGCAATCTCCGGACATTCTTCGATGCCTTCGGGATAAAGGAAGGTGACAGGATGTTCCGTCCGGAGGATGAAAGAGTCGTGATCTGGTAAGGCAGGCATACATGATGAAATGATATGGATGTATCCCTTTTCATAGCTTCGAGGCTCAGGATCAAGGGCAGGATGGCGATGATATGCATTGCTGTCAGTTTCCTTGTCATGATAATCGCCGTCTCGGTATCTTCAGGATTCAGGCATGCGATACGGGACGGCCTTGCCGAAGTGTCGGGGGATATCCAGATAACGCCGGTAGACATGAATTTCATAGGAGGGACATCGCCGATAGAGCGTCATCCCTCCTGGCTTGTCCATATGGAAGCTCTTGACGGAGTCCGTTCCGTCGACCCGGTCGTATACAGGGCCGGCATAGTAAAGCATGGAGACAATATTCACGGAGTGGTTTTCAAAGGCGTAGAGAGGCACGGGGCCGATTCCCTTGCCCCTCTCGAGGTCTCTGTCCCCCGCAGGCTTGCGTCGATGCTTTCTCTCGGACCCGGGGATGAGATGCTTACATATTTCATAGGTGAACGTATAAGGGCAAGGAAATTCAGGGTGGCTGAAGTGCATGATGCACTTGCGGATGCGGATGACAGGATGGTCGTCTATGCAGGACTGTCCGATATGCAGAGAATCAACGGCTGGGATTCGGAAAGCATATCCGCTTTTGAGGTAATTCTTGATGACAGCCGCAGGAATGTCCGTGACATGGAGACCATTGCATCCCATGCCGGATTCATCACATTTTCCTATGCCGGTGAAGAAGAGAGTACGGTAGTCTGTACATCGGCAGTGTCAAGGTATCCGCAGCTGTTCGACTGGCTCAATCTTATCGATTTCAATGTCCTGTTCATTCTCGTGCTCATGACTGTAGTTGCTGGTTTCAACATGATATCAGGACTTCTGATAATGCTGTTCGAGAACATATCCACGATAGGGCTTCTCAAGTCCCTCGGCATGACGGACAGGGCGATTGCCCGTATATTTCTTGCAAGTTCCTCTTCAATAGTGCTGAAAGGTATGTGTGCCGGCAATCTGCTTGCCTTTGTCTTCTGTGCCGTTCAGGGAATATGGCATCCATTGTCACTTGATCCGTCGAATTATTTCGTCCCGTATGTGCCGGTACATATCGATGTAGGGATGGTTCTTCTTGCTGATCTTGCGGCTTATGCCGTGATAATGCTTCTGTTGCTGATACCGTCCCTGTTCATAGCTAAGGTCGATCCGGCCCGCAGCGTGGCAGTGAAATGACCCGGATTTTGAGGTGTGCCGTCAGGATTGACAGATATCCGCCCGGTCATGCTTCCGGACATATTTCGCAGAACGCATCGTAGATATCCATGATTTTCGACACGTAGTTTATAGTCTCCGTCCCCCGGAAGCGTCCTGACCGGACAGTGTCGTTGTATTCGAACGAATACTTTCTCATGTCGGGAATAATCCTGACTATCTCTTCCCATTTAGTGCTGTCGAGTTCCCGGGTGGAGGCGTAGAGACGGCAATCCTCTATCCGCCTTTCTCCGGCATTGTATGCGGCAAGGGTGAAATTTATTCTCTCTTCATCCGAAAAATCTTCCGATGAAAAGCGTTTCTGTATCCTCGCCAGATGTTTCGTCCCGGCGATGAGGTTCTGTTCCGGATCCATCAGATCCGTGATGCCGTAATATCCGGCCGTACTCGGGAGAACCTGCATCAGACCTGTAGCCCCTCTTGAAGATGTCGTATTGATGGAATATCTGGATTCCTGGTATATGACGGCTGCAAGAAGCCTCCAGTCCCAGCCGACGGTCCTGGCATGCTTCTTTATCAGGGAGTCGTAGGGACTGATCCGTCTTGAGACACTGCCCCTTTCAAGCCTTTTGAAAGGATCGTACGGGCTGTAGAATCTGCTTCGGAGTTCGGAATATCCCTCTGTGCCGATGAATGAACTGAGCCATAGGTTGATGTCTTTCATTTCCGCATTCCTGTCTGCCCTGAGGAACCAGGCGCAGTAACGGTCTGTATTGCGGGACTTCAGGATGACAGGGCTGTCGGGCGTGTCGGCTGACAGCCGCACAAGAATGTCTATCGAGCCGTTGCCGAGGGAATCCGTGTAATTGTATCCGGACCTTGCGGCAGAGATGCTTATCCGGTGTCCTGTCTCTCCGGCATATTCCCTGAGCAGTTCGTAGTTGAACCCCGTTTTCAGCCCGGTACCGGAGTACATGTCGTCTCCCGTGTCGATGACGCACCTGATATCTCCGTCTGCAAAGGCATATGCCGTAACGGCATGTTCCAACAGCAGTTCCCTTTCTCCGGACGGAATGACAAAAAGCAGGGCTATGGCCAGTCCTGTCCTGAGAAAGGATTGTACGGTGCTGTTCATCTTAACGCATCATAGTCTGTCCTGCATTCCCCGGAAATCCGGCCTGACCGCCTGCAGTTCCTGCATTGCCGCCTGCCGTACCGCCTCCTCCGACTTTGGCATTCCTGCCAGGCTGGATGTAGAACGGCCAGAAGATACCCATCTTTATGGCTCTCTGGGTGTTGATATAATGATGGGCGGAGAAGTAGTCGGCCCTGTCATTAGGCCATCCCATTCCGATGTTCTCCACCTTTATGAAAATGCATGCGCGTTTCCACTGGATATTGACAAAGACATCTATGTCGGGGCAGTTGCCGTACTTTTCCTGATTCTGGTTGTGGAATACCCCCACAGCCGGGTTATAGGCGGGTGCATACCATTCGGTAGTGAAACGTCCGTCTGCCCCGATTTGCATCTGCATCACGTCCCTGACCACATCGAACTGCAGATAATACCTGAGATTGAGGGCAAATGTCGGAAGCGGAAGCACATCCGGATTGGATGACAACTGGAACAGGGCCCTGTGGTCGAGGTGGAATTTCCATAGTCTGAAATCCTTCCTGAGATATGCCGTCATTACGCTCATCGGAGTAGTGTTCTGCCGTATCGCACCGTCAGTGCCGTAATATATGTTGTTGCCCAACAGTGCATATCCGAACATGGCATCGAGTTTCCATCTTGGAACGGACAGCCTGCCTTCGATTTTCGTCGTGGATATCTTGCTGAAATTGTTCTCCCAACGGAAATGGTTGGTGTACAGTCTCTGCTCATAATGGTCCGGTTCCCTCAGGTTAGTCTCGAAATGGGCGTTGAGCAGCAATGGACTGTTCCTGTCTCTCCTGAACGGGTATGCGCTGAAAGTGACGTTCGCATTTATCCCGAAATCGTTGAGTTCGTGTCCGAGAAAAGTATATTTTCCGGTGGCATCCCACTGGAGATATTTCTTGTACTGTCCCTGTGCTCCGGCATAGAGATATAGCGAGTTGAGGACGGTATTCCTTTTGGTGCTCAGGAAGTTGGTCGGACTGTAGTCATAATAGTTGAGGAGCTTGTCCCCGATCCCGACATCGAGTTTCGACACTATTCCGTCGGCTTTCCATGGCTGAAGACGCAGAAATACCCTGTTTTCCAGCCTCATCACACGCATGGAGTCCGCACTGCTCGTAGGGTTGATGAAGAAATTATTGTTGTAGAAACCTCTTCCCGTCTCGTCCGTGAGGTCGTCCATGTAGTTCCTGGTGTAGACGGTATATTCGGAACTGTGCCCGATGAAGGCTGATGTTATGTCCCTGTCGAGGCTGTCTGCCGCAGACGCTTCGGTTTCGGCCTTGGCTGCATCTTCTGCCATAAGGGCGGCGATGGCGATACTGTCACCGGAAGCCATGATGCTGTCCCTTCTGGCTTCCTCCGCACGGCGTTCCTTCCTTTTGCCTTTCCCTATGTCGTATATGAAACTGAAAGGTATCCTGTATGACTGGTCGAGGAAGATCGTGTTTTTCTTGATCTTGCTTGAAGCTCCGGTGAGATTGACGGCTATTTCCTTGGCATCCACGGTGGTGTCCCTTATCCAGAAATTGTCGGTTATACCGCCGTTTTCCGTCCTCGACACCTTGTTGTAGATGTAGCCGGCATGCATCAGATACCTCTTGCCCATGTAATTGGTGGAAGCCACGAATGTCCTGTTGTCCGTGTCCTCGTTCTGGAGCATTCCCTTCCCTCCGTAGCGGTGGTATTCGAGGGTGACATTCCATTCCGGAAGTATATTCTGGGTGGTGAGTATCTTGATGTTGGACTCCTCCTTCTCATCCTGGGCGAACAGGGTTCCCCAGTAGGCCAGTTCCGTGTACGGGGTCTTTGTATTGTACATCGGAAGGTTCTCCGGAGTGTAGTTGTAGATTTGGTACGGGGTATAGAATATCGCGTCTTCGGCTTCTTCCCGTTTGAAATAGTTGTACAGCTGGGCCGCGGAGCCTGCCACACCGAGATATGTCGCGTTCAGGTCTTCCTTGAACGGCGGCTGGTCGTTGAAATGGTAGTTGTATGTGGTGTCGTAATCGAAGAGCCGCACATCGTTGAAATACCTGTCGTGTGTCCAGGTTATCATTCTCCTGTACTGCATCGAGTCGGGGACGGCATATGTTTCGAGGATTCTCGGTTTCTCGGCTATTATGCTGTCTTTTGCCGCCCTGATGCTGTCGGCCCTCTCCAATTTGGCCAGGGCTTCGGCCATCTTTATCGGAAGCTGCTGCTCATAGTCGTATTTGCGTCGTTCCCTCCTGCTCAGGGAACTGTACCATGCATTGAATTTAGCCTGGGCTACTTCAGCGGAATCCTTGGTATAGAGGGAGTCGAATTTCATCAGCTCCACCGTGTCCTTTGCCGCCATTAGGGAGTCTCTGGTCTGTACGCGTGTGACGGAGTCCCTGAGTGCAATGAAATATTTGAATTTCAACGGATCCGTATCCTTAAGGGAATCGGGTACTACGATAGTGTCCCTCGGAGCGATTGTGGTGTCTGCAACTGTAACGCTGTCCTGCCGGGCAATAGTAGTGTCCGCATTTGCCGAAATGGTATCCGCTGTAACGGATATCAGTGAATCCGGTGTCTGATATAAATGCAAAGCCCTGCCGGCATCAATCCCGAAAGACTGGATGGCAGCAAGCCCTACAATTATGGAGGGGACCAGTATTTTACCTGCCAGGCTCTTCATAGAACCTGCAAATATACAATAAAATTCATGACGACAAAAATTAAAAGGCTTCCGGAATGGCCTTCTTCAGGCTGCCGTTATCCGACCCAGTATCTTGCCGTCCTGCCTGTCAGCTTGCGTATTCCGATGACCAGAAGCCAAGAAACGGCGAAGGCAATCACCGCTGCAGCCGGTATCTGGATACATATCGGCACGCTGATCGCCCTCATCAGGGCGACACCCGGTCCGGTAAAGAAATAATGGATCATGTATACTCCGAACCCGCATGCCGTCAGGTTGGCCAGCATTTTCCGGATGAGTCCGGACCTGACATTTATGTGCCTGCATGTCATGAATACCGGTACCGTCATCATCACGACATTGGGTGAACAGTAGTATATGAACAGTTCCAGCTGTTCCGGGGTGAATCCCGGCAGGGAAGTCATATGCCGGAAACCTGCGAATGTGACGGCGAATCCGATGATGAAAGCGGGGATGCCCCAAGCCAGAGTCTTGCCGAGGGAAACACTGTGGTTGCGGAGATAATGTCCGAGCAGCAGGTAGCCGTTGAAGCCAGCGAAATAGTACAGCATGCCGAATTCGTTCCATGAACATTCCCCCCAGATATAAGGAGACACGAATTCCCTGATATACGGGATGAAAAGTGTCACGCCCCATGCTGCCAGAAACCACAGCTTGGCCTTTTCGGAAGCCTTCTCCACCCAGGCGGAGAATATCGGCATGAACAGGTAAAGCCCTATGAGCAGATAGATGTACCACATATGGACATCAGTGACAGAGAAATTGACCGGTATGTCTGCAATATATCCGAGAGAGGTGGACAATGACTGACTTGTCACGTCTTCTCCTCCGTATGGGAAGAATGTCAGGATGAAATCCCTGCCGGCACCGAACAGTCCGCTTATCCAGGGAAACAGGCAATATATCACTGACCATATCAGGAACGGCCAGAATACCCTGCTGATGCGTTTCCGGTAGAACGGCCATGCATCTTCCCTGACAGGAAGCAGCAGGGCTCCGGTTATCATCACGAAAAGCGGGACGCACGGTCTCAGTATGGAACCCCATGCCGCACCCCAGAACTTTATCGATGCAAGGTCGGAGGTGGAGTCTCCTGCATAGAAATTGAACGGGTCGGCGCAGTGGCAGCAGACCACCGTGAACATGGCCACAAGGCGTACCACGTCAAGCCATACTATCCGGTTCCCTTCGGTTCCGGATGCCACTGTGCTTTCAGCCCCGGATGCTGTCATCTTTTTGGTCTCAGTCATCGGTCGGTGTCGTCAGTATGGCGCAAAGATAGTCATTTCTGCGTATCGTGAGCAGTATGGAGCGGCGAAAGATTGCAGGCATTTCTGTCAGCCGAAGAATATGAAAGCCCGGCAAGCGTGAAATCCTGCCGGGCCGAAAAATTAAAACAGCTTCTTAAACCGGATATGAATCCGGAAAATCCTGTATTGGATGAACCGTTTATTCTACCTTGGTGAATGTCGATGCGAAACTGAACATGTCCGGGTCGAAGCCGTCCCACCACATCTCGCCGAACGGAGGCTGGTCACAGTCCTTGATATAGATTTCCAGCTTGCCGTCATTGCGCAGTCTCATTGCTATTGTACCTTCACCGAGAGTTTCGGTATCCGCACTGAACGCACGGTTTACCTGCGAAAGTTTGAAATATGTTATCTGCTGGCGAGGGGTATCAACTTCCGAAACATACATTTGAGCTTCGTCGCTTGTATATTCTCCAAGAGTTATACTTCCCGTTGTAGGATTCAATGGTGCAGTGTGTGCAATTGTGGCAGAGCGGTAGTAGTTCGCAAAGTCTCCCTGGTCATTAGGCGTTATGGTGTAATTTCCGTCGCTTCCACCGAAAGTGATGGTGAAACCGTCATTATGTGTAGGAAGAAGTTCAGTGTCATCTCCCAATTCCATAAACCATAATTCAAGTTCTTCAAGGTCAAGAACCTCATCGAATTCCCATGTCCCGAGCAGCGTAGCCGGAGAAAGGACACCCTTGACCGTGATTGTCATAGCCGGAATGTCTCCTTCAATGAAATCATCCTCGTCATCTGTATTCAGACTGATATTGACAGGTGCATTTCCAGCGTAAGATGCATCGTTGATTATGAGCGTTACCGTGCCGGTGTTGCTTCCGGCTTCAAATACCGCCCCTTCTCCTTCTATGCTGCAGAGCGATGCTCCGTCACCCGATATCGTGACAGGGATGACTGTCTCTTCTGCAAACACGAATTCCGAGCCTGACACTGTCCCTTCAACGCTCAGCTTGGCTATGTATCTGTCGAGCAGATCTGCGCTATCAAAATCAAAAGAGTAAATCTTGTCCTCTATGTAATACGTAGTCACTATCGTAGTCATGCGGGAACCGCGTATGAAACCGGCCGGGACTTCCAATATGCTGACAGTAATTTCGTTGAGGTATTCTGTATCAACGTCTGTAATAGTAATGGAGCCTGAGGTTTCTCCTGCCTTGACTGTAACTTCCACCCCGCTCACAGTATAGTTTTCTCCAATCACTGCGGTAGAGCATGTGAACTCAAGAGGTATTACGACATCCTGTTCTGCCGCCTGGCTCAGGCGGACAGAGATATCGACAGACGATTCTGAGTAAAGCTGATAGAATACTCTTGCAAATTCTACGGTCGGAGTTTCCTTGCCTCCTTCCTTGTCGCACGATGCCGTAACGGTTACTGCGGCAGCGAGTGCGATGAGTGTTAAAATCCGTTTCATGACTTTATTGTTTTAAGTGTTGGAATTGAATTCAGTTGCCGACTGCATTGTTGTATTCGTCTCTGAGGGCCTGTACGGCGGCGCTTTCTTCTGCCGTCGGGATTGTACCTGACGGGAGGATGTAGTCGGTAGTGGCGTCGTCCGTCTTTGGCGGCAGCTCGTTGTAGGAGCAGCCGCAGAGCAGGATGACTGCAATACCGAGAGCCAGTGTGATCCGTATGATTGTTGTCTTTACCATTATAAAACAGTTTTGTGTAATGTCAGTCCTGTGTTGTCTCCAATGCTTGATTGTACCCAAGGAAATCGGCAGGGTGGAATGGCCGGACGGCGTGGCCGCCCGTGGCCTTTGTCTTTTACCGTGCCGGAGTCCGTCATATTCAGCTTTCGTATCCCGGGTTCTGTATGAAGTCCGGGTTGATGTCCACATCCCCCTTGTAGACAGGGGCGGTGTACATGTATTTCCTTGTGGTGTATTTCAGACCGTTGTTGATGATCCACCATTCCGGTCTGCCGTTGCGCTTGAGTTCGAACCACCTGTCCCCTTCGATGTAAAGTTCCTTCTGCCTTTCGTCCAGTATGGCCTGGAGCAGGGGAGTGAGCGGCTTGCCTTCGGCATCTTCCGTTATCCTGTTGTCCTGTCGTACAGGGGGCAGGGTCGCTTCCGTCAGATCCGTGACTCCTTCGATCCTGTTGCGCCTGAGTTCGTTGAGCCAGAGCAGGGCATTCTCCGTGTCTCCGGTGTGACAATATGCCTCGGCAAGCATCAGTACGATTTCGGAGAGCCTTACCTTGCATTCCGGAGTCTTGGTGTTGAACCTTTTGCTGTCGAACGATATCCTGTACCTGACATCCTTTTCCGGCTCGTCCCCGAAAAGCTCTATCAGAGAAGCGCTCGCCGGACGGCTTGCTATATATCCCTTCATGTAGGAAAAATACCAGTCCAGTTCGCTGGCGTTGTTGATATGGGAGCGGACGATAACCTCTCCCTTGGGATCGTTTGCAGACTGGATCATCTCCTCATATCCGGCGATCGGGGTGAGGGTGAGTCCGCATCCTCCGATTATGTCGTTGCACGTCTCTATGGTGGACTCCCAGTCTTCGCACCAGAAATGCAGTTTGGCAAGATAGGACTTGATGACATATTCCGTGAAGAAATATTTCGGATCGGTGTTGCCCTGCGCGAGAGCCATGTCCAGCATCCTTTCCGTGTAGTCGGCCGAAGCCGCGAGAGTCGCCCTGACAGGCATGTCCTTTATGTCGAACCTGTCGACAAGCGGCAGCCCGAGCTGTCTGCTTTCCTGTCCTGCCTCCCACGGGTCGCACCAGCTCCGCAGCAGGTTGTAGTAGCATATGCCTTTCATTGCATAGGCCGCAGCCAGCGTGCCTTTGGCCACGTCGGATGTCCGGTCTTCCAGATTTTCAATCACTATGTTGCAGTCCCTCACGATCTGGAAAATGCTCCTCCATTCACTCTGGCGGATATTGATGTTGTCTCCGCTGTATGCCACTATGTTGCCGACGCGTATGTTGGCGTCGAGATTGTCGGCATAGCCTTCGAATTTGGCGATTGCCTCCATGTTGCCTATGACGAATTCGTCTCCTCCGCCTTCGATGTCGAAAATCCTGTTGTCCATGATTGCGGCGAATTCCTCATCCGTGGTCGGGATGACTTCTCCCTGCGGCTGCACGTCAAGATATTCCCTGCACGAAACCATGCAGAGAACAGAGACGGAAACCATTATGTATCGTATGTTCTTCATGTCAGAAACCGAGTTTTACACCGAAAGATACTGACCTTGTGGTCGGATATGTGGCTCCGGGGACTTCCGGATCCATACCGTCGTATTTCGTGATGGTTATGAAGTTGTTCAGGGACAGGTTGAAACTGACATCGGTCATTTTCGCTTTCGCCACCCATCTGTCCGGCAGGCTGCATGTGAGGATTATGGATTTTATCCTCAGGTATGATATGTCCTTGAGGTAGATGGCATTGATGATGTTCCAGTCCATGGGGTTCCACGATTCGAAGTTGTACCGTGTCCCGTAGTAGTCGTATATTCTCGGGTATTTTACACCCGTAGTGCGGTCGGAAGTCCACCTGTCTGTCCTGTCCTTGCCCACATTCAGGTGATTGGAGTAGAGGTCGCTGTACTGCGACTGGACGGTTTCGGTGGATACACCGTTATGTCTTGCGTCAGTATATGATGCCGGGGATTCAATGGTATCGTATGCCTTTGACCCCAAGGAATATACACCGCTGACACTCAGACGCAGCAGTTTCCACGATGCGGTGATGTTGAAACCTCCGCTGAATGGCGCTATGGTCGTCCCGAGATAGTATCTGTAGTTGTCGGCCTTGTTGAGGTCGGCCGCAGTGCGTATTTCCGCGTCAGGCCTCAGCTCGAACATGTATAGTCCGCTCTCCGGATCTATCCCGTCGTATTTCCCCGACAGTATGGCACCTATTGGATACCCCTCCACATACCTGTCCTTGGCGGTCACCCCGAGATATGTGGCAGGGCGGTAGTCCGTCACCTTGTTGTAGTTGTAGGCGAAGTTGACAGACGCACTCAGTTTCCAGTCCTTTGTGCGGATGACCGTGCCGTTGATTGTGGTCTCGATACCGCTGTTCATGATGTCGGCCGAGTTGAAATTGACAGACGTGAACCCTGAAGTGGACATTACCTGCGAGGAAGTCACGACATCGGTACTGTATCTGTAATAGGCTTCCGTATTCATGCTGAGCCTGTCGTCCCACAGACCGAAGTCCACCGCCATCTTCATGTCCTGCGTCCTTTCCCAACCGAGATCCGGGTTCGGGGCCGACGGGATGGTACCGAGCATGTAAGTCTCGTCCCCGTAGTGCCTGTAGGATTGCT
Organism: uncultured Bacteroidales bacterium; assembly: GCA_944322585.1. Lineage (GTDB taxonomy): Bacteria > Bacteroidota > Bacteroidia > Bacteroidales > UBA932 > Cryptobacteroides. The sequence goes on along the minus strand of CALUPB010000004.1, from coordinate 75,374 downwards.
GGATGTATTGCATTACGAGCTGGTGGGTGGTGCTTGTGTTCACGTCGCCTGTATATCCGTATGCAAGACGCAATGTCAGGTGGGACAGGGTATTGTTGTCGCGCAGCCATTTCTCCTCTGCCATATGCCAGGCGGCTCCTGCGCTCCATGTCGGGTTGAACTGGCGGTTGCTTCCGAAGTTGGAGCTCCCGTCAGTACGGAAAGATGCGTTGAATACCAGACTGCTGCCGAGATAGTAGTCTGCGGATGCATAGAATGAGGCGTAACGTGTCTTTGTGAAATATTCCCCGTTCAGCCTTTCCACTTCGCTCAGCCATTCGTCTGTCGGGCCGCTTATCGGGGGCAGGGACGTGGTGCCGGTCACGGGGTCGTAGTTGTATCTTTTGGTAAATATCGTATTGGAATTGGCTCCACGTATCTCTGCCCCGGCTATTACGGAGAGAGTGTGCCGCTCCCTGAATGTGTCGCTGTAGGCGAAATGTCCGCGGAGCACATAGCTGTCACGGCCGGTCCTGTTCTGGGAGATGGAGCCGTACAGGTTGGTCTGGGAGTGGTCGTCATTCCCGAGTCTGTCCCTGAATGCGGTGTAGGTATTCTTGTCTACGATCTTGTCCGTGGTGTTGCTGGAGAATGTATAGGATGCCAGTCCTATGAATTTCAGCGGACGGACGATCCTGATGTCAAGCGACCCTCGCAGGGAATTGGACCAGTTGACGGTATCGGTATAGTTGCTGTTGAGCTCCCGGAGTATGCTGAATCCGTTTTCGGGCATCACTTCCTCCTGTCCGCGGCCGTTGTAGTAGCCGAGGGAGAAATAGGTCCTGTCTGCTGCGTAGCTGCCGTCGGCATTGTACACCGCTTCATAAGGGTTGGCGAAATAGGCATAGGTAAAGGCGTCCACGCTGCTGTCCGGAGACAGGGAACTCTGTCTTGCCGTATCCAGTCCTATGTCTATCTTTATGAAATCGGCCGGAGTCATCGTGACGTTGGCCGTCAGGTTGTATCTCTGGTAACGGTTGTTGATGAGCATTCCGTTGTCATCGTTGTATCCCATCGATACATAATAGGTATATCTGTCGGAACCTCCGCTGAGGCTGAGGTGGTGGTTGTGGGAGAATGCATTGCGGAAAAGCACATCGTACCAGTCCGTGTCGATGCCCTTCAGGGATTCTATATAGTCGTTCTGCGCCGCCGTATTTCCGGCCATGGAAGCGAATTCCCCTACACCGGCCCGTATCTGTCCTACAACGCCTATTACAGGGAAGATTACAGAGTTGTCGGTAAGCGACTTTTCGTATTTCGCTGCCGAGAATTCGTCCCAGAGCTCCTGTTCCCATGCCAGTTTCTCTGCAGAGTTCATGAGGCTGAGATCCCTCTGGGGACGGAATGACCAGGTGAAATTGTTGGAATAGTTTACCTTCATCCTTCCGGCCTGCCCCCTCTTGGTGGTCACTACTATGACTCCGTTGGCTGCGCGGGAACCGTATATGGCGGATGCTGCGGCATCCTTCAGTACTGTGATACTCTCGATGTCGTTGGGGTTGATATTGCCTATTCCGTTGACGAAGATGTTGTCGAAGCCTCCTGTGGCGAGTTCTTCGGACGAAAGGTCAGGCGATTCGTCCTGAAGAGGTACCCCGTCCACGACCCACAGAGGATCGCTGCTGCCTGAAAGGTTGTTGGTACCTCTGATCCGTATCCTCGACTGTGTCCCGGGCTGTCCCGATATGGCGCTTACCTGGACGCCGGCAAGCTCTCCCTGCATAAGGGCGCTGACGGAAGATATAGGCTTGGCTTCGAACTTGTCGGACGAGATTATTCCGACAGAGCCTGTTATACGTTTGACAGTAGTCTGCGAATATCCGGTGACTACTACCTGTTCAAGGATATTTTCCTCATATTTCAGAATTATCCTTACCCCCCCTACCGGAGCGTTCCGGGGTATCATGTATTCCGCGTCCTCCATCCCGAGAGATGAAATCTTCAGGGCGACAGTCCCTTTCGGTACCTTTAGCGAGAATGAGCCGTCGACATCGGTCGTGACTCCGATGCTTTCCTGTCCCTTGCAGAAAACTCCTGCGCCTATGACAGGCTGGCCCTCAGTGTCGACTACAGTTCCGCTTATGACAATGTCCTGTGCGGAAAGGCTGAAAACAGACAGGAATAAAAGGGAAAATATGGTTATAAGTGTCAATTTGTTACAATTCATTGTCGTTTGCTATAAAATCATTAGCGAGGATCTTTCGGGAAATGCTCTGAAAAAGCTTTTCCTGCCGCTAATTTAGCAAATTTTAATGAATTGCAATATACTTGAAGCTGTTAAGAAGCAGTTTTGAATTTTCCCGAAAATCCTTTTATGGCTCTTCCCGAAATCCGGCCAACCGGAAGACTTTCTGAAAATCTTCTCCGGATTTGCTGTGCCGTTACGGTTTTCATATGGTGAAACGGTTGATTTCTTCTGTGAGTCTGTTGATGATCGACATCTTCATATTATAAAGGTCATCGGAGATGTCCACCTTATAATAATGAGGGTTGATCAGACGGCGTTCGCTCGGACTGAAATGATGGAGCGTCGTATTGTAGTATTCCTTTTTTTCGCCGATGCTGTGTACCGGGACGCATCTGCTGCCGTCTTTCATCACCTGATGCTGGAGTACCGATACTGTATATGTGCCGGCCTCGAAGGTCTTGAACTTGTATCTGTCATATTCATCGCAGATAGTGAAGGTATCTCCGGCCTCGATTTTACGTGCAAGGGAGTCCCCGCGGAGACAGGTTACGTCCGCCTTGAAGACTTCCCCTTTCTCAGGGTCGTTCTTCATCAGTCTGTACGTGATCTGGAACCCCGGATTTATCAGTTTGGCCTTGTCTTCGGAACGCTTCAGCACAGGCATGTCGTCTATCTGTACGAGTTTGTAGACGTTCCCGAAGCACGGATTGGTCTTGCTTGTGGCGATGGCATCGCCCACTCCGTAGGAATCGATTCTTGCTCCCTGTCTTTCCAGATCGGCTATTATATATTCGTCCAATGAGTTGGTGGCAAATATCCTACATCCGCGGAAACCGTTTTCGTCGAGTATTTTCCTGCATTCGGTAGACAGGTAGGCGAGGTCTCCGCTGTCGAGCCGTACCCCGTAGCCTGCACCGTAGCTGTCGTCGATGCCGTTTTCCCTGTATGCCCTCATTGCATTGAGGATGCCGCATCTGAGAGTGTCGTATGTATCGATAAGCAGTATGAGCGGCTCTCCCCTGTGCGTCCTGATATATGTGCTGAAAGCTTCATGTTCCCCTTCGACCGAACATCCGAACGAGGTGACATAACTGTGTGCCATTGTCCCGGTGGAGCCGCAACCGAACATTACTCCTGTCAGGATGTTGGACGTGTTGGCACAGCCTGCTATTATTGCTGCCTTAGCCCCGTATGTCGCCGCCCAAGGACCGTGTGCGCGTCTTGAGCCGAATTCGCTTACCGGCCTGTCAGTCGCCCGGCATACCCTCGAAGCCTTTGTCGCGACTGCCATCTGGTGGTTCATTATGCAGAGCATCGGAGTCTCGAGGACCTGGGCTTCTATCATCGGAGCTTCGACCGTGATTATGGGTTGGGACGGAAAAACGATCTCTCCTTCGCGCATCGCATAGATGTTTCCGGTGAACTTCATGGAACTGAGGTAGTTCCTGAATTCCCCGTATTCTTCTCCGGGAAGGAACTTCTCGAAGAACTCCGGGGACATATTCCCGAGATTTTCAACCATCTCTATCACTTCGTCAGTGCCGCTGACTACCGCCCAGTTGTTGTTTTCCGGAGCCTTGCGGTAGAACATGTTGAAGATTGCCCTGCAGTCTTTTTTCCCGCAGTCATAGAAAGACTTTCCCATCGTGTACTGGTACTTGTCCGAACAGTAAGCTGTATTCATATTCCCTGATTTACCGGAGGTCGCAGGCGTTCCGTCCGTCACTTCCTCCAAAAGTCCTGCAAATATACAACTTTAGAACATGTTTTGAATTTTAATGACATGAATTTTACGTTTATGCCGTGACAGTATGGATAAGTCGGGATAATTCGGTACATTTGCTCTCGGATTCCGGCCTGAAAACCATGATGCAAATCAGTGGGCTGAAGGCTTGCAGTCATACGATACATGGATAAAGTTCTGGCTTCGATGTTTCTTGCGCATTTCGGCGTTGAGGCGGCGGAATGTACTCTTATCAACGGTTCCGGGAGCAACCGGTGCTATTCGCGTCTTTCGGGGGGCGGATATTCCGCTGTCGGCGTGGCAGGAGAGGACAGGAAGGAAAATGAGGCTTTCCTGTCGATAGGCGCACATCTGCTTGCAAAAGGCATACGGGTGCCCGAAGTCTATGCGGTCAGTGATGACAGGAGCCGTTATCTGCAGCAGGATCTCGGAACGGTCAGCCTGTACGATGCAGTGGCTGAGGGCCGGGCACGTGCTTCCGTTGCAATGGCAGGTTCCGGTTGCGGTGTCGGTAAAACTGTCCGATGTCCGGTGCAGTCTGGCATGCGGACGGAGGACATGTCCCATGCCGGACGACCGGGCATGGAGCGGGAGACAACATTGACGGAGGCATATTCCGCAGACGAAAGACGGCTTCTTGCCGGAGCTATGGCTGCTTTGCCGGAAATCCAGATGCTCGGGGCGGAGAGTCTGGACTTCGGAACCGTCTGCCCTGTCCCGGAATTCGACAGGCGTTCCATAATGTTCGACCTGAATTATTTCAAATACTGTTTTCTGAAAGTCACCGGAATGCATTTCGATGAAATGCTTCTGGAAGATGATTTCGAGGCTCTTGCGGACGATTTGCTTTCTGTCGGGTGCAAAGGCTTTATGTACAGGGATTTCCAGGCGAGGAACGTGATGCTGTCCGGCGGTCTGCCGTATTTTATCGACTTTCAGGGAGGCCGTCGCGGTCCGGTGCATTATGATGTGGCATCTTTCGTATGGCAGGCAAAGGCGTGTTATCCTCCTGCACTGAAAGAGGAACTCATATCGGTGTATCTGGACTCGTTGCGCAGGTACTGTCCGGTGGACGGGGCCGGTTTCAGGGATGAACTGAAACTGTTCGTCCTGCTCCGTACCCTGCAGGTGCTCGGGGCATACGGTTTGAGGGGATATTTCGAGCGGAAACGGCATTTCCTCGAAAGCATTCCGTATGCAGTGGCGAATGTCAGGGAATTGCCAAGGGAGTCTATGTCGGCGTATCCGTATCTGTCAGAGGTGCTTGCGGCCATTGCAGATGACAGTCGCTTTTCCTTTGCAGCGGAGGGACAGGTAAATGAGGTCGACTCAAAAGGGTAATTTCTGCGTTACGCTTGCTTCGAAAATCCTCATGTACGACAGTACACTATGGTTTTCTCATTTTCGCAAGCCTTGAAATTCCTCCTTCTGGGTCAACCTCATTCGGAAAATATATACGGAATTTTCGAAAAATTTCAGATACGGAATGAATGATAATATGGATGACGGAAAACTGACGGTAGAGATAACCAGTTTTTCATACAGAAAAGGAATACCCTGGGACAGCAGCGGAAACGGAGGCGGTTATGTCTTCGACTGCCGGGCGTTGGAAAATCCCGGGAAATATGAGAGATACAGGGATATGACGGGAATGGACACCGAGGTCATCGAATTCCTTGAGCAGGAAGGGGGAGTGTTCCGCTTCCTCGAAAACGTGTACGGTCTTGTCGATCCTCATGTCAGGCGTTTCATGGACCGCGGGTTCACGCATCTTTCCGTCTGTTTCGGATGTACCGGCGGACAGCACCGCTCCGTCTATTGCGCGGAGAGTTTGGCGCGTCATCTTGCTTCCGTATTCGGCCGGGATATCAGGATCGTCCTGACGCACAGGGAGCAGGGCGTTACATGTAATATTCTGTCCGGTGATGCAGGAGCTTCAGTGAAAGGATTTCCGACTGACACTCGAGCAGTGTGTGGCAGCAGGAGGGATTGACCATTCCGCCATTGCAAGTGGGATACAAGCAAAAATTGTCAGACAATGAAGGCGATGATATTTGCAGCCGGACTCGGGACAAGGCTGAAACCGTTGACAGACACCATTCCGAAGGCTCTTGTTCCCGTGGGGGGCCGTCCTCTGATAGAGATTGTCATAGACAGGCTGAAGACTGCCGGATTCGATGATATCGTAATCAATGTCCATCATTTTGCGGACATGATCGAGGAGTATGTCCGGTCAAGACACGATTTCGGGATCAGGATACGGTTTTCGGATGAGAGAGACACGCTTCTGGATACAGGGGGCGGAATACTCCATGCTAAAAGTCTGCTGGAGGGGGCGGGACATTTCCTTGTACATAACGTGGATATCCTTTCGGATGTCGACCTGAAGTCATTCGCCGCATCGGCGGCTTCCGATGCCCTGGCGACCCTGCTCGTCAGCAGGAGACAGACATCCCGCTATCTTCTGTTCGACAATGGAATGCATATGGCAGGCTGGACGAATGTCTCTACGGGTGAGATACGGAGTCCGTATGCCGGAGACGGAAAAGCTTATGTCGAAGGAGGTAATGCCATTGTCGGGGCAGATGCCCGGCATGATAATCTTCTGCTCCCGGGTATGCCGGCAGTGTCGGGCTATGCCTTTTCCGGCATCCATCTCATTTCCGACAGGATTTTTCCCCTGTTGGAACAATATGCGGAATCCCTTTCCGGAGGCCTGTGGCATTCGGCGATCCTTCCCGTACCCGGGCCCCTTCCCTTTTCGGGAGCCAATGTCGCCTCTATGCCACAGGCCTCCGGAAAGGGGACTCCATATAAATTCTCCATTACCGATTTCTATATCGACATGTGCGCTTCGCAGAGGATTGACGGCTATGTGCCCGGGCATCTTGACCTGATGGATGTAGGTAAAATCTCCTCGCTTGACGAAGCTGAAGAATTTATCCGGGCACACCAGTGTCTTGCAACCGACATGCCCGGATAAATATCTCTTAGACGATAGAGACAGAACGCCTTACATATTGACCCTGTCTTCCGTCAGATCCGCCTGGTCTTCATATCTGACAGGCGTGCATCCGCTTCTCTGTCCGAACGGAATCCGTATGGTGCGTATCCTGAAAAAGAACAATACCACCATGGCCGTGCACAGGATGCACAGGGCCACATACGTTCCTGTATTGAATACGTCCATGAAACTGTCCGCATCCCTGAACATGTCGATCCTGCCGATTACGGCTGAGAAAGTATTGTTCACGAAATGCATCAGCATCGTGAGTTTCAGCGATCCCGTCCTGTAGTACACATATCCGAACAGTATCCCGAACACGAATGCCGGTATGGCCTGCCACGGATTGAGATGGATGAGGGCGAATATCGCTGCGGATATGACGATTGCCCATATCGGTTTCATCTTCTGAAGCAGTCCCCTGAGTATCATTCCTCTGCACAGCCATTCCTCGAACAGCGGCGCGAATACGGATACTGAGAGCAATGTAACCCAAAGCGGTCCTTCCATCATCGACTTCATCAGCTCTTCCAGATGTTCCGGCATCGGCGGCATGACGACGTTCAGGAAGTCCAAGGCAAATGCCGCAGCAAGTGTGGCTACCGACACGGCTATCGCAATCGACGCTCCGGAAAAATTACCGAAATTGTTGCTGTCAATCATGATGCCTCCCTCGAAGAATTCATTCTTGCGGCTCTGGTATGCTGCGAAAAGCATTGCGGGAATGAACATCAGAGGATAGGATATCAGTATGCCGTAGAGGTCTGCCGCTTCTTTTGAATATGCCATGAAACCCAGCAGGGAGGCATTCCCTATGACAGCCCCTATGACCAGCATGATCAGAAGCAGCATGATGCCTCCTGCTCCAGGTACATAGTAGCTGAACGAAGAGAACAGATCGAAAGATGTCTTTACTTTCCTTTTTGCCATTATTGTCGTGTTATGGCCCGATATGCATTTGTCAATAGAGAGGGGACGGATAGATGCCCTTGTCTGCGAATTCCTTGAACTTGGCAACGACTCCGGGCCTGTCCTCCTTGAAGGTCACTCCGAACCAGCGGGAAGGAGTCGAAAGCAGCTCCGTTTCGGCGCTTTTCTCGCGTATCATGCAGTCGATTGCGTACGGAATGTAGAATTCCGCTTTCAGTTCGCCGATGTTCTTCTCAAGGAAGCTGTGGAATATGGTCTCGCTCTTTGCGAAATAGTCAGGAGTGAAGCCCCACATGTTCATCGAGCACAGAGCCTTGCCGTCGAGTTCGACCTTGTCTCCCTTGCTGTTGTCACCGTAGACCTTGCCGTCCTGTGCCATGGCTATATTGTGATGCTCCTCGACATGGGTAAGCCGTCCTCCTGCATCTGCCGTGCATATTCCGCGTGACACTCCGCCTGATTCTGAAAGGGTGTTGTCCAGTTCGAAACCGACTATCGCATACTGTCCGGAAGTGTTTTCATGTGCCCTCAGCCAGTCGGCGAGTATCTTGAACGATTCCTTGCCATAGTAGTCATCCCCGTTGATTACGGCAAACGGTTCATGGATAATGTCCTTGGCCATCAGGACCGCATGTGCGGTACCCCATGGTTTCTGCCTTTCGGGATTGAGAGTGAATTTTGCCGGTATCTTGTTGAGTTCCTGGACAGTGAATTCGAATTCCAGAGGTTCTCCGTCGGCGCATTTCACATGGCTGTATTTCTGCCGTACGGTCTTTTCGAATTCTTCCTTGAAATATTCCCTCACGATGTAGACGACCTTTCCGAATCCTGCCTGGACAGCATCATAGATCGAGTAGTCGATGATTGTTTCTCCGTTAGGACCGAGGCCGTCCATCTGTTTCAGACCGCCGTAACGGCTGCCCATGCCGGCAGCAAGAACAAGCAATGTAGGTTTCATATCAAATACCTTTTATAATTAGATTGATAAATATTCATCCGAAGGACAAAAATCTCTCAAAAATAACTATTTTTGCACAGAAACCGAAACGGATTCCAATAAATTACTGCAGTATCATCCAAAATCTTCCGGAATGGGTAAATTAAGACAGATTTTTACAGGCGAGCACCGCAGTTTCTTTATTTTTGCTGCTGTTGTCACGGCTGTGGCGATACTGGTACTCACTTTCGGTCCGGGGAACAACATAATCCACTGGATAGGGGCGAGGTTCGAAATCTCGGCGCAGGAGAAACAGATCGAACAGTACACTAAGGAAATAGAGGAAATGGACCGCCGTATCAGAATGCTGCGTTCCGACAGGGATACCCTTGAGAAGTTCGCAAGGGAGAATTTCCATTTCTGTGAACCGGGGGATGATGTCTATATCGTAGACGAAGACTGATCAGGTATCCGGAACTTATCCCTCCGGCAGACCGGAATTCCCGGAGGGATCGTAGAGAGGAACCGTCAGAAGCCGGTATAGGTCATCGGCGTGATTGCTCTGAGTTCGGCCTTGACAGACTCGCTTACATCGAGCCCTTCTATGAATTCCGATATTGTCTCATGGTCGATGCCTTTCCCCGTGCGTGTGAGGGCCTTGAGCGTTTCGTACGGATCCGGATAGTTTTCTCTCCTGAGAATGGTCTGTATCCCTTCTGCGACTACCGCCCAGTTCCTGTCGAGGTCTGCCTGTATGGCTTCTTCGTTGATTATCAGCTTGCCGAGGCCTTTTTTAAGGGAGGCCAGGGCTATGAGTCCGTGGGCAAGGGGCATTCCTATGTTTCTCAGGACAGTGGAGTCGGTGAGATCCCTCTGGAGACGGGATATCGGAAGTTTCATGGACAGGTGTGTCAGCAAGGCATCTGCAATGCCGAGATTCCCTTCCGCATTCTCGAAATCTATAGGGTTGACCTTGTGCGGCATGGCGGACGACCCTACCTCGTTGCGGTTGACTTTCTGTCTGAAATATTCCATGGAGATATATGTCCAGATGTCGCGGCACATGTCAATCAGTATGGTATTGATCCTCCGCAGACAGTCGAACAGGGCGGCAAGGTTGTCGTAATGCTCTATCTGGGTGGTCGGGAACGACCTTTTCAGTCCTAATGAGGATACGAACCTGTCTCCGAATCCCGGCCAGTCAATGTCCGGATATGCCACCTTGTGGGCGTTCATGTTTCCTGTAGCCCCTCCGAATTTGGCAGGATATCCGAGTGCGGAGAGCTGGTGCATCTGTTCTTCGAGCCTTACGAGGAATACACTGAATTCCTTTCCGACCCTTGTCGGCGAAGCTGGCTGTCCGTGTGTCCTGGCAAGCATCGGTATGTCCTTCCACTCCTCTGCCATATTCCGTATCTTATCCGTGATTTCCTGAAGGGCGGGAAGATACACATCATGCATGGCTTCCTTAAAGGAGAGCGGCACGGACGTATTGTTGATGTCCTGCGATGTCAGTCCGAAATGGATGAATTCTTTCCACCTGTCGAGTCCCAGCGCCTTGAAATGTTCCTTTATATAGTATTCGACGGCTTTCACGTCATGGTTCGTGACCTTCTCTATTTCTTTCACGCGGGCGGCTTCTTCAGGTGTTATAGTCCTGTAGATGTCGCGAAGGGTCTCGAATTTCCCGTGGTCGAAACCGGCAAGCTGGGGGAGCGGTATGTTGCACAAGGCTATGAAGTATTCGATTTCGACTCTGATCCTGTATCTGATGAGGGCGAATTCGCTGAAATATTCCCTGAGGCTTTCTGTCTTGCCTGCATAACGTCCGTCTGTCGGGGAGACTGCTGTCAGTGGTGAAAGTTCCATTTTAGCGGTTTTTTGTTTTCGGGCACAAACTTACATATAAATTTCCGATTTATGAAGTTGTTTAAATTTTTGACAGAAATTCAAGCAGCTTCTATGACCCGTAAAAAAGTCGGCGGCAGGTTTTCTTCCGGCATATTTCCGGTCGGGTCAATACAGCATCCTGTAGGCGGCGACAGTGCGTGCGGCTTCGGCTACATCGTGGACCCGGAGTATGGAGGCGCCCCGTTCCAGGGCTGCAAGATGAAGAACCTGCGTCTGGGGCAGGGATTCTTGCGGGGTGATGCCGAACATCCGGTATATCATGCTTTTCCTTGATATTCCTACCAGTATCCTCGGATGGTATTCTTTGTCATGTGCCGCATCCGGATACATGTCCCTTTTGCAGCCCGTTTCATCCGTATCGGTACTGTCGGCTGAAATCCGGAACAGCCCGGATTCGGAGAAGCGTCCCAGCTCCTTCATCAGCTGCCAGTTCTGCTCCGCGGTCTTCGCGAAACCGAAGCCCGGGTCGAGTATCCAGTCGGTGATGCCGGCTTCGGCCGCCCTGACGGCAAATTCCCTGAAATAATCTATTACGTCTTCCGTGACATTGCCGTAGTCACACATCTGCTGCATGTCCGCCGGAGAGCCTTTCATATGCATGGCAATGTACCTGAGCCCGAGCCTGCCGGCAAGCGGCAGCATTCCAGGGTCAAGCCTTCCGGCAGAAATGTCGTTTATTATCAGCCTTTTCCTGATGTATTCCTTCTGTGACTCCGTACGGGGACAATGTCCCGGTGCCGCCGATGTCCCGTCAGAAGGCATATCCTGATGTTGTCCTGTTCCTGACGGTCTGTGACGTGCCGTGTACAATGAGTCCAGAAGGGAGGCGGCGTTGTCTATTACGGATGCCCGGTATGTGTCTATGGAGACCGTAACGTCGGGGAAATGCCGAAAGATTGCTTCCAGTGCAGGGCGGAGACGTCTCCATTCTTCTTCCTCTCTGACCGGCAGGGAACCGGGTCTTGTAGAGCAGGCTCCGATATCCAGTATTGCAGCACCTTCTTCCAGCATGCTTCCGGCTTTGGACAGGATCTTCCAGATGTCTGGTGTACCGTCATTTCCGAGACATCTGCTCTCCGGATAGTATGAATCATCGGTGACATTGATTATCCCCATTATGTCTATCTGTCTGCTGTCCATAGTAATTATCTTTTATCGGTATTGTCTTCCCGGATCTGCTGCCGGAAAACCGGTGCAAAAGCGGGCCAAAAGTAATGAATATTTCATTATCTTTGCATGATTTGATTACGGATATATGCTTATTGTTATAGAAGGTCTGGACGGATCAGGCAAGTCCACTCAGGTCAAAAGACTTGAAAAATATCTTGAGGAAGTCAGCAGCGAGCTGGAATACATTCATTTTCCGCGTTATGATTCCGCCGTCTACGGAGAGTTGATCGGCAAGTTCCTGCGGGGAGGGTTCGGAAGCATAGACTCCGTACATCCGCAGCTTGTGGCGCTTCTCTATGCAGAGGACAGGCATTATGCCGCTCCGATGATGAGGCAGGTGATAGAACGGGGAGGTACGGTGCTTCTTGACAGATATGTGTATTCCAATGTCGCTTACCAGTGCGCCAAGGTCAGAAATGAGGAAGAAAGGGAAGAACTCCGTCAGTGGATACTGCATACTGAATATGAGGTCTTTGACCTTCCTAAGCCTGATCTGAATATTTTTCTGGATGTTCCGTTGGGTTTCGTGGAACAGAAACTCTCAGGACAAAGACAGGGAGGTGACCGGACATATCTTGAGGGGGCACGGGATATCCATGAAGCCGACATGTCATTCCAGAAGTCGGTCAGGGACATGTATCTTCGGCAATGCGGGCTCGATCCGCATTTTGTACGGGTAGACTGTTCCGACGGCACGGGGCGGATGCTTCCTCCGGACGATATCTTCAGGAAAGTGCTTGATCTTGTTTCGTCCCTGTGAGCATCGGCGATAAGGTGTTCCGGTTCGGACAGGCGTGACAAAATCATTGAAAAACAGAAACGAATGGGCAGAAACTATAACAGGTTGCGCAGGCTATGCGCCTTTATCATAGGAGCGGTTTTTTTCGTGTCAGGGCTTCTGAAGCTGCTTGACCCGGTAGGGGCAGGTCTGGTCATGGCTGAATATTTCAGGTTTTTCGGAACGGATTTCATGCTCCAGGCTGCGAAACCTGCAGCAGAGGCAATGTCCATATTCGAGACTCTGCTCGGAGCGCTTCTTATGACAGGCTTATGGAGAAAGGTCGTAGCCGTGACAGCGTTGGTGTTCATCTGCGGTTTTACCATTCTTACGGTAATTCTGGTGATATTCAATCCGGATATGGACTGCGGGTGTTTCGGAGAGGCTGTACATCTTTCCCATATGCAGTCTTTAGTGAAGAATCTTGTTTTGTGTGCCCTTTCTGCGGTCGCTTTTACACCCATAAACCGTCTGGGAAGGCCGAAACGGCGCAAATATGTGTCATTCGGGATAGTTGCAGCATCGGTGGCCGTTTTTGCCGTCTATTCCCTGATGTATATTCCGATGGTGGATTTTACGGATTTCAGGGCCGCATCCAGACTGGCTGCTTCTGCAGGTGAAGTGTCAGGAACCTACGAGGCTTCATTCGTATATGAGAAGGATGGAATAGAGAAGATTTTTTCCCTTGAGAATCTTCCTGACAGTACATGGACATTCGTGAGGACGGAAACCGTGCAGTCAGGAGGGACGGGGGAAACCTATCCGACCCTGTCTTTTACGGATGCTGACGGCCGGTACTGCGACAATCTTGCAGCTTCCGGCAAAGTGATAGTGATATCCGTTTATGATCCCGGGTCGGTGCCCGGACGCAGATGGGAGGAAATTGCCGGCAGGCTTCCGGAGATATTCGGGGCAGGCTATCATCCGATAATTCTTGTGGCGGGGGATTCCTTCTCCCTTGCATCCGCACTTGCAGGAACTGTTCCTGAAGATATTGCCGGGAACATTGCGGGTTCCGCTTATTTTGCGGATTATAAGACTCTTATGACACTGAACAGGTCGAATGGAGGGGCCGTCTACTTCCATGACGGTTATCTTGTAAGGAAATGGTCGTTCAGAAACCTTCCCTCTTCGGACGAACTCGACAGGATAGCCCTTGACTATGTTGATGAGACTGTCATAGAGACTACCACGGCAGGTCATCTGGCTTTCCAGGCTTTCCTGTTGCTCTCATTTGCAGTTATCCTGTTCGTATGATTTCCGGGAATCACCCTCCTGCCGTAAGCGGGGACTTCGGCGGGAACTGTTTCGGTATATGTCTGCTCCGACGGAACTGTCTTCGCTTTTCTTCCAGAAGGGGCTTGTCCGCTTCCGGGAGCGCCCGGTCCAGGAACCGTTCCGCAATGTAGTCTACGGCCTGCTGCGACGGGTGGACCATGTCTTCCGCATAGAAACGGTAGTCTCTCAGTTCGTCCATCATTATCTCGTATGCGGGGAAATAGTCGCAACGTATATGACAGCCTGTTTCTGCCGTACTGCCGGGCTGACTTCTACAGGTGTTTCCATGGATGCCGGCCGGATTTCCGGGATTCAGGATGTTCTCTATTCCGAGCAGCAGAGTGCTCTTGCTTAGCTGGTTGCCGTGGGCGCCGTCGGCCATGTGCCGTATCGGGCTGACAGTGAATATTATCTGCTTCGGGATAATCTCTCTTTCTCTCCTGTCTGCTCCCGTTGTCATTACTGCGTCTACGGTATCGGCATGGGTGTCCGCACTGCATATGTCAACGATGGAATTCAAAAGTTCAGTGCATGCCCCGACAGTCAGCCGCTCTCGGGAAAATTCCTTTGCGTCCCTTTTCAGACAGTTGCTTACAATCCGGTCCCGGTATTTCTCCGATGGCAACGGTTCTTCTGAGCGTACAGCCTTTCCTTCAGGAAGACCCGTTCCCGGAATGTACGGGCCTCCGGTATACCTGAAACACCAGGCTGTCCCGAGGGTAATGATGACTTTACTGCAGTCGCGGAAAAAAACGCATGCTTCGTCGAGTTTCCGGTTGGCGTTTTCCAGAAATTCCTCCACGGTCGGTCTTGCATATGAAGTGTGGTGACTGAAAGAGCAGACTTTTCCTGCCCCGCTGCCCATCCATACGCATTCATCTTCAGTGAAATGCCTGCCATTTGCAAGTCTTGCGACCGATTCTGCTATGGAAGCCGGGTTATACAGCGTCCCGAAAGGATTGATGCATACATTGAAGCCCCAGTCTGCCAGTTTCTGCCCTACGTTGTCGGTAAAACAGCTTCCGAGCATCATTATCCTGTCCTCATATGTTACCGGTACCATACATTCAGTGTCGGCTACCGGAGTCTGCAGCTTTATCATTGGCGTATGTCTTTATAAATTATTCGGTTTCCGTTGACGTTGCCTGCCGGTGTCACGAGGACATGGCTGATATCCGGCACCTGGCTGATGAAGAGCCCGGACACCAACAACAGATAAAGGAGTGACTCAGGCATACCCTTTTGAGTCACCCCTTTTACCGTTGGGTTTCCGGATAGATAGCCTACAGCCCTACCATGATTGCGGCGATAAGGCCGAGGATGGCGTAGAGTTCAGGGAATGCAGCATAGATCATGGTCTGTGTCATGACGTCGTGACCCTGTGACAGCCCTACGATACCGTTGGCGCAGACCTGTCCCTGACGGATTGCCGAAATCAGGCAGGCAAGTCCCACACTGATGCCGACACCGAAGAGAAGAGGCCCGTTGGCAGCAAAGTCCATCCCCGACAGCTGCCATACCAGGAAGGCTACGAATCCGTAGAGACCCTGTGTCGCCGGCATGGCGGACAGAATCATATAGCCTGTTGCCTTGTCGGGATTGATCTTAAGGGCGCCTTCGGCCGCATTTCCCGTGATTGTGGTTCCGATACTGCTGCCTACCAGGGCGAGACCGAGCATCAGTCCCCAGCCCAGATATCCAAGAATTTCGTTCATGATGTTGTTGTATTAAAAATTTGTTTGTTCATTCAATTGTTTGTCTCTCAATGATATTCAATCGTTCCCGTTTTTGATCGAGAGCGGATTGTATGCCTTGCCGCTGCCTTCGTATCCGCTGTTCTTGAAGAATTCCACAAAAGTAAGCCTCAGCGGATGTACGAACGCTCCCAGACAGGAAAGGGCGATGTTCAGTGTATGTCCTATCACGAAAATGACGGCGAACAGCAGCCAGTTCAGACCCGGAACCGGACATCCGTCCATTATCATTCCGCCGAGCATGTTGAATGTGGAGCCGAGCATTCCTCCTGCAAGACCGAGGGCATACAGCCTTATGAAACTCAGTGTGTCGCCGAGCAGGCCGGTGGCCATGTTGTATGTGTCCCACAGGCCGGCTCCGATGTTGACGAACGGGTTCCGTCCAGGTTTGTTGAAAATGTATATCCCGAGACCTGAAATGATGGCCAGGACTATGAATATCCATTTCGCGACCTCGGACCGGAGAAGTCCCAGAAGCGTGATGCCGCCGAGTATTATGCCTCCGACCACCAGTATCGTCCATCCCCATGTCCCGAGATTCTCTTTCAGACCGAATCTGTGTGTATAGCACATGGCCTTCATGACCATGGCTACGCAGGTGTTGAAGATACCTATGCCGATGGCAAGGACCATGGCTGCCGGAAAGCCGGCCACATCACCGTTGAGCATGCATTTCTTCAGCCATTCCGGAATGAAATCCACTGTCAGCAGATCGAATCCGAAGAATGAGTGCATGAAGATGCCTATGAAGAATGTCCCTATTCCGAGGGTCATGACCAAAGGCGCCAGTTTCGCCATGCCGGGCATCTTTTTCTTCAGGAAAATGCTGATGAGCATGAGTATTATTCCATATCCGGCGTCCCCCATGCACAGCGCAAAGAAGAGCAGAAAGAACGGGGCAAGTACCGGAGTCGGGTCATATTCCCTGTATTCCGGCATTCCGTACATTCCGGTCAGGACTTCGAACATGCTCGCGAACCTGTTGTTCTTCAATTTGATAGGCGGATTGTCCTCTTCAACGGCTTGCTCCGCAATGTAGAATACGCCCATCCTGTCGAATTCTCCGGCCAGTTTCCCGTCCATTCCGGAAGGGGCAAAACCGGTGAATACATTTATCCTGTTTTCAGCGGCCTGTTCCGCTGAGGCTCCTGCAAGATACAGGTCCAGATCCGTGAGGATACGGTCGTATTCTTTTCCGATATCGTCCGTATGTTCCGTCAGTTTCAGCAGAAGTCCCTTCTGTTCTATGATTTCCCTGCTGATGCGTGCCGCTTCCTCCTCTGCATCCTTGGCCGAACCGTCCGGAGCCTGGCATTCCTTGACAGGAAAACTGTATTCTTCGGAATTGCCGGCTACGGTTACGAACCACACGCTGTTCTTGTCCTCGCTGATTATCTGCAGAGGATACAGTTCCGCCCATGATTCCGTGAAAGATTTTCTCGGAACCGTGTAGAATCTGATTTTCAGTCCCTGCCGCTCAAGACTGCCGATGGCGGCCTTGTCGAATTCTCCCCACGGGCTTCTTGCCTTTGCCGTCTTCCTGGCATTGTACAGCGCTGTCTGGAGGTCTTTCAGCCTGGCTTCGGTCTCTATGGCTTCGGTGCTGTAGTCTCCTCTGCACTCGGCTGTTCCGGCAGCAGCCTCGATGGCTTCCCTGTCGGGATCTTCCTTGAAGTCGGTTTTCCGGAGTATCGTCAGAGCGCGTTTTTCAGCCCCGGCCTTCTCCAGCATGGCGGCCGAGTCTTCATCTATAGGTTTTCTGGCTCTTGTGATGTCCACTACACCCAGCTCCTGCAACTGCAGGAGGAAGCCTTCGGTTTCCTCGTCGAGCAGGATGAATGAATATTTGGTCATCTTCTCTACCATGTCTTTTCCTCCTCTTCTTCCTGTTCGTGTCTGTTCTTGACAATCTTGGATGCAGCCTTCGTAAGGTTCTCCTCGTCTTCCATATATCTCTTTATCTTGCGGATGGCTTCCTGATAGCCCGGTATCTGGACCTTTTCATACAGGTTGACCTTCTGTGTGGTCTTTTTCCTGTTGTAGTCCAGGATCCTGCTTTTTTCCAGATACACCTCCGATTCTATGCCGAGACGTGAAAGTTCCTTAAGGATGCCGACCCCGTCTGCATACCATGCCGGTTTCGCGAAAGCGTTGAAATCATGTATCTCGTAATGGATATCCTTCAGTGACGGGGTCTTGACACCGGCGACCTTGACGGTTTCGAGGTCCACGTCAGTGATGGAGATGAGGCCCGGATCGAATTCGTTCCAGAGCGCAGCAAGATAGTCGTAGCGTTTCAATGAGGCATCCAGATCCGCGACAAGTTTCTCTGCATGGTTTTTGGCAAGCCTGACCTCAAGGCGGAGCGCCGATTCCTTGTTCTTGAGGGTAGGAAGCGCATTCTGCCTTATTTTCAGCTGCTTGCTGATGTCGTTCAGAGACGTCTTGTTGTATTGAAACTTTATTGCCATATATTGTTCTTTAATTCGGCCAGTATTTGTCTATAAGAGCCTGCCTTATCCCCGTCTCGGCCTTTGAGAAATATTTCCCGAACAGTTCCCATGTGGTGTCGAGCATCTCGTTTATGGAAATGTTGACGTCGATTGCAAGCAGGCGTGTGGCATATTCCTTGGCGAAATCCAGACAGCGGAGATCGTAGTCGCTCAGGTCGAACCCGTTCTCGAGCTTGGTCTTGGCGTTCCGGGCATCCGAGTAAAGACGTACGGCAGTATTCATCACCTGGTTGTGGTCTTCCCTCGTCTGCTTGCCGATTACGAGCTGTTTGAGACGGGAAAGCGAGCGGAACGGGTCTATGATGACCTTTCCCGAATCAGGGTCAGCCCTCAGGTATAGCTGGCCTTCGGTGATGTATCCGGTGTTGTCCGGAATGGCGTGTGTGATGTCTCCGTCGTTGAGGGTCGTCACGGCTATGATGGTGATGGAGCCTCCGTCAGGAAGCTGTACGGCCTTCTCGTATATCTTGGCGAGGTCGGAGTAAAGCGAACCGGGCATGGAGTCCTTTGACGGTATCTGGTCCATACGGTTGCTGACTATGCTCAGCGCATCTGCATACAGGGTCATGTCTGTCAGCAGGACAAGCACTTTCTCGTTCCTGTCCACGGCAAAATATTCGGCGGCGGTCAGAGCCATGTCCGGAATAAGCAGCCTTTCTACAGGAGGCTGTTCTGTCGTGTTGACGAAACTGATGATCTTGTCGAGGGCGCCGGCTGACTCGAACTCATGCCTGAAATAGAGGTAGTCGTCGTTGGACAGTCCCATTCCTCCCAGGATTATCTTGTCAACGTCTGCCCTGAGAGCCACCTGGGCCATCACATTGTTGTATGGCTGGTCCGGATCGGCGAAGAATGGGATTTTCTGGCCGGAAACGATCGTGTTGTTGAGGTCTATGCCGGCAATTCCCGTAGGTATCAGCTGGGACGGCTGTTTTCTCCTGTACGGGTTGACCGATGGTCCGCCTATCTGCCTTTCTTCGCCTTCGATTTCAGGCCCTCCGTCGATAGGTTCTCCGTATGCGTTGAAAAATCTGCCGGACAGTTCGTCGCTTACTTTCAGTACGGGAGGATGTCCGAGAAAAGTGACTTCCGCATCAGTAGGAATGCCTTCCGTACCGGAAAATACCTGAAGAGTGACCAGATCCCCCTTGGTCTTTACCACCTGGGCGAGTTTCCCGTCCACTACGGCAAGTTCGTCATTGGCGACTCCTGTCGCCTTGAGGGCTACAGTGGCCTTGGTTATGCTCTCCAACTGGGTGTATATTCTTTGATAAGCCTTATTTGCCATTGCTGATCAGATTATTGAGTTGTTCCTGATATCCGTTGAAATCCTCGCTCCTGAATTCAGAGTAGTTCATCTGCCTGAGCAGGTTGATCATCTCGTTGAAGAATGTGCGGCACTGCCCGAAATCCTCGAATTCGAAACTGCGGTCGCATATGCCGATCACGAGTTCGAGCATGTATTCCTGTCTTTCCATCGGGGTGACGCTGTCCACCGGATCGAATGCATCCTGCTGAAGGATGATGAAGTCCACCAATTCCGATTTCCAGAACTGTTCGTGGTAGTTCATCGGCACGCCGTCATCTCCGAGGATGTTGATCTGTTCCTGGGCTTCGCGTCCCTTGCGGATGATGTTCTTGGTCCTGTTCACCATATCCACCCAGCCAGGAGTCACTTTCTCTGAGAGATATTGCTGTATTTCAGGATATTCGAGATATTTCGAGTAGGAATCGATAGGGTTGACGGCCGGGTAGCGCTTCTTGTCTGCGCGGTTCTGTTCCAATGCGTAGAAGCAGCGGGCGGCCTTTTTGGTGGACTCCGTTACGGGCTCCTTGAGGTTGCCTCCGGCAGGGGAGACCGTACCGATGAAAGTCACGGAGCCGGTCTTGCCGTTGTTCAGCACGACCATTCCCGCACGGGCGTAAAAGTTGGATATGATGGCCGAAAGGTCGACAGGGAATGCGTCAGCTCCCGGAAGTTCTTCCATACGGTTGCTCATTTCCCTGAGCGCCTGGGCCCAACGCGATGTGGAGTCGGCGAGAAGCAGCACCTTGAGTCCCATTGCCCTGTAGTATTCGCATATCGTCATGGCTGTGTATACTGATGCTTCACGTGCGGCTACAGGCATGTTGGAGGTGTTGCATATTATGGTAGTCCTCTCCATAAGGTGCCTTCCTGTATGCGGGTCGATCAGTTCCGGAAATTCGGTGAATATCTCCACAACCTCGTTCGCCCTTTCTCCGCATGCAGCCATTACGATTACCTCGGCATCCCCCTGCTTGGCTATGGCATGCTGGAGTACTGTCTTGCCGCATCCGAAAGGTCCCGGGATAAATCCCGTTCCTCCTTCCGCTATGGGATTGAGGGTGTCGATCGTCCTTACTCCGGTCTCCATTATTCTTGACGGTCTCGGCTTTTCCCGGTATCCCTTGACAGCTACCTTGACAGGCCATTTCTGTGTCATCGTAATGTCGGTGTCGTTGCCGTTCCCGTCAGTGAGTACGGCAATTACAGTGTCGATATTGTATTGTCCGGCAGGAACGATTGACTTTACGGTATATTCTCCCTGGAAGGCGAAAGGTACCATTATCTTGTGCGGCAGCCACCCTTCCTTGACTTCTCCGAGCCAGTCTGCGGCAATGACCCTGTCTCCCGGAGCGGCTATCGGAGTGAAGTCCCAGAGTTTCGTGCGGTCGAGAGGTTCGGTGTATTCCCCTCTTTTGAGGAACACCCCTGTCATTGTCGTGAGATTGTTCTGAAGTCCGTCGTAGCAGCTTGACAGAAGCCCCGGTCCTAAAGTCACTTCAAGCATCCTGTCCTCGAACTCCACGGGATCCCCGTTCTTGAGCCCTCTCGTGCTTTCGAATACCTGCACGGACGCATTCTTCCCGTTTACCTTGATTACTTCGGCCATCAGCCTTGTCCCGGAACAGTCGATGTAGCAGATCTCGTTCTCGGATACCGGTCCGTCCACCAGCACCGTGACAAGATTGGAGACTATGCCTGTGACCTTTCCTGTACTTTTCATATTTTAATCTGTTTTGTATTATCAATTATTGTCCGTTCTGGCAGGGGAGCCTTCCGGAGCGCCTGCAGTTCCCGGATTGTAGTCTACGCCCTTGAATGTTCCACGGACTTCATCGACCAGCTTCCTGAACATTTCCCTTCCGGTCTGCTCGTCCAGCAGATGCCATCTGTCGATTATATGCAGTTTGAGAATGAAGGCAAGAATGACATCCATGTCGAAATAATGCTGCACAGTCAGTTCGTCCAGCATGTTCCAATACAGGTTGTCGATATTCCTTTCTCTGGCCAGAATGTCCTTGCCGTGCAGTATCGCATCGAGTTCCGCCGCCTTGCAGAACGGTTCCCTGCTTTCGAAGGTGCTGTCGGAGAGACTGATTTCGTCCCTGCCTGTTTCCCGGCCGAGAGCGCTGTTCAGATACCTGACCTTGGCATTGCGTATTTCGAGGTCGAAGGCATAATATTCCCTTATGAACCTGTTCCTGTGCGACAGGGCCTGCCGGTAGAAGTCTGGACCGAGATTGCCGTCGTCGAAGCTGCGTTCGACGAATTCTATCAGGGCAAGGTCTTTGGCAGCGCTCTGTCCCTTGATCTCGTTTATGAGTCCCTGGGCCGTCCTGTCTCCGAATTTCCAGTCCTGCGATATGGCCGGAAGACTTGCGACTATGTAGTAATAGTTGGTCATACTGAACATACCGGATTATCCGAACAGCAGTTTCTTTGTGGCAGGCCTGAGATACCCGGAGATAAGCTCTCTGAAAGTCTCGTCAGTCAGGCTGATGAAATATCCTCCGTCGGCAGGACCTATGGTGAATCCTCCGTTTATCTTTTTCGAGAACGTAGCGTTGACTTTGGAGCCGAGGATAGCAGACAGTTCTTTCCGGACAAAAGGCTCAAGTTCTTTCTTAAGGGATTCCGGAAGCATGAGCTCAAGGTCGGCCGGTTCGCCTGCATTGAAGTTCTTCGCGACAGAGGAGATGATTTCCTTCATGAAATCGGCCGAAGAAAGAGCCGATCCGACTTCCTTGTCCGTCATCTTCATGACTACAAGCCTTTCGATGTCCTGCTTCGTGGCGGCCATGCTTTGCGCGGCAGCCATTCTGAGATCTCCTGTAACACGTGTCTTGAGTTCCTCTGCCTCGCGTCTTGCCTTTGCGATGATGTCGTCAGCTTCCTTGCGGGCATCGGATAAGATGGCTTCGGCTTTTGCCTTCGCCTCTCCGACAATGGCTTCTCCTTCCTGTTTCCCTTTTGACAGCCCCTCATTGTAGAGCCTGTCGGTCAGTTCCTGCAATTTGTTCTGCATAATATTGTCCGTTAAATCTGCAACTTCGTATTGGCGGCGTGACTTGAAATTCAGGTCTACGCTGAAACCATAATCCTACAAATTTAGGAAAATGTCGCGACGAAACAAACAAATCCTATGCTAAAAACAAGTAAAAGTAAAATACGGAAATATTTGTAGACAATATGGACAATTCAAGTAATTTCAGAAACACTTCTGAAGTATTTCCATGATGTTGCGGGACTTGCCCATGGTGTAGTAGTGGATGGCCGGCACTCCGTGGGCAAGAAGATCCCTGCTCTGGCTTATGCACCATTCAGTTCCGATCCGGTATGCAGCCTCCCTGTCTTCTCCTGTTGATCTCAGGGCTTCAGTGAGCTCTACCGGAATGTCAATCGAGAAGGACTGCGGGAGCAGTGTGACCTGGCGGTGGGTCGAGAGCGGCTTGAGTCCGGGAATTATCGGGACCGTTATGCCTGCTTTACGACAGCGTTCCTCGAAACTGTAGAAAGACCTGTTGTCGAAGAACATCTGCGTGATTATATAATCTGCCCCGGCGTCTACTTTTTTCCGGAGATTGGCTATATCGGTCTCCATGTTGGCAGCCTCGAAATGTTTTTCAGGGTAGCCTCCGACACCTATGCTGAACACATGGCTGCCTATCTTCTTCTCGAATGCCCTGATGCCTCCGACAAGTTCGCTGGCATAGCCGTATCCTCCCGGTGCGGGCGTAAATCTTTTTTCGCCTGAGATGCTGTCTCCCCGCAATGCCATTATATTCTCTATGCCCATGAACCTCAGGTCATACAGTTCGCTTTCGATTTCCTCCCGTCCTGCACCTCCGCAGATGATGTGCGGAACGACGTCTATCCCGAATTCCGCCATGATTGCCCCGCAGACAGCCACTTCACTGACCCTGTTGCGCACAAGGTGGCGCGAATACGTACCGTCGGATTCCATACGGAACTCATATTCGTCCCGATGGCAGGTCACGTTTATGTATTTCGGTGAGAATTCCATGAACGGCCTTATGGAATCCATCAGTTCCCTTCTTGTCATGCCCTTGAGAGGGGGGACAATTTCCAAGGAAGGGAAGGCTTCCGTGCTGGAGGCCAGTATTTCACTGATCTTCATAATATAGGTCAACTTTCATTATTGAAATGCTTTCCGCTGTACAGACTTTCGCAGACGCGAAAATCAATTCCGGTTCTTGCAAAGTTAGAAAATTCGTCAGGAAAGACAATATGTCGTTTCAGGAGTATTGCACCCTGCCGTGTCAGTCGAGCAGGTGGGACAGAAACCGGCGGGCTGTGTCCTGGTCCATGCCGCGTTTACGGACATAGTCTTCGTACTGTTGCCG
Source organism: uncultured Bacteroidales bacterium (assembly GCA_944322585.1). Taxonomy (GTDB): domain Bacteria; phylum Bacteroidota; class Bacteroidia; order Bacteroidales; family UBA932; genus Cryptobacteroides. Next base: position 51,455 of record CALUPB010000004.1, on the reverse strand, counting down.
GCTGATTCTCCGTATTTCCGGATATGTTGCGTCAGGATGGGCGAATATCAGTCCGCAGATGGAAGCGTCCGGGATCATAGCGCAGCTTTCCGTAAGTCTGATGCCGAGCCTGTCGCTGTCCGGGAGCAGTTCCAGAATATCTCTCTTGAGGGTGTGGTCAGGACAGCTTGCATATCCGGCGGCAGGTTTGACTATTTTCATATTCCCGGGAAGGTATTCTTCAAGATGCCGGTCGAGCCATACCGATGCAGCTTCCGCGAGGGTGAGCCGGACAGCCCTGCGCACCATGTCCTGATAGTCCATGTCGGACGGACCGGTATGTCCAGTGCTGATATATGGCTGTCCGCAGCAGCTGCAAGTGTTGGTGGTACGTGTATGTGTGTCTCTTGATACTGATATGGCGAACATCCCGAAATTGCCTTTCTTCCCGGAACTTTCAGTAGGAACGAAATCGCACAGGGAGAGATTTGCCTTTGCGGTGGCCTTGTCCGTCTTCTGTTCCTGTCTGAACATCGGGAAAAAATGTCCGTCGAAGCTGATCCCTTCATCCCTGGAGCAGGCGTCGAAGAATCTTGCCGCCAGCATTATCCGGCAGCTGACCGGTTTCTTGTCAGCAATCTTTACTATGCTGTCATGGGAAAGGATGCTGCTGTCGTCCGGTCTTTCTTCTGCAAGAGTTCGCATTTTCTCTGCTGCCGTCATTTCATCAAGAACAGCCCTGCCGTCAGCTTCGAGCCGCCTGATTTCATCGCTGTCGGGAACGGTTCCGGTGTATCTGATTCCGAATATCGTGAGGAACATTCTCCAGTCGAAGTACGGAAGGACTTCCCTGACAGGTATTTCCTTGGCTGGAATGTCGGTGAAACCTGCTTCCTTGCAGCCGATATATGTTCCGGACGGGAATGCCGTAGCACTGGCTGCTGACGGGGAGCATTGCCTTGACGTCCGACCTTCCGCATTTTCAGTATCGGAAGGAACTGTCATGGCCGGCCCGGCGGATCTGACGGGATTCCGTGAGTCCTTTTCGGGGGAATTGTCCCGGCTGTGATACAGCTCCCTTATGCGTTCCTGTCCGGCATGTTCTTCCGCTTCGAATGCATCCCTGTCTATCATGCATCTCTTGGCCATCACCGCGCTTGCCGAGGCATCGGCTCCGTAGAACACATGATCGTACAGGGGCGCCAGTTTCACGGCCGTATGGAGGGCGGATGTTGTGGCGCCGCCTATGAACAGGGGAGTGTCCATCCCTCTCCTCGACATTTCCCGGCAGAGCTCCTCCATCTGGAACAGCGACGGGGTTATAAGTCCGCTTACGGCGATAATGTCAGCCTGCTCCCTGGCTGCCGCTTCCAGGATGGTATCCCTGTCCACCATCACGCCAAGGTCGATGACATTGAACCCGTTGCAGGTCAGTACTGTCCCGGTGATATTCTTCCCTATGTCATGGACATCTCCCTTGACGGTGGCAATGACTATTTTAGGCCGAGAATATGCAGGAATATTTCCATCCGGCACGGACGGACCGTTTCCGGTACCGTCGGACATCCCGGCCGTCATGGAAGCCGCGGCTTCGGATGTGGAAGGACCGCCAGCCGGCATATAGGGTTCCAGGATGGTTACAGCATTTCTCATCACTCCGGCAGACTTGACTACCTGGGGGAGGAACATCTTTCCGCTTCCGAAAAGTTCTCCCACCTCCTTCATTCCGCTCATGAGCGGCCCCTCTATGATCTCGACGGCCTTGCCTCCGTATTTTGTCAGGGCTTCCATAAGGTCGGCTTCGAGACTGGCCGTGCGTCCGCTGACTATGGCAGCACAGAGTCTGTCTTCCACTACGGTTTCCAAGGTTCCGGATATCCCGGAACCTGATTTGCCGGACTGGCCTGTAGACTGCCTTCCGTTATTTCCTTCCCTTCCGCTCTCCTGTCCGGTCTTTCCGGATTCTCTGTTCCGGCTGTCTGACAGCTTTCTCTGTCCGCCTGTATTGGATGTGTCACTGCGGGCTCTTTCTTTCTCCTCCATCACTTCCCGGGCCTTGTCAATGAGCCGCTCGGTAGCTTCGGGATCCCGGTCGAAAATCACGTCCTCCACGCATCTGAGCATTCCGGGCTCTATCCGGTCGTATATCATGAGCATACCCGGATTGACTATGGCCATGTCAAGTCCGGCCTGAATGGCGTGGTACAGGAATGCGGAATGCATCGCTTCCCGAACGGCATTGTTGCCCCTGAAAGCGAATGACAGGTTGGATATTCCTCCGGAAGTCCTGGCTCCCGGGAGGTTGGCCTTTATCCATCTGACAGCTTCGATGAAGTCGATGCCGTATCTTGCATGTTCTTCGATACCGGTTCCTATCGAAAGGACATTCGCATCGAAGATTATATCTTCCGGAGGAATGCCGGCTCCGGTAAGCAGCCGGTATGCCCTTGCACAGATTCCGGTTTTCCGGCTGAATGTCGTGGCCTGGCCTTCCTCATCGAAAGCCATCACCACCATTGCGGCTCCGAGCTCCCGGATTGTCCTTGCCTTGGAGATGAATGCTTCCTCTCCTTCTTTCAGGCTGATGGAGTTGACGATGCTCTTTCCCTGAGCATTCTTCAGTCCGGCAAGGATTGTCTCCCAATGGGAAGAGTCTATCATCAGTGCCGCCTTTGCCGTAGCCGGGTCGTTCGATATATACCGGCAGAAACGCTCCATTTCGCCTGTGCTGTCCAGCATGGCATCGTCCATGTTGATATCGATGACGGAAGCTCCGCTGTCTATCTGGCCGGCGGCTATCTGAATGGCAGCCTGATAGTCACCGGAAGCGATAAGACGGGCGAATTTCCTTGAGCCGGCAACATTGGTCCGTTCGCCTATATTGATGAAGTTGCTTCTGGCAAGGTCAATGTGGACTGTCTCCAATCCGCTTACCGTCAGCTCCCCGCTTTCAGTAAAGTGTTTCTGTCCGACAGCATCTGTTTCCCGGCTGGAGTGTAGGCTGATGCTCCTGCCGGATGCCGTCTGATGCAGGGCTTTCCTTGCCGGGATATCCCTGACGGCATCAGCGATGGCTCTGATATGCTCCGGTGTGGTCCCGCAGCATCCTCCAGCAATATTTACAAGTCCCTCTGCTGCCGTCTCCGCTATTTCAGCTGCCATCTGTTCCGGAGTCTGGTCATAGCCTCCCATTTCATTGGGAAGGCCCGCGTTGGGATAGAAAATCACCGGACATCCGGCCCAGGAGGCCACTTCCTTTAAAAGAGGCGTCAGATCCGAAGCCCCGAGAGAGCAGTTGAGTCCGAATGCGGCAAGAGGATAATGCCTTACGGAAGTATAGAAGGCTTCGATCGTCTGGCCTGTCAGTGTCCGTCCGCTGCGGTCTGCGACAGAGACGGATACTATTACGGGAATCGGGCTTGTCTCTCCGGTATGTTTCCCGAAGGCAGGTCTCCATACACCTTCATTGTTGAGCTGTTCGACAGCATAGATGGCTGCCTTGGTGTTGAGGGCGTCGAAACAGGTCTCTATCTGGATGATGTCCGCTCCTCCTTCGATCAGTGCCCCGATCTGCTCCTTGTATGCCGCCGCCATGTCATCGAAACTGTATGGCCTGAATGCGGGGTCGGTGATGTCGGGGGCGAGAGAAAGCGATTTGGAAGTGGGACCTACGCTGCCTGCCACATGGATTTTACGCCCGAGTCTTTCCATGGCCCGATCCGCTTCTTCCCTGGCTATTCCGGCTCCGGCCCGGGCCATCTCTGACGCAAGGCCGCTGCAGCCGTATTCCTGTTGGGAGATGGAATTGGCGCTGAAAGTGTTTGTCTCTATAATGTCTGCTCCGGCTTCGATGTACTGCCTGTGGATTTCGGCTATGATGTCCGGGCGGGTCAGGTTGAGACATTCGTTATTGCCTGCCAGCGGAGACGGTATATGAGAGAAAGGTCTGCCGTGGAAATCCTCCTCCGACAGACCGTATTTCTGGATCATGGTTCCCATCGCCCCGTCCAGAATCCATATTTTCTCTCCTGAAAACATCGGCTGGCATAGTATTTCTCCTGCCGTGCCGGAATGACAGCGCCGTCAGGGCGTTTTCCCGTCTTCCGCACGGCAGCGTGAAACTATCCTATGGTGACGATAGGGGCGTCTGCAGGAACGGAATCACCGACAGCCACATGCACTGCCGTAACGGTGCCGGCTACAGGCGATTCGATGGTGTTCTCCATTTTCATCGCTTCGAGGACAGCGACCTGCTGGCCTGCCTTGACCGTATCCCCGACTTTTACGGAGATGCCGACGATGTTGCCCGGAAGCGGAGCTGTCACTGCCTTGCCTGCGCCTGAAGCGGCAGGTGCTGGTGCCGCTGCCTGGGCCGGAGCAGGAGCAGCAGGAGCCGGAGCTGTCTGTACCGGTGCTGCGGGAGCTGATACCGGAGCCTGTGCAGCACCGGCAGGAGCGGCCGTCCCTGCCTGTACGGAGAGAGGTGCCATTCCGTTACCGAGCTCTACCTTATATGAAGCGACCACTGTCACATCGGCTACATTCCCGTCTGTTGAATTGATGGTCACATTATATTCGTTTCCGTTGATCTTGAAATTATACTGTTTCATTTTACGATAGTTTTAATGGGGTCATTTCTTTTTGTCCGGGAGCTGGCGCAGTGTCGCATAACGTGAATTCCAGGGTGTGGCCTTCGGTTTCATCGTCAGGACGAAACTTTCGTTGTCATGCACTTCATCCGCAGTGCATCTGTCCAGGGCCATTGCAATTGCCGCGCAGATCTCTCCTCCGATCGAGTTGTCGAGCCTTGCCGCTATCTCGAATGCCTTTTCTGGTGAAATATCGTTCATAATATTATCCTTTAATGACTTACAGTGGCAGGTTGTCGTGCTTCTTGGCAGGATTGACCACCTTCTTGCCCGCAAGCTGTTCAAGAGCCCTTATGACACGGAAACGGGTGTTGCGAGGTTCGATTACGTCATCGATGTATCCGTATTTCGCTGCCTGGTACGGGTTGCAGAAGAGATCGTTGTATTCTGTCTTCTTTTCTTCGGCCACGCGCTTTTTCTCTTCAGGATCTTCGATAGCCTTGATTTCCTTTGAATAGAGGACTTCTACGGCACCTTCGGCTCCCATTACAGCGATGTTTGCGGAAGGCCATGCATAGTTGATGTCGCCGCGGAGCTGTTTGCAGCTCATCACGATGTGGGAACCTCCGTATGATTTCCTGAGGGTTACTGTCACCTTAGGAACAGTCGCCTCACCGTATGCATAGAGGAGTTTGGCTCCGTGTACGATGATGCCGCCGTATTCCTGCTGTGTACCGCAGAGGAAGCCTGGCACGTCCACGAGGGTTACGAGAGGAATGTTGAAGGCATCGCAGAAACGCACGAACCTCGCAGCCTTTCTGGATGCGTTGATGTCGAGGACTCCTGCAAGAATCTTCGGCTGGTTGGCCACGATGCCGACAGAGCGTCCGTTCATGTGGGCGAAGCCGATGATGATATTCTTTGCGTAATTCCTGTGAATTTCGAAGAAACGTCCGTCATCCACAATGCTGCCGATGACCTGGTACATGTCGTAAGGCTTGTTCGGATTGTCCGGGATGATTTCGTTGAGCATGTCGTCAACACGGCTTACAGGGTCATTTGTAGGAACCACAGGCGCCTCTTCCATATTGTTCTGAGGAATGAAACTGAGAATATCCTTGATAATCTGAAGACCTTCCTCTTCTGTCTCTGCCGCGAAATGCGCAACTCCGCTCTTGGTGGAATGTACGCTTGCACCGCCGAGGTCTTCCTGGCTTACGACTTCTCCCGTGACCGTCTTCACTACTCCAGGTCCCGTAAGGAACATGTATGACGTGTCTTTCACCATTATGTTGAAGTCTGTCAGGGCCGGAGAATATACTGCTCCCCCTGCGCACGGACCGAAGATGCCGGAAATCTGCGGAATGACTCCGGAAGCCATGATGTTTCTCTGGAAAATTTCTCCGAAGCCTGCAAGGGCACAGATGCCTTCCTGGATACGCGCTCCGCCGGAATCGTTAAGGCCGATGCATGGTGCTCCGTTCTTCATGGCCATGTCCATTACCTTGCATATCTTCTGGGCCATGGTCTCCGAAAGCGAACCTCCCGATACGGTGAAGTCCTGGGCGAAGATATAGACGGATCTGCCGTCGATGGTGCCGTGTCCGGTGACTACTCCGTCCCCGTCGTAATGGGTCTTGTCCATTCCGAAATTGGTGCACCTGTGCTGTACGAACATGTCATATTCCTCGAAACTGCCTTCGTCCAGAAGCATGGCAATCCTTTCCCGCGCCGTGTATTTGCCTTTCTGGTGCTGGGCATCGATCCTTTTCTGGCCGCCGCCCATGCGCGCCTTTGCCCTGCGCTCTACGAGTTCTTTGATTTTTTCCTGCTGGATACTCATAATGTCATATAGTTAAATTATTTTCATCCGTGATGAAACCATCATAAGAAGCTGTTTTGAATTTTTGAAAAAATTAAAACGACTTCTAAACCGACAAAGATAAGGAAAAGTTTTTATAATCGGAAACTGTCTGGTTTAAAAGGCTTCTTATATACATTGCCGCACATACTGTCCGGAGTCATGTCCCGGAAGAGTCCTGCCGGATATGTCGCTTTTTCGGAAAAAAGATATAATTTTGTCGCCCCGTACGGTCCGGTGAAGTCACGGGAGCGGGTGACAGTCAGCGGTACCGTGGCCGTGAACATGCAGGAATGATTGACGAGAAAAAAATAATCAGGGAAATAAAAAGTGGGGGGGGGAATGCCCAGAATAAAAGTTTCAGGATTCTGTATGACTTCTACTATCCGGAACTTTTCCATTTCATATACCGGTATGTCAGGTCGGCGGATATTGCCAGGGAAATAACGCATGACGCCTTTGTGAAACTGTGGCTCCACAGGCAGAACCTCGACGACAGCCGTCCGGTGAGGGCCTATCTGTTTGCCATCTGCCGAAATTCCCTGATCAAGGAATTCAGACGCCAGCTCCGCAATCCCCTTATGAAGGATTATTTCGACTTCGTTTCCGGTCTTTCCGTCGAATCGAGGATTTCATACGACTATGACACTTATGTAAGGACGATCCGTCAGGCCTGTGCGATGCTGTCGCCGAGGCAGAGGGAAATCTTCATGCTCAGCAGGCATGAAGGGCTGTCTGCATCCGAGATTGCCGCCAGACTTTCAATCGGAGAGCAGGTGGTCCGGAACCAGCTGTCGGCGGCCTTGAAAAGGATCAGGGCCGAACTCGACCGGGTACTGTCCATGTAGGACTGCCGTGGCTTTTCATGCCGTTCCGCAAAAAAATCCGAAAAAGTACATTTTCATATGTTATAGATCCGCCCTTTGCGGATATATAGGGTATGAAACATCTTCTGAAAAAATACAGGGAAGGCAATATATCGCCTGAAGAGTTCGACAGGCTGTCTTCCATGGTTTCCGCCTCCTCCGACGGAGAACTTTCCCGGCTGATGCAGGAGGACTGGCAGGATTTCTCATCCGCATTGATGCCGCCGGACTGGAAGAAAGGCCGTATCAGGACATATTTCAGCGGCAGATCACGGATCCAGGTATGGGCATCGGCCGCGGCGGGACTTCTGTTCATGGTGTCCGCCGGACTCGGTCTCATGCTCGCAGTCTCCGAAAAGGAGAAAGAGTATCTTGCATCAAGGGAAGTCACCCTTTCTGCAGGAGAGACAGGACTGTCCTCCGTCATGCTCCCTGACGGCACCAAGGTGATACTCAATGCCCGCTCATCCATAACCTATCCGTCCGATTTCGGACTGCGTTCAAGGTCGGTAAGCATTTCGGGGCAGGGCTTTTTCGATGTCGCCAAGGATGCTTCGAAAGAATTTACGGTCGAGGCTCCCGGTATGGAGATAACAGTCCACGGGACGAAGTTCAATGTATATGCCTATCCTGATGCCGAAGTGTCCGAAATGTCGCTCGTGGAAGGAAGCGTCAGTCTCAGGAGCGGAGAGACGGTCATCGATGTGGCTCCTAACGAGAAGGTGTGCGTGACGAGAAGTACGGGAAGGATGAATCTCATGAAGACGGACAATTCCGTGGAGACAGTCTGGCTCAGCGACAGGATAGTGTTCATCAATGATCCTCTGTATAAAGTGTTCGATGTGCTCCGGAGATGTTTCGGAGTGGAGATAGAGTGTACGGATGACATTAATCTGTCCGACAGATACACCGGTACTTTCCGGGACAGGAGGTTGGGCGATATTCTCGAAATCCTGAAGATGCATTACGGATTCGTCTATGAATATGACGGCAGACACATAGAAATCGGCCGGTGAGGGTGAACCCGACGCCAAGCTGGTCTCGTATGGATGATGTCATGAATGAATTTGAAAATCCGGGATTGGCACACTGCCGGCAACTTCAGACCGACAGACAATAATAACCACTTATAACGAATTAATAACCATCATGAAACAGTACTTTTCCCAACGGCTCCCGTTGACTGTGCTTGTCCTCCTTTTCCTGTCGCTGCCTCTGTTTGCCCAGGATGTGAGGGTCAGTATCACTCTCCGGGACGCTTCGCTGAAAGAACTTTTCAGAGCTATCGAGGAGCAGACTTCCTACAGTTTTTCCTACAGGGATTCTGAACTGGAAGGAAAGCCTGCCGTGAATGTGGAGGTCAGGGACATGCAGCTGTCCCGGCTGCTGTCTTCCGAACTTTCCAAGGCCGGACTGCAGTACACGCTTGTAGAAGACAAGATTGTCGTCACTCCGGCATCTCTTTCCGGAGACAGGACTCCGGTCCGATTGTCAGGAACGGTAAAGGACAGGGCAGGCCAGCCTGTAATCGGTGCTTCGGCCATGATCAAGGGCACGATGACCGGTGTAGTGACGGACCTCGACGGAAGATTCTCCATTTCCGTGCATAAGGGCGATGTCCTCGTGTTTTCTTCTCTCGGGTATGTGACTGAAGAATACAGGGTAGGAAGCATTGCCAATGTGGATATAGTCCTTGACGAGAACCATGAAATGCTGGAGGAGGCGGTGGCGGTAGGTTACGGTACGACGTTGAGGAAAAACCTCACAACGTCAGTGGCTACAGTCAAGCCGGACCGTATCTCCCAGGCGGCATCCAGCAATGTGTCCCAGCTCCTTATGGGACAGGCTGCCGGACTCAGGGCCAACATCAGCAGTACCCAGCCGGGAGGAAATGTCGACATTTCGATCAGGGGAGGAGGCACCCCTATCTATATCGTGGACGGCATAATGATGCCTGAAAGCTCTCTGGAGGTGGGACATGGCACCATCGAGACTCCGAATTCCATCAACAGGGCAGGACTTGCAGGACTGAATCCGGGGGATATAGAGTCCATCGAGGTCCTGAAGGACGCTTCGGCCGCCATCTATGGAATCAATGCGGCCAACGGAGTCATTCTCATCACGACCAAGAAAGGTTCGGAAGGCGCCCCGAGGGTGACTGTGGAGACCAATTATTCCTTTGTCAGGAACTATGAATATCTCCAGCCTCTGTCTTCATACGAATACATGAATTTCGCCAATGTATTCAGCAAGGAGAGCTATCTTCTCAATCACGGTATGCAGCCGTACGGAAGTGCCCCGTATGACGGGGGATGGTCTCCGGTCTTCTATCCTGACCAGATTGCAAGTGCTACGGATACGGACTGGCTGGACTATATCCTCCGTCCGGGAAGCATAAACAACCATTCAGTATCCATAACCGGAGGTTCCAGATATGTGCGGTATTATATAGGAGCCAACTATTACGACCAGGTGGGAACCGTCATCAATTCGAGAATGAAGCGGTACACCCTCAGGACGAATGTCAGCGCACAGATATTCCCGTTCATGAATGTGACGGCGATACTCAATATCAATTCCAACGACTATGTCAACTCGAATGCCGACGGCGGAGGTGCCGGAGGAGTGGGGAAGGACGCCCTGCAGTCTGCCCTGATGTTCCCTCCGAACTATCAGGTCTACGATGCGGAAGGCAACTATATGCGGTACCGTTCTACGGCCAATCCTGCCGAGATGCAGCTGTACAGCGACAACACCAGGTCGTCCGGATGGTATACCAACATTTCCGCCGATATCAGACTTTACAAGGATATACTGACGCTTCGCGGAGTGTACGGACTGAACAGGGAGCATTCGAAGCGCTCACTCTATATCCCGACCACCATGATGTGGTATGAGGTGGCAGGCGTTTCCAGGGGACATATCGGCGAGGCTTCCCGTGATGACCAGACCATAGAAGGGATGCTGATGTACAAGCAGAAGTTCGCCGGCATCGCGGATGTGGAGGCAGTCTTGGGAATGGGTGTCTACAATCAGTCCGGGGACGGTCTCGATGTGGATTTCAGAAATGCCAACGACAACATAGCGGCTGCCGAAGGTCCTTTCACACCGACTTCTTCGAAATGGGCGAATGAGAAGCGTTCCCAGTTCGGAAGGGTTTCAGTCGATCTGCTGGACAGATATGTGGTTTCCGCTTCGGTCAGGAGGGACGGGACTGACAAGTTCTTCCCTTCCAAGAAATACGCATGGTTCCCTTCCGTATCCCTGGCCTGGAAACTATCGAACGAGAAGTTCATGCGTAGCCTGACATGGCTTGATCTCCTTAAAGTCAGGGCGAGTTACGGAGTGACCGGAAGGGACAATCTCGGGACGTCTCTGTACGGATTGTATACGATGGCTCCGTCATATGTCAAGTTCGACAACAATACCGTCAACTATATCCCGTATGTGAAGTCCGGCACGGACTACCCGGACGTGACGTGGGAGAAGACGATAATGAAGAATGTGGGCATTGACTTCTATCTTTTCAAGAACCGTTTCTGGGGCAGCATAGACGTGTTCCGCAATGATGTCACTGACCTTCTCGGAGAAGCTCCCGGAGAGCCGCTGAGCATGGTCGGGATGAGACCTGTCAATTACGGGCATTATTACCGTTCCGGAGTGGATGTAGCCCTGAATTCCGTCAATGTCAGGACTGCCGACGGCTTCACCTGGTCTTCCATGCTTACCCTTACCCATTACAACATGTATTGGGTCGAAAGGACGGAAAACTATGATTATCAGGAGTACCAGATAAGGGAACGCGAACCGATGAATGCCAATTATTTCTATCATGTCACGGGAATAATCAATGCCGACAGGTCCAATATGCCGGAATCCCAGCTCAGTCTCGGGGCGAATTCCCAGATGCCGGGCTATCCTATCATCGAAGACCGCAACAGCGACGGCGTGATAGACATCAATGACATATACATGGACGATGTGCTGCCGAAGATAAGCATAGGTTTCGGCAATACATTCACTTACAAGAATTTCGATCTCGACATATTCCTGTACGGACAGTTCGGGGCCACGAAGTACAATTATGCTTTCCAGTGGGCGAATGCAAGTTCCCTTGCCTACAGCCCTCCACAGAATTCCAACCAGTTTGCCTACCTGATCTGGAATTCCCAGACCAATACCGAGGGCACTCTGGCGGGAATTGCCACCAGCAAGAGTGATCCTCTTCCCGGAAATGCGGGATGGGACCTCGGCAGGCAGGACGCTTCGTTCGTGAGGGTAAGGAACATAACCCTCGGTTATAACCTCGATGGCAGTCTGCTCGGCAATGTCCTTTCCAAGAGGGTCGGGAGCATCAGGATATATGTGGATTTCCAGAATCCGTTCACCTTCTCGAAATTCTCCGGAGTCGACCCTGAAATATACATCGGCAACAGCTCGTCGCCGGCAGGATATCCTATGATAAGGAGCTATACGATAGGGGCCAAGTTCAACTTTAAATAGGACATGCAATGAAAAAGATCATAACCATAGTTTCTTTAGCGGCGGTGCTGCTTTCCGGTCAGGGTTGCGAGAAGAATTTCGACCCCAAGATATATGGTGTCCTGACTTCGCAGAACTTCCCGGTTTCCGAGGATGACTTCGTATCCCTGATGATGTCCTGCTATGTGCCGTTCGTGAACACATGGACGTATTCCCTGTACGCATCGGGAGGCAACCAGCATCCGTGGTACATTCCGGCAGGAGGGGTGCTGAAGATGTTCGACACCACATCAGACGTGGAGGCTCCGTGGATAAACGGGGTATGGGATATCAATTACAGACAGCTTTCAGAGGCGAATTATTCGATGTGCATCTACTATACACGGGATGTGCTCGAGGATACCAGACCCAACAATTATCCCAAGACACGTGAAGTGACACGTTTCACTGACGTGATAAAGTCCATATCCGAAGCCCCTGCGGACAGGATTTCCGAAGAGAGGAAGCAGGAGATACTGGCGGAGGCGAGACTTTGCCGCGGACTCCACATGTACAATCTCTTCCATGTGTACGGTCCGGTGCCTCTTGTCGTGAATACGGAGGATGTGGAGAATTCGGACGCCCTCAACAATGCCGTGCGGCCTTCTCTCGACGACATTACGCGCTGGATATACGACGATTTCGACTTTGCTGCAAGATATGCTCCTGAAAGCCAGGCCGAGAAAGGACGCTTTACAAGGGATTTCGCAAGGGTGATGCTGATGCGTCATTGCCTTAACGAGGGATATCACATGGAGGGATATTACCGGAAGGCGATAGACATGTACAATGAACTGAATACGGGAAAATATTCCCTTTTCAGATCCGGGGACAACCCGTACAGGGAGATGTTCAGGGAGGCAAATGACTTCAACTGCGAGATAATAGCGGCCATCAGCTGCGACCCTTCATCGACCGGAAATGCCAAGGAAGGGGGTATGAATCCGTTCGTGATGCTGTCGACTCCGAATAATTGTGCAAAGGAAGACGATCTCGGGGATCCTACACCTTTTGCAACGGTCGGGCCGGGCTGGGGCATGACATTCAACATTGCCCCGAAATTCTATGACTCTTTCAGCAAGACTCCGGTGAACGAAGGTGGGGAAGGATATGACCTCAGGCAGGAGAGCATCATCACGACCTATTATACCACCGGAGGAGAATGGTGGGGGCCGGAGGATATAGGAGCCAGAGCCGAATGGGACGGATATATACCTTACAAATATCCGGCAGAGACCGCTACTGCACCATGCTTCGGAAATGATTTCCCGCTTGCGCGGTGGGCAGACGTGCTTCTGATGTATGCTGAGGCTGATGTGAGGCTTTCAGGCGCCGCTCCGTCATCTGCGGCTGTGGCTGCCGTAAACGAGGTCAGGGCGAGGGCCGGACTGGAGGGCTTGTCTGCCGACAGGACGGCTTCGGCAGAGGCTTTTCTTGATGCCCTGCTTGAAGAGAGGGGACATGAATTCTGGTTCGAGGGAATGAGGAAGATAGACCTTATCCGGTTCAATCAATATGCCCGGCGTTGCAAGGCCATAAAGGGAAAGGTGCCGACACACCAGTATATGCCTGTCCCTAACTATGCGGTGGACGAAGCGGCCAATCTCGGGAAAGAGCTTGTACAGACCTGGTCGCGCGAAGGCTGGGAGGAAGATCTTGCCTTGGCGGCTTCCGTGGAATGACTCCATGTTGCCGGGAGGACGAATTCATCTCCACAATACCCCCGGTTTATCGGAATATGTTAATACAGGAAACTGTCCGGAATCCTGTCGGAAATCCGGCGGTTTCCAAGAAACCGAATGAGAATGAAAAAGATATTGCTATATATTATAATGGTATTGCCGGCCCTGTGCCTCGCATCGTGTGAGGAGAAGGTCGACAAGGATGTGACCTGGCCGGAATGGGCTTCCCGTCCGATCATCGGAAACCCTGTCGTCTCCGCCGGGACCGGTTCCGTAGTCGCCGGATCCGAAGTCAATTTCCATGCTGAGGTCAGCGACGAATACAATGCGCTTTCAGACTATACTCTGGAAGTAAGCTATGGAGAGAATGTGGTGTACAGGCAGAATGCCGCCATAGAGGGAAACAATGCTGTAATCGACGTGGATTTCGTGATGCCTTTCGCCGCCTATCTCGATGCAGGGGATTTCTATCCTGAAGTCAGCCTGACAGTCAGGAATATAGAGAACGGGGAGAGCACAGTCAGGGTCGCACGGGAGAACAATGTAATGGTAGTCAGGCCAGAAGCGCCGCAGAACCTGTATATAGTGGACAGCGACGGTACTGTTCTGGAACTGTCCAAAGGAACGGATGAATATGTCTATTCCACTTCCTCGGAAGAACTTGCGGAACTCGGGGAATCGTTCTGGATAGCCGAGAAAACGGCAGGGACAGCCCCTGACTTTTCCGGCTTTGTCTGGGGAAGCGGTGAAGACGGTGCGCTTGTCATCGTCCAGGAAGGCGGTGACCCTGTAAGAACCCCTGATTCCTCAGGCTACGGATTCAAGAGCATGGGATTTGACATTTGGTCCTTCGAACTTGACAGATTGGTTGACTATACGGTGACTGTGGACAGGTCATCCATGGCTTCAGTGGAGGAGAGCGGGGTGAGCTATCTCTCGATGGAGAATATCCGGCTGGTGAGGGACTGCGAGGTTGTGTTCTCCGGGTTCGGGGACCTGTCAGCCATGCTCCAGCCGGACAGGTTCGAGATACTGGATGAGACGACTGCAAAGTGGACCGGACACACCCAGAACTGGAGCATCTGGTATGACGTGCCTGACAACTGGATGATAGTGAATTATGCCATAAACAACACATCCGGTCAGCTCTGGATAACCGGGACCAAGTCATGTTTCCCGCTCGGAAACGATGATACAGCCAACGAACTGAACTATTTTGCCGGAGACGGCAAGGTGAGGTTCGCCTCACTTTCCGCTGTCAAGGACGATAACGGTGATTTCAGTATCATGCTTTACCTCAAAGACGGTTTCGCCCTGCAGCTGTACCGTTGGGTCGCATGGGCCACACTCGTCAGTCTCGAATCCCTTACACCGGATATAGGCACCATCACGGATGACGGTGTTTACATCATGCAGGGCACATCCTTCACTCCGGGTGTATATATGCTCAAGGTCCATCTGACAAGTGAAGGGGATACGGGTTCCGGCACCGGCTCTACGGCGGAGATTTCCCTCGAATACTGTTCTCTCTGACATTGCTATGAAACACCATGTTTATAATAAGGTATATGTCCTTTTGGCTGTACTTCAGGTGACGGCCTTCTCGGGATGCATTCAGGAGACGGAACGGGAGACAATTCCCGTCATCACCTGGGCAGGTGTCCCGGCGGACATGTCGGAAGAGATTTTTCCCATGCTGAAGGCATGCGGTGTGGACTGTCACCTCGGTCTGTATGGAGACAGCGGGGAGGCCAGAGTTGCCCTGAAGGCGGCCGGGGATGCCGGCATAGGCCTGATTCCCGGGTTTCCGGGAATCAGGGATTCAACGGGGACGGCAGTCGCGATGCTGAAAGACGCCAAGGCACTCGTGGCGTGGCATATCAAGGATGAACCGGAGCTGTCGGATATCCGGTGGATAGCAGAGCTGGTCCGGCAGGTGCGGTCCCTTGACGTGGAGCACCCGCCGTATGTCAATCTTTATCCGGACTGGGCCTGGGGGCAGGATGACTATGCAGACAATATTGAAGCATTTGCATCGCAGGTGGATGTGCCCTTCTATTCTTTCGACCAGTATCCGGTGACGGAAAAAGACGGGGAAATCCAGATACGTCCGACATGGTACAGGAATCTTGAAGTATTTTCCGCCATGGCCCGCAGGCACGGCAAACCGTTCTGGGCATTCGCACTGACATCCTCCCACCATCTCGGGGCCCCGTCCCCTCCGGCTTTCTATCCTGTCCCGACTCCCGGGCATTTGAGGCTGCAGGTGTTCAGCGACCTTCTTTACGGGGCGCAGGCCATACAGTATTTCACGGCAGGAGGGCTGTATGACAGCGGGACGTCGGAGAGGACTCCGGTCTATGACATTGTAAAGGAAGTCAATGGGGAGATAAAGGCATATTCCCCTGTATTTCTCGGCTGCAGCGTGGAAGGCGTATGGCATACGGGAGACACTGTCCCTTCCCACACACGGAGGCTGGAGGCAATGCCTCATCCAGCAGTGGAGTCTCTGTCGGTCAGCGGTGAAGGCGGTGTCATATCTCTGGTTTCCAATGGAGGACACATCTATCTTGCGATCCAGAACCGCGACTGTGAACACGATGCCGTTCTGGACATATCCTTTACCCGGAAAGTCAGGCTTTTCACACCTGAAGGCGTCGGCCGGTATGACGGGCGGCCGGTGACCCTTACCGCCGGAAATATCGCCGTGTTCGACCTCGGGAAGAGCCGTTGATTGATACTATATGCTTATCAACCAAAATACTCCTGTAGTTCAGCCATGATCTGAACAAGTATAAAAGATAATAAATCATACCACTAAAACTAAATGTTATGCGTTATTTCAATTCAATTCTGATGATTTCCGCATTGCTTCTTTCCCTTTCATGCAAGAAGGATGCGGCAGAACCGAACCCCGAACCGAAGGCTCCTGTAGTGGAGTCGGCCTCATTGAGAGGGCCTGAAGGGGAGACTGCTGTAGAAGCCGGTACTCCGGTGACCTTTGTCGCGAATGTGTCCGTATCTGACAGTGAGCTCGGTACATGGACTCTTGAAGTGAGGCAGGGGACAGAGCTTGTGGCTTCTGCTTCAGGAGAACTTTCCGGCACATCCGCTGTCATAGATGAAGACCTTGAACTGGCGGTAAGCCCTGTGACAATCACGGAAGATTTCTATCCCGCCGTCACGCTGAAAGTCACCAACACGGACGGGATGTATGCGGAGAAGACTCTCTCGCAGGAGGAAAATGTGCAGATTACCGTGCCTGATCTTCCAGACAGGCTTTATCTCGTAGACAATGTCGGAAATACATATGAGATGGCAGCTACTTCCGTCAGGGGCCGGTACCGCACCTCTGACGACATTTCAGGAATCGGGATGTCATTCTCAGTGGCGTCTGCCGTGACCGGCGGTGCCGTCGATCCTTCGGGAGATGTGTGGGAGGATCTTGAAACTCCGGCGTCTGAATACGGACTGAAATGGATAGGCTTTGACGTGTTTACCGGGGAGGTCTTCAAGATGGTCAACCATACCGTGACTCTGGATTTGAATACAATGGCTGAGGACTCTCCTTATAAAGTATACTGGAACCAGGCGTTTGTCCAGGACTGCGAAGTGGAATTCCTGAATTATCCGGACGGGATGCAGCTCCAGGGAGACCGTTTTGCGGATGTTGACGGCAACAGGGCCAGATATACGGGCCAGACAAAGGAGAATTTCGAGGTCTATTATCTGTCTGATGTCAATTGGCTTGTGCTGAAATACCAGTGGAACGACCTGTCGTCGATGTGGCTGACAGGGGAGAACGGATCCTTGCCTATGTCGCCGTATGTCGACGGACATCCGATAAACTGGTTTGCGGCATCCTTCAATGCCGAGAACAGTACATCCGGTATGTCATTGGTAAAGGAAGATGAGGACAATTGGAGACTTCTCATATATCTTAAGGACAATTTCGGCATAAAGCTTTATGCGACAGCAGCCGCATGGGCCAACGAAGTCAATCCTTGGATTTCTCTGACTCCCGGGACTCTCGTGATTTCCCCTATGGAGGCTGATCCGGATACAGGCAAGGTGGACGGTAATTACGGCAATGCCGGACCGTCATTCTCCGAAGGTCTCTACATGCTCCGTTTCAACAGCAGTACTTCAGAGGCATCCCTTGACAGATATACCGGGACCGTCCCTGCGATTTCGGTAGAATAAGAAGTTGTTTTGATTATGAACAGTATCCTGAAAATACTGTCTTTCCTACCGGCCGCCGCCATTATAGCGGCGGCTTGTGAGAAAGACCCTGACGGACGGGAGCCGTCAGGAGGAAGTCCCGCAGACCTGACGGGGCTTACTGTGGACGGACAGTTCCCGATTGTGGCCTGGACCGGTATCGATCTGGCGGACATGGACAGCAAGTTCGGTCCGATGAAAGAGTGCGGAGCCAATATCTATCTCGGATGGTTTTCATCCATGGATGATGTCATGCTGGCTCTTGACAAGGCTGAAGCAGCAGGAGTAAAGCTTATCGTGAAAGGCGATGCCCTGATGACCGACACGCGGAATGCGGCCGGCATGATGAAGGATCATCCTGCCCTGTTTGCCTACCATATCGAGGATGAGCCGGAAGTCTCGGAATTTTCCGTTCTTTCCGAGATAGTGGAGAACATTGCGGCAGTGGACAATGTCCATCCGTGCTATATCAACCTGTATCCCAACTGGGCCTGGGGGGAGATAGACGGCTACATGTCCAAAGTCCTCCGGTTCTATTCCGAAGTGCCGGTCAGATTCCTTTCCTTCGACTATTACCCTGTGATAGAACAGGACGGTGTATCGTCCCTGAGACCGTACTGGTACAAGAATCTCGAGGATATACGCCGTGTGGCAAGGTCGAAGAACATACCTTTCTGGGCATTCGCCCTTGCCCTGTCGCATCAGCTCGATGATGTCCTCTATCCTATTCCTACTGTGGCTGAACTGCGGCTCCAGATGTTCAGCAACCTTGCCTATGGGGCGCAGGGGTTCCAGTATTTCACATGGTGGGGTGTCTACCAAAGCGGTCCGACTCAGGTCTACGACAGGGTGAAGACTGTCAATACAGAACTCCAGGCCCTCTCTCCTTATTTCCTCGGAGCTGACGTGACTGATGTATGGCATACCGGCAGGGAGATCCCTTACGGGACGAAAGCGCTTTCTTCAATGCCTGAAGGAATTTCGTCCCTTTCAACCCCTGACGGGGGAGCGGTCGTGTCAAGGGTCGTGAAAGACGGAAATACCTATATTGCGATTGTCAACAGGGACTACAGGGCACGGATGACTCTGGATATTTCCTTTTCTTCGCGGGCAATGAGGATAGACAAACAGGGCAACATGGCCGAGGCGGTGTCAGGAAGCATTGTCGTGGAACCGGGCGACATTGTCCTTTATCGGATATTATAAACCCTGCCCCTCTGTTATAGCATGGGATACAAAATGCGACAAGTAAATGATTTTTACATCAAATTATTGCGTATGAATAAATTATTATATATACCAGTGTTCCTTTCGGCCGTACTGTCATGCTCTCCTGCCGGTAATGTGGCGGGGGAGAGGTGGACTGATGAAGAGGCGGCAGAATGGTATGCCTCACATGATTGGATTGCAGGTTGCAATTTTATTCCTTCCTACGCCATAAACCAGCTTGAGATGTGGCAGGAAGACACTTTCGATCCCGAAGCGATAGACCGCGAGCTCGGATGGGCAGAAGAACTCGGCTTCAACTGCATGAGAGTCTTCCTTCATCATGTGCTTTGGGAGACAGACAGGGAAGGTTTCAAGGACAGGATAGACCGGTATCTGGACATTTCCTCCGGGCATGGTATATCCACAATGTTCGTTTTTCTCGACGACTGCTGGAACGAGAGCTATGCGCCCGGAAAACAGCCCGAGCCGCAGCACGGTGTCCACAATTCCGGCTGGGTCAAGGATCCCGGTATACTCTATTTCGGTCCTTGCGGGAGCGGCTGCCGGTATGCTGAGGATACGACTGCCATCGTGGAAGTTCTGGAGGCCTATGTCAAGGACATAATGACGGAATTCCGTGACGATGACCGTATCCTGATGTGGGACCTTTACAACGAGCCGGGCGGCGGCCAGGACCCGGACCGGTACTGGGAACGCAGTTTCCCTCTGCTGAAAAGCGTGTTCGGCTGGGCGCGTGAAGTCGATCCGTCCCAGCCTGTTACGGCCGGCATCTGGAGCGCGGAACTCGGCGAGATGAATGTATGGCAGATAGAGAATTCGGACATTGTCACCTACCATACATATGAAGGCCCGGAGCAGCACAGGCATCTGATAGATACCCTTAAAGCCTGGGGGCGTCCGATGATATGCACTGAATACATGGCGCGTACCCAGGGAAGCACATTCCAGGACATAATGCCCATGCTTAAGGATGAGAATATCGGTGCCATAAACTGGGGCCTGGTGGCCGGCAAGACAAATACCATATTCGCATGGGCGACTCCTGTCGAAGCCGATGAGCCTGAAGTCTGGTTCCACGATATCCTGCGGCAGGACGGCACCCCGTACAGCCGGGAAGAAGCCGACTGTATCCGTTCCCTGACACGATACGGCAAGAATTCTCTCAAGAGCGGGGCGCAGGGACTTGTGGAATAAGAATCTTTTCATATCTTTGCCCTTGCCACAACTAAAACTACAATGAAAATTCTGACAATCGAGGATCTGAAGTCTGTCAGGTCTGCCTCTGCCCGGAGACTGGCTCTCAGGGAACAGAGCGATACGATGGCCGGCGGACAATGCTGCGGAACGGCTACAGGAACTGCCCGGATGCAGATACTGATATGCGGAGGAACGGGGTGCAAGGCGTCTTCAAGCCAGCTTATAGGCGGAAAAATCAAGGAAATATTATCGGAAAAGGGAATAGATGACAGGGTGGATGTCATCACGACGGGCTGTTTCGGTTTCTGCGAGAAAGGGCCTGTGGTGAAGATTATACCGGACAATACTTTCTACACCCAGGTGACTCCGGAAGATGCAGCCGATATAGTGAATGACCATATCATTTCCGGGAAACGGGTCGAAAGGCTGCTCTATGTGGATCCGAAGACTGGGCAGAGCGTGAGCGATTCCAAGCATATGGACTTCTACCGCAAGCAGATGAGGGTCGCCCTGAGGAACTGCGGCTTCATCGACCCGGAAAATATAGAGGAGTACATAGCCCGTGACGGTTACGCGGCTCTGGCGGAGAGCCTGATGCACAGGTCTCCGGAAGATGTGATAGAAGCTGTGAAGCGTTCCGGTCTGAGAGGACGGGGTGGCGGAGGATTCCCGACCGGGGTGAAATGGGGATTTGCACGCAAGAGTGTCTCTGACGTGAAATATGTGGTCTGCAATGCTGATGAGGGAGATCCGGGAGCGTTTATGGACAGGTCGATCATGGAGGGAGACCCGCATTCCATTGTCGAAGCGATGGCCATATGCGGCTATTCCATAGGTTCGTCCAAAGGCCTGGTGTATATAAGGGCCGAATATCCGCTTGCCATCCACAGGCTCAGGACCGCCATCTCCCAGGCAAGGGAATACGGTCTGCTCGGGGAGAACATCCTCGGTTCCGGTTTCAGTTTCGACATCGAGATACGTTACGGGGCCGGGGCTTTCGTCTGCGGGGAGGAAACTGCTCTGATACATTCCATGGAAGGAAAACGCGGTGAGCCTACCATGAAGCCTCCGTTCCCGGCAGAGTCCGGCTATCTCGGCAAGCCTACCAATGTCAACAATGTGGAGACATTCGCCAACATTCCGGTCATCCTTACGAAAGGACCGGAGTGGTTCGCATCCATCGGTACTGAAAAGTCCAAGGGAACGAAGGTGTTCGCCCTTGCCGGAAAAATCAACAATGTGGGACTTATCGAGGTTCCGATGGGGACGACTCTCAGGGAAGTCATCTACGAGATAGGAGGAGGCATAAAGGGAGGCAGGAAATTCAAGGCTGTCCAGACAGGAGGTCCATCGGGAGGCTGCCTGACTGAAAAGCACCTCGATATCCCCATAGATTTCGACAACCTGCTCGCAGAAGGTTCCATGATGGGATCCGGAGGGATGATTGTCATGGACGAGGATGACTGCATGGTTTCCGTAGCAAGGTTCTATCTTGACTTTACAGTGGAGGAATCCTGCGGAAAATGCACTCCGTGCCGTATAGGCAACAAGCGCCTTCTGGAGACTTTGAACAGGATAACGGACGGGAAGGGCTCGGAGGAGGATCTCAAGACTCTCTCGACTCTCGGCAAGGTCATAAAGGATACCGCCCTCTGCGGTCTCGGACAGACATCCCCGAATCCTGTGCTTTCCACTTTGAATCATTTTTATGACGAGTATCTGGAGCATGTGCGCGACCGAAGATGCCGTGCGAAACAGTGCAAGGCCCTGCTGACATATATGATAGACCCGTCATTGTGTATCGGCTGCCATCTCTGTGCGAAGAACTGCCCTGCCGATGCGATAATAGGGGACGTACGCAAGCCTCATGTCATCAATTATGACAAATGTATCAGATGCGGGATGTGCATGGCACGCTGCCGGTTCAAGGCCATATCGGTTTCATGACGGGGATGTGAACTTGCGAAACTTGAAAAGACTATGGAAGAAAAACAGATAACACTTCAGATAGACCACCATTTCGTGACTGTTCCGGAAGGGACGACGATTCTGGAAGCAGCCCAGAAGATAGGTATAGACATTCCCACACTTTGTCATATAGACCTCAAGGGAACCTGTATAAAGAACAATCCGGCATCCTGCCGTATATGTGTGGTCGAGGTCGAGGGACGCCGCAATCTCGCTCCGGCCTGTGCCACAAGGTGCACTGAAGGGATGATAGTGAGAACCAGTACGTTGAGGGTCATGAATGCCCGCAAGATCGTGGCGGAACTCATCCTGTCGGATCATCCCAACGAATGTCTTACCTGTCCCAAGGCAGGGAACTGCGAACTTCAGAATCTCGCTCTCCGCTTCAATATCAGGGAGATGCCGTTCAACGGCGGAGAACTGTCCCCGAGGAAGAGGGAAGTCACGGCTTCCATTGTCAGGAACATGGACAAATGCATATTCTGCCGCAGGTGCGAGAGCGTATGCAACGAAGTCCAGACGGTCGGGGCCCTCGGTGCCATCAGGAGGGGGTTCAATACCACGATAGCCCCTGCTTTCGACAGAATGATGGTGGAGAGCGAATGTACGTATTGCGGACAGTGTGTGGCCGTATGTCCTGTAGGTGCCCTGACGGAGCGCGACCATACCAACCGCCTTGTGGAGGATCTTGCCGATCCGGACAAGGTGGTGATAGTCCAGACAGCACCGGCGGTGAGGGCGGCGATAGGAGAGGAGTTCGGTCTGCCGGCCGGAACGCTTGTTACCGGCAAGATGGTGGCCGCTCTCCGTGAACTCGGGTTCGACTATGTCTTCGATACTGATTTTGCGGCCGATCTTACCATAATGGAGGAAGGGGCCGAGATGCTCAACCGTCTGACGGGGTTTCTTGACGGGGACACTTCAGTGCGGCTTCCTATCCTGACATCATGCTGTCCGGCATGGGTCAATTTCTTCGAGCACCAGTTCCCGGACCTGCTGGACATTCCGTCTACGGCCCGTTCCCCTCAGCAGATGTTCGGCTCCATAGCCAAGACATGGTGGGCTGAAAGGATGGGAATTCCGAGGGACAGACTGGTTGTCGTGTCCATCATGCCTTGTCTGGCGAAGAAATATGAATGCGACAGGGACGAATTCAAGACTGACGGCAATCCGGATGTAGACTATTCGATTTCTACGAGGGAACTTGCCCGTCTTATCAAGAGGGCGAACATCAGCTTTACCCTCCTCCCGGACATGGAGTTCGACCGTCCGTTGGGAGAGTCTACCGGCGCAGGGGTTATTTTCGGAACTACGGGTGGCGTGATGGAGGCTGCACTCAGGACTGTGTATGAGTTTTATACCGGCAAGACTCTCAAGGACGTCAATTTCCAGGCTGTCAGAGGTCTTCAGGGTGTGAGGAGAGCTACCGTGGATCTCGGCGGCTTTGAACTGAAGGTCGGCATTGCGCACGGTCTCGGCAACGCACGCCATTTGCTGGAGGACATACGTCATGGCAGGAACGAGTATCATGCGATAGAAATCATGGCCTGTCCCGGCGGATGCATAGGAGGCGGCGGACAGCCTCTGCATCATGGCAATTCTGCCGTACTATACGCAAGAGCCAATGCCCTGTACAGGGAAGATGCAGGCAAGACTCTGCGCAAGTCACATGAAAATCCGTTCATAAAGACGCTGTACAGCGAATACCTCGGCAAGCCGTTGAGCGACAAGGCAGAACATCTGCTGCATACCCGCTATTTCAACAGGTCCATGTAGCCTGCACAGTGCCCGGATGCCGGAAATGATGCCGCACAAACATAAGAATATAAGTGCAAGAATGAACTTGCGAAACCTGAGTAAAAAATATATTTATGCCGGACTTTAAACTTCCTTGCGATGTAGAGGCAAAGGTCAATGAAATATGCGACACCCACGGGAATGATCCCGGGGAGCTTATAAATATCCTTCATGAAGCCCAGCATCTTATGGGTTATCTGCCGGAGGAAATGCAGAGGATTATCGCCGGGAAACTCAATATTCCTGTCTCTAAGGTATATGGAGTAGTGACGTTCTATGCCTTTTTCACAATGACGGCCAAAGGGAAATATCCGATTTCAGTGTGTATGGGGACTGCATGTTATGTCAGGGGAGGGGAGAAGCTCCTTGATGAGTTCAGACGGGTGCTCGGTATCGATGTCGGGGAAACGACTCCGGATGGAAAGTTCTCATTGGACTGTCTCCGGTGTGTCGGAGCATGCGGCCTGGCGCCTGTGGTGATGATAGGCGAGAAAGTCTACGGCCGTCTCCAGCCGGTGGATGTGAAAAGAATCCTCGATGAACTGGATTGACCTGTAAGGTTGACCCCAAATGATGAATTTTAAAGCTTGTGAAGATAAGAAAAACGCAGTGTACTGGTGTACATGAGGTTTTTCGAAGCAAGCGTAACGCAGGCGTACCCATTTGGGCCACAGCCATTAAGGTCGTATGCAAGCCATGGCGGGATGTCATGGCAAGGCTGTCTTATTGAGGATGCCTGCGGCCCAGGCAATTGCCATACCGTAGTTCGTGATCGGGACATTCTGTCTTCGGGCGGTTTCTATCCTGTTCAGGACATGTTTCCTGTTGAACATGCAGGCTCCGCAATGGATGATGAGGTCATATCCGGTCAGGTCATCGGGAAAATCATTGCCTGCAACGGTGTCGATGCGTATGCCTTCTCCGAGACGTTTTCTGAGCATCTCCGGTATCTTTACCCTTCCGATGTCTTCCGAAGCGGGAGCATGGGTACAGGCCTCTGCAATGAGAATATGTGCCTGTCCGTCAAGTCTGTCCAGGGTTTCGGCTCCGGAGAGGAAAGTGCGGATGTCTCCCTTGTATCCGGCGAAAAGTATCGAAAACGATGTAACGGGACATCCTTCCGGTCTGGCGTCCCAGACTTTCTGGAATGCCTGGGAATCTGTGATTATAAGATCGGGGGAACCCGACAGTTTCAGCAATGTCTCTTGCATCTTGTCCGGCGTACAGCATATTGTGCTGCATCCTTTGTCAAGGAGCTCCCTGATTGTCTGGACCTGCGGAAGTATAAGCCTGCCTGCCGGAGCCTGGCTGTCCTGATGCATGACGAGCATGACTGTATCCCCGGGCTTTGCCAATGAGCCGGTAATGGTCGGCCGTACGGAATGTTCCGGAATATTTTCTATGATAGCGTCGAATACTCCGCGTATACCTTTCCCGGAAGCCGCATCGACGATGACCGGCCGTTTCCCCGTAAGGTCTGCAATCTGAGCTTCTCTGTCTTTCAGCGTTCCGGGCGCTTCAGTCCGTCCCTCTGCCGCACCTGTATTGCCGGTCGCAGCATTACCGGTACGTCTGTGCCGTATGCCGTCATGACTGCCATTGCTGTCATCAGCGGAATCGGTGTCCGGAGTGCCGGTGCTGTAGCAATCCGTACGCATGATTGCAGCCAGACTGACATTCAGGACAGGTATTATCGGGATGTTTTCCGATTTCAGGATATCAAGCCATTTCTGTGTCCGGTTGTCGGCAATATCGGTCAGAGAATTTCCGCCGCCGGGACAGACGGCGGCTCTGCTGTCTGTCCGGTCCGGATTTCCATTGCTGGCATTGTCTTCCGGACAGCGGAACATGAATATGGCCATGTCCGCCTTTTCCATTGCCTTCATTGTCCGGCCTGTCCGCATGTCTCCGAGAGTGCCGTCATCATCGAAGCCTGCCGTGTCTATGAATACGCACGGTCCGGCTCCGGGCACTTCCATGGCTTTGCTGACCGGGTCGGTGGTAGTGCCGGGAACATCCGATACGATGGATACGGTCTGTCCTGCAAGCGCATTTACGAGACTGGATTTCCCGCTGTTGCGTTTCCCTATGACGGCTATGTGCAGCCTTTCAGAATCCGGCGTTTTCATGCGATGTCTGTATAGTTAATATTAAGGAGGTCGGCCTCTTAAAACCTGAAATCACGTCTCCCGGCTTCGATTTCCGCAAGGCGATGTCCGGTCAGTTCCCTTACCTTGCCGCTGCGGATATTCCCGAGTCCCTGTCCGATGGCTGCAAGTCCTTTGGCGCGGGTTTCGGGCGAAGCGTAGTCCTGAAGATATTCCATCAGAGTCATAAGCGCGTTCGGCTGGCAGCAGTCGGCTATTTTTCCTGTTTTTACCAAGGACATGAACCGGTCTCCGGTCCTTCCTTCACGGTAGCATGCGGTGCAGAAACTCGGGATATGTCCGTTGTCCAGAAGCCAGCCGACCACTTCGTCAAGGCTTCTTTTGTCGCTGATATCGAACTGCGCGGTACTTCCGGCCGTTTCTCCGCCTGCCGGCTTGCCGTTCCCGTCATCGTCTTTTGCCGTAGCGGATGACGCCGTTCCTGTGTCCCGGCATTCCGCATAGCCTCCAACGCTCGTCCGTGAACCTCCGCTGATCTGGGAGATGCCTAATTCCAGTACTTTCGCACGTACGGCCTCGGTTTCCCTTGTAGAGATTATCATTCCGGTATACGGCACGGCAAGCCGCAGCACCGCCACTATTCTGCAGAAGATGTCATCCGGCACCGCGTCAGGGAAGTTACCGGTATCGATATCGTCGGCCGGACAGATGCGGGGCACGCTTATGGTATGCGGCCCTACGCCGAACCTGGCTTCGAGGTGTTCGGCATGCATCAGAAGCCCGGTCATGTCATATCTCCATGTGTCCAGTCCGAACAGTACGCCGATACCCACATCGTCTATGCCGCCTTCCATGGCCCGGTCCATGGCTTCCGTGTGCCAGCGGTAGTCCTTTTTGGGACCGTAGGGATGCAGTATTTCGTATCTTTCCCTGTCATATGTCTCCTGGAACAGGATATATGTCCCGATACCGGCATCTTTCAGTCTGCTGTAGTTCTCCACAGTAGTTGCAGCTATGTTCACGTTGACCCTGCGGATGGCTCCGTTGCGGTGCCGTGTGCCGTAGATTGTCCCGATTGATTCCAATATGTATTCTATCGGATTGTGCACCGGGTCTTCCCCGGATTCAATCGCTATTCTCTTGTGTCCCATGTCCTGCAGGGCAATGACTTCGCGCCTGATTTCCTCCTGGGTCAGTCTTTTCCTCGGGATGTGCCTGTTTTCCGCATGATAGGGACAGTATACACATCCGTTGACGCACCAGTCGGACAGGTAGAGAGGTGCGAACATCACGATGCGGTTGCCGTAGAATTTCCTTTTGATTTCCCTGGCAAGGGTGAACATGCGTCCGAGCAGGTCGGGCTCGCTGCATTCCATCAGCACGGCCGCTTCCCTGTGACTGAGTCCCCTGCATTCCGAAGCCTTGCGTATTATCCTGTCCGCGAGCGCCCTGTCGTTTCTGTGGGCTGCGGCATATTCCATCGTATCCCTTATTTCCCGGTCGCAGATGAATTCATCGGCGATGCGCGATGCGGGATCGTATCCGTATGTTTCCTTTTCCATTATAAAGGTCGATTGTTCCAAGTTTTTCCCGTAAAATAAGACTGTCTCTTTTGCTTCCGTATATGGACCCGATGCCGGGATTCGGACATCCTCGAAAATATCCCATAAAATTTTTAAAGGGCTTCCAAGCGGAACGTAGCGGGACTGAAGTCGCCCCGGTCAGTCACGATACGGTATCCGTTTTTTCCGAGTCTGTCTTTAAGGCTCCCGAGCCCTTCCGCTGCTTCCGGACCTTCCGAAGCCTTTCCGTCATACAGGGAATAGTCTTTCCTGACCGTGGCGGGGGAGAGGTTGGGCATTACGACATTCGCTCCTGCAAGTATCCCTTGCACAGTGCCGTCCGGCGTGAGGGTGGCAAGGGCAGTGGTGGCTGGAATCAGGGCGTCCGGAAACATGAGTCTGAAGACGGAGATCAGATTCAATGTCAGTCCCAGCCTTCTGTCTTCGAGGTCAGTCCTGTCCCGGAGCCTGTCGGTGGTGTCCTGCAGTCCTGTATCGCTTTTCATGATTTTCCTTTCATCGCCGGACGGCGGTACCGTGTCCGTTTGGGAGTACCAGCCGGAGAATGGGGTGTCCCGGTGTGGAATGAACGGGCCTATGCCTATCATCTCCGGCTGCAGTTCTTCCATATACCGTATGTCCTCTATGATGTCACCGACAGTCTGGTACGGACTTCCGACCATGATGCCGGTTCCCGTCTGGTAGCCGATGGCTTTCAGGGTGCCGATACATTGGAGACGGTGCCGTAGGGACATTTCATGAGGATGCAGTCTTGCATAGTGTTCCGGATTGCGGGTTTCGTGCCTCAGAAGATATCTTGTGGCTCCTGCCCTGAAGAAACGTCTGTAGCTTTCTTCAGAACGTTCTCCGAGCGAGAGAGTCAGGGCACAGTCCGGGAATTCATGGCTGACAGACGAGCACAGCCGTTCTATCCATGCATCGGCCTCATCGGGTAGTTCTCCTCCCTGAAGGACAAATGTCCTGAATCCCAGACTGTATCCGGACTTGCAGCGGTCGAGGATTTCATCGGTTGAAAGCCTGTATCTCCTGACATTTCCGTTGCTTTTACGAATCCCGCAGTACAGGCAGTCGTTCCTGCATATGTTGCTTATCTCGATCAGCCCCCTTATGTAGACGGCATGCCCGAACCTTTCTGCTGCAGCTTCCCCCGCGGCTCTCCGCAGTCTGCCGGACATGTCTTCGTCCCGTCCTTCGAGCAGGGTCCTGTAACCTTCCTCGTCCAGTCTTCTCTTACGCTTCAGCTCTTCTATGATATCGTATCCTTTGCCGGTCATCTCAGTCCTGATGGGCGGGGCGGAGCAGGTCGAGTACCACCTTGACGGGGTTGAATGTCTCGAGAGGCACTTCTACGAACATCGTGTTCCAGTCGCTCATGGAGCCGTTCCAGAGTCCGGGCAGTTCGAGGGCCTTGAGTTCGCGTCCCTGGTAACTCTTGGAACTTATGAATCCGGCCTCTTCATCTACATGTTCCGTCAGGTCGAAACGGTTGCCTCTGTAGTCATGCAGACAGCATACTATGTCCACCGGATTGAAATGAGTCGCACCGGCAAGCGCGGCACGTGCCTTTTTGTCGGACATGTTGATCTGTACGCTTTCCAAAATCTGGAGAGAGGTCGAGCCGTCCTTTTCTTCGATTATGAACGGCCCTCCGCCGGGCTCGCCCTGGTTCCTTACCATGCCGCATACCCGGACAGGGCGGTTGAGCTTCTTGCGGAGATTCCGTACCCTCGTCTTGCAGTCCTGCGCATCCGGCATCCTGATACATAGCTCATTGAGCAGGAATTCCTCTATGTCATTGCAAAGTGTCTGGACTTCCGGACTCATGTATCTCTCGTCATAGTTCTGGGTAAGGCTCGGGATAAAAGGAGGAAGAGCCTGGGCCATACCTTCTCCGGTAGCCGCGTCAAGTTCATGCAGATACCCGAAAATCCTGTCCCTCA
This sequence comes from uncultured Bacteroidales bacterium, assembly GCA_944322585.1. Lineage (GTDB taxonomy): Bacteria > Bacteroidota > Bacteroidia > Bacteroidales > UBA932 > Cryptobacteroides. Next base: position 21,913 of record CALUPB010000004.1, on the reverse strand, counting down.
GCTCGACAGCCTTGCCGAGAAGCACCTTTTTGTATTTTGCGGTTACAGGCAGCAGCCTTTCTACGGCTACATTGTCTATGTTCTTGATCGACACCACTTCCTCCTCGATACCGTTCAGGTTGTGGATAAGCGCTCCGTGTCCTGCGGGGCGGAACAGCAGAGAGTCGGTCTCCGTCCGGAACGGTCTGTTTTCCACGTCCACTGCGATGGTATCCGTGGACTTGTCCTGATATGTGAAAGTCACGTTGTATTTCACTCCGTAACGGGTCTCGTATTCTTCCCTGACCTCGGCGAGGGCTTCTTCGAAAAGCTGTCTGTGCTCCGGGGATATGGTCACTACAAGGTTGGCCGTACCGTCGGAGTTCCGCATGTACTCCTGAGCCTCCACGAGGTGTTCGGCAATGGCGGTGCGTACCTCACCGTTCCTGTATCTGTGGAATTTCAGTACGCCTTTGGGTTTTGAGCCGTAACCGAGCCCTTCCTCCGTCAGTGTCCTGCCCAGAATTTTCCTCCGGCTCTCTGCCGTGTCTTCCGGAGTCCCGAACAGTTCGTTGTCGTAAAATGCGAATTTGCGGATGTCCGCAACGAATTTAGCGGCAGGGGAATCCGGAGCCACATCTTTCCCGCTTCTGAGAGTGTCCAGTCCGCTGAACAGGTCCTTGAACATCCTTGACGCTGCTCCGGAAGCAGGGACGAACTTGCATTTGCCGTGTATTTCCGCTTTTTCATAATAGTCTGCCGCGGCCTGTGCCTCCTCTTCGCCGAGAACGGTTATACCGTGTCCCGGTGTTGCCGGAGCCTCTATCTTCATCCATGGAAAACCTTTCCTGAAACGTTCCACCTGGGCTTTGACCTCTTCCACTGAGGAGTTGCGCCCTTCGATCTGTCTGATGTCTTTTTCGGAAAACATAATATCTGTCGTATTGGTTATGTCTGCTGTAACGCTGTCTGCTACCCTCACCGTCAGTCCACATAGATTTCCCTCCGGTACTGATATTCGCTGCGCAGTTTCTCGAAATTCCGGGGATTCATCCTGAACATGAAATCGTCTGTGAATATCGGGTAGTTGTATTGCAGTATCGTTGTTATTTCTCCCTGATTCTTGCCCTTGAGGTCCAGCCGTTTGGGCTGATGTTCGGGAAGATTGCATACAGGGTAGAAATGGAACAGTCCGTTGATGCCGAAATGTCTGGCAACCGCCCTTACTGCCGATGCAGTCCCGTTCTGCTTGCCCTGGAATGAATAGCCTGCGATGTGCGGAGTGGCTATGTCCGCCATGTCCAGAAGCGCGGTATTGATGTTCGGCTCGTTGTTCCAGGTATCTATGATGACAGGACCGAGTTTCAGCCTGTTCTCCATCAGGGCGTTCTCGTCAACCACTTCTCCCCTTGAAGCGTTGATGAAGAACGCCCCGGGCTGCATGAGCTCGAAAAAGCGGTTGTCTGCCATGCCTTTCGTGGTTTCGTCCAGAGGAGTGTGCATTGTCACTATGTTCGAGTTGGCCACAAGGTAGTCCATGGAAACGAAACCTTCCTCTCCTTCCCTTTCTGCTCGGGGAGGGTCGCATCTGAGGACATTGAACCCGAGGTACCTGGCCATGTGTTCCACCTTCTTCCCGACGTTGCCTACACCTATTATCCCGAGGGTCATCCCGTCGAGCTTGATGCCGTTGCGGGATGCTGTACCGTACAGTCCCGTGAATACATACTGCATTACTCCTCCTGCATTGCATCCCTGGGCGTTGTAAACCCTTATCCCGTTGGTCTTGCAATATTCCATGTCGATGTGGTCGGTCCCTATTGTCGCAGTGGCGATCAGGGACACCTTGGTGCCTGCCAGCAGAGCCTCGTTGCATCTGGTCCTTGTCCTGATTATCAGGGCATCCGCATCGACTATATCATTGTGTACGATGTCTTTCCCGTCGATATAGTCTATGTCGGCATACGGCTCGAATATGCCTTCGAGAAAAGGTATGTTGCTGTCTGCTACTATTTTGATCCTTCTGTACATATGTCAGTACGGTACATTGAGGGTGACTGAAAAGACCTTTTGGGTCGGCCTCTCGTTTTTTTTAATCTATTTCAATATTATATCCCTGACAGGAGCGGAATCGTCTCCTGTCCCGGAGAACAGGCTGTCTTCTGCAAGGATTCCGTTGAGTTTCCGCAGGATGACATCTTTCTGGAGGTACAGCCGGCTCCTGATTACCGATGAAGAGACCGTGACGGTCAACTTCCCGTTGCGGAACTCCCTGCCCAAGGTATATCTCCCTGCTCCCGAAGCCATGTCCCATGCTTCCGATACCCGTTGCCGGTCGAGTCCTGCTGCCAGTTTCATTTCCCTGATGTATTCTTCTATCAGGACATCCATCGCCGTTTCCTGTTTCCTCCGTATTGCGCTCTCTGCCTTCATTCCCTGTGCCTATTTTCTTGTAAAATGTCCTCCCGAAGCCTCGAAATAGGCTCTGTCGGATGTAAAGCCGTCCACAATGCCGCTCAGTCTCACCTTGTTGCTGTCAGTGATGAAAATCTGTCCGAAATCGCTGCTGGCAACCATGGATATGAGGTTGGATATCCTTCCCATGTCCAGCTTGTCGAATACATCGTCGAGGAGCATCATGGGGGCGAAACCATAGTTTTTCTTCATTATTTCGTACTGGGCGAACTTCAGTGACACAATGAATGACTTCTGCTGGCCCTGTGAACCGCATCTCCTGATCGGATGACCGTCAATGGTGAAAATGAAATCATCCCTCTGTATTCCGGAGGTAGTGTATCCGAGGACTGCATCCTTTTCCGCACTTGCCTCAAATGCCTCCTCCAGACTGCACTTTTCAAGATCCGACCTGTAGCTGATGCCCACGGTTTCCCTTCCTTTTGAAAGCATCCTGTAATATCCGGCGACGACCGGAGAGAGCTCCTCTATGAATCTTGCCCTCGAACTGTGTATCCTTTCGGCATGAGGAGCCATCCTTGACCCGAAAACCGAGAGCAGTTCCCTGTCGGGCCTGCGGTCCTTCAGAAGCCTGTTGCGCTGGGAAAGCAGCCTGTTGTACTGCTGGGCGGAATTGAGGTATTCCCTGTCCATCTGGGACAGCACCGAGTTGGCAAAACGCCTGCGTTCCTCGCCGGATTCGCTCACGAGCGATATGTCCGATGGCGATACCATTACGACAGGAAGTTCTCCTATATGGGATGAAATCCTGTCATAGACTTTGTCGTCTTTCTTCAGCTTCTTTTCTCCTCCGGCATTTACCTGGACGGCAAATCTGGAAGTGAGCCGGCCGGAGTCCCCGCTGCTTTCCATCAGATAGGTCCCGCATATCGAGAACGAATCCTTCCCGTGACGGAATATGTACCTGTCGGATGTGGCGAATGCGCTCTTGGTCATGGACAGATAATAGATTGCGTCCAGAAGGTTGGTCTTGCCCTCGCCGTTGTTGCCCGAAATGCAGTTGACGTTGGGCGAGAACATTATCTCCTGGAAATCTATGTTCCTGAAATCGGAAACCACTATTTTCTCAAGTATCGGCATCAGTTCAGCATAAGTCGCCGCAAGATCAAGTCCCTGCGGCGGATAAACATACAACCCCGCGTCCGCAAGTCCATAACATGGGATATCCGTGGGCTTGGACGGCTTGCGGAACCGGAAAACAAAGATACGGAAATAATTGTAGGATTTATCAAATTTTTATAAATTTGCGCCCTGTTTCACAGATAGAATAAAATTACAGTAATATGGCAAAAGAAACCAAAAATCCGAATGCGGAGGCTGTGGCCGAGGCAGTGTCCAGAACGGAGCTTTTTTTCAAGGAGAATTCAAAGCCGCTGGTTATAACGGTGGCAGTCATAATCATTCTGGCAGTGGGATTCTTCCTCTGGCACAAGTTCGCATATGAGCCTGCAAGAGCGGAGGCGCAGGAGCAGATGTATCCTGCCGAGAACAATTTCCGCAATGCGGAATATGAGCTTGCCCTGAACGGTGACGGCAATGTGCTCGGTTTTGCCCAGATAATTGACGAATACGGGGCTAAGGCAGGGAAGTCCGTATATTTCTATGCCGGAGTATGCGAGCTTCAGCTCGGCAATTATGAGTCAGCAGCGGAATATCTCAGGAAATACAGCGGAAAGGACAGGATACTTGCAGGCCGTGCGCTTTCATGTCTCGGTGACGCATATGTCGGACTCGAGGACTATGCACAGGCTGTAGAGTGCTTCATGAAGGCTGCAAAGGTATCAGATGACATGTTCTCGGCCGCGTATCTTCTGAAGGCAGGCGTGACATGGGAGGAGCTCGGAGACGATGCCAAGGCTCTTGCCTGCTACAATGATATAAAGGACAATTATCCTCAGTCGATGGAGGCCTATGACATCGACAAATATATTTCAAGAATCGAGGCAAAAGCAGAATAGTATCATATGGGAAGAGCATTTGAGTTCAGAAAAGAGAGAAAATTCAAGCGTTGGGGTCATATGGCCCGGACATTCACGAAAATAGGCAAGGAAATCACCATCGCCGTAAAGCAGGGAGGTCCGGATGTGACCGGAAACCCGCGTCTGAGGGCGCTGCTTCAGACTGCAAGAAGCGAGAACATGCCTAAGGACAATATCGAAAGGGCCATCAAGAGGGCAAGCGACAAGGATCAGAGCGATTATAAGGAGATTGTGCTTGAGGGATACGGGCCTCACGGAATAGCCGTACTGGTGGAGGCCGCTACCGACAACAACAACCGTACAGTGGCCAATGTCCGTTCCTATTTTACGAAGAGCGGCGGTTCACTCGGAACTTCAGGCAGCGTTGACTATATGTTCGACCGCAAATGCGCCTTTGTAATCAAAAGCGACAAGCCTGTGGATATAGAGGAGCTTGAGCTTGAACTCATAGATTACGGTGCGGAAGAGGTCTTCGAGGTTGAGAACGAGGATGAGGAGAAGGAAATCCATATCTACGGTGAGTTCACGGCTTTCAACCAGATACAGAAATATATCGAGGACAATGGCTATGAACTTGTTTCCGGTGAGTTTACAAGGCTTCCGAATGTGGAGTTGAAGGAACTCCCGGCAGAAGACAGGGTAGAGGTGGACAAGCTGATAGAGAGGCTCGAAGAGGATGACGACGTGCAGAATGTCTATTCCACTCTCAAACCGGCGGAGGAATAACATTATTTGATTATTATGACAGACCGTCCCGGATTACAGAGATGTTTTCCGGGATTTTATGTTTTACAGGAGCGATATATGGAAAAATATGATTTTGACACGGTAGTTCCGCGAAGAGGGACAGGATCGATGAAATGGGATGCCGTAAAGCGTGACGGAATTCTGCCGATGTGGGTGGCCGACATGGATTTCAGGACGGCCCCGGCAGTCGTGAAGGCCGTTACGGACAGGGCAATGCATGGCATATTCGGCTATACTCACGTGCCTGATGAGTATTATCAGGCCGTTATCGGATGGTTCGGGAGGCGGCATGGCTTCAATATCAGCAAGGAATGGATAATCTATGTCCCGGGAGTGGTTCCCGCCCTTTCCGCCATAATAAAGGCCATGACATCGCCCGGAGAGAAGGTCATAATCCAGACTCCAGTGTATAACTGTTTCTTCTCCTCTATCCGCAACAATGGCTGCGAAGCCAGTCATAATCCTCTTGTATACAAGGATGTCACATATTCGATAGATTTTGAGGATCTGGAAAGGAAGGCATCAGACCCTGCCGCGACCCTTATGATACTTTGCAATCCGCACAATCCGGCAGGAAGAGTCTGGACGCGGGAAGAACTGATCCGGATAGGGGAGATATGCCTTAGGCATAATGTCTTTGTGATAGCGGATGAAATACATTGCGAACTGACGTATCCGGGGCATGAATATACTCCGTTTGCTTCCGTTTCGGAGGAATTCCTGATGCATTCCGCCACATGCACTTCTCCGAGCAAGGCTTTCAATACTGCCGGGCTCCAGATAGCGAATATAGTCTGCGCCGATCCCGATATCAGGGCAAGGATAGACAGGGCTGTCAATGTCAACGAAGTGTGCGATGTCAATCCGTTCGGGGTCGCAGGGCTTGTCGCCGCATATAATGAAGGCGGAGAATGGCTTGAGCAGCTGAAAGCCTATCTTTATGACAATTATCTGTATCTGAAGGATTTTTTCCGGAATGAACTGCCGGATTTCCCTGTTCTTCCTCTCGAAGGCACCTATCTCGTGTGGGCGGACTGTTCTGTTCTCGGGATGAGGTCTGAAGATATAGAAAGAAGGCTTCTGCTTGACAGCAGGCTATGGATAAATGCCGGTATCCATTACGGGGAGGAAGGGGACAGCTTCATCAGGATAAATATCGCATGCCCTAAATCCGTGTTGGCGGATGGCCTGAAGAGGCTTGCCTCAGGTCTCGGAGCCATGATGCGGTAGCCGGTTACCGCCCGTTGCGCAATATTTTTGTAACATAAATTTGTTATATTCGCGAAAAATAGCGTTATGGGCAGGAAACATTCTTCATTCCCTTATACGGAGCGGGATGTCAGCTGGATGTATTTCAACCGAAGGATACTTCAGGAGGCAGGCAGGCCGGAAGTGCCGCTTCTCGAAAGGCTTTCATTTCTCGGGATATATTCCAATAACCTCGATGAATTCTTCAGGGTGAGAGTAGCTTCGCTCAACCGCGTGATCGAATGGGGAGACAAGGAGACCGGTAAAGGCGGATCGCATTCCGGGAATGCATCGGTCGTCAGGGAGGCACAGCTCGCCAGGAAGACAGTCAAGGAGATATCGAAGCTCAATGCGAGTTATTCAAAAGAGTACGAAGAGACGGTTGAAGCGGTCTACAGGGAGCTGGAAAAGAATAATATATGCCTTATAACCGACAAGGATGCCGATCCGGAACAGCTGAAGTTCATCCGCAGGTATTTCCATGAAAAGCTTGAGGGACATATTGTCCCGATATGGTTTTCCGCCGTCAAATATCTCGACTATGAGACTGACGAGGATATATATCTTGCCGTGAAGGCAGGACGCATGGCTGTCAGGAGGTCGGACGGCAAGGAAAGAGTTGTATACGACTACGCCTATTTCGACCTCCCGGTCCGGACTTGCGGACGCTTCATACGTCTTCCTGACAGGGACGGGAAAAGCTACATAATGTATCTTGATGATGTGGTGAGGTGTTCGCTTTCCGAAATATTCGAAGGAATGGATTACATTTCGGCTGAAGCCTATGCCTTCAAGTTTACGCGCGATGCGGAGATGGATATTGATGAAGACAAACATAACGGTCTGCTTCAGAAAATATCGAAAGGATTGAAAAACAGAAAGAAAGGGGAGCCGCTGCGTTTCGTCTACGACAGTTCCATGCCCGCCGATCTGTTGCGCAGGGTTCTGGACAAACTGGATCTGGACAGGAATGACACTGTTCTGCGTGGAGGCCGCTACCAGAACCACAAGGATCTCATGAAATTTCCGGATTGCGGAAGATCGGACCTGAAATTCAGACCGTTTGTCCCGATAATACCGTCTGCCATAGACGGCAATGAGAGTCTTTTGGACAAGATCCGCGCTCAGGACAGGTTCCTTCATGTGCCGTATCACAGTTTTGCCCCGTTCATAAGGCTGCTTCATGAGGCTGCGGTGGACAGGAGGGTGAAAAGCATAAAGATTACTCTCTATCGTCTGGCAAAGGATTCGAGGGTCGTGAATGCACTTGTCGGAGCTGCAAGGAACGGCAAGAAGGTCACGGTGGTCATCGAACTTCTGGCACGGTTCGACGAAGAATCGAATATGAAATGGGCCCAGAAGATGCAGGATGCCGGAGTGAAGGTCATATTCGGGGTCGAAGGTCTGAAAGTCCATTCAAAGGTCGTGCAGATAGAGATGAAATCCGGTCCGGATATCTGCTGTATCAGTACGGGCAATTTTCATGAAGGCAATGCAGCGACATATACGGACTGTATCCTGATGACTGCGTCCCGCCGGATATCCCGGGATGTGGAAGCCCTGTTCGAGTTCATAGGGAAACCATACATGCCGGTACGGTTCAATGAACTGCTGGTTTCACCCAACGAGATGAAGAGGAAATTCATTTCATTGATTAATGATGAGATAAAAAATCACAGGAAAGGCCTTCCTGCATATATAAAGGTAAAGATCAACCATGTCACCCATCCGGACATCGTCTCGAAGCTGTATGAGGCGGCCCTTTCAGGAGTACCTGTAGACCTCCTTGTCAGGGGAAACTGCTCCATAGTGACGGCAGATCTTCCTGAAGGGACTCCGATGAGAGTTTCCGGAATAATCGATCGCTATCTGGAACATTCGCGCATATTCGTTTTCGCTGCCGGAGGCCGGGACAAGGTCTTTATCGGCTCTGCGGACTGGATGCCGCGCAATTTGGACAACAGGATCGAGGTGGTGACACCTGTCTATGACCCTACCGTCAAGCAGGAAATGATAAGGATAGTGGATTACGGACTGAAGGATGCCCGACAGGCACGGGTGGTGGACGGATACGGTTCGCTGGAATTCGCCTCTCCTTCCGAGCCGTTGCCGACAGGTTCGCAGGAGGCGTTGTACCGGTATTATGCTTCTTCGGAGGGGCAGACATTCCCGGACGGACTGTAACGGGGCGGCATTATGCCGGCAAGGGGCCACCTTGTCGCATTTGCGGCCGGTTTTCCTGACAGAAAGGACTTTAAAGATTATGATGCAATGGCTGAAACAGACGGAATAAGGAAGGATGCCGAAACCTATGCGGCTATCGATATCGGCTCCAATGCGGTCAGGCTGCTGATCAAACAGCTCGAGAGCGACACAAGACCTCTTTTCAACAAGGCCCTGCTTCTGCGTGTACCCCTTAGGCTGGGGTTCGATGTCTTTGCCGAGGGTAAGATATCCCGTAAGAAGGAAAAGGATCTGATCCGGCTCATGAAATGCTACAGACAGCTGATGAAGATATATAATGTGGATGACTACAGGGCATGTGCGACATCGGCAATGAGGGATGCGGAAAACGGACAGTCCGTCATAAGGACCGTTTTCAAGGAGACAGGTATCCGTATCGAGATAATCGGCGGACAGGAAGAGGCGGAAATGATTTACAGCAACCATATCGAGACGATGCGCGGGAAAAAGGGCAACTTCATGTTCGTGGATGTGGGAGGAGGAAGTACGGAGATAAATCTTCTTGCAGACGGCGGCCTTGTCTGTTCCCGTTCATATAACATCGGTACGGTCAGATCTCTCAACGGCTCCGTGGCAGAATCCGAATGGCAGCGTCTCCGCAAGGACATGGCAGATCTTGCCGGGTCTTATCCGGGTATACAGATAATAGGTTCGGGCGGAAACATCAATAAATACTACAGGCTCGTGCCGCGTCGTGACAACCGTCATAACAGGATGGGGGTAGAGGCACTGCAGGAAATATTCGACAGACTGAATGCCCTTACCGTGGAGCAGAGAATAGAGGAATACGGCCTGAAGCCCGACCGTGCCGATGTGATTATCCCCGCAGGGCGGATTTTCCTGACAATCGCCGGCATCACCGGTGCGACATGGATATACGTTCCGGTCATAGGCCTTGCCGACGGAATCATAGACTGGCTTTATACCCGCAATCATCCCGACCCCGTCCGGTGAGCCCGCATGGATCCTGCAGGAGCCGGATGCCGGTATGCACTGCGGGGAATACTCCCGTACCGCATCCGCAGGAATTCAGAAAAGCCCGTAGAGCTGTGCGTCAATGCGGTCCGTGATGGATGAGAAATCTTCCGGACGGTTCTGGAAGTCGAGCCCGTCCGCATCTATGGTCAGCACCTTGCCCGGGTATTCCGATATCCATTTGTCGTATCTTTCGTTCAGTCCGGTAAGGTATTCTATGCTTATGCCCTTTTCATAGTCGCGTCCTCGCTTCGCAATCCGGCTTACGAGATGCGGGATGGATGATTTGAGATAGATGAGCAGATCGGGAGCCTTCACAAGAGACATCATGAGACGGAACAGGTCCATGTATGTGTTGAAGTCCCTTTCGGAAAGGTTTCCCATCGCCCTGTTGTTGGCTACGAATATATATACTCCCTCGAATATCGTCCTGTCCTGGACTATCACGTCTTCAGACTTCGCTATTTCCAGTACATCCTTGAATCTCCGGGTCAGGAAATATACTTCGAGGTTGAATGACCATCTTTCGATATCCCTGTAGTAATCTTCAAGATACGGATTGTATGTGACTGACTCGTATTTGGGTGTCCAGCCGTAGTGCCCGGCCAGCATCTTTGTCAGTGTCGTCTTCCCGCAACCGATGTTTCCAGCTATTCCTATGTGCATAAGTCTCTTGCTCAAGTTTATCAACTATTTTGTAAAACCGTACAAATTTAAGAAACTGTTTTGAAAATTGATGGTATGAATTGTACCGGAAAGGTCCGTAAAGGCATTTTCGGAAAAATTCAGAACAGTTTCCGGACACTTTCTGCGAATCCGGCAGGATAATGTATCCGGATTTTGATTAACTTCGCGCCGCATCCGCGGCCGGATGGCATGCCGGTACAAGGAGTGCCGGAAAACGCGCAGGAACATGTCGCAAATCCGGATGCGAATAAAGGAAACCGACATCATATGAGAAGAGCAGGAGTAATGGATATGACACAGGGACCGCTATGGCGCATGATCATAGTGTATACTGTCCCTATTATCATGACCGGTCTGCTGCAGCTGCTGTTCATGGCGGTGGATCTGATCATTGCCGGTCGTTTCTGCGGAAGTATCGCGCTGGCGGCTGTGGGGGCTACAGGTGCCCTGATCAACCTTATTGTCAATCTTTTCATAGGTTTTTCAATCGGAGCCGGAGTAGGTGTGGCCCAGGGAGTCGGAGCACGGGATGACGGTCAGGTCTCAAGCATAGTGCATACGGCCATTCCTACCGCTATTCTGAGCGGTCTGGGACTTACTGTTGCGGGAATCATTTTCGCGAAACCGCTTCTTGTGATGATGGCTACTCCGGATAATGTCATCGACCAGTCTGTCGCATATATGAGGATGTATTTTTCCGGAATGACCTTCATGATGGTTTTCAATTTCGGGGCATCCATCCTGAGGGCTGTGGGTGATACTTCCAGTCCTCTGATATATCTTTCTGCCGCCGGAGTACTCAATGTGATTCTCAACCTCGTCTTTGTCCCTCTCTGCGGGATGGGGGTTGAAGGTGTGGGACTCGCCACTGCGATATCGCAGATACTTGCGGCCGGACTTGTCATCAGGGAACTGATGCGCAGGGATGATGCCTGCAGGTTTTTCCCGAAAAGAATGAGGTTCCACAGGAATGCTCTCCGGAAGATTGTCCTTGTCGGTCTTCCGGCAGGTATCCAGGGCTCCCTTTTCTCGGTGTCCAATGTCGTGATCCAGTCTTCGGTCAATTCATTCGGCCACATAGCGATGACGGGAAACGCGGCAGCCGCGAATATCGAGGGCTTCGAATACGTATGCATGAATGCATTCCAGCAGACGTCCATGAATTTTACCGGCCAGAATGCAGGAGCACGGAGGTTCGACCGTGTCAGCAGCATCACCAGGCTGTGTCTCCTGTATGTGTCTGTCGTGGGCATTGTGCTCAGCATACTGATATACGGTTTCGGACGTCCGCTGCTGGGAGTGTACATTACAGATGAAGCCTCCGCGATAGACTGCGGACTTATCCGTATGACGTATGTCTGTCTGCCGTATTTCCTGTGCGGCATCATGGATACGGTGACCGGGTCGCTCCGGGGACTCGGATATTCGACCCTTCCGATGGTTACGGCCATTATGGGGGTGGTCGTGTTCAGGGTCGGGTGGATCATGACCGTATTCCGGATAGACCGGTTCCATACCCTTGACAGTATATATGTGTCCTATCCTATTTCATGGATACTCACTTTTGCGGTAGAGATAGTGATGTTTGCCGTTGTCCTGAAAAAGGTGCGCCGGCATGCCGGTGTCGGTTGATTTCCGGAAGTGATGGCGGACTGTTCCAGGATATGGCCTGTTGTCCACCCGCAGCCGGCAGGACTGCGACGATTTGCCTCCGCTTATTCCTCTCATTCAATCAGGTGGTATTTTTGCTGATTATAGCTGTGTCTGTTGATATAATGGATTCTTTTATGTATCTTTGGACAGATCGGGATTTTACGGACCGACAGACAAGCTGTTTGAAACATTTTCCTAAAACTGATTCAATTATGGACGTATGGGATATCTGGGTGATAGCGGCACTGCTGCTTTTCATCATTGAAGTTTTTACGAGCGGTTATATCGTTACATGTCTTGCCTTCGGAGCTGTGGGCGGGGCGGTTGCCGCTGTCTGCGATCTTCCCGTCTGGGCTCAGGTCCTTTCGGGAATATTTGTGGCCCTGTTCGCATTTTTCACCGTAAGGCCTGTGGTAAGGCTCTATATGCACAAGGGTATAAAGCGTACCCATACGGGGCCTTTGGTAGGACGTACGGTCGAGGTGACCGAAAAGATCCCTGCCGGACAGGTCGGGCGTATCAGGCTCGGTGATTATGAATGGCAGGTACTTGTCGTCGATGGAGATGAGGTGGGTCCGGGTGACAGGGTAGAGATACTCAAACAGAACACCGACATTCTGAAAGCCAGGAAAATATAAAATCCGTCCGATATGGAAGTATGGCATATCTGGGTCATAGCTGCCCTTCTCCTCTTTATTGTAGAGATATTTACGTCAGGCTTTGCCGTCATCTGCATTGCTGTGGGGGCGCTTGGCGGTGCTGCTGCTTCTGCCTTCGGGGCACCGTTCTGGGGGCAGATACTTGCTTTCGCTTTGCTTGCCCTTGTCTCGCTGGTAACGGTGAGGCCTGTAATGTTGCGCTGGTTTTCGAAAGGGGCCAAGCCGTCGAACATGGAATCCCTGATAGGACGGAAGGCAAAGGTGATTGAGGCTGTGGGCAGGAACACTATGGGCCGGATCAAGGTGGACGGGGATGACTGGCAGGCCGTCTCCGACGACGGCGCGGAGATACCGGCCGGAAGCGAGGCCGAAATAGTCGGGCAGGATTCCAATATCCTGAAAGTCCGCAGGACAGCATAGTCCCTGGCAGGCAGTATTATAATTATTTCATATTATGGCAACAACCATTATTATTTCGATAATCGCTGTCATAGTGATTATCTATGTGCTGGCGGGTTTTACCATTGTCCAGCAGTCTTCGACCAAAGTCATAGAGCGGCTTGGCAAATATAGCAGAACCCTGAATTCCGGGATAAACATCGTCCTTCCTATCATAGAGAAGGCCCGTATCATCAAGAGCCGTGTACCGTACCGGGATGCCAGCGGAAACGAGAGATGGAAGATCAGGTCGTCGTCGACTATCGATCTCAGGGAACAGGTGTTCGATTTCCCCGGGCAGAACGTGATTACGAAAGACAATGTGTCCACGATAATAAACGCCCTGATATATTTCCAGATAACCGATCCTTTCAAGTCCGTGTATGAGATAGAGAACCTTCCGAATGCCATAGAGACTCTGACACAGACTACATTGAGAAACGTGATAGGGGAGATGAAGTTCGACGAGACCCTGACCTCAAGGGATACTATCAATTCCAGGATAAGGGCCGTGCTCGATGATGCCACCAACAAATGGGGTGTGAAGGTCAACAGGGTGGAACTGCAGGATATCATACCGCCTATGAGTGTAAAGGAGGCCATGGAAAAGGAAATGAAGGCGGAAAGGGAGAAAAGAGCGCTTATACTCAGCGCTGAAGGCGAGAAGCAGGCGGCAATATTGAAGTCAGAAGGGGAGAAGGCTTCCCTGATCAATCAGTCGGAGGCCGAGAAACAGTCCAAGATACTGAAAGCGCAGGCCGATGCCGAAGCGAAACTGCTTCAGGCACAGGCCGAGGCTGAGGCCATAGCGAAGATAACCGGGGCAATAAGCGGCATGAACATGTCTCCTGCCACCTATATGCTTGCGGAGAAATACATAGAAGCCCTGAAAGAGATGGCGTCGGGCAAGGACAGCAAGGTCGTTTACATGCCGTACGAGGCATCGTCCATGATGAGTTCCATAGGCTGCTTCCAGGACATGTTCAAGGAGCATAAGTGAATTGTGCCGGGGCACGGCAAATAAATTTGTTCTGCTCCATGCTTTTGCTTATCTTTACGCCCTGAAACGGGAACTTCCGCGGTCTGCGGTTTTGCCCGGTTATGGAAAGACAGGGGACAGATGAAGGGAATACTTCTAATGATTACAGTTGGCTGTCTGTTTTCAGGCAGCCTTTTCTGTGCGTATGCAGATGATACATCCTCCGGTATTTCTGCCGGTATCGGGCATCCGGAGGACAGCATTGGAGTCAGGGACGTTCCGGAAGGAAAGGTCAGGACACGGAAACCGAAAATGGCCTACAGAGGGTTCATCGGGGGCATGATGCTTCATTCAGGTGTCGTTTGGAGCAGTGATATCACTGTCACATCCCTTTCCGGACAGGTGCAGTCAGTGCCGGTCTGCGGGGCTCCGTTCGGGATTGGAGGTGCGATACGTTTCATGTTCGGCCGCCATCTCCGTATCGGGGCGGAGGGGTATGTGTCTACATTGACTTACGGGCAGTACCGCAGCCATGCGGAGACCGGCTGGGGAGGGCTTCTCGCAGATTGCGCATGGAAAGTTGGCAAGTGCAGGCTTTTTGTCGGGGGCACTGTCGGGGGAGGCAGCCAGACGAACACGACAATCCTCTCCCCTGTCTCCGATGACTATATCGCCGAGGAAAACATTTCATACCGCAAATACGGGTTCCTGGCCGTGGCGCCGTTTGCCGGAGTGGAATATGCGGCCAGCAGGAAGATAAACATAGTCCTGAAGGCTGATTATCTCCTGAATGCAACCAACCCGCAGGATGATTTCGTGACTGGGCCGAGGCTTTATCTCGGCTTCATGTTCGGGCATGCGGATTGACACTCCGGAATTTTTGGGAGATTGGACAAGATATAGTATTTTTGCGGACAGTATGGGCGTCCCCAGCTCTTGAATGATATGCAATTATGAATAATTATTGTATAGAACTGCTTGAAAGCCATGACATAAAGCCCACAGCCAACCGTATCCTGGTTCTGGAGGCCATGCTGGAGGCGAGCCATTCCCTGTCCCTTTCCGATCTGGAGGCGGAGCTCGAGACGGTTGACAAGTCCAGTATCTTCCGGACTCTCAATCTTTTCAGGCAGCAGCAGCTTGTCCATTCTTTTGAGGACGGGAGCGGTTCGGAGAAATATGAAGTCATCGGGGAAGGCGAGCATGCCGAGCTGCATACCCATTTCTATTGTGAATCATGTCATGAGACATACTGCCTCAAGATGATAAATGTCCCTTCGGTTGATCTTCCAGACGGTTTCGAGGTGCGTTCGGTGAACTATACCATAAAGGGAATATGTGACAGATGTTCTAAAAAACAGCGGATGTTATGAAAAACAGTAAAATGAGGGTTACCCTCGACGATTATGTCAGGGCAAACCGCAGGGCGAGCCGGAATGAGGAAATCGCCTCCCACGGGAGACCTGTCACGAGGATGACGGTCCACCGCTCTAAGAAAGTCTATGACCGCAAGCGCTTGAAAAAGGCAGGCATCACTTCCGATGACCTGCCTTTTTCATTTTAGGGATATCCTGAATATTCCCTTCTTATATCTTCCTGTCCCGTATTTTGATTTATGTTGAAAATATCATTACATTTGTAGTTAGCTGTCTTCGGACAGTATGAAATATCGGAACATCGAAAGTGTTCAGCATATTCTCAGGTAACGAAATCTGACAAATTTTTTACGGAAAGAGAATAGGCTAATACTCACGCTATGGCGTGGGCTTTTGCTTATTTATTTTCGTTAGGTTTTGTCAGAGCCTGTTACCTTGAATAAGTTGGAAGTCCCACGCTTTCTTTATTTGTAACATGCTATCTCGGGACAGTTAGCATAACCGTTCAGCAATATGAAAAAACTATATGCGTCATATCATTTTATAGATACGTGTATGTCGCAATATTATGGTTGCATTACTACGAAAAATCTTGATAGTGATTTGTAAGCGTTTTGTAATAAGTTTTGGAGATGGGAAAAATAATGTTGATTTTCAGTTTTTTGACGGTAACGTATGTGTTGGCTGCGCAGCAGCCCCATGTGTCAGACACTACTTTTCAGAATTTTACCGTAAGTAATGGAAAGATTTTATGGTCGCGAGTATATGAGAATGTGTCGAAAGACGATGTTTTAAAATATTTTTCCAATGGCAGGTACTTTGTGATGAACCAGACAACAGATAGTGTTATCGTTGGCTTTACCCGTTCTGAAG
This sequence comes from uncultured Bacteroidales bacterium, assembly GCA_944322585.1. Taxonomy (GTDB): domain Bacteria; phylum Bacteroidota; class Bacteroidia; order Bacteroidales; family UBA932; genus Cryptobacteroides. The sequence goes on along the minus strand of CALUPB010000004.1, from coordinate 5,601 downwards.
TATTGCCGATTTATGATTGTGGATATAAACCATCTGCCATTGTACATCCATTGGATGACCAATGTGAAGTGTCGTTCCGTATTGATTTGGCAGAAAATAGATACAGAGTGGTTGTTGATTGTGTTAAATGGTCGAATGTTTATTCTGTAGGTATTCCCACAGGTGGTATAATAATAGGAGCATCAGGTACGGAAACGCATACTCTTGAAGAAATAGCATTCAAGAAAGATAGATTCAGAAAATTTTTTATAAAGAAAGGTGCAGCACAACTGAACAATACGTTTACATACATGTTTACCGTTAAATTCCCAGAAAATATAATACCAGATAAATGGTAATTTGAATTAGGGGTAATAATACGGATAGACATTAAATATTATTATATTTGCTGACAGTTGTTTTGGACAGAGACATATCAGGACATCTAAAGTGTCCGGCGTATTCTCAGGTAACGAAATATGGCCAATTTTTTAGGAAAGGGAATAGGCTAATACTCATGCTATGGCATGGATTTTTGCTTATTTATTTCCGTTATGATTTGTCAGAGCCTGTTACCTTTAATAAGTTGGAAGTCCCACGCTTGAACCGAAAATATCTATATATCAATATAATACTCAATGCAAGTATCAGGTTCTATCTTTAATTTGATACCGTAAAGTTCCCGTTTCTTGTTATTTTTTCAGAAGACAATATTTTCAAATGCCTATGATTCTTTGTTGGAAGATAGGAGAATAATAGAGTTACTGCCGATGGAAAATGTAACAAATCATACAAAGAAACCACATTCTTATCACCATTATAAAAATGCATTACCAAGCCTAACAAGGAAATTATTTGATAATTTATTATTTAATTGAATTCTTTTTATTCTCCACACTTAAAAACCATTACAATTTCAAAGATAATGTGAATGATGATTTACAAGTGCGGTAATACTTTCCGTTCCTACTTGTAGGCATTACCAAATCGTATCGTTAGATGGCTGAAGAGTAGAAGAGGTAATTGCACTTGCGTTTCGATTGAGTACTTGTGAGCAAATAGGATTAAGGCAAAAGGCATTGGAAAACTTGTAACAGCAAAAAGAAAATTGCTTATAATTTGATTCTTACGCAGGATAATATAAGACAAAAACTGTGAAGAAAATATTTTGTAAAAAATAATAAGGCAAGCGGTTGTTTTATTACTTGAAATTTTATATATGGCGAAAATATGTGTATCTTTGCAAGAAGATTTAATTTGGGTGTATTGTATATGGCAATGATAAATGCAAATGAAGAGCTGATTAGACTGAGGGATTTTTCTTCAGCCTTCTCTCGTAGTGCATTTATAGATGTCTTAAATTTCAATGACTATTCGCATTTTAATTGGTTGGCTTCCAAATATGATATATTAAGATGTGCGACCTATTCAGATTTGTTGAAGAAATCGTATTCTGTAATTTCTAAACATTACAGGTGTGAGTATGTATATAAGAATGAGTTGATAAAACTACTTCTAAAAAAATACGGAACAAAAAATTCTGTATACTTCAATGAATTTAGAGTTGGGAATTCTATTGCCGATATGGTGATGTTCAATGGTGAGAGCAAAGCCTTTGAAATCAAGACAGAATATGATACTCCTCGTAGGTTAGATAAACAAATGGACGATTATAAACGCTTTTTTGATAAATGTTATATAATTGTTCCAGAAAATAAAGTAGATGAATATCGTGACATTGTTGAGCCAACAACAGGCATCATAGTAATGAACCGAAATAATGGGCGCATTATTCTAAAAGAATTTAGAGATGCGGAACAGAATGAACGTTTTGAATACGAAGCACTAATGTCATGCCTTAGAACTGAAGAATATAAAAATATTGTATTGTCGTTGGGTGAATCTTTAGAAGGAGTAGCTGGATATGATATGTACAAATATTGTTATCAAGTCATTTCAAAAGCAAATCCCAATAAACTGAGAGAATTTTTTTTGTGTGAAATTAAGAAACGCAAAAATAATACAGCATTATTACGAAAATATCCTATGTCAATTAGACAAATGATGTTGAGTCTAAATTTGCCTGAAGACAAAGCTAATAAATTATTGGAACAGTTGAATATTAACATAAATCAAGCATAGATTATGTATTATCCATATCTTCGTGCAAAACAATATGAGCTTAAGGCTTTAAGAGAATTTTCGGTAGAACATAAAGGACAAAACTCTATTGTACCGATTTTAGAGCCAGTGAAACAGCAACCTAATGCGCTGAATCTTGCAATAGATGAAATGTTGACCTGTGGTTTAAAATTTGCCATTATCTTAAATCCTAAAGATGGCGACTTCAAACACCCTACAGTAAAATTTGATACATGGTTCCAAAATGAGAAGTTAATGGAAAATAAAGATAGTTGGATTCCTGCCTTTCTTTATTCCAAGCTTAATGCTCATGAGATATCATCAATAATTGATGAATATACACTTGGTAACGCCATGATTATATTCCGCACTTGCATGGATATGGATGATGAAAGTGCTTGGAAAATAATCAACAATGAATCTGTCGGTTATGTTGTCAATTCATTTGGCTCTACCATATCTAGAAGATTAAGAAGTAGATTAAAAGAAACGGGGAAACAGATTATTAGATTAGATGATTGTTTCAAATCAAGGGTTCGTAATGCTGACTACGCTCTTGAGGTAGATGAACTGTTTTCAGAAGAACCGTTTTTCTATGCCGAGGAAGGTAATTTAGATGGATATTCAGATTATACAACTTTACCATCTGAGTACATAGAAGGTGGGATGTTACCATATGCTTTGGCGATCCATCTTTCGTATAGAAAGAATGAGGAGCAGCTTTATGTTCATCATTTCGTTTCAGATAGCAATGAGACCAATAATGATATCCGTGGAAAATTTAGAGAGGCAGCAAGAAAAGTTGCTCCATTCTACGAAGATAAGAACAAAACAGAAGCTGTAAAAGAAATAATTGAAAAAGCTAATGCATCAGAAGGTTATCCTGGTCTAGGATATTTGAAGAAGTTATCAGTTAAAAATCATTTAGAGCTAATTCTTTCATTATAATAATATTGCGTATGAAAATATGTAAAGATTGTTTTTTTGATGAGGAATTACGTTCCGAAATAAATGCCAATGCTGTTATTGATGACATATGTGATGTGTGTGGCAAACAAAGTAAAGTAATGGACTTTTCTGAGTTTTATGGCTTCTTTACTACCTTGCTAGAATTGTATTCTCCAACAGTGAATAGTAGTAAAACAATTGTTGATATTATTCAGGACGAGTGGCATTTCTTTAAAGATAAAGACGTTGCAATGGTTTTATTAGCTGATGTTATTCAGGCAAATAATCTTGGTTACTCAATAGCTGATTTCGTAGATTACACAGATGATATTTGCATTCGTGTTGCAGTTTGGGATAGACTTAAAACTAGCGTAAAAGAAAAATCCCGCTTCTTCACCAATATGGATGAATTTGCTCAGTATAATTATCTGACAGCTGGTAAGAGTTTACATGTTGGTCAAAAATTATATCGTTCTCGTATAACACCCGTTGGTCAAAAGAAAATTAAATGTGATAAAATGGGGTGTCCTCCTAAAGAACTGGCAACAGCAGGTCGTGCAAACCCAATAGGAATACCTTATTTGTATTTAAGTGATTCAGCAAAAACGACTTATTTCGAAGTACGTGCAGTCTATTTAGATAAATTAAGTGTTGGTACATTTAGAATAGAACGTGAATTAGAACTTGTTGATTTTATTTACGATGTAAATTTATTCTTGGCATATAATGATGATACTACATCGCTGAAGGAAATCGTCATCAAGAAAAAAATAATAGATGCCATAAGTGAAGATCTGTCCAAACCTCTTCGTAGATATGATTCCGAATTAGAATATGTCCCGACTCAGTTAATTTGTGAATATTGTAAACGGATTGTTGGTGCTGATGGAATAAGCTTTGAGAGTTCTTTGCATAAAGGAGGTCGTAATTATGTATTGTTTGATGATAGTTCTGCAAAATGTATAAGAGTAGATTCGCATGAAATCACAAAAATTGATATCGACAAAAAATAATTTTTAACAGCTATAAATCGTTAAGATAGTATGTCACTAATTATTGCATTACATTTAGGCGAAGGTATTGTTATGGCCAGTGATAGTAGAACAACATTCAGTACTACTATTCATAAGCAAGATGGAACAATAGTCCAAAATAACGGAATTCATTATAGTGATTCTTCATATAAGACATTCCTAACTCCAAAGGGAGTTGGTATTTCGACATGTGGTCAAGCAAGTATCAACAACAAACCTATCGCAGGTTATATAGAAAGTTTTATCAATGAACATAAAGATGAATGTGTTGATAAAATTAAAGATGAAATAATTCCATATTTCAAAGCATTATGCCAAACAATAGATACAGATTTTATCATTGGAGGTTATATAAACACAGGAAAAACATATGAACAAAAATTATATAGAATTTCTACCGCTATAGATAAAATAGAATCTATTAATACAGATATTCAAGGGGCAATATGGGATGGTGAAATAGATGTACTTAGTAGAGTATTGACTACAATGTATACGCAGAATGGTGATGCTTTAACAGATTATCCTATCCCATTTAATCTTTTTACAATACAAGATGCTATTGATTTTGCAAAATATGCAATTCAAACCACTATAGATACAATGAAATTTCAACAACGGACGAAGACGGTTGGAGGCCCTGTTGATATTTTAATAATAAAGCCAGATAATGCTTTTTGGATAGATAGAAAAGAACTTCATAAGTGATAGAATATGAACAAATGGCCAAGAGATAGATACATAGGGCCTGGTGGTGGACTCTACACAGGTCCCGGTGGTGGACTTTACACAGGTCCCGGTGGTGGACTTTACACAGGGCCCGGTGGCGGACTTTACACAGGTCCCGGTGGTGGACTTTACACAGGTCCCGGTGGTGGACTTTACACGGGTCCCGGTGGTGGACTTTACACGGGTCCCGGTGGCGGACTTTACACAGGTCCCGGTGGCGGACTCTACACAGGTCCCGGTGGCGGACTTTACACAGGTCCCGGTGGTGGACTTTACACAGGGCCATGTAGTAACCCATATATGAGTAATTGGCCTCCACCACATATTTTAATTAAAGAACTACAGAAAAGGAATATGAATGATATTGCAGACTATCTAATTAGTATAGGATTCATAGATTACACATATTAAACTAAAGAGCGACCTTGAGAAATCAGATCGCTCTTTTGCTATTTAATTATTGTTCAATGATTTTTATATCATCCTTTGATAATTGATAAGCTTGATAAACAAGCTCATCAATCTGCTTTTCTATTGCAGAAGTATCAGTTGAGCAGTTTGTTCGTTTAGCATCAATAACCTTCTTAACCAATTCTGAAATCGTCGCTTGAGCATTTGGGGACAACTGTGGAATAGGGAAATTATCAACCTCATAGCCATTGACATTACTATTAGTACTGAAACATCTAAAGGGTAGTGTTTCAAACAGTGTGTCCGGAGTAAGCCTTCAGACCTCTTAGTTCTGCAAATATATCAATTTATCTGTTAC
>CALUPB010000003.1 GCA_944322585.1 uncultured Bacteroidales bacterium | reverse complement strand
TTTGCTTTTACAAATCTAAAAAATCTGTAGACTTTTTTTTATCCCTCTATCTCAGACACACTTTTTGGAACAGTATCATTGCGATGTCAGGAGAATGGATGATATGCGCAGCGGGGATGCGACAGGGAGCGTATATCGGCAGATGGCTGCGCATATCCAGAAATACAGATTGGACAGGGAATGTGCCTCAGGGAACGTATGCCGGAGGTTGAAAGCCATATCACCAATACTCCGACATAGTCAGATACAATCAGTCAGAACCGGTAGGACAGTCCGATATATATCCCAGTATTGCCGATGCGTACAGATGATAATCCGGCAGGTCTTGATGTTTCCTGTCCTCCACCGAAAACAGTCGTGGTAGATACAGATGTCGCATAGGTCGCGGTCTCGTAATCCACCCCGACACTCAGGGAGAATCTCCAGATATCCACCCCGACGTACGGCCTGACAATGTGTCGGACATGCTTCCCCAATAAGACTTGCATTGTGACAAGAACATCTGTGCGCTGTCCGGCTTTTCTTCCATCAGATAGGCAGAAGATAATGACAGGCAGGCCTCAGGCATGCAGGACATATCATCTGTTACACGAAAATATTCGATAGCTCGTATCCCGTCATTTATTGCATCATCAGTTTCATAAAGATACCGGTATACATCGGATTTGGCCAAATATAATTTCCCCGCGATAAGCGGATTGTTTCTCTTCCGGATGTAATGTTCTGCAAGGATGAAGTTTTCAAGGGCAGTCCCGGCATCCTTGCGGTTCCAGGCAATCCTGCCTCTGTAATAAAACGCTTTGAGTCTGAGGCTTGGAGAACCGTGATTTCTGTAATATCCTAATGCTTCGTATATTGTGGTGTCTGAAATATTTACGGAGTTAGTTTCAGCTGCTTCGCATTTGCGCAAGGCGGATTCTGCCATGCTTGATCTACCTGCATGTCGTGCCGATACTGTAATAGCGAGAAAAAGCGGAATTAATGCAGCAATGATATAATGCCTCATGTTCTGTCATTATTTTCAATGATGCTATCAGTCACAGGTATGTTGCATAATTGCGTGGATGTTGTATATTCCGGAGCATAATGGCATGTATACTGGCAGATGGTTCCTATGACAACTGCAAGTGCCGTGTATATGATATATTTTGAGAGGGTGTCCCTCCAGCATTTTTTCCCATGATTATCCGTCAGTGTTATCTGACGATCCAGCGGTCGATGTTTCGGGTTTCCGAGCTGAAGTTGACACCGATTTTGAAGACCTTGCGGGTGTCCTTGTCGAACGGGAGTGCATACTGCTTCTCCTCTATCTGCTCCAGTGCCTGCTCCGCGCTGCCGTCTAATTTGAATTCCATCACATATACATAGTCCGCAGTCTGCACCACCATGTCTATCCTGCCGCGGCTCGTACGGTACTCCACCTGTGTGTACAGCCCTGCGAGCCTGAATACTATGAACAGTACATTGTGGTAGTGGAGCTCCACATCCTTTGCCATCTCGTAGGGACAGTCCGCAAGGAAACTCTGGAGCCTCTCCATGAACCCGTCGATGTCACCCTGTTCCACATCGTTCACGAACCGCTTTATCTCGAACCCTGTCCGTACCCTGTTCGACTTGGTATAGTAAGGCATGAGGAATTTCAGGAAACCCTCCTCTACCTCCCTGTTCGGGAAACCGAGGGTATACAGGCCGAATTCCCTGTCGTATTTCTTGATGGTGAGGTACCCGCTCTGGTAGATGACCGGTATGGGGTTGTCGTCTGTGAAGATGCTGTCGAGGGTCTCTGTGTCGGTCTCCTCGCGCGACATCTGCTCTAAGTCGTAGTCGCTGGCCTTAAGGAGTTCCACAAGATAGGTCGGCGTCCCGGTCTCGAACCAGTAGCTGCCGTACCTTCGTGAACTGAAGGTATTGAGCAGGCTGAAGGGGTTGTATATCCCCGGACAGTCCGGGCTGAAATGGTATCCGTCATAGTCCTCCTTGAGTTGTGTGCAGGCCTCTTTATAAGTCTGTCCGTTATTTTCTGCCAAAGCCCTGATGTCCTCGTTGAAGTTATCGAGCAGTTCCTTCTCGCTGATGCCGCAGATACCCGAGTATTCTTCCCTCATGGAGATATCGATGAGATTGTTGAGGTCACTGAATACGCTGACCTTCCCGAACTTGGTGACTCCTGTCAGCAGGGCGAAACGGATATGTCCGTCCATGGACTTGAGAACACCGTAGAAAGCTTTGAGGATGGCCCTGTATTCATTCTGCAGCGCTTCATTTCCGATGGCCTGCAGGAGCGGCTTGTCGTATTCGTCCACAAGGATGACTACACGCTCTCCCGTCCTGTCATACATGTTCCGGATCAGGCTGACGAATCTGTCGTCTATTGTCTCGTCGGTCGCTGTTTTTCCATATTCTGCCTCCAATACAAGCAGCTGACGGTCTATCAGCCTTATGAGGTCTCCCGGACAGTCGAATTTCTTGGCGTTGAGGTCAAGGTGGATGACCGGATGTCGCTTCCATTCTTTTTCGAGTTCCGAGACGGCCAGCCCGTCGAACAGCTCTTTCTTTCCCTGGAAATACGCTTCAAGAGTGCTGACCAGCAGACTTTTCCCGAACCGGCGCGGACGGCTCAGGAAATAATAACTGCCCGTTGTGACAAGTCTGTACATCAGAGCAGTCTTGTCAATGTAGACGTATCCTCCGTTACGGAGCTTCTCGAAATTCTGTATTCCTATCGGATATAGCTTTCCCATGTCACCAATCATTAGTCCTTTGCAAAAATACGTAATAATTCCGATATTTGCACTGCTCCGTGTCTGACCTCATCGGCAGGTGTCCAATACGTCAGAGGTGCAATATAGAAAACGAAATGGAAAAATCCGGCAGTCCGAAATATTTGATTGTGGTAGCGGGAGGGAACGGTACGAGGATGAAATCGTCACTCCCCAAGCAGTTTCTGGATCTTTGCGGTAAGGCGGTACTCCAGAGGACGCTCGAAAGGTTTATGGAAGCGGTGCCGGAACTTAAAGTGATAACCGTATTGCCGGAGGCCCATATACAATGGTGGAAGGACTATTGTATTTCCAACAGTTTCATCTGCCCGCAGAAGATAGTCTCGGGAGGATTTACCCGGTTCCATTCCGTAAGGAACGGGTTATCGGCAGTGCCGGACGGGGCTATAGTGGCTGTCCATGACGGGGTCAGGCCTCTGCTGTCGGCAGATATGGTGAGCAGGCTGTTCAGCATGGCGGAGACAAAACCGGCTGTCGTTCCTGTCATCCCTTGCGTGGATACGATGAAAATCCTTGACCGTAATCCGGAAACAGGAGAACTGGAACCGGTCGGAGGAGCGGTGACAGAAAGGAGCAGGTTGTTTGCAGTACAGACTCCGCAGATATTCCATTCCGAAATCATCAGGGCTGCCTATTGTCAGGCTTTCGATCCTGCTTTCACCGATGACGCTTCGGTAGTGGAGCGGGCCGGGTACATGGTAAATTATACCGATGGGGAAAGGTTCAATATAAAGATAACGACAACGGATGACCTGACACTTGCCAGGGCCATCCTCTCCGCAGAATAGCATGAATCCGGGTATAATTGCCAAAAATAGTCCGGCTCCCTCCGGGAATACTTTCTTACTTTCTGGTTTTCCGTGATGAGAAGCTGGTGTTCTGATAGTCTTTTACCCACACCTGGCGCTCTATGGCCTGATCAAGGGAAATCTGGGTGTCCGTGGACTGTACGTAAGGTATCTTCTGGATGGTGTTGACCAATACTTCCATCAGATGGTCATGGTCGAAGCAGTATACTTTCAGAAGGAGATTGAATTTGCCGGTTACGAAATGACATTCCACAATCTCTGAAATCTTCTTGAATGCTTCGATTACTTCAGGATATTTGTTGGCCTCCGAAAGGGATACGCTGATGAACGCGCAGACATTCAATCCGAGTGCCTGCGGCTTTACGAGAAGTCTGGAACCTGTTATGACCCCGTTGGCTTCCAGCCTTTTGACCCTCTGGTGTATGGCTGCTCCCGATACTCCGCATTCCCTTGCTATTTCAAGAAACGGCATCCTTGCATTCTTTACGAGGAAAGACAGGATTTTCTGGTCAATCTGATCGATATGATAAGTCGGCATGTCGGTTATAAATTATAAGTTGTTTCTGCGCGAAATTATAAATAAATTCCAATAGCGCAAAAGATTCCTTATAAAAATTCCAGATTGAAAGCAAAATGGCTGTTTTGCTGAATGATTTTTATTTTTTTCTGAACCTCCTTCCGGTAGGCTTCCCGTTTGCGATGATTTCCCTGCAGGCTTCCTCCGTGAGGGTATTGGCATCCGTCCCTTTCGGAATCCTGTAGTTGCTTCCATTCTGTTTGATGTACGGGCCGTAATTGCCGTTTATCACCTGGATCCCGTCACCGAATTCGGCGATTATCGCCACGGCAGGCTTGTTGAGGCTCGCCTCTATCAGATTGATGCATGTGTCTATGTCCACGCTCAGAGGATCGGTTCCCTTCGGCAGCGAGACGTTTTTCCCGTCATATTTCAGATATGGTCCGAAGCGGCCTTTGGTGCAGACTACATCAATGCCTTTATACTGTCCCACTGTTCTCGGAAGTTCGAAAAGACGCGCTGCCTCTTCAAGCGTGATGCTTTCGATAAGCTGTCCCGGGGCAAGGCTGGCGAAAGTCCTGTTCTCGCCGTCGCCCTTCTGGATGTACGGCCCGTATTTGCCGTATTTTGCCGTGAGCATCATCCCGTCTTTCGGATCAGGTCCGAGTTCACGGCTCACATGGCTGTATTCCTTATTGCTGAGCGTCTCTTCAACTCTGTCGTGGAACGGAGTGTAGAATTCGGCAATCACACTGTTCCATGCTTCCTTCCCTTCGGCTATCCGGTCGAATTCTTTTTCCACGTCTGCCGTGAAGCCGTAGTCCAGAATCGTCCCGAAGTGGGCTACAAGGTAATCCGTCACAATCATTCCTATTTCCTGCGGCAGTAGTTTCCGTTTCTCCGCCCCGACGGTTTCCGTCTTCGTAGAGGAGGTTATCGCTCCGTCCTTAAGACATAGATTCGTGACTTTCAGTTTTTCCCCTTCCTTGTCTCCCGTAGTTATGTAGCCGCGTCCTTTGGTCAGGGTGGTGATGGTCGGGTCATAGGTCGACGGCCGTCCTATCCCGAGCTCCTCCAGTTTTTTTACAAGGGTGACTTCGGAATACCGCGGCGGTGCGGACGTGAATTTGCATTCGGCGGTTATCTGTCTGTCATACATTCTGTCCCCGACTTTAAGATCCGGAAGTATCACTTCCTCGTCATCTTCCTGCGGGTCGTCCGTGCTTTCGATGTAGAGTTTGAGGAATCCGTCGAAAAGTACCTTCGTGGCCTGTACTGCAAATTTCTCGTCGCATCTGTCGGAACCGACCCGTATGTCGGTCCTGCTTACCCTGGCATCCGCCATCTGGCTTGCCACAGTCCTTTTCCAGATAAGTTCGTACAGCTTCTGTTCCTGCGGGGTGCCTTCGATTGAGGTATTTTCGATAAATGTAGGGCGTATGGCCTCATGGGCTTCCTGTGCCCCTTTTGCCTTGGTCTTGTACTGTCTCCTCTTATGGTATTCCTCCCCGAAATTGTCGCAAATGAATTTCTGCGCAGTATTCAGGGCGAGTGACGAGAGGTTGGTGGAGTCGGTACGCATGTAGGTGATGAGTCCGGATTCATACAGTTTCTGGGCGATGCTCATTGTCTGGTGGACAGAGAAATGCAGCTTGCGTCCGGCTTCCTGCTGCAGCAGGGAGGTGGTGAAAGGGGACGGCGGTGTGCGTGTGCCGTCCTTCTGGTCGATGCTGCTGATAGTGAATGATGCACCTATACATTTTTCAAGCCAGGTCCTGGCCGATTCCATATCCGGGAAACGTTTGTCCAATGTAGCTTTGACAGTGACATTGTCGGCCGTGCCTTCCGGGTGGAAGACTGCCTCTACCTTATAATATTGTTCTTTTCTGAAATTCAGTATTTCCCTTTCCCTGTCCACGACGAGTCTCAATGCGACTGACTGGACACGGCCGGCGGACAGTTTTGGCTGTATTTTTCTCCACAGGACAGGTGACAGTTCGAAGCCGACCAGTCTGTCGAGCACCCTGCGGGCCTGCTGGGCATCCACGAGGTTCATGTCGATGTCCCTCGGGGATTTGATGGCATTCTGTATGGCTGTTCTGGTTATCTCGTGGAAGACAATGCGGCGGGTGTTCTCTTTTTTCAGTCCGAGAGTGTCGTAAAGATGCCAGCTGATGGCTTCTCCCTCCCGGTCTTCATCGGATGCAAGCCATACGGTAGATGCCCCTTTGGCGGCTTTCTTCAGTTCTGCCACGACTTTCTTCTTGTCGTCAGGTATGACATATTCCGGTTTGAAACCGTGCCCGACATCGATGCTGAGCGAATTGTCGTGCAGGTCGCGGATATGCCCCATGCTTGACTTGACTATGAAATCGTTTCCAAGGAATTTCTGTATGGTCCTGGCCTTGGCCGGGGACTCCACTATTACAAGATTGCCCTCCATGTCTTCGTTTTTTAACAGATGTTGATCCCTTTTCCATACGGCTTTCTGTCAGGCTTCTGCCGAACGGAGCTGCAAAGTAACGAACAATCCGGGCAATTTTCCAAATTTTTTTGTCTCTTCCCGGTTTCGCCCTTTCCCGGAATGTGAGGAAAAACGGGGAAATTTCCGGTTGCAGGGATGAAATTTGTTGTTAAATTTGCAGGTTTACATGAGAGGGTGACTCAAAAGGAGGGATTTCAGGTACTCTTTTGGGCGAGCCCCGCAGACTGACTTGAAATGAAAGAGGTTACAAAAAAAAGGATAATACGCTGGTTCTGGGCCATAGTGACAGTACCGGTAGCCGTAGTACTCATGCTTCTTCTCCTGGTGTGGGCGTTTGCCGACATCCCTTCGTTCGAGGAACTGGAGAATCCGGAGAGCAAGCTCGCTACACAGGTGATAGCCGAAGGAGGGGAGACACTCACTACATTCCATATAGAGAACAGGTCATACGTCAGTTACGATGATCTGTCCCCCAATCTTGTCAATGCGGCGATAGCGACTGAGGATGTCAGGTTCTACCGGCATTCGGGCATTGATTTCGTCAGTCTGGCAAGGGTGCTTTTCAAGACGCTTCTGATGGGGGACAGCGGCCAGGGTGGCGGAAGTACCATAACGCAACAGCTCGCGAAGACCCTGTATCCGAGGGAGGACGTCAGCAGCCGGATCCCGGGGGGCCGTCAGATGAAGATGGTGTGGATCAAACTGAAAGAATGGATTACAGCAGTGAAGTTGGAGAGGAACTATACCAAGGAGGAGATCATGGACATGTATATGAACGCCATCTTCTTCGGCAGCAACGCCTACGGCATCCAGGCGGCGTCCAAGACCTTTTTCGGGAAAAATCCTCGTGATCTGACGGTGGAAGAGAGCGCAATGCTGGTCGGTATGGTCAACAAGCCGACCCGCTATAATCCGGTACTCAATCCTGACAAGGCCCTTGAGCGCAGGAATTTCGTGATAGGACAGATGGCCAAGGCCGGATACATCACGCAGGCCGAATGCGATTCGATAAGCCTGATCCCCATAAACCTTACATATCAGGTGCTTGACCATAATGCGGGCATAGCCCCTTATTTCAGGGATATGCTGCGCCGGACTATGTCGGCAAAGGAGCCGAAGCGCTCTTCATATGCCCAGTATGAGGATTACAGGGTGGATTCTCTCCAGTGGATGAACAACGCCCTGTACGGATGGCTGAACAAGAATTTCAAGGCTGACGGTTCGAGGTACAGCCTCGATAAGGACGGGCTGAAGATATACACTACCATTAATTACCGGATGCAGCAGTATGCGGAAGAGGCCGTGAGGGAACATCTGAGCAAGGATCTCCAGAAAGCTTTCTGGCGCGACATGAAGTGGAAGAAGAACAAGCCTTTCTCGGATGAGGTGGATCAGGCGACGGTCGATCTTCTGATGGAGCAGGCACGCCGGTGGAGCGACCGGTACAGGATGATGAAGGCCCGCGGGGCATCGGCATCCGAAATAGAGAAGAGTTTCAGGGAGAAAACGAAGATGAGGGTGTTCGCATGGAACAGTAAGGGCTATGCGGATACTGTCATGACTCCGGATGATTCCATTAAATATTACAAATCCTTTCTCCGGGCAGGCTTTATGGTTCTTGAACCGGTCACCGGTCATGTGAAGGCATATGTCGGGGGCCCGGATTACCGTTATTTCAAGTATGACAATCTCCGTCAGGGCAAGCGTCAGGTAGGGTCGACCATCAAGCCTTTCCTTTATACGCTTGCCATGCAGGAGGGAATGTCTCCGTGCGACAAGGTGATGAATGTCCCCCAGACGTTCATCGTCGGGGACAAGCCTGAGGATACATGGACACCGAAAAGTACAGACAGGGATGAGTGGATAGGCCAGACCGTGACTCTGAAATGGGGACTGACCAAAAGTTCCAACAATATCTCGGCCTATCTGATGAAGCAGTTCGGTCCTGCGGCCATGGTGGAGATGATGCGCAAGATGGGTATCGGAAGCTATCTTCCTGAAGTCCCGTCCCTTTGTGTAGGCTCCTGCGACCTTTCACCGTACGAGATGATAGCCGCGTACAACACATTCCCGTCACAGGGAGTATATGTCGAGCCGCTTTTCGTCACGCGTATCGAGGACAATATGGGCAATGTGATAGGCGAATTCAGCAGCCACAAGAGGGAGGCTGTAAGCGAACAGACGGCGTATCTGATGGCAAACCTCATGCAGGGAGTGGTCAACAGCGGTACCGCCATCCGTCTGAGGGTGAAATACGGACTCAAAGGGGAGATGGCCGGCAAGACCGGAACCACGAACGACCAGGCCGACGGATGGTTCATCGGTTATACTCCGACCATTATGGGAGGAGCATGGGTCGGGGCCGAGGACAGGCAGATACATTTCGAGTCCCTTGCTCTCGGCGGAGGTTCCAACATGGCATTGCCGATATGGGGAATATTCATGGACAAGGTTCTCGCGGACGGTACGCTCGGCATATCGGAGGATGACAGGTTCATCGCTCCTGCCGGAATGCATCTCAACCTCGACTGCGACGGGAGCGACAATGACGCGAAGTCAGCTTCCGGCAGCATGTCGGGAGATTATTTCTTTGAATGACAGTGATGTCATCGGAAAGACTTGTATGACCCGATTTTCGCGATTTGTGCGGTGGAAAAGTTCCGCAGGCTGCACGAATCCACGGTTGTCAGTGTAATCATGGACTTGCGGGACTACCGGTAAATGATTGATATGGGAAAAGGATATAGCAGGATAGCTGTCATATACGGCTGTGATTCTTCCGAATGGGAAGTGTCGTGCAGGAGCGGGGAATTCGTCGCCTCACGGATTGACGGCAGCAGATATGACGTGTACGAGATTTTCGCGAGGTTCGGGAACTGGACCTTGGCCGCCTACCGCAGGCGGAATTCCATGCGGGTGATCATTCCTGAAAATGAAAGGCCGCAGGTGGACAAGACGGATTTTTCAGTCATGGTGGAGGGAGAGAAAGTCAGGTTCGACTATGCCTATATAATGCAGCACGGCACTCCGGGCGAGAACGGGCTGATGCAGGGCTATCTTGAAATGCTCGGGATTCCCAAGAGCAGCTGCAGCGCATTCGTGTCCGCAATGTCGTTCGACAAGTTTTCATGCAAGAATTATCTTCGGGATCTCGACTGTGTGAAATGTGCCGAAGATGTGTTCATCCGTAAGGGAGAGGACATGGAGTCTCTGGCCGACAGGATTATCCGGAAGCTCGGACTGCCTCTGTTCGTAAAACCTACCGACGGGGGAAGCAGTTTCGGGGTTACGAAGGTGAAGCTGAAGGAGGAGTTCCCTACGGCAGTTACGGCAGCTTTCTCGGAAGGGGAGACTGTCATTGCGGAGAAATTCATAGCCGGGCGTGAACTTACCTGTGCGGTCTATTCTACCGGAAACGCACCTGTTGCATTGCCGGTTATAGAGATTATTACCGAGAATGAATATTTCGACTTCGAGGCCAAATATCTCGGGAAAAGCAGGGAAATCTGCCCCGCAGAGCTGTCATCGTCGGAGACTGCAATGGTGCAGGATGCTTCCATAAGGATATACAACCGTCTCGGATGTTCAGGATGTGTCAGGATGGATTATATACTGGCGGAGGACGGGCTTTATTTCCTTGAAATCAATACCGTGCCGGGAATGACTGCCGCTTCCCTCGTCCCTAAGATGGTGAGGACGGCAGGTCTCGACATGACGGATTTCCTTACTTCTATCATAGAAAATTCCTGAGCGGATGCTTCTTAAGGATTTTGTCGTTTCATCCAGAGCACGGCTTGCCGGGCTGTATCCCGAAGCTGAAGCCCGGGCTGTCGTGTCAAGGTTATGTGAAGAGCTTCTCGGGGTCGGCAGTCATGCCCATATCATAGAACCGGATCTGCAGGTGCCGGATGAATCGGTATCAGTACTGTCCGGAGCACTGGACAGGCTTGCGGAAGGGGAGCCTCTCCAGTATGTTCTCGGTTATGCGGATTTCTGCGGGCACAGGTTCCGGGTGACTCCTTCTGTCCTGATACCGAGACCGGAGACAGAGCAGTTGTGTTCCATTGTCGTACGGGAAGCAGAGAGGGTCTTTCCAGGAACTTTGTCCGAAAACCGGATGGCCGTCTCCGATGCGAAGGCCGGTGATTTGACATGCTGTAGCGGCTTCGTACTGCGTAAAATGAAAAAAGGCAAGGGAGAGGATTTGCCGTGTGATGCCGGATGTGGGTCCGACTGTACCGGAAGCGGATTGAAAATACTTGACCTGTGTACCGGCTCCGGCTGTATAGCCTGGACATTGTCCTGTGCTTTTCCCGGCGCATATGTTGCCGGGGCCGACATCTCTCCCGAGGCTCTTGCGGTGGCTTCCGGCCAGAAAATCGCCCTTCCGGACGGATGCTGTCCCCCTGAATTCTTCCTTTACGATGTCCTGTCCGGATCTGACGGTTTCAGTTCGGATACAGGTTCTGCCTTGTGTGGAAACGGCATCCGAACTGAAGGGGAAAACTGTCCGGGGACTTCATGTGAACCGGGCATGACCGTCGGCCGGTATGCCGGGGAAGTTCCATGGATGTCGTTCGATATCATAGTCAGCAATCCTCCGTATGTCAGGGAAAGCGAAAAACGCCTGATGCACAGGAATGTACTGGAGCATGAACCGGGACTCGCGCTTTTTGTGCCTGATGACGACCCTCTGCTTTTCTACAGGGCAATAGCGGATTTTGCAGGGAAACGGCTGAATGCCGGAGGTTTCGGTGCCGTGGAGATAAATGAGGCCTTCGGAGAGGCTGTGGCCGGTATTTTTTCAGCTTCAGGACTTCATGACGTCAGGACAGTTGAAGATTTTCGCGCCAAAATACGGTTCGTGACATTCAGGAAATAGCCTCCGGTACATCTCTGTGACGTATTTTGAATTTTATCCGTGTTCTTTTTGAGTACACGGATAATTTTTTGTCCCTTTGCGCTGTAGAAAAAATTATCGTTATGGAGAAGAGTTTAGTGTTGGTGGTAATGGCGGCAATGGTGTTGCTTCCATGCTGTGAAGAACTGGATGATGACCCGGAGAAATATCTGGAACAGGATGAGCCGCTTGTCCTTCCTCTTGATGATGTGGCATCCCTTCTTTCGGAAATCCCGATAGGGGAGGCCCAGGTCGGGGAAGTATATGATGCTGTCACTTCATCCTCATGGAACGGCTATGATGAGGAATACATGATGACAGATCTTTTCCGTGAGCCGGGTGCAGGTGTGGGGGATGACAGGCTTCCGGAAACGGCTATGGCAGCCAGAAGGGAGGCGATGAGAAAGGCCGGGGTGCATACACGTTCTTCAGGGGAATACGATGAGCCTTTGAAGGATCTCATAGAGAAGCATCTGAAAGAGCGGACCAAAGCCGGCAGTGTGCTGACTCGGGCGGACGGGACGGAAATTACCGCAGACGAATATCTGGCTGCGCTCAAATCTTCCGATATCCAGATATACTGGCCCTATTCGGAAAACTGGGACAAGGAAGAATTTCCGGTAATTACCTTCGATCCTGATGACGGAGGCTCCACGAATACAGGCTATCGGCTGTCGGTGGACAGTGACGGCAACAGGACGGTGGAAGAAGTGATTGTGGATGAAACCATGGCCATGGAGCATCCTGTATGGGTGGTAAACCGGAATGATGACAGCGGCTACAGTTCCCTGGAGCTGTTGAGGATGCAGGAGCCGGAATGGGGCAACGGCGGAGGGGAGATCATCATCAATCCCCATAGGTCGTCCGGTGTCCGGGGCGTGGAGGAGACTGGCCGGTCTGTATCCGGGGACACACCGGTGTACATGTCTGCGGCCGGCAGGGCAGCCGGGGACGTACAGGAAGATGACGGTACGGTCAAGACTCTTGTCCTCAAGGATTTTACAATGCTGCGCAATTTCGATTCGTGGTTTGCCGGGGCATCCGAATTCTTCGTGAAGGTAGGCTCCGTCGAGGATTTCTCGGCCAGTACCGAAGCGGAACTGAAACTGTACTCTCCTTCGGTCACTGACTTTATGATAGTCGTGAAGAGGAAATATGTAGGCGTTCCGCAGAAATTCAATGCGGTACTCGTTTCAGACTGGACGGAACAGCTTACGCACTGCGCTCTCATCATATCCGAAGACGATGGAGGGACGAAGACATCATGGAAATGCTCTGCGGTAGTGAAGATCAAGTCCAAGAGTTACGGTTTCGATATAGATCTCCCCATAAACACTCGGGACGACATCGTGTGGAGAGGCCAGTTGAGCCGCAAGTACATCATTGCAAATAACGGACAGGCCGGACATTTCGGGGATGTCGACCTTACTTTCGAGATAATGGAATATTGAGTCGGATATGAGAGGTATCCATCATATATTGTCTGAATGTCACCGGATATTCTGTCGTGCGGCTTCTGTAGCTTCCGTTGCATGTGCATCCCCTATGATTACGGCTGTAGGTACGGTTCTTTGGGTATCCGCGTGCCTGACTTCATGTACCGCGGCCTTTCAGGAGCCTGATCCGAGGGACAGGGTGTATGTCAGGTTCGAACTTTCAGTGCCGGGAGAGACGGGGTCGAAAAGCAGTCTTTCCGTGGACGAGACCCGGGTGGACAATATCAACCTGTATGCATACAGCGCTGGAAGACTGCATGATGCGTTTTATTCGGATGACCTGTCTGCCGGGATAGGGATGGAGCTTTCCGGAAATGCCGACTATAATATATATGCACTTGTGAATACGGGCCGGACGGATGCTCCGGACATGGAGGAAGACCTGTCCTCTTTGGTGTACAGGCCTGGTTCCCAAGGAAGTCTGGGGGAGAACGGACTTCCGATGTCTGCCATGGTGCGGGTCTCGCCTGCGTCTGTCGTGGAGCCGGTCTCCCTTAATCTTGTCCGTTTGGTGTCCAAGGTGAAGTTCGTAATGGACCGGGGCGAGCTCGGGGGATTGGAAGTCAGGTCCGTCCGGCTGATGCAGAGTCCTTGCGACGTAAGGCCTTTCTCGAAGGAAAGCATGGCTTCCGAAGTGTCGGACGGTGACTATGCCACCGATGAGGATATAGCGGGGATAAATGCGGGACAGCCGGTTTTCTTCTATATGCTGGAAAACTGTCAGGGTGTTCTTCTCCCGGATAACAATGACCAGTGGCAGAAAGTTCCTGACAATATTCCCGACAGGGCAGAGTTGTGCACCTATATCGAAGTCATGGCGGAATTTGACGGCAGTACAGGGCTCAGCGGACCTGTAACATACCGTTTTTTTCTCGGGCAGGACAATACATCCGATTTCAACGTCTTCAGGAATACGGAAAGTACGGTGACCTTGAGTCTGACGGAAGACGGTCTGGACAGGGTGTCGTGGAGGGTGGACAATTCCGGATTGACAATGGGAGATCTGAAATATATACTCGATGCCCCGGAGTATGCCGGACAGTGGGGGAAGGTTACATTCCCGGAAGCTACCGAAGAGCATCCGGTCACGATTACCCATTACGGGGAAACGTTGCAGGTCCCGTCGGAGACAGCGGCCCATTTCGGGGATGTGGAAGAGGACAGTCCGGATCTTCTGGTATATCTGCCGTCCGAGCCGAATACCGTATATCTGTGCTCCGGGAGCAGCCGCTATTCTTTTGACGCCAGCCAGGGAATAAGGCAGGGTACCGTTTCGTTTACCCAGAATACGTCTCTCAAGTGGGCTTTAGAGATATATACCGAAGATGGATTCGAAATGCTTTACGGCGGTGAGACGATAACTGTAAACGAGTCCGGGGAAGACAATTCTTGTTACATGTATCTTGCCGATAACGGCAGGATTATAGATCCGGGAATCTTTTCCATGCCGGAAAATGTCAGGGAATACATTGACAGGGTCAGGACATGCGATGACATAAGGACACACCTGTACTGGTATTATCAGCCTGACATGTGGGTGGAAGACAATGCTATGGCGGATCAGTATATAGACTGGTCGTACAAACCTGCACTCGATACGAACGGCGAATCCTATCTGTATGAAGTGAAACTTTACGGACTTCAGGCGGACGGGCTGCAGTCCGGATATACGGAACTGGCGTGCTACCAGAATTTCTGTGGAGTCCGGAACGATTTCAGGATAAAGATTGACCCGGCTTTCCGGGGGCAGAGACATTTTGGGGCGGTGTACAATTATCAGATGGCCCTCGGTGATATGCAGCGCAGCCGGACGGTACTGGATACGGGCTATGAGCTGCCTCGGGACGCGGCCTGGCGTATAGGGCGTGGCGACAAATATGTGGAAGGATGCCAGGAGGAGCCTCTCAACTCTGTGCTTGACGTCTATGATGAGAGTCTTGTCTCGGTTTCCCGATCCGGTTCCGGTATCGTACTCGATTTTGAGGAACCTCCGGGGCTCCAGGATGTGGAATATCTTGCCGGTGGCCGGTACCACGTCAGAGGAACTGTCACGAATCCGTATTCCGGAAGGGTGATAAACGGAGACTACAGTGTGGACATAATCCTGTATATTGTAGTGGGGATGGAAGCGCATTTCTATCCGGCTGAAGAGGGCTACGATCTGGAACCCGGCACTTACCTGGATATTGCATATGTCCCGATAATGGGAAGATACGGCCAGGATGACGATTATCTGTACCATACTTTCTGGGAAGAAAACGGTTATTGCAGCATATACAGTCCCAAATCCGGCAGTATTTCCGGAATGGGCAGTCCGTTCTTCTACGAAAGAAAAGTCGAAACGTTCGATATCAGGGATTTCGACAATCTGGACCGGCAGTTTACCCTTATCAGCGACCAGATGCGGAATTATCTTTACGAATGCGGGACGGATTTCCAATTCATACACAATGATACCCAGGAAAGATCGGCTACACTGCTGTATTACGATCCGGCATGGAATATGTCCAACAGACTGTTCTTCGAGCTCCACAGACTCCAGGACATAGAGAGGAACACTTTCCTTATCGAGGACTATTACGGCTCTTACGATAACTATTGACGGACAATTCTCTCTTTATATCATATTCAAACTTATAAAACTACACACACATTTCTTACTGATACACACAATCCTCAACCCGGAACCGCCCGTGAGGGCCGTCCCGGGTTTCTTTTCCTCCGAAGCAAGGCGGAGCCCGCCCCTTCCGTTCCCGGTCAACAGCTGTCCTTCCCGAACGGATAACCGGCCAATCCCGAAATTTATAATGACAAAAATTGAAACAGCTTCTTAAAAATCGTAGATTTGCGGACAGGTTGGAGGCAGAAACGGTTTTAAGTGCGACATGATATGAAAGAAAAGGAAATATTCACACTCGGAGACGCCCGGAAGCTGACGGCTCCCAAGGCATTTGTGACAATGCTCAAGCCGGCCGGGTCAAGCTGCAATCTGGACTGTTCATATTGCTATTATCTTGACAAGGCGATGCAGTACGGAGGCAGGAATGCCGTGATGGACGACGAACTCCTTGAAATGTATATCCGGCAGTATATAGAGGCAAACGAGGTGGATACCGTGCAGTTCTGCTGGCACGGCGGTGAGCCTCTCCTGCTCGGGACGGATTTTTACCGCAGGGCAATGGCTCTACAGAAAAAATATGCCGCCGGGAAACGTATAGAGAATACCATACAGACGAACGGTACATTGGTGACAGAGGAATGGTGCGGACTTTTCACGGAGAATAATTTCCTTGTCGGGATTTCGTTGGACGGCCCTCAGGATATACATGATGCCTTCAGGCTGACTAAAGGCGGACGCCCCACTTTTGAAAAAGTGATGTCTGCAATCTCAATGTTCCGTAAGACGGGCGTCGAATTCAATACCCTGAGTGTCGTAAGCAGTCTCTGCGGGAAAAGGGGAGGGGAAATATACAGGTTCTTACGGGACAAGGCAAGGAGCCGTTACATGCAGTTTCTTCCGGCTGTGGAACATGTAGCCGACAGGCCCGGTTACCACAGACCGGTGATAGTGCCTCCCGAGACGGAAGGGGCATATCCTGCTCCATGGTCCGTTCCGGCGGAAGGGTACGGCAAGTTCCTCTGCGATGTATTCGATGAATGGGTAATAAGGGATGTGGGTCAGGTGTTTGTCCAGATGTTCGATGCCACGCTGGCGCAGTGGTGCGGGATACAGCCGGGAGTATGTTCCATGTGTGAGACCTGCGGTGATGCACTGGTGGTGGAGAGGAACGGCGATGTCTACTCCTGCGACCATTTCGTATATCCCGGGTATCTGCTGGGGAACATCAGGGAAACGTCTCTGAAGGATATCTATGCCACGCGCAAAAGACTTCAGTTCGGACTCGGCAAACGCAATACGCTTCCTGCGGAATGCCTCCGGTGCCGTTTCTATTTCGCCTGCCGCGGAGAGTGCCCGAAGCACAGGTTTGCTGTCGGACAGGACGGGAGCAGGAAGAATTCGCTGTGCGACGGACTGTATGCCTATTTCAGTCATGTCGAGCCGTATATGGAATATATGAAGGGCCTGCTCATGAAAGAACAGGCCCCTTCATGGGTCATTCCTTTCGCCCGTCACAATATGGGGCTTATGCTCTGAAGAATATACGGTCCCTTGCAGGCCGGCTGCATGATGAATCTCTTTATCCTGTCGTGCGGCCGCCGGGAGGATGTCATTTTGCCAGAAGGCGTTTCACAATTGAGGATATGAGTCTGCCGTCGGCCTGACCGGCAAGCCGTTTCGTCGCCACTCCCATTACCTTGCCCATGTCGGACGGCTGTGATGCCCCCGTTTCGGCCACGATTTTTGCTATTTCCGCTTCCGTTTCAGCTTCGCTGAGCTGTTTCGGCAGGTAGACTTCCATCGCCGCGGCTTCTGCAAGTTCATTCTCCGCAAGTTCCGGCCTGTTCTGCCGGGAGTATATTTCGGCGCTTTCCTTACGCTGCTTCACTAATTTTCCGATAATCTTCACGATGTCGCTGTCCGATACTTCTCCGGTGCTTCCTTCCGATGTCTTGGCAAGGAGGATTGCGGCCTTGATGCCTCTGAGGGCGGCAAGGCGGACTGTCTCTTTCGCTTTCATGGCGGTAACCATGTCCGCCTGGATCTGTTTTTCCAATTCCATAATCAATGTAGATTCAATTAATTATAACAGCCGATAGACTAATGAACTGTTTTGTCACAACAGTTTCCGACTAACGGTATTTTTCGTATTCAGGCATGGCTATGCCTGCAATGAAGTCCTTGAACTGTTTGTCGCTTTTAGGGCAGATGAGCAGGACGTCATCCGTATCTATGACCATAAAGTCTTTCAGTCCCTTGACGGCCACGAGCTTGTCCTTTACTGTCGAGACGAACAGGCTGTTGCTGTCTTCTGCAGTGAGAGATTTGCCGGCTACTACAGCATTGCCCATGGCATCCTTGTGAGGGTAGAATTCCTGAAGGGATTCCCACGAGCCGATATCCGCCCACCCGAAGGTGGCGGGGTAGAGCCAGGCCCTGTCGGTTTTCTCCATTACGGCATAGTCGATGGATATGTTGAGGCAGTCGGTATAGACCCTTGCGATAAAATCGCTTTCAGCCTTGCTGCCGAGAACTTTCTCCCATCCCGTGAAAAGCCTTGTAACTTCAGGAAGGTATTTCTCCATCTCTTCCCTTATTGTACGGGCCGTCCAGGCGAAAATTCCGGAATTCCACAGGAATTCACCGCTGTCCACAAACACTTTGGCGAGTTCGGCGTCGGGTTTTTCCGTAAATGTCTTTACTTTGACGGCCTTGTCGGCATGGCATGCGCACCGTCCGCCCGTAACCTGGATATATCCGTAATTGGTGTCCGGACGTGACGGCATAAGGCCTATGGTCATCAGAACTTCTTCACGGGAGGCATATTCGAGGGCATTGATTATGGTCTCTTCGAACTTTTCCCCGTCAAAGATCAGGTGGTCGGCCGGCGTCACGACCATGGCCGCGTCCGGATTGCGTTTCAGGAGGGTGTATGTGGCATATGCTATGCACGGGGCCGTGTTTCTGCTGTAAGGCTCCAGAAGCAGGTTGTCTTCCGCCAGTTCCGGGATCTGTTCCCGTACGATGTCCCTGTATTTTGCGGCGGTGACGATGATTATGTTTTCCGCGGGGATGAATTTTGCGAACCGGTCATATGTACGTCTTATGAAACTCTGCCCTGTCTTTCCCACTTCCAGGAACTGTTTGGGGTATCCGGTACGGCTTATTGGCCACAGTCTTGTCCCCGGCCCTCCGGCCATTATGATACAATAGTTATTCTTGTCCATATTCACGTGTCATTAATGTAGTCTTCCTGTCATATGAAGATCGGAATGTATGCTTCAGGATAGTATTCCACTTCGATTTCTTCCCCTCCGAGTACGACTGAAACTATGTCGAACATGCATTCCATTTCCCTGTATTGTCTGCCGGCCGTTGCCATATATCCGGCAGCTGCCGCCGCAATCCTTTTCTGTTTCTGCACGGTCACGCTTTCCTGCGGGTCAGCCTGCATCGGAGGCCGGCGGGTCTTCACTTCCACAAAATGTATTCCAGCCCTGTCCATGGAAATGATGTCCACTTCGAGGTGCCCGAGTCTCCAGTTCCTTTCAATTATCGTATGCCCTTTCGACATCAGGAATCTGCATGCCGTGTCCTCTCCGTTCTTTCCCGTATTTTTCCGTTCCTGATCCGTTGTCATTGCCTGTCTTTCAATGTGTCGGCAGCAGGGCCGCCGGTGAATAGCCTGTATCCGCAGGAGCATGCCGGTTCCGGATGCAGTATGCCTGACGGTATGCCGTCAGGCATCAGTCGAAAGTGACGATGGTGACTCCCGTACCTCCGAACTGTATGTGTTCGTCCGAGACTTTTGCCACTCCCGGGGTTGTCCTCAGGAATTTCTGTATCTCTTCCCTCAGAGCCCCGGTGCCCTTGCCGTGTATTATCCTGACGCTTCCCATATTCAGCATGATGGCATCATCCACGAATTTCATCACTTTCTCTATGGCATCCGTCACCCTTTCCCCTCTTACGTCGATTTCAGGGTGGAAATTCAGTTTCCTTTCCGTAATCGAACTGTCCGTATTCACTGAAGATACCGGGCGCGATGTTTCCCGGACGGCATTCCTGAATTCGTTTGAAGTGATCCTTTCCACCTTGTCGGGAGACATCTTGCTGGTTATGTTGCCGATACTCACCGTGACCGACTTGGTTGAAGTCTGCGTGACTTCACCCACCATGCCGTTGCTTTTGACCCGGACTTTCTCCCCTACTTTCAGGGGGGCATTGCGGAATGCCTCTATCCTTTCCTGCTCGGCCTGCTTTTCCGCGAGTTCCTGCCGTTCCTTTTCCCCGGCCCGTCTGGCACGCCTTTCCTTTTCCCTTGCCTTCCGTGCATCTATCTGACGGATTTTCTTTTCGATATAGTCGTCCCGTTCCTTCTTTTCCTGCTCCTTCTTCCTGGCGAGTGCAGAAACGAAATTCTGGAGCTCTTTCCTTGCTTCGTTAGTGCTTTCCTTCTCGGCCTGTGCTTCCTTGATTGTACGTATGGTGGTCTCCACCTGCCTGTTGGCTCCACGGATTATCTCTTCGGCTTCCCTGTGGGCGTTGTCGAGTATTTCTTTCCTGAGTTTGCGGATGTCGAGAAGCTCTTTCTGGTATTTGTCGGTGATGCTTTCGAGTGTCCTGTCGGTGTTGCGGATTTTTTCGAGCTTTTCGTCCAGGGCCTTTCTGTTCCGGGCTATCTTCCTCAGATTCCTTTCGATGCCGACGAATTCCTCACCTGCCCTGGTTTCCGCATCCCTGACTATGCTTTCCGGCAGCCCCATCTTGCGGGCAAGCTCGAAGGCGAATGAATTGCCGGGAAGTCCTGTCTCTAATTTGAAAAGCGGGGCTATATTCTTTACATCGAAGGACATGGCACCGTTTATCACTCCCGTGTCGGTTGAGGATGCATACAGTTTCAGATTCGTATAGTGCGTCGTTATCACACCGTATGTCCCGCGTCTGTCTATCTCGTGGAGGATGGCTTCTGCGATGGCTCCACCGGCAGCAGGTTCCGTACCCGAACCGAATTCGTCTATCAGCACGAGCGTTCTCTCATCGGCAATGTCAAGCATCGCTTTCATGTCTGCGAGGAAAGAACTGTAGGTGCTCAGATCGTTGTCTATCGACTGGTCATCTCCGATGCTTACCATTATCCTGTCGAATACAGGCAGCTCGGAAGTCTCCGAAGTCGGGACGGGCATTCCCCACTGGAACATGTACTGCAGGAGTCCCACTGTCTTGAGACATACGGATTTGCCTCCGGCGTTCGGCCCGGAGATGAGCAATATATGCTTTTGGGGCGTCAGTGTGACTGTCAGGGGAACGATTTCCTTTTTCTCTCTTTTCAGAGCCTTTTCCAGAAGCGGATGTCTGGCTTTCCTCAGGGACAGTTCCCCGGTGTCGGAGATTACCGGGACCCCGGCAATCATGTCGAGTGCCACATTGGCCTTGGCCATCAGGAAATCCAGCTCTCCGAGATATTCGGCCGCATTTACCAGATCAGGCACATACGGTCTGACGAAATCACTGAATGCTACCAGTATCCGGAAAATTTCCCTGTTCTCGGCGAATTTCAGCTCCTTGATCCTGTTGTCCAGTTCGACAATTTCGGCCGGTTCCACGAACGCCGTCTTTCCGGAAGCGGATTCGTCATACACAAAACCGTTCAGTTTCTTCTTGTTGCCTGCCGGGACAGGTATGAGCATCTTCCCGTCCCTCACAGAGATACTGGCGTCGCTGTCCACGATGCCCTCTTCCTGGGCCTTTTTCATTATGGAGTTGATGCGTCTCGAGATAGCGCCTTCGGTGTCTTTGAGCGATTTGCGGATACTGTACAGTTCGTCCGACGCCGTGTCCTTTACCTCTCCGAACCGGTCCAAAATCCCGTCTATCCTTCTCTGCACCTCCGGGAAACGCATTATCGGGGCTGACAGCTTCTTCAGGTTGGGGTATATTCCGTCTCTGATCTCCTCGAAGAACCGGATGACTTTCGAAAGAGTCTCCAGCATGGTCTTGAGCTTGCGCATGGAGAGCAGGTCTATATTCGATGAAGGCTGTGAAAGAGGCTTGAGGAAATCGAGACAGTCGATGAAGCCGCTTGAGGGGAAGCTCTCTTCAAACATAACGATAAGCCTCATCTCATCGGTCAGGTTCAGCCTTTCCCTTATCTCTTCCGTGCCGGTCGAGAACTGTTCCGAAGCTACCCTGTCCGCCGCGTATCCCGTGGAGCATCTGTTCGCGATGGCTTCCCTTATCCTGTCAAAGCCGAGCTTGTGCTCGAGTCTGGTGTCAATCCGTGTTCCTTCCATTCCTTTCCCTTCCTTCCATATTGTCAGATAAAGAACTGTTCAACAGTAGTTTAAGTTCGTTTATGTTGTTTATATGAGTTACGTTCCCTCCTCTTGCAAAGGATATGTTGCCGGTCTCCTCCGATACCACTATCGCATCGGCATCGGTCTCTTCCGTGATTCCGATGGCGGCTTTGTGGCGCATCCCGAAATTCGGCGGGATGTCGGTCTTTTCCGTGATGGGCAGAGTGCATCTTGCGGCGACTATATGGTTGCTGTTGATGATCACAGCCCCGTCATGCAGAGGTGAATTCTTGAAGAACAGGTTCATTATCAGTCTTCTGTGGATTGCCGCATCTATTCTGTCCCCTGTGGCTATGATGTCGTCGAGAGGAGTGGCGTGCGGTATCACGATCAGCGCACCGGTCTTCGATTCCGACATCCTGCGGCATGCTTCCGTAATCTCATTGACTGCATTGCTGTCCATCCGGTCTCTGCTCACGTTACGGAACAGCTTGTTCAGCAGGTTGTTGGTATGCGCGTTCACTCTCGTCCCGTTGCCGAGCCTTGTGAGGAATCTCCTTATCTCCGGCTGGAATATGACGATCAGGGCCAGCACGCCGACATCCAGCACCATGTCCATGATGGTGGCGGTGAGCCTCATGCCGAGTACCGTGACGGCGAATCTTATGAGATACAGGGAAAGGATGGCCACGAATATGCTCCACGCTGACGATCCCCACAGCCATCTGAACAGCAGAAAGATAATCAGCGATATCAGCAGTATGTCCAGAACATCCAGCAGCGAGAGCCTCAGGAATCCGAATAATGCCAGAGCCATTGCAATACCTTTGTTATATACCGGTGCAAAGATACGCAAAAGCCGAAAGCGGAGCAAATGTATTTGAATCGAAACTTTTTCCGCTAAACCGTTGATTTTTGAAATATTAGTCGTATATTTGCAGCCCGCCAAAATGTATTGGTGAGGGTAAATAGTTTATAATCAATTAATTAAACAAACCAATGCCTGGATTAATTGGAAAGAAAATCGGAATGACTTCCGTTTTCGGTGCTGATGGGAAGAATATCCCATGCACTGTAGTTGAGGCTGGTCCGTGTGTTGTCACGCAAATCCGTACAGTAGAGAAAGATGGTTATGCCGCTGTACAGCTTGCCTATGACGAAATGAAGGAAAAGCACGCCAGCAAGCCTCTGATGGGGCATTTTGCAAAGGCAGGAACCACACCTAAGTACAAGCTCGTCGAATTCAAGGCGGACTTTGCTCAGGAGCTTAAGTTAGGCGACACCCTGACGGTGAGCGATGTATTCGCGGACACCGCTTATGTGGATGTTACCGGTACTTCTAAAGGTAAAGGTTTTCAGGGCGTTGTGAAGCGCCACGGTTTCGGTGGAGTCGGAGGCCAGACCCATGGCCAGCACAACAGGCTCCGTCATCCCGGTTCCCTCGGTGCGTCATCATGGCCTTCACGTGTCTTCAAGGGCATGAGAATGGCCGGACATATGGGTAACGCCAGGGTGAAGATTTTCAATCTTGAGGTCATCAAGATCATACCTGAGAACAATCTTCTCGTTCTGAAGGGCTCGATACCCGGAGCCAAGGGTTCATATGTAATTTTGGAGGATTAAGCTATGGAATTGTCAGTTCTGAAAATTGACGGAACAGAGTCCGGAAAGAAGGTTGTGCTTAATGACGAGATATTCGGTATAGAACCGAATGACCATGCTATCTACCTCGATGTAAAGCAGTATCTTGCAAACCAGCGTCAGGGTACGGCCAAGACGAAGGATCGCAGTGAGGTGGCTTACAGCACAAAGAAGCTCATACGCCAGAAAGGTTCAGGCGGTGCCCGTCACGGAAGCCGCAAGGCAGGTATCTATACCGGCGGCGGAACAGTGTTCGGCCCTAAGCCGCGCGATTACCGTTTCAAGCTCAACAAGAAGCTCAAACAGCTCGCAAGATTCTCCGCCCTGTCATACAAGGTGAAGGAAAATGCCCTCATCATCGTTGAGCCGTTCACTATGGATGCGCCTAAGACCAAGGAATTCATCCAGATACTCAAGAACATCAAGGCCGGGGACAGGAAGATACTCCTTCTGCTTCCGGAGAATTCGAAGAACATCTATCTCTCTTCACGCAACCTCCCTCAGGTGACAGTGAAATCTGTAGACGAGATCAACACCTATCTCATCATGAATGCCTATTCGCTCGTGATGGTAGACGGTGTGCAGGATATTCTCGAGTCCAGGATCAAACGCTAAATCGACAAGGAAATGGGAATCATAATTAAGCCAATAGTAACTGAAAAGATGACGGTTCTGGGCGATAAATTGAACCGCTACGGCTTTATCGTGGATCGCAGTGCCAACAAGCTTCAGATCAAGACCGCGGTAGAGCAGATGTATAACGTGTCGGTTGAGTCAGTCAATACTGCCAACTATCACGGAAAGAGAAAATCCCGTTATACCAAGGCCGGTATTCTCAGGGGTCGTATGAATCACTACAAGAAAGCCTATGTGACGCTTGCAGGTGATGACAAGATTGATTTTTACGCTAACATCTAACAGGTAAAGGCAATGGCAGTAAGAAAATTCAAACCGGTAACTCCGGGTCAGAGGAATAAGGTAATCAGTGCTTTTGACGACATTACCTGCAAGACCCCTTACAAACCGCTTCTTGAGCCGATCAAGAAGACGGGCGGACGTAACAACCAGGGTAAGATGACCATCCGTTATATCGGAGGCGGTCACAAGAGGATGTACCGTATCATCGACTTCCGCCGTAACAAGGACAACTGCAAGGCAGAGGTGATGACTATCGAGTACGATCCGAACAGGAGTGCACGTATCGCACTCGTGAAATATGAAGATGGTGAAAAGAGATATATCATCGCTCCTAACGGACTGAAAGTAGGACAGATCATCGAATCAGGCGCCGGTGTCGCACCTGAAGTCGGCAACGCTCTTCCTCTCTCTGATATTCCGCTCGGTACACTTGTCCACAACATCGAGCTGCATCCGGGTCAGGGTGCGGCAATGGCACGCAGTGCAGGAACATTCGCGCAGCTCGCAGCACGCGAAGGCAAGCATGCCATTCTCCGTCTGCCTTCAGGCGAGACGAGGATGGTCCTTGTAACCTGCCGCGCTACTGTCGGAACTGTATCGAATCCAGATCACAATTTGGAGTCGCATGGAAAGGCCGGACGCCGCAGATGGCTCGGACGCAGACCACGTAACCGCGGTGTCGTAATGAACCCGGTAGATCACCCGATGGGTGGTGGTGAAGGACGTGCGTCAGGAGGACATCCTCGGTCCCGCAAGGGTCTCCCTGCAAAGGGCTACAAGACTCGTAATCCTAAGGCAACTTCAAATAAGTTCATTATTGAAAGAAGGAAAAAATAACGGAATAAATTAAGAGATTATGAGTCGTTCATTAAGAAAAGGTCCTTATATCCAGGAAAGCCTGGAAAAGAAGATTCTTGCTATGAATGAAGGTAGCAAGAAGAAAGAGGTTGTCAAGACTTGGTCACGCGCAAGTATGATTTCTCCTGACTTCGTGGGTCACACCATCGCCGTTCATAATGGAAACAAGTTTATTCCTGTTTACGTTACTGAAAACATGGTAGGTCACAAGCTCGGAGAGTTTGCCCCGACGAGAACTTTCAGAGGCCATTCGGGCAACCGTAAATAATTGTAATTTAAAATGAAATTGTAATTATGGGAGCTCGTAAAAGACTTATGGCCGAGAGGCTGAAAGAAATAAAGAAGCAGACAGCTATAGCTAAACTGAACAATGAGCCTTCTTCTCCTCGCAAGATGCGCCTTGTGGCGGATATCGTCAGAGGGGTTGAGGTGAACCGTGCAATGGATATCCTCAGATATTCGAAGAAAGCTGCATCCAGACCGCTCGAGAAACTTCTCCGCAGTGCAGTAGCCAACTGGGAAGCCAAGAATCCGGACAGGACTGCAGAACTCGACAACGGGAATGTAATAGTCAAGACCATCATGGTGGATGAAGGCCGCACTCTCAAGAGAATCCATCCTTGTCCTCAGGGCCGTGCCGGCAGGATCCGCAAACGTTCCAACCATGTGACTGTTATCCTTGACGTTAAGAAACCAGCAACAGTGGAGGAATAAATTATGGGACAGAAAACAAATCCTATCAGCAACAGAATCGGTATCACCCGTGGTTGGGACTCTAACTGGTGTGGTGGTAAATATGCGGAGAAGATTGCAGAGGACTATCAGATCCGTAAATATCTCGTGAACCGTCTTGCCAAGGCAAGTCTTTCCAAGATTGTCATCGAGAGGACTCTCAAGCTCATAACCGTGACTATCCATGCAGCCCGTCCGGGTGTCATCATAGGCAAGGGCGGAGCCGAGGTGGACAAGCTTAAGGAAGAGCTCAAGAAAGTCACCAGCAAGGATGTGCAGATCAATATCTATGAGGTCAAGAAACCTGAAGTGGATGCCCACATCGTTGCAGACAGCATTGCCCGTCAGATCGAGGGCCGTGTATCCTACAGAAGGGCCATCAAGATGGCTGTAGCCACTACCATGAGGGTAGGTGCAGAAGGTATCAAGGTACAGATCAGCGGACGTCTCGGCGGAGCCGAAATGGCAAGAAGCGAGATGTTCAAGGAAGGACGTACTCCTCTCCATACATTCCGTGCGGACATCGACTATGCTCTTGCAGAGGCTCACACCAAGGTGGGTGTTCTCGGTATCAAGGTATGGATATGCAACGGCGAGGTCTATGGAAAGAGGGATCTGTCTCCTAATGCCGGAGTGGCAGCCAATGCACAGGCTCAGGGCCAGTCCCGTGGAGGACGTGACCGCCGTCGCGGAGGCGACCGCCGCAGGGAGCGCAGAGACAGCAAATAATCTGTTTCATATAACAAATCTGACTAGACGGCTGGAATTTTCAGCCGTCTTTTTTTGTGAATCGGAAAACGCACCTGTATTCGCAAAAACTTCTATATTTGCACTTAAATATCAGATAAATATGCTTTACAGGAAGATAAGCAGGCGTATAGAGGAATATCTCTCATCGAATTGATGTTCTTCGACAATGTCTCCAATGCTGTCGGTACATTGCTGTAGGCTTGGAAAATTTGACTATCTTTACCATTCTTTTCACAAAGAAAGCCCGGCCGATTTCGAAAATACCTCATAAAATTTATAATGACAAAAATCAAAACAACTTCTAATTGAAGTGCAGAAGGAAGTAAGCATATTTCTGAAAGAACTGAGTGAAGGAAGCAGGACTGCTTTCGACTGGCTTTTCATCCGTTACCAGCCGAAAGTCGTGGCTTTCCTGAAAGCATGTACGGGCGATGAGGAGCAGGCACGGGATATTGCGCAGGACATTTTCTTCAATATATGGAAAGACCGTGCGAAACTGTCCGGAGTCCGTTCGTTCGAAGGATATCTTTTCCAGATGGCAAGATTTTCAGTCTATAATTATTATGACCATCTCGATGTGGTGAAGAAATATGTCGAAGAGGGGAAGAAGCAGCCGGAAGGGACAGCCGTCGGCCCGGAAGAGAAGCTGAAGGAACGGCAGATCAAGGCAATTGTAGCGGCAACGGTCAGAAAGATGCCGCAGCGGAGGAGGGAAATATTCGTGATGAGCCGCTGGGGGGGGTACACTAATGATGAGATAGCGGCAAGGCTGAATATAAACAAGCGGACAGTGGAAAATCATCTTACGGCAGCACTGTCCGCACTTCGTCGTGCCCTGAAATATCTTTTGTGTGTGATCATGCCGTTGGCTTACTTTATATATGGTTAGTTATGGACAGGAAAGAAAACGACATACGGGACATGCGCGATGAAAAGGTCATCAGACAGCTTTGGGAAGATTCCGAAGGAAAGGTGTCTCCGGAGACCATGAAGGATCTTGAAGCCGTTCACAGGATGATGGATGCAAGCGAGAGCCGCAGGAAGACAGGAAAGTTTTCCGGATATATGTGGTTTGCTGCGGCTTCGCTGGCGCTTGCTGTAATTTCTTCTGTCCTGACTTGGAAACTTGCTGACAGACCGGAACCGGAGTATGCCTGTATCAGTACTGAATATGGCGAGCAGACGACCGTCACTCTGGCGGACGGTACTGCGGTGGCCTTGAATGCCGGTTCGTTCATTGTGTTCCCGGAGCAGTTCACCGGAGACGACAGGACGGTCTTTCTTACGGGAGAAGCCAATTTCGACGTGGCCCGTGATGACCGGAAGCAGTTTGTCGTGAAGACGAGGAATATGAATGTCACGGCTGTCGGGACCAAATTCTGCGTGGAGGCATATCCGGATGAATCCGTCTCGAGGACGACCCTTATAGATGGCAGGGTGAAAGTGGAAGTGACGGCCGACAGCTGCAGGTCCTATATTCTGGATCCCGACATGCAGCTGGCATACGATGCCGCGACACGGAAGACCGAGATCAGGGAAGTTAATGCCGGGAAAATCGCTTCCTGGGAGCAGGGCTATCTTGTGTTCAGCGGAGTGGATTTCGGGAGTATAGCTTCTGCCATAGAGAGGAAATTCGGTGTTGAAATCTATTACGATGCTGCACAGACCGGTTCCCGTCAGGAATATTTTGCCAAATTCCGGCCGGACGAGACACTTGAGGAGACTCTGGATGTCCTGACTATGCTCATAGACGGTTCCAGCTACCGGATGGACGGGAAGAATATATTCTTTTATTTTTAGGACTCTCTCACGGTCTGTCCGCTGATTCTGTGTCTTTAACATTTTTTTAATCTTTCAGACTGTGCGTGTGGATGCGGTTGGCTTACTATATTGTATAACCACAAAAACACCAGCACGGTATCATGAAACTCAACCCAGTTAAAAATGTGCTTCTTGCGCTGACGGCTGCCGTCCTCTTTCCGGCAGTGGCCTTTGCGCAGGAACAGATGGTGAAGCTATCCGGCGAGAGGATAACTCTTGCCGAGGCTTTCGACCAGATTGAACAGCAGACTGACCTTTCAATCGACTACGATGCCGCATCCGTCGATGCAAGCCTCGTTGTCAGCGTCCCTCAGGAGAAGGGCATGGTCAGTGACATCCTTGGCCGGCTCCTTGACGGGACAGGCTACACTTATTCATTCAACAGGTCACATGTGATTGTTTCCGTACAGAAACCCCGGGAGCCGGAGCCTGAAGGCCACACTGTCACGGGAGAGGTCCGGGACATGGACGGCCAGCCTGTCATAGGTGCAAGCGTGATTCTTGCCGGCACCTCCACCGGTACGGTGACAGACCTTGACGGAAAATTCACTATCCCGGCTCCGGAAGACGGGATCCTGCGGTTTTCATCGATAGGGTACAGGACTGTCGATGTAAGCCTGAACGGCAGGGAAGTGCTGTCCGTTACTATGCCTGAGGACAATCTTTATCTTGATGAAGTGGTCGTGGTCGGATACGGTACCCAGAAGAAGGTCAATCTTACGGGAGCGGTCGACCAGATCAGTTCCGAAGCATTTGCCGGCAGGCCGACGGCAAACATGACCCAGATGCTCCAGGGGGCGGTGCCTAACCTCAACATCAAATTTACCGATGGACGTCCGAACAGTTCTCCGGGCTACAATATCCGCGGTACTACCTCTATCGGCCAGGGAGGAAGCGCACTTGTCCTTATAGATGGAGTCGAGGGAGATGCCAGTCTTATCAATCCAAATGATATAGAGTCAGTTTCCGTGCTCAAGGACGCAGCCTCGTCTGCTGTCTACGGTTCGAGGGCCCCGTATGGTGTCGTATTGATTACGACCAAGAATGCCTCGAAAGGCAAGCCGACAGTGACATATTCAGCCAATTTCACGTTCGGGATGCCTGTTTCCGTTCCTGATGTAGTCACTGACGGATATACGTATGCGGAGCATTTCTATACTGCGTGGTATAATAAAAGACATACGACACCATCGGGTATCAACAATACAATGGAGTTCTCGACGGCGTGGCTCAACGAGTACGGAAGACGGGCGGAGACAGGCAATTATGAAATCCTTGTAAGTGACGGCAGCCTCGGTACAGCCGGACATTGGGTATATTTCGTAAAGGGTACGGACTATTACGACCTGCTTTACAAGGACTTCTCTTTCAGCCAGACACATAACATCTCCATCTCCGGTTCCGATGACAGGTTCGACTATTATGCCTCGATGAGGTATTTTGACAACAACGGTATTTTCGACTCAGATGTCAATCCGGAATCGTACAGGGTCTTCAACGGACGTATGAAGATGGGCTATCAGGTGACTCCGTGGCTCAAGATATCCAACAATACAGATATCGCAAGGTCAAGATACATTACTCCTGAACTGTATGCGATGAACACTTCCAATATATGGAGAAACATAGCGGATGCGGCTTTCCCTTGTTCGACCTTGTGGAATCCGGATGGGACCATGACCTACAGCGCAGTATATTCGGTTGGTGATTTCCTGTACGGAAAGAGCAAGAGGACCTATGATACGGATCAGCTCAATACGACATTCCGTGCGAATGCGACTTTCCTTGATGGCAGGTTGAAGATCAACGCAGACTTTACATACAGAGTCAAGGATTTCACGAACAGTGTCAGGAAGGTGCCTACCGAGTATTCCCAGATAGAAGGCGTGGTCGGAACCGTGTCCGGTCTCCGGTCATATATCAGGGAGGGAGCAGGCAAATATGACAATATAGTGACAAACGAATATGTCGAATTTGAAGACACGTTCGCCGGCCGGCATTATTTTAAGGCTTTGTTAGGATATAATTATGAACAGCAGACCTATAAATACACTGAAGCGTACAATGACGACCTGCTGACCGGGGATGTGGAGAATATACAGCTTGCAATGGGCACAGACAACCGCCAGGTAGCCGGAGACTGGCACAGGTGGCGGAATGCAGGTGCATTTGCCCGTATCAACTACAGCTACGATGACCGTTATCTGATCGAGCTGAACGGAAGGTATGACGGAAGCTCCAAATTCCCTCCGCGGCAGAGATGGGCATTCTTCCCATCGGTTTCCTTAGGCTGGCGTGTCACCGAGGAGCCTTGGTTCAGGGTGGACAAGAAAGACATTACCAATATCAAGGTCAGAGCGTCCTATGGCTCGCTCGGCAACAGCAATGTAGGCAATTATGCATACAATGAGATATTCGGTTTTGACAGCGGCCGCATAATCGACGGTAAGGAAGCCCTCTATACACAGGCCCCGTCACCGATTCCTGCATCCCTGACTTGGGAGACGGCAAGGACATTCGATGTCGGGCTCGATCTTGCCTTCTTCGACGGCAGGCTGACATTCACCGGCGACTATTACATCAGGCGTACGTTGAATATGTACACTGTCGGCCCTACTCTCCCTGATGTCTACGGGGCAAGTTCTCCAAAAGGGAACTATGCCGAGATGACCACGAGGGGGTATGAGCTCATTCTCACCTGGAACGACAGTTTCATGCTCGGAGGCAAGCCGTTCAGTTACGGGATAAAGGCAACACTTGCCGATTATTATTCCATAATTGACAAATACAACAACGCGACCGGATCTCTAAGCACCTCGAATACCAACTACAATTATTACGAAGGAATGAGGATAGGCGAAATCTGGGGTTATGTTTCCAACGGGCTATGGCAGACGCAGGATGAGATAGACATAGCGGAGGCCAACGCAAAGGCACACGGCCAGGAATATTATAATCCTTTGATGAGTACATCGGATGATTACAGGCTGTATCCGGGAGACATCAAATTCGAGGACTTGAACGGCAACGGGTACATTGACCGCGGGAGCAATACGGTGGATGACCCCGGAGACAGGAGGGTCATCGGAAATTCGGAACCGCGTTATATCTACAGTTTCGGGATTGATCTCGAGTGGAACAACATTTATCTGAGCGCATTCTTCCAGGGAGTCGGCAAACAGGACTGGTATCCGAGCAACGAGTCAATGTTCTGGGGGCAGTATAACCGTCCGTACAACAATATGCCGACATGGCATGTGGGAAACTATTGGACAGAGGATAACAGGGATGCGTATCTTCCTCGTTATACAGGTTATTACGGACCGTTCTACAACGGTAACTATTTTGCCAATACAAGGTATCTTCAGGATGTTTCCTATATCAGGCTGAAAAATCTGCAGATCGGATATACAATTCCGCAGAAATTGACGAGAAAGGCGAAGATAGATAAAGTGACGGTATTTTTCTCGGGAGAGAATCTCTGGACATGGTCTCCGGTCTACAGATATACCAGGGATATAGATGTTACCGCCAATATCTACGGCACGGATTCCATATCGGCGGCCGATGCGGGCGACGGCTTCGGATATCCTACCATGAAGTCATACAGCATAGGCCTGAACATTACATTCTGAGGCCTTTCCCGAAGACTTGAAAATTATAAACATGACTCTCGATACAATGAAAAAGTTAGCATATATTCTTTCAGGTACGGTATTCTTTCTGGCTGTATCCTGTGACCTTACGGAAAATCCGAAGGATATGGCAAGTACGGATATGGTATTCGGCTCGGAGACGGGTCTGCAGAACTATACATACGGATTCTACAACTGGCTTCCGGGATGGGGAGATGCGTTCCGTATCAATATAACAATGGACAATGCAGCCAAGATACAGACTGATACCTACGAAGTGGGAGCATACACGACCAATTCGGAGACATCCTGGGACTGGAGCAGCATCCGGAATGTAAACTATTTCATCCAGCACAACACAGATGAACGGGTGCCGGAAAATGTCAGGAACAACTATACCGGGATAGCGAGGCTGTTCCGCGCATATTTCTATTTCGACAAGCTGGTCAAATACGGGGAGGTGCCGTGGATTGACAAGGTCCTGGAACCGGAAAGCGAGGAACTCTATAAGGCCCAGGACAGCAGGGATGTGATAATCAGCAATATTATAGCTGATCTGGACTATGCTTACCGGAATATCACGGAGACAGGCATAACTCCCAATTCCAATACCGTAAACAAATGGACCGCCCTGTTCTACAAGTCCCGCTTCTGCCTGTTCGAGGCATCTTTCAGGAAATACCATTCGGATGGAGGCAGCGAATTCGGGGACGAATATCTGAAGGGCTGTACAATCACTGCGGATGAGCTTTTTGCAGAAGCGGCAGAAGCGGCGGAACTGATCATGAACCAGGGTCCGTACAAGCTTCATACTGCTGCTGAGGCCTATACCGGTGATGGCAGAGGCGCATACCGTGACCTGTTCATCAGTGACAAAACGGTGACGGAAGAGGTGATGCTGGCCCTTTCCCTCGATCCTGTGCTGCAGATGGGGACGGCCAACTGGTGGTACAATTCCTCGTCCTACGGTGTCCACCTCTGTATGACACGTGCCTTTGCGAAGACTTATCTGAACCTGGACGGCACATTCTACAACGAAAGGAATGAAGACGGGACCTACAAGACTTTTGACGAGGAAACCACCGGCAGGGACTACCGTCTGAACCAGACCATACGGGCTGCGGATTATACAAGCCTGGGCACTTCCGGAAAGTATGTGCCGACAGCCCCGAATATCGTAGGTCTGGCGGAGACAGGATATCAGTTTACTAAATATGTGATGGATGATCCTTCCATGGATAACGGGCCTACGAATTATAACGATATTCCGTATGCACGTTATGCTGAAGTCCTGTTGAATTATGCTGAGGCCAAGGCGGAGCTCGGGACATTGACGGATGAACAGTGGAGCCGGACAATAGGGGCTTTGCGCCGCAGGGCAGGTATCACAGGCGGTGACCTTGATATCAAACCGACGGCTGCCGACCCGTATATGCAGTCGATATATCCGGACGTGACCGATCCCGTCATTCTGGAAATCCGCAGGGAAAGGGAGTGCGAACTTGTGCTGGAGGGCCTGAGACTCAATGACCTGAAGCGTTGGGCCTGCGGTCATCTGTGGCAGGATGCACCGTGGGACGGTATCTATATCCCGGCTCTGGATACTCCTCTCGATCTGAATGGAGATGGTGTATATGATGTATATTTCACGCAGGATCAGGCGTATAATGGAAAGTATGCCGGAATTGCAAAAAAATCAAGTTCAAGCAATGTTTTCGCTCATGCCGAAAACGATCCTGATGACGGATATATACTTACTTATAATGCCAGCAGGATATGGAATGACAATATGTACATCTATCCGGTTCCCGAGGTCGTTATCCAGAAGAATGGCAACCTTCATCAGAACCCTGGCTGGAACTGATCAACTGCTGTCCTTCGCCTCTCCCGGAATAAGATGCCGGGAGAGGCGGAGGATCGGCCCATGTCAAACAATTTCAAAATCGATGATATAAATGCAACGGTTATTTACGATAATTCCAGCGGCAGTCCTGATTATTCTTTCTGGCTGCGTAAAGGAGAAACAGGTCGTGGTCCATGCCGGTTTCACGACAGACAAGGATGTCTATGAAATCAACGAGGACATCCATATTACCAATACATCATATGCTGAGAACGCAAACATCATTGCGTGCAGGTGGGAATGGGGCAGCGAGCATGTCTACGGCCTCCAGATGGAGGAGCCTCTGTCGTTCCCGCAGGTCGGCGACTATGACATAAAGCTCACCGCGACTTCGGATGTCGGCAATGTCTCAGCCACCTTTGTCAAGACCATCAAGGTGCAGGATACCAACATCCGCCCTGTAGCCGACTTTACATACACTCCTCAGACAGGCATCAGGGCCGGTGAGACGGAAGTGCAGTTCACCGATGCCTCTACCGATGAGGACGGGACCATTGTCGGATGGGAATGGAAATTCGGCACGACTGTCGTAAACGAACAGAATCCGAAGTTCACTTTCCCTGAATTCGGCGAGATCGAAGTCAGCCTGACCGTGACGGACAATATGAAAGGGACCAATACCAAGACCGTCACAATCGAAGTCGAACGCGGAGTCAACAGCCTTGAATGCATTTGGGAACAGATGTACGATGAAAGCGAGAATGCATTCGTCAAATTCACTTCCCCGGCAACAAATGTCGACGGCAGTATGGTGTATGCCCTTTCATCAGGGTACTACCTTGTGGCCTATACCAAGGATGGCGGGAAGAAGTGGTCTTTTAACGGGAATATCCATGGAGCCGATGCCGTCGGAAATAACGGTAAGAAGGAGAGTACGACCTGTGGCCCGTCAGTGGACAAGGAAGGCAACATATTCATGGCTCTCGGGTTTAACGAAAGGGATCCTGAAAAATACGAATCGGGAGTATTCGCCGTGACTCCGGAAGGTACGCAGAAATGGTATGCTCCTTATGGACGCGCACGGTATATTGCTGTCCTGCCTGCCATTTTTGGCGACGATGTGCTGCTGACGACACAGAATAATCCTGCGAACGGTTATAATGGTATAAAAATAACCGAGAACGGACAGATCTATGACAGGAATACAGGCGCATTCAAGCAGATGTTCAAGGTAAAATGGGGTAATTTCGGAGGTATAGCCGGAAACGAGAGTCTCAATATGTTCGTGGCGCATTGCGGAGATAATTACGGCTCCAGGGTCTATGATTATATGGGAGAGGAGCATGTTTATTCGGGCACGGATCAACTCCTGGCCGGTTACAGCTGTCCTTGGTGGTATTACACGCAGGATGACCAGGAGTCTCCGAATGCTTTGGGATATTACAACAAAGAACACGAAGACGGACGTTCTTCCCAGCCGGCTATGAGTGATGACGGAAAAGTATACCTCCTGTATGCGAACAAGACATCAAGGGTATCTGCAACTTCAGTCCTTTACTGCTATGACCTCAATAAATATCCTAAGGATAACACCAAGGCCGCTGAGCCTGAATGGGTAGTAGGTATAAACGGAGAAGTCCACAAATACGACGGACAGGGAGTCGTAATAGGTAATGACGGTACTCTCTATGTTACTACCGGAGATATAAACTGGACCGGAGACGGAGGTCGTGTGACAGCGGTGAATCCTGACGGAAGCGTGAAATGGGAAGCCGTAGCCGATGGCGATATATCCGGGTGCGCGGCGGTCGATAATGAGGGATATGTCTATTATAACGACTGCAATACCGGCAAGCTGGTGAAACTCTCCCCGACCGACGGCAGCCGTGTATCGGAGATATTGCTCGCTCCGGACGGAATGCGGTCATCCCCTACCATCAGCTGCGACGGCACCATCTACTGCGCCGGTATGAAGGACGGTCAGCCGACCCTGTTCGCAGTCAAGGGCAGCGCGACCGGGCACGGTACTTCATGGTCCCAGTTCGGAGGCAACCCTCAGAAGTCCTGTGTAAGATAAAATGATTATCCGCAAGAATACCCTTTGGATAACCAGACCGTAAAAGTTCGGACCGGTAAATCCCTCCCACGCCTACGGTGGCTGCTCACTTCCGGATGTCCACCGGACATTCTCATGAACCGTTCACGAGGCCACGGGCGGCCACGCCGGCCGAACATTTACGACCTGCTCCCTTTTAGGGGTAATAATGCGGATAGTCTTTAATTTAATATGATAAAACAATGAAAATAAAATTGTTGTGTTTGTGGGTAGTGTGTGCTGCCGTGCTTTCATGCCAGGCGGAGCCTGTCATCAACAGGGTGCCGGTCCCGGATGGCGGCGGAGAGGAGACTGTCCCTGTCGAAAGGGATGAGAACACTATCCTGTCAGGCTCTTTCAATATCCGGTACTACAATACCACCGACACATATTCCTGGGCAATGCGCAGGGAAGCGGTGATGAAGTTCATCAATACAGAAAAGCCGGACTTCCTGGCCATGCAGGAGGTCTGCCAGGTCCAGGGACAGTATATCGTGGAGAATCTGGATGAATGTTTCGGATATTACGGAGTCGGAAAGTTCGGCGGGGAGCTTCCGGAGGCGGATGACGAAGGAGTCTTCGTCCTTTACCGTAAGGACCGTTTCACATTGAAGGACAAAGGCTTTTTCTGGCTTGCGGACCCGCACGACCAGTGCCCTGAGCTGAACGATGACGGGTGGTCCTATTCTTCATGGAACAGCCGCTTCCCGAGGACTGTAGTATGGATAGAAACAGAGGATACATGGCATCCGGGAGAGACCGTCTGGTTTTTCGCGACACATTATGACAATGTCAGCAGCTATGCGAGGACAAGGTCGAGCAGTCTGATAGTGGAGCAGATACATGAACTGACGGGAATAGACGGAGATCTGAAGGGAGCCCCGATGCCGGTAATACTGACCGGGGATTTCAATACGGATCTCAAT
The DNA here is from genome assembly GCA_944322585.1 of uncultured Bacteroidales bacterium. GTDB lineage: Bacteria > Bacteroidota > Bacteroidia > Bacteroidales > UBA932 > Cryptobacteroides. The sequence continues at coordinate 219,505 of CALUPB010000003.1, read as the reverse complement.
TCGTCCGAACTTTCCGCCGTCCGTCTTGCGATGGACGATGCCCGTACACAGTCTCCGGTCACGGAGCCGTCGCAGAATACTTTCAACAATTTCACCGATGCCGGAGTCTCCATTGTCGACCATATCTTCTATGGTGGCAATCTCTCTCCGGAGCAGTATGACGTGGTGACGGAAGACTACGGGGTCAAGTTCATTTCCGACCACTGGCCGGTCCTCTTCCTCGGTTCCTATGAATGACTTGCATATACCCTGATATCCCGTAAATCCTGACCTTCCGGGATGAATTCTAAGTTTAATCTGAAAATTTGGATTTGACTTAGAATTCATCCCTTTCCTGTTTTATGTCCGTTCCTTAGAAGCTGTATGGCTTCTTAAACTCTGAGGAACAGCCTGCTTTTAAGTATATGTCCGATGAAGATACGGAAAAATTTCAGTACCTTTGCAGGCTGTGAAACGGTGCTCCTGGCTGGATGCCTCAATGTACATGATGCGGTTCCGCTGTGGTGCACCGCAGATGGATATAAATGTAAACTACTGAAAGACAATGCTTGATTTTCTGTTTGTAAACTGGAATGTCAATCCGGAAATATTCCATATAGGATCCGTCTCCATCAGGTGGTATTCCATACTGTTCGTATCCGGGTTCGTTCTCGGATGGTTCATATTCAAATGGTTCTTCAAGAGGGAAGGCGTTCCGTTGAAGCTCCTCGACCCTCTGTTGTATACCCTTCTTATAGGTACTATCGTCGGAGCAAGGCTCGGGCACTGCATCTTCTATCAGCCGGACTATTATTTCGGCAGCTGGAAAGGCTTCTGGGAGATATTCATGCCGTGGAAAGGCGGGCTTGCAAGTCACGGAGGGACAATCGCCCTGATACTGGCGATGTGGTGGTTCGCCCATCATTACGGGAAGAAATACAATTTCGATTTTCTCTGGATTCTCGACCATCTCTGTATCCCTGTGTGCTTTGCGGGAATGTTCATACGCCTCGGGAACCTTTTCAATTCCGAGATTTACGGGGATGTGACCGACCTTCCGTGGGGTTTTGTCTTCCTTCGGAACGGTGAGACGCTTCCGCATCATCCCACCCAGCTGTACGAGGCGCTGAGCTATCTGCTGCTCGGGCTTGCATTGATGTGGATGTACAGGTACAGACTTGAAAAAGTCAGGAGAGGGACATTCATAGGCATTTTCTTTATAGTCCTGTTCGGGATGCGTTTCCTGATAGAGTTCATCAAGGAGCCGCAGGTCGGTTTCGAAGAGAATATGGTCCTGAACATGGGGCAGCTGCTCAGCATACCGTTCATCATTGTCGGCATAGTCCTGCTGGTATATGCGCGGGTGAAAGACATGCCTGCCATGATAGTTTATCCGGAGAAACATAAGCCGCAGCCTACCCATTATGCGCACAGCGTATCCCGGACCGGTGAAGACGGCAATCCAGAAACAGTCGGCAGGACTTCAGACAATGTCAGACAGTCGGGAGGCAGTATATGATACGTGCTGCATTTTTCGACATCGACGGGACTTTGGTCAGTTTCAAGACACATGTCATATCCGAGACGTCCCTGCGCAGCCTTGACAGGCTCAAGGAAGCCGGCATAAAGGTCTTCATATCGAGCGGACGTCCTGTGGCGCTTATGGACAACCTCCGGGATTATCCGTTCGATGGATATGTGAGCATGAACGGTTCCCTGGTCCAGATAGGGGGAAAGACGATATTCAGCCATCCGATGGACAAAGAGGAATCCATGACGATAGCACGTATCCTTCAGGACAATGCCGTCCCGTGCGTGACCTACCTCGAGAACGGCGTTTGTATGAGCAGACTGGATGATACGGCCATGCAGGTGATGGCTACCCTGGCGATATCGCCCCTTCCTCCAGTCGATTTGACGGAAATTGCCGAAGGTCCGGTCTACCAGTATACTCCGATTATGTCAGAAGAGCTTTTCCAGAGGATTCTCGCGCCGTATATGAAAAAGGCGGTCGCTACCAGATGGCATCCCGCCTTTCTGGATATCGTCCCGGAGGGCAGTTCCAAGGCGGTAGGTCTTGATGAGGCTGTCAGGTATCTCGGTATAAGGAAGGAAGAGACAATCGCTTTCGGGGACGGGGGCAATGATGTTTCCATGCTGGAATATGCCGGGATCGGTGTGGCCATGGGGAATTCCTCCGATGAGGTCAAGTCTCATGCGGACTATGTCACTTCTTCCGTGGACGAAGAAGGTGTTACGGTAGCTTTGGAACATTTCGGTCTGATATAGAGTCGGTTATATGGTTCCGGCTTGGGAATCGCCTGAATTTTGTCTTTCGTACAGGTTTCCCGAACCTGATTGCGGGAGAAATTTTCTCCCGGACAGAAAAATTTCCGGCGGAAATGTTATATTTGTAAACTGTAATTTTAATTGACTGCTTATGGAAAAGATTGTAACAGATGCGAATTTCGCTGAAATAATAGGAGGAGGCAAGCCTGTAATGGTGGATTTCTGGGCTTCATGGTGCGGCCCTTGCCGGGCGATAGCTCCTGTGGTGGAAGAGCTTGCTGCGGAGTATGAAGGCAAGGTTGTAATAGGCAAGTGCAATGTGGATGAATGCAGGGAAATGCCTGTGAAATACGGCATAAGGAATATCCCAACCCTGCTTTTCTTCAGAAACGGAGAGGTCGTGGACAGGATGGTAGGCGCTGCTCCCAAGACGGAGATAGCAGGAAAGTTGGACTCTTTACTCAGGTAGCCATGAAAAAGTATCTTGTGATCATGCTCGCTTCCGTCATGATGATGGCAGGGGCATTGTCTTCCGTGGCCCAGAGCCGTTACGGAGTCATAGGAGGAATGACTTTCTCCACATCCAAGTTCAAGGAGATCAACAGGGCATCGATGACCCAGTGGCATGCCGGACTTACATACAAACTGGATCTGCCGTTGGGATTCTCCGTACAGCCGTCATTGGTGTATCATGTCAAGGGAGCAAAGCTCAATGTCCCTCAGGCCGGAGACCCGGGACAGGTCAGCGACTTCAATATAAGGATGGGGTTCGTCGAGCTTCCCGTCTCTTTGCAGTGGGGGCCGGATCTGCTGGTCTTCAGACCGTTCCTTGATGTCACTCCGTATATCGGATATGCCCTCAACAACCAGCTTTCAGGGGCGGGACTTTCCTCTCAGACCAATTCATGGACAGGACTTAACAGGTTCGAGTACGGTCTCGGTGTAGGTATCGGTCTGGAACTGTGGCGTTTCCAGGTCATCGGAAGGTATAACTGGAGTTTCGGTTCTCTGGCAGATGCCGCGGAAGACATGCAGGACGGTTTCGGCCCATATGTAAGGCAGGCTTTCTCTGCAAGCAACTTCAGGGGTATCACATTGTCTCTGGCATTTCTTTTCGGAGGCGGCAAATAAATGGAGCTTGATGCGGTAAAGAAATTCCTGGGCGGGGACTGGGAAAGGGTTCAGGCCAGAATATCCGGGTTGTTGAAAAGCGATATAGAAATCCTCAATACTACCAATGCGAGGATTCTCGGACATTCCGGCAAGCAGCTCAGACCTCTTCTTGCAGTCCTGATTGCGAGGGCATGTTCCGGAGGTACTTTGACGGAGGCCAGTGTCAGCTATGCAGCGGCCGCGGAACTTCTGCATAATGCCACATTGCTGCATGACGACGTGGCGGACAGCAGCGACCAGAGGCGCGGTGTCCCGACAATCCGTTCCGTTATGGGGCCTTCGGTGTCTGTATTGGTAGGGGATTTCTGGCTTGTCAAGGCCATGGAGAGCATACTTTGCTGCGGCTCTCCTCTTGACAACAGGGTAATACGCATTTTTTCCAGGACTCTGAGCGATCTTGCGGAGGGGGAGATGCTCCAGCTGCAGAAAGCAGGCACGGGAGATACGGACGAGAAAGATTACCTTAAGATAATATTCAACAAAACCGCTTCCCTCTTTGAGGCAAGTGCCTTGTCGGCCGCCATATCAGTAGGCGCTTCGGCCGAGGTCGAGGAAGCCGTGTGCAGGTATGCCGTCAGCCTCGGGATGGCGTTCCAGATCAAGGATGACATATTCGATTATCTGCCTTCGTCATCCATGGTGGGCAAACCGGTCGGGGTGGACATAATGGAGCAGAAGATGACCCTTCCTCTGCTTGGGGCTATTTCCAATGTAGCTGACGGGAGGGCGGCGGAGATAAGGTCTAAGGTGATGGATATAGGGGCTCATCCCGAATACAGGGATGAGATTATAGCGTTTGTCAGGTCGGAGGGGGGCATCGAATATGCTGCGTCCAGGCTCCAGGAGTATCTTGCAGAGGCCAGAGCCGCTCTCGGCCTGCTTCCCGGGACTGAAGAAAGGGATTTCCTGTCTGAGCTTGCATGCTATGTGGGGGAGAGGCTTTCCTGACGCTGTGATTTCGTGGAAATGAGGGAACAGAAAAGATAGTGTACTTGCGGGACTTGGGATGTAAAGAAGATTTTCGGTAGATGAGATTTGCGGATATACCTGGCAATGAAGATATCAGACGGGCGCTGACCGGTATGGCCGACAGCGGCAGAGTGGCACATGCAATGCTGTTCTATGAAAATGAGGGCTGCGGGGCTCTCCCGTTGGTCCTTGCATATTTCCAGTATCTGAACTGTCAGGACAGGCATGACGGTGATTCCTGCGGTGAATGTCCTTCCTGCCGGAAAATATCGCGTCTGATCCATCCGGACCTCCACTTCGTTTTCCCGGTCAATACAGGTTCCAAGGTCAGCGCTTCCGAGAAACCGGTTTCCGACACGTATATGGAATATTGGCGGGATTTAGTGCTTGCCGACCCGTATTTTCTTGAGAGTGAACTGTATTCTGCTCTCGGGATAGAAGGCAAGTCCGGGAATATCGCTGTGGCGGAAGCAAAGTCGGTGATTTCGAAACTGTCCCTGTCATCGGTCGAAGACGGTTACAGGGCCATAGTCGTATGGCTTCCGGAGAAGATGAATGCCGAGGCGGCGAACAGGTTGCTCAAGATAGTGGAGGAACCTCCGGAGAAGACCCTTTTCCTTTTTGTGACCCATGCTCCGGACAAGATGCTGCAGACGATTTTCTCACGATGCCAGAGTTTCCGGATCCCTCCTTTGTCCAAGGCTCAGGTGTCGGAAATTCTGGAAAGCAGGTTTTCCGTGTCTCCGGACAGGGCTAAGGTACTGGCGGGCATTTCCGGGGGCAGTGTCGGAGTTGCGCTGTCCATGATCGGCGACAAGGAGGAACACGGGGAATATGCCGTTATATTCCGTAAACTGATGACTGCCATGATGTCGCGCGATCTGACGGCAGCCCTTGAGGCCGGGGAGGATATGGCGTCCCTTTCTTCGCGGGAAAAACAGAAAGGATTTTGTATCTTTGCCGCTGACTGCGTGCGGAAGATATTCATGATACGTAAAGGTCTGGTACAGATATCCAATGCTGCTGAAGACGAATTGCCGCTGCTTTCGGATATTGCTGCGGGGACCGGTGACGGATTCTGCGACAGGGCAGCCGGTATACTGGACAGGGCATCTGCACTCATAGACCGTAATGTCAATGCGAGGATTGTCTTTTGCGACCTCGTGGACAGATTGTTTTTAAGTATTTGATTATGAACACAGATAACGAAACCAGGAAATTCGACTGTTCCAGAGGGTGCGTCGTCGAGAGAACGGATGAAGGGGAACTCAAGTGCGACTATCGTCAGGGGTGCTGCAAGCTTGAGGTCTATGACTGGCTGCCGGGAGTGAAGCAGGAACAGTACAGGGACTATTTTGAGGTGCGCTTCAAGAATACGCGCAAGGGCATATATGTCAATGCTTCCGGTCAGACAGTGAAGATGGGGGATCTGGTAATAGTCGAGGCGGTGACCGGCCATGATCTCGGTATAGTCACTCTCGAAGGTCCTGTGGTGGCCCGCCAGATGCGGTGCAGGAAAATAGACCCTGCTACGGCCGAATTGAAGAAAATATACCGCAAGGCCAAGGTATTCGACATAGAGAAATGGCAGGAAGCCATCGCACGGGAGCATGAAACGATGATCCGTGCCCGTCAGATTGCGGCCGAACTGGAACTCGAGATGAAGATAGGGGATGTCGAATTCCAGGGAGACGGCACCAAGGCTATTTTCTATTATATTGCCGATGGAAGGGTGGATTTCCGCCAGCTTATCAAGGTATTTGCAGAGGAGTTCCATATCAGGATAGAGATGAAGCAGATAGGTGCGAGGCAGGAAGCCGGTCTCATCGGCGGTCTCGGAGTCTGCGGCAGGGAGCTGTGCTGTTCGAACTATATTTCGAGCTTCCAGTCTATCACCACTGCTTCGGCGAGGATACAGGATCTTTCCCTCAATCCCCAGAAACTTGCCGGCCAGTGCGGAAAGCTCAAATGCTGCCTTAATTATGAGACGGCAGTCTATATGGATGCCCAGTCGAGGATACCGAAAGTGGCGAATCCTCTTGAATTCGAGGACGGCCTTGCATATCTGATGAAGACGGATATTCTGAAGGAAGTCATGTATTTTTCCTATGACCAGACTTCATTTGCCAACCTTTACCCTCTTCCGGCATCCGAGGTCAGGGAAATCATCAGGATGAACAGAAACGGGCAGAAGCCGGAATCCCTGAAAGGGGAGCCGGTACAGAATGTCCCTGAATTCATTTCCGCCGTGGGGGACGACAGTATTACCCGGTTTGACGAGACACGCAAAAAGCGGAAGAACCGCAACAGGAACAACCGTCAGCAGAGGAATTCAGGTGAAGTACAGGGCACTGGCCGGAACGGCAGGAATGAGACAGGTGCAGATAACCGTAAGTCCCGGAATTCAGCGGACCGGTCAGGCCAGCAGGGCGACAGGCAAGGCCAGCAGAACCGGAACAACGGAGGGACAGGGGCAGCCGGACAGAAATCCCGGAACATGTCAGGACAGCCTGCCGGAAACGGTCAGAAAGAAGGAGGAAGAAACGATCAGCAGAATGCCGACAGGAACAGACAGAACAGGAACGGTGCCGGTGGAGGACAGCCGTATCAGAACCGTCGTCAGGACAGGCAGAATGACCGGCCCGGACAGACTTCGGAAGTTCAGTAGTACAGTCGATTTGGAGATATGGGCAAGGACAAACTGCGTAAATTCAAGGAGAACGAGACTTTCAGATGTCTGGTCCAGCCGCGGACGGAAGAAGTGTTCGGGACGGACCATCCTCTGAAGGGGCATTGGGGCGAGGCTGTATTCGGGAACGACCGTCCCATAGTGGTGGAACTCGGATGCGGGAAAGGTGAATATACCATCGACCTTGCCTTGAGGAATCCGCAGTGCAATTATATAGGTGTGGACATCAAGGGTGCACGCCTGTGGAAAGGGGCAAAATATGCCGAGGAGCACAGCCTGCCGAATGTGGCTTTCCTCCGTACAAGGATAGAGTTCATCACATCCCTTTTCGCTCCGGGAGAAGTGTCGGAGATATGGATAACATTTGCCGATCCTCAGATACGCAGGGAGAAGAAGCGCCTTACCTCGCCTCTGTTCATGGAGCGTTACCGCAGTATGCTGCGCAGCGGGGGAATAGTCCATCTGAAGACCGACAGCCGTTATCTTCATGAGTATTCCCTTGCCGTGGCACAGCAGAACGGGCTGACGGTTCTTGCTTCTGCCACCGACATTTACGGTAATGACAGGGAATCTCTCTATGCCAGTCCCATGTATTCCGTCTGCGGCCGGGATGCAATAGATGCCCTGTTCCAGGTACAGACCTTTTATGAGTCGCAGTACCTTGCCCAGGGCATTCCCATTACCTATCTTTCATTTGTCATAGACCATGCCGGTCCCTACATCTCTCCCGAATGGGACGAGACCCTCTGGTCCCGCTGACAGTCATTCTGTTTTCTCTATAAGTTCCATAGTTATTGTCTTGGCATCAATGTCAATGGTAAGTTCATATATACCGGGCCCGGGAAATTTATCGCCAGGGATACAGTCTCCTGTAATTACTCCGAACCCGTTGTCTCCTACTGCCATATAGCCTTCAGGCAGGAGTGTATAGTCTGAACTCCATTCTTCATCCTCTTCTCCCCAATTGCTTTTCTTGAAGAATTTGAAACCATAGCTGCTGTTTGCGTATACGATAGCAGTATATGCCTGATTCCCGGCTTTCTTAAGGAATATATAGTCGCTCGGAGTATTCCATAGCCATGCGATTGAAGCAACATATGGCATTTGAGGAAATCCGAGGCCGGTTCCGCATATCCACATGGCATCCGGATGTCTCATATTCCTGTTTTCAATGTAGATATGTCCGGTGGATTCCTGAAGCAGAATATCATATTCTCCGTTTATACCGGTAAATGTCGTACGATTATCCGATCTGTAGGTGAAGAACGTAGGATTGATTGAAGTACGGATGTCTCCGAAGCCCTCGAAAATGACGTCATTGCCGAAGCGGAGATATTCTTTTGCAACCTTGTAGCCAGGGTAGGATGACTGGACCATAGATGAAGCATTGATTGTTACCGCAGGATACAGAGAAGCGACGGAAAATGAATATGTATCGAATGTATAGCCTCCTATTTCATCATCTCCTGTATTTTCCGCAATGATATAACCGTCATTTTCTGAATATATGGTCTGTATCGTCCCGTCGGTCTGGCCCCATACCGGTAGAGAATAATCCGGTTTCCCTTCTTCTGTCAGAGCACTGGCTATTTTGAATTCATTGCCGAATGAGGATATGTCCTGATTGCTTTTATACAGGTATTCTTCCCCTGGTTCGAGCTGCATGCTTATGTTTTCTCCGGCTGGATTGACCATATATATTGTGGAAGGGATTGCAGGTCGCATGACTACGGGCTGCTGATCCTCAGGTATGGCATATACGCTTTCTCCGCCTATATCATTGGTGGCTGCGATATTGACATTTATCTTCTCTCCGGAGTCCATATTGGCTATGAAAGGGATTTTAACGTCAATATCTATCAGATGTTCATATCCGTCGGTTTCAAAAGTCCGGTTCACTATCTGCCGGTTGCCTATCGAAGCTGAAATGCCGATTGTTTCAAGTTCATTGTGCAGGTCTGTGACAGTTGCCTTGATTTTTATGTCCTGTCCGGCCGTGATTTCTCCCGAACTCCCTGCCAATGGACCTATTGTCACATCCTGGACGGTTGGAGAACTTGGAGTAGGCCATTCAGGCCAGTCATAATACTTCTCGATATTGTCAGAACAGCAGACTGTCACAAGAATCGTAGTCAATGACAGTACTGCTCTGTAAATTTCATGTGTTTTCATGATAACGGTATTTTTATCTGTTCCTGTATGCTTTACGGATTGCTTCCATTTGTTCTGAATTTATCCTGAGTACAGATCCGTGGCGGGCGTCTGGAGATTCTATTTCCACCCTGTTCCATGGCCCTTCAATTGTTTCTGCCTTATACATATAGTATTCAAGCGGATAATGTTCTGCATAGAGATACCATCCTTTCCCGTCTGGACTGCATGTGAGAGTCTGGGCTTCTGTCCACATGTCAGTAATGGCTCCGGAAGGATTGCAGTATGGGCCTGTAAGGTTGTCGGAGCTTGTCATTCTGATGGCTTTTGCTCCGGAAGACACTTCTCCGTCCCATCTTTCATCTTTAATGAAAGACCGGTATTTCCCGTCTATCTTGCGTATGATGGCATCCATGGTAGGCATATTTTCGTGCTCTCCGGTAAAATGGAAAAGCCGTTGAGGTTCTGTAAATGTTTCAAAATCCTTAGTGAGGATATAGAAAGTACGTATGCTCCTCCACATGTTCTTATATTGCGGGTGGGTTTCGGACATGTCCGGGATATCATATTTTGCTTCTGCCGGATGCCATGTTATTATATATTGGTCTGAATCTGCATCATAATACATTTTGGGGGCATTGTACCATATGTGTTCCGTGAAGTATCCGCTTTTACTGACATCGAAGGCTTTTTCAGGCAGGTATTTTTCGATATTCCATCCTATAAGATTGCCGGTAACCCAGAGCACAGGTCTCCAGGTTCCGCCTTCTACTCCGATCATATAGTAACGCCCGTCCCTTCCTGTACAGAAGTCGGGATGTCCGCGGTATTCATTTATTTTTGCCCCATTGTTCAGGGTTTCCCAGTGTACCCCGTCATAACTGACAGAATAATACATGCTTCCATAGTCTGAAGTAGTCATGTGGGCGAACAGATATCCTCCATTGCTTGTGTCTGTCCGGGAAATTTCCGGTTCACTGCATGAACTGCAGCTTATGAGCATGCTTATAAAAATCGAGATGGAAATAAAATATTTCATATGCAGTCAACTTTAGTCAATATGAACCGATATTTGCAAGATCTTCTGTCCAGCCTGGTCTCAGATACGTCTGTGTCAGAGTTTTGCCGAGAGATTTGGCCTGATCCACGGCATAGTCCGGAAGAGGCATGTACTGATGCGTAGGAGTCACTCCTTTGACTTTATATACTGCCCGTGCATAGACATTGAACCGTATAAGGTCGATTTTACGTTGCCCTTCATATATGAATTCATGTCCACGTTCTTCAAGAATGGCGGCAAGAAAAGCTTCGGCAGTCGCTACATCTTCGTCGGACAGATCATCGAGACCGGCGCGGTGCCGGATTTTGTTTACTGCATCCTTGGCTTCTTCTGAAGGAGCACTCCCTGACAGTCTGACATCCAGTTCCGCGAACATGAGAAGTACGTCTGCCCATCTTGCAAGCGGATAATCGGTTCCTTGGAACGGTGTTTCAGTCTCTATAGGGTATTTATTTATTATATATCCGTCCCAGCGGGAGCCGAGATGAGAATCATTGACCTCATATCCGTTTGTGCTCCAGTATGATGTCAGTATTACATCTTTCCTGAGATCACCGTCTTCATATGTGGCATAGAATTCCGGCGATACATTGAAATTCTGTCCCCAACCGCCACCTTGCAGGGCAAACGGAGTAGGATTACCGTCGGCATCGGTTTTGGCCGCATCTGTCGGTACGGCAAGCATCATGAAAGGCCAGAAATTACCGCTGTTGCCTTCTCCGTTCCCGGTCTCGCTGCAGCTGACAGCCATTATTATTTCCCGATTGAATTTATTGCCGATCTTGAACATGTCTGCATACGGATTCGTCCCGGAAGTGAACAGATCGTATTTGCCGTTATTGAGTTCGTTATACAGTTCCATACCGCGTTCATAATAGCCGTCCATATGACTGCCTTCATTCAGACAATGTTTCATAAGACAGAATCTTGCATAGTCTGCGGTATATCTTCCCTGTTCGGATACGTTTTCCGCCATGTTTGCGATGGCAAACTCAAAATCATCAGTTATCCATTTGCACATCTCGTCAAGACTCGGACGTTCCATATCATTGAGTTTGTCCTGATCGTGGACATCATCCGGATCTGTAATCAGAGGAAGCGGACCGTACATATGGAGAAGGTAATACATCATCAGTCCACGGCAAAGTCTTGCCTCTCCTATAAGATTCCTTTTCTTGTCCCCATGGAATATTTCGTCCGGAGCATTCTCTATGGTCCCGATAATTTCAGTGAAGCGGGTTACTTCAGCTGTCTTCTGAAAATGATTCAGATGGTCAGCTCCTGAATTCCCCCTGTAATAGTAACGGCAGTTTGAAAAATCTGCCATTGAGAACCGTAGCCATTCGCCTCCCCATCCTGTAGTCCATGGTGCCATTATATCGCTTGTGGCGTCGAAAAGCCTGACGGCCCCGCCTTCCGGTATGTACATGCTATGCTGGTTGTATCCGCTTCCGATGAAATATACCCAGGTTGTCGTGAAAGGAGTATAGCATAACATGGCATAAGACTCGTAGTCTTTTTCCGTAGCAGGAAAATTGCTGCTGTTGAGAGTGCCGTATATGTTGGGATCAAAGTTTTTCTCACAGCCGGCCAACAGCATGAGAGAGAGTAGATATATTGTTGTTTTTTTCATGACTGTCATTTTTAAAACGAAACCCTGACTCCGAATGAATATGTACGTATTTGCGGATACTGTACTCCGCCGTCGATATTTATTTCAGGGTCGAATCTGTCGAACCCTGTAAAAGTAAGAGGATTCTGCAAATCAATGTATAATCTGATACGGTCGATATATTTCCCGGCTGCTCCAAGATTGTTCTTTGTGAAGTTATATCCTAATGTGATATTGCGGACGCGTATATATGAAGAGTTCTGGACATCTTTGTCGATACCGACATTCCCAGGAAGCGTAACACTCTGTATTGATGCGATTCCTGGTCTTGTGCCGTTCCTGTTTGTCTGGGAACTCCAGACAGAATATACTGCCGTGCTCCAGTTGCCGGGGTTGGCATTTCCCGTCGGATCTGCCCAGATATAGGACGAGTTGTATTTCTGTACTCCGAGTTCTCCGTAAAGGAATATGTCCAGATCGAAATTCCCGTATCTGAAAGTGTTGCCGAAACCGAGATATATTGAAGGGACAAGATTTTTCATGTGAATGTCATCTATGCTTATGCGTTGGTCGCCGTTCCTGTCTTCGATGATAGGATATCCGGGCATTTGTGCGGCTGCCGGAAGGGTCTTTTGGGATTCCGGCATGTTGCTGCGGTCTTCATTTATAATACCGGTCATATGATAATAATAGAATACATTCATCGGTTCATTTTCCCGTAACTGATATTCTTCATAGTCATAGTTCGGTTCACGTTCAATCCATCGGGCATCGAATCTTGAAGCGACGAGTTCAGTAGACCATGAGAAATTAGGTTTGCTGATGTTTATTGTGTTGATTTTCAAATCCCATCCCTGTCTTTTATAGTGCCCTCCATTGACAGGCCGGGTACCGAGCATGTCAAGGGGAGCTGTCGCTGCATAACCGAGAAGGTCGGTTACATCATTCCTGAATACGTCGAAACTTCCGTAGATGCGGTCATTGAGGACGGAAAAATCGAGCCCGATATTCTTCATGATTGTCTTTTCCCAGGTCACATCAGGGTAATCCGCACCTTCCATTCTGTAAGGTATGTACGTAAGCGTATTGTTGTTGAACATGATATACCAGTCGGAAGGGATGTATACGCCATAGACAGCCGTACCGAGATTGTCCCTTCCGGTTTCTCCGTAACTGGCACGCAGTTTCAGCAGGTTAAGCCATCGGACATTTTCCATAAACGGTTCACCGGTGATTTTCCATGCAAGGGATACGGAAGGGAACCAGGCATATTTCTTTTGCGGGAAAAATTTGTCGGTCCCGTCTCTGCGTACAGTTCCTGATATTATATACCGGTTCAGGATATCGAAAGAAACTCTTGCGAACTGTGATCTTTTTTCGTTTTTATAACGGCCGGATTCCGGATAATAAGGCCCCTCCGCAGCGCCTATGTTGTCATTTCCGATATGGTCGTTCGCGTTTTCATATCCGACGTCCATCCAACTGCCGCCGTCTATGTATCGTCCCATTCCTATCATTGCATCGACATTGACAATATTGAAAAACTGTTTCCTGAACATTATCATTGCCTCCATTGTGGTCTGATATCTCTGGCTGTTGCCCAGTTGGCCTCGGGATTTGTACATTTGTCCGAAATACAAATCAGACGGTATGTACAAGTCACGATATGCATTTTCTCTGTTCTGCCCGAAGAGTCCGCGTATTGACAGCATGTTTTTTATTATGTCGATGTCAAGGGAGAAATTATAGTAATATCCATTGGTCCTGGTGTTATCGCTGATGCTTTGCATGGACACCGGATTCGGAAGATTTCTGAATATCGAATAGTTTCCGGTTTCATCTTTCACAGGCATTGAACTCGGATATGTGAGAGCTGCCTGCAGTGCCCCGGCTCCATGGTCACCCTGATTCTTGGTCGGAGAACCGACTGTTGAGTTCGTGTAATTGTTCTGGTTGATATTGGCGATGGCAGTCAATTTTGCAAAAGGAAAGAGCTGCGCTGATATATTGGCACGTAGGGTAAAACGTTCCATGCTTGAATTCGAGACGGAGCCTTCATTGCTGTACCAGCTCCCGCCGACATAATAGGTCAGTCTGTCTGTACCCCCGGAGACAGTGACATTTTCATTGAATATGTGTCCTGTCTTGAGAATATAGTCCTGCCAGTTTGTCGTGATGGCATTGTCTATCTGTTCGGGTGTGAAAAGCGGCATCCACCGGTTGTCGTATTCATTCGGCCCGTAAGGGTACATTTCACGGTTATACAGATAATTTTCCTTGCTGAACATGTTGGCGAAGTTCATATATTCCGGACCGGAAAGCATGTCAAGATATTTATAGTTCCTTACAAGCGAATAGCTGGATTCCACATCAATCTTCATGCGCCCGCGGCTGCCTTTCTTTGTTGTTATGAGTATTACGCCGTTGGCGGCATTTACTCCATAGATTGCCGCGGATGCATCCTTGAGTACTTCTATCGATTCGATGTCATTGGGATTGAGGCCTGCAAGTCCCGCCCTGTCTATTGAACTCGGGACACCTATGTTGCCGTCTCCGATTTCGAGTGAGCCTTCAGGCATCATTATTCCGTCGACTATATATATAGGTGTTCCGGCCCCACGTATCGAAATCCGGACATTCCCTCCAGGTTGGGCACTGGAAACGGTTGCGTTGAGTCCCGGGGCGCGTCCAAGCAGAAGCTGTGACATGTTGCTGTTTGAAGCTTTGGATATACTTTCCGGTTTGACAGTCGCAATTGCTGTCGTAAGGTTTTTCCTCGTCGTGGTTCCGTATCCTACGACAACGACTTCATCAATGGATTGCAGATCTTCATTCAGTTCAATTTCAAGATGGGATCTGTTCGCTCTGATCTCAAGTGATTCGTAACCGAGGCATGTGAACAGCAGACGGGAATTTTTACTTACCGTGATTTTGAATTCTCCGTTTGCATCTGTGGTAGTGCCTGTCCGGCTTCCGGGTACGAGAACCGCAACTCCCGGTATCGGAATGTCTTCAGAATCAGTTACAATGCCTGTAACTTCAAGTTCCTGAACTGTCTGGGCAGGAACAGGATGGTATATCCATGGCCCGAGAAACATTAGAAAAACAATCAGTCTTTTCATAATCATAGAACTGTTAACGATTGGTGTTTTAGTGTTGCACAATACAAAATTATATATCATGATCTGTCTCGGATATCATATTCTGGTTAAACACTGCAACAAATTAGGATTATCGGACGGGTAGGTTCCGGGATGCAATAAAATGGGATATTTATGGAATATTTTAGGAGAAGTCATGCCGACGGTTGTATAAAATCAATTAATGTGATAATTTTATTGTCATGTATTGCAGAGTGACCGTATTCTTGTTGTCCTGCTTCCTGAGTGTGAATATGCTTTCAGGAATGGAGTTGTTGCATTTTAGAAAATATACGGTTGATAATGGCCTTTCTGACAACTGTGTGACTACGATAACACAGGATCAGGATGGATATATGTGGTTCGGCACAAGGGATGGATTGTGCAGGTTCGACGGATATACGTTTGACTGCTACAGAAAATTCATGTCTTCCGGTTCCATGTCCGGAGATAATACGATCAACCATCTTATGGTTGACTCTTCGGATAAATTATGGGTCTCGACAACAGACGGAGTATATGTTTATGACAGGGAGAAGGATTCTTTTGACAGGTTCCGCGTTCTGACGGATACGGGTGAAACACTTCCTCCTTATGTCAACTGTACCTGTGCCGATGGTGCCGGTGTATACTGGTTTGCCACATCAGATCATGGTGTATATAAATATGACGTATCGGACAGTGCCCTTGTCCGTTATACAGTCGGTAACACTGCGGGCGGTCTGCCTTCAGATGTGATAAACAGAATCATAAAAGACGCTTCAGGGAATATATGGGTAGCCACTGCAGGCGGTCTGGCACTTTATAACAGGGAAATCGACAGGTTCATGTATTATCCGGGTAACGGCGATTTCGGGAAAAACGAAATGATGTCCGTATATGAAGACAGTGGGGGGAATATCTGGGTAGGCACCTGGAATGGCGGTTTAGGCCGTCTGAACCGGAATATGAGAGATTTCACAGTTTATCTTTCTCCTGAAAACGAAACTTTTGTTTCACATATAAGGACTATCCGGGAATATAGGCAAGGAGAACTGATGATAGGATCAGATGACGGACTTTATATGTTCGGTACAAATTCCGGAACCTGCTGGAGAGTGGACAATCCCAAAGATTTCATGAGTCTCAGCGATCAGAATGTTTATGATATATATCAGGATAAAGAAGGGGGCATGTGGTTCGCTACATATTTCGGCGGGGTCAATTATCTTTATAATTACAAGTATAATGATGGTATAAGGCATTATTATCCGTCCACCGGCAATTGTTCCATTTCCGGAAAGGCCGTGAGTAATTTCTGCGAGGATGACGCAGGTAATATCTGGATAGCGACTGAAGATAACGGGATCAGTTATTTCAATCGCAGGACCGGCCATTTTAGGAATTATATGCCTTCACCGGATAAAGGCGGTTTGAGTTATCATAACGTACATTCTTTGCTCGCTGTCGGAGACAGACTTCTGATAGGCACTTTTTCCAGAGGCCTGGATATATTGGATTTGAATACAGGAGAGTTCGAGAATTGCCAGCTCTTTCCGTCCAATCTGGCGCATATCAATAATAACAGTGTGTTCTCAATGTTCAGAAGTTCGACCGGTGATATTTATGTGGGGACAGCATTCGGCCTTTATATTTTTGATCTTGACACGAGAACTTTGGAAAGTGCCGGACTGGATGTGTTTATAAGATCCATTGCAGAAGACCATCTTGGGAATATATGGATAGCAAGTTATTTTACGGGGGCATATTGCCGTAAGCCCGGGACTGGGGAATGGAAAAACTATTACCCTGACAGCAGCGTCCCCAATTCGATATGTTATAATAGACTGACCGGTGTATATGTCGATGATAACCAGCGTTTGTGGTTTACTTCACAAGGCGGAGGCATATGCAAATACAATTATGGAGAGGATGATTTTACAGTAATAAATGAAGAAGCAGGTCTCGCCAGCAATGTTACATACGGACTGCTCAATGACAGCAGAGGGAATATATGGGTAAGTACCAACAGAGGAATAAGCGTAATAGATCCCGAAACATGGGATATCAGGAATCTTGATATGGAAGACGGACTGCAAAGTAACCAGTTCAATTATCTCGCATGCCTGAAAAGCAGGGACGGGCTTTTGTTCTTTGGAGGGATTAACGGGTTCAATGTAATTAATCCTGACTGTATCTATATCAACACTGATATTCCGCCTGTGCATATATCTTCTGTCATAGATGCCGTAGGGAAAGAAATTAATCTTTATGGCAACGGGAAAAAGATAGCACTGACATATGACAGTTCTATTTTTACAGTGAATGTGTCTGTATTGAGTTTTGTGGCTCCGGAATGCAACCGTGTCCAGTACAGGCTTTCGGAAACGGACGAATGGAGAGAAGTCAATGACAGACGGAGCATAACTTTCTATAATCTGCCATCCGGGCATTACAATCTTATGGTAAGAGGTGCCAATAGCGATGGTATATGGAATTATACAGGGGATACATTGTCAATTACAATCCTGCCTCCGCTGTGGAAAAGCCGGGTAGCATATTTTGTCTATATTCTGATCCTGCTCTGTTTTTTGGCTCTCATAATATTTTTTATTATAAAAAGATATCGTACCGTGCAGGAACGCAGGCTTGATGATATAAGAAAAGAACAGGAAAAGGAGATATATAAGAACAAGATAAATTTCTTCACAAGTATTGCGCATGAAATAAGGACACCTCTGAGTCTTATCAAAGCCCCTCTTGAGATGATAGTCGCTTCAAGGGACAGTGACGAAAATTTCGAAGAGAATCTCAAGGTAATAGAAAAGAATACCGACAGACTTACTGAACTGATCGATCAGTTGCTGGATTTCAGAAAAATAGAGGAAGACAAGTACAGGCTTAAATATGAAAAGTTCGATGCTATGGAAATTTTCCGGAAAATCTTTTTCCGGTATGGTCCGGAGGCGGACAAGAGAAATATAAGGCTGGAACTTGTCCCTGATTTCGGGATTTTTACAATGTTGTCGGATCCGGATGCGGTGACCAAGATTATCGGCAATATTGTAGATAATGGATTGAAATATGCTGAAAGTTATGTCCGTATAGAAGTGGACATTACCGAAGAGAACATGTCTGTCAGAATACTGAATGACGGAGATATGATACCGGAAGAATATGTAGACAAGATTTTTGATCCTTTCTACAGAGTTGAGCAGGAGAATGTATATGAACCGAGAAGGGGATATGTTTCCGGGACAGGACTCGGGCTTTCTCTTGTAAGACAGTTAGTGACAGGGCTTTCCGGTTCCATTTCTGTGACGAGTTCTGTCACGGAAACTGCATTTGCGGTAATTCTTCCGCGCAGGACAGGATTCGCAGGAGAATATCATGAATCCGAACTGTCAGATGATAATGGCTCGTGCAGTCCGGATGTCAGACCGGATCTGATGATAATAGAAGACAATGCGGATCTGAGGGATTTTTTGCAGAAAAATCTTGCTGACAGATATAATGTCATGATTGCAGCGGACGGCGAGGATGCTTTAAGACAGGTGGCAAGACGCAATGTCGATATCGTTGTAAGTGATGTCGTAATGCCGAGAATGGACGGTATAGAGTTCCTGAAACTCTTGAAATCCAACGAACTGTATTCTCATATTCCGGTTATCCTTCTGTCAGCCCGGACATCGGATGAGGCTAATATAGAAGGCTTGAAGTCCGGTGCGGAAGTCTATATTACCAAACCGTTTTCCATTAATGTATTGAGAGCACAGCTTGCCAGTATAATGGAAAACAGAAAATTGGCAAGGGACCGCTTCCTGCATTTGCCGTTCGGTAAGGATGGGAAAGGTGAAGCCGGAATAGAGGATACCTTTCTTTTGAAAATGGACAAGGTTATTATGGACAATATCTCGAATGAACGTTTTTCTGTCAAGGATCTTGCTCGGGAATTGGCTGTCAGCCAATCTAAAATGCAGAGAAAGATTAAAAGTCTGGTAGGACTTACTCCTAATGAATACATACGTCTGACAAGGCTTAAACATGCGGCGGAACTTCTTTCTCAAGGACAATATCAGATAAACGAGGTGGCCTATCTGTCAGGCTTCAATACTCCTTCATATTTCAGTCATTGCTTCTTTGAACAGTTCGGTATTCTTCCTGGAGATTTTATCCGGCAGAAAAAGGATTTATAAAATATCGCATTCCGGTTTCCTGCCGGTTATTTGGGACATTCTGCAATTATATATAATTTTGCCCGGTTATCTGTAGGTAAATATGGGAAATGTTCATTACGAAAGGGTGGAGGCTGTCAGGAGAATGATGGCTGAGAACGGATGGGATGCAGTGGTGATAGGGGCGTCCGATCCTCACGCCAGCGAGTATCCTGCTCCGAGATGGCAGGCTGTGCAGTGGGTGTCCGGATTTACCGGAGAGGCGGGGGATATCGTGATAACGGCAGATCATGCAGGGCTTTGGACGGATTCCAGATATTTTATCCAGGCTCTTGAACAATTGCAGGGCACCGGGATAGAACTGCACAGGACGCGTCAGCCGGATTCCGTCCCTGTGCCGGAATGGCTTGCCGGATATTGTCGGGTAGTGGCTCTTGACGGCAGCTGCATGTCTGTTGCCGCTGTGGAGGAAATCGGAACGGCTCTGTCGGAATCCTATGAGGAAGGCGAGTGGAAAATCGTGGATATTCCGGGCCTGCTTGACGGGCTGTGGCTTGACAGACCGCGTATTCCCGTGTCTCCGATCATAACTCTGGACGAGTCGGATGTGGGCGAGTCCAGGATGCAGAAAATAGTGTGGCTCAGGAAATTCCTGATGTCGAAAGACTGCGATGCCATCCTCCTGTCCTCTCTTGACGAGATTGCCTGGCTGCTTAATGTACGCGGCAGCGACATTGCCTATAACCCTTTTGTAATATCCTATCTGTATGTCTCTTTGGACAGGGCGATATGGTTTGTCCGCAAGGATATGTCGCGCCGGCCGGATCAGGATACGGAAGACAGTTTCGTGGAAATAATGTCGGACGGGGTCGAGATATCGGATTATGATGATGTCGGGATAACGTTGGCTGACCAGGCGGCTGACGGATGCAGGATATATGTCGATACGGCTTCCCTCAACGAACATCTGTACAGGTATGTGTCCGGCATATTCGGCAGGGAGAATACGGTAACCGGCACTTCACCGGTGATTCTGCGCAAGGCGGTTAAGAACAGGACCGAAATAGCGGCCCTGCGCGAAGCGTATCTTCAGGATGGAGTCGCCATGGAACGTTTTCTCTACTGGCTTGATATGTCCGTAAGGTCAGGGGAAAGGATCACTGAATGGGATGCCTCGATGAAACTGACTTCGTTGCGTTCGGAAATCGAAGGATACCGGGGGAACAGTTTCGGGAATATATCCGCCTACGGGGCGAACGCCGCCCTGCCGCATTACAGTACACCGGAGCATGGTTCGGCAGTGCTTGAACCTCACGGACTGTATTTAGCGGATTCCGGCGGGCAGTATTTTTTCGGGACGACGGACATTACGAGGACAGTCCCTCTCGGGGAGTGTACGGAACTGGAGAGGGAAGACTATACGCTTGTCCTGAAAGGCATGATACAGCTGGCAATGGCTGTGTTCCCGTCCGGGACGGCCGGCTGCCAGATAGATGTGCTTGCGAAGAATGCCCTCTGGAAGGCCCGCCGCAATTTCGGGCACGGTACGGGACACGGGATCGGATTTTATCTCGGGGTGCATGAAGGTCCGCAGAGCATCAGGCAGGATTTCAACCGGCAGCCTTTGCTTCCGGGAATGGTGACATCGGATGAGCCCGGAATCTATCGGCAGGGCCAGCATGGAGTACGTCATGAGAATATCCTTCTATGCCGGGAGGACGGCAGCAATGCTTTCGGCAGCTGGCTTTCCTTCGAGACTTTGACTGTCTGTCATATAGACACGGCTCCGATTGTGAGGGAACTGATGACAAAGGAAGAGACGGAATGGCTCAATGCCTATAATGCGTCTGTCTGCAGCCGTCTTGCACCGCTCCTTCCCGAGGATGTGGCCGAATGGCTGAAAGTCAGGACCGCGCCTCTGTAAGATCAGGAAGTACTCTCGTCCTGATTGTCATTGTTTTTCATCTCATATTAAAAGAAAAGCTCCCACCTCTGCGCATGTGATCTGTCATCAATGGCAAAAGTGAGAGCCTCTTCTTTGATGTATTCCCAGATTTCTCGTCCGCCTGCCACGGTTCCTGCGGGCCTGTCAGCCCGATTCAGAGAGATTGGGTCGGCCTCTCTCAGGAGGCGCCGCGGTCCAGGAAATCTTTCCTGGACTGTCAGCCGTTATAGGTATAGTTGGACAGGTTTCCTGCAAGATACTGGTCATATGCGGACATGTCCATCAGGCCGTGTCCGGACAGGTTGAACAACAGGACCTTGCTTTCTCCGGCTTCCTTGCATTTGAGAGCTTCGTCGATGGTGGCGGCAATCGCATGGCAGGATTCCGGAGCAGGGACTATGCCTTCTGTCCTGGCAAACAGACAGCCGGCCTTGAACGAATCGAGCTGTTCGATGTCTACGGCTTCCATGTACCCGTCTTTCAGAAGCTGGGAAACGATCACTCCTGCACCATGATACCTCAGCCCGCCGGCATGTATGTTTGCCGGGGCGAACTTGTGCCCGAGGGTGAACATAGGAAGCAGCGGCGTGTATCCTGTCTCGTCACCGAAATCATATTCGAATTTCCCCTTGGTCAGTTTCGGACATGATGCCGGTTCCGCTGCGACAAAGCGTGTTTTCCTGCCTTCCAGGATATTGTGTCTCATGAACGGGAAAGAGATACCTCCGAAATTGGAACCTCCTCCGAAGCAGGCTATGACCACGTCCGGATATTCTCCGGCCATTTCCATCTGCTTCTCGGCCTCAAGTCCGATTACGGTCTGGTGAAGGGAAACATGGCTCATTACCGACCCCAAGGTATATTTGCAGCCCGGTGTCATCTGTGCAAGTTCCACGGCCTCCGATATTGCAGTACCGAGAGAGCCCTGATAGTTCGGATTTACTGTCAGGATATCCTTTCCGGCCCTTGTGGACATTGAAGGTGAAGGCGTCACCTGTGCCCCGAACACCTGCATCATGCTTCTCCTGTACGGCTTCTGCTCATAGCTTATCTTTACCTGATAGACGGCCGCTTCCAGACCGAACACACGGGCGGCATAGGAAAGGGCGGTACCCCATTGTCCTGCTCCTGTCTCGGTGGTGACATTCGTCACTCCCTCTTTCTTGCAGTAATATGCCTGGGCTATTGCCGAATTCAGTTTGTGGGACCCTACAGGGCTGACGCTTTCGTTCTTGAAATATATATGGGCAGGTGTGTCGAGAGCCTTTTCGAGACCGTATGCCCGGACAAGCGGGGTCGACCTGTAGTACCTGTACATTTCCTGTACCTGTTCGGGGATGTCGATGTAGCGGTCAGTCTGGTTGAGTTCCTGCCGGGAAAGTTCTTCAGCGAAGATCGGATACAGGTCTTCCGGTTTCAGAGGCTGTTTCGTCGCCGGATTGAGCAGAGGCAGAGGTTTGTTGATCATGTCTGCCTGGATGTTGTACCATTGTGTCGGCAGCTCCTTCTCCTGAAGGAAAAATCTTTTCTGTTTCATAATCTGATGTTTTTAATATGATAATTGGAATTATGTTTCTTTTTGGGGTAATGTCATGCGGCATGACGGAAGACAGGACAATAAAAAAGGACGGCTGACCGTCATCCGGCCAGCCGTCCGCTATCTCATTCTGGATTTTCCACTATGCCATTATATAGGCATTGATTGCTACGGTAGTAAATCCAAGAAATATAATCGTCGCGAAAATGTAGCCGATGACCTTGAGTCTCTTTTCCCATATCCGGTTGCTCCAGCCGATGGTCTGGAATGCGCTCCAGAAACCGTGGGTGAGGTGGAACCACAGGGCTCCGAACCAGACAATGTACAGCACTACAACCCACCATCGTCCGAAAGTGGTCGTAAGGAGAGTATAAGGATCAGCCGCTTCCTGACCCATGAACTCCTTGAGCTGCATCTCATCCCAGAAATGGGTGAGGTGGAATACGATGAAACCCAATACGATGATCCCGAGGGCGAACATGTTCTTCGCAGCCCAAGACTCGGCTTTGGCCTTGCTTGCCACTTCGTAGCGGTTATAGCCGCCGCGGGTCCTGATGTTGGACCAGGTCAGGTAGGTCGCATATATTATATGTATTATGAACCCGAGTGCAAGTATAGGGACCATTACGGTGATTATCGGAGTCGACATGAATTCGCATCCTAATGCAAAAAGCCCGTCCGTATTGCCTGCGACAAAATTTCCAGTGCATGAATCGATCACTGAAAAGAAGTTGATTGTCAGGTGAAGAAGGAGGAAGATAATCAGGAACAGGCCTGTAATGCTCATTATGAGTTTCTTGCCTATTGAAGATGTGAAAATGTTTGCCATATTGTCAGCTTGATTTTGTTCAGTTTTCCTTTAGCACTGCAAAGATATATTCTTTCTTGCAAGTTTCATAATAATTCGATACTTTTGTTTATCTGTTTTTTTCGGGAATCGCATGTCGGTATGGAAAATTCGATGAAATACAAAAGGGTCCTGCTGAAGCTCAGCGGGGAAAGCCTGGGAGGTCCGGAGGGGAAAGGCATAAGCGAAGAGTGGCTTGCCCGGTATGCAGGTGAGATAGCGGAGGCTGTGCATGGCGGTCTGCAGGT
Source organism: uncultured Bacteroidales bacterium (assembly GCA_944322585.1). Taxonomy (GTDB): domain Bacteria; phylum Bacteroidota; class Bacteroidia; order Bacteroidales; family UBA932; genus Cryptobacteroides. The sequence goes on along the minus strand of CALUPB010000003.1, from coordinate 195,712 downwards.
GGCCATAGTCATAGGAGGAGGCAATATCTTCAGGGGACTTGCCGGTACGGGCAAGGGCTTCGACAGGGTAGACGGGGACAAGATGGGTATGCTTGCCACTGTAATAAATTCCCTCGGCCTGGCCATGGCCCTCAGGTCTGCCGGACTGGAAGCGGAAGTGTTCACGGCCACGCCAATGATGCCGGTGGCACGTTATTATATGAGGGATGACGCTGTGGCCGTCCTTGAGAAGGGCGGAGTCGCCCTCATTGCAGGCGGGACCGGCAATCCTTTCTTTACGACGGATTCCGGGGCTGCTCTCCGGGCTCTCGAAATAAAGGCGGACGCTCTGCTGAAAGGGACACGTGTCGACGGGGTGTATACTGCCGATCCGGAGAAGGTTCCGGATGCGGTAAAGTATGACGACCTGACATTCGACAAGGCTATGGAAGACCATCTGAAAGTTATGGACCAGACTGCATTCGCCCTCTGCCGTGAAGGGAATATGCCTGTAATAGTGTTCGACATGAACCGCACGGGGAACCTTACGGCGCTTGTCCGTGGAGAAAAGGTCGGTACTGTCGTCCATGTGTAGCAGGGGACCGGATATAGACAATTTTAAAAAGAGATATTATGTTAGACAAAGCGAAAGAAATCCTGGACAGCGCAAAGGTCAAGATGTCCGACGCTGTGAAGTTCCTTGAAGAGGATCTGAAGACTTATCGTGTAGGAAAGGCGAATACATTGATATTCAATAATGTGCTTGTGGATTATTATGGTACGCCCACTCCTGTCCCGCAGGTGGCTTCCGTGACGACTCCGGATGCCAAGACCATTATGATCCAGCCTTGGGAAAAGAAGATGATCCCTGCCATCGAGAAGGCCATAATGGATGCCAATATAGGACTGACTCCGCAGAACAACGGCGAGAGTATCCGCTGTGTAGTGCCGCCTCTTACCGAGGAGAGACGCAAGGAACTGATAAAGAAAGTGAAGACAGCAGGCGAAAATGCCAAGATAGTTGTCCGTAATGCCAGAAGGGATGCCATCGAGGCTCTTAAGAAAGCTCAGAAGGAAGGCCTGCCGGAGGATGTGCAGAAGGACTATGAGCAGAATGTCCAGAAGGAGACGGACACTTTCGGCAAGAAGGTAGATGAGCTCTGTGCTGCCAAGGAAAAGGATATAATGACTGTATGACGCGTCAAAGTACGTGTCCTGTATGCTGCCTGTCAGAAAATTTCTGAAAAATACAGCTCCGGAAGAACAAGTTCCGGAAAATTTTCGTAGATTTGTGACTGTTATGAGAAACGGGTTCCGATTTAGCTTTTATTATTTTTACTATTCTCAGAAAAGGGTATAGTCCGGAAGTCGTGTAGTCATAGCATCATGATTGATAACTTTAAAAGTTAAAGGCTGTCCGGATGGTATCCGGACAGTTTTTTATTGTCATCACCGGTAATTTGTCGTGCTGACGTTAAATTAAATGACTTAAGAAGATGGAACAGAAAAGGAGAGTCGCGATCCAGGGATACAGCGGATGCTTCCACGAACAGGCTGCAAGGAAATTCTATGGGAAAATCGGTGTCGGGCCGGAAATCGTCGAGTGCGCGACATTCGATGACCTTTATCAGAGTATGGCGGAAGGCCGGGCCGACGCTGCTGTCATGGCAATCGAGAATACGGTGTCGGGAGGTCTTCTTCCGAATTTCGAACTGCTCCGGAAATTCAGGATAAAGATAAAGGGGGAAATATTCCTGCGCATCGAACAGAATCTCATGGCTCTCCCCGGACAGACAATAGATGACATCAAGGAAGTCAGGTCGCATTACATGGCAATCAACCAGACAAGACCTTTTTTCAGCCGTTATCCTCACATAAGGCTTGTAGAGTCGGAAGACACGGCGAAGAGTGCCGGTGACATTGCCAGGGAAGGCCTGAAAGGTGTCGGTGCCGTGGCATCATCCCTTGCGGCCGACCTTTACGGGCTTGAAATAATAGCACCGGGCATCGAAACCTACAAGCAGAACTTTACCCGTTTCCTGATATTGGACAATGCATTGAAAGTCCCTCAGGAAGCGGTCAACAAGGTGTCGATCTGCTTTACGCTGCCGCATACTTCCGGCTCGCTTGCCCACGTGCTGACGATACTGTCTTTTTACGGGATGAATCTTACGAGGATACAGTCGCTTCCGATACCTGGAAGGGAATGGCAGTATTTCTTCTATGTTGACATCAAGTTCGACAGTTATATGAAATATCTTCAGTCCATATCGGCAGTGCGGCCGCTTATGGAGGATTTCGACACCCTCGGGGAATATGTCGCGGCGATTTAGGGACGGATGCACGGGCGGTTCCGGCCATGGGGCGGAAGCACACTGATCGGCGGGAACAGTCTGTGGGACTGATGTTAAACAATTCAGAAAGTTGAGGCTATGATAATAAGACCTGCAAAGAGGACGGATACGGTCCGGGAATATTATTTTTCGCGCAAGCTGAAGGAAGTGGCACTGCTTGATGCCCGGAGGAGGGCGGAAGCCAGGCCGGGTATCATCAATCTCGGGATAGGGGCTCCTGACAGGATGCCTCCGGAGCCTGTCATAAAGGCTTTGGTCCGGAATGCGGAACTCCCGGGTGTACATGCCTATCAGAGCTATGTGGGGATACCAGAACTCAGGCAGGCTTTCGCTGACTGGTATTCCCGTTATTATGGCGTTACCCTCGACCCCGCTGCAGAAATCCAACCTCTTGTGGGCTCCAAGGAAGGTATACTGCTCATATCGCTCGCGTTCCTTGACAAAGGGGACAAAGTGCTGGTGCCGGACCCCGGGTACCCGACCTATACTTCGGCCACACGCCTGACTGAAGCCGAAATCATTACATATGATCTGAAGGAGGAGGACGGGTGGATGCCGGATTTCGATGCTTTGGAAAGGATGGATCTGACCGGGGTGAAACTGATGTGGACCAACTGGCCGAACATGCCTACAGGTGCACCTGCAAGCATGGAACTGTACTCCCGTCTTGTCGGTTTCGGTCGGAGGCACGGTATCATGATCTGTAATGACAATCCTTACAGCTTCATCCTCAATGATGCGCCTCTTTCGATATTTGCGGTTCCGGGAGCCAGGGAATGCTGTATCGAGCTGAATTCCCTCAGCAAGGCACACAACATGTCCGGGTGGAGGATAGGAATGGTGGCTGCGGCTTCGGATGTCATAGCCGAGATACTGAAAGTCAAGAGCCAGATGGATTCCGGGATGTTCAGACCGTTGCAGATGGCGGCTGTAGAAGCCCTGAAGCAGGGTCCGGAGTGGTTCGCGCAGCTTAATTCGGAATACCGTAGCCGCAGGCGGCTCGCCGGGAAGATATTCGATCTGATAGGGGTGAAGTACAACCCGGATTCTTCCGGGCTGTTCCTCTGGGGAAAGGCAGGGGCCGACAATCCTTTGGCCGCGGCCCGGGAGAATATCGGATCCGGGAATATAGGCGGAGATCCGGATAATGGCTGTGCGGCAGGAAACAGAGATGTAAGGCTTGGTCGGAATGCGGAAAACGGGATGGCAGCCAATACGGGCGGTGGGCCGGGGACCGGCGGTGTGGCGGAAGCAGGGAATGGTGCCGGAAAGACAGGAAAAACGCTTGGCGAAAGGGTATCGGATGCAGCCTTGTACGGAGCAGGGGTATTTATCACTCCCGGACTCATTTTCGGAAAGAACGGAGAGGATTATGTGAGGATTTCCCTGTGTGCGGCACAGGATGTCCTGAAAGAGGCTTATGACCGTCTGGCAGCGATGCTTTGATGTGGATGATTTTTCTGCATTCCACTGGAAATCAGCGGATGACAGATACGGAAATCGTATGATATGGAACAGAAGAGAAATATGACAGTGGGTATTGTAGGACTTGGCCTGATAGGCGGGTCCATGGCGATAGATCTTGCACGGCGCGGCTTCGCTTCCCGGGTGATCGGAGTCGAAGCAGATCCGGTCAATGCCGCCGCGGCAGAGAAGATAGGTCTTGTCGACCGGATTGTGGACTTCGATGACTGCATGGAGCAGAGCGATCTGATCGTTCTGGCCGTGCCGGTGGGGACAGCAGTGAAGATGCTCCCCGAAGTACTCGACCGTTTTCGGTCAATGGAGGATGACAGTCCATCCGCCCGGAAGATGAAAAAGACGGTGATGGATGTATGCTCTACGAAAGAGGCGCTTGTGCGTGCAGTCCACTATCATCCTCTGCGCGGAAGGTATGTGGCGACCCATCCCATGGCGGGTACGGAATATTCCGGACCGTGGGCTGCAATGCCCGGACTTTTCGACGGCCGGGCCTGTATCATATGCGACAGCCAGGAGTCGGCTCCGGACGCGGTGCGGACTGTCGAGAACCTGTATGACACCTTGAACATGAGACACATTTACATGAATGCATCTGGACATGATGTCCATGTGGCATACGTGTCCCACATTTCGCATATCACTTCTTTTGCGCTTGCGCTTACGGTGCTGGACAAGGAGAAGAACGAGAAGCATATCTTTGACCTTGCATCGGGAGGCTTTTCATCCACCGTGCGTCTCGCAAAGAGTAATGCGGACATGTGGGTGCCGATATTCTCCCAGAACAGGGACAATGTGCTTCAGGTGATAGACACATATATAGAAAAGATGGGCAGGTTCCGGGAGGCGATAGCGGATGACGATGAGGCTGCCGTCAGGACACTCATAGAGGACGCCAACAGGATCAAGCGTATTATCCGTTGACCGGAAATGCCGGAGAGTATGAATAAATGGTAATAAAATCATAGAATCATGAACAGCAGATTGGAGATAGCCCCGCTTTCGGAATGGGGGATGTTCACAGAGCCGAGGCCGTGTGTGATAGCCGGCCCGTGCAGCGCAGAGTCGGAAATCCAGATCATGGAGACCGCAAGACAGCTAAGGAGTTTCGGTATCAATGTTTTCAGGGCCGGAATATGGAAGCCGCGTACCCATCCGGGGTCTTTCGAGGGGGTAGGAGCCAAGGGGCTCAAGTGGATGCAGAGGGCAAAAAAGGAACTCGGGCTGAAGATTTCCACCGAGGTGGCAAGCGAGAAACATGTGTTCGAATGTCTTAAATACGGGGTGGATTTAGTATGGCTCGGTGCAAGGACTACCGCCAATCCGTTCCTGGTTCAGGAGATTGCCGATGCCCTGAAGGATGTGGATATACCCGTTCTTGTCAAAAATCCGGTAAATGCGGACATAGATCTGTGGATCGGGGCGCTTGAACGGCTTAATGCGGCAGGAATCCGCAAACTCGGAGTCATACACCGAGGTTTTTCCACATTTTCCAAAATCAGATACCGGAATGACCCCGGATGGCAGATAGCCGTAGAGTTGAGAAGCCGTTATCCTGAACTTCCTTTCTTCTGCGACCCGAGCCATATGGCGGGAAAACGCGAATATATCCAGGAGATTTCCCAGCGTTCCCTTGATCTCGGCCTGGAAGGACTGATGGTAGAGAGCCACTGTGATCCTACATGCGCCCTGAGCGACGCCGCGCAGCAGCTCACTCCGGATGATCTGAAAAAACTGCTCGAGTCTCTGACTGTCAGGGAGAATGATTCCGAGGACCTGAGTTACAAGGAGAATATTGACCAGCTCAGGTCGCAGATAGATGTAATTGACGAGAATCTGCTAAATATGCTTGCATCCAGGATGAATATCAGCCGGAAGATAGGCGAGTACAAGAAAAAGAACAACATTGCCATACTCCAGACTTCCCGTTGGGATTCGATCCTCGAAGACATGATACGCAAGGGTGAAGGTTACGGGCTGCCGGAGAAGTTCATAACGACTGTGTTCAATGCCATACACGAGGCATCCGTGCAGGTACAGAACGATATTCTGGCCCGCGACTGACCGTACTGCCGGACAGTAGGCAGCTCGAGGGTGAATGCTTTCTTCATGACAGGAAATATGTTACTGCGGCTATGCTATCTGGCGGCGGAAATATGCCGGTCGAAAGCGGCCATGAAGCCTGATGCGTCCTTTTCCGTGAGGAAATCCGCACGTATTGGCAGTTTGAAAAGCCTTTCCCGGATTATTCCGGGCAAGTCATCCATGTCAAGCAGGCGCTGGCTGTCTTTCTCGGTAGTGACGATTACGGCGGCGGGGTATTTCTCCGCTGCCCTGATTATCTGCCGTATGTCGCTTCCCGAAAATCTGTGATGGTCTCCGAAAGCCAAATGCCTTACAATCTTATAGCTGTCGCTGAGGTATCTGGTCATGGGAACGGGATTCGCTATGCCGGTGACAAGTATCAGCCATTGGGAATGGATGTATCTTCTGTCCCCTTCCGGGAATACCGGTCCGGGGGTCTCGTATCCTACCGTAGTGAAGAAGACGTTCCCCTTGAATCCGAGGCTTTCCGTTATGATTCCCCTTTCCCATTCGTCGAGATATGAAGGGCACTTGGTAACGATGACTATGTCGGCGCGGGAAATCCTTTCCGGAAGGTCGCGCAGCCGTCCCAACGGGAGCAGATGATCCTTGTAGACAGGACGGTTGTAATCCATAAGGACGATGTCCAGATCCGCTTTCAGCGCCCTGTACTGGAATGCGTCGTCCAGGATTATGAGGTCGGCGCTTTTCGTGGCGGTCTGTTCTGCCATGTTGCCGCCTTTTGTGCCCTTATCATCCGGAATGGCCTCACCTCCAAGTATCCTGCAGCCTTCCACCCTGTTCCTGTCGACCGCTACAATGGTTTCCGGGAATTTCCTCTTGATCTGAAGCGGTTCGTCCCCGTATTGTGCCGTTGTCCCCGATATCGATACGGCCTGAAATCCCTTGCTTTTGCGCCTGTATCCCCGCGACAGGACTGCAATCCGTTTCGACGACCATGCGGAATGGCCGGCCAGTATTCTCAGAAGCATCTCGGTATGAGGGGTCTTTCCGGTTCCTCCTACGGTAATGTTCCCTATGCAGACTGTGGGGACACTGCTTTTGTGCACCTTGCGTACTCCATGGTCGTACAGGCAATGCCTCAATTTGAGGCTCCACCAGTATGGAGCCAGTAATATCTTGTCTATCATACAGTCAGATTGTCAGTCCTCCATCACCGGATCAGATGGACAATACGTTCAGGACATTGATCAGTTCCTTGTCGATAGGCTTGTCGATTTTTATCGCCTTGCTGAAAGGTACATAGACTATCCTGTCGTTGGATATGCCTATCATGACGTTGCGCTGGCCCTCGTTCAGGGCTTCAATGGCGGCTACCCCGAGACGGCTTGCGAGAATTCTGTCGACCGCACTCGGTGTGCCTCCCCTCTGGAGATGCCCGAGGATTGTCACCCTTACATCATACTGCGGATATTCGTTGCGTACGCGGTTGGCGTAATACATCGCTCCGCCGTCCTTCTTGCTCTCGGATACTATGACGATACTGCTGTTCTTGCTTTTGCGGAATCCTCTGCTGATGAACTGTCCGAGCTGGTCGACATCCGTCTGGTCCTCTGGAATGATGGCTGCCTCCGCCCCTGCCGCAATGGCGCTGTTCTGGGCAAGGAATCCGGCATCGCGGCCCATCACTTCCACGAAGAATATCCTGTCATGGGAAGTGGCCGTATCCCTGATCTTGTCCACACATTCCACTATGGTATTGAGTGCGGTGTCGTATCCGATGGTCGAATCCGTACCGTAAAGGTCATTGTCTATGGTACCCGGCAGGCCGATGCACGGTACATCATGCTCCTGGGCGAAAACCTGTGCCCCTGCGAGGGAACCGTTGCCTCCTATGACTATCAGGGCGTCGATTCCGTTGGCCCGCATGTTGTCATAGGCTTTCTGACGGCCCTCGACAGTCATGAATTCCTCGGAACGGGCGGTCTTCAGCACTGTCCCTCCCCTTTGTATGGTGTTGCTGACGCTTTCTGATGTAAAATCCTTTATTTCATTGTTGATAAGACCCTCGTAACCTCTGTATATACCTTTTACTTTCCATCCGTTGAAGATGGCGGCACGGGTGACGGCCCTGATAGCCGCGTTCATTCCCGGAGCGTCCCCTCCGGAAGTAAGAATTCCGATAGTCGAAATTTTTGCCATATCAATAACCGATAATTAAGAATAATCCTACAAAAATAGCAATTTTCTGTCCAAACGTGTACCTTTGCCGGGGTTTTTGTTTGATGAGGAAATATTCCGGCATTGCCGGATACCGGTCCGTTATATGAAAATAGGTAATATAGAGTTGGGTGAGAGGCCGTTGCTGCTGGCTCCGATGGAGGATGTGACTGACGCGTCCTTCCGGTTCATATGCAAGGAGTTCGGGGCTGACATGATGTATACGGAGTTCATCAGTTCTGACGGCCTTGTACGTGATGCGAAAAAGTCGCTTGCCAAACTGGTCACGTATGATTATGAGGCTCCGATAGGGATTCAGATATACGGGAATATTCCGGAGGCCATGGTGGATGCTGCGAGGATGGCTGAGCAGGCTGCAGAAATAGCCGGCGGTCACGGAGCCGATCTCGTGGACATCAATTTCGGTTGTCCGGTCAACAAGATCGCAAGGCGCGGGGCGGGCAGCGGGATGATGCGGGAGCCGGACAGGATGGTGGAGATTACGCGCCGTGTCGTGGAGGCCGTAAGACTTCCTGTCACGGTCAAGACCCGCCTCGGATGGGATGAGGATTCGAAAATAATAGTGGAGCTTGCGGAAAGGCTTCAGGATGCGGGCATCAGTGCGCTTACTATCCATGGCCGTACACGCAGTCAGATGTACACCGGTCAGGCGGACTGGACACTGATAGGCAAGGTAAAGGAAAATCCGAGGATGCACATCCCCGTAATAGGGAACGGGGATATAACCTCTCCTGAAAAGGCGAAGGAGGCGTTTGACCGGTACGGAGTGGACGGGGTCATGATAGGACGTGCCACTTACGGGCATCCGTGGATATTCAGGGAGATACGGCATTATCTCGACACGGGGGAACTCCTGCCTCCGATGAATGTGTCCGACAGGGTTGCCCTCGCCAAGAGACATCTCGCCAAGTCATTGGAACTTAAAGGGGAAAAGGCCGGAATCCTGGAGATGCGGCGTCATCTGAGCTGCTATTTCAAAGGTCTCCCGGATTTCAAGGAGACCAGACTGAAATTAGTGACCCTGACTGATCCGGACGAGCTTTATGCGACACTCGACTATGTGGCCGGACGTTGGGGCGATGCCGCTCCCGCTGCAGGCAACGTATATGATATCCCCTCTGCCTGATCAGTTTCTCCGGCAGTTCCGAGTCCGGTATTTATGTGCTGATTCTAAAATATTTTGCTGAAAATAAAATAATTGTTATCTTTGCGCCCCCTATATAGTGTAGGGAACGCAGTATTTTAGTATTAACCATTTAAAGATCAAGACAGTGAACACACAGAGTTACAAGACAGTGTCAGCCACTCCGACGACTGTGAACAAAGAGTGGGTTGTCATTGACGCTACTGACCTTCCTCTCGGCCGTCTTGCTTCTCGGGTTGCTCTTATCCTCCGTGGAAAGAACAAGCCGTATTTCACCCCGCACATTGACTGCGGTGACAATGTCATCGTGCTCAATGCCGACAAGGTGAAGCTTACAGGCAGGAAAATGACCGACAGGGTGTATGTCCGCCATACCGGATATCCGGGCGGACAGCGTTTCAGTACTCCGAAGGAGATTCTTGCAAAGAAGCCTACGGAACTGGTCAGAATGGCAGTCAAGGGAATGCTTCCCAAGAACCGTCTTGGTGCAAAGCTCATCAATAACCTCTATCTCTATCAGGGGTCGGAGCATCCGCACCAGGCACAGAAACCAAAAACCATTACATTAAACGAAATTTAATCAGATGAAAGCAGTAAACGCACTTGGAAGACGTAAATCAGCAGTCGCTCGCGTTTATGTCGTACCTGGAAAAGGCAACATTACAATCAACGGAAGGGAACTCAATGAGTATTTCAGGGATGAAGCTCTCCGCTACATTGTAAACCAGCCTTTTGAAGTTACAGGTACGGTTGCCCAGTTTGACGTTAAGGCCAACCTCGACGGTGGCGGAATCAAAGGACAGGCAGAGGCTTTGAGACTCGGTATTGCACGTGCTCTTTGCATAATGGACGCCGAAGCCTATCGCCATACGCTCAAGTCAGCAGGATTCCTTACCCGTGACGCCCGTGAGGTCGAGAGGAAGAAGCCTGGTCAGCCTGGTGCACGTAAGCGCTTCCAGTTCAGTAAACGATAGTCATTATCGGCTGATTTGCAAGATGCACAGTCCGGTTGTAAATTTTCGGATCTTATCTCCGGGACGGGAGTTCCGGGAAGCTGCCTGAAAATTGCCGGGACTGCGGAAAATCAGGGAGACCGGCATTGCCGCTACTCCGGATTGATGAAGAGCCTGGCAGGTACGGCAAAGACCTGCAGGAAAATAAAACAGACAAAAACTTTAAAACAATGCCAAGAACAAATTTCCAAGAATTGCTTGATGCAGGAGTTCATTTCGGCCACATGGCCAGGAAGTGGAACCCTAAAATGGCTCCGTACATCTTCGACCAGAAGAACGGGATCCATATCATCGACCTGCATAAAAGTATCGTAAAGATAGACGAGGCTGCAAACGTGCTCAAGCAGCTGGCCCGTTCCGGCCGCAAGATACTCTTTGTAGCCACAAAGAAACAGGCAAAGGACATAGTGGCCGAGAAGGCTGCTGCCGTAAACATGCCTTACGTGACAGAAAGATGGCCGGGCGGAATGCTTACGAACTTCCCGACTATCCGCAAGGCTGTCAAGAAGATGAATACCATCGACAAGATGATTGAAGATGGTACGTTCGACACTCTCGCAAAGCGCGAGCGTCTCCAGATCACCCGTCAGAGGGCGAAACTTGAGAAGAACCTCGGCTCAATCAAGGATCTGAGCCGTCTCCCTTCAGCACTTTTCGTAGTGGACGTACAGAAAGAGATGAATGCCGTCAAGGAGGCAAACCGTCTCAATATTCCGGTTATCGCAATGGTTGATACTTGCTGCGATCCTACTCCGATTGATTATGTGATTCCGGCAAATGATGACGCTGCAAAGTCCATAGCATATATTATGGATGCGGTATGCGGCGCTATCAGGGAGGGGCTGGATGAAAGGAAGCTGGAGAAAGAGAAAGAGGCTCCTGAGCAGAGCGGAGATGCCGCTCCTGCGTCCAAGAAGCTCCGTTCCCGCAAAGGGACCAAACCGGCGGAGACATCCGATGTGACACCGGCGGAAGATGCCGGCAAGACAGCGGAGGCTCCGGCCGAGGAGGCATCTGCAGCAGAGGCTGTCCAGACTGAAGCCGCACCTGCTGAGGCTGTTCAGACAGAAGCACCTGCAGAGGCAGAAGTTCCTGCAGCAGAAGAGGCAAAGGCTGAATAATGCCGTGCCGGCGGAAACTGTGGCGGATGCGGAGCCGTATGGCGGCGGACATCCGCACGGTTCCATCATAAGGACTTAAGTTTAGCGAGCTGCACAAACTTTTGAAAGTCAGTATATTGTGCCCTCGCGAAACTTAAGATGGAGAAATAATAACGATTAAAACAGAACAGAAATGGATATTAAAGCAGCTGACGTAATGAAATTGCGTCAAATGACCGGTGCCGGTATGATGGACTGCAAGAAAGCTCTTATCGAGGCTGAAGGCGACTATACCAGGGCACAGGAGATTATCCGTGAAAAAGGTAAGCTCGTGGCTGCCAAAAGGGCTGACCGCGAGACTACCGAAGGCGCAGTCGTGGCACGCGTGAATGGAGACAAGGCCATTATCGTGTGCATCGGATGTGAAACGGACTTCGTTTCAAAGAATGCAGAGTTCCAGAAACTTGCCAACGATATCGCTGATGCGGCCATCAAGGATCTCCCTGCTGATGCAGAGGCTCTCAAGGCCTGCACCCTTGCTGACGGAAGGACTGTAGAGGCTGCCATTACGGAGCAGACCGGAAAGACAGGTGAAAAGCACGTGCTCGTAGGATATGAGAAAGTGGAAGCTCCTTTCATCGTATCATATATCCACGCCATCAACGGCAAACTCGGTGCGCTTGTAGGCTTCAACAAGGAAGTCGCTGCCGACCTTGCAAAGGGTGTCGCCATGCAGGTGGCTTCCATGAATCCTGTAGCCATCAACAAGGACAGCGTACCGCAGAATGTCATCGACAATGAGCTTACCGTAGCTGTCGAGAAGACAAAGGAAGAGCTCGTGAAGAAGGCTGTCAATGCCGCTCTCGAAAAGGCCGGCATCAATCCTGCGCATGTGGACAGCGAGGATCATATCGCTTCCAACACCGCGAAGGGATGGCTTACTCCGGAGCAGGCGGACCAGGCACGTGAAATCATAAAGACCGTTTCTGCAGAGAAGGCGGCAAACCTTCCTGAGGCAATGATCAACAATATCGCGAACGGTCGTCTGAACAAGTTCTTCAAGGAAAATACCCTTGAGGAGCAGGAATATCAGATGGGTGACGGCAAGACATCCGTAAAGGCAGCCATCGCCGCTGTCGACAAGGAAGCCAAAGTAACTGTCTTCAAGAGATTCTCTCTCAACGACTGACAGACGGTTTCAAAGAGCCGGTTCTTGGGGACCGGAACGGATTCAGGATACATGAAAACGGCAAGACCTTGCTCAGGCCTTGCCGTTTTTCGTGTGCACGCGATTCCCTCAAACCGTGCTTCCTCCTGAATTCCGGAATCGCCAAACTTTGCCGCGACAAAGAAAAAATCGCTGTTGCGGCAAAGTTTAATGCGCAAACTTTGCCGCAACGAGAAAAAATTGTATATTGCGGCAAAGTTTGAACAAAATGAGCAAGATTATCGCCAGAAAAAGGGAACAGGAAGAACTTGAACGCCTGTACAGTCAGACAAGACCTGAATTCATCGTCGTGTATGGCAGGAGAAGGGTAGGCAAGACATTTCTTGTAAGGGAATATTTTAAGGGACGGTTTGCTTTCTGCCATACGGCTCTTTCCCCTTATGATGATGTGGAGTCGGGAAATTTCCTTGAACGGCAGCTGTTGAATTTCCATGCTTCACTGCTGAAATATGGAAGTGAAGACAGGATGCCTCCGGGAGACTGGTTAGAGGCTTTCGAAAGGCTTATAACATTGCTCGAGCATAAGACATCAGGCGGGAGAACGGTGGTTTTCATTGATGAACTGCCGTGGCTTGATACCCAGAAATCCGGTTTCCTCCCGGCATTCGAACACTTCTGGAACGGTTGGGGTGCCGGACGTGATGATCTGATGTTGATAGTATGCGGTTCGGCTACGACATGGATATCCGACAAATTGCTGAACAATACGGGCGGACTGTACGGACGGCTCACGGCACAGCTCAGGCTAAGTCCGATGACTCTCTCGGAGACGGCGGAATTCTATGCGGAAAGGGGAATAGAGTTGAGCCGGTATGATTTGATACAGTATTATATGATTATCGGAGGTATACCGTATTATATGAATATGGTCAGAAAGGAGGATTCTCTTGCCTCGAATATCGACAGGCTCTTTTTCAACAGGGAGAGCCGTCTCAGGGATGAATTCGGGAGGCTTTTCAATTCATTGTTCAAGAATTCGGAGAATTATATCAAGGTCGTACGTTTGCTGGCGACAAGACAGCAGGGGTATACGAGAAAGGAAATATCCCGTGAATGCGGGATACCTTATGGCGGCGGTCTGACAAATATCCTGAAAGCATTGGATGCCAACGATTTTATTGTCCAGTATCAGCCATATGGTACCGGAAGGGAAGACATCAGATACAAACTTGTCGATCCTTTTCTGCTGTTCTATCTGAGATTTGCGGACGGGACAAAGACTTTTTCGGACGGATACTGGTCGCAGTTCGAGAATACACCGAGACTGTATTCATGGAGAGGGCACGCCTTTGAAAACGTATGTTTCAGTCATATCCCGAGAATAAAGGAGGCTCTCGGCATTTCAGGAGTCTATACGGAATCTTCCGTGTGGATGACGAAAGAGGATATGACAGGCAGGGGCGCACAGATTGACATGCTGATAGACAGGGCTGACAGGGTAATCGACCTTTGTGAGATCAAGTTTCTCGAAGGAGAATATCTTGTCGGCAAAGACGAAGATCTGAAGCTGCGCAACCGCAAACAGGCTTTCTATAATGGGACAGGGACGAAAAAGGCCGTACATCTTGTCCTGATAACGACATATGGCCTGAAAGAGAATATGTATTCCTCCGTCTTCACCGATGTCATCACTGCAGAAGACCTGATCGGTCGGGTATGATACGGTCAGAAGTTCAGGAAACTGTTTTGAAACAGAAAACTTTTGCTCGATATATCGTAAAAGTGCAAGACGTTTTTCGGAATAATTATGTTTGTAAATCCATATGAGACGACAATATGAATTTCTACTCCGATAATACATATGTCTGGTTTGACAGAAGTCTGCCATTTACTCCGGAATACAATGAACTCATTTATGTTGAAACTGAATACAATCAGTATCTGAATGATTTTTTCACTCGGCTGCGGCTGCCAAAATTCTGTGACGGATGGAACATTTCGTATTTACCCAAGATATCGGAAGCCATAACTGAGGAGCATCTGAAATACATGTTCCCGTATCTGCCCGGAATAAGCATGGCTGATTGCAGATTGCCCTTGACTTATGAAAACATACTTTCCTGTCTGATTCCGGAATCCGCTGGAATAATCAGACAGGGTCTTATAGAATATTACAGAACGGATGACAAAGGGTACAAATTCAAGTATTTTGAAATTCAACCCTTTGATTATAAAAGACTGTCGAGGGAGTTGTTTAACTATACCTCGGAATACAGTTCCAATCCAAGTAAAGTACATGGTATAAGCGAATACAGGACAGACGACGGATATGCTGACCGGTTTTTCGATGAAACGGAAAGACTGTCAGAGGAAATACAAGTCCGGGTACACCGCTTGAGGATGCTCGGGGTCAGTGAGACAGCCATCAGGTCTCTTCTTGACAAACCTGTGGTCATCAGCCGTATGGTTATTACAAAAAATTTCCGAATATTGTTGCCTGACTATGATATGGAAATCAATATGACTCCACTTGTCAAGTCTGTATACTTCCTTTTTCTGATGCATCCGGAAGGCATACAGTTTTTTCAGTTGAGAAGTTACAGGGATGAACTGCTGGAGATATATAAATCTTTGACCGGAAGAACTGACTACGAGGCCATAGTAAAAAGTATAGAAGATGTCACTGATCCGACAAAGAATTCCATCAACGAGAAGTGTGCCCGTATTAGGGAAGCATTCTATAAAGAGTTCAGAAGTGATATCGCTGAATTTTATTGCATAAACGGGCGTTGCTATAAGCCGAAGACAATAGAATTGGAAAGATCGAAGGTCGAGTTTGAAGACAAAACATTTCTGCAAGACTTGCAGAAATGGAGGACAGAGGTAGAACATGGTACTTTTGTACCGGAAGCCCGCACCGATGGTTTTATGTCCAATAATTATTCGTTATTGCTCTCGGTAATATTTTAATACGAATGAAAAGAATCTTACTCATATCAACTTCTTCTGCAGCATTCCTGCTTCTCCTGTTTCTCATAATTGGGCATTCGGTGCCACGGGATCTGGATGAGAGGGCGGAGGAAGCACTGGAGTATTGTGAGGAGAATGGGTACAGCACGGAGTATTGTCTGCTTGTGGACTATGGAAGGCATTCGGGGAGGGTGAGGTTTTTCCTTTGGGACTTTGACAAGGGAAAGCCTGTCCTGAAAAGCCTTTGTGCCCACGGATATGGGAAAGGGAGTACGGCAAGGAGACCTGTGTTCAGCAATGACCCAGGCAGTTTCTGTTCATCTTTGGGACATTACAGGGTAGGAAAGGAGAAGACTATGAGCAAGCCGAAGGGAAGAAAGGCACTTCTGCTGTATGGCAGGGACAAGACCAACAGCAATGCCCTCTACAGGGGAATCCTCATTCATCCTGTCAGCCTGCCGAACTTTTCAATATATCCGTTACTGATACCAGTGAAGGTGCATAAAGTATTAGGGCGCAAGATAAGGCCAAAGAGTGAGGGCTGCATCACGATTCCATTCAGAAAGTATTCAAAAGTAGTGGAAACAGTAGAAACCGGCAGCAAGCCATTGATGCTGTGGGTGTATGAATAAACAGAGGGTGATTGTCTGAATTTCGGTGAACTTTACTATCTTTGTAGGGTAACCGTATCCGCTGTTCATCATGGATCCTGTCTATCTGCGTCTGTCGGAACCGTCCGGGAAATTGCCGGTCGGGGCATCCCGTTTTTTCGGGAATCCGGATCTGCCTGCCGGATGCGCTTATCCGTCCTATACGGATGATGACGGGGACGAGTACCCGTATTTCTTCGTGTGTCAGATAAATATGGAGGAGATTGCACCGTATGATCCCGGCGGGTTTCTGCCGCGTACGGGTCTGCTTTCGTTTTTCGCGAAAATAGATCATTATTTAGGATATTATGCTGCGACTGACTGTATAGGAGGAACCATAAGCGGACGGGATGCGGTAAGAGTCATGTATTTCCCGACATGTGACAGTCTGGAGGAGGCTGTTCTGACAGACGGGAACGGCAATCCGTCATTACCGGGAGAGCTGCGGATTGATTTCAGCCTGCGTCCCGGAACGCAGGACGAACATGCCGTCTTTGCCCCGCCGTCACACCGTCCGTGGGAAACATGGGACCATCCTTTTGAGGACCGGATGATTCTCCTTCAGGTGGATTCCTGCAGAGGGAAGGATTTCGACCTCAATTTTATGGATGTGGGAGTGCTGGATTTCCTGATTTCCCCTTCGGCCCTGGCACGGCATGATTTCGATGATGTAAGGGCAATTGTCCTTTCGTCCTGATAATTGGCCCGGAGCACCCGTCCCGGGAAGCGCATATTTCACTTCTGAAACTTCGGATTATGAAACGGATACTGTTCATTCTTGCCGCTCTGGCTGCGTCTGCTGTCGTAGCCCATGCACAGACAAGATATCTTGTCGACATCGCTTCTCCTGTAAATTCCTATGCGTACAAGGCATATAAAGGCGCGGCCAGGATGAATCTGACCGGCGGGCTGGATTGGCGGAACGGTTTTACGGTCGGCAGTACTCTCGCTCCGTACAAGCCAGGACACGCAACATTCCGTCTCGGAGGCGGATATGATACCATAATGTTTGTCCTCGGACGCATATATGATCCCGAATCATTTGACAATGAGCCTGCCGTAGTCACCGTATATGCAGACGGGAAGAAAATCGCCGATGAGATAGTCCGGAAATACGACGTGCCCCGGAGGATGACTTTGGACATAACGGGTGTGGATGAACTTGAGTTTTCAATAGTCAAGGGCGAGGATGCGATAGGCTTTGCCGAGGCTACTCTGTGGAAGGCGGGCGAAAATCCGGTGGAGACAGGGAATGTCATCAGTGAGCCGCCTGTAAAGACACAGCTTGTAAAGGATCTTAAACCGTATGCCCAGTACAACCATTTCTGTGTAGCGCCCGACCTGGAGTACAAGACAGTCTATGTCAACGGGAACAAATACCATTACGGTGTGGTCTGCAATATGGAAATGGCTTTCATCGGAGTGCAGCCTGGAGCTTCCTACTTCAATCTGCGCGGGCAGTATGAAAAGCTAAGCCTGCTTGCCGGTCCGGTGGACAACGACAAAAGCAGCGGAGGGAAAGGATGGATAACGATAAAGGCGGACGGGAAGATCATCCATGAATACGAGATCTCTCAGACGGATATCGCCAAACGTATAGTGTTGGATGTCAAGGGATGCAGTCAGCTGTCAATCCATACTGAGCAGTCCGACCAGAGCATGTATGCCGCCATAGTCGATGCAGTACTTTATCCGGAGGGCGTTTTTGACCCGGAACAGGACGGGCTGCCGGCCGATGACATCAATCCGAAGCTCAGGGCTCTGCCGGATGTCTGCAAACTGGTCTCCAATATCCCGCCGTATGCGGTAGGAGGGCAGATTGCCCATCAGGTTTACGACGGAAAATCGGATCACATAACATTCTCGATGGGCGGGACGAAGTTCAGTGAAGGCTTTGTCCTTTTCGAGAAGGCGGATTTCTGGAATGACAATATAGTTTCATACGCTGTTTTCGATCTCGGGAATGAATTCGATTATGTGAGTTTCACTGCAGGGTATGTAGGCAAGAGCTGGGCGATGACCAATGATGTGATAAGGGTATATGCCGACGACAGGCTTGTTCTCGAAGCTCCGATGAAGGCCACATATCCCAATCAGCATTTCACTCTTCCGATAGGCAGATGCCGGAAACTGCGGTTCGAGAACGGCGGCTCCGGCAATCTCAATGTCGGGGCGTACGGCATAGCGGACATTGTCGTGTACAGAGGGGAGCCTGTAGAGAATGATCTTTTCGTGCATCCCGAACCGGAATGTCCGTACGAGACGGACCTGATAGATCTCGGAGCACCGTATCTGCACTATGTCAGTACCAAGGAAGATGAACGGGACAGGATATTCTATGACGGAAGTACGCAGAGAAGATATTTCGAAATGCCTGACGGCAGCCGGATCAACAAGGGTTTTATCCTTCAGACCAGTGTGCATTTCTCTCTTGACCACGGTGTCCTTTCCGGGACGGACAATGCAATGGCCGGGGCGATAGGGGGAGCGGCGGTCGGTTCGGCTTTTGTCGCAGCCGGAGCGGCTGTGGGCGGAGCTGTCGTAGGAAGTACCCTTATAGGGGCAGCGGCATTCCTGATGCTCGCGGCAGGCGGCAATGCCATAGAGAATTCATGTGCGGCATTCAATACCTACGGAGAATACAACAGCCTGACTTTCACGGTGGCCTGCTACCGCCCGTTTGCGGAGACGAAATCCGACTACAAGGAGACGCTCCTTATCGGTGCGGACCAGAAGGTAGTCGCCGAACTTACCGTATATGAAACCATGGAACCCCAGACCGTTACGGTCCCGATAAACGGGTGCGAACAGCTGATGTTCTGGCTTGCCAATACGTACAATACTTCAGGACAGTATGTATTTTACGACATCAGACTGACCAAGGATGTCCTTCCAATGGATATCCCGAAAGCGGCCCGGTTGTCCGAAAGCGTGGTGACGGAACCGCCGCATACGGACAAGAGTCTCTCCATCCGGTGGGAACGTCCGGATTTTTCAGGGTCACAGAACGTGGATGCCTACATATCGGACTGCACGACGGCGTATTCGGAGACTGCGCGGCTGTTAGAAGATACCGAGCCTGTGTACAAGATATATACGACCTATCTTGAAACCGCTTCGGGAGAGACGTGCAAGGCCATATCCATAAGGATTGACGATGAGGACAGACTGAATGACGGTGACTATATCGATATCAGGCAGGAGTATCAGGCCTGTGCCGAAGAAATGAAAAGATTGAGGGAGTTGAATATCGATCTGGTGAATCTCAATCTTGCATACGCCAATGCAAATCTCGGACTGCCGGAACTCGGTCTCAGGGCAATAGCCTACGGCAGAATCCTCAAGGCCTGCCGGGATGTGGTGAAGGAATGCACGGCTTTGGTCAAGGCCATGACTGAAGAAAAGCAGGCAGAGATGCTTATGATGGAGACATGGCTGAAGAATGCATCCGTTATAGACGGGGTGGGCAGTACGCAGTATACTGTCCTGAATCCTTTGTTGCCGGACGAGACGCCGCCAGACGATTATCTGCAGCTTCTTTCGAATTTCGATGTCAGATAACACTATGTCTCCGTGCTTCTCCGGTTGGCAGAGCCTTGACTCCGACTCGGGGGTTTTGTCCGCATCGGCAAATTTTTGCTATATTTGCGCCGTTTGAAGATGCAGGACGCCGGAACCGGCCCTTATCATAATCATTTATGCAGAACAGAGTTGTAATAACAGGTATGGGAATATATTCCTGCCTTGGCAAGACCCTTGACGAGGTAAGGGATGCCCTGTATGACGGCAAGTCGGGGATAGTATTTGACCGGGAGAGAAAAGAAATGGGATTCCGCTCGGCTCTGACTGCAAGGATTGATATCCCGGATCTGAAGGGCGTGCTCAGCCGTTCCAGAAGGGTATACATGCCCGAGCAGGCAAAATACGCCTACTGTGCAACATCCGATGCCCTGAAGAATGCCGGGGTCGATCAGGAATATCTTGATACTCACGAGGTCGGGCTCCTTTACGGGAATGACAGTTCCGCAGAACCCGTAGTCAAGGCCGCCGATACGATGCGGGAAAAGAAAGATACGACGCTTTGCGGAAGCGGAGCGATTTTCCAGTCGATGAACTCTACGGTGACGATGAATCTCGGGTGCATATTCGGCCTTAAAGGTATAAATTTCACTGTTTCCGGGGCATGCGCAAGCGGATCCCATGCCATAGGTCTCGGTGCCCTGCTGATACAGAACGGTCTGCAGGATATGGTAGTCTGCGGAGGGGCACAGGAGGTCAATCCGTTCGCGGTAGGCTCATTCGACGGCATATCCGCATTTTCAGTCAGGGAAGACGAGCCCCTGAAGGCCAGCCGGCCGTTCGACCGGGACCGTGACGGCCTTGTGCCGGGAGGTGGCGCCGCTACCGTTATCCTTGAGAATTATGATACTGCAGTCCGCCGTGGGGCTCCGGTCCTGGCGGAGGTGCTCGGCTACGGCTTTTCGTCGAACGGAGACCACATATCTTCTCCGAATGTGGACGGGCCGGTGCGTTCGCTTGAGATGGCGATAAAGATGTCCGGTATCGGTATCAGAGAGATAGGTTATGTCAATGCCCATGCGACTTCCACCCGTGTGGGGGATGCGAACGAAGCGAAGGCGATATACAATGTTTTCGGAGAAAAGGCTGTAACGGTCACCAGCACCAAGAGCCAGACAGGACATGAAATGTGGATGGCAGGCGCGAGCGAGGTGATATATTCTATGCTCATGATGAAGAACGGCTTCATTGCCGGGAATATCAATTTCGAGAATCCCGATGAAGATTCGTGCCACCTGCTTATACCGTCCCGTACGATAGAGAAGAAGTTCGACACATTCCTGTCCAATTCTTTCGGGTTCGGAGGCACCAACTCGACTCTGATAATACGGGATCTTTAGCCGTATGCTGCACCGGCTTGCGGTCAGGACAACATACGGCGGGAATATACCGTGTGGGGGTGGACGGAAACTGATGTATATTGCGGATAATCGAGTACAGGCAATATTGGAAACAGGAATTCATTGAAAAGATAACCGGTAATGGAGAATGACCCTCTCTTTTCGGGAGAACGGATTTATGAACTGATCCCTCAACGTCCGCCCATTGTAATGGTAGATGCTTTATACCGTTATGACAGGGAAGGGGCGGAAACAGGACTTGATGTCCTTACGGATAATATTTTTGTGGAAGACGGAAAGTTCACGGCGCCGGGCCTTATAGAGCACGTGGCTCAGTCTGCTGCTGTATTTGCCGGTTACGGGGCTTTCGTCCGGGGACTGACGCCGGAAACCGGCTATATCGCGGAAGTGAAGAAATTCAGGATCTTCCGGATGCCTGAAGTCGGAGAAAGACTGTATACTGTACTCAGGCTTCTCGGCAGTGCGGCAGGGATGTCTCTTTTTTCGGCGGAAGTGTTTTCCTTTAAGAGTGGAGACAGCCGTCATGATCCGTTTCCGGTCTGTGACGGCATATCCGGGCTGATGTCCCGGAATGATAGCGGAAAGGAAAGTCTTCCGGGGCACGGTACATGTGTGCCGGCAGCATCCGGGCAGATGAAGATTTTCATCAAGGAGCAGGAAGATGACCGGATTGAATGAAGCCGGATACGGTAAAACATCGGTTTGCAGAATGATGTCGGTATGCTGAACAATTACTATAATGTGCTGTCTGTCAGGAGAGAGGATGACTGGGCAGTCTACACGGTCTCTCTCAATCCGGACTGTGAAGTCTATATGGGGCATTTCCCCGGTAATCCGGTATCACCGGGAGTATGCAGTATACAGATGGTACTCGAATGTGCGGAAAGGGAATGTGCCGTTTCCGGTTTTGGACGGAAATTGGCTGTCGGAGAGATACGGCAGTGCAGGTTCACTGCGCTTGTTTCCCCGCAGACATGTCCCCTGCTTGAGGTCCGTGTTTCCATGGCATGGTCGGATGTTCCCGGCGCTGCCCTTGGGACCTCTTCAGGGCAGGAGTCCGGATTTGCCCCCGGATCGTTTCCGGAGCACGGCGGCAGGACTGCCTGGCTGAAGGCGTCGATAGTCCATGACGGCACTGTCTGTCTTTCCATTAAGGCGTCCGTATATATCCTGCAGAACCCCTGTCGGGAGGAGACGGTGACTGTTGGCTGTGACAGATGATGGACGGGTCGGCAATCATAATAGGAAGCGGTCTCGGAGGCCTTGAATGCGGTTACATCCTTGCCAGGCACGGGCTGGAAGTGACTGTCCTGGAGCAGAGTAACCATACGGGAGGATGTCTGCAGACTTATGTCAGGGGGAGGGCGCTGTTCGATACCGGTTTCCATTATGCCGGCGGGCTCGGTGACGGGGAGCCGTTGAACAGACTGTTCAGTTATTTCGGCCTCATGTCCCTTCCTTGGAAGCAGCTTGATCCGGAATGTGCCGATGAAGTCGTCATAGGGGACAGGGCTTTCCCTTTTGCAAGCGGGCACAGAAGATTTGCAGAACGTCTGACCGAATGTTTCCCGCATGAGAAAGAAGCCATTCTGAAATATACGGATTTCCTGGAAGATGTCGGAAACCGTATCTTCGACATTTTTATGTCCCGTGATGCCGGCGGTTTCATATCCGGTCCCCTTTTTGCGAAGTCTGCATATGAATTCCTGAACGCAACGGTATCCGACCCGTTGCTCAGGCAGGTATTGTCCGGCACATCGCTGAAGATGGAACTCAATGCCGAATCCCTGCCTCTTTATGTCTTTGCGCAGATCAACGACTCGTTCATATGCAGTGCATGGAGACTTCGCGGCGGAGGGTCGCAGATAGCGGATTCCCTTGTGGAGAGCATCAGGAAGATGGGAGGTAATGTCAGAACAGATGCTGAAGTGACTGCCATTAGGGAGAAAGGAGGAAAGGTGGCCGAGGTCGTTGTGAACGGGGGAGAGGTGCTGGAAGCCGACTGGGTCATATCCGACATTCACCCGTCGGCCACAGTCGCCCTGGTGGAAGAGACAAGGGCTCTGCGTAAGGTGTACAGACACAGGATTTCCTCCATGGAGAACACATACGGTATGTTTACCGCCAATATAAGACTTAAACCGGGAGCTTTGCCGTATGTGAACAGGAACATATATGTGCACAGAGCCGGAACTGACCTGTGGAGGCCTGAACCGGGCAGGACAGACAGTGTCCTCGTCAACTGGGCTGTCCCTTATGACGGCTCGGACAATGCAATCAGTCTTGACCTGCTGACTCCCATGTGGTGGAGCGAGGTGGAGAAATGGTCCGGACTGCCTTCCGGACACAGAGGCGAAGACTATGTGCGGTTCAAACGGGACAGGACAGAGGAATGTATCCGTCTGGCTGAACGGCGTGTGCCGGGACTTGGAGATGCGGTGGACAGGGTATATACAAGCACTCCATTGTCATACAGCAGTTATCTCTGTGAACCGGAAGGGTCGGCATATGGGATAAGGAAGGACTGGAAAAGCCCCATGACAACGGTATTGACACCGAGGACTCCGTTTCCGAACCTGCTTATGACAGGGCAGAGTCTCAATCTGCACGGAATGCTCGGAGTGTCTATGACTTCGGTCTTGACCTGCGCCGAAATCATCGGGATGTCCGCCCTTGCATCGGAAATCCTGCAATTGTAGAACTGAAATTATATTATGAAGTGTGCATTAGTGACCGGCGGAAGCCGGGGAATAGGCCGGGCCGTATGCGTCAGGCTTGCAAGGATGGGATATCATGTCATTGTGAACTATGTCTCCAATGATGCTGAAGCCCGGAAAACAATAGATCTCATAACAGAGGCCGGGAGTACGGGAGAACTCCTCAAATTCGATGTGGGCGACAATGCGGCAGCCGTATCGGCCATAGAAGGATGGCAGGATGCCCATCCGGACACATATATCGAAGTACTGGTGAACAATGCCGGTGTCAGGAAAGACAACCTCATGCTCTGGATGGAGCAGGAAGACTGGACAAAGGTCATCTCGACAAGCCTCGATGCCTTCTACAATGTCACCCGGCCCGTCCTTAAGCCCATGCTGGTCAGGAAATACGGCCGTATCATCAATATGGCTTCCCTTTCAGGCCTGAAAGGACTGCCGGGACAGTGCAACTATTCTGCGGCAAAAGGCGGCCTGATAGCAGCCACCAAGGCTCTGGCCCAGGAGGTCGGGCGCAAGGGCGTGACAGTGAATGCCGTGGCTCCCGGTTTTGTCAGGACTGATATGGTAGAGGGGTTGGACGAGGCTGAACTGAAAAAGACCATTCCGATGAACCGTTTCGGAGAACCGGAGGAAGTTGCGGCCCTTGTAGGCTTTCTGGCTTCTGAAGAAGCGTCCTACATTACGGGAGAATGCATTTCCATCAATGGCGGCCTGTATTCATAAGGGCAATGGGAATTCGACCGCCCTTGTCCTGTCTGCTGAGGTACAAGGGCGGGATAGAGTATGATCACATTATTGTTTATGCCTGCGCTCCAGTTCCTTTTCGAGGTCGGAGATAGAGCATCCGGTGGCCTCGAGGAGGACAAGAAGATGATAGATAAGGTCTGAAGCCTCATATATCATGGCCTCCCTGTTCCCTGCGACCGCTTCGATGACAGTCTCGACCGCCTCTTCCCCTACTTTCTGGGCGATTTTGTTGACACCCCTGTTGAAGAGCTTCGAAGTGTAGGAACCTTCCGGCATTTCCGCATGGCGCCGGCGGATGATCTGTTGCAGACGGCGGATGAAGCCTTCTGTGTAATGTTCTGTCCCTCCTTCCGTTACCGATTTGCGCGTTTCAGGGGATGCGAAGCAGCTTACGGTTCCGGTGTGGCAGACAGGGCCGTGCGGGATTACCCTTATCAGGAGGGTATCCGAATCGCAGTCCTTGGCTATTGACACCACATCCAGGAAATTGCCGCTGGTTTCGCCTTTGGTCCATAGTCTGCCTTTGGAGCGGCTGTAGAATGTCACGCGGCCCTCTTCCCGGGTCTTGTCCAAGGCTTCCCTGTCCATATACCCCAGCATGAGGACTGCCAGAGTGGTGTCGTCCTGAATGATTGCAGGTACAAGATTTTCACTGCTCTTGGCAGTGTCAAGTTCTTCAAATGTTATCATTGTATGTCGTTTTAGAAATTCACTGTTTATCGGCACGGACTGTTCGGCTTCTGAATTCCGGTAACCGGATCGCCGCAGTCAATGGAGCCGTACCGGTATGCCGAGTAAGGAGAGCTCTGTCTTGAGCTGCGGAATGGAGATCTGTCCGTAATGGAATATGCTGGCAGCCAGGGCGGCATCGGCCTTGCCCGTTGTGAGCACATCCGCTATGTCCCGTATGGAGCCTGCCCCTCCGGAGGCGATTACCGGTACGGGAAGCATGTCGGAGAGCGCTGCAAAGGTTTCGCACGGATAGCCCTTCCCTGTTCCGTCATTGTCCATGGATGTGAACAGGATTTCTCCTGCACCCCTGTCCACGACTTCCCTTGCCCAGGAGAACAGTTCCCTGTCGGTAGGCCGGCTTCCGCTGTGCGTCGTCACTGTCCACCTGCCATCGATCTGCCTGGCATCTATCGCAGCCACTATGAACTGGCTTCCGTATCTTGATGCGATTTCGTTTATGAGTTCCGGTCTTTTCACTGCCGCGCTGTTGACGGAGACTTTGTCTGCTCCGGACAGCAGCAGCCGTCCTGCGTCTTCCGCTGACGATATCCCACCTCCTACGGTAAATGGGATGTCGATGACTTCTGCTATCCTTTCCACGAGGGATGCGAATGTCTTTCTGCCTTCAAGCGTGGCGCTTATGTCGAGGCAGACAAGTTCGTCCGCTCCTTCTCCGGCATATCTGGCCGCCAGTTCCACAGGGTCGCCCACATTCCGCAGTCCCACGAAATTCACTCCTTTTACGGTGACTCCGTCCTTGATGTCAAGACACGGTATTATCCTTTTTGCAAGCATAATCTATATTATTACGTTCAATGCTCGAAATCCGTCGAACTGACGTCAGCGGTTTCCCTGACATCGTCCGTTACAGTATCCGCTGATTTCCCGTAGGGATATCTTCCCTTCGTACAGGGCTTTACCCACTATTACACTGTCTATTCCCATCTCATCCAGTTTCAGTATGTCCTCCATTCCTCCTATGCCGCCGCTGGCAGTGACCATGAGAGCCGGAAACCGCTCCTTCAGTGCGGCATAGAGGCCGAATGACGGGCCCTGAAGCATCCCGTCCTTGGAGATGTCGGTGCAGATCACTCTTTTGAGCCCGTATGGGACATAAGCCGCTATAAGATCGACGACAGTCGTTTCGGTTTCGTTCATCCAGCCGTGTGTCGCTATCCTGCCGTTCCTTGCATCTGCCCCGAGTATTATCCTTTCCGGTCCGTAATCATGGAGCCAGGCTGTGAATTCCTCACTGTCCGTTACGGCTATGCTTCCGCATATGGCTTGCGATGCCCCGCATGACAGTACTGCTTCCAGCGACTGCCTGTCCTTTATGCCTCCGCCCCATTCGATTTCCATGTCCGTGGCTGACTTTATGCTTTCCAGTACGGCAAGGTTCTGCGGTGAGGAGGCCTTCGCTCCGTCAAGGTCTACAATGTGCAGCTTCTTCAGGCCTGCATCACGGAAACTTATTGCCATATCGGACGGATTGTCGGAATATGACTTTGCCGTGGAATAGTCACCTTTTGTAAGGCGGACGCATTTCCCGCCGATTATGTCGATTGCCGGTATTATTCCGATCATATGCTATTGTTTACTAAACTGTTTGTAATCATTTTATTCCGGTGTGCCCCAAAGATGCCCTGCCCTGTTCCGGGATGCGGTTCATTTTTCCGGGTATTGCCGGCATGTTCCTGTCATTTCCAGAAAGTTCTGCAGTATCCTTTGTCCGATGCCGCCGCTCTTTTCCGGGTGGAACTGGGTGCCGAAGAAATTGCCGCGGGCAAGGACGGCACTGAACGGTCTGCCGTATTCCGTTACGGCAGCGGTGTCTTCACAGATATCGGGAGCATAGGAATGTACATAATATACATAGCTTCCGTCTTCAATGCCTGCCAGGAGGCGGCATGAGGATTCTCCTCCGGGCCGGAATATGCTGTTCCACCCCATTTCCGGTATCTTCAGCCTGATCTGTTCTCCGGCAGCCACGGCCGGGGAAGCAAGATGGCGGACATCTGCCCGGAATATTCCAAGGCACGGCGTGTCCCCTTCTTCACTGCGGGAGCACATCAGCTGCATGCCTATGCATATTCCGAGTACGGGTTGCCTCAGCGCAGGGATAATCCTGTCGAGTCCTGTCCCTTTCAGCGCTTTCATGGCCGTAGCCGCTTCTCCCACACCGGGAAGGATGACCCTGTCTGCAGAACATATGATCCCGGTGTCGGAAGTCACGGTGTATTCGGCCCCGAGCCTTTTCAGGGCGTTTTCCACCGAACGCAGGTTTCCGGTTCCATAGTCTATTATCGCCGTCATATTATTCAAATTAATGATTGTCACTGGTATTCGGGGAATTATGCAGCTTGCGGAACTTTTCCCGCCACACAATTACTGTCCGCGTCTCATTGCGGTTACGGCATAAATGGCCGGTGCCGTATTTACAGCAGCCCTTTACTGCTTGGCAGCGAATAAGGGAATTTTTCCCGGGCGACAGCCATTTTCAGGGCTCTGGCAAATGCCTTGAATATGCCTTCGATCTTATGGTGTTCATTTTCCCCTCTTGCGGAAATATGCAGGTTGCACCGGGCCGTTTCTGCCAGGCTCTTGAAAAAATGAGGAAACATTTCCGTAGGCATGTCCCCTATTTTCTCGCGGGAGAATTCGGCGTCCCACCTGAAATCCGTCCTGCCGCCGAAATCGAGCAGTACGGAAGCTTCACTTTCGTCCATTGGAAGCACGAACCCGTAGCGGCCTATTCCTGTCTTGTCGCCGAGTGCTTCCGAGATTGCCTTGCCGAGAACGATCGCAACGTCCTCTATCGTATGGTGCTCGTCCACGTCGAGATCTCCCTTGGCCTTGATAAGCATTGATATTCCGGAGTGGTGGACGATCTGGTCGAGCATATGGTCGAAAAAGCCTATCCCGGTGGAGATATATGAAGGCCCCTTGCCGTCAAGGTCTATGATGGCGGTGATGCCGGTTTCCGATGTGGTACGGGACACGGTTGCCCTCCTGGCTGCTGCACCTGTACTGTCCGCGTGTGCCGTCACTGGCGCGTTGTAGCATCTGTCAGCATTCGTGCCTGTGCCGTTGTTCCCGTCTGCGTATGCCGTTCCCCCAGTGCAGATGCCTTCCGGGGATTCCGGAGAAACGGGGCATGATGCATTCCCGGATATACGGTCTCCGGGATAAAGCGAAGCGGACCATGCCGCCACCGTGCGGATCAGCCTGCTGTTCTCGGATGCGGTGCCTATCGAGATGCGCAGGCAGCCTTCGCATCCTCTGACTCCCGATCGGTCCCTTACGATAATCCCCGCTTCCATGAGCGCATTGTACAGGTCTTTCGGGCCGGTGCATCTGACAAGGATGAAATTGGCGTCTGAAGGGTATACTTTCATGATGCCGGGGTATCCTGCGATGGCTTCGGAAATTCTGGCTCTTTCGCTGACAATTTCCCGGACATGGAGTGTAGCGGCTTCCAGAAGTTTTCCGGTGACGATTTCCTGTGTGAGTCCGTTGATATTGTACGGATATTTTACATTGGAGAACAGTCTGATGATGTACGGCGACGCAAAAGCCATCCCTACCCTCAGCCCGGCCATTCCCCATGCCTTGGAGAAAGTCTGCAGGATGATAAGGTTCGGGTGTCTGTCAATGTCCCGGAGGAAACTGCCCTGCGATGAAAAATCCGCATAGGCCTCGTCCAGGACCACTATCCCGTTGAATTCTTTTATAATGCGTTCTATCTGCTCTCTCGGGAAACTGTTGCCTGTAGGATTGTTGGGGGAGCATATGAAGAGCAGCCTGCTGTTCGCGTCGGCTGCGGCCAGAAGTGCATCAGGCTCCAGGGAAAAATCCTTGCCGAGAGGGACTTCGCGGAATTCCACGTCGTTGGTCGCAGCGGCGACTCCGTACATCCCGTATGTCGGGGCGATGGAGACGGCATTGTCTATCCCCGGCCGGCAGAATACCCTGTAGGCCAGATCGATGGCTTCATCGCTTCCGTTCCCGAGAAATATATGGTCTTCCCGGATCCCCTTTACGGCGGCTACGGCCTTCTTCATCCTTTTCTGATGAGGATCCGGATAACGGTTGAAGCCGTTGTCGTAAGGACTTTCGTTGGCGTCCAGGAAAATCTCCGGACTGCCTTCGCATTCATCCCTTGCCGTCGAATAGGGAGCCATTGCAAGGATATTGGGACGTACTATTTTTTCTATGTCTTTTGTTTCCATGTTATAAGTCGTTTTTGAAAGGTATTGTCGCCATGAGCGGAGAATCATGTGTCAGCCGGAATGCCGTGCTGGAGCAGACAGCACCCGAATATGCGGTGTCGGCGGCTATTGCTTCCCGAGCCGTATTCCTACTGCCCTGCGGTGAGCTTCGAGGCCTTCCCCGGCAGCCATTTCCATAATGGTATCCCCAAGTCCAGAGAGTCCTTGCCGGGTGAGTTCCTGAAGCGTAATCCTGCGCATGAAACTGCCGGTGTTCACTCCGCTGTAGGATTTCGCCCAGCCGGAAGTGGGAAGAGTGTGGTTGGTCCCGGAAGCATAGTCCCCGGCGCTTTCCGGAGAATAGTTCCCTATGAAGATACTGCCTGCCGCGGTGATGCGTCCGGCCGTCTCCCACGGATTCTCCATGGATATTATCAGGTGTTCGGCTGCATACAGATTGGCGAAGTCCACCATGTCGTCTGCCGATTCCATGACGATGATACGGCTTCCTTCAAGAGCCTTTGATGCGATGTCCCTGCGCGGAAGGACTGTTAGCTGCGTGGCTGTTTCCTTCCGGACCTTGTGGGCGAAATCTTCCGACATGCAGACCAGTATCACCTGACTGTCCGCTCCGTGCTCGGCCTGCGACAGCAGGTCTGCCGCCACGAAATCAGGGCGGGCGGAGGTGTCGGCCAGAACCATCACTTCGGACGGCCCGGCCGGCATGTCAATGGCTACCACGGAACTCAGCATCTGTTTTGCCCGTGTGACGTATCTGTTCCCGGGGCCGAAGATCTTGTCCGCTTTCGGTATGGTTTCAGTGCCGAAGGCCATGGCGGCAATGGCCTGTGCCCCTCCGGCCTTGAAAATCCTGCGGATGCCGCACAGCGAGGCTGCATATAATATTGTCGGATTGACGGCTCCGTTCCTGTCGGGAGGTGTGCACAGCACAGTATTCGGGCATCCCGCCACCATGGCCGGTATCCCGAGCATTAGGACAGTCGAGAAAAGCGGAGCCGAACCTCCCGGGATGTACAGTCCGATATTCTGTATCGGGACAGGGCGTGACATGCATTTTACTCCAGGCATTGTCTCCACCTTGATTTCGGCAGGGAACTGTGCCTTATGAAAAGCCATGATGTTTTCCGCCGCCCGGGAAAGGGCAGCCTTCATCTTGTCCGGGACAAGACCGGATGCGGCAACTTTCTCTTCATCGCTGACTTCGATGGCGGATAGTTCCACCCTGTCGATTTCCCGGGAGAGGCTGCAAAGGGCCATGTCGCCTTCTTTCCTCACTCTCCTGATGATGGCTGCGACCGTTTCATCCACGGAATTGTCATCGCTTCTTCTACGGCTTGCGAGTGCCTCCCATGTACCGCGTTCCGGGTTGATATAAATATTCATGTCCATATTGTATTTCTTGGTCTGACAGAAGGTTTTCCTGTAAAGCCTACCGGATTGTCTTTTCCAGAGCGAGTACGAGTATGTCTTCGGCTCCGATTCCTTTCAGCTGTTCGATTTTTGTCCACAGTTCGTCCTCCCGCACTACTACATGCAGGGAACACCAACCGTCCTGGGCCAACGGAAGCACTGTGGGCGATTTCATCCCCGGAAGTATCTTCACGGCGTCTTCCACCTTGTCCTGGGGCAGGTTCATGAGCATGTATTTCATTCCCCGGCTGCGCTCCACGGCTTCAAAACGGAAAACCATCTGTGCAAGAAGCTGCCTTTTCTCTTCGGAAAGGGTTTTGCCTGCAATGAGTACGGCTTCTGAAAAAAGCACTTTCTCCACCTCTTTCAGTCCGTTGCTCACCAAAGTCCCTCCGGAACTGACTATGTCGAATATCGCGTCTGCCATTCCTACTGAAGGAGCGATTTCCACGGATCCTGCAATGGTTTCGATATTGGCGCTGATGCCGTTCTCCGAGAAAAACTTTCCGAGAATTCCAGGATATGAAGTAGCTATTTTTTTCCCTGAGAACCATGAAAGCCCTTCATAGTCTTCCTCTTTCGGAATTGCAAGCGAAATCCGGCATTTCCCGAATCCCAATCTGTGCACCACTTCCACGTCTTTTCCCCTCTCTTCCACTTCATTGAGCCCTACAATCCCGATGTCTGCCACGCCGTCGGCCACAGCCTGCGGAATGTCGTCATCCCTCAGGTACAGTACTTCTAACGGGAAACCTTCGGCCTGGGCCAGCAGTTTGCGGCGGCTTTCTGAAATCCTCATTCCGGCTTCCGTAAGGAGAGCCATGCTGTCTTCGTTCAATCGGCCCTTGGCCTGGATAGCAATACGTATCATATTAACGTCAGTTTTAGTTGTCAGCCAATTCTTCCTTCCTCAGGCAACAAGTCCCGGCATTCCCCGGGGATGCCGGCCTTAAAACAGAAAAAGGCTTACCGCCAGTGGTAAGCCTTCATAAATGTTATGCCTTGTCCTGCATGACCATTCTCACGGCTACCACTCCGGTGCTGTGTCGTGATGATGGTTATGTCTGAAATTCCTCATATTATATTATGGTACGCGGCGGATACCGCCGCATGTCCTGACAAAGATAGAAATATTTTCCGGATAACAGTCCAAGAAAGGATAGAAAATTTGTCAAAAAAAATTATGAAGTCATGCTTCTCCTCATGAAAGACTGTCCTGCGGACATGACGGGTACGGTCCCGCCTATAGCGGGATTTCACCTGTTATTGTACCCTGCTGCTCCCATCCTTCTATCTGCGCCCCGTCAATCCGTATCCCGCCGGACGACACTGAAAGCAGTACGGTGAGGACTTTCCCTCCCTCAAGCATGTTGACTGGACTTCCGTCCTGGGCGCGGTCCGGAATCGTGAAGGTGCGCGTGATTTCTCCCATGGCCACTTCCAGAGTGACATTGTCCTTTTCCTGAGGGATTATGAGAAATGACACCTGATCTCCCTGTCTGTTCCCGACAGTTGCCATTCCTGAAGCCGAGCCTGCCTCCAGCTCCCCTTTCACACGGTCTATCGTGCAGGATGAGAGAGCCTTGACGGATGTGGTTATCGCAGAGAGGGTCTCATCGTCCACGGAACCGTCTGAGACATATTTTACAATGAGCTTGTGGAGAGCATGCCTGAATGTCAGGCTGACAGCGCTTTCCGAGTATTTTTCCGCCCTGACGGCCCCGGCAAGCAGCAGATCCGTTTCTCCTTCAGGAGACACTGTGAACGTGAATTTGCCGTCCTGTATGGCTTCCTGTGCCGGATAGCAGGCGGAAAAGTACACATCTTCCGTTTCTTCGGGCAGATTGAGATCTGCCCACCAGAGTTCCGTGGAGCCCGTGACATACTCTTTGTCCATTTCTTTGAAACCTTCCCCTGATATAGTTACGGTAAGGATGTCTCCGTCTGAAAAATTCCCTTTCCCGTTTTCATCAAGTTGCGGAGACTTTGCGAGGGCGTCTATGGATGTCCTTATGTTTATCCGTGCCGCTGACGGCATGCCGTCAACAGCGTCAACGGAAACCTTTCCGCATGAAGAAAGCAGAAACAGGAATACAGTACCGGCAGCCGCCGGAATCAAATTACGAATTTTCATGATCGTCCATTATCTGTTAAATGTCATTTATCCGTCATGTCAATTTCCGGGAACTCCGTCTGCCAGACATCACGGCGGAGATCCACTGTCACCAGGTCAGCTATCGGGTATATGTCGGAATTCCCCAGTAATATTTTCCATATGCCCTCCCTGTATCTGATGATCTGGCGTATCAGCCGGTGGTGCTGGAAATTGTTGCCGCCTCCGGTCACCTCAAACTGATAGTGGTCATTGTTGTCGACATAATATATGGCAGAGACATATCCCTGGTCATCGAATTCCGCTCCCCATATCGTCATGACATGTGTGCTTGGCCTGTTCAGATTGGACCGTATGAAACCGAGCCCCTGCCTTTTCTCCAATGCGGTCTTTACAGTCATGTTGAAACTCGCCTTGTCCAGTCCGCCACCGTACGATGTGGCTACCGGTATGCCTTTGAAAATATCCGTGAAATATCCGCCGAAATTGTCATAGACGGAATCATCCGTAGCGGGAATTCCTGGCGTGGCGTTGATGAACCAGTTTATGCCGGCAGTCGCGGAGCCTCCCCTGTTTCTGCAGGTTTCCCTGAAAAAATCAAAAATTTCACTGCTTTTCTCATCTGAAAACGCAGGGGACGGACGCGGATATTCAGGCCACGGGTCGGAACCGTATTTTTTGTCATATGCATCTATGTAAGGCCTGTTCATCGTCATCCACCAGTGCAGCAGGTTGGAGGCTGTGGCAGCCCAGCACATGTCGCTGTCCTGATATCCGGGACGGGAGCCGTCCCCTTCCTCAGGATTGTCCTTGTCGCAGTCATACCACAGGAAGCCCTCCTGCCAGTTCAGGTATATGGTGGAAGATACGTTGAACCATATGCCAGACGGAAATTTCTCGGGAGTCAGGAATTCGAATTCCGGTACGGACTCCTCATTGTCCCTCGGGTAATCAGGAGTGTCTGGAGTCTTTATGCCGTAGATCCAGCATGTTTTCCCGGCATATTCCGGATCCGGTTCCAGTCCGGTTCCGGGGTCATCAGGGTCTGTCCCGATGTCTCCGTCAGCTTTCAGGAGCAGATTCAGTACGGTTTCCTTGCCGCTCTCCAGGGAACGGCTTTTGCCGATTGTCTCCGGAGCCCTGTATGTTGACGTCCTGCCGCCCGAGGTGATTTCTACCCATCCGTCAGAATATTCTTTCAGTTCACCGGGAAACAGGACGGCCGCATATTTGCCCTCATCCGCAAGTTTGCGCGGGCTTATCCGTTCCAATGTCCCCGAAGGATCATTTGCAATACCTTCGTATAGCGAGAACGAGCCTTCCGTATTATTGATGACTTTTACTGTCAAATCCTGTGGAAGGGAGCCGTCAGTACCTGATATGTTTATGAGCAGCCTGTGCATTCCGTGCCTGAACTGCATTTCTATCCTGTTCCCGGCCAGGTCCTCCTGATCTATGTCCCGGTGGCACCACAGCAAGTCTGAATCCCCGTATCCTTCTCCGCTCTGGTCTGTGTCCACCTTGTGTTTATGAGTGTTGGTTTCCGGCTGGACATCCCCGCTGACCGGATAATAGGCGGAAAGGCGGACTGTCCCTGTGCCGAGGTCGCTCTTTTTCAGTCTCGGAGTCCATTGCCCGTCTGTCATGGTCAAGACCATATGCCTTGTCGGATTCCCATATATGTATAGTCCGACTCTGTCCCCCTCGCTGAAAGTGCCGCTGCCGTCTTCCCCTGTTTCCGCCTTCGTGTCCGGAGCGGCCTCTGTGAACACCATGTCTATGTACTGGTTTTCCTGCATGGCAGTGTATTCTGCGTCTTTGCTGCAGCCTGACGGAAGCAGGAGGGCCGCGGCGCATATCACCGGCAACAGATATTTGTCCCGTATCAGTTTTGTCTTCATTTGCTTGGCAATGTTCAATTTTTCAATTATCCTGCCGGTCTCCCGCAATGTGAATTGTACGGGAATGTGCCGGAGTACGCCCGAGGTGCGGCATCTGCAATGCCTCCTGTCCGGGGGCGCAAAAATAAGCAAAATATTTGAAACGGCATCTGGCCTTTGAAAACACCTGTCCGGTTCTTTTCTGCTCACGGACTGATTTTCAATTTATGTTGCGTTAATCTGATGCATTCCGGCGGTTTTTCCGCAGATTTTCCTTAAGTTTGTAGCTTGGTTGCCGGCTGTCCGGATTACGGGGTATTCCGGCGGCTGTTAAAACAGGGTGTTATGGATATCGACCTTTTCCTTGAAATGCTCCGCATAGATTCCTCGTCATCCGGGGAGGGCAGACTTTCTGAATTCCTGATCCGCAGGCTTCCTGTGTCGGGATGCGAGGTCAATGTCTATATGTCCGACCGTCCGGACTATGGCAGAAAGGATGCAGACGGGAACTGCTCCCCGGTGCCTTCGGACATCCTCCTGTCGTGGGGAGAGCCGGACATTGTCTTCTGTACACATTATGACACGGTGCCTCCCTATATCCCTCCGTCCGTGGAGAAAAGGGATGACGGCAAGGTCGTGATACGCGGCAGGGGCACCTGCGATGCCAAGGGGCAGCTTTTCTCGATGTACAGCGCATGCCTTGAGCTGGCAGGGAACGGAGAGACAGGATTCGGTCTCCTGCTGCTGTACGGGGAGGAGGTAGGGTCTCTCGGTGCCAGGGATTTCAGGGAAAAGTATCCCGGAGGAAAGTACGTGATAGTAGGGGAGCCTACCGACAACCGGATGGTGTCCGCCAGCAAGGGCACCAAATCATTCGCTGTGACGGTCAGGGGCAGGAGTTTTCATTCTGGCTATCCGGTGTACGGGGCGAGCGCAGTGGAACGGTTCGTGGACATGATGAATGCGTTGAGGGCAGTAGAATTCCCGATGGACCCGCAGCTGGGCGAGACTACATGGAACGTGGGACGGCTTGTCAGCGACAATCCGCAGAATATCCTGAGCGACCTCCTTACCTTCCGTATCTATTTCAGGACTACTTTCGCCAGTGACCGGATGGTGTGTGAGGTGATGGACAATTTCAGGGATGAATATATTGAAGTGGAGGCTTTCGGGGGCGACACCCCTGCGGAATATCTGACACTCGACGGTTTCGGGACCAAAACTGTGGCATTCGGCAGCGATGCCCCGCAGCTGACCAATTTCAGACATAAGGCCCTGTGCGGGCCGGGATCGATTTTAGTCGCGCATACTGATGCGGAATACATCCTGCTCGAAGACCTGGAACAGGCGAAGGAAAACTATATCAGGATGTTCGATGTCCTGAAAAGGTCTTTCTGAACGGGAAAAGGTGAACATTCGCGGGACTTGCGATGGCATATATAAAACGGACAAGATATGATAGTAATGAAATTCGGCGGCACGTCTGTCGCCAATTATGAAGCAATCACAAGGACAATTTCGATAGTGCGGGGCAAGCTCGGACAGAAACCGGTCGTGGTGGTCTCGGCGCTGTCCAAGGTTACGGATCTCCTGTACAGGATATCCGATTGCGCGGCGGCAGGTGATGCGGCCGGTGCAAATGCCAATATAGATGCCCTGAAGTCCCGGCATCTTGATCTTGCGAATGAACTGCTGGCCGGGGCCGGCACATGCGCGGAAGCCTGTGCGAAGATTGAGGAAATATGCGAAAGCCTCAGGCGTTTCGTGGGGGCCGTGTGTGCCCTGGGGGAACTTACCGACAGGAGCAAGGCCAAAATCATATCCCGCGGCGAATGGCTGTCTTCCACAATCATCTGCTATGCGATGAATGCCATGGGAATTGCCACGCATTTCATTGATGCACGCAGGATGATTGTCACATCGGACAATTATATGAAGGGAGAGCCGGACATGGCGGAGATTTCAAGGCGTGTTCCGGAAGTCGTCAATGAGGCATTCAAGGATTGCGATGCGGTTATAACCCAGGGATTTATTGCATCTACGGCAAAGGGTGAGACATCGGTTCTCGGACGCGGCGGTTCCGACTATTCGGCATCACTTGTAGGGATGGCCCTCGATGCGGGGAGGATAGAGATATGGACTGATGTGGACGGGGTGAGGACGGCGGATCCGAGAATAGTCCCGAATACCAGGAATATAAGCAGGATATCGTTCGAGGAGGCGGCCGAGATGGCCCATTTCGGGGCGAAGGTGCTCCATCCGATGACCATAGAGCCGGCCGTGATGAAGAATATCCCTGTCTATGTGCTGAATTCCATGAACCCTGACGGGGAGGGGACGGCGATCCTGCGCGATGACCAGATTGAAGACGGGGTGAAGTCGGTGTCCTACAAGGAGAATATCCTGCTCCTCAATATCTTCTCTACGAGGATGATCAATGTATCGGGCTTCCTGCAGAAGGTGTTCTCCATTTTCAGCGAGCACAAGGTCTCGGTGGATCTGATAAGTACTTCGGAAGCCAACATTTCCCTGACTATGGACGGTAACCAGGACATAGACGATGTCGTAAGGGAGCTGTCGGCATTTGCGGAGGTGGATGTGGACAGGGACAAGTCCCAGATATCCGTGATCGGCAAGAATATCGTCAATCTTCGCGGCCTGCTGAAGCAGACCATGTCGTCACTGAAGGACTGCAATGTCTATATGATATCCCAGGGGGCGTCATTCGTCAATATCAGTTTTGTGGTGGACAGGTCATCCATGAAGGAGGCCGTAAGGGAAGTCCATAAATATCTTTTTGAGGACAAGGATTATGAAAGCAGTGATCAGCGGATACGGTAAGATGGGCAGGATGGTCGAGAAGGCCCTTGCCGAAAGAGGAATCGAGTGTGCCGGGAAGAGCGAGGACATCAGGTCTTTCGACCCGGCCATAGCCGGGGAATCCGTATGTATAGATTTTACCGTACCGGCGGCCATAAGGGAGAACTACAGGTTCCTGGCGGAGAATTTCAAGGCTGTTGTCATCGGCACTACGGGGTGGGATGACATCCGGGATGATGTCATAGAGTATTTCAGGTCCCGGGGCACTGCTATGGTATACGCCTCCAACTTTTCGATAGGCGTCAATATTTTCTTCGCAGTGAATGATTTCATTTCCAGGAAGATGGCCATGACAGGCGGATACAGTCCGTATATCGTGGAAATGCACCACTGCCACAAGCTCGATGCCCCGAGCGGGACTGCAAAAAGCCTTGCCGGAATAATTGAAGCGGATATGGGAGTGAAGACGGATATACAGTCTGTCAGGTGCGGGGAAATTCCCGGAATACATATCGTCGGTTTTGAAGGGGCGGATGACCGGATAGTGCTCAGGCACGAGGCCTTTTCGAGGGAAGGTTTTGCCAGGGGTGCGGTCGAGGCTGCGGTGAGGGCCGACACCCTCGACGGGGTATATGACTTCAAGGATATAATCTTCAAATGATTCCTCCGCTGTCCCGTGCGGGACAGTGAAGCAGGACATAAAAGTGCATATAATGAACACATTGGATAATAATTTTACTTTAAGGGGACTCGGTACTGCCCTCGTGACCCCGTTCAGGGACGGGGAAGTCGATTATAAGGCTTTCGGTGCCCTTGTCGACAGACAGGTGCTCGGAGGTGTGGATTTCCTTGTTCCACTCGGTTCGACAGGCGAGACCCCGTGTCTGGAAGATGACGAGAAAGTCGCACTGACAGAGTATGCCGCTTCCCGCTGCGGAGGGAAACCGGTCATGGTCGGTGTAGGGACCAATTCCCTGAAACAGACAGTGAGGAATATCAGACTGCTCGAGAACCGAGGGGCGGATATTTTTCTGGTGGTCGTCCCTTATTACAACAAGCCGACCCAGAGGGGAATGTACGAGTATTTCAAGGCAGTGGCATCGGAGACGGACAAGCCGGTTGTCCTGTATAACGTACCGTCCCGGACAGGCTCCAACATGACGTCGGATACTGCCCTCGAACTGGCCGCTATCGGCAATATCATAGCCGTCAAAGAGGCTTCCGGTGATCTGGAGCAGATATGCCGGATTATAGACGGAGCACCGGACGGCTTTACCGTGCTCAGCGGAAATGATGACCAGACCCTCGACCTGATGAAGGCGGGCGGTGCGGGCGTGATAAGTGTCGTGTCCAATATCGCACCGAAAATGATGGCCGATCTTGTGGCAGCCGCTGCAGCCGGGGATTTCAGGACGGCGGAAAGACTGAATGCCGGACTTTTTCCGCTGTTCAAGGGATGTTTTATGGAGAGCAATCCGATCCCGGTCAAGGCCGGACTTGCGGCTATGGGGCTTATCCGCAATGAACTGCGGCTTCCTCTCGTGCCTTGCGAGCAGGCGACCTATGACCGGATGAGGCAGATTGTCGCGGAACTGACGGAGGAAAAGTCGTGAGCGGCCTGACGGGTGTGCAATGATTAAAATTGAATGAAATGCAACAACTGGAAAAATTCAACGCCCTCGTCCGTGACCTGGAAGCGGGGCGTGTACGTGTGGCGGAACGGACAGACGGTGAATGGAAAGTCAATTCCTGGGTCAAGGAAACCATTCTTGAAGGTTTCAGATATGGAAAACTCACGGACATGTCCGAAGGACAGTTCAGTTTCTTCGACAAGGACACCATCCCGGCGAGGAAATTCTCGGCGGATGACGGAGTGAGGATTGTTCCTGGAGGGAGCGCTGTGAGGACAGGGGCGTATCTTGCCCCGTCAGTTATCGTGATGCCGCCTTCATATATAAATATCGGAGCATATGTGGATGCCGATACTATGATTGATTCCCACGCTCTTGTAGGGTCATGTGCCCAGGTCGGCAGACATGTCCACCTTTCTGCCGCATCGCAGCTCGGGGGAGTGCTGGAGCCTGTGGGCGCACTTCCCGTCATCATCGAGGACAATGTATTCATCGGAGGCAACTGCGGCATTTACGAGGGTACGATAGTCCGTGAAAATGCAGTGATAGCGACCGGAGTGATAATCAACGCCTCCACGGCGATATACGATGCCACGTCCGGCAGGTATATAAGGGCCAATGCCGCAGGACAGATGATTGTGCCTGAAGGTGCTGTCGTAGTAGCCGGAAGCCGTCCGGTTACGAAAGGGCCGGGGGCGCAGGACGGCATACATATCTATACTCCGGTAATCGTGAAGTACAGGGATGCAAAGACAGCCGCATCGGTCGTGCTTGAAGATCTTTTACGGTAAATGACGGCTTTTTATTTTCATTCGGTAATATTTTGCCGTTTTTTTGACTGTTTCTTGTCTGTCAGTAAAGCTTGGCTTCCGCAGCAGCACGAACCCGTGAATATCAATGCAATTATGAATTTGCCAAAGTTCGTGTACAAAATGTAATAGACTGCAATGGACTATACTCATCTCTTTTCTTCTGATACCGGTTCGTTTTTCAGGTCACCGGTCAGGGATATTTTCAGGAGAGTCGACCTGAATGCAATATATTCATTTGCCGGAGGCTACCCGTCGGCGGATACATTCCCTTTGGAGGATTTCCGGAGGCTGATGTCGGAGGTGATAGACGAGGTCGGGGCGAAGGCGTTCCAGTACGGCGCGACCCAGGGTGTGACAGAGCTCCGGGAGGTATTGTCATCCAGATATGGAGTGCCGGTGGAGAGGATTCAGATAACATCGTCTTCGCAGCAGGGCATAGACGTGTGCACACGTGTCCTTGTCGATCCCGGAGATGTCATCCTTACGTCTAATCCGTCCTATCTCGGTGCCCTGCAGTCGTTCCGGTCCTACAGGGCTGATGTCCGGGGAGTGGGATACGGTCCGGATCCGGACGAATTCGAGGCTGCATACAGGATGGCGGCGGACAAGGCCGTATCTGAAGGGAAGCGGCTGAAATTCATCTATTCCATTCCCGATTTCCAGAATCCTTCCGGGGAAACACTGCCTTTGGAGCATCGCAGGCGGTTAGTGGAAACGGCAAGGAGGTACGGGATGCTTATCGTGGAGGATTCCCCTTACAGGGAGTTGAGGTATGAGGGACAGGATGTACCTTCAATATATTCCATAGCACCGGACATTACATTGCATCTCGGCTCGTTTTCCAAGATAATGGCACCGGGGTTCAGGCTCGGCTGGATATTCGCCCATCCGGATCTTTTGGATAAGATATATGTCTGCAAGCAGTCCC
The DNA here is from genome assembly GCA_944322585.1 of uncultured Bacteroidales bacterium. Taxonomy (GTDB): domain Bacteria; phylum Bacteroidota; class Bacteroidia; order Bacteroidales; family UBA932; genus Cryptobacteroides. Next base: position 154,606 of record CALUPB010000003.1, on the reverse strand, counting down.
TCGACCTGTGTCCTCCAGTCTTCGACCAGTATGTGGCGGCAAGGTTCGTTGCGGACGGAAGTCTTGACAGGAACCTCTCCAAAAGCATTGCCCTGTACAAGGGAAAACGGGATGTCCTGCTGGAGATGCTGGAGCAGACCATGCCTCATGATACGGACGGTGAAGATATCCGCTGGACGCATCCCGAAGGGGGACTTTTCGTATTCCTTAAGCTGCCGGAGAGTTTCGATTCGGTGAAATTCTATGATGTCGCCCTCGATGCGGGGGTGGCCTATGTGGCCGGCAGTTTCTTCCATCCGGACGGAAGCGGACGGAATACAATGCGGCTCAATTTCTCGTTCATGACGGAACAGCGTATCAGGGAAGGCATACGTCTGCTCTCCTCGCTTATCCGTAAGGAACTGCATCTTTAAATTTTATGATAAGACTTTATAAATACCAGGGAGCAGGCAATGACTTCCTCCTTATGGACAACAGGGCAGCAGGGATTTCAGTGACTGCCGGGCAGATAGCATCCTTGTGCGACCGCCGGTACGGTGTGGGGGCTGACGGGCTTATGCTTTTGGAGAATTCGGAATCTGCGGATTTCAGGATGGTCTATTATAATTCCGACGGTTCGGGCGGGATGATGTGCGGCAACGGCGGACGGTGCATAGCGGCCTTTGCAGCGGATCTCGGCATCTCTCCCTCCCGAAGCCGGAGTGCCCGTCCGGATGACCGGCCGGTGCAGCCGGAAAGTCAAGAAGACTGTACACATGGGCAGGCGGAATCTTCCGTCTCCGGCTTTACGGATGGCGGACGGACGGTTTACTGTTTCGAGGCACCTGACGGATTGCATCAGGCTGAGATTGTACGGGCCGATGGTCTTGTCAAGACGGTACGTCTGAAAATGATAGATGTCCATGGTATCACTCCTTACGGCAATCCTGCCGCAGCAGCTCCGGTGACGGCGGATTTCAATGATCCTCTGCACGGGTATTTTCTCGATACGGGGACAAGGCATTTCGTCAAGTTCGTCTCCAATCTCAGGGATTACGATGTGCTGTGGGACGGTCGGACCATCCGTAACAGGCAGGAATTCGCCCCGGAAGGCACCAATGTCAATTTCGTGGAGCCGCTTCAGGGCATTCTGAATGTCAGGACTTTCGAAAAGGGAGTGGAGGACGAGACATATGCGTGCGGGACAGGGATTGTGGCTTCCGCAATCGCTGCATTCCACCACATGTCATCTTCTCCGGATGTCCCGTATCATTTCAGGGATGCCGTCGGGCGGTACAGCGACGGCAGAGTCCATGTGGATGTGCAGGCTCTGAAAGACAGGCTTTCCGTGGATTTCCGTCCTGTGGAAGACGGGGCGGAGGAGGTGTGGCTGACAGGTCCGGCTGCCCGGGTGGCCGAAATTGTTCCGGCAAGTGTAGGTTGACTTGCATTGTTCTCGGCTTCTTAATATCTTTGCAGCCTGGTACAGGATGTGGTACCCAGGCAATGGCCTGGAAACTGTTTTGAATTCATACCGACAAAACATCAGACAATTTCTTGGAAGTTGTTTTAATTCTTGAAAAATCAAAACGGTTTCTTGCAGTAGAGGGATTTATTAATATATCTCAATGAAGATGAACGGATTTAAATACTTTCTGGCAGTGACGGCAGTCGCAGCGGCAGCGGTATCCTGCCTCAATGATTCGTATTATGAACTCAATGTGACATCATACAGCGATTTCGAGTTTTATGGTGCCATACAGCAGTTCGGGGCCGACAGCGTGTATCTTGAAGGTGTGTTCGGAGGCGGAAATTCAAGTGTAGACATATACTTCAACAGCAGCCGGGCCGCTCAGGGAGAGCCTCTGTCCGGGGGATTTGCACTGACAATGAAGAAAGACTCCCTGGATGCTGACAACGGATATGTACCTTTCGTTGTAACGGTCGGTGACGATGGGGAAGACGGAGATGCCGGAAGCGACGGGGAAAGCGGAACCGGAGAGGTGTATGTGAATCAGTATCCTCAGTATACGGCATACGGGACAAAGATAAATTCTAAACTGGGAGACAATATATGTGCGGTCTTTGTCCAGGCTGTCGAGTCTACGGCCATGCCTGAACACGACATCGTCTTCACCGAACCGGATTACGGGACCTGTACTCCGCAGATGTGCCGGATAAACAACACCCAGCAGATGGTGTCCATGATGATGGCTGAGACTTCATCCGCCCGATTCGGTCAGGGCGACTGGCTGAAGCTGACGGTTACCGGCTTTCTGAAAGGTGAGGAAACGGAGTCAGTGGAGTATTATCTGGCTGATTTCAGAGGGGAAAAGGTTGATGAGAATGGAGTGCCTGAGCCGGACAGCCTGCTGACCAAATGGAAAAATCTTTCTCTGACCAAGCTCGGACAGGTGGACAATATAGATTTTACGTTAGAGTCGAGCAAGGGAGACAATATGATGGCGGAGCCTATGACTTTCTGTCTTGACGACTTCGTCGCTTCCATATATGTCGCACGGTAACCGGCTCCCTGACATTGTCTGAACCTTGTCGGAATTCGGAACAGCTTCTATCATAAGGGAATTTAATACGTATCGGTTATGAAAAGCAATCAGGATTACAAGAATGCGGCTCTTGAGGCTTTGCGCGGCAACTGGCCTGTCGCTGTCATCACGGTAATTGTCTATATGGCCATTGTATCCGTATGTTCTGCCCCTTCCTCCATACTCGGCAACGGTTTCCTTCCGTTTGTCCCGGAATGGGTCGTGGCCGGAACTTCCGGAGCGTCCCTGCTGCTGACCGTGCTGTTTCTTGCTCCTTTGCAGGTGGGATACTATAATACATTCAACAGACTGTATCAGGAGGGCAATACGGATGTTGTAAGCAATCTTTTTACCTCAGGCTTCAGGAACTGGGGCCATATTGTCGGAGGACAGCTCCTGATGGCTGTCTACATATTTCTGTGGTGTCTGCTCCTGATAGTGCCCGGTATCGTGAAGGCGTATTCCTATGCAATGACTCCGTATATCCTCGTTGACAGGCCGGAACTTTCAGCCAATGAGGCTATCAGCCTGAGCTGCAGGATGATGAAAGGGTACAAGTTCGATCTGTTCTACCTCCAGTTGAGTTTCATAGGCTGGGCTTTGCTCTGTGTCGTTACTCTCGGTATCGGCTTTCTCTGGCTCTCTCCGTACATGATGACTGCTCAGGCTGCCTTTTATCAGGATGTCAAGGCCGACTACGAGATGCAGTCCGTCCGTGCCTGACGGCTGTAAGCAATGCTTCAGACCATCATAATATCGGTAATATGCGGCTGGGTGTCTTTCATCCTGCTGATATTGGCCGTCAATCTGTTGAAACGCAGGAATCTTGAGACCAAGACTCTTAAAAGAGAAGTGGAGAGCCTTGAAGCCCATTATAATGAATTGCTGAGGGAGAAGGAGCGTCTTTCCAAAGAAGTGGAAGATAAGAAGACAGTTGTAGCTGCCGCCAATGAAGTGATCGAGCAAAGGCTTGCGCTTCTCGGCAAACTGTTTACCGGTGTCATTACTGCGGACGGAAGGATCGAGCAGGAGGCTGTCTCGGAAATCGAAGCTTTAGTCGAGGACAAGGAGGCGTTTGCCAGGACTGTAAGGACAGTTCTCGATGCAATCAGGCCAGGCTTCATAACACATCTTAAGGAAGTCGGTCTGACTGAAGAACAGATCTCCTGTTGCTGTCTGTATGCTATTGGGCTCAGAGGCAAGGATATCGCGAATTATCTCGGCAGGAAAAGCCATTATAACGACAATATCGAAATCCGCAGGAAACTCGGGCTTAATGAACATGACACCAATCTCGGCAACTATCTCCGCCGCCTGCTCGATATCCATTCTCCGTCACCTCATCCGACCTCAGTCTGAAACTTTCTGTAAGAAAAAATTTACGCGCTTTTACATTCTATTGATAATCAATAGAATTAATTTATTCGAATGGAACTTTTTCTGTTCCATCTGAAACTTATATGCTGTATCTTCGTAAGTGTTTTCCGGAAAACAGAAATTATTGGTTTTCTAAATTTTGTTATATGAAAAGGATTTTGATTACAATTCCCTGTGTATTGGCGTTGATGCTTTCATGTACAAAAGAAGATTTGGAAATACGCCATACAGACAATGATTTTTCCGGGCAGCAGATTCAGATGACTGAAGCGGAGGCCCAGCAGGAATTTGCTGTAGCTCTATCTAAGGCTGTAGCTGAAAATGAACAGTTAAGGACTTTTATTCGTGATGAGGCATTGTCTCAGTTCGATAAAGATTACGATGTCTTCTATCCTTTTGTGAAAAATCAGACAGTTTCTGACGGACTGACTTTTCGGGATATTCTGCTGAAATATTGCGAGCAGGGTAAACTGGAACAAATCGAGACAACCTTACCTTTGCTGAATATTCTTGTCCCTGACTGGTCCTGGATAGACGGGTTCACTGTAACTGAATGGGACACTGCGGATAGTCAGGTCGCGGTCGGGTATGATGACAAGGCTGATGCGCATCAGCTGTACTATGACGGACAGGAATTGTTTAAGGTTCAGCGGGGCGAATTCCCTAATTTTCCTGTCCTTCTGGTGAAGAACAATGAGCGTCTTGAAGTGACTTCTCCCGCTACCAAGAGTTGCGATGCTACATACCGTTTTATAGATGACGCATTTGACGGTAGCCTTCAGGTTCCTGAAACGAAAGTTCATCACCAATATTATGACAGGAATTTCAGTGTAGAAACTCCTGATTACTTTATGCCTTCATCCAATCTTGATCCTCTTGTTATCGGTGCATACAATGAATTCAAGAACAATCCTGCCGCTGCCCACAGAGATTATATATATTATGGTATGACTAATACTGTGACGGAAGGCGTCAGAAATGTTCATGTCAAAGAAGTGCTTCATAAGTTGAAATTCAGAACGGCTGAAGATGACGCTCTTTATGATAGTCCGAATAATGATTTTATAGAGCATTATGGTTCAATGGAAACCAAAAAGTATGATTTCAGCGATGCGGATATTATGGATCATGGTTGGATTGACGGAAGTATAGAATTACAATTGGATTTTATTATTCCGTCAAATCCTGAAATGGGGTTAAGTTGGGCAAAGAGAATACCTATTGTATTTAGAGATGCATTTACCTTAAGTAAGGCACATGTAGATTATCGACATAAGACAGGATTCACAAGAGATTGGTGGGTTTATTCTGTTGATGGCAAGGATCATTTTTCTCCGAAATGGATTTATGTGGATATTCCTATAGATTACATGGATATTTCAACACGTTCTGCTGTTATGTATATTATGCTTCATGAGATAGATACGGGAAATGATTATACCTATCATACAACAGTTGTTGCCAAATATGTGGATAATTTCAATCTGAATCTGGATGGAACGGCAACTGTAGATGGAGAAATCGTGTCCGGAACAATCAAGCTTGGGTTGGGATATGGCACAAGTTCAGAAAGGGAAACTACTGTCGAAGTTACTTGTAATGTCAATGATGCATCAGATTTTCTCGGAAGTGCAAAAATTGAGTATATAGACCCGATAATTAAATCTTCATCGGAGCAAAATGGTGTTCAGGGTTATATTGTCAATGGGATAACTACAGGGACTGTTGATATGATGGTTCTCCCTATGAGTTTTTAATTGGTGTAATTGATAAAGATGGTTCTGTTTATCTATGAATTACAATCGTAAATAATCAGAATCATCTTTATTGATATTTTACGTTGTACTATGAAGATCATTGTAAAATTATTCATTCCACTTGTTTTGCTATTGGTTTCCTGTAGCGGAAAAACCGGTATGACAGAGGAACAGGAAAAAGTAGCCAGTGATATTTGCGGACAATATGGGTTGTGGATGGCAATATGGGGGAATAAAGAGAATAATGATATTGATGTTGACGGAGATGGACACGCAACTAATGATTTGTGGTGGGGACAATTACGGAATCTTCCATACACATTTTTAGAGACATCGCAGGATAATTTATTTGCTGAAGTAAGCCTGCAATGTGATCCTTCTGAAATCATCGGAGATGCAAACGGAATAGTGAGCATTGATCTGCCAATCCAATATATTATAAAATCACGTTCTCCAGAAGGAAAGCCGATATATCAGACTCCCGGTGGAAGATTGCCTGTAAATATACATTTTACACTTTCCAGAGACGGTACATTAAGGGTGGAACATTATGAAGGAGGAAGCGATGAACCGGTCAATGTCCTGGATATAGAATATATCAATGACGGCAATCTTGAATTCCTTGGAGGAAATACTGTGAGCTTCACGGTTAACTGTATGTATTACGACTATGCGACGGAGCAGATTGTCACCGGACCGGTGGAATTCATATACAAAAAGTATCTCTGATGCTGTAAATATGACTGTCTTAGCCCGGTACGGCAGATGACAGGTATGCAGGATCAGGTTTATATGAAGGATAGTATGTGGTTTGGAAAGATTTTCAGAGTTTTGTTTTGGGGAAGTTGTATGGTAGGGGTCTGCTGTCACGCAGCATATGGCCAGGAAGCGGCGGAGAGAAGGGATACGCTTGCGGGGGCGAGGATTACGTCCCGCTATGACAGGAATGTCAGCAGCACACAGACCGGACTGACGAGGATAGACAGCCGCAGGTTCAATTCCGGCTATGCCTTCATGAGTTCTCCGGATGTGATAAAGACCCTCCAGATGCTTCCCGGAGTCGCGTCGGGGACAGAACTGCTTTCCGGACTCTATGTCCACGGAGGTACTGGCAGCGACAATCTTTTTCTCCTTGACGGAGTGCCCCTGTATCAGGTGAGCCATATTGCAGGCCTGTTTTCATCATTCAATACCGATGTCGTTGAGTCAGTCGACTTCTACAGGAGCGGTTTCCCGTCGCGGTATGGAGGCCGCCTCTCTTCCGTCGTGGATGTCAGGACACGGGACGGGGATTTCGAAGATTACCACGGGCTGTTTTCCATAGGGCTGATAGACGGGCGGTTCCAGTATGACGGCCCGATAGTCAGGGGCAGGACATCATTCAATGTCGCGGTACGCACTTCGTGGATGGATGCCGTTCTCCTTCCTGCCTTTGCCATTGCCAATGCCGCAGCGAAACCGACGGCATACAAACCGTATCCTGACAAGACATCGGCGGGCTATACTTTCTATGACCTGAATTTCAGGATAACCCATAGGTTTTCTATGGATAATATATTGAGGTTCAATCTGTACAACGGTATGGATGCTCTCAGGTACAAACAGATAGTAATGGATCAGGCATATATTTCCGGTCATGGCGGCTCCCAGGAGAAGCATTATGGTCCGGACATGAGCCGTATCCGGCTGAACTGGGGCAATCTGGCTGTTTCAGCAGACTGGACGGCGGAGCCTACAGACGGCCTGCATTCGGATATCGTGCTGTACCATTCGATGAATTACGGCAAGACAGGCTTTACCGTCAGAGAATGGAGCTGGAATGACGGGGATGTCTACGGGACTTATGATGACAGCAATACGTCATGGATACATGATACCGGTCTGAAAGCGGATTTCATATACGATGCGGTGCCTCGCAACAGGTTCCGTTTCGGAATGTCATACCAGTACCATTATTATGCTCCCCGGAGTGAATATTCCGTGCAGATGACCGGCAATGGAGTTGAAGATACTCCGGAGACTGATCTCACTTCCATGCACTACCATAGTCATGAGGCAGGCCTGTATGCAGGGGACGAGATAAATGTTGCGAGGTGGATGGATGCAGAGGTCGGGTTCCGCTATGCCCTTTTCGGAACGTCCGGCAAGACGTGGCACGGTTTCGAGCCGCGGGTTTCAGTGAAGTTCCTCTGCGGCCCGTCCGTATCGTTCCGGCTGTCGTATGTGGAGATGAACCAGTTCAACCACAGCATTGCTGCCGCATATGTCGATTTGCCGACCAACACATGGATGCCTTCGACGGACAGGATACGTCCGATGCATTCCAGACAGTTTGCCGGAGGGGTGTATGCGGAACTGCCGATGAATATCCACCTGTCCGTGGAAGGGTTCTACAGGACGCTTGACCATATCTATGAATATAACGGGATAAACGGTCTGTTCCCTCCTCTCGATACATGGGAAGATTCTTTTGTAGAGGGTCACGGTCTTGCCTGGGGCGGGGAAGTGGAGGCCGGCTACAGCGGGGAACGGCTCGAAGTGACGGCGGCCTACACCCTGTCATGGAATTTCCGTAAATTCGAGGAGTTCTATTATGACTGGTATCCCGACCGGAATGACAACAGACACAGAGTCAATATCATGACTACATACCGGTTCAGCCCGAAGATTGATGTCTATTGTGCGTGGAATTACCATAGCGGCAGCAGGATGACTTTCCCGACCCAGAGTCTCGGGGACACCGGACATGACAACTATTTCCCGCAGGAGTTCTATACTGCACCGAACAATATAAAGCTCCCTGACTATCACAGACTCGATCTGGGAATTAATTTCCGGGGAAAGACCAGACGGGGATATGAGAAAATATGGAATATAAGCATTTATAATGCCTATTGCCGTATGAATGCCGTATTTGCAACGGTAGAGAAGGACAGCGACGGGAGGCTGTACGGAAAGGCCGGGGCAATGTTCCCGGTAATCCCGTCTTTCAGCTATACCGTGAAATTCTGATAAGGACTTTCGAAACTTGGATTATGTATTGTTTCAATAATATTCTGCGTGCCGGAGGCAATATTTTACCGGCCATGCTGGTTTCAATGCTCATGCTCACTTCCTGCGAATATGAATTCGATGTGAAAGGGCTTGAGCAGGAGGGGCGGCTGTTCATGCTGAGCATTCCCGGCGGGGCGGACACGACTGTAGTGCAGCTGATGTCGACTGTGCCGATAGGAAACCAGGCGCAGGAGGCAGTGCCTGTCGATGATGCCGAAGTGGAGATGAAGATAGACGGCAGGCCCGTGTCCCTGCTCGTGGGCGACGGGTCTGATGAAGATATTCCGGAAGGGGCGAGATATGTGGTCGGGCACCTTGCTCCGGGAACGGAAGTGGGAATAGATGCTTCTGTAGATGGCCTTGATCCGGTGTCAGCCGTTACCTCCGTGCCTCCCGAATTCCCGGAACATGAGATTTCAGTGGAGAAAGTGGAGCTCCCGGAGTTCGACAGCAACGGGATACGGAAGCGGCAGTTGTCCGTTACTGTCAGTTTCACCGATGACGGACAGACAGAGGACTATTATGGTATCCAGGTATGCAGGTGGTATGCCATTGACAGACATTATGATCCTGACAGAGTGCAGGTTCCCGGGGAGGATGAATACAGGTTCATGGAACCGTACCTTGGGGAAATCACGCCAGGAGACATAGAAATATCTTCCCGGAATGCTCCTCTGACACTTTCCTACACGAGAGGGAACGGAATATATTCACCTTCTCCAGATAAAAGGACAATGCTGATATGGGACGACGCCGGGTTCAATGGCGGGGAGGCTTCCATAGAGTTCAGTACCGATTACACTGCCGATTATGACTATAGTTTCGGGGATGCAGGCTATGTGTCCTATCTGTACCGTTACAAGGTGTATCTGTACCGCCTGTCACCGGAACTGTACCGTTTTGTCAAATCCAACTGGATTGCGTGGGACAGCCAGCTTGTCTATCTCGGCCTTGCCTCCCCGTCGTTTGTCTACACCAATGTCTCCGGCGGTCTCGGTGTCTGCGGCGGCATCAGCTGCACTGAAAGTCCCTGGTTCGACAACCCGGAATAGCCGGGCTGGAATTAGAGAGTGGCTCAAAAGGTGGAATTTCAACGCTTGTGCAGATGGGAAAACCGCAGTGTACTGCCACATGAGGATTTTCGAACCAAACGTGACGCGGAAATTACTTTTTTGGACCTCTAAAGAAGGCCGGCGGGGATGTCCATGACTATGGTTTCCGTGTCGGGATCTATGGATACTATGAGGTCTTCGTGGAGCGGTATCGTCACTGGCCCGTTTTGCGTGGAGACTTCGATGCAAGGATTGCCGGGAATGTCCAGAAATCCGGTGATTTCCCCGATTTCTGTTAAATTTTCGGTACAATGATTTTCAGGTATCCTGTTCCCATGCCCGCGTCTATCCTGATTGCCCGTCTGTCCCTTACCGGGAGCGTCATCGCCCTGATTTTCAGTCCGCCCCTTGCCGGAAGCGTCATTGTCTGGATTGGTTTCCCCGGACCTTCCGGTTCCGGCAGACGTACTGTCGTCACCCTGGTAATGTTCTGTATCAGGCGTGTGATGTATGTCATACAGTGTCCAGCCTTCGAGAAATGACATATCATCTTCATCCTCGGCTGATTCTCCGATGCTTTCCGGCATCATGTAGACTGCCTGTCCCTTGATCTCGTCGGCATCATCACTGCTGCATATATCGGTGAGCCTGACCAGAGCCTTTCCTGTGCCGCGCGGGACAAGACTGTCAATGAAAAAAGGAACCGGAGTTCCATCATAACAGATGAATACCGGTTCCTGAAAGTCGATATCATCAAGGTCGATGTCGCGGAATCCCATCACGACCTCGCCTTCGGTACCGTTTGTCTTCAATACCTGGCCGATACGGATGAGATTGCGGTCAGCGGACATTACGCCTCGGTGTTCTCTGCCGGAGCTTCGGCGGCATTTGCCTCAGCGGCTGCAGCTGCTTCCTGTGCTGCCTTCTCTGCTGCTGCGGCTTCTGCAGCGGCCTTTGCAGCTTCTTCAGCCTCAGCCTTTCTCTTGGCGATAGCCTCGGCCCTGGCCTCATTTACCTTTGCCTCGGCTGCCTCGGCAGTCTTTGCCTTCTCGGCAGCTTCCTTTGAGAGACCGGCCTTCTTTGCTTCGATCTTTGCGTCCCTTTCGGCTTTCCATGCATTGAATTTCTGGTCAGCCTGTTCCTGGGTAAGAGCTCCCTTTGCTACACCGCCCTGAAGGTGCTTGCGGAGGAGGACTCCTTCATAGGAAAGGATTCTGCGGACAACAAGTGAAGTCTGGGCTCCGACGTTGAGCCAAGCAAGTGCCCTGTCTGCCTTGAGCACGATAGTTGCAGGATTGGTGTTCGGGTTGTATGAACCCAGCTGCTCGATAAAGCGGCCATCGCGAGGCGCGCGGGTGTCGGCCACGACAATGTGGTAGAATGCGAAATTCTTCTTTCCGTGGCGCTGGAGACGAATTTTAACAGCCATTGTGAATCTGTTTTAATTAAATTATTAATTTTACCTGTCTTTTCCTGCACGAGGAAAAGTGCGCAAAGATACAAAATATTTTGGAAGCTGCTCCCTTTTCAGGGAAAATTTACTGATTTTTAAAAGATTGGAGTATGAGATGCTTTTTTGCGGTTCTTGCTGTGTCCATGGTCATGGCTCCTTGCGCATGGTCGCAGAATGCCCTCAATCTGGAGGCTGACAATATAATAGGGACTTATTATGTCGCCTATGACGGTGAGGAGAGCAAGGTGGTATTCACTAAGGAGGACGACGGAACATACAAGGCGCAGACGATATGGGTGAAAAACTGCCTTGACGAGAACGGCGAGGTGAGGAAGGATACGAAGAATCCGGACAAGTCCATGAGAAATGTCCCGTGCAACAGGATAGTCCTGATTACCGGTCTGGAATACAATCAGTCCAAACACCGTTGGGACGGAGGCAAGGTCTATGACCCCACGAGGGGCATAAGGGCCAATGCGACGTGCTTTTTCGGCGATGACGGCAAGTTCAGGCTGAAAGGGTCGCTGCTCGGGTTCTCGCAGACGGTCATATGGGAGAAGATATCTTCGGAGGTGGAACCGGTTCCGCCTGCTGAATAGAGCGTGAATTCTAAAAATCCGTGAAAAAATTTTGCGGAAAGTATTTTAATTTCTATCTTTGCAGTCCCAATTCAAGCGGATGTGGCGAAATGGTAGACGCGCCACTTTGAGGGGGTGGTGGGAGTTTTCCTGTGCGAGTTCGAGTCTCGCCATCCGCACAAGGCGACAGAGACCGGTTTTCCGGTCTCTGTCGCTGTTTTATGCCGCTTTTCAGGGGTGGTACATTGTTTATATGGAAATTCTGTGTACTTTTGAAGTTCGGTTAGTAGTCAGAAGAAGATTTTATGAAAAAGGAAGAAATTGTCAGCAGGGTCGGTTCTACGGCGAGAAGGGCTAAGGCGGCCGGCTCAAAAGTAGGCGGACAGCTGAAAGCGTTCAGGTGGTGGCAATGGGTCATTATTGCCGTAATCCTGGCAGCGGCAGTTGTGGCGGCTGTTTTGCTTACCGGAAAACGTCCTGTGGCGCCGGAACCTCCGGTGGTGGAGACGCAGATGGTGACACTCAGGGATGTGGAAATCTATGGGGAATATCCTGGAAGTATAAGGGCCCAGCTTTTTGTCGAGGTGAGGGCGAGAGTCGAGGGGTATCTTGAAAAGATGCTTTTCGACGAGGGTTCTTATGTCAACAAGGATCAGATACTGTTTGTAATAGACCCGAGCCAGTATGAGGCGAAGGTGGAGAAGGCCAAGTCATTGCTGCAGAAGAACAGGGCCCTTGCCCAGAAGGCGGAACGCGACCTCAACAGGATACGGCCGCTATTTGACCAGAAGGCCGCGAGCCAGCTGGACATGGACAATGCTATAGCATCATACGAAAGTGCCGTGGCGGATGTGGGGATGAGCGAGGCTGACCTGAAGCAGGATGAACTCGCTCTGAGCTATACTACGGTGCGTTCTCCGATCAGCGGATATATCAGCGAGAGTTATGTGGACATCGGCACTCTGGTAGGGCCGGGGTCGCAGTCCCTGTTGACGACGGTGGTCAAGAGCGATACGGTACTTGTGGAGTTCAAGATGACGGATCTCGACTATCAAAGGAGCAAGACGACCAATGTGAACATAGGCCAGACGGATTCCACCCGGAAATTCGATCCGTATGTGACGATAACCTTGGCGGACAAGTCCGTATATAAATATAAAGGTTATGTGGATTTCGCCGATCCGCAGGTGGATTCCAAGACCGGAACGTTCCTTGTCAGGGCCGAAATGCCGAATCCTGACAGGGAGCTCCTCCCGGGGCAGTTCACCAATGTCACCATGCTTCTGAATGTCATCGAGAACGCAGTTGTGGTGCCTACCAAGGCGATTGTGATAGAAAAGAGTGCGGCCTATATCTGGGTGCTCCGCCCGGACGGGATAGCCGAAAAGCGTTTCATAGAGCTGGGGCCGGAGAGCGGCAATGACACTGTGGTAGAGCGTGGCCTGCGTCCCGGAGAGAGCATTGTGGTGGAAGGCTATCATAAGCTTACTCACGGCCTGCCTGCCCGCAGCGCCTATTGACATTGATTGACAAATATTGTGCATATACCATATTTCGGGAAAAACGGAGTTTTTCGGAAAAGTCCTCCCGGAGAGGGAGGATTTGAGAAGGGTGACGCACCCTCAAGGGGGCTCCGCTTGCCGGTGGGGGTTAGGATATTTCATATTATTGTCAATCCGTTTTGACAGTATCCCTGTATCCTGGTAGAGTTCAGATTATGGTTGATTGGCACGTTGGTTATTGATTGACAATAATATGAAATCTGATTTCTTTATAGACAGACCTGTATTCTCGGCTGTCATATCGGCCCTGATAGTCATTGTCGGTATCATAGGCCTTGTGCAGCTTCCCGTGGACCAGTATCCGCAGATTGTCCCGCCCGTAGTGACTGTGTCCGCTTCATATCCGGGAGCGAGCGCGACTGCCGTGGCCCAGGCTGTGGCAACTCCGATCGAGCAGGAACTGAACGGAACTCCGGGAATGCTTTATATGGAGTCCACCAATTCCAATTCCGGAAGTTTCTCGGCCACCCTTACTTTTGACATCACGACCAATCCCGACATCGCGGCGGTGGAGGTACAGAACCGTGTGAAGGAGGCGGAGGCAAGACTTCCCGCCGAGGTGGTCCAGAATGGCATATCGGTGCAGAAACAGGCTTCGAGCCGTCTCATGACGGTGACGATCCAGTCCGAAGACGAGAAGTTCGACGAGATATATCTGAGCAATTTCGCTACCCTCAATGTTCTGGACATGCTCCGCCGTGTACCGGGTGTCGGGAGGGTCTCCAATGTCGGCAGCCGTTATTATGCGATGCAGATATGGGTGCAGCCGGACAAGCTCGCTTCGCTCGGGCTGACTGTACAGGATCTTCAGAAGGCGCTCAAGGACCAGAACCGTGAGTCTGCGGCAGGAATGCTGGGGCAGCAGCCGATCGACGGTGTGGACATTTCGGTCCCGATTACTGCTACGGGACGTCTCTCGTCGGTGAGCCAGTTCGAGAACATTGTCCTGAGGGCGAGCGACGACGGAGCGATAATCAGGCTCAAGGATGTGGCGAGGGTATCCCTTGAGGCCCAGTCTTACAATACGGAGAGCGGCATCAACGGGGAGAACGCCGCGGTGATGAACCTCTATATGCTTCCCGGGGCGAATGCCATGGAAGTGGCCAGGAATGTAAAGGCCACTCTGGAGGAAATCAGCGCAAGTTTTCCCGAGGGAATATCGTACGACATACCGTTCGATATGACTACCTATATCTCCGAGTCCATCCATCATGTGTACAAGACCCTTTTCGAAGCTCTCATCCTTGTGATACTGGTGGTGTTCCTCTCTCTCCAGAGCTGGAGGGCGACCCTGATACCTGCCATAGCGGTACCGATATCGCTGATCGGTACTTTCGGTGTGATGCTCGTCTTCGGGTTCTCCCTGAACATGATGACTCTGCTCGGACTTATTCTTGCCATCGGTATAGTGGTGGACGATGCCATCGTCGTGGTGGAAAATGTGGACAGGATCATGACAGAGGAGCACCTTTCTCCGTACGAGGCCACCAAGAAGGCGATGCGCGGCATAGGTGGGGCGCTGATAGCCATGTCCCTCGTGCTGTGTGCTGTGTTTGTGCCTGTAAGTTTCCTGTCAGGCATCACGGGGCAGCTCTTCCGGCAGTTCACCATTACGATTGCCGTCTCAGTGATAATATCCACTGTCGTGGCTCTTACACTGAGTCCGGTGATGTGCTCCAAGTTCCTCAAGCCGCATGTCGAGGGAGAGAAGAAGAATTTTATTTTCAGAAAAATCAATGAGGGTCTTGCAGCCGGCAATTCTTTCTATGCTAAGATGGTACGTGCCAGCCTCAGGCATATGCCGAGGATGTTCGCCATTTTCGGAGTGGCCTGCATCGGCATATGGGTAATGGCGCAGATTGTCCCCCAGAGTTTCATGCCGCAGGAGGATCAGGGGTATTTTACAGTGGAGCTCGAACTTCCGGTGGGCGCCACTCTCGAGAGGACGAGGGTGGTGACGGCACGGGCTATGGATTTCCTCATGAGACAGCCGGATATCGAGTATGCGCTTGATGTGTCCGGTTCCAGTCCGCGTATAGGCTCCAGTCAGTCCAACAGCTATATCACTGTGATAATGAAGCCTTGGAAAGAGCGGAAGGAAAGGAATATCAACAAGACCATGCAGATGGTCAGGGACAGCCTTTCCGTCTATCCGGAGAGCAAGGTCTATCTGAGCTCCCCGGCGGTGATACCGGGACTCGGGACATCGGGCGGTTTCTCCATGGTGCTTGAAGCCAAGGGAGACTGCTCGTATGAACAGTTGCAGGCCGCCACAGACACTCTGATGTACTATGCTTCCATGAGAAAGGAGCTGACCGGTTTGTCTTCCGGAATGCAGAAAGACATCCCGCAGCTTTATTTCGATGCCGACAGGGACAAGACACAGCTGCTCGGAGTGCCGCTTTCCGATGTGTTCTCCACGCTTAAGGCCTTTACCGGCTCCGTGTACATCAATGACTTCAACATGTTCAACAGGGTGTACAGGGTATATCTGCAGGCCGATGCTCCTTACAGGGGCAGCCGTTCGGATCTCAATCTGTTTTATGTGAGGAGTTCCAGCGGGTCGATGGTGCCCGTCTCTGCTCTCGGCACGACATCCTATACGACGGGGCCGGGAACGATAAAGCGCTTCAACATGTATTATTCGGTTACGATCAACGGGGAGGCGGCCCATGGAGTGAGTTCGGGACAGGCCATGGATATCCTGGAGGAGATAGTGAACGAGCATCTGCCTTCCAATGTCGGGGTGGAATGGAGCGGAATGTCCTATCAGGAGAAGAAGGAGGGAGGCCAGACTGGACTTGTACTCGGACTTTGCCTGCTGTTCGTGTTCCTTTTCCTTGCTGCCCAGTACGAGAGCTGGTCAGTGCCGATAGCCGTGATACTTTCCCTGCCGATAGCCATAGCGGGGGCATATTTGGGGATACTCGTGCTCGGATATGAGAGCAACATATATTTCCAGATCGGTCTGGTGATGCTTGTCGGTCTTGTGGCGAAGAATGCAATACTTATTGTGGAATTCGCGAAAGAGGAAGTGGAGAAAGGACGGCCTGTGGAAGAGGCGGCAGTCGTGGCCGCCCAGCTGAGGTTCAGACCTATCGTGATGACATCCCTTGCATTCATCCTCGGTATGCTTCCTCTCGTGTTCGCTTCCGGACCGGGTTCGGCAAGCCGTCAGGATATCGGTACCGGGGTGTTCTTCGGTATGCTCGTGGCCATTTCCGCAGGCATAGTGTTCGTCCCGTTCTTCTTTGTATGGATATATAGATTGAGAATGAAATTCAATAACAGAAATGGAGGAAAGCCCGGACGCGGGATACTGTCCGGAAAGCGCGGGGACAATGGCGGTAAAGACAGAGGCTCGGGAATTGACCGGTCTTCAGAAGACCAGAGCTGTCATGGAAAATCCGGGAGAACTTCCGGTAACGGATTCCCGGGAGGGGCGGCCGTGACAGCCATAGTGCTGATGCTTTCTGTCGGAGGTGTCGCGACATCATGTTCTCCTGCAAAATATTGTACAGACCCTCGGATAGACATGCCGGAGGAATTCAATATGGACATGCCGGAGGATTCCCTCACGGTGGCGGATATGGACTGGTGGAAGATATATCCGGACACCCTTCTCCAGCATCTCATAAGGCAGGCGCTTGAGTATAACAAGGACATGCTTGTGGCGGCAGAGAGGATTAAGGAATTGGAATACCGTTACAGGATACAGAGGGCTGACCTGTGGCCGGCGTTCGGAATAAATGCAGCGGCAGATGACGAATACAACAACTACGGGGGATCCGACCCTACGCATGACCCTCAGATAGATCTCAAGGCTTATATGACATGGGAAATAGACCTGTGGGGGCATCTGAGATGGGCCGGAAAGGCCAGGATGTCGGAGTATCTTGCGAGCATCGAGGCGCAGAGGGCGTTGAAAATGACCCTCATTGCGGATGTCGCCACTGCGTATTTCGAACTGATGGCCCTTGACAATGAACTTGAGATTGTCCGCAGTACACTGAAAACCAGGCGGGAAGGCGTAACTCAGGCGAAATTGAGGCTCGACGGCGGACTTACGGATGAGATTCCGTACCAGCAGGCTCTTGTGGAACTCGCCACGACAGAGGCTCTTGTCCCTGACATTGAGAGGCAGGTGGCTTTGAAAGAAAGTGAGATTGCCTTCCTGACGGGGTCATATCCGAAGCCGGTGGAAAGGTCGAGGACTCCTGACAAGCTGTCATACAGGGAGGAGATTCCGATCGGTGTGCCTTCCGACCTTCTTTGGCGAAGGCCGGACCTGAGACAGGCAGAGCAGCGGCTGAGGGCTGCCGAGGCTGAAGTGGGGGTGGCGCAGGCCGAGAGGTTCCCTACCCTGACGATAGGGCTGCAGGGAGGATTGGAGAGCAACTCCTTCCTGGATGTACTGAAGTCCCCGTTCTATTATGCCGTGGCTTCGGTGGCTGCGCCCGTGTTCCAGTTCGGAAAGAGGAAAGCCGCCTTCAAGGCTGCGGTAGCCGAATACGAGCAGGCGAGGATAGGATACGAGAAATCCGTCATGCAGGCTTTCAGGGAAGTCCATGATGCCGTAGTGACATTCCAGTCGGCGCAGAAAAATACGGATGCCAAGTACGACCTTATGCAGGCAGCCCTTAAATACGTCGATCTTACCAATATCCAGTATATCAACGGTGCCATCAGATATCTCGACCTTCTGGATGCGAACAGGGTCTATCTTGATGCCCAGGTGGAGTACAGCAATGCGGTGATGGACGAGTATATCGCCCTTGTCGATATCTACAAGGCCCTCGGCGGCGGCTGGCAGGCGGAAGACTGAACTGGTGTGTGGCGGATGCCATTGTGCGCATCAGGGCGTTAAAACAGACAGGATGGCCATTCAATCGGCCATCCTGTCGTTGTGTGGGGGAGATGTGTCAGGCTTCAGACCAGACACTTTTCAACGGGCATGCCTGTTAATTGGCACGCTTGAAGTTCATCCGGATATAGAAACCTACTCCGGTTGCGACCGGTTTTTCTTTGTTATAGAAATTCAGTGCGGATGTGATGAATGTGTGGGATGTATAATCTATGACATAAAAGTCAAGCAGGTCTTCACCGTTTTCATCTTCGGTGATATTTACCCCGATATAGCCCTGTTTGTCTTCACTGAATTCTGTATCTGAGAAGTAACGGTTTACATTGTCAAGGCTGACGAGCAGGAATGTCCCCTGTTCTCCAAAGAAATAGTCTGTTGTGAGATCTATTGTCATGGCTTCTCCCGGTTCCATATTGGCCTCTCCGATAAAATATCTTTTGAAATTGGACTGGAAGTCCGGGTGGAATTTATTGCCGGCTACATCGAATCTGATCTTATCGGCAGAATTGAAGTCCGGATATTCTACGAACTCTTCTTCTCCGTACAAATAATTTATCTCGGAGAATGCCTCTCTGTCCATTATAAGATCATTTATTACCCATTCTCCGTCAAGTTTTGCATACACATCCACAATGGTGACCAGTATGCTGGCCTGTGTGCCGTTAGAGAATCTGCTGTCATTGAATCTGAGAGTAAATGTATTCTTCCCTTCTTCACATTTGAGAACCTTGATTTTTACGCTTCCTTCATAATTGTCACCTTCGACAAATGCATATTGTCCGCCTACAAATTCAAAATGTTCCCCAAGGACAGCTGTGGAGTTCTCAGTGTCTACCTCTACGCTTATGTAGGTGTCGTTGTCCATCCATTGGTCATCACTGTCATCCATAGTGCTGATATACATTTTAATGTCGCTTGTGGCAAAGACGTCGGTTTCGGCATCATAGAATGCAAGAAGTCCCATCGAACCGAAACTGCCCTCGTCAAGTGTGATTTCCAGTTCGCTTTTTTCTCCTAAGGCAAAGCCTGAAGGAGCCGAGATTGATGCTACTATTTTATTCCCTGAGAATGTTACGGGTGTTATCGTTATGGCAAGTAGAGGTGCCGGGCCTCCGATGATGAATGCTTCTGCGGATACGGTGTAATCGGTCCCTTTCACTGCTGTGCCTTCAAATTCTACAGGCACGGATACCGCTTCTGTCGATGAATAATTACTCACCGAGAGCATGAGAGTGACAGTCCCGTCAGAGATTGACGGCTCGATAAATGAGACCATAGGAGTACCCGGGGTTTCGGATTTCTTGCATGCAGACACTACTGCTGCCATTGCAAGAATTGCAGATAGTAATTTTTTCATGTCTTTTGGAATTTATGTTAAACAATATGGTAATGGTCATTTCGCATTTGCTTCGTATTCCGCGCGTACGTCTTCGATATATTCCATGTCCTCATCGGTCAGATCCTGAGGATCGGGCATGATGATGGTAGTGGCATATCCGGAGTTCAGTGGCGGCAGTTCCGAAGGCTGGTTGCATGAAACGAAGGCGCAGACAGCGAGGACAAGCACTGCTGCAGATGACAATATATTCTTCATGGCATTCATTTATCTCACGTTTTCATAACCCGGGTTCTGCACAAGGCCTTCCACAAGCTCCACGTCGTCAATCGGAAGAGGGAAAGTGTACATGTAACTGAAAGTCGTATATTTCAAATTGCCGCGTACAGCCCATCTTTCAGGACGGCCGTTGCGTTTGAGTTCGTACCAACGGTCTCCTTCCATGAAAAGCTCCTTGCGCCGCTCGCACAGAATGGCATAGATAAGCGGAGTAAGAGGCTTCCCGCATGCATCCTGCCTGATAATGTCGTTCCCGTTTACTTCGGGAAGCGTTTCGGCGGTATAGTCGGCTGCTCCGGCAATCCTGTTGCGCCTCAGTTCATTCAGGGCAGAAAGGGCATCTTCGGCATTGCCCTGATGGTACAGGCTTTCGGCAAGGATGAGCTGCATCTCTGCGCTTCGAAGGCAGGAGAAGACATTCTTTTTGAATATCCTCTTGCTGTCGAATGACATTGTGTATCGTATGTCGTTTTCTTTCTCTGCATCAAACAGTTCCACGAACTGTCGGCTTACGGGTCTGCCGGATAGATATCGTTTCATGACATCATTGTCTGTACCAGTGGCAGAACTGTTAATGATACCTCCTTTTATCAGTATATTTCCGCGCCTGGCAGTCTCTGATCCCATCATTTCGGTGTAGGCGGCTCCGTTGAGAAGAGGATAGGAATCGAGAACGTCCCGTGCATATTCAGCAGCAGAAGGCCAGTTCCCTGCCCAGAAATACAGCCTGGCAAGGTAGCCCCGGATCACATCGCTGTTGAAACGGTAGATTTCATCGCTTATATCGTACGAGATGGCTGTGAGCATGTCATTTTCGGCCTGTTTTACAGTCTGGGCTATTGTACTTCTGGCAGGTCTGGCTTCCATGTCGAATTCAGTGACGATAGGGACACCGGGACCGTTTCCGTTGTTTACGCAAGGGTCACAGAAATCCCGCAGCAGATTGTAGTAGCATACTCCACGGATGGCATGGGCGGTTCCGAGCACATTGCGTCCGAGTTCGCTGTCCCTGTCCTCGAGATAGCCTATGATAATGTTGCAGTCCCGTATTGCTTCATAGAGCTTGATGTATCGGGTCTGTTTCCCGGAAAGGTCGTCTCCGATATACAGTGGAATTAACCTGCCTGTCTGGGCATCCTGCAGAAGGGGTTCGAGGTTGTCCGCATAGGCTTCAAGTTCACATACGGACATTATGCTCCCAATTATGGTTTCTTCACCATAGTCGATGTCGTTGATATAGTCATGTATTATGGCGGAGAATTCTTCCGCAGTCTGCGGGATGGTCTGCCCGTAAGGTTTGATGTCAAGGTATTTGGTGCAGGAGCACAGTCCGGCAACCATGATTGCTGATATTATATGGATTCTTTTCATGTCATCAGAAACTTATGTTGAGACTGAATGTGAATGACCGGCTCTGGGGATATACCGCCCCCGGGGTTTCCGGATCGATCCCTGTATAGTTGGTGAAGATGAACAGGTTGTTCATCAGGAAACTGACACTCATCCCTTCTATTTTCATGGCCTGCATCCATTTTCCGGGCAGGTCGTATGTGAGGGATATCGAACTCACCTTGAAATATGACACATCTTCGAGCAGGATGCAGTTGCTTATGTTGGAATCATATGGTTGTGTATTGTTCAGATAGTTGCCGTAAGGATCCCTCAGTCTTGGCCCCCAGGCATCCACTATACGCGGGTAGCCGTCAGTAACCGGATTGTCCGTTGTCCATCGGTGAGTCACATCCTTGGCTACATTCAGATGGTTGACATACAGGTCATTTCTGATTGTCATAATAGGTTCGTTCGGAGAACCGCTGTTTCCTGCATTGACATATGATACCGGAGGGGTGATATTGTTGAGGATTTTGGAACCTATGGAAAAGTTGCCCGCTATGTTGAGCGACAGTCTCTTGTATGAGAATGTGGTGGAGAATCCTCCGGTCCAGGGGGCATAGGACGTACCCACATAGAAAAGGTAGTTCTGGTATTTGCTGTAGTCGGTAGCGCTGGTAATGGTGACATCGGGCCTAAGCACGTAGTTGTGGATTCCGGTCAGGGGGTTGATCCCGGTGGTCTTGCCTGTCATTATCTTCCCGAGAGGGTAGCCTACGTAATAGTCTCCGAGTATGTTCCCGGTAGGAGAATCGTATTTTGTGAGCATATTGTTGTTGTATGCTGCATTGGCGGTGAACCTCCATCTGAAGTCCTTGTATTTTATGATGGTTGCCCCGACTGTCATTTCTATGCCCTGGTTCACCTGCTCGGAAGTGTTGTAGCTCTGTGTCTGGAATCCTGTGGAAGATGGTACGCGGACACTTGTCACGAGGTCGATGTTCCGGTTGTGGTAATATGAGAATTCCCCGGTGATGCGGTCGTCGAGAACCCCGACGGTAAGTCCCACGTTGGTTGTCTGGTTCTTTTCCCACCTCAGGTTCGGATTGGGAGGACTGTTGATGTATCCCATACGGTAGAAGGCATCGTCCGTGGTGCGGAAAGACTGGGAATAATCCATGATGATTACCGGATAGACGCTTTTGTTCACTCCTCCGGTGTATCCGAACCCTGTCCTGAGGCTCAATGTGCTGACAGTTCTGGATATGTCCTGCATCCACGGTTCCTCATCTATGTTCCATGCTCCGCTGACAGACCAGTTTGCGTTGAACTGTTCGTCGCTTCCGAAGTTGTTGGATCCGTCTGTCCGGACTGTGCCGCTGAATATATACCTCCCTTTGAGTGTATATGTGGCTGTTCCATAAAAAGATGCAAAAGCGTCTTCCGTGATGGACTGTCCTGTGGATGTGTCGAGGATATGCCCGAAGCTGATAAGCTTGTCATAGTCTATCTTTCCGTCAAGTCCCTGCCCGAACAGGGGTGTGGAATGGTTCCCGGTAACAGGATCGTATCCGTAGCGCTTGCTTGTGATGCTCTTTGCGTATGAACTCCTTATCTCGGCCCCGCCGATTATACTGATGCTGTGGATGTTCTTGAAAGTGCGTCCGTAATTGAGCTGCCCGCGCAGAAGATATGATGTGTTGAAGCCGGAAATCTGGGTGATGGAGCCGTATTTCCTGTCCGAAGTCATCGTGTTTTCTTCGAAAGGCCTGTCGGAAAATGCTGCATAGGTATTGGTCCCGTTTATGTTTTCGGAGAGGTCTCCGTTATAGGTGAAAGATGCCAGTCCGGTGAATGTGAGGCCGCGGCATATGTTTATTGTCGTATTCCCCATGATTGTCACGGAGGACGATATTGCCGTGCTGGATGTCTCGTTTATCTCCCGCATGATGTTGAAACCCTCTTCGGGGATATTGAAATCCCATCTCCCGTTGGATGACCCGAGATTGAAATATGTGTTGTCGGCCCTGTAGCTGCCGTCGTCATTGTACGGACGTTCGTATGGGTTGGCGAAATAGGCGTATGTGAACATGTCCACGTTTCCTGACGGTGCCTTGGATTTCTGGTAGCTGAAATCACTCGAGAACCCGAGTTTTATCCATTTTGCGGGACGGGTGTCTATCTTTGCGCTCAGGTTGTAGGAGGCGGCGCTGGTGTTGACCACTATGCCGTTGTTGTAATTGAATCCTCCGGATACATAATAGGTCAGTTTTTCAGACCCGCCTCCGGACAGGGAAAGATAATGGCTGGTGGACACTGTGTTGCGGAACAGTTCGTCGAACCAGTCGGTTGTGTGTGACCCCAATTCGGCGATATAGGCATCCTGCTGCTCCCTGCTCCAGCCTTTGAACGGACCGTATCCGGAACGCAGCTGGCCGACTATGCCCACTACCGGATAGTGTGTCGAATTGCCTGCCATGGTGGCTGCATATCCTTCTGCGGAGAATTCATCCCACAGTTCCTGTTCCCATGCCAGTTTTTCCCGGGAATTCATCAGGTCAGGGTCGCGTGAAGGCTTGGTCTGTACGGTGACTGAACCGTTGTAATTGATGCTGGTCCGCCCTGCCTTTCCACGTTTGGTCGTCACAACGATGACTCCGCTTGCTGCCTGGGAGCCGTAAATGGCGGCAGCCGCTGCATCCTTGAGCACTGTAATGCTTTCGATGTCATTTGGGTTGATGTTCCCGATGCCCGAGATGAAGATATTGTCGAAGTCACCGGCGTCTATCTGGCTTGTAGTCAGATCCATTGTCGGTATGTTTTTCTGGAGCGGGACTCCGTCCACTACCCACAGCGGCTCGGCATTGCCCGTGAGGGTGTTCGTGCCCCTGATACGGACTGTGGCTGTGGCACCCGGACGTCCCGAGGTCATCTGTACGTTCACTCCCGCCAGTTTTCCCTGCAGCAACTGGTCCATCCTTTTGAGCGGATTGTCCTTCAGTTCCTCGGCAGTCACGACTCCCACGGCACCGGTACTCTTCCTCAATTCCACCTGGGAATATCCGGTCACTACCACATGGTCGAGGCTTTGGGCCTCTGTTTCCATTACCACGTCATATCTCGGCCGGGAGACAGTTATCTCCTGGGTCTCGAAGCCTATGAAACTGAATCTGAGCCTCTGTCCTTTCCGTACTGTAATACTGTAGTCTCCGTCAGTTCCGGAACTCACCCCGTTCATGGTTCCGGGAACCATTACCGAGACTCCTGCAAGCGGCTCGCCTCCGGTGTCTGTCACGACGCCGACTACGGTGATCTCCTCTCCCTGTGCCGCTGCGTCCGGCCGGTTGACGGCTATCGCGCATGTTGCTGCGATGAGGTACAGTATAGCTGTTAATAAACGGTCTGATTTCATTGTAATACGGTATATAATGTCAATGTATGTTATCGTCTGTGTCCGGTGTCTACCTGTGCCGGATGATGTCCGTGTCATTCTGCGGCAGTCCGAGCAGATGTTCGGTGAAATAGTATCTGATCAGGTTGATGAAATATTTGTCCCCCACCTGATGGTCCGCTCCGGGAAGAATCATCATGTCGAACCTTTTCCCTTTGTCGATGAATGCTTTGGCAAGTCTGAGAGTGTTTGCCGGATGGACATTCCTGTCTTCGTCGCCTGTCACGAGCAGCAGTTTTCCCTTCAGGTTGCCTGCGAGTTCCATGTTTGTCGGAATTCTGCATTCGAACCCTTTGCTCCCGTCATCGTGCGTGACATGTCTGACTCCGTGGAAAGTCTCTCCCCACCATTGGTTGTAGATATTGTTGTCATGGTTGCCTGAGGCCGCTACCGCCACCTTGTAGAAATCCGGCCTCGAAAGCATTGCAGCAACGGCCATGAAACCTCCTCCGGAATGTCCGTAGATGCCCACTCTGCCGAGATCGGCGAACGGATATTTCTCCGCCACCTGCTGAAGTACGGCATAATCGTCATCCAAGGCATAGTCCCTGAGGTTGCCGTATCCGAAATTGTAGAATTCGGGGCCGCGGTACGGGTTGCTTCCCCTGTAAGACACGTTGACCACAATGAAGCCGAGCTGGGCAAGGGACTGGTTGTAGTTGTCGTCAAGAGAGAATGACAACGGTACGAGATCTGTCATGGGCCCCGGGTACACATTGCTGATTACCGGATATTTCCCAGAAGGGTCGAGATCGAACGGAAGGTAGACCACTCCATAGAGCTTCGTTACGGAGTCGGCTGCCGTAAATTCCACGAGTTCGGGCTCTTTCCATCCTCTGTCATACAGTCTTGACAGGTCTGCGGGCTCCATCCTGAAACGCACTTTCCCGTCGAGGTCGCAGATTTGGGTGCGCGGGGCGAGATCCATTCTCGAATAGGTGTCTTCGACATATTTCCCGTCAGGAGAGAGGCTTATCGTATGGTATCCGTCTCCCGGTGTCAGGAGATTGTGCCGGCCTCTGAATGCAGACCGGTAGTAGAACCTGTAGCAAGGGTTGCTCCCGTCCTCTCCTCCGTATCCGGCATATATGATCGCACGTCCTGCAGTGTCTATCTGTTTGATTTTCCCTGCTATGACATTGTCAGGCGTGACCGGTTTCACAAGATTGCCCTCTCCGTCGTAGAGGTAGTATCTTCCACGTCCGTCCCGTTCCGACCACCACAGGATTTCCCTGCCGTCGTTGATGACATGCCAGTCGAACAGGACTTCGTTGAAATGGGGGCTGCATTTTTCGCTTATCAGTGTGCGGACGCTGCTGTCGGTCACATCGATCCGTACGAGGTCGAGGGTGTCGAGAGTGCGGCTGACCCGTACGAAATAGACGTATCTGTCCGTATGGGGATACTGGTAAAGAGGAGGAAGAAGCAGTTTCTGATCCTTGAATCTCCCGATATCGACCGGCGACATCGTACCTTTGTCGGCATCGGCAAGATATACGCTGTATCTTACCGTTCCGGTGTCCCCCGGCATGGCGAATTTGTACGTCTCGGCTTCCGGTCTCGGCTCGGACAGGCTGTTGACAATGGTCAGGGTGCCGACGGATTCCTCATTTTCTTTGACGAGGATATATTTATGGCTTTTCCCGACCCAGTTCCCTATTGCCCTGCACCGGCTTTCAGCTTCGGACGGATCCGGGGAATTGCCCCCTGCCGAATAGGAGGCCCACTGTGTCCCGTCATGGCTGAGACGGATGCTGTCTGACGGTTCCGCTTCCGTGAGAAGATTTCCGGCACTGTCTGTGACTGTCTTGAAAAGATAGATGTCGTTGCCGACGGCACGTGTGAAATAGAGGCTGTCTTCCGACCAGCATTTTGTCCAGTCCCCGTTCCGGTTCCCCCTGTGTGGGACAGAGGTTGCCTTACGGTTTCCCCGATTTTTGCCCCCCCAGCCGCGAAGACTGTCTACATACGGTTTAATCTCCTTTCTGTCAAAGAATTGCGTCTTCTTCCAGTTTTTAGTGTCTACAAGATAGAATGTCCTGTTCTCCGGGGTCTCGACCTGGTAACTGAAGTAACGGCTGTCCTCACCCATCCATTCAATGGACGGGTAGTCATTCAGCACAAGGTCATTGAGAGTGTCGCGGCTGAATGTCTCTGCCTTTTCCATGTATGACTGTGCGGCAAGGGGGAATGCGCTCAACCATAACATGTTAATGAGTAATGTCTTTTTCATGTCTGTCAAGCCGAACTGCAAATATAATAATTCTTGTAAAGAATGTGCTGTATTTCCAGGTTTATTGCCGGTATTCATGCATCTTTGCGTGGAAAGGCATTCCGAATGTCACCGGACATTGCTCATATCCCAATAAATGGGGATATGCCATATGGCTGATTTTATATATCTTTGCGGCTTTGACGATGAGCCGGAATGCTGGAAAGCGGCAATTCGTCCTGCGTACCCGGGTTGACCCGGACATGTTTTACCGCAGTTTCATGATGTTAAAGCTAATTTTAGGCAATGAAATTATCAGAGCTGAAGACAGGGGAGAGGGCGGTGGTCGTCAAGGTGTATGGCCACGGGAGTTTCCGCAAGAGGATTACCGAGATGGGTTTTGTCAGGGGAAAGGTAGTGACGGTAATACTCAATGCCCCATTGAAAGACCCTATAGAATATGAAATAATAGGATACAAGATATCGCTCCGCAGGGAAGAGGCCGAACAGATAGAGGTCATAAGCGAGAGCGAGGCAAAGGAAGAGAGGCCGGATGCGGACATGGCGGCGGACGCACCTGCCGGCGATGACATGGAGTATATTGACAGGAGGATGAAAACTCTGGCGGAGGAGAGGGGAAAGATAATCAGGGTGGCTCTGGTCGGCAATCCGAACTGCGGAAAGACATCCCTTTTCAATATAGCATCCGGAAGCCACGAGCATGTGGGCAACTACAGCGGGGTGACCGTTGATGCCAAGGAAGGACATTTCGAATACGGGGGCTATAAGTTTATTCTTGTCGACCTGCCCGGGACATATTCGCTTTCCGCATACAGCCCGGAGGAGCTTTATGTGAGAAAGAATCTCATAGAGGAAATGCCGGATGTGGTTGTGAATGTTGTGGATGCGTCCAACCTGGAGAGAAACCTGTATCTGACCACGCAGCTGATAGACATGAATCTGAGAATGGTGATGGCCCTGAACATGTATGACGAGCTCAAGGCCAGGGGGGACAGGCTGGATACCGGGACTCTCGGCCATCTGCTCGGGATGCCGGTGGTGCCTACGGTAAGCCGCAGCGGGGAGGGGATTCATGAACTGTTCGATACCGTCATAAAGATATACGGGAACAGTGACCCCAGACTCGGACGGCATATACATATCAACCACGGGGCGGAAATAGAGGTCAGCATCGACCATATAAAGTCGCTTGTCCAGAAAAATGAGGATATAAGGTATAAATATTCCACAAGGTATCTGTCCATAAAATATCTCGAGAATGACAGTGATGTGGAGAAGGTGATAGAGGCGCTTCCGAACAGGAACGAGATAATCGCGGCAAGGGTGGAGGAACAGAAGAGGATAGACTCCATGATGCACTGTTCAGTCGACACGGCGATAGTGGATGCCAAATATGCCTTTATCCAGGGAGCCCTCAAGGAGACATGGCAGCCGGGAACCCCGAAGAAGAAAGGGCGCAGAAGCCTTACGGACAGGGTTGATGCAGTGGTTACCAACCGTTGGCTGGCGTTCCCGATATTCTTTGTGCTGCTGTATCTTGTATTCCAGTTTACATTCACCCTCGGTGACTATCCCATGCAGTGGATAGAATGGCTTGTGGAGAAGTTCGGGGAATTCGTCGGGACGTACATGTCACCGGGATGGTGGAAGGACATGATAGTGGACGGGGTGATAGGAGGTGTAGGCAGTGTCCTGGTCTTTCTGCCGAACATACTTTTCCTGTATCTGTTCATATCCCTGCTCGAAGATTCCGGGTACATGGCCCGTGCGGCATTCATCATGGACAAGCTGATGCACAAGATGGGGCTGCACGGCAAGTCTTTCATACCCATGATTATGGGATTCGGGTGCAATGTGCCTGCAGTGATGGCCACAAGAACCATCGAGAGCCGCAAAAGCAGGCTTATCACGATACTCGTTATCCCGTTCATGTCGTGTGCCGGGAGACTTCCTGTATATATCCTGATTGCGGGGGCATTCTTTCCTCGCAATGCAGGCCTCGTCCTGCTCGGCCTGTATGCCCTTGGAATAGTTCTGGCAGTGATTTCGGCCAGGATTTTCAGTTATTTCGTGAAGGATGACGACCTCCCGTTCGTGATGGAACTTCCTCCGTACAGGGTCCCGACAGCAAAGTCCGTATTCCGTCATACATGGGAGAAAGGCAAACAGTACCTGCAGAAGATGGCCGGTACGATTCTCATATGTTCCATAATAATCTGGGCCTTGGGATATTTCCCTCATCATGACGGATATGCATCCGCCGCCGAGCAGCAGGAGAATTCATATATCGGCTATGTCGGCAAGGCCATAGAGCCTGTGCTGGAACCGCTCGGCTTCGACTGGAAGATGGGAGTCGGAATTATAGCCGGTGTGGGAGCCAAGGAACTGGTCGTCAGTACGCTCGGCGTGATGTACAATGTCGGCTCCGAGGAGAGGGAAACGGCATTGTCGGGTGACCTTTCCGGGAGCGATATCCCCGTGGCGGCGGAAGCCGGAATTGATAATGGACCGTCCGTCCATGATGAGGAAGGAATGCGGTCCGACAGTCTTCTGCCGAATGGAGGAACGGATACAGGGACGGTTAATGGTGTAAACGGGCAATCAGATGCATCTGAAGATCAACTGACGTTATCATCTGTGGAGGTGGACGGGGACACGGCCCTGCAGCGGGCTCTCCAGCGGACGACCACCCCGGCAGCCGCCCTTGCCTATATGGTGTTCGTCCTGCTTTACTTCCCTTGTATCGCTACTTTTGTAGCCATCAAAAATGAGGCGGGCGGCTGGAAATGGGCCGTCATCACGGCGGTCTACACCATCCTTGTCGCCTGGCTCGCCGCTTTCGCGACCTACCGTATCACCCTGCTGATGTCTATTTAGGCTGGAACACAATTAATTTGCCGGATTTCATGGTGGATTTATGCATATATTTGGTTAATTTTGCATATACCATATGAAATCCGGATCATTTATGTCTCTGAAATCTGTTGTGGCTGGAGTGATATTCTCCGTCCTGTTCTCTGTTCAAATATATGCTTCGTCCGGGCATTATGTCAGGACCAATGCGGACGGCCTGTCCAGCAGCAGCATTTCGAGCATAACCCAGGATTCGCTCGGCAGGCTGTGGGTAGGGACATGGGACGGACTCAATGTGTATGATTCCAATGAATTCTGGATATGGCAGTCAGAGGCGGATAATCCTAA
This sequence comes from uncultured Bacteroidales bacterium, assembly GCA_944322585.1. Lineage (GTDB taxonomy): Bacteria > Bacteroidota > Bacteroidia > Bacteroidales > UBA932 > Cryptobacteroides. The sequence goes on along the minus strand of CALUPB010000003.1, from coordinate 124,552 downwards.
TTCCTTGTCAAACAATATTATAAGGAAGATATATGAGCAGAAGGAAGGAATAATGTGGGTATGTACGGACTACGGGATAAACCGTATCGAAGCCCAGACGGGAAGAATCGACAAGTTCTTTCCCGGTTATGAAAGCCGCAGGCCGACAGAGGAGAACCAGTTCATGCTTTCCGTGTCGGAGGACGGCAAGGTCTTCTGTGGCGCAAGGGACTGGGGAATAGCATTCTATGACGAGGACGCCGGCAGGATGGAGGCAGTCAATATTCCGGGGTTGAGCACGGCTGACATAACCGGAATATACTGTATGGGAAAGGACCGGATAATGCTGCATTCCCGTCACGGGAAAGTGTCTGTAATAAGGTACGGATTTACGGAGCCCGGAAAGATTTCCGTATCCGACAAGCCGGATGTTCTGGCTCCGACAGGTGTAATCTTCATTTCCGAATGCCCTGATGCCGTGTATATGGTGTCGGAAGACAATTCCCTTATGAGATATGATGTACAGGAGGATACGGTAGATTACAAGGTGCATGTACCCCATGGAAACGAAATAACGGCCATTGCCGGGATAGGGGAGCGGGAAATTGCCATAGGTTTTGCGTCGGACGGCGTATGCCGGCTTGACATTGCGTCTGGAAAGATTACGGAAGAGCCTGAAACGGACGGTATGAGCATCCTTTCCCTTTATTATGGCAGTCAGGATATCCTCTGGGCAGGAACAGACGGACAGGGACTGTGGGCACTGTATGATGATCCGTTCAAAATGTACAAAATGACATACATGCAGATGTCCGGAGCGGCGGTCCCGCGTCCTGTGAGAGCCTTCTATAAGGACAAGGAGGGAAGGCTGTATGCCGCTACGAAAGGGGATGGCATTTTTATCGTCAGGGACGGGAAGCCGGCAGGGGTAATCGATGTCTCCGACGGTCTTGACAATAACTCTGTATATGCTCTTGCCGAGGGATATTCCGATGATATATTTGTAGGGCACGCCGGGATCGGGTTCAATGTCATTTCACAGAAGACAGGAAACGTATCATCGGTCATGCCTGCCGGAGGGGAACATTTCGGCTCGGTATATTGCTTTCTGAAAGACATTGACAACGGATGTCTGTGGTTGGGAACATACGGTTATGGGATGGTGCGGCTTGAACTCGGATACGACGGCAGCAGGTATACGGTGCGGAGGCAGAAGATATACAGGAATGACAGGCTCGATTCTGCCTCCATCAGCAACAATATAGTCCAGTCCATTGTGGCAGAGTCGGACTCCGTCCTTTGGGTGGCAACGCGGGGAGGAGGACTCAACAGGTTCAGCATAAGGACCGGAAAATTCACCCATTTTACGATGGATGACGGCAGGCGTCCTATAAGCAGCGATGAGATACTGTGCCTGCTGTACGGAAAGGATTCCACATTATGGATCGGAACAGGGTTCGGCCTTAACAGAATGGAGCGGGACGAAGACGGTGAATACGGTTTCCGGTCTTTTACCACAAGGGGAGAGCTCCACAACAACACGGTGCACGGAATAGAGGAGGATGACAGCGGTAATCTCTGGCTGAGTACCAATCACGGACTTTCGGTCCTGAATGCCGCTACAGGGAAGGCTACCAATTTCTTTGATGATGACAAGCTTCAGAACAATGAATATTCGGACGGAGCATCTTACAGGGATTCAGACGGAATGATCTATTTCGGGGGTATAAACGGGTATAACTGGTTCAATCCTTCAGATGTCAGTCTCAGGGATTTCGAGGCTGAAGTCATCATAAGCCGTGTTACATTGGCGGAAAATCCGAAGGCGGATATCATGGACGGTACGGGGAAGGTAGTGCTTCGGCATGATGACAATTTCTTCGATGTCCATTTCACTGCAATGGAATATATCAATAACAGCAACTGCGAGTATTCATACAGGCTCGACGGTTTCAATTCCGGCTGGATGGACATCGGACCGGAACATACCGCGTCGTTTACGAATGTGCCGCCGGGGAAATATCTTTTTATGGTCCGCTGTACCAATGGCGACAAGGTCTGGAGCGACAGGGTTTCGACTATGGAAATAAGGGTACTGCCTCCATGGTGGAAGACAGTGTGGGCATATATTGCATATGTTCTGGCGGTCGCGGCTATGGCATATTCCATACAGCGGGCTGTAAGTTACAGGATCGCTGAAAGACACAGGCTTGAGATAGAGGAACTCAAGAGAAAACAGATGACGGAGACATATGAGGCCAAGCTCGGGTTCTTTACCAATATCGCCCATGAGTTCACGACTCCGCTGACACTGATATGCGGACCGGTGGAACAGCTCCTGAGCGGCTTCAGTTTCCCTCCGAAAATTGAAAGGTATCTGCGTATCGTCCGCAGCAATTCCGAAAGGATGCTCCGCCTGTTGCGTGAACTTATCGAATTCCGGAAGGCTGATACCGGCATGGAGAAACTTGAGTACTCTAAGGTGAACATGTCTGAAATGATGCTTACTGTCATGGATAATTTCTCTGAAATGAATGAGGAGAAACAGATCAACCTTACGTTGGACATCGGGCAGGACATTAGGCTGGTGACAGACAGGAATGCGGTAGAGAAAGTTGTCTATAACCTTGTTTCCAATGCGTATAAATATACTCCGGACGGAGGGGAGATAACTGTAGGTGCGGCTCTTGATCCGTCAGGAAAGTTCATGATGACGGTAAGGAATTCGGGAAAGGGAATAAGGCCCGAACAGCTCGGGAAAGTATTCGACAGGTTCGTTGTACTTGATAATTATGAGAATCAGGCAAAGTCCGGTAAAATAATGCGCAACGGTATAGGTATGGCACTGGCTTACAGTCTCGTGAAGTCTCTGGAAGGAGATCTGACGGTTTCGAGCGAGCCCGGAAAGTTTACGGTATTTACTCTTTCCATACCGGATGCAGGGGAAGATAAGATCGGTGGCGGAGCATTGGCGGACGGTTCTCCGGTCTTCCCGGATCCTGTCAGTGCCGGCATTCCGGATATCGTCCCCCGCCGGCCGGTGGAAGCGGAAATCCATGAGCGGACAAAAGTGCAGGTCCCGGACCGTGATGTCATGATCGTGGATGATGAGCCTCAGATAAGGGAACTTGTGTCCGACATTCTCGGCCATGATTTCCGTGTCATACAGGCAGGCGACGGGAAAGAAGCCCTGGCCGAACTGGCGAACGGCATTCCCGATCTGATTATTACGGATCTCAATATGCCTGGCATGGACGGTATGGAACTGTTGAGAAATCTGAAGGGGAATGAGATAACGAGGTCGGTCCCTGTCATTTTCCTGGCTTTCAAGACAGATATCGGAGAAGAAATCGAGTCGTATGAGACCGGGAGCGAGGTATTCATTCCGAAGCCGTTCTATCCTGACCACCTCAGGGCTGTAGTCCACAGGATACTCGACAACAGATCCATGCTCAAGGATTATTATAATTCCGCCGTTTCATCGACCGATATCTATGACGGCACGGTGGTGGACAATGATGACAAGGAATTCATAGTGAAGATGACAGGGCTCGTAGAGCAGAATCTGTCCGATGAAGGACTTTCTCCGGACTGGCTGTGTGAAAAGATGCTGCTCAGCAGGACTCAGCTGTACCGTAAAATAAAGGAACTCACCCGGATGACCCCGAGTGAGTTCATACGTTCCGTGAAACTGAAGCATGCTGAACATCTTTTGTGTACCACAAGGCTTACGGTCCAGGAGATTATGTACAGCAGCGGTTTCAACAGCAAGTCATATTTTTTCAGAGAATTCGCTGCGCGGTATCATATGTCTCCGAAAGAATACAGAAAAGGATTCAAGATGACCTGAACCCTTAACTAAGATATTATTCAGCTTCCTGAATCTGGTGTCCGTTCTCTCCTTCCTTGGAGATTTTGCTCCCGTCTTCATTGGAGAACCATACGTAGAGTTCCGATATTTCTTCTCCCTGTCCGAGAGAGAAGAAATCCTTGGGGTAGATATACCTGCGGTATGTGCTCGTCCCGGTTTTTTCCATGAGTGCCTTGGAGACTTTTTCCTCCATTGTCTTTTCCGTCCCGTCCGAGAGGACAGCCTTGCCGCAGAGATACACGTTATCATCTTCCGAGAATGTGGAGCCTGCATCGAAGTTGATGGCGAATATGTCTCCGAAGCCGAATACTGTAGGAGTGGTTGAGATGAGTTTGAGGACAGTATAGTCATCAGTCTCTCCTTCCCCTCCTGTAATTTCCACAGGCACTACTTTCTTGAGGTCAGGGTTGTAACCGTATTCTTCTGTGTCGGAATATTTCAATGTAAGTCCTTTTTCTGTCCCGCAGAAACTGAATCCCATATAGAATTTGGCATTTCTGCTGCCGGTATTGAAACGGATCTTTACGGTTCCGATAATGAACTTGTCGTCTCCGAGGCTGTCATCGGCCTTGTCGTCAATCGTGAAAGTGCGTTCCGTACGGAATACGAACCATTTCACATCGCCTCCGATATTTCCCTGGACACCTTCTCTTGCAAGATAGGCGGATGACCAGTCCAACGATGTGGATACCTCCGTCTCTCCGTCAGGTACAGGGATCATTTCGATGTCGGTTACATCCGTCTCTCCGAAATAGTTGAACCCGGAGGAAGAGAAAGTGAGACTGGCCGTTTCATAAAGGTTGAGATATGAGGGGGCCAGAATGGCAAATACCACCTGTGTATTTCCCTTGGCACCCGGTTCGTATTCTCCTACTACCTGGATAGGCACGGTCTGGTTTGCCTTAAGGTTGCCGGAGTCCGGTATCGTGACCTCCGTTATGCTCATGCGGCACATGCCGGCCATCATGAACACCGTGCTCAATGCCAGACATACGAACTTGTATCTGTTGAAGAAATTAATTATTCCGTTCATAATCATCATGTTTAAAATGTTATTCCGCAATTTCCCTGAATCTGTATTCATAATTCAACTGTTCGCAGTCGAGCTGGAACGGAAGATAGCATTCTCCGCGGTCGAATATCGCTATCACTTCATCGGTCTCCTTGATCCTGAGGACGTTCGGAGAACTCTCCCCGTCGAACCGGCACTCTATCTCTTCTCCTTCCACGCAGTTGAACGGATAGAAAGGGACATCTCCGTTTTCGATCGTGAAACTCGACATCTTGCCCCCTCTCACATGGATCGTGAAACGGAATGTCTTGAAGAAGTCGAAATAAGGGCATACATCGATGCCTGTAACGTTTACCGGATCCTTCTCCAGCACTTTGCCGAGGGCATAGCTGATGTCATAGTCAGACGGATAGTCAGGATCCATCTCTGTGGATACGGGCTGGCAGGATGCGGCAAGCAGAAGTCCTGCCGCAGCGGCCAGATATGTCATAATCTTTTTCATAATAGTCACTGTTGTTTATATTATCTGTTCAGGATCGTGTCTTTCTCGACCCAGAAGAATCTCGGACGGTAGCTGTATACATTGGACTGCTGCTCTGAAAATTCCTGGGTGTTGACATTGTAGGAAACCAGTATCATTCCGTCCTTCTCGATCTGAGGGTGGGCCATCGCGTTATATGTGTACCAGTTCTCGTTTGTCAGAGGCGGTATCTGGTATATCAGTGTCTTGTGGCCCCACGGACCGTAAGGATTGTCGGATATGAAAGTGTAGATGAGACCGCTGTTCCATGACTTGTCCTGTGCTATCAGAACATACTTGTCCTCTAGCTTGAATACGTTGAACTGTGAAGACACCGCGACAGTCTCCAGTCCCGCCATGGCACTGGCAGTATTTTGATCCGGGCTCCATGTACTTCCGTTATAGTATTCCCATGAAGTGTAGAGGTTTGATTCGAGTGCTCTTGCCACATATACTTCAGTGACAGGGGTGAGTGAGTTCTCCAGGTCTGTCTGGGCATAGATGTAGAGATATCCTGTTCCGTCGAGGTCATTGAGCGCGGCTGCACCGAAATGGACGAGAGGCTCCTCATAGGAAGGTGTGAGAGGCGGTTCATCCTGGTACGGTATGGCGCCTGTCCTTGAAGGTACAGGTGACTTCTGGTCACTGATGCCGAGAATATTCTCTACGCTGTACTGTAGGATATGGGTTTCGTCATAGTAGAAGTTCCATCCGGAAGGTCCGTCTCCTGTGAACATGAGCTGCTGCATGATATAAAGGTTATCCCCGACGACAAAACCGTGTCCGGGCCAGTACCAGCGTTCTCCTTCATTCGTCACACCGTCAGGCACCGCTGCCGATGTGTTCGTCCCTTTTTCATTGGCCAGTGCTCGGGATGACATGTCGTTGTAGTCGAATATGGAGTATGTATTCCTGTACATATGATCTCCGCTGACACGTTGCTGCCCTGATACTTCACCGATATATGAGTCTCCCATCAGGAAAATGCTTTTCCCGTCACCGAGATCGATTGAATACATACCGTCACCTTCCACTACGCTTCCCTTGTCCGGGATGATGACGGATGCGATATACGAGTCCAGTCCGTCTATCTGGACAGGTACGTCGGTCCTTGAGAGGACAGTGCTGCCTGACATAAGGGAGATGGATATCGTAACTCTCTGATTGTACGGGATGTGGGTGAGTTCACATTCCGTAGCCTCCTTGGGAAGTGTTATGCTGTTCTTCCCTGCCTGATCCTGGATAAGGTAGGAATCGAAGGCGATGTCCCCGTTCAGGCTCCAAGTCAGGAAGACAGTATCGGCGTTGGAAGTGTATCCGGCCTTTACATCGGCTGTTCCTCCTTCACCGAAAGGGTTGTCGAGTATCGTTTCTCCGGTGCCGGCACATGCCTGGAAAATCGAGGCAAGTGCCAGAGCACCCAAAAGTATTGTAGAATTATATTTCATTGTGTTCTGTTGTATTGGTTATTCTCTTACAAGGTTCGGGTTGAGCCTCTTTTCACGGAGAGGATAAGGCAGGAGAAGGTCTTCCTCCTCGAAAGCCGCTTCATGTCCGGGAGTCTGGTATCCGACAAGATCCACGATATTGCCTGTGGCTGTGTCAAGAGCCTTGCGGGTGCGCAGCATGTCATACCATGTCTGTGTTTCGAAACAGAGTTCCCACAGACGTTCCTTGTATACAGTGTCGAAATCGAGACTTGCCGGTGCCTGGTCTGAAGGGATTGCCCTCTGGCGTACAAGCGTATAGGCCTGTATGGCATCGGTGTCTGTAGTGTTCCCTCCGTCGGCCATCACTTTGGCTTCAGCCATCAGAAGGAGGACATCGGCATATCTTATAAGAGGATATGCCATAGCCGATTTCCCCGAATTCCTGGCGGCATCATTGTCCCAGTATTTGTAGATATACGGTGCATTCACTGCTATGTCGGCACTTCCGTCAAGGGCGTGGTAATGTTTCGTGAGATAACCGTAGTCGGTTTTCCTCAGGTCACCTGCGGTGAATGAGTCATAGAATTCTTCTGTAGAGGCGATGGCTCCACCGTAGGCTGAATTCTGGGAGATGTTGCTTACTTCCGGATAAGGGAGTAGTGCCGTATGCATAGGGGCGCCCGCATTGTCGGCTTCCCTTTCGATGGTGAGTATCACTTCTCCTCCGCAGGCGTATTTGGCCGTGCGCATCGCATCATAGCTGCTGTAAAGTGTTATGCCGGCATTCTGGTATATCTCCTTTGCCTTCTCATATGCAAGGTCATAATAGTCCTTGCCGAGCTGGAGAGGATATCCTGCCATGGTGATGTACACCTTTGCAAGAAGTGCCTTGACAGCCGACAGTCCTACATGTCCGTCAGTACAGTTCCAGTCCTGTCCTTCCATCAGTTCTTCCGCATGGGTAAGGTCCTTGACAATCCGGTCGTATACTCCGGATACGGAAGTCAGCGGTATCTGTGTGTCTGAAAGGTCGGTCGTAGGGGTTATCTTGAGCGGAATGTCTCCCCACAGTCTGACAAGGTTGAAATAATGGTAGGCCCTCATGAAATAGGACTGGCCGAGCAGATAGTTCCTGGATGATTCCGACACTTCCGCAGTGGAAGCCTCGATCCCTGCTATGGCTACATTGCAGTTCTCCAGAGCAAGATATGCACTTTTCCACAGAGCCTCTACCTGTGTGTTCTCTTCCGTAATTGTCAGGAGATTGGCCTGGTCCATATAAATCCCCGATGCGGCCCTCATCCTCTGTCCGTATCCGGTCAGATATTCGAGGAATACGAATCTCTGGGTGCCGACTTCCACGTCGGAATCGAAGATGTCGTCCAGGAATGTATAGAGACCGTCGACAGCGGCCTGCATCTGGGCTTCAGTCGTAAAATAAGTATCCGGTGAAAGGAACGTCTTCGGATTTTCCTTGAGGAAGCCCGTGCAGGAGACAGCCATCATGGCGCCTGCACATAAAACGGATAATAATATTGTCTTTCTCATGTCTGTCTCCGATTAGAAAGTGATTTTAATGTTGCCCGATACTGTCGTAGGTCTCGGGTATGAATAGAAATCGATGCCGGAACCGGTCTTCACGTTACCGAATGCCCCCACTTCAGGGTCATAGCCCGGATAATTGGTGAAAATGTATGGGTTCTCGACTGTGACTCCGAGGCTGAGCCCCTTGATGAACCTGAAATTCTTCAGGACCGACCTCTTGAAATCATATGACAGCATGACATTGCGTATCCTGAGGAAAGTCCCGTCGTAGAGCATCCTTGAGTCTTTTTCATTTTCTCCCCAATAGGTATCCGAAGGTCTGCGGATGGCTGCGATCATCGTGTTCTGGTTTTCAGGAGTCCATGCCTGGAGCACTGTCTTCATGGAGTTGGCATACAGCTGCCTGTTTTCCATCATTGTAGTTGAAATGTTCATTATGGTCGCTCCATACTGGCAGTTGAGGTCGAGCATGAAAGTGAATCCTTTCCATGAAATTGTGTTTACCATCGAAATCTCACCCTTAGGAGTACCGGAGCCCATATACATACGGTCGTTGTCGTCGATCACGTAGTCATGGTTGACATCTTCGTATTTGATGTCGCCCGGACGCTTCCCGTACCTGGATGCTTCTTCCACTTCATCGAGTCCCCATGTCCCGAGGCGGTTGAGGACGAAGAATGAACCCCACGGCAGACCTTCCACCGCCCTGGCATTGTTCCCGAGCTCTATGATTTCATCATTGATGTCTACCACAACGATTTTGTTGGTGGCGAAGATGAGGTCGGTGTCCCACTGGAATTCCCTGTTGTTGATGTTGTGGGAAGTGAGCGTGAGTTCGAATCCGGTATTCCTTATCTTTCCGAGGTTGGTCCATGATGTCGTGTAGCCTGTCGTATAAGGCACCTGCTTCTGGAAGAGCAGGTCGGTAGTGGATTTGTCGTACCAGTCCGCCATTACTTCGATCCTGTCCTTGAACAGACTGAAGTCGAGTCCGACGTTCAGCTGTGTCGAGGTTTCCCATTTAAGGTCTTCGTTCCCAAGAAGGGAAAGAGTTACATTGGATGCCGCATCCCCGCCGAAATAGCTGGTGCCGGTCCCGTACTGGGATATGGTCTGATATGTAGGTATCGAGGCGTTGCCGACCGCACCGTAGCTGACACGCAGCTTGAGGTTGCTGACGTAGTCGCGTATCGGTTGGAAGAACGGCTCCTCTGAAATCAGCCATGCTACGGAACCGGACGGGAAATATCCGTATTTGTTGTTGTCTCCGAAATTGGATGCTCCGTCGGCACGGAATGTAAAGCCGAGCATGTACCTGTCCAGGAAAGTGTGGTTCATCCTGAAATAGTATGAATTCATCGTGGTCTGGCTCATGCCTGAAGCCGGCTGCTGCCTCACTTCTCCTGCAGCGAGGTTATGATAGTCGAACGAACCGTCGAAGAAGTCCTCCGCCCCGGCTCTGGCACTCTCGGTGTGATAGTAGTACCAGCTGGCTCCCAGTACGAACGATGACCTCAGCTTGCCGTCGAAGAATGTCGGTGACCATGTGAGGTAGTCCTCGTTCGACCAGTTTCTGGTGTCTGAATATGTGATGGTGGCGTAACCGTTGTTGGTTTCCGTTACCTGCACGAGGTCTTTCTCCATGGCATAGCTTATATTCTTGCCGTTGTTCATCTGGTAATCGCCTTTCACTGTGAGCGTAAGGTTTTTCCAGAGTTTCATGTTGGCAGAGAGGCTCATTACGAAGTAGTTGTTCTTCTGGATATTGAATACCGACTGCATTAGTCTCAGCGGGTTTTCGGCCTCTTCTCCGAGAGGATAGTCGTCCTTGCGCCCCCATGTGCCGTCTTCATATCTTACAGGAACGATCGGAGGCATCTCCATCATGTTGCGGAGTGCTCCCTGTCCCATCCCGTTTTCGCTGTCGGAGTTATTGGATTCTGTAGCTCCTCCGGTAGCGACTGCCTGGATGTCAAGCCAGTCTGTAATCTGTGACTGGACATTGATGGTCCCGTTCAGACGGTTGGAATATGTTCCTCTGAGAAGACCGTTTACGTCCTGATATGAAAGGCTGGCATAGACTGACGTCCTGTCCCCTCCTGATGAGAATGAGAGTGAATGATCCTGCACGAGGGCATTCTGGGTCATGACTTTCTGCCAGTCGGTATCGTATTTCGGAGATGCGATGAGAAGCCCGTTTTCGTCATAGAGATAGTTGCCTGATGCATCCTTGGCGTAATAGAAAAGATTTTCCATCGGGTCGGTCAGATGCGGCATGGTGGCTCCGCTGTAGGCATATGCCCGCCTCTGCATCTCCATATATTCTGCGGAATTCATAAGATCCATCCTCCGGTTGAGCATGCTGACACCGAATTTGGCGTCATAAGTTACCGAACCCTTGCCTTTCTTCCCGGCTTTGGTGGTGACAATTATGACTCCATTGGCTCCCTTGGCTCCGTACATGGCGGTGGCTGCCGCATCCTTGAGGACATCTATGCTTTCGATATCCGAAGGATTGATGAGGGACGGATCGATGTCTACAATGCCGTCCATGACATAGATAGGATCGGAATCGGCATTGATGGATCCCATTCCCCTGATCTGTATGGCAGATGTGCCGCCAGGACGACCTGAGAATGAAGCGCTCCTGACTCCGGCTACCTTACCGGCGAGGCTCTGCATGATGTTGAGCGAAGTCGCCCTTTCGTTCAGGGCTTCGCTTTCGACAGAAGATACGGCAGAAGAAAGGTCTCTCCTGATCATCGTACCGTATCCGATAGCGACTGCTTCGTCCAGTCCGATGGATGTGGTCTGCATGACTACATTGATGACGGATCTGGTTCCCACCTGGATTTCCTCGGTAGCGAATCCGAGGCATGAGAATTCAAGGACAGTGTCGGAATTTACCCCCCCCCCGAAAGCTGGAGGGTGTACCGTCCTTCTGTATCGGTGATTGTGCCGTCAGATGTTCCTTTTACCATGACGACTACTCCCGGAAGCTGTGCTCCTGTTTCATCCGTGACCGTACCTGTGACGGTAGCGGATTCCTGGGCGGACAGCGTAAACGTAGGCATTACTGTCAGCACTGCGGCTGCCAGAATACCGGCCAGTTTTTGTAAAATCTGAAATTTCATCTGAACATTAGTAAGTTATTAATAAATCGATGTGTTTTTCTTCCTGATGGAATTAATGTGGCGTTTTGTCTATATACATTTCATTATCAGTGGTATTTTGGGTTAAACATATCTTCATAACCTGATCAGGTAAGTCCTGATGCCGAAAGGAGGGATTTCCGCTTCCATCTCTGTCGCCCGTTTCCGGACAGCGGTCTCCGGCTTCCCGACAGGATTCCCGTTAAGATCCGTCTCGATTATTTCCCTGACCGGTATCCCGAACCTGACTGTACCTGCCGACTTGGTGTCTGACGGATTGAACAGCCGTACCGTAAGTCCTTTATCCGTCATATATGCGGCGGAAATCTCATATCCGGCCTTCCCGGAATCCATGAAGGATGCCGTCTTCATGCCGGCTCCCTTCTGTATGTCACAGATGAGCGGCTCGTTCCATGCAAGGCTTTCTTCATATATTCCCGCTTCCTGCCAGTCTCCGGAGTGAGGTATCAGCGCAAAAGACATTTCCTCGGGGCCGCTTATCCCGTAATGCCTTCCCCATAGTCCCTTGCCGGAGAACTGTACTGTCATGCACAGAGGATCCTGTTTCCCGAATGAATAGGAGCCCGTATGGTCTGTGAGCACGGCAAGACCCCGGTCTCCGTCCTGTTCCACGATATCAAGCCAGTGCAGGACGACATTATGCTTGATGTTGTCCCACGTTTCGTAATAGGTATCCTCCAGTCTGCTCCTGCATACATCGAACGGGGCGTCCTTATAGAGGGAGGCTTTGCCTGAGAATACTGGAAGCAGAAGATTGAGCTTGTATCGGTCATCGTAGAACGCCCTCCTGTTGGCAGCATAGGTGTCGTCCTGGACATATTTGCCGATCCCTGTGTCCTGTGTCCAGTCTATCCTGAGACCGATTCCGATTTTCCTGTCCCCTTCTCTGAGGGTTATTGTCTGGGTGAACGGGACTGAGGCGATTTTGCCTTTGATTTCCACGGTCTTTATCAGGCCTCTGTCCGTTACCTTGATCGAAGCAGGGGATTCTGCGGATGAATGGAAGCATCCCTCGTCGTAGAAAAACCCTCTGAGTTCGCATATGGCATGTGCCGATGTGCTGTCAGCGAATTCCGTTTTCTCGGGAATGGAAGCGACAAGGCTTCTTATCACGCCGCCGTGGTCAGCATCGAACACGAGCCTGTACATGCTGTTTTCCACAGTGACTTTTCCTTCCGTATATGTATTGCCGGCGGGAGCGGCCGGACAGCGGTGAATGCCGGACTCCTGTACCGGATCTTCTTCCAGGGAGCAGGTCGTATAACCGAATGACGGTACCGGAACCATGAAAGTCAGCCATCTCCGACCGGAGAGGGTATCGGTGCGGGACTGCAGGGTCTTCCCTTCTGCATCTTTTACCTTTACCGGTCCCTCCGGACCGTTGTCCGGCAGCATTACGCTTACTGTTTCGTACCTCGGGAAGCCTGAAGTGTTGATGACCCTCACTGCATATCCCTTTTCCGTACCCGTCCCGGGCCCGTCTGAAAAGGAACCGAGGATTTCATCCGTAATGCGGGCGCAAATGCTGTCCGAGGTCTCTGTCCAACGGGTGATATTGTCCGCCCATGTCCCGTTTCCGTTAAGTCTGTTGTACGGTACGATCCAAGAATCGTGATGCTGGGCAAGCATCAGTGTCCTCCAGCCCTCGTCAATGTCCGTACGGCTGTACCTGTATCCATTGTCAAGAAAGGCTATGACCCCTGCCTTCTCTGTCTGTACCAGCATGTTCTCTGTCCTGCGCACCTGTCTTGCAATCCTGTTCAGAACCTGGGAACCCCACATCAGGCCCGGATGTACATCTTCCTGGGAGAAATGCCAGTAATCATCTGATCTGCCGGAAGATTTCTCTTCGAAATATTCCTTCCATGTCACATATTCGGACCGGTTCCGGGTGCGGTTTCCGTATCCTATCCATGGCCCGTAGGTCCACCCCGCATCCTGATAGCACATCCCTACGATATTCCGGATACCGCTTTCCCTGCAGGCACGGATGTATTCATCCCTGTTCCCCCAGGCCGTCGTCTGCCATACGCTTCCCGGCTGGAGTTCTTCGCATGCATAACGGGGCGATGTCAGGATTGAAGTCCCGTCAGGACCTGTCCAGTTGACCAGTTCCCCTCCATAAGCCGAAGTATAGCCTCCCCAGCAGGTGTCGGGACATTTGAGAGATGCATACCTGAATCCCAACTGTGAAAGGATCTGCGGGAGCGCACTTGTAAAGCAAGGTTCCTCGACTGCATAAGTCGTATACTCTACTTGCGGGAAATGCTTCCGGAGCTTTTCCATGCCGTAGGTGAACTGCCTGATGATGCTTTCTCCGGAGATATTGTACATATAAGGCTGGGCATATGTGGGATTTGTGAATTCCACCCTGTCGCTTCCCGTCCATTCCCTGAACCTCGCATATGCTTCCGGTGTCCTGACCATGACCGTATCCCAGGTCTCCGGCTCGATTTCAAGGCACATGCTCCATTCCGGATATTTTTCCAGCAGACCGGAAAGGTAGTCCGTGTAGCTGTCTACAGGATAATGTCCGTAGATGCCGCCATGGAAACCGTCTACAAAGTATATTCCTTCTCCGCCGCTCCGGTTCTGGGAAAGGGCGGAAGGGACGGCAGACAGAAGCATCATGAAAGAAAGGATCGCTTTCACGGTTTTCGGTATGTGGCTGGATGATATGATCATTGTCTGGATTGTACGGCTGATTTATTTTTTCTGCAGGGATATCCTGTGAACGGCAGGCTTGTTTATTTCGTACATTCTGTCCTGAAGGAGCTTTATTTCGTCCAGGCGTGCCTGACGTACATTGTCATGCATAAGTTTTGAATAGTTGTCCCTGTGGATTTCAGCCCAGATTTCTTTGGTTTTCCCTTTGTCAATGGCCTCTACTGCACGTCTGTCATTGGCATCCAGCAGACCGAGCGGTTTGAGGAATCCGTACTGCATCCATGCATAGTCCCTGAAATTACGCTCAAGCTCCCATCTCCACTCATTGAGGAACATTACTTCGAGTGCCTGCTGATATTGCGGAGTCCATGTGATTTCGGCCAGATTGATGCCTTCTCCGAGTTCCTCCCCGCTCCAGATGCCGATAAGTTCATCGTCTATGTACAGCTTGTATTCTCCTTCAAGTCCGTTTACCTTCAGGATTTCCTGATTCATCTCTTCCACGAAAGGGACAAGCTTCTTGGCTCCCGACTGCGGCCTTCTCGCTTCGAAACCTCTGGAAACAGTGTCCATCGGATAAGGGAGAGAGTTCGCGAGATAGTCGAATGAAATTCCGCGACGGTCTTTTCTTATTGCGGACACAATGCAGTTTTCGGACTTTGACACGGTTCCTGTCCCTGCATTTATTTCCATGTCCGCAACTTTCTGTCCGGCAAATCCCTGTGCCTTGAGAAAAAGATACGCCATGACCATATGTCCGTCATTGTCCGGATGTATGCGGTCACCCATCGTCAGAGTGAAGGAGGAATCCTTTGCCTGTTCTCTTTCCGCAATTTCCGCCAGAGGCTTGCTGAAATCCATGAATTCCCATCCGTTCCTCTCTGCCGCTTCCTTCTGGAAAGCGACGACCCTGTCCATGACAGCGTTTTTCCCCCGGAACGGGGTATTCCCTTCTATCCTTGAGGTCTCGTCATAGGGCGAACCTCCCACCATCACGATCCTCACGTCTTTCAGCCCGAGAAGCCTTTTCTCTATTTTCTCGAAATTGCGCTTGCATTCCCGGTATTTCCTTTCACCGAACCCGGCGGCATCGTCTCCGTTATATTCCATGTAGCCGGTATCGTTCATGCCGAAAGTTACCATAAGTACAGTAGGCCGCTTGCTGAAGACATCCCCGTCAAGTCTTTCGTACATGTCCCCGGCCGTATTCCCTCCGATACCGGCATTGAATATTTCAAGGTTCATGTACGGGAACCTTGTCATATAATAAAGCCATATATATGAATGGTAATGTCCGCCGTCCGTGATACTGTTCCCGAGGAATACCGCCCTGTCGTCATCTTCAAAAGGCGCTACTGTCTGGGACATCGCGGAGACAAGCCCGAGAAAGGCGAATCCGATAAAAGCTGAAATTATACGTCTCATGGTCATAAAATGATTTTTCGCAAAAATATCCCTTGTGCATGTCAAAAGAGTATCCTATTTGTTCAAAAAAGTATACAGCTGTATGAAGCGGCCGCTTTTTTCATATATTTGCGGACAAGTCATCCCCCTCTTGCCGGATCAACATTATTCATCATATTGTCGGTATTATAAATTATAGATTATGAGTAAATTGATGCAGCTGTTCAATGCAGCGCCGCTTTTCTGTCTTGTCCTGTCCTGCTCTTCGGGACCGGATTATGTGGAGCATCCTGCAGATTATGTGAATCCGTTCATCGGTGCAAGTACAAGCATCAGTGCGGCAGGAGCCTATCATGGATTGGGGAAGACATTTCCGGGGGCCGTGGTCCCGTTCGGAATGGTTCAGGTGAGTCCGAATACGATAACCGGAGGGGATAACGGATCCGGATACAGCTATGAGCACAGGACAATAGAAGGTTTTGCCATGACGCAGATGAGCGGTGTGGGCTGGAACGGGGATCTCGGGAATTTCCTGGTAATGCCGACGACAGGCCCTCTCAAGACTGTAGCAGGCAAGGAAGACGGCAGTATAAGCGGTTACCGTTCATCTTATGATAAGGAATCGGAAACGGCAGAAGCGGGGTATTATTCAGTCGTACTTGCCGATTATGACATAAGGGCGGAATGTACCGCCACACAAAGATGCGGCATGCTCAGGTTTACATTCCCGCAGGACAGCCTGTCCCGGATACAGATAGATCTTGCCCGCAGGGTAGGCGGAACGGCCGATGAAGAATATGTCGAAGTCTTGGATGAAAGGACCGTGCGGGGATGGATGAAATGCTCTCCGGACGGAGGCGGCTGGGGTAACGGTGAAGGCAATGCCCGTTATACTGTATATTTCCATGCCACGTTCAGCCGTCCTATGGAGGATTACGGTTTCTGGTCGGCGGACATTCCGGACGACTGGTCCAGAAAACTGGAAGATGTGACCTCCCTCAAGTATCTTGAAAGAGTGGCGGAGGCGGATGTGGTTAGAGACAGGAAGGAGATGCAGGGAAAGCATATAGGTTTCTTTACTGAATTCCCGGCAGATTCAGGAGATGTCGTAGAGATGAAGGTCGGTATATCGTTCGTGGATATGGAAGGTGCCGGAAAGAACTATGCGCATGAAATTGAGGGGAAGACATTCGACGAAGTCCGTGCTGATGCGAAGGAACTGTGGAACAGTGCCTTAGGTAAGGTGCGCATAAGCGGCGGCACGGATGAAGAAAAGGCTGTTTTCTATACGGCCTTGTACCATACCATGATAGATCCCAGGATATACCAGGATGCGGACGGGCGTTATGTCGGAGGAGACCTGGAAGTCCATCAGAGCACTGGAGATTTCACCAAACGGACGATATTCAGCGGATGGGATGTATTCCGCAGCCAGTTCCCTCTCCAGACGATTGTCAATCCGGACATGGTGGACGACATGATATCCTCACTCGTTTCCATGGCGGAACAGAGCGGGAGGGAATATTTCGAGAGATGGGAACTTCTCAATTCATATTCAGGATGCATGCTCGGCAATCCGGCCCTGCCGGTGCTGGCCGATGCCTATGTCAAGGGCATAAGGTCATATGATGCGGAGAAAGCCTTCCGGTATGCAATGAACACTTCTTCTGAGACAGGCAATGCTCCTCTCGGTTATACACCGGAGCCGCTCAGTATTTCCAGGACATTGGAATATGCCTACGGTGACTGGTGCATATCGGTGTTGGCGGACTCGCTCGGCCATCCCGAAGAGTCGGAATATTATCTTGAGCAGAGCATGGCCTATAAGAATGTATTCGATCCGGAGAAAGGCTGGTTCCGTCCCCGTCTTGCAGACGGTTCCTGGGAAGAATGGCCTGAGAATGCCCGTCTGAAGGAATGGTACGGATGCATAGAGTGCAATCCTTACCAGCAGGGGTGGTTCGTACCTCATGACGTAGACGGCATGGTTTCCCTTATGGGTGGCAGGGATACGGTCCTTGAAGACCTTGAATCTATGTTTGAAAACACTCCTGAAGACATGTTGTGGAATGAATATTACAATCATGCCAATGAGCCCGTGCATTTTGTGCCTTTCCTGTTCAACCGGCTTGACAAACCGTGGCTTACGCAGAAATGGACGCGGTTCGTATGTTCCCATGCCTATTCGAATCGGGTAGAAGGCCTGGTCGGGAATGAGGATGTAGGCCAGATGTCGGCTTGGTATGTTCTGGCTGCTGCCGGTATCCATCCTGTATGTCCGGGAGACAAGAGGATGGAAATCACGAGTCCGGTGTTCGATAGTGTGGAATTCATCCTTGATCCGGAATACCATGAAGGAACGGCATTCAGGATCATAGCACATGACAACAGTCCTGAAAACATATATATTCAGTCGGCCCGTCTGAACGGTCGGGAATATGACCTGTGTCATCTGAGCTATGACGATATCGCAGCGGGAGGGATTCTGGAACTGTTTATGGGAGAAAGCGCGAATCAAGACTGGGGAACAGACAAGTAATTCGCGGATATGCAAGAAACAATAAAATGGCGGTCATGAAGCTGGCCGCCATTTTCTGCTTGTGTTATCCCGATGTCATTTCGAGAGGTCGAGTACACGGATGTTGCGGAAGCGGATGCCCGGGCCGTGGCCGCAGAGACTGATGTATCCCTTCTCGTTGAACATGCCCGGGTGGTTCCGGTGGTCGACGGTGTAAGGGTTGTAGTCGCTGCCGTCAGGGGCTACGTTGTGTCCCTTGCAGGCTTCGCGCAGATTGCCGTCCAGGATTACTTCACCGTTGAGAGTCACGGTGATGTGGTCTCCGACAACCTTTATCTCTTCCTGGTTCCATGTCCCGAGAGGCTTGTGCACGATCCTCTTGGCAGGAATGATGCCGTATGCGGAACCATGTACCTGATATACGTTCAGGTCCTTGTAGATAGGGTCGTCATGGTCGAGAATCTGGCATTCGCACATTCCGTAGTAGGCTGCATCCACATCTTTCGGAGTACGGATACCTACGCCGTTGTTGACTCCCGGAGTCTCGAAGCAGAATTCGAAACGGAGTATGAAGTCGCTGTACTCTTTCTTCGTATAGAGATTGTTGGCATTGCCGTAGTTGGCAGTCACATAGATGGTGCCGTTGATGAGAGAATATCTCCTCAGGTCTCCTGTCCACTGTGACATGTCGGTTCCGTCGAACAGGACTTCATACCCTGCCTTTGCCTCGTCTTCAGGCAGTTCGAACTTCGGAGCCGGTGCCTGGAGCTCTCCGAGCATCTTGTTTATCTCGTCCACGGCATAGCCGTTGTCGGCTCCCCAGCTGGCAGCATATACGTCCCTGGCTTTCTCGAGCGCTGACTTGAGGGCATAGTAGTCGATTTCATCCTCTGTCTTGGAAACGATTGTCTTTACGGCTGCGGCTGCAGCATAGGAAGTCTCCTTATTGTCGAGATATTTCGCGGCAAGGTCGAATGCAGGGAGAGTAGGAATGTTCGCAAGCACGTTCAGTACCTTGTTCCTGACAGCGGCTGAAGGCTCCAGCGCCATGGCTGCGTCAAGTCTCTCCACCTTGTACAGGTCATTTGCCTGTGCGGCGGCTATCAGATCGGTGAAGCGGGAGAGGGCTTCGTCTTTTCTGGCTGCATCCTGTCCTGCTATGCGGTAGAGGACATCGGCTGCCGCAAGATTGCCGACAGTCTTGAGAGCCTTGAAAGCTGCGTCCGGATGTGCGGAATATTCCGTGTCGAGCATTGCCACGGCATCCTTGGTCCCCGAGAAGGCAATAACCGGGTAATATTTTGTCCTGTCATCAGTCCCCTGCATCATCCTGTTGACTGCATTGAACCTCTCTTCCGGAGAAAGTGATGCGAGAGCCGAGCAGAGGGCCGCCTGAAGTTTCCCTATGGTGTCTGCATCTTCAGCTTCGGCAAGGAGGCCGTTGACCTTGTCTGCATCTTCAGCAGATACGACTCCCTGCAGGGCGGTATAGGCTGTGGACTTTACGGCATTGTCCTCGGCGTCAAGCAGACCGAAGATGTCCGGTGCGAGGTCATGCATCCTGCGCAGGGATGCGATCTTCATGGCATAGACCTTTGACTGGCTGTTCCCTTCAAGGGCAGACCGTATGTCTTTCCCGATGTTTCCGTTGAATGAGAGAAGTGCCCGGTAGGCAGCGTTGGCGGATGCAGGTGCGCCTCCCAGTCTGGCGGCCAGGGCAGCGGCTGAAGCATCCCCTCCCAGTTTGCCGGCAGCGGCGATGGCGGCTACGGCAAGTTCTTCATTGCCGGAGGCTTCTGCTTCGGGAATTGTCGCGAGCACGAGGTCAAGAAGACCGGAAACGGTATTTGTTCCGGCCCAGTTGACTATGTCAGTCTGTGCCTCTTCACCGAGTTTCGGGAACAGTTTCTCTATCTTTCCGCAGAATTCAGCCTCATTGGAGTATATCGCGGCATATTCCAGGGCGGCATTCCGGTATTCCCTGTCGTTGTCCTTCAGGGCGGCGAGCAGGGTCTTTCTGGCGTCTGCTCCCTGGGCTGTGGCCAGGGCGGAAAGTGCAGAGCATCTGATGTCGGTTTCGGCGTTCTTCAGATATTTCTTCGCTCCTGCGATGGCTGTCTTGCTGTCGGTTACAGCCAGCCTGCCGAGGAGGATCATGTAGTCGTCTATCGAATATTTCTCCAATATTTTGGCGGATGCCGCCGTTCCGCAGAGTGCGAGTGCATGGCAGTAAGTCCTGTAATCAGGAGTGTCCGACGGACTTGTGGCATCGGAGTCTTCCTCCGTGTTCCCGGCAAGTTCTTCGAGCCAGCCCGTGATATAAGGCTCTGCTGCTTCCAGTCCCTTTTCGGCAGCGGCATAGGCGAGAAGCGGTCTTGATGCCTTGTCCCCTGCGATCAGGGACAGCAGGGCATCTTCGCTGCCGTCGATTCCTGCAAGGGCTCCGATGGCTACGGATGCATGTTCAGGGTTTTCCGCATATTCTGTGAATACAGGTATGCAGTCAGGTCCGGCCACCAGGGCAAGCCTTGAAAGCAGAAAATCCGTATTGACAGGATCCTGGCTTTTCTTTATCGCATCGGTCAGACCCTTGCATACGGCATCCCGGTACTGTGCCCCGGCATCCGCAGCTACATGGTTGACCACCCCGTTAAGGGCATATTCTATCTTGTTGTTGAGTCCCTTGTCGGAAGGGGCCATCATCCCGGCGAGGATCTCTATCGATTCCGGAGCGGATGCGGCAAGATCTCCCACCGGTTCGGCAAGGTCTTCGGCAGTCCTGGCCGGAAGCAGGGCAAGCGCATCCTGCACAATGGTGGACACAGTCCTCTGACGGGCATCCTGTGCCTGTGCCGGCATGAGGAATATCAGGGCAAGGCAGGACAGTATTATTAAGGATATTCTCTTTTTCATTATTATGATCGGTTGTTTGTTCTTTGTTCAACAGTTCCTTCGCTTGCGCTCAGGATAATGATGTACACCGTGTCGTAACGTGCTGTTACATGCTCCATGTGCCGCGTACAGGCTGTTCAATCAGCCTGTTGGCTTCATCATCATTCACGAAGAGCTGGGATGCCGGGTCGAAATTCAGGGTCCTGCCGAGGCGGAGGGCACACACTCCCATATTGACTATTGTAGAGCTGTGGTAGCCGTTGTCCTCGTTCAGGGCGAACTTCTGCCTGTTGCGCACACAGCTGAGGAAATCCGTGTTCTGAGGTTCCGGGTCAGGCATCTGCGATATGAGTTCCATCACATTTGGTATCGTGCATTCGAAACCCTGGTATACCTTCCCGTTCGGGCCTTCGATATACGGGACCTTCCCTTTGCTTTCGTAGCCTTCTCCTTCGAGAATGATTTTGCAGCCGTCCGCATACGTGTAGGTGATGCTTCTCCAGATACCGACGGCATCCGGATGCTGCTGGGGAGCGTCCACTTCCACCTTGACAGGGAAGTCGTTGTCCTTCCCGAGGAAATACTGCACAGGATCGATATAGTGCTGTCCCATGTCGGCCAGTCCGCCTCCGTCATAGTCCCAGTATCCGCGGAATGTCTGGTGGACACGGTGAGGATTGTAAGGCTTGTATGGTGCCGGCCCGAGCCACATGTCATAGTCGAGGCATGAAGGCACTGCCTGAGGAATGAGATTTTCCCGGCCGGTCCAGAAAAATTTCCATACGAATCCGGTGGCGCCGGAGATGCGCACGGTAAGTGGCCATCCGAGAAGCCCGCTGTCGACCAGTTTCTTCAGCGGCTCCACTGTGGTGCCCAACCCGTAGAATGTGTCTGCAAAGCGGAACCATGTGTTGAGCCTGAATATCCTGCCGTTGCGCTGCACTGCCTCCCTGACTCTCTTGCCCTCGCCGATGGTCCTTGTCATCGGCTTCTCACAGAAAATGTCCTTGCCTGCACGTGCGGCCTCCAGTGCCATGAGCCCGTGCCAGTGCGGAGGGGTTGCAATGTGTACGATGTCAACATTAGGATCGTTGATAAGATCCCTGTAGTCGTGATATGTCTTGAGTGTCTCACCGAATTTCTGCTTCCCGAGTTCGACGGCTCCTTTCAGATGTTCGGAATCCACATCGCACAGGGCAACCAGGCGGCAATTGCTGTCGCTTACGAAATGGGATGCCGACTTCCCTATGCCTCCTACTCCGATTATACCTCTTGTAAGCTGGTCGCTCGGTGCCACATATCTCTTGTCCCCGTTCATCGCTCCGAGTACGTTTCTCGGCAATATCGTGAAAAGAGCCACACCTGCTCCAGCCTTTTTCAGAAAACTTCGTCTGCTTTTGTCCATACTGGAAAATCTCCTATAAACTTGAATTATTTAATTTGGATTGGTATGTCATGTCCTGCCGGAGAACGGCCTACAGGGTCGTAAGCCTGAGATTCCTCCAATATACCTTGATGCCGCCACCGTCATGGATCTGGAGGGCGATGCGTCCCTTGCCCTTGCCGATGAGCTCATCGTTGATATTGACCATCTCCTGTCCGTTGAGCCATGTCTGTACGTTGTCTCCCTGCGCCTTGATCCTCATGGTGTTCCAGTCCCCGTATTTCAGGATATTCTCCTTCTCTTCAGGTATCTGTACGAGCCATCCGCGTCCGTATGATTCATAGATGCCGCCGGTGTCGCAGTTCGGCGGTGCGACTTCCACCTGCCAGCCGTTGACAATGGCCACAGGTTTCACCCATGAGCGGATGAACACTCCGCTGTTGCCGTCCTTTTCCTGTTTGAATTCTACGGTAAGGTCAAAATCATCATAGTATTCACGGGTGGCAAGATAGCCGTAACCCTTGTCCGGTCCGCTTTCGCATACTAAAAGCCCGTTGTCGACATACCATTTCTCAGTCCCGTAGACTTCCCATCCAGTGAGATCCTTGCCGTTGAAGAGACTGACCTCCTTGCCGGCCTTGCGCGGAAGCTCCTTTATCTTGATATTACGGAAAGATGCCGGATAGCCATGGTCCTGGAGACAGATTACGCCGCTTTTCCCGAGACCGTACTCAGGAGCGTCGGCCCATTTGCCGCTGTTCTTGCGTGCGAACCAGTCGTCCGTCCAGGCTTCGAATTCGAGGATCTTCTCCCCGTTGAGCCAGTGCTCCACATGTCCGTTGTCGAACACTATCATGGAATTGTTCCATTCTCCGTAAGGGTTGACCTTCATCTTCGATTTGTCAGGAAGATACATGGCGTAGTCCACCCCGAGTTTCTGCCATTCTTCGAGTTTTTCGGGGAAGTTCGGCTCGTCTATAAGCTGGTATTCCGGTCCCGTTACATAAGGGACAGCGAATTCAGGCCGTTCCACCACATGATAGAGCATTCCGCTGTTGCCTCCCTTGGATAGTTTCCAGTCCCATGAGAGGATGAAATTCTCGTATTCCTTGTCGGTCACGATATAGCCGCTGGCGTCGCTGCCTGAGCCTTTCGCCTGGATGCAGCCGTCCACTACATGCCATGGCACGGTCAGTTCCGTACCGTTGTAGTCTCTCCATCCGGTGAGATCCTTCCCGTTGAAAAGGAGTTCCCATCCTTCTTCCTTTTCCTTGTCAGTCAATGTGTTGTTGCCTCCCGAGCAGGAGGATGCAAGAATCGCTGCAATGGCAAGAAGTCCTGCCTGGACAGCTAATGTTGTGGCTTTCATTTGAGTGACGTAATATTAGTGGTAAATTCAATATATAACATCCGGCAGCCATTTATATAATGGCTGCCGCCAAAATCATACGTGCACAAAATTATGAAAAAATAAAGTACGGGGATGATATTTTTGTATAAAATTTGGATAAATACATATCATCTTAAAAAAATTGAATATCTTGAGACCTATTTCTGGTATGCTCCCGGCCACATTGCCCCGGTGTCGCGACTATACCTTGAGGAAGACCTTGTGGCGGTAGAACAACTGATTGTATTTTGAAGACTGCTTGTGGTTTTATAGTATAGAAATCAGAAATTTATTATAAATTTGTAGAATAGTGTTTCGTGAAAACAAGTTGATATGGACAATATGTCATATGTTCGGAAATTCTCAAAGAATCTGTTCTGGGATGTCAGTGCAGATACGATTGACATGGAGAAGAATGCTCCGTATGTTGTTCAGAGGATACTTGAGTATGGTCGCATTTCAGACTGGGAAGCGTTGAGAAATTATTACGGAGTCTCGCGGATAGCGGAAATCTCAAAGAAATTGCGTACATTGGAGCCTCATGCCTTGTCTTTTATATCAGTTGTATCGCATATACCAAAGGAGCAGTTCAGATGTTGCACTATGAGACAATTACAGACGAGACTTTGACTCTCTTGAGAAGTATCCAGTCATTATTGATGGGATCAAAGTCGATACGGTGAATTATCCGTATCCATGGATTGATGCCCCTGTATGTGAAGACAGTCTGAGACTAGCATCCGTAAAAGATATAGCGGCAATGAAAATCGCCGCTATAGTCAATCGTGGAACTAAAAAGGATTTTATCGATATATTCTATTTATTGGAGCTGTTCTCTCTTCCGGATATCCTGTCATTATATACAGGGAAGTACAATGACGCATCTTTGTTTATGGCAGTCAAGAGTCTGACATATTATGATGATGCGGAGACTGATCCTATGCCTTTGATGTTTCGGAATATATCCTGGGAAAATGTAAAGAGGAGAGTCTCTGATTGTGTAAGAGAAATGATGGGATAGCTTCCGCTTGCGTATTATACTTTGAGGAAGACCTTGTGGCGGTAGAGGAAATAAAGGAACAGCCAGCAGACGGCAAGGTAGCCGGTATTGCTGATGACTGCTCCCCAGTCCGGAGGACACAGACCTGCAAGACCGCCCAGAAAGAAATTGCTGATGCCGTAGAAGCTGATTATAGCCTGGGCGAGATAGATGGTAATGGAGTTCATTCCGACGACTCTTAGACATAAAGTCCACTCCTGCCATCCCCTTACGTCCGCGAGATAGTAGAACAGGGCGAACAGACCGAGGGAATATGCTGCCATAAGACATACGAACGAGCTGGTCCACAGTTGCTTGTTGACAGGGAAAACGGTGCTCCACAGCAGTCCGACGGCAAGGAATGCGACTGCTGCCAAAGCCATATACAGGGTTTTCCTCTTGCCTGATATGCAGGATTCCGGAAGTCTGACGAATTCCCCGGTGAACATTCCGAGCATTGCGGTTACTATGGCGGGAACCGCGCTGAGAATGCCTTCAGGGTCGAAGGTACCCTGATACAGTTTGCCTGGCAGGATAAGCCTGTCGACATATCCTGCAAGATTGCCCTCGAATGAATACGGGTCGGTGCCGGCCGGAACGTCAGGAACAGGTGTCAGCCACAGCAGAAGCCAGTACCCTATGAGGATAGCTGCGGCTATGACGGCCCGGGTCCCGGTCCTGAAATTGATGAACAGCAGGGCTGCGAACATCCATGCGATACCTATGCGGCCGAGTACGCTCGCAACCCGCAGTTCCTTGAAATCCAGGTTGAAGAGTCCGTTGTAGACAAGACCTAAGAGAACCAGCATGCCGGCTCTCCTGAAAATCCTGCCGTATATATGTCCTTTAGAGACCCCCGATGCCATCTGTTTGCTGTAGGAGAAAGGGAAAGACACGCCTGCGATGAACAGGAAGAGAGGGAATATCGTGTCATGGTGATGGAAACCGTGCCATGATGCATGCTGCATGGTCTCCGTCAGCCAGCAGCTGTCGCCTCCCGGAAACAGCCCGCAGACAGAAATGATCAGTGGCGTAAGCCCCATGATGAACAGCATGTCGAAACCTCTCAGGGCATCGAGTGATGCGAGTCTTTTGTTCTGGTCCATAATATAAAATTTACAGCAGCCTGATAACATATATAGGCAGAAACCAAGAGCAGAGCAGATTTGCTTTGCCGTGGTGCTACGGTATAAATGCCGAAAGCAAATATAGAAAGAAGCCTGATGCAATGCAAATGAACTTATTCAAATCTCATTGCATAGGCGTAACTATATATGGGTCAGGATAAATGATTTATTCGCTCTTCTGGAAGACACGTACCCAGTCTATTTCGTAGACTGCCGAAGAGAAATCGGGATCTACATCGCCTCCCCATCCGCCTCCTATTGCAAGATTGAGCTTGAGGTAGTAATCCTTGTCGAACGGCCACCATGTAATGTCAGTTTTGTCAGGAACAGGATTCGGAGCATAATAGTATTCTACTCCGTCCATGAACGCCCTGACATATTCGTGTGTCCATTCCATTCCGAAACAGTGGAATTGGGATCCCGGATCGACTATGTCAATGGATGCAGTGTGAGGGTAATCCTTGCCGGTTGCCGGATCCCGGTAATATTCTCCTGATCCGGTTGTGACATGTTGGCAGTGGGCGGAGAACCATACTTTGTCCGGTTCGTTCCCGACCCATTCCATGATGTCGAGTTCACCTCCTCCGTCGGATACATCATAATTCCCGTCCTGGGAAAGCATCCAGAATGCCGGCCATGTTCCCCTGACAGCTGGAAGTTTTGCCCTCATTTCGAAGTATCCGTATGTCCAGGATTCTTTGCTGTTCATCCTTGTGGAGATGTATTCCCTGTTGTCGGATGAGGCGGACGGCCTGATCTTATATGCCGTTATGAGCAGTGACCCGTCGGAAATGCGTGCCGTTTCTTGTCCGGTAGGGCTGTAGATGCCGTCGGCACAATAGTATTGAAGTTCTTCATTGCCCCATCCTGTACCGCCTTCCTCGAAACGCCATTTGGAGGAAAGGGAGGCAGGGGAGTCGAATTCATCGCTCCAGACCAGTTCGTATCCTTCAGGTGCGAATCCATCACCTGTGTCAATATTTTCTATTGGCTTTTCCGGATAATACAGGCTGTTGTCTCCTGTATCCGTATCCTGTTTGACAAGCCGGTATACGCGGTCTTCCGGGTAGCACTGTACGGTACATAATATTGTAGCCAGGGCTGAGGGTATAAGTATCATGATATTTTTCATATTGATGTATTGTTTTGATACATGATTTTCATTTGGTTTGTCCTCCTTATTGTTCATCGGCCGGGACAAGGATGATTACCAGATAGCCTCCGTCTCCGTATGGCCAGTGCAGACGCAGGGTTTCTTCTGTTATAGTATTGACTTCATATGTCTGGCCGTCAGTTGAATAGCCTGGTCTGATAAGAGGGAACCCGCCATTCGTAAATTGCAGACAGAGGACGCCGTCGGCATTTGTCCCCAGAATCCATCCTTCCTCTCCGGTAGCATGGAAGTCTCTCACGAATCCTTCGTCGGTGTACATTATTCCATCTTCACCGGCACTGATTGTAAGTCTTCCGTCTGCTTGGAATGTCAGGCGGTCGTCATGGCTTTCGGGAGCAGTCGTGTAAAAATCATCTGACCCATAATTATATCCATATTCCGGTCCCGGTTTCCATATGCTCCCGGTAAGTATGGCAATCTTTTCATCGGAAGGGGCGACAGGGGCGATTTCGGGTTCCGGATCCGGTTCAGGTTCTTGAACTGAATCGAGAGGGCCGAGAAATACTACAAGATATTGATCTTTGTCTGCCTGCCAGAATTCTATGCGTACTTCATTGTCGGTCAGGGCCGTTATGGAGTACAGACCGTTGATGCCGGTATCATCCGACAGCATTCCCGGAAACCCGCCTCCACCGAACTGGAGAGATACCGATGATCCGTCTTCCATAAGCACCCATGTCTCGTTGCCTGTCGGTGTATATTCATATTCTTGAGAATCATCCCTGTATATTTTAGGAGTGTCTCCGACATCAAGGGTGAATGAATGGTCTTCATTGAATGTGAGGATATCATCGGAATTGAAATCAGGAACTTCACCCGTGAAATATTCCCAGCCATCTCCGTACCATCCATAGTTTGTGATTTTCCAGCTGTGGGCTGTGAGTATCCTTTCATTTTCCGACAGAACGGTGACCTCGACCGAGAACGAGAAGTCCAAGGAGTTGCCTGTTCCTCCCGGACCGTAGGCGCTTATCGAGCCTGTGTAAGTCCCGCTCAGGGGGAATGTCAGGGTAAAGGACCGTTCCGTAGAGGTGTAGACATTGTCTTCAGATCTGGTGATTTTCCAATATGGTGTCATTCCATATCCTGTAAATTCAAATGAGACAGTTCCTGAACCGTCGGATGCCACTTCTATGGAATACATGTCTTCCGTCACGACCGGAACCTCCCCGAGAGAGCCCGTCTCCATCTTGCAGGAATTGTGGAACATTAATGAAGCAGATAATGCCAGTACAGTAAATATGGTTGTGTATTTCATGTTTATTAAAATTATATGGTTTTCAATACGGATTCTGTGTCAGGGTATTTTCCGCCCTGTCGATTTCGGATTGAGGGATCGGCAGATAGCGCTTTGACGCTGTGTACCCACGGCTCCCGAGCACTTCAATATCTTTCCCGAAACGGACAAGATCCCAGAAACGGTGCCCTTCACAGGCAAATTCCAGCCGGTTTTCTTCAAGGAGATTGTCCAATGTGGCTGCCCTTTTCAGTTCTGATGAAAGTCTGTCGACAGTGGTGTTGAATGCCCTTGCCCTGACCCTGTTGAGCAGTTCGTCTGCTTCGTTCTGGCTGCCTCCGGTTCTTATTATCAGTTCGGCTGCTGTCAGCAGGGTTTCAGAATATCTCCATACCCTTATGTTGGTACGGAAATTCAGTTCGCCTCCCTCGGAACCTATATAATCGCTGTGTCCTCCGTTCCGGCCTGCATATTTTATGTTGAAATATCCGCTGTCGTCAAGTCTTGCATTATAGCTCTCTCCCAAAGTCTTCCGTATTGCGAAATCCAGTATCGTACCGTCCCGCCTGGAATCTCTCGCGTCATAGAGGGCATACAGTGCAGGTGAAACAGGGCCGAAGCCGTATCCTTCGCTGGCGAGGAGAGACCCTTTATATGAATCCGGACAGATAAAGGTAGGATATACGGTTCCTCCGGGATTATAGGGATTGTCCCATGTCCTGTTCGAAGGCTTGTCCGAATAATTGATCTCGAAGATGGATTCGGAATTCCATTCTTCTCCGTCAGTCCATATGTCGGCAAACCGAGGTGTCAGGGCATAGATTCCGGATGATATGATTTCACGCATCTGATTCAGCGCGGAACCGTATTGCGTCTCGTCTCCCTGAAGCATGATTACATTTGACCTCAGCATGTATGCCGCATATCGTGTAAACCGTCCGACTTCACTGCGTGGAACAGCTTCCGGCAGGTATCCCGCGGATGTGGCGAAATCAAGGTCTTCCATAATCTTTGCGTATACTTCATCAGCAGTATATTGAGTGACAATATAGTCTGTTTCGTATCCGTCAGGGTTTTCAGTGTAATATGGTATGTTGCCCCAGAACCTCCATAGCCAGTTATAATAGAACGCTCTGAGTGTATGGGCTTCGGCAAGTATCCTGTTGCGGGCCTGTCCGGATATGCCCTCCGCCTTATCCATGTTGTCTATTACCTGGTTGGCCCTGTAGACCCCGGCATAAAGAGTGTTCCAAAGTCCTATGGGGGACATTTCGGCTGTAAGCTGGAACCGGCGGATGAGGTGCATGTACGGGTTGTCATTCTCACTGCTTCCTCCTACTCCGTTGTAGTCGTCGGCGATGATGTCTGAAAGGAACTGTACAGGATGGTATTCTCCGTATGAATAGTCGAGCCATTGCATAGGCGCATAGGCTGCAATCAGAGCTTTTGTCATGTCGTCTTCAGTCCTGTAGAAATTATCAGTAGGAATTGTAGTTGTAGGCTCCACCTCGAGAAAAGCGGTGGTACAACAGGTGAAACTCAGGACCGTTATACAGATACAAAGTGTTTTCTTCATGTCATTATAATTTGATGTCAGCCCGGCAAATTGCACGGTGTCATGCCGGTACGAATGATTGGCATTGATTCAGAAAATGATATTGGCACCTACGGTAAGTGTCCTCGGTTGAGGGTAGATACCTTTGTCTATACCTACGGACGTGCCTCCTGAGGATATTTCAGGATCCAGTCCGTGGTATCCTGTCAAAGTGAAGAGATTTTCAGCACTGAAGTATATGCGGAATCTCTTTATGAAGATCTTGCGTGTCAGTCCGTCAGGAACTGTATAGCCTATCTGGAGGCTGCGCAGCCTGAGAAACGAGCCATCATATACGAACAGGTCGGAAGAACGGTAGTTCTGGTTAGGGCCTCCTCCTCCGGATGAAGTAAGTCTCGGCCAGCGGCTTGAAGTGCCCGGTCCGCACCAGCGGTTCAGCATGTAACTCGGCATGTTCACGTATGAATTGTCATATCTGCGGGATGCATCATAAATGTCATTGCCTGCCATGGCGTGGAAAAAGGCGTTGAAATCTATTCCTTTCCATTCCAGACCGATGTTGAATCCTAAAGTCCAGTCCGGCGTGCCTTTGCCCAGTTTTGTCCTGTCTCCGTCATCAATGACCCCATCTCCGTTATAGTCTATGAAGATGACGTCTCCCGGCACTGCATCGGGCTGGAGAAGTTCTCCGTCGGAATTGACATATCCGGCAATTTGTTCTTTGTTTTGGAATATGCCGGCTGTCTTCCACCCGTAAAAGAACGGGAACGGTTCTCCGTTTTCGGCTCTTGAAATGACTCCGAGTCCGAGAACTTCATCGTAGTTCTGTGTCCCTGTTTCATTTCCGAGCCGGATAAGCCGGTTTTTATTGTATGAGCCGTTGGCTCCAATATTGATGTTGACCTCTGAAATGCAGGTTCGGAACGAGATGTCGAATTCGAAACCGCTGTTCTGCATGTCTCCGACATTGCCGTAAGGTCTGTTGTTTCCTATATATCCCGGAAGAGCCATTTCCATGAGCATTCCGTTTGTGCGTTTTCTGTACCAGTCAAGCCCGAGAGAAAGACGGTTGTCGAACAGCAGGACATCAAGTCCTACGTCGGTTTGCTCGGATTCTTCCCATTTAAGGTCGGCATTCGCATAGGTCTGTGGAACCGATCCCGGCGCTATTGCTGTCATGTCTCCGATACCGAGAATATAGTCTGCACCTCCTTCCATCATTGATGTATAGCGGAATGCACTGATATTCTGGTTGCCGTTCAGACCCCAGCTTGCCCTGAGTTTCAGAGCTGTCAGGAATGATGGTCTGTTTGCCATGAAGGGTTCGTTGGTGATGTTCCATCCCGCAGAGACGGACGGGAAGTTTGCCCATTTGTTCTCGGGGGAGAAATTGGAGGAGCCGTCCCGGCGGAAAGTGAACTCTATCATGTACCGTTCATCGAAATTGTATCCTATCCTGCCGAAATATGATGCGAGCCTGCTGTATGGGGACGGGGAGCCGCTTGTGCTTCTCATGTAGATGTCCTGGTCCGTGGCGTCGATCCATGGCTGTGAGGCATCCCTTATCTGGAAACTCGTCCCGCTGAGGTAACTGTCCCATTGGGATGAGGCGCTCTGCCCGGCGAGAAGAGAGAAGTTATGCCTGCCTGATAAGGTGAAATTATAGGACAGGGTGTTTTCTATCTGCCAGGAAAAGCCTTTGGTGACAGTCGACCACACTGAAGATGATTCGCTTTGTTTGTTGCTGTTGAGGTAATACGGCAGTTCATAGCCATCATTGGAGTATATTTCCAATGTACCGCCTATTGAGGTCTTGAAGATCAACCCTCTGTATATCTCCAATTCGAGATTCATGTTTGCAACGAGTTTGTCTGACAGATTCGTGTCCGACGGGATGTTGAGCAGGGCTACGGGGTTAGGCATCATTGCGAAACTGTCTCCGGCAATGGCGAACGGACGTCCGTCAGCATCGGTTACAGCAGCAGGATGTTCGGCAAGAAGTTCTTCGGGGTTTTCTGCATAGACCGGCAACATCGGAGACAGTGCAAGGGCACTTCCGAGTACGGTACCCCGCTCGCTGTTTGACGAGATGGACCGTGATTTGTCATGGGTATATGAGATGTTTGTTCCGATACGCATGGAGTTCAGCCAGTCCCGTTTGTCCGATACGTCGAAAAGGCTGGAGTTGTTGTTGGCTCTCAACGTCAGACGTTCATAATTGGAGTTGTTATAGTTTCCTCCTATGATACCTTCCTGATAGAGATAGCCGGCGGAGATATAGTAATTGCTCCAGTTGTTGCCTCCTGATACACTGATATTGTGATTGATGACTGGTGCATTCCTGTTCTCGATTTCTTTTTGCCAGTCTGTCCCGTCTCCGAATGATGCAGGATCCGGATATTGCGGGGCGTTGCCGTCATTCATGGCCATCTCGTTGGCAAGCACGGCGTATTCCGTGGCGTTCAGCATATCAAGTTTCCTCCATGCATTCTGCCATCCATAGGAGAAATTATAGGAGACGGATGCTTTCCCTTCCGTTCCACGACGGGTCGTCACGAGGATAACACCGTTTGCACCTCTCGATCCGTAGATTGCAGCGGAAGCGGCATCTTTCAACACTTCAACAGATTCTATATCGGCAGGATTCAGATAGGCAATGCCTCCGGATACGGGCATCCCGTCCACGATATACAGGGGATTGCTGTCATTGATGGTTCCGGTACCTCTGACCCTTATTCTGGCACCTTCTCCCGGTTGTCCTGAAGCCGAAATTATACTGACTCCGGAGACCATACCCTTGAGTACGTTGTCCATGCTTGTCGGGGTGACAATTGACAGTTCGTCTCCCTTTACACTGCTTATTGCCGCAGTCACTACGCTTTTTTTCTGGATTCCATACCCTACTACGACAATCTCGTCAAGCATGGCGGTGTCTTCGTCCAGAACAATGTAGAATTCCCTGTCGGAACCTATACCGGTCCTTCCGGTCTTGTATCCTATGCAGGAGACGACCAGATGCTGATCCGTATCATCAATATATAATGTCCAGATTCCTTCGGAGTCGCTTGAAGTCCCGTTTGTCGTACCTTCAACCATTACAGTAGCTCCGATTACGGGATTTCCTTGTCTGTCTGAGACTTTACCTGAAATACGGATGAGATTTTCATCTTTCCTGACATGGGAATTCATCGGTCTGTAGATGGATATACGTGTTCCCGATATTTCCCATCTGATGTCGGTTTCTCCGAACATGGTTTTCAGAATCCGGCTGATAGTCCATTCTTTCGCATCAAGAGAGACCTCCCGTTTCAGGTCGACATCATTGTTACGTACCAGAATGCTGTACTGTGTCTGTTCCCGGATCTGATCCAGAACCCATTCTACGGTCTTCCCGGAACAGATTACGGTGATCTTTGGCTCCTGTACCTGTCCGGAGTCCGTGGCATATGCATCGGGAATACTCCAGATGAATGACAGGAATACTGCCATAGTGCAGAGAATGTCTGCAAGACAGTTTCGGAAGATTTGAGTTTTCATCGTTATGGTGTATTAGTTATAGTGTTCCCGTATCGTTATCTGTCAGTCATGGTAATTCTGTTCCCGTGGAAGACTTTTTCATACTTATTGTCCACATCTATGTAGTCGAGTACCTCGTTTATAGGGAGAGACAGACTGATACTTCCTGAAAACCGCTCTTCAGGGATATGGCGGCTATGGATTGAAATCTGTACGTCATAGCTGCGTTCTATGTCTTTGAGCAGTTCAGAAAGCGGTGTATTGACAAAATAGAGTTTCCCTGTCGTCCATAGAGCAGATTTGGAGGCATCCGTATTTACGATGTCTAACCGGCCGGATCCCCTGTCGTATGTCATGTTCTGGTCCGGAGTCAGGTTGAATGTCTTGCCGGATCCCGTTTCGGTGACAGATACGCTGCCTTCGAGCAGATCCAGTTCGATAGTGTTGTCACCCGTATAATTCCGCAGATTGAAGACTGTCCCGGTAACTTTGACGTCTATATTGTCGGCAGTCACGATGAAAGGTTTTGTCCTGTTTTCCGCAATTTCGAAATAGCCTTCGCCGTCAAGAGTGACTTTCCTGTTTTTTCTTCCGAAATCGGCTGTATACCTGAGGATTGAGCCTGAATTGAGCCATACTGTGCTGCTGTCGGGAAGCATTGCCTTGGATCGGGAACCAAGCGGTACCGTAAATTCGACTGTCCTGTTTTCCGCTATCCGCAATGCCTGTATATCGTACAGCATGTAATATCCGGCAGTAAAGGTGGCCAATACGAATACTATAATGGCGGCGGCGCTGAACAGCCGGCGTCTTCTCTTCGCCGTACGCATCCGATCCTTTTCTGTCCTGAAGGACAGGATGCGGGTTATATTATGCAGATTGTCGTTTTTGACGGATTCAAAATGGGATATGTATGAGCCGGCATATGCAGCACTTATTTTTCTGAATTGTCCGGCATATTGTCTGGAAGACCGTATCATTGTCAGGAATTCCCTTTTTTCCTGATCGGTCAATGTTCCTGAAAGGTAACCTGTTGCCAGCAGATTGAAATCTTTTGTCCCCGAGTCTTTCATTATGTAGTATTATAGATATCGCCTATAATACACATGAGCGGCAGTAAATGTTTAAGAAGCTGTTTTGAATTTTTTCAAAAATTCTGTACGGCCATGATTTTTCAGGAAATGTCACCGTAACCTGTATTAATGTAAAAGACCGTTCAGCAGGAGCAGTATCAGATATGTCTGCCCGATTTCTTCGCGTATCCTGTCCAAGGCAATTTTTATCTGTACACGGACGGTGCTCGGTGAAAGATGTAGTCTGGTCGCTATTTCCTTGGAGGAAAGGCCTTCATGGAAATACATGCGGAATATGTTCCTGCATTTGGACGGCAAAGATGCGGATATTTTATTGACAGTGGATACAAGTTGCAGATATTCAGTGTATTGTAATGGGGTGTGCGAACATTGGGCGCATGCGAATTCCAGAAGTTCACTGTCAATGGGACTGTTCTTTTCCTTCCTGTTACGCAGTTCGTTCAGACATGCATTGCGCAGTGAACTTGTCAGGTAGCCGTGAACCGGCCACCGCAAAGACCCCCTGTGGAGCCATATTCTGACAAACAGTTCGTTCACAATGTCCTGGGCTCTGGAACTGTCATGGATAAATGCGGTCGCACATATGCACAGATATGTGAAATATGCATTGTAAAGCTGTGTGAAAGCATCTTCATTGCCTCTGTTGATGCCGGCAATGACAGTTTCATCTATATTTATGTTTTCGGTCATAGGCAGTGGAAACTGGCTGGAAATCCTTATGTTCGTTCATGAGTATTTTTTAGGGTAGCGGAAGAGGATGGCGAGTATGGAGACGGCTCCGAGGGCGGCAGGGTAGTAGAGGTGGGGGATGATGTCTATCGCGGAGACAGAGGCGAGTCCCGAAGCCATCAGCAGTTGGGCTCCGTATGGCAGAAAGCCCTGGACGATACATGAGAACGTATCGAGGATACTGGCGCTCTTGCGGGGATCGAGACCGTATCGGGACGTGATGTCCTTTGCCATGCTTCCCGTGGTGATGATGGCGATGGTGTTGTTGGCTGTGCAGAGGTTGGCAAGGCTTACGAGGGCCGCGATGCTGAACTCCGCTCCGCGCTTGCCCTTGATATGTCTTGTCATCAGTCTGATAATGAAATCTATTCCTCCGTTATGCCTTATGAGTTCCAGCATGCCTCCGGCAAGCATCGTGACTATTATCAGTTCTCCCATGCTGCCTATACCGTCTCCGATCGCACTGAGCCAGCCCGACCATGTGAGCGAACCGTCGGTGAAGCCTATCACGGCATTGACGCCTATCCCGACCGCTAAGGTGAGCACTACATTGATGCCGGATACGGCCAGTACGATTATGAGAATGTAAGGGATGAGTCTGAACCATTCTACAGGTTCTGCAGGTGCGGTGGTCTCGATTCCTTGACCCATAAGGATATAGACCGCCGCCACGAGTATTGCGGCCGGGGCGGCAAGCATTATGTTTACCCTGAACTTGTCCTGCATGGAGCAGCCCTGTGTCCTGGTGGAGGCGATGGTGGTGTCGGATATGAAAGACAGATTGTCTCCGAAGAAGGCTCCTCCCGTCACTATTGCGGCCATGAATGCAGCGGAAGTCCCTGTCTCTGCGGCGAGCCCGGCCGTTACCGGAATGAGTGCCACTATGGTGCCCACACTCGTACCTATGGACATCGAGATGAAACATGAGGCAATGAAAATCCCGGCATAGAGCAGATTCCCCGGGAGGATTCTGAGGGTGAGATTGACAGTGGCTTCTATGGCACCGATATCCTTGGCCGTGCTGGCGAACGCTCCCGCAAGAACGAATATCCATATCATCAGGAGGACATTCCTGTCCCCGGCTCCTCTGGAGAATATGGCGATGCGCCCTTCGATGCCCTTCTCCCCCTTGGTGATGGCTATGGCATAGCATGAAGCGATGAGGAAGGCGGAGGCTATCGGGATGCTGTAGAAATCCCCTGCCATGACCGAGGAGACAAGGTACACGACGAGAAATACGGCCAGCGGACTCAATGCGAGCCAGCCGTTTGTCCTGCCGCCCTTTACGGGCTCCTTTGAATCCGTTCGTGTCGTTCCCATCCCGTCTGTGTCTTTTGCGGACAATGTTGTCTGTAAAACTGTCCTGAAATGTCCGGACAGTCATAATGCCTGCAAAGGTAGTCATTTGCAATGATATAAGGAATACCACCGGATTGAAGTTTTTGTCATCATAAATTTAAGAAGCTGTTTTGAATTTTTTCAATAATCAAAACAGCTTCTAAACGCCTTCAACGTTCAGTGATTTTCATTATTTTTGCCGGAGATTTGTATTGTTGGCAGTTGCTGTTCCGGCAAAGGATCCGGGGAGTTCTCCCGGCGGGGCATGCGGCCTCCGGACATATGTGTTGATTATGGGTAAAGATACGACCGGTCTTCTGACTGTAACGGCGCCTGAAGGCGAGACCAGAGTGCTGTTGCATACCTGCTGTGCTCCGTGCAGTTCGGCAATAATCGAATGCATGATGCGGAGCGGGATAACACCAGTCATATATTACTGCAATCCGAATATTTATCCCGAAAAGGAATATTTCATCCGGAAAAATGAATGTTCCCGTTATGCGGATGCGCTCGGGATAGAGATCGTGGATGATGATTATGATCACGTGAAATGGCTCGATGCGGTGAGAGGGCTTGAGGACGAACCGGAAAGGGGAGGGCGGTGCCTGCAATGTTTCCGTTTCCGTCTCAATAGGGCTGCGGAATATGCTGCCGGGCACAGTTTCAGAGTACTGACTACCACTCTTGCTTCATCGCGGTGGAAAAGTCTGGATCAGATAAATGCAGCCGGGTTCTGGGCGGTGTCCCGTCATCCTGGAGTGCTGTGGTGGGATCAGAACTGGCGTAGGGGCGGACTTCAGGAGCGGCGCGGGGAAATCATCAGGGAATACGGTTTCTATAACCAGCAATACTGCGGCTGCGAGTTCAGCATGTTATAGTTCCATCATGTCGAAGAACATCAGACGTGTATGTCTGTCATCGTCATCCGCTACCATCATCCTGAAACCGTTCTTTTCGTAGAATGCAGTCGCTGACAGATATGCATCCACAGTCAGGAACCGGAATGCTGAGATCGTTTGTGTTTCAGACAGCGTCATCTTGATGATTTTTATCAGATTTCGCCCTATACCTTTTCCTTTATATCGGGATGCTATTGCGAGTCGGCCTATTTTGACAGCAGGATAACTGCTGAAATGTTTGCCGTGCGGAAAAAGTTTCTTTACTTTTCTCCAGATTGCGTTTGCTACGTCCTGTCGGGATATTTTATCATTTAACAGACTGTAATAACCTATAATATTGCCTTGATCTTGAAGGATAAATGTGTAGGCAAGTTTCTTTTCCGCATACGATATTGCATCATGCATCAGGAAACTGTTTAAATCTTCATCAAGACAATCGAATGCTCCGAGCTGGGATTCTGCAGTCAATCTGACAATCTCCATGAATTCAAATTCTAAATTTTAAATTCCAGGTCCTGCAGATATTTTCGTAATCCTTGAGAAGTTGTTCTCTGTTGGATTTCCTTTCTTCGTCGCTCATGCTTTCGACGCGCTTCATTTCTTCTTCGAAGCGGCGGGCGTCTTCCCCGTATAGGATAGGGGTCTCTCTGATGGGTCTGGCCATATTTCTCCTCCTTTTCCGGTTTGTCATAGCAATATGCACTGTTGTCGGTCAGTGCTGCAAAACTATGGAGAAGTTGCCGATAAATCAAGGGGTACATGGCGGACAATGTCGGATTTTGCTGTTTTTTATGTATGTTTTTTCATATGAAAAAATTTGAGGATGACCCAAAAGGAGAAGTTTCAAGGCTTGCGAAGATAAGAAAACCGCAGTGTACTGATGTACATGAGGATTTTCGCATCAAGCGTAACGCAGAAAATACCCTTTTGAGTCATCCTCGGTTGGTGTGTATGTGTAGGTTATGGTAAGTAGGTTAGTCCTGCAATGACCGCTTGCATGTATTTGGAATCATGTCTGCCGGACGTTACGGGATGGTGACGGCAGCCGGACGGAGTCCGCGTGCGGTGACAGTCACCGTTATTCCTTCAGCGGCTCCTTCCGGTTTTTTATGACCGGAAGTCCTGCCTGAAGCAGTAGTGTTCCCGGATGGCCGGTCGGATGCATCGGCAGATCCTGAAATACAGTCCCGTGCGATGATGACAGTCAGTTGTCCGTTGAACAGATGCATCTGCGGCCGGTGGAACATTTCCAGACAGGTCGGGTCCCCGTTTGCCACGGCCCTGAACCTGCCGGCACCCTTTACATCTACCTTGACACTGCGGCTGTCCGTAGGGACAGGATTGCCGTCCTTGTCCACGACGCTGACATTAAGGTATATCAGTTCCGGGTCTCCGGACATTTCCACGTCAGTATTGCCTGTCCTGCACGCCGGTACCGGTGCTGACGTCACTGTCTCCTTTGTTGCCGGCTTTCCGGATGACGGATATGATACTCCGTCCGGAAACATTTCCTTTTCTCCGGCAGCGGCCATGTCATGCGGAAGACTGTTCCACCGGTCTGCCTCTATTTTCAGTGAACGGGCCTTGCCTGCGGTACGGACTGTCTTTTCGGCAACTGCATTCCCGTCGGCATCGTATGCCACGACCCGTATCTCTCCAGGTTCATAGACGACATCATTCCACATCAGGCGGAACCGTTCCATTATTTTCCATGCATTCCCGTCTCCCTTCCCGCAGCTTCTCAGTCCGTACAGTCCGTGCTCCCGGACCGCTTCGTCACCTGTGATGCGGGATTTCCTGCCGTAGCTTACTCCGTTGACGAAAAGTTCGGCTTCGGGCCAGGAGGTATATACGAATACCGGGGTCCTCTCTCCTTCACGTCCGGGCCACGTCCAGTGAGGGAGGATATGGAGGGTGGGAGATTTCGTGTTCCAGATGTTCCTGTAGAGCCAGAACCTGTCTTTAGGTATGGAGGCGAGATCGATTGCCCCGAACATGGATGAGTGGTTCGGCCACGCATCAGTGTCATAGGGAGAAGGTTCCCCGAGATAGTCGAAACCTGTCCACATGAACTGCCCCATTACCCATCCGTAGTCTTCATCGGCGGCAAAATCGTCATCAGGGATGTTCGACCATGAGCAGAATTCCACATCGTATGAGGATGACTGGTTGTCCGGATGAAGGAGATCATATCCCACAGTGACAGGGAAATGATATGTCCCGCGGGAGCTTACCGTAGAAGCGGTCTCCGCTCCGAGTACCAGACCCTGGGGCAGAAGCCTTCTGGCTTCGGTATAGCGTCCCGGCTTGTAGTTGAAACCCGCTATGTCCATTCTGGCGGCAAACCCGTTGCCGAGGACGGCATCGAACTGGTCCATGCCGCAGGTGACCGGCCTTGTCGGATCTTCCCTGTGGCAGATGTCCTGAAGGGACATTGCTGTCCGGTATCCGCCTTCAGTCCACTGGGAAGGCACTTCATTTCCTATGCTCCACATCACTATGGAAGGACTGTTGCGGAAATGTCTGATAAGATTGACGACATCCTTTTCCGCCCAGTCATCGAAAAATCTGTGGTATCCGTTTTCGCACTTCGCTACGTCCCATTCATCGAAAGTTTCTGCCATCAGCATGAAACCCATTTCGTCGCACAGGTCCACAAGTTCTTCGGCTGGCATGTTGTGCGAGGTCCGGATTGCATCGCAGCCCATGTCCTTGAGCATGGTAAGCTGGTGCCTTATGGCGGAGGTGTTTACTGCGGCCCCGAGCGGACCGAGGTCATGATGCAGGCATACTCCCTTGAATTTGCGCATGTCTCCATTTAGGAAGAAGCCTTTCCCCGGACGGATCTCTATGCTGCGTATACCGAACCGGGTAGAGATGCTGTCTTGCACTTCAGTGCCGTCCGTTACTGTGATTTTATGCCGTCCTGTCCAGTCTGTCTTGATGGAGCCTCCCGTAAGGATTTCAGTGCGGGCGGTATAGAGTGCAGGGGATTCAGGAGACCATAGCAGCGGGTCCGTCACGATGAACTGCTGTTCGAACGGCATTCCTTCGGCAAGTGGCCTGGTATCGGTCGAGGAGGCCACCTCCTTCCCGCAGACATCTTCAATGACAGTCCTGACGGTGACGGTATCCCCGGCCTTCATCCCTGCCACCTCTGTCTTTATGCTTACGCAGGCATATTCACTGCTTACATACGGAGTGGTGACATATGTCCCCCATACCGGGATATGTACGGCGGGTACTTTCACAAGCCTGACTTTCCTGTACAGTCCGGCACCGGGATACCAGCGGGATGACTGCGGCCTGTTTTCAAGCAGTACCGCCATGCTGTTTTCTCCAGGATGTACCGCATCGGTGATGTCACAGTGGAAAGAGTTGTATCCGTACGGCCAGAAGCATACTTCACGCCCGTTCACGAAGATGCGGGCCTCGCTCATCGCTCCGTCGAACAGCAGGATATACCGGCAGCTGTCGGCAAGGGCCTCTCCGGGAATCTCCACGGTTCGTCTGTAGCAGCCTTTGCCCATATACGGCAGACCGCCGGAACGTCCTGTCTTGACAGTCGGGATTTCCTCCCCGTTCTGCACCACGGCGACTTCCTGAAGGTCGTTCGCCCTGTCGAAAGGTCCGTATATCGCCCAGTCGTGAGGGATCGTGACCTTTTCCCAGCCTTCAGCAGCCTGCATGTCATGGTCACGGCGGAATTCCCATTCGGTCAGCAACTGCACTGAACGCTGCCCGCTGGTTGCACAGGCTGGTATGGCTCCTGCTTCCTGCCCGCTCCCGTTCCGGATGACGCAGGCAGGTGTCCGCCCGCCGTTGTCCGTGCCGTTAGACGGTGCCCATGCCGGGCTGAATGCGGCTGCACTGTCGTGCCACTGTCCTGAGAAAGACAGGAATGCCAGCAGAGCAGTGGTTATTGTCAATTGTCTTGTCATGACCGTAGGATCTATTCGGCGGCTTCCGTGAATGCGTCAAGGGCGTGTGTCGGAGCACCGTTCTCGAATGCACCGAGGGTGTATCCGCTGTTGTATCCTGCGGGGGCTTCAGGTTCCCAATAGAATATTCCGAGACAGTGTCCTGAATTTTCCGCACCTGTTATCAGTTCTTCCAGCTGGCTGTATGCAGCATCCGGATTGTCATAAGGCATTCCCACTTCACATATCATCACATCGTGTCCGTACTGTTCGTACAGTGTCGTGATATTGGCTACACATTGTCCTATCCGCTCGACAGCACCGTTAGGGTACAGGGACAGGCCGATGATGTCGTAGTCCACATTGGCATTCTGCAGGGCGCGGAATACGGCTTCGCCTCTGCCTATGTTATGTCCCTGATCTACGTGTACGATGGTCTTTGCATCGGGATATACGGACTTTACCGCTTTGCATCCCGCATCCGTGAGGGCGGCATAGTTCTCCGGATGATCCCATACGCTTCCTCCTCCGTTTTCGAAATCTATCCAGCCGTCGTTCCCGTCAGAGCCTGAAGTGTAGAGCATTCCGTTGGTCGTTTCATTACCTACCTGTACCCATTCCACGTCGATGCCGTTATCTTTAAGAAGAGTAAGGACATCGGTCGTATGATCGGCCACGGCTTGTGCAAGCTGTTCCGTATCGGAGGCGAAGTCCAGCCATGCTGCCGGAATGACCTGTTTCCCGGGGTCTGCCCATGTGTCGCTGTAATGGAAGTCTATCATCAGCCTCATCCCGAGTTTCTTTGCGCGGAGAGCCTTTGCGAGCACGTCGCTTCTGTTGCACCAGCCGTCTTCGGGATCTACCCACACCCGCAGACGTATGGCATTCATTCCGATTTCCTTCATCAGGGCAGTGCATTCCATGTTGTCTCCGTCGGAATTATAGAAGACTTCCCCTTCGGATTCGAGTTTCGTCATCCAGCTTATGTCCGCCCCGAGAGCGAATCCTGTGCTGGCCGTTGCCGGTTCCTCCGGTGCGGGAGGAGTGTATGTAGGGTTAGGTTCGGCCGTGCAGCCCGAAAGAAGGGCTGCTGCGGCAATCAGTGTCGTAAACATATTTATCGAATTCTTTTTCATGATATGTGTTTTTGAAAAAATCAAAACAGCTTCTAAACTGCATTATTCGGCAGTCTCGACAGAGTAGGTGAGATTTGTCATGTCGGAGACATTTATGGATATTCTGTAGGTCCCGGGAGCCGTTATTGGGGTTCCGCCATCACCTTCGTATATGATATCGTCGTACCCATGGTATCTGTAGTCCCATGCATCTGTAGCCGAGTTGTCGAACACCATCTGCGCTCCGGCTTCATAGTCGGCGTCAGTGAAAGTGCAGATGCCGCTCCATGTGCGGGTGTCAAAATCGTAAGTCATAGGGTTGGCTGTAGTGGACCAGTTGTTGAAGTTTCCTGACAGGAATACCTGGTCTATCGGGGTTTCCGACCATGTAAGGTTGATGAGGTCAACCCTGATCCTGCTGTAGGTGACACCGGAGGATTCGAATCCGCTCCAGAAGTTGCCTGTAGGTTCATCGGAAAGGGCATACTGGTCTCCTCCGGCAGTTTCATCCCAACGGTAGCCATATACTATATCTTCTCCTCCGACAGTGGCGTGGAATCTGAAATTGCTTCTGTCTGCTGCCCATCCTATGACATCATTGTAAAGGAAGCCGTCATATATGCCTTCTCCTGTCGAAG
Organism: uncultured Bacteroidales bacterium; assembly: GCA_944322585.1. Taxonomy (GTDB): domain Bacteria; phylum Bacteroidota; class Bacteroidia; order Bacteroidales; family UBA932; genus Cryptobacteroides. The sequence continues at coordinate 81,386 of CALUPB010000003.1, read as the reverse complement.
CCAGCACTGCAGCCAGTCCGCATTCTTCATTTGTCGTACTGTTATAATAATGGACTGATATGCTTTCAGGATATGTGACGGTGATTTCACCTCCGGTTTCAATCGACCATTTCATGCCGGTCAGGTCGAGTGTGAGTGTATATGTTCCGGCGGCTCCGGTTGCAGTAATGCCGCTTGCCGTTCCGGATGTCCCGAGAGACAGGTTCCCGTCTGTGCCTCCTATGAAAGAGGCGGACGTACCTTCGGTGGACGAGTCTCCGTATTCATTGTTGTAGATTGTCCCTGTGTACTCCACTTGCAGAGGCGCATTGTCGACTGAAGTGACGAACGTGGCGGTGTAAGAATTGTTCTCGGCATCATACCTCATGACGGTTGCCTCCCCTCCTTCCGGAGTGACTGTCACGCCTGAGAGGGACGAGCATTCCCATTGTCCTTCAACAGTGTCTACATTGACATAATAGCATCCGGTCGCGGCAGGGAACCATACGTTCCAGCTGGACATGTCGGCTTTTTCTTCCAGGAGGAAGGCTCCGGAGTCAGGGACAGTACCCCAGATGGTCCCGTCTCCCTCGCTGAAGAAGAAGTTCCACCATGAGGACGGGACATTGACAAAGCCTTGGTATATCCCTTCCCCGGAAGCGGCAGGAACAGTCAGCTCTGTCCCGTCAGCTTTCCCCGTAAGGGTGATGAAACTCATGTCGATGAAGTACGGAGTGACTGTGATGCTTATGGAGTTGCCGAATGTTTCCTCGGCTCCGGCTCCAGTTCCGAGCGAACTTCTCATCCTGATATGGACCGTGCCGGCAACCCCGCTTTCGAGTCCGAGCTGGGTTACTATGCTGTTGAGCCTCATTGCAGTATATTGGATGAAGGATGCGTCATTGTCAACTGTCTGTTCCACTACGGTGCTGAAATCATCCGTTGCCGAGAACTGTATCGCGTTGACCACGAAGTTGTCGGCGAACTGGGCATCCGGGTTGCTGAGTGTGGCATTCCCGAGGGCGTCCCAGTAGATTGTCAGGGCAAGGGCGGATGGCGCATCGATGTCGAGGACTATGTTGTCGTCCGCACTTCCTATCTGCGTCCCGTCTCCTGTCATGGTCGCTGTCAGCATTTCCCCGTCCTTGGCACATGAGACTGCGAGCAGGGAGACGGCTGCCATTATAGTGTATATCGTTCTTTTCATTGTCTGCATTTTTGTTGTCCGGTGTCATCCGTTGTCGCCACAGCGTACGTCAGAAACCGAGTTCATTGTTTATAGTCTGCGTATTGGGGTTCACGGAATATTCCGCTTCCGGGATGGCGAGGAAACGGTATTTGCTGTCCACATCCTCTCCTTCCTGCACATTGCCTTTCCATTGCCAGTTGTATCCTGCTGTGTAGCGGTTGAACCTTATCAGGTCTGTACGGCGGATGCATTCCAGATAGAATTCCCTGAGCCTTTCGGCAAGGATGAAATCGAGGTCGAAATCGGAGTCTCCGATATTGTATGAATTGGATCCGAATGCCCTTGTCCTGACTTCATTGACATATCCCAAGGCTTCCGACCTGGAGACTCCTTCTCCTCCACGGAGGAAGGCTTCCCCTATCGTCAGGTAGACTTCGGCCAGTCTGAGGACAGGGAAATCGGTGTCGGCTCCGCCTCCTTCCCCGCAGAAACTTGCAGGTTCGCCGGAGTCTGTAGTGTTGGTCCATTTGTAGATACGGTATCCTGTCGTGGCGTCGTCATGGGCAGTGATGTCCTTGCTCCTGTCGGTTTCGCTGTAGGAGCCGTCCACGTTGCTTTCCCTGTCGGTGCCGATAATCAGATTCCTGCTGTCGCCGTATTCGAAGATGTCGGCAAGCTGAGGACGGGCACGCAGGTTGTTCCATGCATTCGCCCCGTCATTGCCGTATACATTCACTGCATCGGCATATCCGTCCAGGACCTGTCCGCATACGAGGAATGTGGTGGCGTCCCATGTCGTCGTGTAGGTCCCGTCGCAGGCGAGGGTGAAGATGATTTCACCGCCTTTCATGGCTCTGAGGTGGTTGTCCCCGTTGAACAGCCTGCTGTAGTTGTCCGCAAGCTGGTAGCCGTCCTTCAGGACTTCCTTGCAGGCGCTGATGCATTCCGTGTAGTATGGGGTTCCGGTCCAGGTCTCACCGTTGAGGTATATCCTGGCAAGCAGCGCGTATGCGGCCCCTCTTGTCGCATGCCCGTAGTTGTCGGTGTCCAATGTCCCGGCAATTTCCGACAGTTCCTGTACAAGGAAGCCGAACATCTGCTGTCTGTCATATGTCTGCGGAATGTAGGATCCTACACCGTCGGCCTCGGTGACAAAGGGCATCTTGTTGTAGAAGTCTATGGCGTGGGAATATGCATATGCCCTGAGGAAGCGGGCTTCCGACTTGAATTCCTCCACCCTTGCCCTGTCGCTTTCACTCAGTCTGGAAAGGAACTCCTCATTGCTTGCGCTGCTGATGAAGTCGTTGCACATGGCCACTATGTTGTAGATGTGGTAGTACATGGCGGAGCACCACATGTTGCTTGCGGTCCATGAGAGACCGTTGACATCGGTCAGCGTCTCGCCGGAAAGCCATATCGGGTCGCATGAGTCTGTGGAGCAATCCTGGAACATGGTCAGTGTCCTGAGGTAGTTCTGGCTGCGGGCCTCGGAAGACACGCTGCTTATTCTCTGTATGAAGGCTGCATAGATGCCGCTCAGTACCTGCTGGTATCCTTCTGCCGAGGTGTACACGTCGTTGGAAGTGGATGTGCTGTGCGGATACTGGTCCAATGACCCGACGCAGGATGTGCTTCCGGCGAGCACCGATACGGCCAGTATCGTATATATTATCTTTTTCATATTTTCGATTGTTTAGAAAGTGAGACCTATTCCGAGGGAATATATCCTCGGGCGCGGATAGAAGTTCTGGTCCACACCGAGGTAGATTTCAGGATCTATTCCGGAATATTTCGTTATCGTGAACACATTCTGTATCATGAAGGACAGATTGAGTCCGACGGTGTCCTTGATTTTCCCGAAATTGTAGTTGAGCGTGAGGTTGTCCATCTTCAGGAATGATGCGTTTTCCACATAATAGTCCGAGAGAAGCTGCCTTGTCCGGAAACCGGTATCCAGATAGCTTGTAGAGAGGTTGAAGAGGGCGTCGTCCACATATTTCATCGTCTCCAGCGCACCGTTGTTGGCAGCCGTGGCGTTGTAGGCGTAGTTGCCGATATTGGCGCGGAGAGATGTGCTCAGGGTGAGGTTCTTCCACCGTACTGAAGTGCTGAAGCCGAGCATGTAGTCCGGAGTAGGGGAATGGTAGAAATAACGGTCTTCTGTAGTTATGGTCCCGTCTCCGTCCAGGTCTGCATATCCTCCTTCGATCGGCTTGCCGTCGGTGTCGTATATCTGTTTATATACGTAGAAAGCGTACGGGGTCTGGCCTTCGGCGAAAGCCTGTACCTGCTGGGCGTCGATGTATGACCCCACAAGTGTAGGGGCGACACTCGCGTTTTCTATCAGTGAGAGATTGGTAATCTTTACTTTCTGCCATGTGAGGTTGGCTGCGAGGTTCCATGTCCAGTCTCTCGTGTCGACAGGAGTGGCATTCAGATTGACTTCAACGCCGGAACTGTAGACATTCCCGACATTGGTCGTGACGGTGCGGGTGAAATTGGTTCCCGCTGCGGCCGGGACGGTGGCAAGAAGATCGCGGGTGTCTCGGGTATAATAGTCGATGCTTCCGCTTATCCTGTCATCAAGGAACCCGAAATCGAGTCCGAAGTTCCACGATTCCGTAGTTTCCCATGTCAGGTCGGAAATGTACGACCCCGGCTGGTAATAAGTGCTGTACAGTATGTTCCCGCTGTCGTCCACGCCTGTGACATACTGTGAATTGGAGCCTGACGGATAGTAGACAGGCATGTATCCGTAGTTGCCTATGCCGTCCTGCTGGCCAGTGATACCGTATGATGCACGGAGCTTGAGATTGTTGAGAATGCCGTTGTTCCTGAGGAATTTTTCCTCTGCAATATTCCATGCGAGCGCGACTGACGGGAATGTACCCCATCTCTGGTCTGGCGCGAAACGCGATGAGCCGTCCCGGCGTATGGTAGCGGTCAGCATATATCTTCCGTCCACCGACCAGTTGAGTCTGGCATAGTAAGAGAGCAGTACGTGTCTCTGGTCATTGGCCGTCCATGCCGAATTGAGGCTTGTGACCTTGTCCGCCCGGTAGCTGTCTCCGGCCGGGACATATGATTTCCAGTACTGCCAGTCATATCCTACGGTCGCGTCCACGCGGGATTTGAGGGATTTTATTTCCTTGTTGTAATTAAGGTATATCGTCAGCAGTCTGTTCTCGGCGGTATTCGGTCCTGACGGGGTGTACAGACCGCCGTTGAGATAGTGCTCCGCGGCTTCGGCCGGGACGAACACCTCGCTGCTGCCTGAGGCATAGTCGTATCCTCCCGTCACATGGAGTTTCAGCTCGGGCAGGAAATGCATCTTGTAGTCAATATCGATGTTTCCGACGATACGGCTCATCCTTTCCCTGCTGTCGGTCTGCATGAGCAGTCCGAGCGGGTTGAGGGCAGAGCCGGCAGGGACTTCTCCGGAAAGTATTTCGGAATAGCCTCCGAAAGCGTCATTTCCGGAATAGACCGGTCTTGTAGGGTCTCCTGTAGTGGCATTGTAGATGGTCAGTCCCGTAGGGGCGTATCGGTTCCTGTTGACGGCCCCCTTAAGACTGAAGTTTACCTGCAGCAGCCCGTCGAAGAATGAAGGACTGAGGTTGATGTTTCCCGTGTATCTCGTGGCGTTGTCGGTCTTTACGATACCGTCCTGATTGTAGTAGCCGAGGGAGACACGGAAAGGGAAGTTACGTGTGAACTGCCCGGCCACACTGAGGTTGTTGTCCGTTCCGAATGCGGTCCGGTAAATCTGGTCGTTCCAGTCCGTGAACCCGTTGGTCTGCCAGTCTCCCATCAGGTCTGCATAGCCCTGTGCCGTCGCGATGTCCACGAACTGCTCCGGAGCGAGCATTGACGGGGTCCTGATTTTGTTCTGGAGGGAAAGGGTCGTGTTGAAGCTGATGTCTATCTTCTCGCTGCGCCCTTTCTTGGTAGTGATGATGATGACGCCGTTCGATGCCCTTGAACCGTAGATGGCTGTGGAGGATGCATCCTTGAGCACTGTCATGGATTCAATGTCGTTCGGGTTTATTAGGGACAGGAAATTGGTGCCCATCCCGCTGACGCCTCCGCTTTCGAGAGGCACGCCGTCAAGTACAATCAGAGGGTCGTTTGATGCGTTTAACGAAGCGCCCCCCCTGATTCTGATTGTACTTCCGCTTGTAGGAGATCCTCCGGAAGAGAGAATCTGGACTCCGGACACCTTGCCGTTGATGAGCTGCTCAGGAGATGATATGAGCCCTTCGTTGAAATCCTTGGTGCTTACGGATGACAGGGAGCCGGTCATGTCCCTCTTTGTCGTCGTCCCGTAGCCGATTACGATAGCATCCGTCAGCACTTCCGCATCCGGTTGCATCCTGATGTCTATGACGGTGCGTCCGTCTATCTGCACTACCTGCGAATGGTAGCCGAGGTAGGAGAATGTAAGGCTTCCGTCAGCCGGGGCCTCTATCTCGTAATGCCCGTCGATGTCAGTCGTGGCACCTGTGGTTGTGCCTGTTACTATGACCGTCATTCCGATCATGGTGGCTCCCGTCTCGTCGGTAACTGTCCCTGTCACCTTGTGCCCTTCCTGTGCCCATGCTGCCGACGGGAACAGGAAAGCGGACAGAGCCAGCATCGCTGCGCCGGCAGCCCTGAAAATTGAATGATCCATACAGTTATTGTTTTAAATGTTATTTAAGAAGCTGTCAGCTTCTAAACGGACACAAAGTTACCTTTACAGTATATTCGCTGTTGCAACATTTCGGACAACTTGTAGACGGAATCGGACAATTCACCGAAAATTCCTAACTTTGGACATTGTACAGTGCATGTCTGCCGTTTATGCCGGCGAGAAGAGAAGGCGGGGATGACCGGATCCGCTGCCGTAATGACGGATCCCGGCCGTTGAATAAATTGACAATATGATACTAATCAGACAACTCGTCTAAGTGACGTTAAGATAATAATGCGAAGAGAGGATTTTTTGTGGACAAGAATACATATTGTATGGTAAATACTATCGCCCGTCGTATATTGCTGTGTCTGGCAGCCATTGCCGGTCTTATGGCCGGGACGGTCTCTCTGGTCGCTGTCGCCGCTAATCCGACGGCTGTCTCTTCCGGATCCGAGGCGGTCATTTCGGGCATATTCCGGAACTCGGCCCGGACAGGTCGCGCTGTCGTTCCGGATAGTCCTCTGCCCTCCGGTTTCCGTGTGCCTTCTGGAATGGAGGAGTACACTTCACCAGCCTATGCCGCCGTACAGGATACAAGCCGGTTCCTCTGGATCGGGACGGATTCCGGACTTCTTAAATACGACGGGTACGATGTGTACAGCTATACATTTATCCCGGGAGATTCCCGCTCATTGTGCAACAACCATGTAAGTGCGCTGCTGTATTTCCCGGATTATGGAAAGATGGTGGTGGGTACGGATGTCGGGGTGTCCGTATATGATTTCGGATCGGACAGTTTTGCTTCCCTCCAGGCGTGCGGATACCGCCAGGTCAAGACCCTGCTTTCGGATGGGGGCAGGCTGTGGATAGGAACGGTGGAAGGGCTTATGTGTTTCGACATTTCGGAAGGAATCGTCTCTGACATGGAACCGCTCCGGGATGCAGGCCAGTCGCCCTTCTCGGACCATATCGCCTGTGCCAGGAAGATAGGGGACTATGTATATTTCGGCGCATATGACTGTTTCTACCGTTACAGCCCTGCGGACGGATTTGTTCGTTACGGATTGGGGACGGACAGGAAACTGGTGCTTGACATAGCGGAATCTCCGGATGACCCTTCGCTTCTGTGGCTGGGCACGGAGCAGGGGATTGTCGTCTATGATATGGAAGTCCCCTCTGTTGCCGGCACTGCCCTCGACAATATTCCTGTCAAATATTTTTTCCGTTACAGCGGGTCGCAGACATGGATAGGCACGGATAACGGACTGTTCATAAAGGAAGGGTCAGGATTCGTCCGTTTCAGCCATGAGGCAGGCAGCAGTGCCTCTCTTCCGAACAACGTGGTGTGGTCCATTTTCAGGTCCATGACAGGGGAGGTCTTCATCTGCACGGATTACGGGGTTGCGCTTACGTCCGTTACACCCGGAGTGACATTCTGTCCGTTGGCTTCCTTTACAGGCAGCAGGGAGGGGCAGGATATCATGGTGATGGAGACTGATCCGGCGGGGAATCTGTGGATGGGCGGAATGGGCGGCCTTGTCATGAAAAGTGCTGACGGGAGATATGCCAGGTGGTACCGGTCGGATACCGGAAAGCCTGGAATGAGGCTGTCCCACAACAAGGTAAGGGATCTGTCCGATGACGGCACGGGTCTGCTTATCGTCTCGGACGGAGGGTTGGACAGACTTGACTACGCGACCGGGCTGGTCAGGCACTATGATATTACCGACCCGTCAGGAACATATCTTTCTACATGGATGTACAGTGTCGCGACGGACAGTCTCGGCCGTCTGTGGCTCGGTACGTATGACGGATTGCTGATGATAGAGGATATGGAGTCCCTGCTGTCTTCGTATGGTACTCCGTATCCTGCAGACAGACAGTATGACCTTGAGTCGGATCCTCCGATAGCCGGCAATGCGGTGATGGATATTGCAGTTACGGGAAACTTCGCGGCGGTGCTTTCCAACGGAATGGTGGATATGATCGATCTGACATCGGGCGATGTCACCTATGTCGGGTTGCCTTCAGGCCTGTATGCCAGTACGCTCGTGGCGGGTAAGGATTGCATATGGGCAGGTACGAGCGGCGGACTTTTCCGGCTTTCGGAGGATGGCAGGGCGGTGCAGGCGGCCGGATTCCGCTTGTCTGCCGGCACTGTCGCTCCGGCAGGTGACAGGCTGCTGGTTGTTTCCGACAGGGATGTCTACGTATATGATTCTTCTGAAGATGCATGGATGTATTCCATGTTTTCGGACAATCCGGTACTATGCGGGCTTGCAGCGGAGGACGGTACAGTCTTTCTCGGGAGCAAGGACGGTTATTACAGGCTTGATATGGAATCTCTTCCTTGTGTAGAGCGTCGGGGACGGGTTTCGGTGACAGGGCTTTTTCTTGACAATGCCCTGGTCAGGGTAGGCCGGGAATATGACGGTAACCTCATTCTCGGAAAGAACATGGCCATGATGTCCGGAATAGACCTGAAATCGGATCAGAATTCTTTTACCATAGTCTATTCCGATTTCAGTTTTTCAGACAGCAGGAACAGGTTTATGTACCGGTTGACCGGTTTTGACGACACATGGCAGCTGACTTCGGACAACAGGGCCGTGTTCCTGAATGTCCCGGGAGGCCGATATGTCTTTGAGGTCGCGGTGGCTCCCGCTGACGGCTCTTGTCCGGGCATTGTCACTTCGTTTCCTGTGAGGGTGCGTACGGTGTGGTATGCGACTCCGTTTGCCTATATTGTCTATTTCCTGCTGATTGTCGGGATGTGCATCGCGGTCATTTATTATATAAGGATGAAACATCAGTTGCAGATGGAACATGCGGAAAGGGACAGGGCACTGAAAATGGCTGACATGAAGACGGAATTCCTTGCGAATGTCTCGCATGAGTTCAAGAGTCCGTTGAGCATTATTCTCGGTTTTGTCGGAAGGATGATTGCGTCTGAAGCCGATTCGCTCCGCACAAGGGAGCTGAATACTGTTCAGAAGAATGCGGAAAAGATACATCTGCTTCTTGATCAGATGGTGCAGTTCAACGAGAATGGAGGGACATCCCTGTTTATTCCTGCAGCGACATCTATTCAGGAACTTGTAAAGTCCGTGTATGACCGGTATGCCGATGCTTTCGCCCGGAAAGAGATAAGTTCGAGATTCGTTTCGGACGATATAGGCTATATTTTCATGGTGGACAGGCTGAAAATGGAATCTGTCATCCAGAATCTGCTGTCCAATGCACTCAATTTCACTCCGTCAGGCGGCAGTGTACTCGTAAGTGTGACGGTCGGGGAAGAAACTCCTGAAATGCTGTATGCCGACATCAGGGTGGAGGATACAGGGTGCGGAATAGCACCTGAGGAGCAGCCTCTTGTATTCAACCGTTATTACAGGACCGCTTCCAGCAGGAAGAACAGCCCTGGCGGGTCCGGGATAGGGCTGGCTCTTGTCAAGGAGATAGTGGAACAGCACAAGGGCAGGATAACCGTGTCTTCAGAACCCGGTAAGGGGACGGCATTCACGGTGCGTCTGTCTACGATGAAGGCCGATTCTTTCGTCCTCAAGTCTGCCGGCCGCGAGGAATATTCCCTTCACAGTCTTTCCAATGTATGGCAGCATCAGCGCAAGCCTGTCATCCTTCTGGTGGAGGACAATTATGATATAAGGGATTTCATTACTGCATCCCTTGGCAAGGATTATGTCTTTCTTGTAGCTGACGAGGGGCAGGCCGGACTTGATCTGCTCGCCGGGGAGAAGATAGATCTGGTGATAACGGATATAGCCATGCCGGGTGGAATGGACGGTCTCACCATGAGCAGGGCCATACGCAATTCATTGAAGACCGCATTCCTCCCGATAATTGTCCTGACGGGTAAGAATGACGAGCAGACGGAGATGAAGTCATTCGAGTATGCCGATGCGTTCATTTCCAAACCGTTCAGTCTCAATTATCTGAATAACCGGATCATACAGCTGCTTATCAAGCATGAGCATTATCTGGCGAGGATGAGGCAGCAGCAGATGCTGGAACCCGGAGCCGTGGAGGAAGAGAAGTCGTTTGACGAGAAACTTCTGCAGGAAGTCGTGGACATTGTTTCCCGGCATCTTGAAGATCCTGATTTCTCGGCGTCTGTCCTGTGCGGTGAGAGCCGGTATAGCAGCAAGCAGATATACCGTAAGATAAAGCAGCTTACGGGAATGAGTATCGTGGAGTTTATCCGTGATACCCGTCTCCGCAAGGCTGCCATTTATCTGTCCCAGGGCAAGCTTTCCGTCACCGAGGTGATGTACAAGGTGGGCTTCACGACTGCGTCCTGGTTCGCCAAATGTTTCAAGGACAAGTTCGGTGTCTCCCCGTCCGACTACGGACACTCTCATTCATGACCGTTATCCGGTTCTGTTCGTGTCAGTTTCGTTTATGCCCGGTTCCGTTCGTTACTGTGCCCCAGTCTCATTCATGACTGTTACCCAGTCCCGTTCGTTACTGTCATTCACTCATGTTTGTGGCTCATATCCCCCCCCCTTGCCCTGTTCCTTATCACTTATGATATTGTTCAGCGGCTCTCCTGTGACTCTCAATTCGTTTCTGGTCATAACTTTCATATGCTCAGTCTGTGAGTGGACTATACTGTAATCTGTTCCGATTTCCTTTATGTTGTCATTCATCTCCTCGGAGTCTTCAGCAGGTTCAGTTGTAGGCTATATCCTTCCTCGTATATGAGCCCATAAGGTTCCGTCGCTCCTTATTACTTTCTTTCGTCAGGATTTTTTCGAGCCATGTGTATGCTGCTATATGCTGTTTATTGCCTGCTGTCTATTGTGAGCCTGTATCCGGTCCGATTCTTCCGACAGAAAATCCGGCAATTGCACACCTGGAATAGATATTTCGATGTAAATCGTTTATTCATACGTTTTTGCGGATTTATGTTTGTTCCAGGTGTCACATGTCCTGACACACCTGGAATGACAGATGTGCCATAGGCAGCTGTCTGAGCCCGTTCCATTCTTCTAGGTGTGTCGACAGTCGTTACACCTGGAATTGGCTAATTGTTTTAATTAATTGTTTATCATTAATTTGATAGAAATTTTAATTCCAGGTGTAACATCATTTTTGAAAACGGATAATCTTTTTTAGCTTTGTAACTGTCATTTGAAGACTGTTAAAACTTGACCTGAAATGTCATAATAATGAGCTGACTGTTTTCAATGGCAAATCTGTCAATTTAATGAGGAGGATTAGAGGATGGAGAATCAAATGTTTCATGTCTGCACCAAAGGGTTTTCAGACAGACTTCTTTTTCGGGACCGTAAGGATTTTATTCAAGGAATTAACCGGGCGGCTCTGGCTTTTAACGGGAATTGCCGTATTGCTGCAATGTGTCTTATGTCGAATCATGTACACTTTATAGCAATCGGAGATGAGGATAAGGTCGAGATGTCCATTGTAAAATTCAAAAAGACGTACAGCATGTGGATGGCTTCAAGGTACGGTGTTACCAAGGTTTTCCGAAGATGGCCGCATAGCATAATAAGATGTGCGGGAAATGATTATATGAAATCAGTCATAAGTTATGTTTACAGGAATCCTGTCGGCCATTCCGAGACTAATAATCCGTATTATTATCCGTGGAGTTCGATTAAAGTGCATTTTACAGAAGAGGGTCATACATCACCGTATTATTTTTCATATAAAGGTCAGACTGTAGATGTGAACTTATTGCATCCATGGGAGAAAAGAGCTATTCTACATACCAAGGATGAAATTCCGGAAGCATGGATTATAAATTCTGAAGGCATGCTGACATTCAGTTCCTTTATTGATACATCAATTGTGGAGAGTATCTTCAGGACGGAAAGAAGTTTCAATTATTTTATACAGAGACGCGAACGTGACAGTTCAGGCAGAAGTGTAGTCAGACTTGACATGGAGGAGGAAAATCTGTGCTGTGACATTTCCGCATTGAAAATAGCAGGGAGAATATCTGCACTCAAATACGGTGTAGGTAATGTCCTTGAACTGGAAGAATCACAGAAAAGAGAACTGATGGAGGAACTCATTGTCAAGTACGGGACGGATGAAGCAATAGTCCGACGTATTTTAGGATTGTTGCCTGATTGAGATATAATGGAGAGGTTCCATATAGTGATTACTGATGGCTAATGGTGGTTCTGATAGGTTCCCTATTGTCCGCATTCTGTTTCCGGCTCCGTTTAAGCTGTCGTTCATCTCTTCGGATTCTTCAGCAGATGGCTCTTGGTTTTCTGTCTATGAGAGTATTGGCTCTGTTTGCTATACGACACACCAGGAATTGGATAATTTGTATAAGTTGTTTATTTACAATGTTTTATCGACAAAAGCTTGTTCCAGGTGTCACATATAGTGATACACCTGGAGTGACAGATGTGCCACCGGCAGCTGTCTGAGCCCGATCCGTTCTTCCAGGTGTGTCGGCAAACGTTACACCTGGAATTGTGAGATTGTTTTAATCGATTGTTTGTTATAGACTTAGCAAAAATATCAATTCCAGGTGTCAATGAAAAAGTGTTGGTGATTTAATTTCAGGTGACAACAGGTTAAGGTCGATCCCAAAGGAGGAATTTCAAGGCTTGCGAAGATGAGAAAACCGCAGTATATTGGTGTACATGAGGATTTTCGAAGCAAGCGTAACGCAGAAAGCATCCTTTGGGGTCGACCTCGGTGTGGCTGTCAGTGGCCGGATGAACGGTTTACGGAATATTCGTTCTTATGGCTTCTGCTTGTCCTCCAGTGATTTGCGACGGAGTCTGAGGCTGTTGGAGATGACGCTTACGCTGCTCAAAGCCATGGCGGCACCGCCTATCATCGGATTTAGGAGGAAGCCGTTGACAGGGTACAGGATACCTGCTGCTATCGGGACGGCAATCAGATTATAGATGAAAGCCCAGAACAGGTTCTGTCTGATGGTCCTTATGGTCAGTCTGGACAGCCTGATTGCCTGCGGGACCTTCATCAGGTCGGACGCGAGGATGGTCATCATTGCCGTGTCAATGGCTATGTCACTCCCTTTGCCCATTGCAATGCTCAGGTCTGCCTGTGCAAGGGCTGCACTGTCGTTGATGCCGTCCCCGATCATTGCCACCGTATGCCCTTCCGACTGGAGCCGTTTTATAAACAGGGCCTTGTCCTGAGGAAGTACTCCTGCGTTATAATGCCTTATTCCTGCCTTGCCTGCTATAGCGGCCGCAGATGCCTCGTTGTCACCTGTCAGCATCCAGGTGTCTAACCCCATTCTGTGAAGAAGAGTTATTGCTTCGGCTGAAGATTCCCTGATGTTGTCCGTGATGGCGATGACTGCCAGTGCCGAATTCCCGTCGGCAAACCATATCACCGTCATTGCTTCCGATTCCCATTTGTCGGCCTGGGACTTCAGCCTGTCGTCAATTCTGATGCCCTGCTCAAGCATCAGTGCAATGTTGCCGACATAATATACGGCGGATTCGCATGACTGTCCGACAGGTGTGCCGTCACTGTCTTTGCCTCCGGCTGTTGATGTCTGTCCCATCGAAAAGCATACCGACCCTTTGATGCCTTTGCCGGGAATATTTTCGTATCCTTTGATTGTTATTTGCTCTGCCCCTGTGTCAGTCGCCTGTCTGTCGGGTCTTATTGCTGCGGCTCCGGTGTCCATGTCATGCCCTGCCATTCCGGTGATGTCCTTGGTACTGCCGTTCAAGTCATGCATGCTCAGCCCGGTGCTGTTTCCTGCATTGATGTTCATGTCATGCACGGCCGGTGCAGTGCTTTCTGTGGCGTCTGTCGTCGGGACGGTGCCGGGCCCGGCTGCTGAATATGACGTTTCGAAGAATTCTGTAACAGCCTTGGCAAGAGGATGTGCGGAAAGCTTTTCCAGACTGTACAGGATATCCCTGTAACGGTCTGAATAATTTGTCCAACATTGTCCGGCTACGGCAGGATGGCCTTCCGTAATCGTGCCCGTCTTGTCCAGAACGACTGTATCCACCTTTTTCGCGATTTCCAGACTGGCTGCATCCTTGATCAGGATACCGTATTCCGCCCCTTTCCCGATGCCGACGATGACAGCCGTAGGGGTGGCAAGCCCGAGAGCGCACGGACAGGCAATTACGAGGACTGTCACCATGGACAGAAGTCCGTGGATGAAGCCTTCATCCGGGGCAAATATCCACCAGCATGCGAAGACAATGACTGCGATTCCGATAATGGCCGGCACAAATACTGCCGCTACCTTGTCTACCATATTCTGTACGGGAGCCTTGCTGCCCTGCGCGTCCTGCACCATTCTGATTATCTGCGCCAGCACGGTATCCTTTCCTGTTTCCTCTGCCTTGAACCTGAATGCTCCGGACTGGTTGATGGAACCGGCAAGGACTTTCTCTCCCGGTTTCTTGAAAGACGGGACAGGTTCTCCGTTCAGCATACTCTCATCCACATAGGATTCACCGTCCGTAACGGTTCCGTCTACTGCAATTCTTTCTCCTGGACGGACAATTATGATGTCTCCCGGTATGGCCTGCTCTGCCGGTATCGTCATTTCCATTGTGCCAGTTCCATATGGCTGTCCTGACATGCAGTCATAAGCTGATATGTATGACGGTTCCTTGTGCGCCATGTCGGAATTGTTCCCTGACGTGCAGCAGGCAGAGCCGTCGCCTCGGGTGGCAGCATATCTGTTACGGATGACAGTGACGGTCTTGGGCTGGAGCCCTATGAGTTTGCGTATGGCTCCAGTCGTCTTCTTTTTGGCCCTGTCCTCAAGGAGCCGTCCGAGCAGGATGAAGGCTATGATGACACTTGCCGCCTCGAAGTAGAGGTGCGGTTCGATGCCGCGGGAAAGCCAGAATTCCGGGAACAGCAGGTTGAAAAGGCTGAATAGATAGGCTATTCCGGTACTGTTCGCAACGAGTGTGTCCATGTTGGCGGATCTGTGTCTCAACTGTTTCCATGCATTGACATAGAATCTGCGGCCGAATCCGAACACGACTGCGGTTGCCAGGAACCAGGTCATATATCTTGCCCATATTGCATCCGGAAAGGCCATGGACAGTACCATTGTCGGGATGGCAATGGTTACAGCTCCGATTGTCTGCCGTTTCAGTGTCCTGTATTCCTGTTCATGTATGGCCTCGGCAATTTCTTCCGCCGTCGGCCTTTTCCCGGCCATAGTCTGCCGGTTGCCTTTATTTCCATCATTCTTTGCCGAGTCTCCTTTCCCGGTCTGCTCCCGTATAAGCCTCCCGCCGTTTCCGCAGTTACCTCTCCCGGTGCTTTTGTCGCTCTTTGCCGAGTCTCCTTTTCCAGACTGCTCCCTGATAGGCATATCTCTGTTCCCGCATCTTTCTGCTCCTCTCTGTTGTCCGGTGTACGTTGAATCAGCTTCGCTGTCATACTGCCCGTCTTCGTCATCGGATCCGTCATCGTCCGTATCGGTCAGGATGTCATATCCTCCGTCCTGGACAGCATCCCGTACCGCCTTGAGGTCGCATTTGTCCGTGTCATAAACTATTTGTGCCGTCGAGGTCGCGAAATTGACGTTTGACTCAATTATTCCCGGCTGTTTGCCCAGGATTTTCGTGACTCTTGCCGCACATGCCGCGCAGCCGAGTCCTGTTACCGGAAAATTCTTTTTTGTCTGCATTTCTTTCTGCTAAATGATTAATGATTATCCGCAATTGGAAGCTGTTTTGAAATTTATGTCTTCAAATTTCAAAGCCTCTATGCCCTTATCGTTTGCCGCTATGTGCAGTCACATCCCAATATACGTTCTCTGTGCCATCCTAACAGCGCATATCCTCTGGTATCCTGACGGATAGCGTATCCGTTCCTCTGTATATGCAGCCTGTGCCATCCTCGCTGCGCATATCCTCCACTCTCCTTCCTCCCCCCCCCTCAAAAAATCACCGGAGAAAAGTTTCGGAGAAACGACCAGGCCGAGACCGGTTGTGCATATGCCGTCCGGAGACCGGTTACCGGATGACAAAATTAACCGGAAACGGCCCGTGACGTTTACATTATTATGGATTTGATTTATATCCCATCGATAGGGGAGAGGCCCGGAGATTTCAGACGACGGAACTGTGACGGCGTGAGGCCTGTGACGGACTTGAACTGGGCGCTCAGATGTGCCGTGCTCGAATAATGCAGTAGATCGGCAATCTCGCTGATATTCAGCTCTCCGTAGAAAAGCAGTTCCTTGACGTACTCCGCCTTCTGAAGGATGCAGTATTTCTCTATGGTCATTCCTTTCATTTCCGTGAACAGCTTGCTGAGGGCGCTGTATTCTTTCAGGCATTTCTTCTGCAGGAATTCGGACAGCTTTACCCCTTCCCCGATTTCAGGACCACGTACATATTCTATCACTCCTGTCCTGATCCGTTCCACTGTCTGCATCTTCCTGTCATCGATTATCTCGAAGCCGCATCCTTCCAGGTCATGCCTGATTTTCCGCATCCGGGCATACATATCGTTTCCCGTACAGGTTTCTTCTGTTCCGCTTCCGGCAGATAATCCGGCTGCCGGGTCTTCATCCCCTGTTGCGAAAGTCTGTGCATTTGCGGCCAGGTGATGTCTTGCTCCCTCTTGCGTCAGGCGGGTAGCGGTGTCGCTCACGTATGATGCCGTCTCCGGAATATCGCTGTCAAGAGTGACGACGCCGAGTTCCACACCGGCAGGCTCTATCCCGTTCTTCCGGAATATTTCCCTTACCGACGTGATGCAGCGCGGGCATACCATATTCTTTATGTATATTTTCTTCATGTTCCCTCCTGTCGCAAAACTACTGAAAATTCTTCAGAAACTGTTTTGTAATTTAAATGATTATCCGCAAAATACCTTATAGAAGCAGACCGGAAATGTTCGGACCGGTAAATCTCTCCCACGACTCCGTCGCGGGTCCCTCCCGTTCACGAGGCCACGGGCGGCCACGCCGTCCGAACTTTTACGGCCTGGTTATCTAAGGGGTATTCTTGCGGATAATCATTAAAATTTATAATGACAAAAATTAAAATGCTTATCCGCAAAGTTATCCCTGACTCCCATTGTCATGTTTTCCAGGCCATGAAGTATGAATGCTTATGTTTACTGTCATACTGTGTGAACAGTAGCACACCTGGAAATGGATCTGCTGCGTAATTCTTTGAATTAGAGAAAATTACGTTCTATTCTAAATTCCAGGTGTAACATCTTTGAGCACACCTGGAATTGCCGATGTGCCGTTGGCTGCCACCGGAGAGCGATTCTCTCTTCCAGGTGTGCCGGAAACTATTACACCTGGAAGACACAAAATCATGTAACTACTTGTTTCATATGTGATTATGCGTATTATCCAATTCCAGGTGTGCACCGAACAGATTTTCCGTCTCTTGGTCTGAAGTAATGATTCAGATGCCCGTCAAAGACCGGTATCCGTTCCGGATATGGCCGGTTGGCAGGACTGCCGCTCCGTTTGTTTTCAGGACATGATACCATGTCGTTCCCGTAAGTTTTCACTGGCCGGTCAGACTTATCTTATAGAAAGGGTATTCTTTTGGATAATCATTAAAATTAAAGCAGCTTCTAAATTTTTATAGGAATAGCTCCTGAATTTCTGCTTCGATTCTCATATTGTATATAGCTCCAAAGAATTGTCCTTCAGCAGGAAATCGTAAATATATCATGATAATCGAAATTCATGTCAGTTTATGACAGAGTTTTCGATTACCATAATAACCGTTTCCAATACGGTCTCCAAATCCCAATCGAAGAGACTGTCATTTCTGACACTTTCCCCAATCAGGATGCTTTTAATGGGGAGGAGTCATGGGGGTTATATCCCGTCAATAGGGGAGAGGGCAGGGGATTTCAGACGGCGGAACTGTGACGGAGTGAGGCCTGTGACGGACTTGAACCGGGCGCTCAGATGTGCCGTGCTCGAATAATGCAGCAGATCGGCAATTTCGCTGATATTCAGTTCTCCGTAGAAAAGCAGCTCTTTGACGTATTCCACTTTCTGAAGGGTGCAGTATTTCTCTATGGTCATTCCTTTCATTTCCGTGAACAGCTTGCTGAGGGCACTGTATTCTTTCAGGCATTTCTTCTGCAGGAATTCGGACAGCTTTATCCCTTCCCCGATTTCAGGACCGCGTACATATTCTATCACTCCTGTCCTGATCCGTTCCACTGTCTGCATTTTCCTGTCATCGATTATCTCGAAACCGCATCCTTCCAGGTCATGCCTGATTTCCCGCATCCGGGCATTCATATCGTTTTCCGTACAGGTTTCTGCTGTCCCGCTTACGGAAGGACCGCCGGTCGCCGGACCTTCATCCACGGCTGTAAAAGACTCTGCATTTGCGGTCATGGGATGTCTTGTCTCCTCTCGTGTCAGGCAGGTAACGGTGTCGCCCCCGTATGCTGCCGGCTCCTGAATATCGCTGTCAAGAGTGACGATGCCGAGTTCCACTCCGGCCGGCTCTATCCCGTTCTTCCGGAATATTTCCCTTACCGACGTGATGCAGCGCGGGCATACCATATTCTTTATGTATATTTTCTTCATGTTCCCTCCTGTCGCAAAACTACTGAAAATTCTTCAGAAACTGTTTTGTAATTTAAATGATTATCCGCAAAATACCTTATAGAAGCAGACCGGAAATGTTCGGACCGGTAAATCTCTCCCACGACTCCGTCGCGGGTCCCTCCCGTTCACTATGGCGGCTGCTCACTTTCAAATGTCCACCGGCTATTCTCATGAACCGTTCACGACCTCCCGTTCACGAGACCACGGGCGGCCACGCCGTCCGAACTTCTCGGTCCGGCTTCCTTTTAGGGGTAATAATGCGGATAGGAATAATAATTTATAGGCGATTTTCGGAAAAATTCAAAACTGTTTCTTACTGCTTAACCGGTAAATTGAGTTATATTTGTACGATGTGGAACGGGTATCCGGATCCGGCATGTTATCGGGGCGCTCCGGAGAAGGACGTACGGAATATAACATTAATATATAGTATCATGATCAGAGTAAATGTTTTTATCAGGGTCGATGTAAAGGACCGCGATGCAGTGGTGGCTGATGCCAGGAAACTCGTTGAGGCTTCATTGAATGACGATGGTTGCATTGCCTACGATATTTTCGGAAGCGAGACACGGGAGGATGTGCTTATGATTTGCGAGACGTGGCGCGATGAAGCTGCCCTTGCCGCACACGAGAAGGCTGACCATTTCGTGACCCTCGTTCCGAAAATCCAGGGCCTGGCCGAGATGAAGATCGAGAAATTCGATTTCTGAGGCATTAAAGGATATTTTACCTTTATTCTGCAGCAGGTCGGATTTTTGTCGACATACATTTGGTAAAACCTCAAATACAGACATTGTAATGAAAAACAGACTGCTTTTATTGGGAGGGGTAGCGGTAGCAGCCTCTCTTTTCTACTCATGCACTGATGACGGAAAGCCGGATCCTGAAGATGGACAGGGTAATCTTCCTGCTGCCGTAGAAGAAGTTATCGACGTCATTGAGGAGGCTGTGCCGGAAGCCGGCCATTTCGTTGAACTGCTCAAGCAGGCGGATCTGTCGGATGTGACATCCGAAGAAATCACGGTGTTCGCAGTAAAAAATACTGTAGCGGCAAAGTCTGATGCCGTGCCTGACCTGAGCTGGGTAAGACGACACATAGTGGAGGAAAACCATGCAGGATTGACAGACGGTCAGCAACTTGTAAGCCTTTCAGGGGAGAAGCTCCTCATATCCGTCAACGGTGACGGTACTGTTTCCGTGAACGGAGTGGCTGTCATCGGGTCGGCGATACCTGCGGGAAAGAGCTGCATCCATATTGTAGAGGACATAATCCCGGAACCGGCAATGTCGGAAGATGAGGCTGTTGAGACATGGGAATCCGTCTTTGAGGATTTCTGTTTCCGGACCAGAACGCTCAACCAGAAACTGGCCTATGGTTATGACGGTTTTTCATATACGGATGTCGTTAAGGTATCGGAGGAATATTGGAATATGGCTTATGATGCCATAGACAAGGGACTTGCATTGGTGTCGGCATTGTCTGACGGTGGGGAGTCGGAAATTGCCGGGAGTACGGCCGTCCAGAAAATCCGTCTCGGTATGGCGTTGATTTACAGTGATATTCTCGGATTTTACGGGCAGTTCGTCTATATGGGGAACGGTGAGCCTCATTCCGATGTGAATGCCCTTTTGGCGGAACTGGATATGATGGAGGCATATGCCGCTGAGGATTATGGCGGAGCTGTCCGGGCTGTGTCGGCCAGGGTGTACCTGAATGCCCTTCAAGGTTATGAACAGGCTTTCGATAAATGTGTTGCGATAATAAATAGCGGAAAATATGCGCTGGCCGAGGACAATGTCTTTGCCACGGCCCAAAATCCGGGAGTGATATGGTCCGGTTTCGAAGACACTGATGCCGGGCTCGCCAAGGGGACCTATTATCATCCGGTACGTTATGAGGAAGTCCTCCTGATGGCGGCTGAAGCGGCCAATGAACTGGAACGGACAGTAGAAGCAATGCAGTTCGTCAACCGGATATCTGTCTGGAAAGGTATGCCGCCAATGGCAACTCCGGTGTCAACGAAAGAAGAGATTGCGGAATGTATCAGGACACTTTTCTCGCAGGATCTCAAGAGCGAGAGCCTTGAGTATTCTACATGGAGAAGGTGGGGCATCACGGATGACATGCTTCAGGGTAAGGGAGAGTACGGCAGTCACAATGCTCTTCTGCCTGTTCCCGAAACCGCCTTGGGACAATATCCGTTCCTTACGCAGAACGAAGGCTATCAGTAGGATAAGTCTGACAGGGATAAGGGGTTGCTTTCCCTTTATCGGTTCTTATGTTTCAATCCGTTAAAATTTGCATGTACATTGCATGTAAATTTTAACGGATTAAAAGTATGTTCAAGTATTCAAAAAACGGAGTCTCCGTGTTCGTCGTTCTGGACAGGAGACGGGCAAAGAAATCGGGCCTTTACCCTGTAAAGGTAGAAGTGGTTTACAGAAGAATCCAGAAATATTTCCCTACAGGTCAGGATATTTCAGAGAAAGAATGGAAGAGTTTTCCCGCAGGTTCGGAAGCTTCTGCCGTAGAGATGATAGAGGATATGTTCTACAGGGTCAGGTCTGAAGTGGAGGCTCTTGTCAGAAACGGCAATTTCTCTTTTTCCATGCTCGGATCGCGGCTTGGCAGATCAAGAAGCAGGACGGTAGATGCCATGCTTTCCTCAATGATGGAACAGTTCAGACTGGAAGGGAAAGTCAATTCTTTCTACAGATGCAGGTCTGCCCTGAAGAATATCAACAGGTTTGCCGGAACGGACATTCCTCTTGCCGATGTCACCGTAGAATGGCTGAAAAGATGCGAGAAGTTCTGGTCCGATGAAGGCAAGAGCCAGACGACGGTCAGCATATATATGAAGACCTTGAAGACGGTCATGAAGCAGGCTCTGGATGACGGTCTGATTCCCGCCCGGTCTTTCCCGTACGGGCACAGACGGTATGTGATAAGACCGGGTATAGGGCGGAAGCTTGCCCTCTCCAAAAGTTCCATAAAAAAGATAATCCAGTACAGGGGCGACCCGAGGCTTGAAGAATACCGTGATTTGTGGCTTTTTTCATATCTGTGTAACGGTATCAATTTCAAGGATATGCTCTATCTTAAATACAGCAATGTCGTGGCAGGGGAGATATGGTTCGTGAGAGCCAAGACACGGTATTCGTTGTCCGGAGGGAAGCAGATAAAAGCAGTATTCACTCCGGAGATGCGTATGATTGTGGCGCGTTGGGGCAATGAATATGACGGGAACGGGGATACGTACCTGTTCAGGTACGCCTCGCCCATGGATGACGCTTTCGATATGGCAAACAGAGTGCGGAAAGTCATTGCCAGGTGCAACAGGGCTCTTGCCAGGATTGCGGAAGAGATAGGTATTCCCAGATTTACCACCTATTCGGCAAGACATTCATTTGCCACGGTACTCAAATGGAACGGAGCCGACATTTCGTACATTTCCGAAAGTCTCGGACATTCGAACCTTGCGGTGACCGAAAATTATCTTGCAGGAGCTGCATATCAGGATCGTCTTCAGAAATCCCGCCTGCTTACGGAACTGGACAATATGTAAGCCGTATGCAAGACTGCCGGTCTGACAGGCACAGGATGGCAGGAGTGTCGTGAAATAATTGGATTAAAAAGTATTACGGAAACGGAAAATCAGAGACGTGATATCTGATTATTCCACATTGTAATAATATATTAGATATGTTATTTCTTCGTCTATGGTTTTATAGGCCACCACACAAATATTCGCAAAGATAAAGGATTTTTCATATTTAGCAAAACAATTTCAAAAAATATTTTATCTGTATCGGCTGATTGTTCCGGTAGCCTGTGCGCTTGCCGGCCATGTGCCGTCACAATGTCTCCGATATGCTCCCGGCAGGAGTGCCGGTGTCACCTGATTATTACAATGTGTAACAAACCAAATGTAGTTATGAAAAACATTTTCAGAACGGTGACGGCACTCTCGCTGGCATGCGGAGTGTTTGCCTTCACTGGCTGTACTGACTACGAGGAAGACATCAATGCGATCAATAACCGCATTGACCAGCTCGAAGAAGGTAAACTGGCCAGCGTAGAGGAGCAGTTGACAAGTTTGTCCAGTGCTGTTGATGAGGCCAAGGGACTCATCAATACACTTGATGGAACTGTAGACGGACTGCAGACAGCACTTTCGACACTCGAGTCAGATACAGACGGTCTTGCCGGAAGGATCGAGGATCTTGAGACATTGACTGCTGATCTGGAAGATCTCAAAGCTACAGTCGAAGGAATCGACCTTTCGATTTATGAAACAATCGAGGCTGCGGATGCCGCACATGCAACATTCGCGACTATCTCAAAACTCAACGAGGAGATAGGAAAAATCACGGGAGAACTCGGAAAGTATCTGACTGCCGATGATCTTGAAGGTTATCTTACGGAAAACGACCTTGCAGGCTATCTTACGGAAGAGGATCTTGCGGGTTATCTGAAAGAAGATGCTCTTGCCGATTATGTAAAGACGTCAGACCTTACAGCGCAGATTAACGCAGCCAAAGAATATGCAGACAATGCTGTAAAGGCTTTGAGCGAATCTCTGGGTGATGTCTATGCATTGAAAGAAGCCCTTAACGCAAAGGCGGATGCATCAGAACTGTCTGCACTTGCCGGCAGAGTTGACGCTCTCGAGGGCATTGACTTTGACGAGAAAATTCAGGACGCGATTGATAAAGCTCTGAAAAATGACGGTTCAGTTACAGGTGACATCGCAGCAGCTATCAAGAGTGCAACGGATGCGCTGCAGAGCCAGATCACAGCTCTTGTAGGTACAGTCAAGGATCTTGCCAACAGAATACAGTCTCTCGTATTCGTCCCGGAATACAACGACAACTGCGCATCTTTGGTTTCATATACACTTTTCGGTGAGCCGGTATCTGACAAGGTAGTGGTCGATGCGACATTCCGCGTAACCCCTGCTTCTTTGTCAGCGAATCTCGTCAGCCAGCAGAACGAGAATGTTTTTGCATACGTTCTTCCTGTAAAGACAAGGTCGGCATCCGTTGAGGATACAAAAGTACTCGGCGCCGAGGATCTTACTGTCACTGAAGTGAAAGAGGGATATGTAAACGTAGAATTGACACTTGATGCAGAAGAGTATGGAGACCTCGAGAATAATCCGTACACATTTGCTCTGTATGTAGCTTCCAAGGAAGATGTGGAAACGGCTGAAGCAGCTGATGATGTTACTGGAATCGATGCATCTACGAGCTATTCAAGTGACTATGTCCAGATAGCATCTTCTACTGCAGATCTTGAACTGAGCGGCAAATATGTCCTTTACAACGGTGATGCAGCGGAAGGTGAGAAAATATATCCGGATACAAAAGAATATAAGGTAGCATGGTCAGTTGAACCTACTCTGAGAAATTTCTATGAGGGTTATACTCTCCATATCAACTTCGGGACAGAAGAAAATCCTGACTATCTGCCTCTTGATGAAGCAGCAGCAAAACTCAGGCTTGACGATGCTACCGCAATTACCCCTAATTACGGTCCTTACGTAACTTATTCTAAAGACGGTATCAAAGATTACTTTACAGTAAATCAGGCAGTAGAACCGTACGGAACCAGCGTTGACATGGCTGATGACAAGGAAATGACCGAAGTTCTGGGCGAGTCTGTTTCAGTAGACAATACTTTCTACTTCGGAGAGCTCAGTGAGAACAAGATCGTTCTTACGAATCATCAGGACTATATAGTAGTCAACGAACCTATCGCCATCAATGTTACTGGGGCAGAACAGGCATGGGATTATGAGTTTGCTCTTGCACATGCTGATAACAAGGATAATCCTACAGCCGTGACGCGCAACATCGATTTCGCACAGTCATACAGTGTCGAAGGACCTCTCGGTGAAATGGATCTTGCAAAAGTCCTGACTGAAGGAACGCTCGTGGATGGAGGCAGGAAAGTTACTGTCAAACTCGATGGAGAAGAAACTACATTGACTCCTACCCCTGCTCTTGCAATCGAAAGCGTAGATGTTGAGAAGAACACAGTAAACGTTGCTCTCAAGAACTACAAGTTCGCTCAGGGCGGTGTATACGAATATACGTTTGCATACACATATGAACATCCTGACTACCCTACTACAGAGTACACTGTAAACTTCGTCGTAACTCTTAAGGCAATGCCTGAGGATGCGACTGTAGACTATGGTCAGGTAGAGCTTAAGTTCTTCACGGAGGGTGTTGTATTCATCGGACTCGAAGACGGTTATGCTATGGCATACGAAAAAGCTCAGGGCCAGCCTTGGTTCAAGGATGCGGAAGAGTTCACTGCATCTCTCAAACTTAATGCTGCAACTACCTATTCTGCAACGAAGGGCGAGACTGAAGTAGATGAGACATTCACTTATCTTGCAATAGACCCTGAAAAAGAACCTTCAGCTAATCAGGAAAGCTCATTCATCAGACTGAGCAGTTCTGTAGTCAAAGCTATTGATGAGCAGTTCGCATTCGAGACCAAGATCAAGACATGGTACGGCGTAACATACACGTTTACTGCCAACGGTACAATTCCTGATCCGGAATACAAACTCGCATACGACTCTGCCAATGCACCTGAAGGTGTTGTTTACCTGAAATACGAAGAGGTAGGCGGCGTTTATCAGCTCCAGACTGTGAATCCGGCAAACTATCTCCATGTAAGCGGTGAAATAGCCGATCTTCCGGCAGATGAGCTTACAGTCAGCTTCGAAGCCGTAACCAAAGAGGATGCTGCTGCAGGTATTGTCAACATCCCGGATCTTTCCAAGGTGCTCGGTGTTGACGTAGCTACAGGCAACCTGACCAATCCTGACGAATGGGTTATCGACTGGTCTGATTATACCGCACGTGAACTTGAAGTAAATGTAATTCTCAAGGCCAAAAATATCGTTGTAGATCAGAAGACGCTTACTATCAAGGCTCCTGAACTTATAGAATCTTTCGAAGCTAAGGCAGAGCCTGTTGAACTTACAAGAAAGGCAGGTAATGACAAGGTCATCAATCTTTGGGAGCTTCTTGAAGCAGTGGCTGCAGATGGTTATGGCGACGGAAAGAACTTTATCCCGGCAAGCGGCGAAGAGATTAAAGATATCGCTTCTGTCAACGCAAGTGAGGCAATGAAACTCTATGGTGCGACTATCACATTCGATTCTCAGCTCATAGACAAGGTGGCTGACAACGGTGGATCTTACATCGGATCTTACAACTATGATTCTGCTACCGGAACTTTGACTTACTATGGTGACAATGGTACTATCCAGAGTCCTGTTACATTCACGATTGGAGTTACCTTGAGCTATTATCTGGACTATAACGGTAAAGTTCAGACAGATCCTCAGGGAGCAATCAAGACAGAACTGAAAGTAAGAATCAGTGAAGAATAGCGGTTTTCCGGGAAGCTGTTTCTAAACACTGATTAATACAGGAGGGGTGGTCGGTGACGGCCACCCCTTTGTAATAATTGATAACCAAAGAGTCAGACTGAAATATTATGAAAAAGACAATAAAGACAATCAGCAGCCTACTTGCAGCATCGCTGATGTTTCTGACGGTGACAGAGGTGCAGGCCCGGACGCCGGCAGGCAAGACGGATGAATTCCGCGGGCACTGGTTCATCACGGTTCAGGGCGGGATAGGCCAGACAGTAGGGGAGACCTCATTCGGGGACCTTTTGTCACCGTCGGCGGCCATCGGCTTCGGCTACCGCTTCACGCCGGTATGGAAGCTTCGGGCAGGCGTTTCGGGGTGGCAGGCCAAGGGCGCCCTTGTGGGGCCGACGGAGGTTTACCGCTACAACTATCTTCAGGGAAACGTCGATGTCATAGTGGACATCTGCGGTATCTTCAGCGGATACAGGATGAGCCGGGCGTTGAGTCCGTACCTGTTTGCTGGCGTCGGGGTCAACGGAGCGTTCAACAACGTAGAGACGCAGTCTCTTGCCTCCCGTTTCCCGGCCGACGGATATCTGTGGGACGGCAGTAAGGTCTTCCCTGGCGGCCGTTTCGGAGTAGGTACAGGCATCAGGATAACTGATGCGGTACAGTTCAACCTTGAAGTCAACGCGAACATCCTCGGAGACAAGTTCAACTCGAAACAGGGAAGCGCGGTGGACTGGCAGCTGGGAGCGCTTGCGGGCCTCACGTTCAACATAGGTTTGGGCAAGGGAAAGTCGAAGGCTAAGAGCCAGCCTGCGGTCGTGGCCCCTGTGCCGGTAACCGTACCGGAGGAGAAACCGGCGCCGGAAGATGATGGTCAGGCATCGGCACCGGCAGCGCCCGCACCTGTTCCGACTCCGGTAGAAGAAGCGGCACCGGAACAAGAGGAGACACCGGTATCGGAGTTCAAGTCAGAGAAGCGTGATGTATTCTTCAGGATAGGGAGGTACGAACTCCGGGAGTCCGAGATGGCGAAACTGGAAGAATTGGCCGCAATAGCCAGGGAGAATCCTGGAACTGTAGTTGAAGTGACGGGCTATGCGGATCCTCAGACAGGGTCGGCGAAGCGTAACATGTACCTGTCACAGAAGCGGGCGGAGGCCGTGGCCGGATGGCTTGAAACAGCGGGAATATCAAAGACAAGGATAAAAATATCCTACAAAGGCTCGACAGAGAGCCCGTATGACACCCCTGAGAAAAACAGGGTTGCGGTATGTATCGTGAAATGACACAGATACCCTATAACTACACATTCACACATTTCTTCACGTGGAGGTGCCTAAGTCGTGAGACAGAGGCACCTCTTTACATAATATCAGAAACCGTTCCGGATTTTCGGGAAAATGCAAAACAGTTTCTTATCTTTGCGGCGCCGGATCCGACAGGGTACGGCGAGTAGTGCGATAATATTTCCCGATATGGAATTTTTTGAATTCATAATTGATTTTATCCTCCACATCGACAGGTATATGGTGGAGATTGTACATGATTATCATCTGTGGACTTATGCTATCCTGTTCTTGGTCATTTTCTGTGAGACGGGTCTTGTCGTGACGCCGTTCCTGCCAGGGGATTCCCTCCTTTTCGTGGCCGGTGCCATCGCTGCGCTTCCGGATATACCGCTCGATATCCATCTGCTTGTGCTGATTGTCTTTGCGGCGGCTTTCCTCGGGGATTCCTGCAACTATATGATAGGGCATTTCTTCGGACAGAAACTTTTCAGTAATCCGGATTCGAAAATATTCAAGCAGAGCTATCTGGAGAAGACTCACGAGTTTTACAGGAAATATGGAGGGAAGACGATAGTCATAGCCCGTTTCGTTCCGATAGTCAGGACTTTCGCCCCGTTTGTAGCCGGTATGGGCAGGATGCATTATACATGGTTCATTACCTATAATGCCTTGGGAGGGGCAGTATGGGTGGCGATTTTCTGTTATGCAGGCTACCTGTTCGGAGACCAGCCGTTTGTCCAGGACAATCTCAAGATCCTGATAGTGGCGATTATTTTCATTTCCCTCCTGCCTGCTGTCATCGAATATATCCGCGCCAGAATCAAGTCCCGCCGCCAGCCGGCGGAATGATGTCCGTACTCCGTTCCGGATTGCCGGCATCCTCACGAGCTGTACACACTGATTTGAAAAGCGGTTTCTAAAAAACAGACGGGATGTGTCGTCGGAGATTTTCCTGTGACACATCCCGTCTTGGAAGTTGTTTGAATTTTAAATTCAAAACATTCTTACAGTGACCTAAGACCTTATTTCCTGTAACAGGCCAGATCCTCCTTGTTGAAGTTACTGATGAATGCGTTGTGTTTCTCCACCTCGGCCTCGGCATAGTTCACATAGACTTTGGCAGACTGAGTGAACATTTCCGGAGCCTGGGTGGCATCCTGAATTATAAGATGCGACATTACGCAGTCGGCAGCCATTTCGTATAGACGGCGTGCCATCAGGTCGTGCAGTTCCTGGTCGGCAGCCTCTTTCACGAGGTTGGTGCAGGCCTCGAACTTGTCGGTCATAGCCTTGACGCGCTCCAGCAGCGGTTTCATTTCCTCGGAGCATGCAATCTGCTCATAGTCTCTAAGGGTCGCCAGATATGCCCCGTTTGTCACATATCGGATAGCCGCTACGGTCTGGAGCTGGGTCGTACCCTCATAGATGCTGGTGATACGGGCATCGCGGTAGATGCGCTGGCAGGCATACTCAAGCATGAATCCGCTTCCCCCGTGTACCTGGATGCAGTCGTAGGCATTCTGGTTGGCGTATTCCGAATTCATTCCCTTTGCAAGCGGCGTGAATGCATCTGCCAGTCTGGCGTATTTCTTCTGCTCCTGACGTTCTTCCGGTGTGAGCTTGCGCTCGCGGGCAATATCGTCCAGAGCCTTGTAGATATCCACATAGCGTGATGTCTGGTAGAGAAGTGCGCGTCCTGCATCCAACTTGGCCTTGATGGTGGAGAGCATGTCGTATACTGCAGGGAACTCTATGATGGCCTTGCCGAACTGCTTGCGGTCCTTCGCGTATGCGAGGGCTTCATTGTATGCCGCCTGGCTCAAGCCGACACTCTGAGCCGCAATTCCGAGACGGGCGCCGTTCATCAGGGCCATCACATATTTGATAAGACCGAGTCTGCGCTCTCCGCAGAGTTCCGCTTTGGCGTTCTTGAACACGAGTTCGCAGGTAGGCGAGCCGTGGATACCGAGCTTGTTCTCGATACGGCGCACATTGACTCCTCCGTCACGCTTGTCATAGATGAACATTGACAGTCCGCGTCCGTCTTTGGTCCCTTCCTCCGAGCGGGCAAGCACGAGGTGAAGGTCCGCATCTCCGTTTGTGATGAAACGTTTTACTCCGTTCAGTCTCCAGCAGTCCTCTGCCTCGTCGAAAGTGGCTTTGAGCATCACGCTCTGGAGGTCGGAGCCGGCGTCCGGTTCGGTGAGGTCCATCGACATGGTCTCTCCGGCGCAGATGCGCGGGATGAAACGGCTGTGCTGGTCTTCGTTTCCGAATTCATACAGCGTTTCGATGCAGTCCTGGAGCGACCATATGTTGCTGAAGCCTGCATCTGCGGCAGCTACGATTTCCGCGCACATGGTGTATGGAGTGATAGGGAAGTTCAGACCTCCGAAGCGGCGCGGCATGGTCATGCCGTTCAGCCCTGCCTTGACCATGGCATCCATGTTCACCTTGGTGCCGCTTGCGTATTCGACGCGGCCGTCTGCACAGTGCGGGCCTTCGAGATCCACGCTCTCAGCATTGGCGGCTATGACCTCTCCTGTGATTTCTCCTGTGATTTCCAGGACCTTGTCGTATGAATCGATGGCATCCGCATAGTCCTGCGGAGCATAGTCAAACTCATCCTTGTCCCTGTAGTTACGTTCTTTAAGTTCGCAGATGCGCTCCATCATCGGATTGTCAAGATGGTAGCGCAGTTCCGGGTGTTCTGTATAGAAATTGGCCATATCTTCTATTTGCTGTGGGATTTGTAATACTTGATCATCTTCGGGATCACTTCTTCGACCGTACCGTTGATGACGTAATCGGCTATCGTATTGATAGGTGCATTCTCATCGCTGTTGATAGAGATGATTATGCTGCTTTCCTGCATTCCTGCGATGTGCTGTATCTGTCCGCTGATACCGCACGCGATGTAGAGCTTCGGGCGGACTGTCACTCCTGTCTGGCCTATCTGCCTGTCGTGGTCTGCAAATCCTGCGTCTACGGCAGCACGGCTGGCTCCGACTTCGGCGTGAAGTTCCTTTGCAAGTTCGAACAGCATGTCGAAGCCTTCTTTCGACCCCATGCCGTATCCTCCGGCTACAACGATCGAGGCTCCTTTAAGATTGTGCTTTGCCTTTTCGACATGCCTGTCTATGACTTTTACGACATAGTCCGTCTCAGGGACATATTTTGCCACGTCGTGGTTGATGACTTCTCCCTTGTAACCGGCATCCAGTATTTCCTTTTTCATTACTCCCTCGCGGACGGTCGCCATCTGAGGACGGTGCTCGGGGTTGACGATAGTGGCCACGATGTTGCCTCCGAATGCCGGGCGGATCTGATAGAGAAGGTTTTCATATGTTTTCCCTGCCTTCTTGTCTTCGTGGCTGCCTATTTCAAGTGCAGTGCAGTCTGCTGTCAGACCGCTGGTCAGAGCAGACGAGACACGCGGGCCGAGGTCGCGTCCGATGACGGTCGCTCCCATCAGGCATATCTGAGGCTTCTCTTCCTTGAAGAGGTTGATGAGGATGGATGAATGAGGGAGTGATGTGTAAGGGAAAAGTCCCTCTGCATCGAATATGTGCAGCCTGTCCACTCCGTAAGGCATCACTTGCTTTTCTATGCCGGCAAGCCCGTGGCCTGCAGCGATTGCTTCCAGCCGGCAGCCCAGTTCGTTCGCCAGCTTGCGGCCTTTGGTCAGAAGCTCGAGGCTGACATCGGCAACGGTAGTGCCTTCTATTTCAAGATATACGAATACGTTGTTCATGTTCTGTCTTTTTGTGTCGGTTATCCAATGGTATGGTTTGCCAAAAGTTCTACAATCAGTCCTTCCACATCCTTGTCGCTTCCGGTCATCGTCTTGCTTTCCTTGGCCTGGAACGAGATGTTCTGGATAGCTTTCACTTTTGTCGGAGAGCCGCTCAGACCGCACTGTACGAGATCTGCATCGACATCGGCCGCACTCCATTCTGTGATGTTGAGGTAAGGCTTCCTGTCATAAAGGTCTGCATACGGCAGGGCAGCGCCTTCTTTTGTAATGGCGGCCTTTTCCTGTGCTCCGAGGGCCCGTTTGTATTTCTGCACCAGTTTTGCATTGCGCGGGCGGCACGGGGCTGCGCTTCCGTTTACTGTGATTACAAGAGGAAGCGGTGCCGATACAGTTTCGACTCCTCCGTCTATATGACGCTTGATCGTGACTTTCCTGCCTGCTTCATCCACATCTGTTATTTCCTCTGCATAGGTCACCTGGGCGAGGCCGAGCTTTTCCGCTACCTGCGGACCGACCTGAGCCGTGTCTCCGTCGATTGCCTGACGGCCTCCGATTATAAGGTCATATTCCCCGATTTTCCTGATGGCTGTGGCCAGAGCGTATGAAGTGGCCAGAGTGTCGGCCCCGGCAAATGCACGGTCTGTGAGCAGATAACCTCCGTCAGCGCCACGGTAAAGCCCTTCGCGGATGATTTCTGCCGCACGTCCCGGTCCCATGGTCAGCATGGTGACGGTGGAGCCAGGGTGCGTCTCTTTCAACCTGAGGGCCTGCTCCAGTGCGTTGAGGTCTTCCGGGTTGAAGATAGCAGGGAGTGCCGCACGGTTGATGGTACCGTCGGCTGTCATGGCATCTTTCCCGACATTGCGGGTGTCGGGAACCTGTTTTGCCAATACTACGATTTTCAAACTCATGTTTTTGGTTTTATGTTACACTTAATCAGGCGGCAAATTTAAAGAAAATCCGCGACATGACAGCGGAAAAATGTGAAAGATGCCGTTTGCCGTGGAGTTCCCGGGCCCGCAGCGGCAGAAATGTACGGTTTTTCGTTCCTGACATAAGAAAACTGTTTTGAATTTGACGCGATGAATTTCAAAACAGCTTCTTATAATGACAGAAATTTTAAAAGGTTTTTCAAAATTTCAGGAAAACTGTTGCGAATTAGAAATAGAATTGCTAAAATTGCAGAAACAATTTGCGCAAACGTTTGCGCAGAAACAGCACAGATAGCTACAATAAAATTGAACATGACTTTCGCATGCCTCACAAGCCCACGGATATCCGGGCCATTATGAACTTGCGGAACTTGAGAGACACTAAACTAAACCGATATGGGATCAGGAAAGATAATGGTCATAGGCAGCAGCAACACCGATATGACTGTAGTCACGCGGAGACATCCGGCTCCGGGAGAGACTGTCCTTGGCGGTCATTTCAGGATGGGTGCCGGAGGCAAAGGGGCAAACCAGGCTGTTGCCGCGAAGAGGTTGGGTGGAGATGTTTCTTTCATATGCAAGGTCGGTTCCGACCTGTTCGGAGACAATTCGGTTGAGCATTACAGGCAGGAAGGATTGGATGTGTCTGACGTCATCAGGAGCAGCGAGGCTTCAGGGATTGCGTTGATTACCGTTGACGAATCAGGAGAGAATTCCATAGTAGTCGCGTCAGGAGCAAATGCCGATATGACAGTGGCCGATATCGAGGCTGTCGGAGATAAGATCAGGGAAGCCTCGATTCTGCTGCTTCAGTTGGAGATACCTCTTCCCGCAGTCATCAGGGCGGCTGAGATTGCCCATGACAGCGGGGTGTATGTCGTCCTGAATCCGGCTCCTGCATGTGATCTGCCTGCCGGTCTTTATGACTGTACATCCCTGATAATCCCGAACTATTCGGAAATGAAGCTTCTTACAGGGATAGAACCGTCTGATGAAACATCTGCAGCGCAGGCCTGCAATATATTGCATTCCAAGGGAGTCGGTGATATTATACTGACGGCAGGAGCGCACGGGTGCATCGTTTCGCAGGAAGGCAAGGGCTTGGTACGGATGCCTGCGATGCAGGTGAAGGCCGTGGACACAACCGGGGCGGGTGATACGTTCTGCGGGGCGCTCTGCGTCGCGCTTGCGGAGAGAAGGACACTCGTGGAAGCTGCCGGATTCGCCACGTGTGCATCGGCGCTGTCCGTGCAGAAATACGGAGCGCAGGCTTCGGTTCCCTACAGGAGTGAAGTTGAGCGGATATATGCCGCAAGGCATGACGGCAGCGAATTTTAACGTGCGGATGCACGGGTTGGACCATTGGAAATCCGCAGGTTGTAATCATTGATATTGTTTGGATTAATAATAACCGCATAATTATGTTCATCGTCAACAGTTATCCATTGGCAGTGGTATTCTGCTTCATCACAATGATGTGCTGGGGTTCCTGGGGAAATACCCAGAAACTCGCATCGAAGGAATGGAGATACGAGCTTTTCTACTGGGACTATGTGATAGGGATGTTCCTGTTTTCCCTGCTCATATCCTTTACAATGGGGAGTTTCGGCAGCGAGGGAAGGCATTTTCTCGATGACCTCGGACAGGCGGACATGCGCAATGTGGGCAGTGTCCTGATAGGGGGCGTGATTTTCAATGCTTCCAATATCCTGTTGTCCGCTTCGACCTCGATTGCAGGACTTTCCGTGGCATTCCCGTTGGGGGTCGGGCTGTCGCTCGTTCTCGGCACGGTCGTCAATTATATAGGTGCGCCGAAAGGGGATCCGCTTGTCCTCTTTATCGGAGTGGCACTGATAGTAGTGGCAATAGTATGCAACGGGATAGCTTCCTCGAAAATGCAGAGGGACGGAAGCGACAGTGCTGCATCACGCAAGGGGATTATGCTGGCTGTCATGGCCGGAATACTTATGGCATTTTTCTACAGGTTTGTAGCTGCAGCAATGGACCTGGACAATTTTGCCTCCCCGGCCGCAGGAAAGCTGACTCCTTACAGTGCGATTTTCATCTTTGCATCGGGAGTATTGCTCAGTAATTTTATATTCAATTCATTGGCAATGAGATATCCGTTTGTCGGGTCAAGAGTGAGGTACGGCGAATATTTCAAGGGAAAGGTCGGGACACATCTTGTCGGGATGCTCGGAGGGGCGATATGGTGCCTCGGTACGGCTTTCAGCTACATCGCCTCCGGCAAGGCAGGTGCCGCCATTTCATATGCACTCGGTCAGGGAGCTCCTATGATTGCCGCCATTTGGGGCGTATTTATCTGGAAAGAGTTCCGGGGTGCAGGCAAAGGGGTCTACGGTCTGCTTGCAGTAATGTTCCTTTTCTTTGTCGCGGGTCTGGGCTTCATCATTGCGTCGGGAGGCAACTGACGGATGCTGTCCCGGCACGGTGTTCCGGCTCCGGAGTACAGCGGACCTTTTGTCTGTCCGGCCGGAATACCGGCAATGGCGGATTGCCAGAATTTGCGGGTAATCGGGAGAGATCAGACGGGATTGGATGCGCAAACGTTTGCGTTTATCGGGAAGGCCGGCCTTTCCTTTTGAAAAGGATAGCTGTAGCTATCTGACTGAAGCAGAAGGGACAGGCAGGCCGGAAAGAACCGTAAAAGAATTTTTGAAAAAATTCAAAACAGCTTCTTATATAATAACCAAGGAAGCCGCCTGGATTCGAGTCGATGGGATTTCAGGCAGTTTCATAAAACTAAAGTCACTTTATGAAAAGAACACTAACCATTGTAATGTTGCTGCTCGGGGCTGTATTGACAGCCTATGCGCAGCATCAGGTGACAGGCAGGGTGACGGACCGGAACGGGGAGCCACTGATAGGAGTGGGAGTCACGGTAAGCGACAGCCCCACGCCGATAGGAACGACCACGGACAAAGAAGGCCGTTACAGCCTGTCAGTCTCACCGGAATCCGTCCTGCAGTTCACATCACTCGGATACCGGACAGTGACGGTCCCTGTAAATAACAGGGGGGGGTTATCGATATAATTCTTGAAGAAGACAACGAGCTTCTTGACGAGGTCGTTGTCGTCGGTTTCGCTACACAGAAAAAGGTCAATCTCACTGGTGCAGTCAGCACTGTCGGTTCAAAAGCTTTCGAATCGGTCCCGGTACAGAATGCCGTTCAGGCGCTTCAGGGAAAAATTCCGGGTCTTCTCATAACTCAGTCAAGCGGACAGCTCAACAGCAAGGCCGGGATGCAGGTCAGGGGACTTGCTACGATCGGGGAAGGGTCGTATGCCAATACTTTAGTCCTGATAGACGGCATGGAAGGCGACCTGTATTCTATCAACCAGCAGGACATCGAAAGCATTACGGTTCTGAAGGATGCCGCCGCTTCTTCGATATACGGTTCCCGGGCCCCGTTCGGGGTAATTCTTGTAACGACCAAGAAAGGCCGTGCCGGGAAGCCTCAGGTCAACTACAACAACAGTTTCCGGTTCAGTACTCCTTTGAACATGCCTCAGGAAATGGATTCCTATACCTGGGCTACATTTTTCAATGATGCGGCTCGCAATTCCGGAAGGGGTGACTGGATAGCGGCGGAGACCATGCAGCGTATCCGGGACTATATGGATGGAAAGATTTTCTACAATACCGTTCCGATGTCATCGAATCCGAACATATGGAATACAGGCTACGACCAGGCCAATGACAATATAGACTATTATGATGTTTTCTATAAGGATGTTACCTTCGAGCATGAGCATAATCTGAGTGTCAGCGGAGGAAATGATAAGATAAACTATTATGTTTCAGGTAATTTTCTTATGCAAGACGGCAAAATGAACTGGACCGGTGACGGCCTGAAGAGATATAATATTGCGGGCAAGATAGAAGCACGGCTTTCAAGACATGCATCGGTTGTATATAATGCACGCTTTACGCGGAGCGATTATCACCAGCCGACTTTTATGACCGATGCTATGTTCTTTCAGGAAATCGGCCGCCAGTCATGGCCAATCTCTCCGTTGTATGACCCGAACGGATACCTTTTCAACGACCATGTGTTGAGGATGAAGGACGGAGGTCAGACTACGCAGCAGTCATCGACTTTGGCGCAGCAGGTCCAGCTGACAATCACTCCGCTTGAAGGATGGCGGATCATAGCGGACTTCAACTACCGGTATGATTCATATTTCGGACACGAAGATGCGTTTCAGGTGTCTCAGATGGCAGTCGACGGGATAACAGTCGCAAATACATGGTATAACAACTGGACACATGAAAATGCCAACAAGACGGATTATATCAACATAAATGCCTATACCGATTATGAAAAGACCTTTAAGGGCGGGCATTATTTCAAGGTCATGGCAGGTTTTCAGGCGGAGAACAACAATTACAGGAATCTGTATGCTACCATAAACGGCATAATGACTCCTACCAGTATCTCCATAGACACTGCTACCGGGCTCGGACAGGACGGGAACCCTGTGGCGCCTCAGGTCGGGGGTGGATATTCGAGCTGGAGCACGGCCGGCTTCTTCGGAAGGGTCAATTATAATTTTAAAGAGAGATATCTTTTCGAAGCCAATCTCAGGTATGACGGGAGTTCCCGGTTCCGCAGGGAGAACCGATGGGGATTTTTCCCTTCATTCTCTGCCGGATGGAATATGGCCAACGAACCGTTTTTCACACCGGCAAAGCCATGGGTTGACATGCTTAAACTGAGAGTTTCCTACGGTTTGCTCGGGAATCAGTACACAAGCACTCCATATCCTACCTATTCTTCAATAGGATATGACTTCAATGCCGGGGATTGGCTCATAGACGGGAAAAAGACGAATATTTCATGGGCTCCGTCACTTATAAGCACATCATTGAGCTGGGAAAAGATTTATTCTGCGAATATAGGTGTCGACTTTGCCCTTTTCAGGAACAGACTTTCAGGCTCGTTCGAATATTTTATACGACAGACAAAGGATATGGTCGGTCCAGCTGAAGAGTTGCCTGTAATCCTAGGAACGGCTGTTCCGGTTGCCAACAATACCGACCTTGAAACCAAGGGGTGGGAACTGGAGATAGGATGGCGCGACCAGTTGAAAAACGGGTTTGCCTATGGAATCAACCTGACCTTGTTCGATTCATACGGAGTCATTACAAGATATTCGAATCCTTCCAGGAATCTTTCAAGAAACTATGCAGGGAAAAGATGGGGTGAGATATGGGGATATGAGACAATAGGGATAGCGCAGACACAGGAACAGATGGATGCCCACCTCGCCACATTGCCTGATGGAGGCCAGACATACCTCGGGATGGACTGGGCGGCAGGAGACATCATGTATGCCGATGTGAACAATGACGGAAAGGTTGACGGAGGTGCAGGAACCATCGAAGATCACGGTGACCTTAAAGTGATAGGCAACGAGACTCCGAGATATAATTTCGGCATTGACATCATGATGGAATTCAAGGGATTCGATTTCAGACTTTTCCTTCAGGGAACCGGCAAGAGGGACTATTTCCAGGGAAGTTATTTCTTCTGGGGGGCATATAACGATGTATGGTGGTCGATGGGAACGACGGAACATGAAGATTATTTCAGGGATGACCCAGACCATTATCTCGGGTTGAATCTCGACAGTTATTATCCGCGGCCTCTGTGGGGAACGACGAAAAATCTCCAGACCCAGACACGGTATCTGCAGAATGCCGCATACATGAGGATCAAGAATGTCCAGCTCGGTTATACTATCCCGCAGTCGGTTACCCGCAGGATAGGGATAGACAGGCTGAGGATATTCTTCTCAGGTGAGAATCTCGCTACATTCACAAAAATGAGCAGGCTGTTCGACCCGGAGACGATAGGCACTTCCTTGGGTAATTCCTATCCATTGTCCCGGACATGGTCATTCGGTCTCAGTGTTACCTTATAAAGACAATAGAATATGAAACGGATATTTTATTCCATATTTTTCGCAGCGGCATTGTGCACCGGATGCAACGGATTTCTGGACAAGGAGCCGGTTTCCGTGATGACGCCGGAGCAGTATCTGACAACGGATGCCAATGTGGCATCCTATGTATATAATTTTTATATAACGTCTTTCCCTGTCCACGGAGCGTATGAGTGGGGTACGTTCCAGAATGACAGCAATACGGACAATATGGCCTATGTCAATCCGAGCGACATATTCGCTCCGGGGTATTGGCGTGTACCAGAGTCCGGAGGCTCATACAATTCCTGGGGTGCGATATACAATCTGAATTATTTTCTCGGGATTGTTCCGGATCTGTATGCAGAAGGGAAGATCACGGGGAGCGATGCGATAATAAGACATTGTATAGGGGAGATTTATTTCCTGAGGGCCTATGATTATTTCGGAAAGCTGAAGACATTCGGGGATTTCCCTATAGTTACATCTGTTCTTGAGAATGATATGGACAAACTGACAGCGGCCAGTACAAGGTCTCCGAGGAATGAGGTCGCAAGGTTTATCCTGTCTGATCTGGATAAGGCTATAGAGTATATGATGGACAATCCTGTCGGAGGGACAAACAGACTCAGCAAGGACTGCGCGCATCTGCTGAAGTCGAGGGTCGCCCTGTATGAAGGGACATGGCTTAAATATTTCAAGGGGACGGCTTTCGTCCCGAACGGACCTGGCTGGCCCGGAGCACAGAAAAGCTATAATGCCGGCTATCAGTATCCTTCCGGTGACATTGACAGCGAAACGGAATATTTCCTCGGAATTGCCATGTCGGAAGCAAAGATTGTGGCGGACAAATATACTTTGACTGACAATACAGGCAAGTTCCAGAATTCAGCTTCGGACTCTTCCAATCCGTACTTCGACATGTTTTCCGCTACGGACATGTCTCAATATCCTGAAATACTGTTCTGGAAGGAATACAGTCTTACTGAAGGGATTACCAATACGATAAACCAGTGGAGCACGAGCAGCAATTGCGGTTACGGCACGACGAAAAGTATGGTAGATGCCTTTGTAATGGCTAACGGCATGCCTATATATGCCGACGGCAGCGGTTATCCGGGGGACGAGGATCTGCATACGGTCACTGAAGGCAGGGATACGAGGGCGGTATTGTTTATCAAACGTCCTGGAGACAACAATCTGCATTCCGAACCGCAGGGACCGGGATACGCGGTTGAACCGATGCCCGAGATTGCAGCCAGTGCTGAGAGCAACAGATATACGACGGGATATGCGCTGCGTAAAGGCATGAGTTTCGACGGTACTCAGAATAAGCAGCAGCAATGTACTGTCGGCAGCATAATATTCCGTGCTGCGGAAGCATATCTTAACTATATCGAGGCTTGTTATGAACTGAACGGGAGCATAGATGCCGATGCGGACAGGTATTGGAGAGCCATACGCGGCAGGGCCGGAGTCAACGAAGACTATAACGAGACGATCAGGCTTACAGACATGAATGTCGAGGCCCAGACCGACTGGGGAGCATATTCGGCAGGCAAACTGGTGGATCCGACATTGTTCAATATCAGGAGGGAGAGAAGATGCGAGTTCATGGCGGAAGGATTCCGCAGGGATGACATCAGAAGATGGAGATCGATGGATCAGATGATAGAGACTCCTTATCATGTGCTCGGGATGAATCTGTGGGAAAATACCGGTCTGTCCGAGTATGATGGAATCATTGAAGAAGGCGTGAATGTCTCGCCCCGGGATTTCAGCAAATATCTGGCTCCATACCATATATTTTCCAACAATCGTGTGTATAACGGTTATCGGTGGAATATGGCCCATTATCTGGAACCGATTGCCATACAGCATTTCCTGATAACCGGAGGCGGTGATGCGTCGGCTTCTCCTCTTTATCAGAATCCAGGCTGGCCTCTTGTCCCGAACCAGGGACCGACAGAATAAATATGGTACATATGAGACGGATATATTATAAAATACTGGCTTCGGCCGTATCCGGTATAGTCCCGGTTCTGTGCTGGAGCTGCGACAATCCTTCAGCCGATGCACCGGATGAATATGTCGACCCGGTTGTCGAGTGTTTCCAACTGGATCCTTTGGTGAAAGTGTTCCAGGAGGATAAGGTCTTTGCAGATAATCCGGTGGTTGCAGAAGTGGCAAGGGGCGAGACCGCTTCATTCCAGTTCGTCATCAGATCCAATGTCTCCGTCAAGGGATGTTCGGTTGCGGCAGAACCTTTGGAGTCCGGTACGGCTTCCATCCGGCCGTCTTCGGAGGCGTTCGTAGGATATATACGTGCAGGAATGCATCTGACTCCGGCATCGGAAGACGCCCTGTTCCCGGCCTCCGACGAGTATCCTGACTGTCTTGAAGATGTGGAGACGATGGATATGGCGGCCGGTTTCAATCAGCCCGTATATGTTACATATGAGATTCCCGAAACGGCCGGAGCCGGGAAATATACTGCAACTGTCACAATCTCCGGAACCGCAGGGACGGAACAGTTCAGTATCGAGAAAGAAATCACGGCCAAGGTATATGATGTGACGGTGCCGGACCAGACATTATGGATAACGAACTGGCACGACCATACAGGACTTTCCTATATGAACAATGGAGGCCGGGTGGAGATGTTCTCCGACAGGTACTATGAACTGCTTGAAGAGATGGCCCGTATGATGGGGAGTCACAGGCAGAACATGTATTACCTCAATCCTCTTCTGGATTATGTGAAGTGCGATCTGCAGGGTTCGCTGTATACATTCGACTTTACGGATTTCGACAGGACCGTACAGCTGTTCATCGATGAAGGAGGACTCAAAAGGATCGAAGGCGGCCAGCTTGCCCACCGTATAGGGGACTGGGATTCGGACTATGGCCTGTACATTCCGGACAATGCCAATCTTATGCTTTTGGAAAGCACTGAAGCACAGACTTTCCTGTCCCAGTTCATTCCGGCACTGTATGCCCATCTCGACGAGAAGGGATGGACTGACATATATTACCAGCATATAGGGGATGAACCGTCGGAAGGGACGGTGGATTCTTATGTCGCGATAGCGAGGTTCGTGAAAAACCTGGCGCCGGAAATGAAGATTATGGAGGCGGTGCATTCCCATAATCTCGAAGGGATTGTCGATGTATGGATTCCGCAGCTCGATTATTTTGACCAGAATTACGACTTCTACAGAAGCCGTCAGGATATGGGTGACGAGATGTGGTTCTATACCTGTATGGCACCGAGGGGCAATTATGCGAACAGATTCCTCGAATTGCCATTGGTACAGATGCGTATCCTTCACTGGATAAATTTCAAATACGGAGCTACGGGATATCTTCATTGGGGCTTTAACCAGGACTGGAAAGAGACGGTGAGCAATATTGCGACGGACGGTTATGTCCCTGGCGGTGATACGTTTATCGTGTATCCTGCATATAACAGGGTATACAGTTCTATAAGGCTTGAGGCCATGAGGGACGGCATAGCGGATTATGAACTCCTTAAACTGCTTGCCGGTAAGGATCCTGATGCGGCTGCAGAGATTGCAGGAGCTGTGGTCATGGATTTCGACAATTACAACAGCGACATAGACAATTTCAGAAAAATCAGATCGCAGTTGCTGAAGGAACTCGAAAAATTTTAAATATGGAGGAAGATATATGAAATACAATATTCTACTTATAGCATTATGCATGGCGGCATGTTTCGCCTGCCGGAAGGAAGTGCCGGTGGAACTGACACTCGGGACAGACCGGATCAATGTGCCGAGCGGTGGCGGTGTCTTCACGTTCGATGTAGCCAGCAATATGCCGACAAAGGCTACTGTTTCCTACGATGATGAAAATTCCGGATGGATTCTTCTGCTTCCGTCAGTGCTTCAGTCCGACGGGATAATAGAGCTCCGGGTCTCTTCCTATGATTATGTGCTCAAGGACAGAAGTGCCACCATTACCGTAACGGCAGGTGATGTCTCGAAATCCCTTAAAGTCGTACAGGCTTCCAAACCCGGGATTTTTCTCGATCAGACAAGTCTGATAGCGGTGGATGCGGCAAGAGACTATTCTGTTACGGTTGCAAGCAGCGGAGACTGGACTGCCGCAGTGAATCCGGAGGCGGCATCCTGGCTGACTTTCGTTAAAGGAACCGGTACTCAGGGTGAAAGCGCCATGACATTCCATCTCGAAGATATCGGGGACAATGCAAGGAGAGATGCGGTGATAACCGTTTCAGTGGGAGAAGAGAGCGGTCAGCTGACTGTCTCTCAGGGATACGGGACCGTTATAGGAAATCTGATATGGTCCAAATGCGATGTCGGGGAGCCTAATACCTTTACAACTGCTCCGGAAATCCGCGGCAAGCTCTACCAGTATGATTCCAAGATCGGATATGAGAGCATATTCGATGATACATCGTGTCCGGAAGGATTCGTTACCACTGCCTATGCCGGAGGAGCTACATGGCAGGACGCCAATAACCCTTGTCCTCCTGGATGGCGCATCCCTACCGATGCTGAAACGAAGGCTCTTATAGGAGACAACGGAAACAAGAAATTCTACTGGGGCTGGTGGTATGATATGCAGGGGGCTTATGTAGGTTCGGCAGAGGCGTCCTCCGCGTCTCCGACGGATCTGAAAGGCTGCATTTTCATTCCTATGAACGGAAGAAGGATATGGGAGACCGGTGCGGAGGATGTGAGTTCGACTGTCTTTATCCAGACCGTTACCCGACCGGGCAACAACTGGCAAAGGTATATCTATCAGGTTCATTGGGATCAGATGATGTATGAGATCCGCGATGAAAACAATTCGGCATATCCTGTCCGATGCGTCACTTCAGTTCCGGACTGATATCGGTTTCCCTTCTGTTTTCTTTGTGTATAGTCCGCATCAGGACATTTAGAAACTGTTTTGGAGGCAGGTGTGTCTGTCCTTTTCGGACGGACACATTATCCTGCCTCTTCTTGTTCCGTCAGTTTCTTTTGAGATTAGATATTGCAAATCTGGATTAGAATTGCTAAACTTGCAGAAACAATTAGCGCAAACGTTTGCGCAACAAGATAACCACAATGATTTCGGCTCGGAAGCCATATGAATTCATACCGACGAGAATTGAGGAAAAATTCGTAAATTGCCAATTCTTTTATCTTCAGTCTTTATGAAACAGATATTGACACTTTTTCTCCTGTCGTGCATTGTTGGAGCATGCGCCGACACTGATGTTGCCCTTGTGTGGGGTGACAAGGGAGACCGGTATGCTCCTGAAGATGTGGAACAGGTTGTCGGGAAGACTCCGTTCGGATATCCTGTCTGGAGAGGGGAGAATGCAAGGGCACAGGCATTCCTTCATTCCGGGATCGACCTCGGAGGGGTTGAATTAAAGGTTTCGGACCTCAAATGCGGTTCATACAGGATTCCGTCCGGCTCGGTAAAGGCAAGTTTTGTGGAGTATGTGATGGCTGATGTCATTGATACGAATTCGTACGGGCAGTGCGGGTTCAGAAAGCCGGGAGAATATGATTCACTGCTCGTGGCCGATATTATAGATATTGCAGTGGAGAAGGATGTGCCGGCAGGTACGGTCCAGCCGGTGTGGGTGTCTGTCGAGGTGCCTCTGGATGCAGTGCCTGGAGTATATTCCGGCAAACTGACTGTTTCAGGGGACAATTTCAGGAAGGTTTCGCTGCCGTTCGTGATTGAGGTGGCGGACAGGGTGCTGCCTGAACCGTCGGAATGGAAATTCCACCTTGACCTGTGGCAGAATCCGTATTCCGTGGCGAGATATCATGATGTGGAACTATGGAGCAAGGAGCATTTCGATCTGATGCGTCCGGTGATGGAGATTCTTGCCGCAGCAGGTCAGAAATCAGTGACCGCTACAATCCTGGACAAACCGTGGAACGGCCAGACTCAGGATGCTTTCGGTTCCATGGTAGTGAAGACCCTGAATCCCGACGGCAGCTGGACGTATGATTACACCGTATTCGACAGGTGGGTCGGATTTATGGAAGAAGCGGGTATAGACAGGCAGATCAACTGTTATTCCATGATTCCGTGGGCCCTGAAATTCGACTATATCGACGGTGCTACCGGAGAGGTGAAATATGTGGAGGCCGCTCCGGGAAGCGCTGCATACAGGTCTTACTGGAGCCAGTTCATCGCTGATTTCGCCCAGCACCTGCGCGACAAAGGGTGGTTCGGAAAGACGATGATCGCAATGGACGAGAGGCCTCTCGATGCCATGCAGGCTGCCCTGGATGTGATAAAGTCTGTCGAACCGGAATTCAAGGTTTCTTTGGCAGGGAACTATCATCCTGAGATAGAGAAGGATCTGTATGATCTGTGCATTGCCTTCAGGGCATCCTATCCTGAGG
The DNA here is from genome assembly GCA_944322585.1 of uncultured Bacteroidales bacterium. GTDB lineage: Bacteria > Bacteroidota > Bacteroidia > Bacteroidales > UBA932 > Cryptobacteroides. Next base: position 37,235 of record CALUPB010000003.1, on the reverse strand, counting down.
ATGTCCTTGCCCGCAGACATGCTGAAGGGAAGGTCACGACTCTGTACACCTGCTGTGCCGAGGCATATCCGAACATGTTCATCGTATCTCCTCCGTACGAGGCTGCATGGCTGGCATGGAGGGCATTGGCCACGGACTGTGACGGATACTTGAGATGGGCTTACAACAGCTGGACGACGGATCCGTTGAAAGACGGACGTTTCCGCCAGTGGCCGGCAGGAGACTGTTTCATGGTCTATCCTGAAGGGCGCAGCAGTATCCGTATGGAAATGCTCACGGAGGGTATTCAGGATTATGAGAAGGTCAGGATACTTGCCTCGGAATGGACTGCTTCCGGCGACATGGAGAAACTCGAAGCTCTCGGAAAAGTCTTGGAGAAGTTCACTTTTGAAGAACTGACTTCTGAAGGTGCGGAGAAGGCCGTTTCTGAGGCCAGGGCTTTTATAGCTGAAAACATGTAGCTGTTACGACATAATTACGGGTTATTTGAAAGTTTGGATATGATGAAAAGATTTCTGGTTTTTCTTTTACTGCCGCTTGCATCCGGCATGGCTGTGTCATGCAGCGGAGGCGAATCTGACAGTGTAGTAAACATTATTTTCGATACGGACATGGGCAATGACATCGACGATGCCCTGGCTCTTGACATGCTGTACAAGTATATGGATGCGGGCAAGGTGAATCTTCTCGCAATACCCGTCAACAAGGAAGGCCTCGCGGCTCCTGAATTCATCGATGTCATGGGAACATGGTACGGTTATCCTGATATCCCTGTCGGAATTATCCGGGACGGGGCTGACTGCGGGGCCGATTCTACGAGCTATACGCGCAAGGTTCTGGACATGAAGGGGGAAGACGGTTCTCCTCTGTTTGCAAGATCGCATGGCAGCTATGGAGATTATCCGGAATCTGTCGACCTTTACAGGAAGGTGCTGTCCGAAGCACAGGACGGTTCTGTGACAATCGTTTCGGTGGGTTTTTCCACCAACCTCGCACGTCTGCTTGACTCGCAGGCGGATGAATATTCCCCTCTGTCAGGACGGGAACTTGTGGACAGTAAAGTGAAAATGCTGTACACGATGGCCGGGAATATGGCTGACACTACATTTACTGAATATAATGTGGTGATAGACATTCCTTCCGCTCAGAAAGTGTTTGCAGAGTGGCCTACGCCCGTAATTACATCTCCTTTTGAACTCGGAGCGCAGATAAGGTATCCGGCCTCAAGCATAGAGAACGATTTCGGCTGGGCGGGCAACCATCCGGTGGTCGAGGCCTACAGGTCATATATGCAGATGCCGTATGACAGGGAGACATGGGATCTGACCGCTGTCATGGCTGCGGTCGAGGGCGGCCCGGAATATTTCACGGTATCTCCTCAGGGGTCGATAACGGTGACGGATGCGGGCGCAACCCTTTTCAGGGAAGGTGCCGGCGACCGTGCCTATCTTTCCGTAACCCCGGAACAGGCTGAAAACATCAGGGCTCACCTGGTTTCCACGATTACCCTTCCGCCGAAACACCGTAACCCTTAGTTGGCCTTACGGAAAAACAAGATTGATTTCAGCAGACCGGTGCCTATTCAGCGACGGCATGGCGGTAGCCTTTGGTTTTGTTCCAGTCGCCACGGGTGAAGTCAGGGAATTCCACCGGCATGCTGCCGTTTTCTATGGACGCAGCGGAAAGTTCCCCGATGCATGACCATTCAGCTGCATCATAGACATCCTGGTCAAGGGGAAGACCGTTCCTCAGACAGTATATCAGCCTGTAGTCCATGATGAAGTCCATTCCTCCATGTCCCCCGACTTTTTTCGCGAGTTCTTCTATATCCTTGGCTATAGGGTGTTTGTACATCTCCATCAGCTGCTGACGGACCTCATCGGATACGAATGAGTGCTCGTTGAGGTTTTCATGATCCGGTACTGCATCAGGGTCGAGGTTGTCCGGACGGAAAGCGAAGCCCTCGACCGGATACTTGTTGGCGAAACCTTCTGTCCCTGTCACCTGGTATTCCCTGCTGTAAGGGCGCGGAGTGTAGACATTATGCTGGAGGAGAATCGAGCGCTGACGTTCCGTGGCTATCATTGTCACGGTATGGTCTCCGTTGGCGAAAGTCTCCGCCCCCATCAGTTTCTCGGCTGTGGCTGCTCCGTTGATTGACTTTGTGTCCATGGCTACAAGCCTTGTCATCCTGTCGCCCCTGTGTATGTCGAGTATCTGGCAGGCAGGCCCCAGTCCGTGTGTGGCATATACGTCTCCGCGGTGTGTCTGGTTGAACGCCAGCCGCCAGTTCCCCTGGTACTGATCCCAGAATTCGTCAAGATTGTGGATATAACCGCCCTCCACATGTTCGATTTCCCCGAAAAGGCCATGCTGTGCCATGTTCAGGGCAGTGAGTTCGAAAAAGTCATAGACGCAGTTCTCAAGCATCATGCAGTGTCTCTGCGTCTGCTCTGCTACATCCACGAGCTGCCAGCATTCGGCTACAGATGTCGCTGCCGGTACTTCTACGGCTACATGCTTGCCGTGCTGCATCGCGTATACGGCCATAGGAACGTGCAGCTGCCATCCTGTGCAGATGTATACGAGGTCGATGTCATCCCTCTCGCACAGTTCTTTCCATCCTTCTTCCCCGCTGTATCCGGCAGCTTCCGGGAGTCCTCTGTCCGCCAGTATTTTCTGGGCTGAAGCGACCCTGTCCGGAAGCAGGTCGCACAAGGCCTTTATCTGCACGCCTTCAAGATAAGTGAATCTGCTGACTGCACCGGGACCGCGCATTCCGAGTCCTATGAAACCTACCCTTACCGTGTCGAGCGGCTCTGTCCTCAGTCCGAGTACGGACTGCTGTCCTTCAATGCGTTCCGGTACGTCGAATACGATTGTGTTGTCAATGATCCTGTAGTCTTTCTCTGAATCTGCTCCTGAACAGGCGGCCATTGTCATTGCCACTGCCAGCAAAAGGAATGATCTGGTTTTCATTTAATGAATGATTATATGGTTATCTTGTTTTCCAAACTTCAAATATACTGATTTCCCGCGACTTCTTGAAAAATTCAAACAGCTTCTTGTCTCTGTCGGAAGAGCGATTCTCTCCATTCTTTCGGGGTGGTTCCGTATGTCTGCTCGAAATGCTTGTAGAACAAGGATTTGTGATTGTATCCGCAACTGTACATTATTTCCTTGACAGACATTCTCGTGCTTTTCAGCAGGTATGTAGCCTTCCGCAGCTTTATCGATTTGATGTAGTTGGAGAGAGTCTGCCCTGAAAGTTTCTTGATTTTGCGGCAAAGAGTGACCTTGTTGATATTCAATTCTTTGCATATCAAATCAATTGATATGGTGTCCTGTTCGAGCCGTTCTTCTATCATTCTGGAAAGCGTGTCGAGGAAAATCTTGTCTTCATGGTGAAGCAGGGTCCCTTTGTCCATATCCATCGTCGACATGGCTGATTTGGAGTATTTCTCGTATATTTCCCTCTGATTGAATATGGAATTGACTATATTCCTGAAATGATTTGGATTGAACGGCATGTTTATGATGGTGTCCACTCCCGAGGTGAGGGCGAGGTTCTTGTATTTCTCATCCAAATTTCTGGATATGAACAGGATCGGGATGTGCTGGAATATGGAGTCATCCTTGATTTTCCTTATGAAGTCGACTCCTGACACTCCCTGTACGAAAGTATCGAGGATAATGAGGTCTATATTCTGTTCCTTCAGAATCCGGTATCCTTCCTGGACCGTGCCGGATTCGAAAATCCGGCATCCTTCATTCAGCGAATCCCGTATCAGCATACGGAGATCCGTGTCTTCGTCTATTATGAGCACTGCCTTGTCTGCCAGAAGATTATTTGTACGGGCATCGCTCCTGTCAGGGAACAGCCTGACTCTCTGCTCTATCTCGTACTGCTGCACCATTTTTTCCGATACTTCCCGCACCGGCAGGGTCAGGGTCCGTACTGTCCTGCCGTCAGACATCCTGCGCATGTCCGTTTTCCCTCCGGTTTTCGTTATCAGTGACCTGACTATCGGGTCGGTGTCTTCTTTTTCGTCCGTTCCGGCAGAGTTCCCTCCGGATATTTTCCACAGGATATCCACGGTCACTCCATCTTCGCCGGCCCTGCTTTCGATGTCTACGGTGCTGTCGCTTTGGGCTGTCCAGTAGGTATACGAAATCATGCTGAAGAGTATCTTTTCGATGCAGTATTTGTCGCTGACACACATCACCGGCCGGACATCGGCTTTCATTTTCGTTCCATTTAATGCAAAAATAGTGAACTTCCGTGGAGGTGCCAAATCCTACATTTGCAATGACCACGGAAGACACTAAGAAGCTGTTTTGAATTTTTTTCAAAAATTCTTTTACGGCTCTTGTGTCTGGTTATGGCGGTATTCCACAGCATCTGAGTTGTTCCGGGTTTCCCCTTCGCTCCCCCCCCCTGATCGGGATTTATTTCACTATCCAGCGGTCGATGTTGCGGGTTTCGGAACTGAAGTTGACACCGATCTTGTAGACCTTCCGTCTGTCCTTGACGAACGGAAGGTCATACCGTCTTTCCACTATCTGTTCCAGGGCCTGCTCCGCGCTGCCGTCCAGCTTGAACTCCATCACATACACATAGTCCGAAGTCTGCACCACCATATCTATCCTGCCCCGGGAGGTATGGTATTCCACCTGTGTGTACAGCCCCGTGAGCCGGAACACGATGAACAGCACGTTCTGGTAGTGCAGTTCGATATCCTTTGCCATCTCGTAAGGGCAGTCGGCGAGGAAACTCTGCAGCCGCTCCATGAACCCGTCCACATTGCCGGCCTTCACGTCCTGGATGAATTCCCATATCGCGAAACCGCTCTCGCTTTCCTCCACCGGAGTGTAGAAAGGAATGAGAAAGTCCATGAAACCCTCCTCGACCTCCCTGTTCGGGAACCCGAGCTCGTAGATACGCGGCTCCGGGATAAATCCCTTGATGGTGAGATAGCCGCTCTGGTAGATGACCCCGACAGGGTTTCTGGAAGCGGAGTCGATGCTGTCCAGGACCTTTGCGGTCGTCTTTTCATGGGCCAGCTTGTAGAGGGAGTATCTGTGGCTTTTCAGCAGTTCCACGAGATATGTCGGTGTCCCTGTCTCGAACCAGTAGCTGCCGTATTCCCTGGATTTGAAAGTGTTCAGCAGACTGAACGGGTTATATATCCCCGGACTGCCGGGACAGAAATGGTATCCGTCATAGTCCTCCTTGAGTTGCTTCCGTGCCTCCTCATAAGTCTGTCCGTTATTCTCTGCCAGTGCCCTGATGTCCTCGTCGAAGTTGTCGAGCAGTTCTGTCTCGCTGATGCCGCAGATAGCGGTGTACTCTTCCCTCATGGAAATGTCCTCCAGATTGTTCAGGTCACTGAATACACTGACCTTCCCGAACTTGGTGACTCCTGTGAGCAGGGCAAAGCGGATATATCCGTCCATTGACTTCAGGACACCGTAGAAAGGCTTCAATATGCTCCTGTATTCATTCTGGAGAGTTTCATTTCCGATGGCCTGCAGGAGAGGCTTGTCGTATTCGTCGACCAGTATTACGGTCCGCTCACCCGTTTTCAGAGCGGCTCTCTTGACAATGCCGGCAAACCTCATGGCAAGGGAGACTTCCGCCGGGTCGCTGCCGTATATCCTTTCCCATTCGGTCAGACTCCTGTTCAGCATTTCTTCAAGGCTTTCCGGTCTGTCGTATTTGCCGATATTCAGATCAAGATGCAGGACAGGATACCGTTTCCACTCTTTTTCGAGTTCCGATACGGCCAGCCCGTCGAACAGCTCTTTCTTGCCCTGGAAATACGCTTCAAGGGTGCTGATAAGCAGGCTTTTCCCGAACCGGCGCGGGCGGCTCAGGAAATAATAACTGCCAGTCGTGACAAGTCTGTATACCAGCGCAGTCTTGTCAATGTAGAAGTATCCTCCGTTACGGAGCTTCTCGAAATTCTGTATTCCTACCGGATAAAGCTTTCCCATAACCATTGATATTTCCGCAAACTTACATATAAATTTCCGATTCCCTGCAATTACCTTCTCCGTTGTCTTTCCCCGAAAGGCTCAGAAGCTGTGTCAAAATTGAAATTTTGGTGCAGTCTCTTTAGATGTGCAAGAATTGATAATAACGCAGCAGTTTGCAATTATGCACACCGCCTAAATGTTCCGGGAGGCTTCTATGGTGTAGGTGAAACTGTCGGCCTTGTAATAGCCGATATTGTATTCTACCGGCATGTCATTGATGTCGTATACGAACCTTTTACGTATCAGTATCGGGTCTCCTGACCCTATGTCGAGCTTCTCTGAAATGAAACTGCCGGCAAGACGGGCGGAAATCTCCTCCTTGCTGGTCTTGACCACTATACCGTATTGCTTTTCCATCATTTCGTACAGCGGCATTGTGAAATTCTCGTCCCCCGTCATTCCTATTGAAGGGTTGAAGTATGATATGAAATAGACGAACGGGTATTCTTTCCGCCCCCTGACCCTCTCCATTACGAGGCACCTTGTCTTTTCCCTGTCGCAGCCGAAAAAGTTGGCGATTTCCTCGGTAGGATGCCGGAAACTGAGGTGAAGTTCGAAATTGCGTATCTCTATCCCGAGCATCTTCATCTCCTGGGAGAAACTCAGCCAGTTCTGGACGCCTCCCACAACGCCTTTCCTGCTGACCTTTGTCCCTACACCCTTCTTGCGGGTGAGCAGTCCCTCGAATACGAGCCTGTTGATAGCCTGCCTGAGTGTGTTCCGGGATATGTGCAATTGTTCAGACAATTCGACTTCGTTGGGAAGCAGTTTCCCGTTCTTGTACTCTTCCGTTTCGATTAGTCTTCTCAATATTTCTTCAGCCTGTAGATGAAGCGGTTTGTTACTTGAATGGTCTATTGTCATGTCAATCCGATACTGTTTTGTGCAAAATTAACAAAAATTTCATCATTTTCTTGGAAATTCAAAACAAAGTTTTCATATTTGCACATGTTCAATATGTATGAACAAACTAACAGCGTTTATGAGACACTCGAACTACGATAAGTACCCGGCAACCAGGATTGCCGGAACTGTTGTCCAGGGATGGGACAATATCGTCGCCTGCATCAGACAGAGACTTGAATCTGAAAATATCAGCGAACTTGCCGTGGAACTCTACACCGGAGTATATGAAGATGAGGTGAAGAAAGCCTTCTCCGATGGTCTCGGCGTTGAAGTCACGGATACGAGGGATCTTATGAAACCAGAGGAAGAGGTGTGCAGGATGACCGATATTTTCATGACGGACGATGTGCTTTTCGGTTATGTGACAGCATTGAGAATCAATGATTTCTTCGATCAGGAAAAACTTGCCTCCTGCAAAGGCCGGATATCCGGGGAGAGAGGGCTTTCCGTAGTCATAGGGACCGGAGCGTCTCTTGCCGTATCCGACAAGGCGCTGGTGGTCTATGTGGACATGGCCCGTTGGGAGATACAGCAGCGTTTCCGCAGGCATGAAGTGAAGGCCCTCGGTGTGGACAACCATGATGAACCGGTCTCCATACAGTATAAGAGAGGTTTCTTCAACGACTGGAGAGTGTGCGACATACATAAGGACGGCCTTTTCCATAAAGTGGCATACTGGATTGACACCCACATTGCAGGCCAGCCTAAGATGATAGACAGGGAGACGTTCTTCAAGGGAATAGACGCTACCGTGAAGACTCCGTTCAGGGTGGTGCCGTTCTTCGACCCGGCTCCGTGGGGAGGCCAGTGGATGAAGGAAGTCTGCGACCTTGACAGGAGCAGGGACAATTTCGGATGGTGCTTCGATTGTGTGCCGGAGGAGAACAGCCTGTATTTCGAGGTAAACGGCGTGCGTTTCGAGCTTCCGTCAGTCGATCTTGTGCTGCTCAGGAGCAGAGATCTGCTCGGAGAACCGGTAGAAGCCCGTTTCGGCAAGGATTTCCCTATCCGTTTCGATTTCCTCGACACTATGGGAGGAGGCAACCTGAGCCTTCAGGTGCATCCTACGACCCAGTTCATAAGGGAGAATTTCGGCATGGCCTATACCCAGGATGAGAGCTATTATCTTCTGGATGCCGGCGAAGGCGCCCATGTATATCTCGGTCTCAAGGAAGGGATAGACCCGCAGGCAATGGTGGATGATCTCAGGCGTGCGCAGAAAGGAGAAATAGTGTTCGATGCAGAAAAATACGTGAACAACATACCTGCAAGGAAGCATGACCATTTCCTGATACCCGGCGGTACTGTGCACTGCTCCGGGGCTGAAAGCATGGTCCTGGAGATAAGTTCTACCCCTAATCTCTTTACATTCAAGATGTGGGACTGGCAGCGGCTCGGTCTTGACGGGAAGCCGAGGCCTATCAATGTAGAGAGAGGCAGCAAGGTCATAGACTGGGGCAGGACTACGGAGTATGTCGAGAAGAACCTGCACAACCATTTCACTGACATAGCCTCCGGTGACGGATGGAAAGAGGAGCGGACAGGTCTCCATCCGAACGAGTTCATAGAGACGAGGCGCCACACTTTCTCCGTGCCTGTGCACCATACGACTTGCGGAAGTGTCAATGTGTTCAATCTTGTGGATGGTGAAGAAGTTGTGGTGGAGAGCCCTACGGGTGCATTTGAGCCGTTCGTCGTCCATTATGCGGAGACATTCATCGTGCCTGCTTCGGTAGGCGAGTACACGATAAGGCCTTACGGGCGGTCGGAAGGCAAGGAATGCATGACGGTAAAGGCCTACGTCCGGTTCTGACAGGCAAGTATGGAACCGCATAAAATGACACTGGAATTATGTATGGGAATGACAATAGAATAGTGCTGACACTCGATGCCGGAGGGACCAATTTCGTCTTTTCCGCCATGCGCGGAGGGCGTGAGGCAGTGGCCCCGGTACGGGTGAAGGCAGTGACTGACAACATAGAGGAATGTCTTGACACCATAGCGGAAGGATTCCGCAGGATATCCGGCAGCATCGGAGAATCCCCTGCTGCGATCAGTTTCGCCTTCCCTGGTCCTGCCGACTACCGGAACGGGGTGATCGGAAGGCTTCCGAACTTTCCGGCATTTTCAGGGGGGGGTACCGCATTAGGCCCCTGGCTTGAAAAGATATTCGGCATACCTGTCTTTATCAACAATGACGGGAATCTCTATGCCTACGGTGAGGCCCTGTGCGGGTTTTTGCCGGAAATCAATGAAAAACTTCACAGGAACGGGAGCCGCAGACAGTACAGGAATCTGCTCGGCATCACGTTCGGAACCGGTTTCGGGGCGGGTGTCGTGATAGACGGCCGCCTCCTGACCGGAGACAACGGCTGCGGCGGTGATGTCTGGTGCATGCAGAATGTCCTCCATCCGGACATGATTGCCGAGGAAGGTGTCAGCATCAGGGCCGTTAAACGTATTTATGAAGAACTCAGCGGCGAGTCTGCCGCACAGCTCAATCCCAAGGATATATACGACATTGCGGACGGTATCCGTCCCGGGAACCGGCAGGCTGCCGTGGAGACTTTCATGCAGTTCGGAAGGACGGCGGGAAATGCCATAGCTCACGCCATCGACATCATGGACGGACTTGTGGTCATCGGAGGCGGTGTCTCGGGGGCGGCAAAATATATTTTCCCCGGTATCCTTGCTGAGATGCGCAGCAGTCTGTCGACTTTTGCGGGAGCCTCATTCCCGCGTCTGCAGTCAGAGGTATATGACCTGACGGACCCTTCACAGCTGGCGGCATTTCTCAATGAAGGCCCGCAGGAAGTTACATTGCCTTTCTCGGACGAGAAGGTGCCGTATTTCAGAGACAAGAGGATCGGAGTCGGTCTCTCTTCCGTCGGCGCGAGCGAGGCCATTGCTGCGGGGGCATATGCCTATGCCCTTTCACGTCTTGACGAATAAAAACAAATCTTTTATAAACAATATATTATGAAACTAACTACTGAATTGATCGCACAATCTGGCGGTACACGCACCGGGGCATGGCACAGGATGCTGATGTCCCTGTCTTGCATATTCATGCTCTGTGCTGTCTCTTCCTTCAGCCTCTTCGCCCAGTCGGAGCAGATTGAGGTCAAAGGTAAGGTAACTTCGCAGGGCGAACCTGTCATCGGAGCCGGTGTTATCATCAAGGGCACCACTGCCGGCTCCGCTACCGGTATTGACGGTACCTTTACCTTGCAGGCTCCTTCAGATGCAATCCTTACTGTCTCTTCCATCGGTTATTCAGATGCTGAAGTCGCAGTGAACGGAAGAGGTTACATCGAGATCGAACTCACTCCGGAATCCCTCGCCCTCGATGATGTTGTCGTGGTCGGTTACGGAACCCAGAAGAAGATCAACCTCACCGGCGCTGTCGCATCTGTCGATACGGGGGTCATGGAAGCCCGTCCTATAGCAAATGCCGTGGAGGCTTTGCAGGGTTCTGTTCCGGGTCTTGTCATCCAGCAGGGTACTTCGACTCCGGGAAGTTCGCCTTCCATGAATATCCGTGGTCTCAACACATTGAACAACAATGATCCGCTGGTCATCATCGACGGAATAGAAGGCTCCATAGCCAACCTGAATCCTTCCGACATCGACCAGATATCCGTACTTAAGGACGCTTCTTCCACTGCCATCTACGGTTCCAGGGCATCCAACGGCGTCATCCTCGTGACAACCAAGAAAGGCCAGGAAGGCAGGATGGAAGTCTCATACGACTTCAACTACGGATTCCAGATGCCTACATCCCTTCCGAATATAGTGGATTCATGGATTTATGCCGAACTCTACAACGAGGCGGAGGTCAATTCCGGACGTCCTGCCAAATTCACCCCGGAAGACATTGCCAATTTCAGAAACAACGGGCCTAATGTGAACTGGGTGCGTTCGCTCTATGATGACTGGTCTCCGCAGCACAGTCACAGTGTCTCCATGACAGGCGGGACGGAAAAACTTTCCTATATGGCATCCATCGGTTACCTCGACCAGGACAGCATGTTCAGGGGAACGAAGGACTACGGCTACAAACGTTTCAATGCCAGGTTGAACCTCAGCCACAAGATTACCGACAGGCTGACAATCAACCTTACCTCCCAGTTCGCACGCAACACCATCACCGACCATGCTTATCTTACCTACTGGATCGTGGAGCAGGCCAACCGTATGCCTCCTATCTATGATATAAAGAATCCGGACGGGACATATACCTATCCTTCCGGAAGCAATGCCAACGGCCTTCAGCGTATAGAACAGGGCGGGTATACACAGTCTGTCAATGACGAACTGGCCGGTACCCTTTCTGCCGAATGGGAACTGTTCGACGGCTTCAAACTGATCGGCAGCATCGGCGCACGGACATGGAACAACGGCAAGCACACTCACCGCAATGCCCTTGAAGGATCCTCTGCCGATGTACTGGACCAGATGCAGGAAGAGAGCTACCGTTCTCTCTACACTACCGCCAATGCAATGGCCACGTATAACAGGACTTTCGGCAAGCATACGGTCGGTGCCATGATCGGATATTCGTATGAAGGGTTTTCCGAAAAAAACTTCTGGACCAGACGGGACAACATCAATAATAAGTACGACATTCTCGTAGGTTCTTTGTCCGGAGATGATGTGGCCAACGGCGGAGGAGCCAGCGACTGGTCTATGTATTCCGGTTTCGCAAGGCTTACCTATAATTACGATGAGAAATATCTTCTCGAATTCAACCTCAGGAACGACTATTCCTCATATTTCGCCAAAGGAAACCGTTCCGGCCTCTTCCCTTCATTGTCAGCCGGATGGCGTATATCGAGCGAGGAATTCTGGGACAATATCAGGGATTATATACCTTCCCTCAAGCTCAGGGCGTCATACGGACTTGTAGGTAACAACCGTATCTCCGCATACAGCTACATGCAGACCGTGACGGTGTCACAGGGGGGAAGTTTCAACAACCAGCTGGTCAATACCGTATCGTTCGCTTCGGCCAACCCTGACATCAAATGGGAAAAGACGGCCATGACGGATATCGGAGTAGACCTCGGCCTGCTCAGGAACAATCTCAACATAACATTCGACTGGTTCTACAACAGGACTTCCGACATCCTTTTCGGACTTCCGGTACCGGGTATCTTCGGTAACGGAGCCCCGACCCAGAATGCAGGGGTGGTGGACACTTCAGGATGGGAATTCTCATTCTCTTATCTCTTCAAGACAGGTCCTGTGAACCACCATGTTTCCGGGAATGTGTCCGACAGCTGGAACAAGGTCGTGGACATCAAGGGAACCCGGCAGATCAACGGTACCGATGTGACCACTGTCCTTATGGAAGGCTATCCGATGAATTCGTACTATGCATATATGACTGACGGATTTTTCCAGAATGAGGCCGAATGTGCGGCCGGTCCTGTGCCGGACGGAATTACGGTAAAGCCGGGAGATATCCGGTTTGTGGACAAGACCGGTGACGGCAGGATCAATGCGGATGACCGTTTCGTGCTCGGCAACGACTTCCCGAGATATCTGTTCAGCCTTACATACGGCTTCGAAGTGAAAGGCTTCGACTTCTCGATGATGTGGCAGGGAGTCGGCAAGAGGAGCAAATGGATGAGGGGAGAGGCTGTCGAGGCTTTCCACAACAACAACGAGGGACCGGTGCTCGATTTCCATCTTGACCGCTGGACTCCATCCAATCCGGATGCATCATATCCTCGTCTTACCCGCGGCTCCGAGTCCGCCAACACCATGCTCGGCTCGGACTTCTGGATAAGGGACGCCAAATATCTCCGTCTCAAGAATGTCCAGGTGGGCTATACTTTCCCCAAGAAATGGATGGAGAAGGTGAAAATCCAGAATCTGAGGATATATGCGAGTCTTCAGAACGCCCTTACATTCAGCGCAATGCCTGGCGGATGGGATCCTGAGTATACAGGTGACGGTTCAGGACGTGCCTATCCTGTGGCAAGGGTATTCTCCTTGGGACTCAATGTTAAATTCTAAACGGGACAAATAATGAAAACTATCATAAAGACTTTTATCCTGTCTCTTGCGATATTGCCCGGAGCAGTGTCCTGCATCAGTCTCGACACTCCTCCTTACGACAGGGAGACGGACCTTACATTCTGGGACGAAGATCCGGATGCTGCTTTCGATGCCGTGAATTCATGCTACAACACCATTATAAGCATGCAGGAACTTCTGTATGGGGATTCATACAGCGACAATGCCTATATAGGACTTCAGGTAGGCAACCCGAATTCCATAGGAAACGGGTCGTATTCGACTTCCGACGATTATGTGGAAGCTGTCTGGGACAGCCGTTATGCAGGCATCCGTCTCTGCAATGAACTGCTGACCAATATCGACCGGGTTCCGGGACTCGACCCTGCCCTCAAGAACCGCTATATCGGTGAGGTGAAGGTCATCAGGGCTTTCCATTACTATGAACTGTATACACGCTTCGGAGATGTGCCTTACACTGAAGATGCGATAAGCATTCCGGAGAGCCAGACCATAGCCCGCACTCCGCGTGCCACGGTCCTGGCAAACGTACTGCGCGACCTTGACGAGGTTATCAACAATGACTGGCTGCCGGCTTCCTATGACGGTGCGGACAAGGGCCGTATCACCAAATGGGCTGCAATGGCCGTCAAGGCAAGAGTGTGCCTGTTCGAAGGGGACTGGGATCAAGTAATTAATTTGACTTCCACTATAATGACAGAAGGCGGATTCGATCTTTTCAGGTATACTGCAAACCCGTCCAACAGCTATACGGCCCTGTTCGAGATAGCCAATGAAGGCAACATAGAGATAATTTTGGACAGACAATATATGCCGGTGTCTTTCGAGCACAGGGACCAGTATAATTTTCTGCCTCCGTCATTCGGCGGATATGCCCTGCTCGTGCCTCTGCAGGAGCTTGTGGACAGCTATATCATGCTTGACGGGAAGACAATCGGGGAATCCGACGATTATGACGAGGACAATCCTTTCGAGAACAGAGATCCGAGACTTGCGGCTACAATAGCTGATATAAATGGTTCATATAAGACTGCAACGGGAACACAGTCTCTTGTTGCCGCTTCGGATGCAATTGATGTACAGGCCGGAGCTACAGTTACCGGATACTATTTCAAGAAATACTGGGATTATACTTACAGGGCTGAACTTTATTCCGGACTGAATCCAATTGTCATAAGATATGCAGATATTCTTCTGATGAATGCGGAAGCGCATGCGGAGCTCAATGACTTCAATGCTACCATATGGAATGCCACTATACGGCCGATCAGGGAACGTGCTGGCTTTACTGATGCCGGGGCTCTCGATTACCAGGGAGAAACCGGAGATGAACTGATAGAGCTTATCCGCAACGAGCGCCGCTGCGAGCTGGCATTCGAAGGGCTCCGTTTCAAGGACATCATCCGCTGGGGTATTGCAGAGGATGTTATGGACGGCTGGTGCCATGGCATGAAGACGGATGCTGCCATAGGGACCGACAACGGATACAAACGGATCGAGCAGAGGACATTCGACCCGGCGAAGCATTATCTGTGGCCTATCCCTCAGGCTGACCGCGACCTCAACGGCAACCTTACCCAGAATCCGGGGTGGTAGTTCTGCATTGTCATCCTTGCCCGGACTGTTTTCCGACATCAGGGACTTGCAGCCCGGAGCAAGGGGTACGATTGATTCAATTGGATGATTTAACAGGAAACGATATGAAAAAGATATTATTGATATCTGCTGCACTCCTTGCAGTAATGTCATGCCAGAAATACAAATACGACACCAATTTCTCGGCTCCGACAGAATTGAGTTCTCCGGAGTCCGTGAACATAGACCCTACTTCGACACAGAATGTCGTCCTTTCCTGGACCGGCGGAGGTGCGGAAGACGGCGGTATCTGTCTCTACAACGTGCTTTTCGATGAGGTGGACGGAGATTTCTCCGAGCCGATTGCCACAATGGAGAGTGACAACGGAGGGCTGACACAGCTTACCCTTACCCATGCGACACTTAACATTCTTGCCCGTAACGCTGGTATCGAACCTCTCGGGACAGGTTCCGTCAAGTGGACAGTAACAGCTTCCCGCGGCGGAGAGGTGAAGCAGGCTGAAGTATCGGCCACGATTTCCCTTACCCGTCCTGACGGTCTGTCCGTAATTCCTGAGGAACTCTATCTTTACGGTTCTGCAATTGCAGGCGACGGCGGTGAGGGACGTGCTTTCCGCAAGGTTTCCGAGGGAGTGTTCGATATGTTCGCTGTCCTTGCGGACGGAGAAATTTGTTTCAGAAACACTACCGGGGACGATGCGGTCAACTTCTACATCAACAGCGAGGACAAGCTGACTGACGGAGAAGGGACTACCACGGTTACTGCAACAGACCTCAATGAGGAGAAGAACTATATTGCCGAAAGAATTACGGTCGATTTCAATACACTTTCAATGAAACGGGAGAAAATAGGTGAACTCCATATTATCTGGTCTCAGACCTATGGGGATGTGGGCCCGGATGAGTTCGGAGCCAAGGATCCGGCATATCGCTTCACATACGACGGTAATGGCGTATTCTCCAGGACTATTGATGTCATTACTGTCCCTTATCGCCATCCGGCATGGCCTGCGGGACAGACAGTCACTGATGAACGGTATTATTTCGATGTGAAAGTCGATGATGTCGATATGCGCTGGAGATGTTCTTCGGCTACTCCGACCGGAGCCGCCCCGGAGGTGAATACACCGCTGTCTGCCTATGATATCGTAGAACTTCCGTTGTCAAGTGCAGGACAGTGGGACAATGCATACAAGTTCAATGCATCCCTGCTCAATGCAGGCAGTGTGACTGTAAAGATTTACGGCAATCTGGACGGATATTTCTGCCATCAGTTCGAATAATTGATTTTCCGGTCCGGAATACCGTGCTGCAGGACAGCATGGTGTCCGGACTGTTTTGTAAATACTGCTTAATATGAAAAGGACTGTAATTTATATGGTTTCCGCGCTGGCGCTGCTTTCCTGCAGCAACGATGTGGAGAAATGGGAACCGACCGGAGGCGGCGGTACGACTACGCCTCCGGACCCTTCCGAAGATGTGGTGTGGCATGAACGCGCACGCGAGACCTTCGACCTTATCGACCGGTACTACGGCATTGCTTCGGGTACCTGGGCAGGTCTTTATAATGAGAATTACCCTAAGGGCAGCGAGAATTCATCCTATCTCTGGCCGTATGACGGACTGATGTCGGGTGTGGCTCTGCTGCACAGGCTCGGATATGACGACATCGACTATCCGGCCATGACAGACCAGTTCGAGCGTTACTGGTACGAAAAGAACGGGGTAGGGGGCTACGGTTCCCAGACCAACGGAACATCAGGCCAGGCGGACAGGTTCTATGATGACAATTCCATTGTAGGGCTCGATTTGGTGGAGGCGTATAACCTTACCGGAGACACGAAATATGTCGAAAGGGCAGGCCGGATAGTGGATTTCCTGGCTGCCGGAGAAGACGACATCTTCGGCGGTGCCCTATGGTGGAACGAAAGTGCGAAGAATCAGCCTGGCAATGACAGTTCCAACAAGCCTGCCTGTGCCAACGGCTATGCCACTTCTTTCCTCCTTCATTATTATGAAGTCTGCCCGCAGGAAGAGAAATCCGATGTGCTTGCATTTGCCAAAAGGCTCTATGACTGGTTAGTGGAGAATCTCCGCGATCCGTCCGACGGCTGTTACTGGAATGACAAGGGAGCCGACGGCAACATAAACAATACCAAATGGACATACAACACGGGTGTCATGATATCAAACGGAGTCGATCTCTTCCGTATCACCGGGGAGCAGGAGTATCTCGACCAGGCCAAGGAATCGGCCATGGGATCCTACGGCTATTTCGTGAAACTGGATCCTCTTGCAGGAACTCTCGTGTATCCGGATCATGACCCGTGGTTTACGATAAAGCTCATAAATGCCTATATCGACATAGAGCCTTATTACAGCCAGGCATCTTCATATATCGATACTTTCATCAATTTCGCGGACAATGCGTGGGAGAATGCCAGACAGTCCAACGGGCTTTTCTTCGAGAACTGGACGGGCACAGCCAATCCTGACCGGGACAAGCAGCTTCTCATGCAGGATGCCGCCCTCGAATCATTCGGCGTAATAGCCCTTTACAAAGGGGAAAAAGTTGAGGAATAATGAAAAGGATGACTATACTTGCAGCCGTCCTTCTGGCTGTATTTGCCATTGCTTCATGTTCGGGCGGGCCGCAGAAGGCCACTCCGAACAAGTACAGGGCGGAAGAGATGTTCGACCTCGTGTGGAAGCTCTACAGGGTGGACAAATACGGACTGTTTTCGGAGTACTATCCCAACAGTTACCGTCCGGACCTGACATATTTCAACGATTCCACCCGCAAGGCCCAGGAGGTCTCTTTCCTCTGGCCGATGAGCGGCATCTATTCGTCGGCCGTCATCATGGCCGCAATAGATCCGGAATACCTGCCTTATGTGGACTCGATGGCGGTGTCGATGGAGAAATATTTCGACACCTCGCGTCTGCCTTTCGGCTATCAGGCCTATCCGGTGCAGTTCGGCAAGGTGGACAGGTACTATGACGACAACGGTCTTGTCGGCATAGACTATATCGACTCCTACCGTGTCACGAAGAATCCGGTCTATCTCGAAAGGGCGAAACATGTCCTGACATTCATCCTGAGCGGCTGGGACGACAGGTTCGAAGGCGGAGTCCCTTGGGTGGAAGGCTCTTTGGACCAGAAGCCGGCATGTGCAAACGGAAAGGCTATGGTTCTGGCCCTCAAACTTTACGAGGCTACCGGTGACACTTATTATTTGGAGACAGGCAGGAAATTCTACGAGTGGTTCGACAAATATCTCAAGGATCCGGAGAGGGGAGTGGTGTACAATTCCTGGCTGACGGCAGGGGAGGGCTCCATCCATCCCGATCTTTATACCTACAATACCGGGACATTGCTTCAGGCAGCCGTATTCCTTTACAGGTTTACAGGGGAGCAGGCCTATCTCGACAATGCGAATTTCCTTGCGGAGGGCAGTATGAAGGAATTCTTCCGCTATACGGAGGAAGGGATTCCTTACGGGCACGACCTGCCGTGGTTCCGGCTTGTACTGTTCAGAGGCTATCACGAACTCTACAACGTGACCGGTGACCCGAAATACGTGGATGTGGTCATCAAGGCCCTCGACTATGCCTGGGACAATGCCCGTGACGTGTCGGGTCTGTATTACCATGACTGGACGGGCAGGACCGATGAAAGCCGCCAGCCGAAATGGCTTCTGGACGCATCCTGCATTCCGGAATATTATGCCCGTGTGGCAATGATACGGGGTGAAGTCCCTGACAGGGAATAGGATTCCCGCCCATCTCATGAAACTGAATAATCTTGTATATTTGTGCGGAATGAAATGTTCCGCAGACCGCGCGGACCGGCGGATATCGGTAACTTTAATGTGATTAATGCAATGAAATCTTTATATGTTTTAGCAATGGCAGCCCTGGGGCTTGCGGGGTGCGGGAATACCGGCAGTCAGGAGAGTCTCATCCATTATGCCGATCCCAATATCGGGACAGTGCACAGCAGGTGGTTCTTCTACACTCCGGCGGCAGAGCCTTTCGGCCTTGCCAAGCTCGGTGCTTCCACCAACGGTACCTATGGCAATGCCCAGGGGTGGGAAGCCGTCGGATATGACGGGACACACACTTCCATCGACGGTTTTCCGTGTCTGCATGAATTTCAGGTCGGAGGAATCTCCCTCATGCCGACAACCGGCGTACTCAAGACCGTTCCGGGAACCCTCGAAGACCCTGACAACGGATTCCGCTCCCGTTTTGACCATGAGGACGAGCAGGCATGGCCGGGATATTATTCTGTGATTCTCAAGGATTACGGTATCAGGACCGAACTTACCGCCACTGCAAGGACAGGCTTTCAGCGATACACCTTCCCGCAGTCTGATGAAGCGCATATCATTTTCAATATCGGCAACCGTCAGGGCGAGAGCGGCAATGTGAAGGATGCCCGTATAGAATATGACGGAGGCAGCGTGGTGTCCGGATATGTGGTGACCGAGCCCGAATACATCAAGAAATACCAGGCCGGGGCTTCTCTGCCGATGTATTTCTACGCTGTCGTGGATGCTGTCCCGGAGTCAGTGGATGTATTCTATCAGGGCGGTGTTCCGGAACGCAAGGATGAGATCCATGGAGCCGGTGCAATGATGTCCCTCAATTATTCTACTTCCGCAGAGCAGGCTGTGACAGTAAAGATAGGGCTTTCCTACACTTCTGTCGAGAATGCAAGGCTCAACATGATAGCGGAGGCCGAACATGCAGGCTTTGATGATGTCCGTAAGGCGACCGAAGCTAAATGGGAAGCGGCTCTCGGACGCATCAGGGTGTACGGAGGTACGGAAGACAGCCGGATCAAGTTCTACACCGGCCTTTATCATGCCCTTCTCGGACGCGGACTGGCGAGCGATGTCAGCGGTGCCTATCCTAAGAATGACGGTTCAGTAGGCCAGATACCTCTCGGAGAAGACGGTAAGCCCGTCCATGCGCATTACAATACGGATGCTGTCTGGGGAGCATACTGGAATCTCGAGACACTCTGGGCACTGGCCTATCCGGAATACTACAGCGATTTCGTAAGCAGCCAGATGCTTGTCTATGATGAGACAGGCTGGCTCGGGGACGGCATAGCCAACAGCCGTTATGTCTCTGGAGTCGGTACCAACATGACGAGTATCGCCTTCGTCGGTGCATACAATAGCGGTATCAGAGATTTTGATGTGGAGAAGGCCTATCAGGCGGCTCTGAAGAACGAAATCGGTTCGGAAGGACGTATCGCCGGGGCTGGAAAACTGGATGTGGGGCAGTTCGTGTCCCGCGGCGGCTGGTCCCCGTATATTGCCGGAGACAATTTCGCGATGCCTCAGGACGGTTCTCAGTTCTCGGCTTCGCATACCCTCGAGTACAGTTTCAGTTCGTATGCGGTAGCCCAGTGGGCCAAGGCTCTCGGACACCAGGAAGATTATGAAATGCTGATGGAACTGTCTGATGGGTGGGAAAAGCTGTTCGATGGCAGCACCGGCTTTATCCGTCCACGTAATCCGGACGGCAGCTTTATTGACAATTTCAATCCGTATGAACCATGGAGAGGATTCCAGGAGGGCAACGCAATGCAGTACACATTCTTCGTCCCTCAGGATCCGTACGGGCTTATAGAGAAAGTCGGACAGGATGAATTCAACCACAGGCTCGACTCCATTTTCGTGGAGGCACGCAAGTCCGTCTTCGGCGGAGGCAAGGTGACATATGCATTCTCCGGTCTCCAGAGTCCTTATAACCACGGGAACCAGCCGTGTCTGCATATTCCTTGGCTGTTTAATTTCTCAGGCAAGCCGTATCTTACCCAGAAATGGACGAGGCTTATATGCGACGAGTTCTACGGTACCGATGCCGAGCATGGCTACGGTTACGGTCAGGACGAGGACCAGGGGCAGCTCGGAGCATGGTATGTACTGGCTGCGACCGGACTTTTCGATGTCCAGGGAGGAGCGAGCATGGAGCCTACATTCCAGATAGGCAGTCCGCAGTTCGACAGGATAGAGATTTCCCTTAGTCCGGTGAATGCTTCTGCAAGGAAGTTCGTCATCGAAACTGAAGGAAATTCCCCGGAAGCCATGTATGTACAGTCGGCAGAGCTTGACGGCAAGCCTCTTGACCGGAACTGGCTCTACAGGAGCGATGTCTACGACGGCGGCACCCTGACTCTCCATATGGGGACCGAACCTTGCGCAACCTGGGGCACTGTCACCCCTCCTCCTTATACCAGATAAGATTGCTGTTTGTATTATGACTATGGCAGATCGATTATGACATCAAAACATAATAAATTTTCATTCGCGGTGCTTCCGGTACTGGCCGGCTTCTTCGTGATGGGCTTCTGCGACATAGTCGGTATCACTTCCGACTATGTCCAGAAGACATTCGGATGGTCCGATGCCATGACAGGATTCGTCCCTTCGATGGTCTTCATCTGGTTCCTCTTCCTCGGCATTCCTGTGGGCAATCTCATCAACAGATGGGGCCGCAAGAATACTGTCCTTATCAGCATGGCTGTGACTGTTGTGGGGATGGCACTTCCGATGATAGTCTATGACAGTGTGACCTGCATGATTGCATATGCCATGCTCGGGATCGGCAATGCAATACTCCAGGTGTCCCTCAATCCTCTGCTCGGCAATGTGGTCACAGACCCGAAAATGCTTACAAGCAGTCTTACCGCAGGACAGGTCATCAAGGCTCTTTCCTCTCTGGCAGGGCCTGAGATTGTGATGTTTGCAATAGCCCGTTTCGGGGAAGACCGGTGGTACTGGTGTTTTCCGATACTCGGGGCCGTTACCCTCCTTTCCGCCCTATGGCTCGGTTTAACCCCTGTCGCAAGGGAAGAAAGACGTCCCGGAGGCTCGTCCGTATCTTCAACCTTCGCTTTGCTGAAGGACAGGAAGATTCTTTTTCTTTTCCTCGGGATATTCTTTATAGTCGGGGTCGATGTCGGTACCAACTATATCAGCTCCAAACTGATGACGGAATATTTCAATTGGACACCGCAGCAGGCCAAGTCGGCTCCGCAGATCTATTTCCTGTGCCGTACCGCCGGCGCCCTGCTGGGGGCTTTCCTCCTTACCAGGATTTCAGCTTCCAGATATTTCAGATGGAATATCGCGGCGGCCGCAGCTGTGACCGTGGTCCTGATGCTGTCGGGTCATGAGGTCGTGTCCGCTGCTGCAATAGGCTGCATCGGTTTCTTCGGGTCGTCAGTATTCTCTATAATATATTCTTTTGCCCTGCAGGACAGGCCGGAGTATGCCAACGAAATATCAGGGCTGATGATTACGGCGGTGGCGGGAGGTGCCGTCATACCTCCCCTTATGGGATTTGCTATAGGCAGTATGGGGATTACCGGAGGCCTCGCAGTCATCCTTTTCTGCATCCTGTATCTTACCTTCCTTGCCTTCTCCGTCAGAGAAACGTCGCCCCGGTCTTGACGTCGTGTTCTTCTCCGATGCCCGCATCGCCGGATTTATTTCACAATCCAGCGGTCGATGTTGCGGGTCTCGGAACAGAAGTTGACACCGATTTTGAAGACCTTCCGTCTGTCCTTGGCGAACGGGAGGTCATACTGTCTTTCCTCTATCTGCTCCAGTGCCTGCTCCGCGCTGCCGTCCAGCTTGAACTCCATCACGTACACATAGTCCGCCGTCTGCACCACCATGTCTATCCTGCCTCTGGAGGTGTGGTATTCCACCTGTGTGTACAGCCCCGTGAGCCGGAACACGATGAACAGCACGTTCTGGTAGTGCAGTTCGATATCCTTTGCCATCTCGTAAGGGCAGTCGGCGAGGAAACTCTGCAGCCGCTCCATGAACCCGTCCACATTGCCGGCCTTCACGTCCTGGATGAATTCCCATATCGCGAAACCGCTCTCGCTCTCCTCCACCGGAGTGTAGAACGGGACGAGGAAGTCCATGAAGCCCTCCTCCACCTCCCTGTTCGGGAAACCGAGCTCGTAGATACGCGGCTCCGGGATAAATCCCTTGATGGTGAGATAGCCGCTCTGGTAGATGACTCCGACGGGATTCCTGGAAGCCGAGTCGATGCTGTCCAGGACCTTTGCGGTCGTCTTTTCATGGGCCAGTTTGTAGAGGGAGTATTTGTGGCTTTTCAACAGTTCCACGAGGTAGGTCGGCGTCCCCGTCTCGAACCAGTAGCTGCCGTACCGGCCTTTCATGAAAGTGTTGAGCAGGCTGAAGGGATTGTATATCCCCGTGCTGCCGGGGTAGAAATGATAGCCGTCATAATTCTCCTTCAGTTTGGCGCATGCCTCCTCATAAGTCTGTCCGTTATTCTCTGCCAGTGCCCTTATGTCCTCGTCGAAGTTGTCGAGCAGTTCCTTCTCGCTGATGCCGCAGATGGACGTGTAGTTCTCGTCCATTGAGATGTCAAAGAGATTGTTGAGGTCACTGAATACGCTGACCTTCCCGAACTTGGTGACTCCGGTGAGGAGGGCGAAACGGATATATCCGTCCATTGACTTCAGGACACCGTAGAAAGCCTTGAGAATGGCCCTGTACTCATTCTGTAGCGCTTCATTCCCGATGGCCTGCAGGAGCGGCTTGTCGTATTCGTCCACAAGGATGACTACCCGCTCTCCCGTCCTGTCATGCATGTTCCGGATCAGGCTGACGAATCTGTCGTCTATTGTCTCGTCGGTCTCTACTTTTCCATATTCCGCCTCCAATACAAGCAGCTGACGGTCTATCAGCCTTATGAGATCTTCAGGACCGTCGAATTTCTTGGCGTTGAGGTCAAGATGGATGACCGGATACTGTTTCCATCCCTTTTCGAGTTCCGAGACAGCCAGTCCTTCGAACAGCTCTTTCTTTCCCTGAAAATACGCTTCAAGAGTGCTGACCAACAGACTTTTTCCGAACCGGCGCGGGCGGCTCAGGAAATAATAACTGCCAGTCGTGACAAGTCTGTATACCAGCGCAGTCTTGTCGATATAGAAGTATCCTCCGTTACGGAGCTTCTCGAAATTCTGTATTCCTACCGGATAAAGCTTTCCCATAACCATTGATGTTTCCGCAAACTTACATATAAATTTCCGATTCTCCCACAATTGCTTTCCGTATCGTCTTTTCCCGAAGGGCTCAGAAGGAGGGATTTCAAACGAAACGGAAGTGTACCTTCTTGAGTCGCCCTGCCGGCCTGAAGGTCACTGTGTCGTACATGAGGATTTTCGCATCGAACGTAACGCACGGAACCGTTAGTCGCTCTCTTGTCAGCATACAGGACGTAGAAATATGAAAAAGAGGCGGCCATTTGACGGCCACCTCTTTTTCGATTATGCGGATGCCGGACTAAAGGTCTGACATAGCTTTCTGGTATTCTTCCATAGGAGCGACCAGGATTTCCTGGAACTCTTTCTGGCCTGTTCCGGCAGGGATTGCGTGACCACAGATCACATTTTCCTTCAGACCTTCGAGAGTGTCTACGCGGCCGCGGATTGCAGCCTCGCTGAGCACCTTGGTGGTTTCCTGGAATGAAGCGGCGGAGATGAAGCTGTTGGTCTTCAGCGCTGCCCTTGTGATACCCTGGAGTACCTGGCTTGCGGTCGCAGGTTTGGCCTCGCGGAGAACCATCATCCTGAGGCCCTGTCTTTCGAGTGACGAATTCTCGCTCCTCATGTCGCGGGCAGAGATAATGTCCCCTTCCTCATATTTCTCGGAATCGCCCGGATCCGTGACATAGTACTTGCCGTAGATCCTGTCATTGGTGTCCATGAACTGCCATTTGTCCACGAGTTCCTCCTGAAGGAATTCTGTGTCTCCCGGGTCGTTGATCTGCACCTTCCTCATCATCTGGCGGACAATGATCTCGAAATGTTTGTCGTTGATCTTCACACCCTGGAGGCGGTAGACTTCCTGGATCTCATTGACAATGTATTCCTGAACCTTGATAGGACCGAGGATATTGAGGATATCGGTAGGGGAGACAGCTCCGTCGGAAAGGCTCATTCCTGCCTTGACGTAATCATTCTCCTGGACAAGTATCTGCTTGGTAAGAGGAACGAGGTAGCGTTTCTCCTGACCTGACTTGTTCTTGATGATAATCTCGCGGTTACCTCTCTTGATCTTGCCCATGACGACTTCTCCGTTGATCTCGGATACGATGGCAGGGTTCGACGGGTTACGGGCCTCGAACAGCTCGGTGACACGAGGAAGACCTCCTGTGATATCGCTTGATTTACCGATGGCACGCGGGATCTTGATGATTATGTCCCCGACCTTCACGTCGTCGCCGTCATTTACCATGATATGGGCTCCGACAGGGAGGTTGTACTGTTTCTTGATTTCCCCGTTCTCATCCACGATACTGATGGACGGGTTCTTGGTCTTGTCCCTCGATTCGATGACGACCTTGTCCCTGTTGAGGGAATATTCATCTGCCATTTCCTCGCGGAATGTGACACCGTCTATCATGCTGTCGAAACGTGCCTTTCCGGCAGTCTCGATGATGGTGATTGCGTTGTATGCATCCCATTCGCAGATGAGGTCTCCTTTCACCACCTTGTCCCCATCCTTCTTGTAGAGTACGGAACCGTATGGCACATCGTACTGGGAGAAGGTTATACCGGTATTCTCGTCCACTATGCGCACTTCGGTGGTACGGCTGACAACCACATCGCTCTTGCTGCCGTCGGCATTGACCCTTTCGATAGTCCTGAGCTCCTCGAATTCCAGTTTGCCGTCGTATTTGGAGCTGATGGAACTTTCGGTAGCCGTACCTGAAGCGGTACCTCCGACGTGGAATGTACGGAGGGTAAGCTGTGTACCAGGTTCACCGATGGACTGTGCGGCGATGACGCCCACGACTTCGCCCTTCTCCACCATCCTTCCGGATGCGAGGTTGCGTCCGTAGCATTTTGCGCACACGCCCTTGCGGGATTCGCAGGTCAGAACCGAACGGATCTCCACTTGTTCGATAGGCAGTGATTCGATAAGGGCTGCGATGTCTTCAGTAATCTCTTCGCCGGCAGGAAGTATGAGCTCTCCCGTAAGCGGGTTGAATATGTCGTGCACGGAAGTCCTTCCGAGTATCCTTTCTCCGAGGGATTCCACGATTTCATCCTTGCTCTTGATGGCAGTGGCGATAAGTCCTCTGAGTGTGCCGCAGTCCTCTTCGTTGATGATCACGTCATGGGATACATCCACGAGACGGCGGGTCAGATAACCAGCATCGGCTGTCTTCAGGGCCGTATCGGCAAGACCTTTACGTGCACCGTGGGTGCCGATGAAGTACTCCAGCACGGACATCCCTTCCTTAAGGTTGGAGATGACAGGGTTCTCGATAATCTCGTTTCCTGCCGCACCGGATTTCTGAGGCTTTGCCATAAGTCCTCGCATACCGCAGAGCTGCTTGATCTGCTGTGTAGAACCTCGGGCACCTGAATCCAGCATCATGTACACAGGGTTGAACCCGTCCTGATCGCTTGATATCTGCTTCTCGACGATGCCTGTAATCTGGTTGTCGATGGATGTCCAGAGGTCGATTACCTTGTTGTAACGTTCGTTGTTGGTGATGAAACCCATGGCGAAGTTGTTCTTGATCTCCTCCACGGTCTTGTAACCGTTCTCGATAAGACCTTTCTTCTCTTCAGGGATAATCACATCACCGAGGTTGAACGAAAGACCTCCTCTGAATGCCATTGTATAACCGAGATTCTTGATGTCGTCCAGGAACTGGGCCGTACGTGCGACTCCGGTATTCTTGATGACGACGGAAATGATCTTCCTGAGGGATTTCTTTCCGAGAATCTCGTTGATATACGGAACTTCCTGAGGTACATACTGGTTGACGATGATCCTTCCCGGAGTCGTCTCTACCATCTGATAGCCCTTGGAAGGGTCAGTCTTGTCCAAAGGAAGCCTTACATTGATCTTGGCGTGTATGTCTATGGCCTTTTCGTTCAGGGCTATGATCACTTCCTGTGGGCCGTAGAACCTCATCCCCTCTCCCTTTACGGCAGGACGTGCCTTGGTTATGTAGTACAGTCCCAGCACCATGTCCTGTGAAGGTACGGTGATAGGGGTTCCGTTGGCAGGATTGAGGATATTGTGCGAGCCGAGCATAAGGAGCTGGGCCTCGAGTATCGCTGCGTTCCCGAGCGGAAGGTGGACTGCCATCTGGTCGCCGTCGAAGTCTGCGTTGAATGCGGTACATGCAAGAGGATGCAGCTGGATGGCCTTTCCTTCTATCATTTTCGGCTGGAATGCCTGGATACCGAGACGGTGCAGGGTAGGGGCACGGTTCAGCAGTACCGGATGTCCCTTCATTACGTTCTCGAGGATGTCCCAGATGACAGGGTCTTTCCTGTCTACTATCTTCTTGGCCGACTTGACGGTCTTTACAATTCCCCTTTCAATCAGTTTCCTGATGATGAACGGTTTGTACAGCTCGGCAGCCATGAGCTTCGGAAGACCGCACTCGTGCATCCTGAGCTCGGGACCAACCACGATGACAGAACGGGCGGAATAGTCCACTCGCTTGCCGAGGAGGTTCTGACGGAAGCGGCCCTGTTTTCCTTTAAGGCTGTCTGACAGGGATTTGAGTGTCCTGTTGGCTTCGCTCTTGACAGCATTCGACTTCTTCGAATTGTCGAAGAGGGAATCCACGGCCTCCTGAAGCATACGTTTCTCGTTGCGGAGGATCACTTCCGGAGCCTTGATTTCTATAAGTCTCTTCAGACGGTTGTTTCTGATGATGACCCTTCTGTAGAGGTCATTCAGATCCGATGTCGCGAAGCGGCCACCGTCGAGCGGTACCAGAGGACGGAGGTCAGGAGGAGTCACAGGAATGACTTTCATGATCATCCACTCCGGACGGTTGACGCCCTTGGACTCCTGGAACCATTTGACGATGCTCAGTCTCTTGAGGGCCTCTGCACGTCTCTGCTGTGAGGTCTCCTTAAGCATTTTCTGGCGGAGTTCCTTGGCCAGGGCATCCACGTCGATTTCTTTCAGAAGCTCGTAGATTGCTTCTGCTCCCATGCCTGCCCTGAATTTCTGCGGATCATCGTCCGGAAGGTTCTGGTTGTCCGGCATCCCGTCTATCAGGTCGAGATATTCCTCTTCAGACAGCAGTTCCATCTTTTCGATGCCTGTGGTACCAGGGTTGATGACGATGTATTTCTCGTAATAGATTACAGCCTCGAGTTTCTTTGCTGCAAGACCGAGAAGCGCGGCTATCTTGTTGGGGGCAGACTTGAAGTACCATATGTGGGCTACAGGGACTGTGAGCTCTATGTGTCCCATACGTTCCCTGCGCACCTTCTTTTCAGTGACTTCCACACCGCACCTGTCGCATACGATACCCCTGTAGCGGATTCTCTTGTATTTTCCGCAGTGGCATTCGTAGTCCTTCGTCGGGCCGAAGATCTTCTCGCAGAAGAGTCCGTCCCTTTCAGGCTTGTACGTCCTGTAGTTGACAGTCTCCGGCTTGAGGACTTCTCCGGATGACCTCATCTTGATGTCTTCCGGAGATGCCAGCGAGATGCTGATCCTTTCGAAATTGCTCTTTACCTTGTTTTCTTTATTAAAAGTAGGCATATTCCTAAAATTTCAAGTTGTCAGTAATTTAATCCAATGTCACTTTCAGACCGAGACCCCTCAGTTCATGCAGGAGCACGTTGAGGGATTCCGGAATGCCAGGGGTAGGCATAAGGTCGCCCTTTACGATTGCCTCATAGGCCTTCGACCTTCCTGTGACATCATCAGACTTGACAGTCAGGATTTCCTGCAGCACATTGGCAGCACCGAATGCTTCGAGAGCCCATACCTCCATTTCTCCGAACCTCTGGCCTCCGAACTGTGCCTTACCTCCGAGAGGCTGCTGGGTAATCAGCGAGTATGGTCCGATGGATCTTGCATGCATCTTGTCGTCGACCATATGACCCAGCTTGATCATGTAGATGACGCCTACGGTTGCCGGCTGGTCGAACCAGTCTCCGGTTCCGCCGTCCCTGAGGTATGTCTTGCCGTATCTCGGAAGTCCTGCCTTGTCGGTATATTCGCAGATCTGGTCGAGGCTTGCACCGTCGAAGATAGGGGTACTGAACTTCAGACCGAGAACATCTCCTGCCCATCCGAGAACAGTCTCGTATATCTGCCCGAGGTTCATACGGGAAGGCACGCCGAGAGGGTTCAGGACTATGTCTACCGGAGTACCGTCGGAAAGGAACGGCATGTCTTCATCCCTTACCACCTTCGCTACGATACCCTTGTTCCCGTGACGTCCGGCCATCTTGTCTCCCACTCTGATCTTTCTCTTCTTGGCGACATATACCTTTGCAAGCTGCATGACCCCGTTCGGAAGTTCGTCTCCCACCTTGATCTTGTCGAGGATCCTTCTGTGCTTTGCGGCTGCCTCCTTGTATGCTATGCAATAGTTGTTGATAAGTTCCCTTATCATGGCATTGCTGTCCTTGTCGGTAGTCCATTTGCTTGAACTGATGTCCTCGTATTTAATGGACCGCAGATCATTGACGGTAATGTCTTTGCCCTTAGGAATGATCTCCACTCCGTAAAGGTCGCTGACACCGGCGCTTTTCTTGCCTGCGACCAGTGTCGCCAGCTTGTTGAGGAATTTCTCCCTGAGAGCTTCGGTCTTTTGGGTGAATTCCTCTTCCGCCATGTCTGTCTTGGCCTTCTGGTCAGCCTTGGCGCTCTTCCTGTTGCTTTCCTTGGCGACCTTGGAGTAGAGTGCCGTGCCGATCACAGTGCCGCTCAGCGAAGGGGTGGCCTTGAGGGATGCGTCCTTGACATCCCCTGCCTTGTCTCCGAATATGGCACGGAGCAGCTTCTCTTCCGGTGAAGGATCACTTTCACCCTTAGGGGTGATCTTTCCTATCATTATGTCTCCCGGCTCTATGTGGGCGCCTATGCGTATTATACCGTTCTCATCCAGATTCTTGGTGGCATCCTCGCTGACATTCGGGATATCTGATGTCAGTTCTTCCATACCTCTCTTGGTATCACGCACTTCGGTAATATATTCATCCACATGGACCGATGTGAGGATATCCCATCTGATCATCCTTTCGGACAGCACGATGGCATCCTCGTAGTTGTATCCCTTCCATGGCATGAATGCCACCTTGAGGTTCCTTCCGAGAGCGAGCTCACCGTCCTGGGTAGCATAGCCTTCGGTCAGGATCTGTCCGGCTTCGACCCTGTCTCCCTTGCGCACGATAGGCTTGAGGAGGATAGTCGTGCTCTGGTTGGTTCTCCTGAAGATAGGC
The DNA here is from genome assembly GCA_944322585.1 of uncultured Bacteroidales bacterium. Classification (GTDB taxonomy): domain Bacteria; phylum Bacteroidota; class Bacteroidia; order Bacteroidales; family UBA932; genus Cryptobacteroides. The sequence continues at coordinate 7,363 of CALUPB010000003.1, read as the reverse complement.
AGTTTGTATACGGTGACATCAGGCGAGAAGCTTACGAACTTCTCGTTTTCCGTCCTGTCGTATTTCACATGTATCTCGTTGGCATCCACATATACTACCTCACCTGTCCTTTCCGCTATGATCTGTGTGCGGGAGTCCATGCAGACCCTTTCTTCAAGTCCGGTGCCGACGATAGGGGATTCCGGATTGAGAAGCGGAACTGCCTGGCGCATCATGTTCGCACCCATCAGGGCACGGTGTGCATCGTCGTGCTCAAGAAACGGTATCAGGGATGCCGCAACGGAAGCGATCTGGTTCGGAGCCACATCCATGTAGTTGACTTCGTCCTTTGTGACTACAGGGAAATCGGCTCCGTAGCGGCATTGTATCCTTTCATCAAGTATATTGCCGTCTTCATCCATCTTCACGTTTGCAAGCGACACCATCTGATCCTCTTCCTCTTCGGCGCTCATGTACTTCCAGCCGTCCTCGCTCAGGTCGACCTTGCCGTTTTCCACCTTGCGGTAAGGAGTCTCGATGAATCCGAGTTCATTGATCCTTGCATACACGCAGAGTGACGAAATCAGTCCGATGTTAGGTCCTTCAGGTGTCTCGATAGGGCAGAGACGTCCGTAATGCGTATAGTGCACGTCCCTGACCTCGAAACCCGCCCTGTCCCTTGAAAGTCCTCCAGGACCGAGGGCTGAAAGACGCCTCTTGTGTGTCATTTCGGACAGAGGGTTGGTCTGATCCATGAACTGTGACAGCTGGCTGGTCCCGAAGAACGAGTTTATGACAGAGGACAGCGTCTTTGCATTGATAAGGTCAATAGGGGAGAACTGTTCGCTGTCGCGTACGTTCATCCTTTCGCGGATAGTCCTTGCCATCCTTGACAGTCCGACACTGAACTGGTTCGCGAGCTGCTCGCCGACTGTCCTGATCCTCCTGTTGCTCAGATGGTCGATATCGTCCACAGTAGCCTTGGAGTTGATAAGCTGGATCAGGTACTTTATGATCTCGATGATGTCAGTGTTGGTGAGCACCCTTACATTGTCATCTATGGTAAGGTTCAGCTTCTTGTTCAGACGGTATCTTCCTACATCTCCGAGGTCGTACCTCTTTTCCGAGAAGAACAGCTTGTCTATCACATCCCTTGCAGTCGCCTCATCAGGCGGTTCGGAATTACGCAGCTGTTTGTAGATGTAGTTGATGGCTTCTGTTTCCGTATTTGTCGGGTCTTTCTGGAGGGTGTTGTAGATGATCGCATACTCATTCATGTTAGCCTCTTCTTTCTGGAGGAGAATGGTCTTCACATCTGTTTCAGAAAGCCTCTGTATGGTGTCTTCATTCAGTATCTCGCCTCTTTCGACGATAGGCATGGTCCTTTCCACCGGGATCACTTCGCCCGTATCCTCATCCACGAAATCCTCTATCCATGTCTTCAGGACCTTCGCGGCAAGTTTCCTGCCTTCATTTGCCTTGAGGTTTTCAGGAGTGGCTTCTATTTCGTCAGCCAGTCCGAATATGTCTATGATATCCTTGTCTCCATTGAAGCCGATGGCACGGAGCAGAGTAGTTACCGGCAGTTTCTTTTTCCTGTCGATGTACGCGTACATCACGTTGTTGATGTCCGTGGCGAACTCTATCCATGAGCCTTTGAACGGGATGATTCTCGCAGAATAGAGTTTCGTACCGTTTGCATGTACACTCTGTCCGAAGAATACTCCGGGAGACCTGTGGAGCTGTGATACTATTATACGTTCAGATCCGTTGATTACAAAAGTCCCTCCCGGGGTCATGTAAGGTATGTTGCCGAGATATACGTCCTGAACCTCGGTGTCGAAGTCCTCGTGCTCCGGATCGCTGCACGAGAGACGGAGTTTTGCCTTCAGCGGGACATTGTATGTGAGCCCTCTCTCAAGGCATTCATCGATTGTGTACTGTGGAGGATCGATGAAATAGTCGATAAACTCGAGCTTATAGTTATTTCTGGTATCTTCAATCGGGAATATCTCCTGAAAGACCTGATACAGTCCCTCATTTCGCCTGTTTTCAGGTGTGGTATCCAGTTGGAAGAAGTCCCTGAACGATTTCAGCTGGACTTCGAGAAGATCCGGATACTCCAGAAGTATTTTTGATGATGCGAACGAAATTCGCTGTGTCTTGGTCTGTTTTGACATCTTACTGTCCTTATATGGAGAAAAACTTAAATACGACAAAAAGGTTTAGGGCCGGAAAAGACCCTAAACCTGACTATTTTGCCCTTTCGGGAGCGGACAGCTTATTTAAGCTCGACTTCCGCACCTTGCTCCTCAAGGGTAGCTTTTACCTGCTCAGCCTCTGCCTTGGAAACCTTCTCCTTGATGATTGCATCAGGAGCCTTGTCTACAAGTTCCTTGGCTTCCTTAAGTCCGAGACCTGTGATGTCTTTCACAGCCTTGACTACCTGAAGCTTGGCCTGGCCGGCTGACTTGAGGATCACGTTGAACTCGGTCTGCTCTGCAGCTGCTGCACCATCAGCGGCGCCGGCTGCAGGTCCTGCTACTGCAACTGCAGCTGCCGCAGGCTCAATTCCATACTCCTCCTTGAGGATGTTAGCGAGTTCCTGAACATCTTTTACAGAAAGGTTAACCAACTCTTCTGCAAGTGCTTTAATATCTGCCATAATTGTAAATATTTAAATAGTTTTTAGTTTTTATTCTCTTTCTGAAAGTGTCTTGACGATACCTGCAAGCTTGCCGCCGGCTGACTGAAGAGCGGATACGACATTGCGTGCCGGTGACTGGAGCAGTCCGATGATGTCTCCGATAAGTTCCTCACGGGACTTGATGTTGCAGAGTTCACCGAGTTTGTCAGCGCCGATGAATGCGCACTCCTGTACATAGGCACCTTTGAGTTCCGGCTTCTCTGCACCGTCATCAGCATATTTCCTGATAAGCTTTGCCGGAGCGTTCGGTGTGCTTGTATACATCACTGCAGTCGGCCCCTCAAGGATAGGGAAGAGGAGTGACATCTCGTCGTTCCCGAGAGATTCGAGCGCTTTGTGGAGAAGGGTATTCTTGGTTACAACCAGACGTATGCCCTTTTCAAAGCAGTCGCGGCGCAGTTTTGTAGTCTGTTCAGCATTGAGTCCAGAAATATCAGTAATGTAGAAATTAGGAGTCTCCTGGATCTGTGCTGCAATCGATTCAATTATCTGGGCTTTTTCTTCTTTTCTCATAACATTGAATTTTATTATTCAGCACTTACTGATTTCAAGTCTATACGGATACCTGAACTCATGGTAGAGCAGAGTGAAATACCTTTCAGATATGTGCCTTTAAGGGACTGAGGCTTCAGTTTCATGATTGCCGAAATCAGTTCCTGGGCATTCTCGCAGATCTGGGCACCTGTAAATGATACCTTCCCTATGGCTGCGTGAACGATTCCTGTCTTGTCTACCTTGAAGTCGATTTTACCTGCCTTCACCTCCTTGACAGCATTGCCCACTTCCATGGTCACTGTGCCTGTCTTAGGGTTAGGCATAAGTCCTCTTGGACCGAGAATCCTACCGATGGCTCCTACCTTGGCCATTACTGACGGTGTACAGATAATCACGTCTACATCCGTCCATCCTCCCTTGATCTTTTCGATGTACTCGTCAAGACCTACATAGTCCGCCCCGGCCTCTTTGGCTTCGTTTTCCTTGTCAGCAGTACAGAGTACGAGTACCCTTGTCTGCTTTCCTGTTCCGTTCGGGAGCGTCACTACGCCACGGACCATCTGGTTAGCCTTGCGTGGATCGACTCCGAGGTTTACTGCAAGTTCCACTGAAGCATCAAATTTCGTGAAGGTTATTTCCTTCAGCAGATCACATGCTTCGGCCAACTTATATTCCTTGGTAGCATCGAATTTCTCAGCTACTGCTTTCTGGTTTTTTGTAAGTTTACTCATTTCGCGTGTGATTTATTTGATGTCAGCAGGGAATTCTCCCTCAACTTTGATACCCATGCTTCTGGCTGTACCAGCAACCATCGTCATTGCTGATTTCAGGGTGAATGCATTCATGTCCGGCATCTTTGTCTCGGCTATGGCCTTGACCTGATCCCAGGTGATGCTTGCGACCTTCTTCCTGTTAGGCTCGGCTGAACCTGATGAAATCTTTGCCGCTTCCTTGAGCTGTACCGCTACAGGAGGCTGTTTGACTTCGAAAGAGAAAGACTTGTCGCTATACACCGTAATCACGACAGGCAATACCTTGCCAGCCTGATCCTGTGTGCGGGCATTGAACTGCTTGCAGAAATCCATTATGTTCAGTCCCTTCGAACCGAGAGCCGGTCCTACTGGAGGTGATGGATTGGCTGCGCCACCTTTGATCTGAAGTTTAATAAATCCGGTAACTTCTTTTGCCATAATGTTTTAGTCTTTTGTTACTTGAGTAAAGTTGAGTTCCAGCAGGGTCTTTCTGCCGAAAATCATAACCATGACCTTAAGTTTGCTCCTGTCTTCAACGATTTCCTCGACAGTACCGTCGAAACCGCTGAACGGACCGTCTGTAATCTTTACAGCCTCTCCGACTGCATAGTCCACAACAGTCTCTCCGTCGCTGACCGCTACCTCGTCCTGTTCCCCGAGTATTCTCTTCACTTCGGAATCCCTCAGAGGCACCGGGACTTTTTCATCAGGAGTCTTGCCTGTTCCCCTCTTTTCGGTAAGAAAACCGGACATGTGTGGCACCTCATTCCGGATGATATACTGGAGTTCGCCTGTAAGTTCGGCTTCGATAAGGACGTATCCGGGATAGAAGAGCCTTTCGTAGCTTTTCCTTTTGCCCCCTACGATCTTATATACTTTTTCGCTCGGAACCAGAACCTGAGAGACCAGATTCTGCAGACCATACCTCTCTATCTCCTTTTCGAGATACTCCTTGGCTTTCTTTTCCTTCCCTCCTGCTGCACGCAGAACATACCATTTCTTGTTGCTTTCGCCCATGATGATCTGGTATTATTACAAAGTGTAGATAGCACGCATCAGATGATCGAAAGCAAAATCCATGGCGAAAATCACGACGGCAAAGATTACTGAAGCCACCATGACGAGAATTGCAGAACTCTGCAGCTCTTTCCATGTCGGCCACGAAACTTTTTTTGTCAGTTCCGTATAGGATTCCTTAAGATAGTTTATGAACTTTCTCATCTTTACATTCAATGGACATCACATGCTGGAAGCTGCATACGATATCTGTTAAACATTACCAAATCGTAACCTTTGATATTGCAGGGGAAGCAGGATTCGAACCCACATCGACGGTTTTGGAGACCGCTGAACTACCCTTGTTCTATTCCCCTAAAAATGTCCGAAAATCATGTCTGCAGTGTTGCCGCCCGGATGTCCAGTCCCTTACATACGGCAGTATGCTGCGGATTGTTCACCTTCACGCGCCTTGCATACCTGATTTCCCGACTGTTTTTCAATGAACTTCAGTTTAAAAAGAGGGTGTTGCAGAAGAACACCCTCTTCATATACTGTCTGTCTTATTCAAGAATCTTGGTTACCTGTCCGGCACCTACGGTACGTCCACCCTCGCGGATTGCGAAACGGAGACCTTCGTTGAGCGCTACCGGGTAGATAAGGTCAACTGTGATAGTGACGTTATCGCCAGGCATTACCATCTCGACACCCTCTGGAAGAGAAATCTCTCCGGTGATATCCAGGGTACGGATGAAGAACTGAGGACGGTAGTGGTTGTGGAATGGAGTATGACGGCCACCCTCGTCTTTCTTCAGTACGTAAATCTCGGCCTGGAACTTCTGGTGAGGATGGATTGTACCAGGCTTTGCAAGTACCTGACCCCTCTTGATTTCCTTTTTGTCGATACCGCGGAGAAGAAGACCTACGTTATCTCCGGCCTCTCCCTCATCAAGGATCTTGCGGAACATCTCGACACCTGTTACGGTAGTCTTCTTAGGCTCCTCGCCGAGTCCGACGATTTCAACCTCGTCTCCAGTGTGGATGACACCAGTCTCGATACGTCCTGTTGCCACTGTTCCACGTCCTGTGATTGAGAAGATGTCCTCTACAGGCATCAGGAACGGTTTCTCGTTGTCACGCGGAGGAATAGGGATGTAGTCGTCAACTGCATCCATCAGCTCCATGATCTTTGCCTCATACTGAGGGTCACCGTTGAGTGCTCCGAGAGCGGAACCGCGGATGACAGGAGCGTTTTCTCCGTCGAAGTTATAGAATGAAAGAAGGTCGCGAACCTCCATTTCAACGAGGTCAAGCATTTCAGGATCGTCTACAAGGTCTACCTTGTTGAGGAAAACGACGATTCTCGGCACGTTCACCTGACGGGCGAGCAGGATGTGCTCACGGGTCTGAGGCATAGGACCGTCAGTTGCGGCAACTACGAGGATGGCACCATCCATCTGTGCTGCACCTGTTACCATGTTCTTTACATAGTCAGCGTGGCCCGGGCAGTCAACATGTGCATAGTGACGTTTTGCTGTCTGGTACTCAACGTGAGCTGTGTTGATTGTGATACCCCTTTCCTTCTCCTCCGGAGCATTGTCGATAGAGTCGAATGAGCGGACATCTGAAAGACCCTGCTTTGCAAGCACGGTAGTGATTGCTGCAGTCAAAGTAGTCTTACCGTGGTCAACGTGGCCGATTGTACCGATGTTAACGTGCGGTTTGTCTCTTTTAAAGGTTTCTTTAGCCATAATTTTATCTTTTAATGAGTATAATATACAAAAAAAGCAGAGCCGGTGGAGAGATTTGAACTCTCGACCTCTTCCTTACCAAGGAAGCGCTCTACCCCTGAGCTACACTGGCGTAGTTTGAGCGGAAGACGAGGTTCGAACCCGCGACCCTTAGCTTGGAAGGCTAATGCTCTACCAACTGAGCTACTTCCGCATGTTTTCGTTTCTTTCCGGCGATGACATCGTCATCCTCCGCCTCGTCGGTCAGTCATTACCGTGAGGTAACTTCTTCCCTCCTTGCTCGGCTTCCTCGCCCTCCCCGAAAATAAACTTCAAAATCTTTTGTTCTTTTCGGCGATGACATCGTCATCCTCCGCCTCGTCGGTCAGTCATTACCGTGAGGTAACTTCTTCCCTCCTTGCTCGGCTTCCTCGCCCTCCCCGAAAATAAACTTCAAAATCTTTTGTTCTTTCCGGCGATGACATCGTCAAATTCGCCTGAATTGTGGGAGAAGATGGATTCGAACCACCGAAGGTATAAACCAGCAGATTTACAGTCTGCCCCATTTGGCCACTCTGGTATTCTCCCGTTTTTTCGTTTCTTTTCGGCGATGACATCGTCATCCTTCGCCTCGTCGGTCAGTCATTACCGTGAGGTAACTCCTTTCCTCCTTGCTCGGCTTCCTCGCCCTCCCCGAAAATAAA
>CALUPB010000002.1 GCA_944322585.1 uncultured Bacteroidales bacterium | reverse complement strand
GTAACAGATAAATTGATATATTTGCAGAACTAAGAGGTCTGAAGGCTTACTCCGGACACACTGTTTGAAACACTACCGCCTCAACGAGTTCCAGAATGAATTTCTTCGAAGCCCCTCTGTCGATACGTTCCAGCATGTCTTTCACTGGATGTGCCTGCAGACATACAGTCCACAGGCACATCAGCACTGTAATTGTTATTCTGTGCATTCTATAGCATTAAATGATCGTAGCGTTAAAGTTAAGAAACTGTTTTGAATTTTACCGGAAAGTCAAAACAGTTTCCAGATCATATGGTGATTTCCGCAAAAATGTTGACCATGCAGGACTTGTCGGACGACCACCAGTGGGTCACGGCTCCGTTCAATGCAAAACGGACATTGAACTGTGCATCGCCTGCCGCCGGTGCCGACGGATCGGTAATGTTCGGATCCGGCATCCAGATACCCACCTTATATGTCCCGGAGGCGACTGACAACGATGCGGAACCGGAAACGACGTGCACATCGGCTGTAACAGGGTCCGCAGACCACGGCACCCAGGTCTTCGGATCGGCATCGAGCCTTATCTTCTGGGCTATGCTGCCGTCTGAAGCGATCAGGACTATATAGACGTCCTTAGGATTGACTACCGTAGCGAAGCCCGTATTGGTAAGCGACAGATTGTAGCTGAGCTGCCCGCCTTCGGCACTCACCGTCGACTCGGGACTGAGATTCAGCCTGTACCCGAGATGGTCCCTCACGAAATCGAAGAAACTGCGCGACACCTCCTTGCCCTCTCCGTCGAGGAAATAGCTTTCGTCGAAAAGGATCTCATATGAATCAAGCATGTCTGCAGTGACGCTCTGCGACTTCCAGCTTGTTATGTTAAGCTCGTAATTCTGGCTCACGTCCAATGCCGAATAACGGTGTTCCTTCAGGGTCTTCAGCACATCCGTCAGCGGCAGGAGATCCCCAAGGCCCCATTCGCCTCCTTCGTTCTGAGGGAGCTCGCCGCAGACATAGAAATTATATTCCTCCGCTTCATCCATGACCTGGGTATAGTCTTCGCCCACATAGTCATTGCCCGAAGCCATGGCATGCGTCCCGGCAGTGAAATAGTCATTGTTATAGCCTATCCTGGACGATACCGTCCCGTCGTCGCAGAAGCCAAGACGCCGCTTGTCGGCAGGATATCTGATTTCAAGGGAATAATCTTCCGGAAATACCTGAAGGAGGGCGTCGATGACACCTTTTCTCTCGGTGTCATCCGCTCCCGCCCATTCTCCCCAGTCACCGAAAAAGCCGGACTGGAGAGTAGCTATCGTGCCTTTATAGCCGGAAAAGACACCGGCATCCGAAAGCTGCGCAATATGTCGCTGCACCTTGTCCAGAGTGATATTGCCGGCTATCGAATTCTCCCTGTCGTAAGAATATGCGAATCTGAGAATTGCCTGCAGGCCGGAGGCCTTGACCGCATTGAGGATTTCCTCAGTAAGGCCGATGGCCGTCGCATCCAGGTCTTCCGAAATCCATGGAGTCAGATAGACATACTGCTGGACAAGAGTCAGACTGTCCCGTCCGAAATCTCCATAGGAATTCATCCGTGAAGCATAGACTGTGGCAGGATCGGTCTCCGTAAAGACTCCTTCATCGGTATATACATACGGGTTGTACATCTCATAGTCTCCCCCTGCTTTCTGGAGCAGGAAATTGGATTCCACGAAGAATCCCCTGTCCGGATTGCGTAGCGGTTCGATGTCCGTCATTTCAAGATCACCGATATCGCCTGGATTCTGTGAATAGTCCTTGTACTGTCCGACCTCCACCATTATAGTCTCGGTACAGCCGGAAATCCCGGCCGTTGCCAGAAGCAGGCCGAATGTTCCGTAGAAAATCTTGCTGTATGGTTTCATCTCTTTCGTTTTTCTGTTATTACTCTTCTGTATTTCCCGACATGAGGGAAGTTCATCGATGACTATTTGCCGACATAGTAATACCTTGCAGGTGCCCCTGCACTGGTCTGCGGCCAGAAATTGGCATCCGCGGCAGACTGGACGAATACACAGTTGCCATCCGGTATGTCATCGGCAAGCAGGTAAATATGTTGTGAATTGGCATTCGAAAGATCCGGAGCATTGCCATTGCCCCACCACTGGCCGGCCGAAGGAAGATTCAGTCCCCATGCTCCCCAGAACTCTTCCGCCTTTTCTGCAACTGTATCAGCCGGCCTGTAATAATCCGGAGATTTCAGGACAATATAGCTGCCCGCCACTCCTGCCGCATCATACAGCGCTCTCCAGTCATCGTATGTCGGCAACTGCCATCCTTCAGGACAGGCCTTGAGCGCCGCATCAAGTGTATAATAGTTGCCGTACGCCTTGCGGGCGGCAGCCTTTTCTTCAGCAGTTGAACACCATGACGGATCGTTTTCAGTAAGGACCTGATATTCTGTTCCGGGCACAAGAGATGTCCCGTCAGCGGCATATGCGCTCCGGAAATTCTCCGCAAGCCAGTACTGTGTGATTCCGTTGTATTCCAGTTTCACGACACGGTACTGGTTTACTTCTTCCCCGTTCTCTCCTCGGATATCGGTAAACCTGAGCATATCCTTGATGTTCAGTACTCCGGAAGCCCGCGACACATAGTCCCCGGATGTATTGTTCTTCACATTCCAATAGATGGTATTCTGGCTGAACCGGGCTATGTCAAACTGCTCTATGACTGTCTGTATCTGATCAGCAGTAAGCGTAACGGAAGACGTAGAGGTTGTAAGATTGTCAACGGAACCGGTCTCCGTCATATTGGCGTCCATAGAGAACAGGACGGAATAGTCCGTGCCTTCCTGCCCTTCCCCGTCCCAGGAGAAAGTTATTTGTGCTTCCGGCTCATCCACAAGCAGTTCCAGGACACTTTGATCTGCCGGGGTCTTCAGCTTGGAAACTATTCGCGACACTGTAATCGTGTATACTGACGATGCCGCTGCCGCCATGTTGTCTGATGCCTTTACTGTCCAGTAAAGTACACCGGAAGAACCGGCCACCACACCGAGCTGCGAGGCAACCGTATTGAGATCCGTCGGGGTCATGTCATACGAGACCCCCGCACCGGCATCTACGTACACACTGGTCTCGAGATCTTTTGAAGTGCTGAAAATCAGGGTTGCACCGGCCTCCTGGGCCTGATCCCAGCTGAAGGTGACGGCATCCAGGTCCATATCATTCAAGTCCACGGAACTTCCGTCGACCGGGGATGTGACATTTATCCCGGACATCGGGATAATGAGTTCGTATTTCTCATTCCTGCATCCGGCCAGAACGGCAAGCACCGGAAATATCATTGTCAATTTTTTCATGTTGTTGTCATTAATAGTTCTTATTGTCCGGACATGTCCGGAGCGGATATTCCTTACAGTTCCGTCAACTGCAAATAATGTCAGAAGCCGGGGTTCTGGGTAATGACACCCTTGCCTTCATTGATTACGGAAGTAGGTATCGGAAATCTTTCATATTTGTATCTTCCGTCCACCTGCGTAGCGATCTTGGCTATGGCGTCCTCCGTCTGGCCGGCCCATCTTGCCTTTTCCTGGGCAGCCTCGATGAACTTCCCGTGGCGGATAAGATCAGACCTGCGCGGGCCTTCCCAATAGAACTCGTGTCCCCGCTCCTCCAGCAGTTTGTCAAGGAACACGGTCACCGTGGACAGTTCGCTCAAAGTATATGCCTTGAGTCCGCCGTGAGTGGTACGGACCTGATTCAACAGATCGACAGCTTCCTGTGTCACCGTATTTCCGTTGCGCACAATCGCTTCCGCAAGCAGGGTGAGGACATCGGCATACCGGTATATCGGCATATCTATTTCGCATTCCGTCCCTACCGTGCCGCTGCTCAGGTCATATTTGAGAGGAACTGCTCCATAGTAGAGCACCCCGCTTCCGGAGCCGAGAGGACGGTCATTCTCATAATTATGCAATGTGCCGTCTTCTGCAGTGTATTCTGCGATTATCCTGTCAAGCCTTTTGTCTCCTTCCTCGAATGTCCAGTAAACCGGCCAGGAAATCTTGTATCCTCCCCATTTGGTGATATCCCCTGATGTCGGGTAATCCGAAGGCAGTACATGGGCGATCCACTGATGGGTGATGATACCTGTCTTCGCGACGGCGGAATAGATGACTTCGCTGTTCTGCTCCCCGTCCAGAGAGAAAAGGGAATTATAATCCGAAACGAGCTCATACGGATACTGCGGATCATCGACAAGTTCCCTGCCGACGGTCTCGGCATCATCCCAGCGACCGGTCATCATGTACAGCTTCAACAGAAGAGTCTTGGCCAGACCTTTGGTAAAACGTCCGTAATCAGCCGCATCGTAAGTATAAGGCAGGACATCCGCCGCCTGCAGAAGATTAGTCTCTATAAATTCCTGCATGGCCTCCTCCGAAAGGCGCGGAACGATTATCTGGGCCGCAGGATTGCTCAGGACTTCCAGGTCAGGAATCGGAATAGGCCCGTACATATCATACATGATGTATGCAAGAAATCCCTTTCCGCATTTTATCTCTGCCATATACCTTTCCATCAGGTCTGCCGACATGTCCACATTCCGTATCCTGTCCTCGGCAAGAATCATGGAAGAAAGGTATTTGACCCAATTGGTATATACGCATCTGCCGGCATCGTCTATATGCCAGTCATTGGCCTCATATGTATTGTAGACCGTGGTCCATCCCCATGAATTCTCCGCATAGTCCGTCACCATTTCCGATGTCGTTATATATCCTGTGGCCGGATTGAATACGCTCCAAGGTTCGAACACATAGTAAACGCTGGAATTGACCAGTGCCTTGACGTCGGATTCGCTCTGGGGGAATATGTCCGGGTTGATTTCGTTGTAAGTCACCTGCTCCAGCTCGCATGAAGTCATCAGCAGCAGAGCCGACAAGGCTGAATATATTGTCTTTTTCATCATGTTTCCTGTTTAGAATGTAACTGAAAGACCCAAGTTGAATGATGTGACATTCGGGTATGGATAATCCCCGTTGTCAGTCTCAGGATCCAGTCCTGTCCAGTTGGTTATCACGAACGGATTGGTCACATCCACGTAGACGCGGAGATTCTGGCAGATGGATTTCCTGACCGGAATCCTGTATCCGAGAGTGATGTTGCCGCAGCGGATAAAATATATGGACTTCACGTAATAGTCTCCCCAGCCGTCGCCCCCTCTGACATATCCCGGCTCTTTGGAAGTCAGATTCATGCTGCTGAAAGCATTGTAGGAATATGTGGACACATTCGCCCCGTTATCCATCCTGGTCCAGCTTTCGAAATAGCTCGCACCTCTCTTTCTTCCGGCCTCACCGTAGAAATAGATATTGAAATCCCAGTTTTTCCACCTGATGCTGTTGTTCAGTCCATATATGATTTTCGGGTCGCCGTTGTCCACGTAGACCATATCATACTGGTTGAGAAGCCCGTCGTTATTCTGGTCCTTGAGTTTCATCATGCCGGGCACAAGGTCAGGCTGATGTGCAGGAGCCTTTTCTCCAGGCTGGAGGATACCTTCAGCCTCATATGACCACCATGCCCTGATAGGATCAGTTTCCGTCTGATAAGGCTGCGATACCCAGTTCGGTCCCCTGTCAAGCCACCTGTCGTTATAGTGGGACAGAGTGAGGGTCGTATTCCACTCGAAATCGCTCTTCCTGATATTTACGGTATTGAGGGTGAACTCGAAACCCTGGCTCTGGGTCGCTCCCTGATTGGCGGCGATGACGGATACTTCATTATAGGAAGGCAACGGTTTGTTCGTTACAAGCAGGTCCGTAATCCTGCGGTTGAAATATTCCGCGGTGAATGATATTCTGCTGTCAAGAAATGCCATGTCGAGACCTACATTCAGTTCCGACGTGGTCTCCCATGTAAGCTCGGGGTTGCCGAGGCCGGCGGCATACACACCGGAAGAATTCACCCCGCCTATAAGGGTGCCGTTTCCTACTGCATAATAGTCATTTATGCGGTAGCCTACATTGGAATTACCGGTCTGTCCGTAGGAAGCGCGGAGCTTCATCAGCGAAAGCCAGCCCTCTGTCCCTTCCATGAAATTCTCCTCATTGACAAGCCATCCCAATGCCACAGACGGGAAGAGTCCCCAGCGGTTGTCCGGAGTAAAGTTCGAGGCTGCATCTGCACGCAGTGTGGCTTCAACAAGATACCGGTTGGCATAGGAATAGTTCACCCTGAAGAATGTGGAAGCGATACTGCTGGTGGATGCCCAGGAACCTACGGACGGTTTGGCATATGCGCCATAGCCAAGGTTGTTGTATCCGAAGGCGTCGGTAATAAAATCCTTGTTGCCGGCAGATACCCCGGCAGTCACGAATTTCTGGAAAGAATATCCTCCGAGAGCCTTGAGATAATGGTCTCCGAAATATCTTTCATACTGGGCTGTCAGTTCCATCAGGTAAGTGGTCTGCTCCTCCTGGGAAATGTTCGCCTCTCCGTTGTTGTACGATCCCTGAAGAGTCGTGCTCGGAAGGTATGAAGACCTTTTCTGGAAGCTGCGGTCGGCACCGAGCAGGAGTTTCACCTGAAGCCCGTCCACAGGCCTTGCCACGGCAAATGCCGAAGCCATGAGCCTGTCCACTACCGTCTTGTCCTGTATTTCGAGCAAAGAGACCGGATTCGGTACGGTAGAACGCATAGGGTCGATATAATAGTCCCCGTTTTCGTCATATATCGGATTGGCCGGATTTGCCTGAATGGCCGAAGTGAGCACCCCGGAATACTCATTGACATCGTCGCCGAGAGGCACATTGTCATAGGAATTCTGGGTATAGCTTGCATTCAGTCCGACGGAAATGTATTTGTTGAAGTCCTGGTCGAGGTTGACCCTTGCGGAGAAACGGCTGAAGCCGTTGTTCTTCACGATACCTTCCTGGTTCATATAGTTGATGGAAGCCAGGTATCTGGTCTTGTCCGTACCTCCGTTTACCGACACGTTGTGCTGGTGCAGATAGCCCGTACGCATCACCTCGTCAAGCCAGTCGGTTCCTTCCGCATTCAGTATCTGGTCATTGGTATATACCGGTGTAAATTCAGGAATTACTCCGTCGGCAGGTTTGGCCACATATCCTTCATAGATATCGAGTCCGTAGGATTTAAGGTATTCCTCATAGGCCTGCCTGTTGCGCATGTCCATGAACGTCTTCGTGTCCAGCACCCTGTAGTTCGTCCTCGGTATCTGGACGGAAGCGGCTCCCGAGTATGTGACCCTCGGCTTGTGTTCCCGTCCCCTCTTGGTAGTGATGAGGATGACTCCGTGTCCGGCCCTGGCGCCGTAGATGGCCGTGGAGGCAGCATCCTTCAGCACCGTAATCGACTCTATGTCATCCGGGTTGATGGACGAAAGTATATTGTCCGTAGTGCCTTCGGTATAGATATTTCCGGACGACAGGGTGTTGGTGGACGTCACCGGAAAACCGTCGATTACGAAAAGAGGGTCATTGCCTGCTCCCGTCGAGGCTGCACCGCGGATATTGAACGTGGAACCTCCGCCCGGCTTGGCGGACACCTGGGTGACGCGCAGTCCGGCAGCCTTTCCGGCAAGGGCGTGCGACATCGTGGACACCGTCGAAGTCTCCAGATCATCCATTTCCATTACCGACACCGCTCCAGTGAGGGTCTTCTTGGTCTGGGTACCGTATCCGACAACCACGATCTCGTCCAGCATCTCGGTGTCCTCCTGCATTATGACATCCAGCTTGTCCCTTGCCCCTACCGTGACATCGACAGTCACGAATCCGAGATAGGATATTTCAAGAACGGATCCTGTCCTGACCTGAATGCTGAAACGTCCGTCCACGTCAGTGATGGCTCCGACACCGGAAACTCCCTTGACTGTGACATTGGCCCCGATAATAGGTACTCCTGCCGCGTCGGCCACCACTCCGGTGACTGTCTTCTCTTTGCCCGCATCGGCCGGGACGACCTTACGGCTGATGATTATCTGCCTGCCCCGGATGCTGTATTCAAGGTCTGTTCCGGCAAGCATGGCATCGAGCACTGCAGGAATATCGTCTACCTTCAGTTCGACGCTGACCTGTCTGTCCAGATCGACATCGGTCCGGTAGATGAAAATGTATCTGCTGTTCTCTTCTATCCAGCCGATTACTTCCCGGACAGACAGAAGCTCTTCCCCGCTGATTACCGTCGGAGCGTCATGCTCTGCCCCCACTGACGGGACAGGCGCAGACACGGCCATCAACAGTCCCAGCGTCATTCCATAGGCAAGCCTGCGGACAGGCCTTACCCTGAAAGGATAATGCTTTCTCATATCAGTATTGAATTTTAGTGTGTTGTTAGTATTATTTCCTGAAAGAAATTATATATCGGTCTCCCTTGCATCTCTCATATTCGAGAGGGAGAAGAATACACAGATTGTCCAGAACCGAAGAAAGGTCTTCCTGGAGGTCGAGCTTGCCGTTCATCATCATCCCGGCAACCTCATCGCTGACCGATATGTCTGCCCCGTAATAGCGGGCGAGTTTCTGCATGATCTGATCCAGTGTCTGCCCTCCGGTGATGATTATCCTGTCTTTCCAGCCGACATATTCCATTACATCCACATCGCTTACATCCATCCTGCCGCCGGAAATCTCCATCTTCTGGCCAGGCTCAATAAACCGGGTCATGTCTCCCGCAGATACGGCCACACTTCCCTCCACAAGGACTACAGAGGACACTCCGTCCTCCGGATATGCCGACACATTGAATGATGTACCGTACACGCGGACATCGAAATCCTCAGTCTCCACAAAGAACGGCCTTTCCGCATCCTTCGCCACTTCCAGATACACCTCGCCCGTCATCCTTATCTTCCTCTTTTCCGGATCGAACACGGACGGGATTTCCACTTCGGAACCGGAATTCACATACAGCCTGGTCCCGTCAGAAAGCGTCATATCCACATGCTCGCCCTCCGGAACCGTCAGTCTTGTCCATGATGCAGCAGCCACTGCCTCCTCGTTATGCTCACGTCCGATATTCACGAGAGTGACGGTAAAGAACACCCCTATGACTGCCGCAGCGGCTACGGCGGCAATCGAAAATCTCCTGTAGAAAGATATCGCCCGGCGGTCTCTGTAGCCGACCTCGTCCATCACCCCGGCAAACGAACCCTGCACCCGGGAAGCGAGTTCCCTGTCCTGGGCCGATATCCGCTGAAGAATTATTCTCAGCACTTCCTTCAATGTCTCTCTGTCTTTCATACCAACATAAGTTTATATTATGGTCTTCCGCAAAACGGGAAAGCCAGGATACTAATGAATCTCTCCTATTATATTTATTGCCATGCCATCAATATATTGTATCGGGAGGCCGGCCCATTTGATGTCATACGCAGCATTCCCGTGCATGTTTTCCTGCGCATCCGGCATCCATATCCCCACTTTGTATCCCCCTTTCCCGAGTCCGGCGGCCCGGACAATACCTTCTATGGAATGAGTCAGCACTTCATGTGTGCCGGACTCCGGATCATACGGCTGCCAGGATTTCGGATCCGCACCGGAGAGCAGACAATCTTCCGCTATATCCCCTTCCGGATCTATAAGCAGGAGGTGCACCTGATGCGGATTTATTACTGTCGCAAATCCGGTATTTGTAAAAGAGATGCTGTAACGGATTTTGCGGCCTTTCCTCTCAATATCAGCCGATTTCAGATTGAGTCTATAGCCGAGATGGTCTCTGATGAAATCATACGCACTCCGCGCGACCTGCTGTCCGGAAGAATTCCTGAAATAGGACTCATCATAAAGTATCCCAAGGGTATCGAGCTTTTCCGCTGTCAAGGGGCACTCTTTCCAATGGCGGATATTGAGTTCGTTGTTCTGGGAAATGTCGAATGCCGAATAATGATGGTCCCGCATTATCTGCAGGGTGCGGTCTACGCTGATCAGCTTGTGCAGCCCCCACTCCGTATTCTCAGCATACGGGATCTCCCCGCTCATGAAAAACCAGGGAGAATCCCTGAATACCATGGCGTAGTTCCCGTCCCCAGGCACAAAATCATTTTCCGGTGCCAACGGGTGCTCTCCGGCAGTAAAATAGTCGTTCGAAAAACCGATCCGCTTCCAGTCCTCCGGATTGTCGAGGGTCAGCAGCCTTTTCTGGGCCGGGTAACGCAGTTCCAGACAGTACTCTTCCGGGAATATCTCCAGCAGCCTGTTGACCAGCATGTCCTTCGCCTCCTGGTCCTTGCTCAACGGAGAACTGTGCCATTCGCCCCATGCTCCTATAAAGCCCATCTGACAGGTCGCTATCAGCCCGAGGTTCCTGCGGATGAACGGTTCAAGCCGGTCAAGATGCCGCGAAATCATCTCCCGGGTTTCGCCTCCGGTAAAGCCCAGTCCCCTGTAATTGTATGCGAACCTCAGTATCGCCTTGCATCCTTTGGACTTCATGGTGTCGAATATCACCTGCATCCTGTCCAATGCCTCTTCCGGGATGTCTCCGTCCACATAATCGGAAAGATAGAGATACAGCTGCGTCAGAGTGATACTGTCTCCCTGCGCACCGAAAGCCTCCACCCGGTCATCGATGAAAGAATCAGGAAAGACAAGACTGTCATTGAAGGGATTATGATAATTGTGCACGAAAAAATTCGATTCCACATGGAATCCCCTGTCAGGATTGCGCAATGGAGTCATTCTCTCCATGTGCAGAGACTGTGCATTCAGTGCAGTACCGGTCATGCCGGAACCGACGGAGCCGCTGACAAATACGATAAAGAAAAATATCCTGGCTAAAGTCTTCATAGTATCAATCTGTGGTAACTTCACCCTATAAACGGACAAACTGCAAATCGGTACTCATGATTTTGCGGAAAATTTCCGGATTTTTCCCTGCAGGACATCAGACTGAAGGCAAGCTCACGGATCCTTTGATTGTCTGCACACCGTAATACATTGAAAGAACAGTAAATATAAATAATGTCGACGAAACGAATAAAGAATTCTTCAGTCTGGAAACCGTCCGGAACAGCAGATTCTTGCTCGACTGCCTGTTGATGCCGAGCATTTCCGCTATCTGCTGATGGGACAGTCCTTTTACATAATAAAGGTAGAGAATTTCCTTCTGACGGCTGGACAGGTGCTCCAGAAGTTTCTCCAAGCATGCCGTTTTTTCCATCCTTTCGTCATCGGCATCTCCGAACGCAGCCTCTGGAGTGTCCGGAGAATAGGTAAAGAATGCCTCACCCGACTCCAACGGCACTGAAGGATGGATTTTCTGATACTCGTCGAATATCCTGTGCCTGATTGCCGAAAGCAGATAATATTTCACATTGTCGGTCTGCTTAAGATTCCGGCAGTTCCTGATAAGCTTTACGAAAAGGTTCTGGACAGCATCCGCCACCATGTCGGGATCTCCGGTAAGCCTCATGCCATATGCGGACAGGACAGGATGATAACGGCTGTACATTTCCTCGAATGCCAGTCTGTTCCCCTCGCGGAAAAGCCGCCAGACCTGTTCATCGCTCATTGATTTAAGACTGTCCATATGCAGAAGATTCGGATAACGTCACATGTCATACGGCAAAATTAACAATAAAATGATGCAAACAAAAAAATCATCATGTCAGGAGGTTGGACAGGCCTACCTGTTTTGTAAATCCCGGTTGATCCTGAATTCCAGGTGCAACATTGTACATACCCGGAATTGACAAAGTGTCTTTTTAATGCCCATCTGCAAAAATATCCATTAACGGGACTGTCATGAATGCTTTCCTCAAGAACCGTGATAAGGCAAATACTCAAAAAGACATCATAAAAAAAGCAAAAACAGTAAAAAAGAGAAAAAATCCTGTCCCGATTCGTATAAACCTGTTCCCGGGGTATTGACAGGTATTCTATGCCTCCATATTTTAGCGCAAAAAAGTTTGAATGATTATCCGCAAGAATACCCCTTGGATAACCAGACCGTAAAAGTTCGGTCCGGTAAATCCCTCCCACGACTCCGTCGCGGGTCCCTCCCGTTCACGAGGCCACGGGCGGCCACGCCGTCCGAACTTCTCGGTCCGGTTCCCTTTTAGGGGTAATAATGCGGATAGGAATAAAATAACAGTATTGGATATATGGAGAGTATGAATGAAACACGGACATCCGCACAGAGATATGTGGACATCCTGACAGAAGCCGGCTTCAAGGCCGTCTTCGGGGTGGAGAAGAACAAGGACGTACTCATCGCCCTGCTGAACGTCGTGCTTCCGGAACACCGAAGGGTCACCGACCTCGCATATTCAACGACGGAGATACCGGGATTTACCATGTCAAACAAGAGCGTCAGGCTTGACCTCAGATGTACAGGCGTGGACGGGACTCAGTTCATCGTCGAGATGCAGTGCTACCGTCAGCTCAATTTCTTCAGAAGATGCGTGGAGTATGCCGCAAAGGTCTATGACTCCGGTTCAGAACGCGGGGACGGACACGGATACGACATCCCTCCGGTGTATTTTGTCGGTCTGCTGAATACCGGTGTGCCGAAGTTCGACAGGAGCGACAACGAAATCTGGAGGGACAGGTATGTCTCCGAATATACTTTCCGCGAAAAAGTCAGCCACGAAGTGGTGGATGAGACGATTTTTCTTAACTTTGTGGAACTGGACCGTTTCGACAAGGAGCTTGAGGAGTGCGGGAGCATGGCGGAGAAGTGGTTCTATTCGATGAAACACATGGGGAGGATGGAGAGGTTGCCGGAGGAGCTGCGGGTGCAGGTGTTCGAGCGGCTGTTCGAGGCGTGTGAGATAGCGAGGTTCACCCCTGAAGAGAAACTGGAATACGAACACGATATGATGACCGAACGTGACTATACGAATATCCTTAACACCTACCGGGCCGAAGGGCTTGAAGAAGGTGAAGCTAAAGGCAGGGCAGAGGGACTCACGGAAGGCAGGGCTGAAGGAAGAAAAGAGGAACAGTTACGGATTGCGAAAGCCATGATCGGAAAAGGTATCGATACCTTGACCGTAGCTTCCGTTACTGGACTGACTCCGAAAGATATTGAGAAACTCTGATACCCAAATTGACGGGTTTTCCGAGAAGAAGACGAATTTTCTGATTACAAATAATGCTATCCGCAAAGTTACCCCTGACTTCTATTGTCATGTTTTCCCGGCCAGGAAGTATGAATGTTCATGTTTACTGCCATACTGTGTGAACAGTGACACACCTGGAAATGGTTCCGTTGCACAATTCTTTAAGTTAAAGCAAATTATGTTTTATTCTGAATTCCAGGTGTAACATCTTTGAGCACACCTGGAACTGCCGATGTGCCTTTGGCTGCCGCCGGAGAGCGATTCTCTCTTCCAGGTGTGTCGGAAACTGTTACACCTGGAAGAGACAAAATCATGTAAACATATATCCCACATGTGATTATGCGTATTATCCAATTCCAGGTGTGCACCAAACAGATTTAAAGTCTCTGGGTTCGAAGTCATGACTCTGATTTCCGTCAAAGACCGGTATCCGTTCCGGATATGGAGGGTTGGCAGGACTGACGTTCCGTCTGTTTTCAGGACGTGATACCATGTCGTTCCTGTAAGTTCTCACTGGCCGGTCAGACTTATCTTATAGAAGGGATATTCTTGCGGATAATCATTTTACAAATTATGTACTGACAATAAGGTAATCGGGGAAATGACTGCTATCTAAAACCTCTCACGGGGAAAATTTTTCGTTGATGCGAAAATTGGGCGATTATTTGGGTGATTGGAAACAAGAAAAGAGGCGGTTGTATGTAGAGAGGGGGATTTCGTCGCTACGCTCCGACATCCCCAAACCCTCGCCGGGAAGGCCCTTGCAACCATGGAACAGCTTATGTTCTACGAACATATGGCTGTTTTTATATCCGGCTACAGCCGAACAAGTTCAACACACCGGATATAAAAACAGCCAGCCGCTAAACGGCCAGCTGTTCCATGGTTGCGGTGAGAGGGGGATTCGAACCCCCGGTACGGTAATCCCGTACGGCAGTTTAGCAAACTGCTGGTTTCAGCCACTCACCCATCTCACCTGATTGACTGAAATCGTTCATATTGTTGTCAGACTGTCAATGAATCCGACATCCTTAAGAACTCTCCCGCTGCCGGAAGACAGGCCGATTACCGGACCCATTTCCCGAAGCGGGAGGACAAAGTTAAATCAAATCTTCCTTTCTGCCAAATAATTTTTCAGAAGCTGCCCGGATTTTTCGGATTCATCATTTTCCGGAAGACTTCCGTACAGCATTCATCTTGAAAGCCGTTTGACGAAACTGTATCTTACTGCTTGGAGATATTCTCTCGCATATCCGTGTCCGCCTGGATATTCTTCATCCGGTAATAATCCATGATGCCGAGATTCCCGTTCCGGAATGCTTCTGCCATGGCAAGAGGAACCTCTGCCTCAGCTTCGATGACTTTTGCCTTGGCCTCCTGTGCCTTGGCTTTCATTTCCTGTTCGAGCGCAACCGCCATGGCCCTGCGCTCCTCGGCCCGGGCCTGGGCTATGTTCTTGTCTGCCTCTGCCTGATCCATCTGAAGGACAGCCCCGATATTCTTTCCTATATCTATGTCCGCTATGTCGATCGAAAGAATTTCAAAGGCCGTACCTGCATCAAGTCCTTTAGAAAGGACGACCTTTGAAATGGAGTCCGGATGTTCAAGTACCTGTTTGTGACTTTCCGAAGCTCCGATGCTCGATACGATACCTTCCCCCACGCGGGCAAGAACGGTTTCTTCCCCCGCCCCTCCGACAAGCTGTTTGATATTGGCCCTTACAGTCACTCTCGCCTTGGCTATCAACTGGATACCGTCCTTTGCAACCGCCGTTACAGGAGGAGTGTTAATCACCTTGGGATTTACCGACATCTGCACGGCCTCGAACACATCCCTGCCGGCCAGATCGATTGCTGCCGCCATTTTGAAATCCAGGGAAATGTTGGCCTTGTCCGCCGACACCAAGGCATTCACTACCTTGACCACGTTCCCTTTGGCAAGATAATGCGCCTCAAGAGCATTTGCATCCAACTTCAGACCTGCTTTCGTCCCCGTTACCATTGCCATGACAATCGTTCCGGGAGGGACTTTCCTCCACCGCATAAGAATCAGCTGGATAAGCGATATTTTCACGCCCGAGATAAGAGCCTGGAACCAGAGCGTAACCGGGAAAAACCACAGAAGGATAATAAGTCCTACAATCGCTATCGCAATCCATACGACTGTCAAATCAACTCCATACATATCTTGATATCTGTTAATGTTTTCTGTTCGGAACTACGCCGGATTATATCCCGGCCTGAAAGTCTTGCTTCAGAAGTCTTTTTCCAAAGGCTTGACAATTATCCTGTTGTCTTCTATAAGGACAACCTCCACTTCAACACCGGCATCGATCATCCCTTCCAGGGACTTGACTTCATAAGCACCCGTTTCAAAACGGGCCATGCCTATAGGTGCAAGCCTTGTCGTTGTCTTGCCTGCATCTCCGACTGCAAGCACGGTACTGCTGTCCTGGATCGCCTTGGAATCGATATTCGTATTAAGAGTGAATTTCTTCCATGTCTTTGCCCGGAGCACATATACTGTCAAAGCCACCACCAGAACGACATTCACGGCTACAATGATTGTTCCCGTGGTCATTCCGAAGACATTGAAAGCATAGACACAGGATCCGATAAGGGAAATCAGGCCGAGGACCCCGGCCACGCCGACACCGGGAACCAGAAGGATTTCCGCAAGAAGGAGCAGAATTCCCACTAAAATAAGTATGACTATAAAACCCATAGGGACAAATATACGCAAAAGCCGAGAGCAGAACAAATTTATTTGGTTTGCCGAGGCGCCATAGTATATATGGCGAAGCCAAATTGCGCAAAAGCCGAGAGCAGAACAAATTTATTTGGTTTGCCGAGGCGCCATAGTATATATGGCGAAGCCAAATTGCGCAAAAGCCGAGAGCAATGCAAATCGGAAACCGGTTTCTTATTCCAACTTGCGGGCGGTATTGACCGGAACGGGCTTGCCGTCCCGGAAAGCAACGATATAGGCTCCCCTGAATCCATTCGTCCTGACTTTGTTAAGATGTGCAAGGACTTCTGAATACGTTCTGAAAAGGCCCACGGTATAGGTATATCTGCCGTTACCCGTCCTGTGCAGGAAGACCGGACTCAGCCCCCGGATATCCTTGAGAGTGGCCGGATGGGTAATGCTGAATATCTGTATCTGATAGACAATCCCCTCCGGGAGAGTGTTGTCCTCTGCAAACCGGCCTTCCGGAAGTATCATGAACGAATAGTCGAATTCCGGCTCAGGCTGCTCTATGTCCATTTTCAGGGTATCGCCCGGTTCCATCTTGAAGAACGTATAGTTGATGTCCTTCGGGACAATCTCCCGGTCAGCCTCTTCATTCACCCTGTCAAGATCTATTACCACACCGTTGAAAAGGAACTCCATCTCAATTTCCTGAAGCGCTGCCGTCGCACGACGGAGAGAATCGTTCAGTGCCGGCACTGCCGCCTCTTTCCTGAGGATTTCCTCTTCCAGCAATACTCTTTCGGCCGCGTTGTCGCTGTCCGCCAATCTGTTCCGGCAATCATCCATGGATACTCCATAAGCGAATATCGTATCTTTGAGAGCCTTCACCTCCTCCACTTTCTGCATATACCGTCTCAGATCAGGATTGTCCGGCATGGAGGCTTCGCTGTCGGCGGGCACATCCTCCGTATCCGGGATTTCCGGGGCCAGATCCATCAGCTCCCTGAGATCATCAACGTCCTTTACCGCCCCGTGTATGGGCATATTGTCATATTCGAGCACGTACACATTGATGCTGTCCGCCGGGCATCCCCTGTCAGACGCGAACATCGTATAGCGCCCGTCCGGAGTGTTGTAGAACAATACATCATTGTAAGGGGAAGAATACGGGAACCCCATGTTTACCGGAACACCCCAGTCCCCGGACTCTTCGTCCCAAGTCGAGACATACAAGTCATAGCCACCCATCCCGTAAAGTCCGGCAGAAGAGAAATACATGGATTTCCCGTCGTGGGATATGACGGGATAGACCTCATCCGACGGGGACGTGACCTGCTCGTTCAGCAAGGCAGGCAGCTTCCATAAGGTATCATTGAACTCCGTCCTCCATATGTTGCGCACCCCGTTCTCGTCGGGAGCCGAATAGTATATTTCCCCGGTGCCGTCCGGAACATAGGTCGCCTTCGCAAAAGGATGCCCTCCGAGAGTGTCCAGAACATTGGGAACCGTCCTCCATGAACTGTCCTGCATTGGATAGTAGAGAAAGAAGTCATCGAGGGAAAACATGTGTCTGGCGATGACTTTCGGTCTGTAGACATAATCGGTCATACTGGCGCCGTTCTCCGCCTGGAGTTTCCTGTTTTCTATGGCTACCACGGCTACGGAATCCGGCTCCAGCTCAAGGGCCTGCCTGTACATGGCCACCGCTTCCACGAATTCATAGTCCATCCTGAGCGAATCCCCGGCCCTCACCAGGCTGTCGGCTTTCATCCGCCTGTCCATCCGCTCCTGCCCCTGCCTGTCCCCTGCAACGGAAAGACTGTCCACGGAAACACTCCCGGCCTCGGAGGCAGAATCATTTCCTGCGGCAACGGCCACTGTATCCGGAAACATCTGGCTTTCGGAAAACTCTCGCGCAGGAAACCCGTTGTCCTGCCCCCGGACAGCGACGGATAACGGAATAAAGAGTAATGTAAATATATATTTTCTGGACTTCTGCATAGCTGTCACCGGATATTACCGAATGCTTCCGGCAGCACAAAAATAAGAAATAACTTCATTTATAAGAAAAAAATAGTAAATTTGTGCCCTATTTGCAGTTAAGATGCTGTCCGGGACAATTGCCCGGACAAACTTTTGAGACAAAAATAATTGATAAAAGATAAGACTATGCAAAGCAAAAACGCAATCAGACTGGTAGCAATCCTGCTGGCCATCGCGTGTCTCTGGCAGCTGTCTTTCACCCTGGTAACGAAGATCCAGGAAAACAAGGCGGCAAAATATGCGGAGAAAGCGGTAGAGGCATATCAGAATTCGGCTGCCTTCGCCAAGGTCCCTGAGGTAGACAAGGCTTTCTACCTTGATTCCATCAGGAGGGAAAACAACAGGTGGTACATAGACTCCATCTCTTCCGAAAAGGTATATTTCGGGTACACCTACAAGGATGTGAAAGAGAAGGAAATCAACCTCGGACTTGACCTCAAGGGAGGTATGAACGTAATGCTCCAGGTACAGCTCGAAGATCTGGTAAAGGCCCTTGCGGACAACAACCAGACTCCGGAGTTCACACAGGCCCTGGCACTTGCCAAGGAGCGCAGCGTCAACTCAAGATCGGATTTCATCACCCTCTTCGCAGAAGCCTGGAACGAAGTCGGAAACGGAATCCCTCTTGCCCAGATTTTCGGGACATACGAAATGAACGACAAGATCAATTCCACCACTTCGGACGCTGAGGTCATCAATGTAATACGCGACGAGGCAGAGAGCGCCATCTCCAATTCATTCAATGTCCTGAGAAACCGTATCGACCGTTTCGGAGTGACACAGCCTAACATACAGCAGCTCGGCAACAGCGGAAGGATCCTTATCGAGCTTCCGGGCGTAAAGGAGCCTGAACGTGTCAGGAAACTGCTCCAGGGTACCGCATCGCTTGAGTTCTGGGCAACTTACGAGAACAGCGAAATATATCCGTTCCTCGAAGAGGCCAATTCAGTGATTGCAGGCCTGCTCGCCGAAGGTGACAGCCTGACTGTGGAGACAGCTGCGGCTTCCGGAGAAGAGACTGCCGATGCCGATTCCACCGATGACATCCTCAGCGAGGAGATCAGCGCGGCAGAAACAGAAGGAGCAGACGATGAGGCCTACAGAAAAGCCAATCCGCTTTTCGCCGCCCTTCAGCCAGCAGTATACAACGGAAGACTCGCCACAGGCGCATGCATCGGTTATGCAAGCTACGCAGATACGGCAAAGATCAACACATGGCTGCACCTGCCTCAGGTACAGTCCCTTTTCCCTGCCGAGTTCAAGGCTATGTGGACAGTGAAGCCTTCTCAGGCATTCCCTGGCGGCAACATCTATGAACTCGTGGCAATCCGCTCGACTTCACGTGACGGCAAGGCTCCTCTTGACGGCGGCGTAGTGACAGATGCCCGTGTCCAGTACGGCAATTCCGGCGGAAATCCTGAAGTCTCAATGTCCATGAATGCGGAAGGAGCGAACATCTGGGCAAGAATGACCAAAGACAACATCGGCCGCCAGATCGCCATCGTTCTCGACGGGATGGTATATTCCTACCCTGTCGTCAATACGGAGATTACAGGCGGAAGCTCCCAGATAACCGGTAACTTCGACCTCGAAGAGGCGGAAGACCTTGCCAACGTACTGAAGTCCGGTAAGCTTCCTGCTCCTGCAACCATCATCCAGGAACAGATAGTCGGACCTTCCCTCGGATCTGAATCAATCAACGCAGGTCTCATATCATTTGCGATAGCATTCCTGCTCGTGCTGATATACATGTTCGTATTCTACCATGGAGCCGGCCTCATCGCCGATGCGGCCCTTCTCTGCAACGTGCTGCTTCTCCTTGGATCTCTCGTATCATTCGGAGCTGTCCTCACCCTTCCTGGTATCGCCGGTCTCGTGCTGACCCTCGGTATGGCAGTGGATGCGAACGTCATAATCTACGAACGTATCAAGGAGGAAATCCGGGCCGGTAAAGGCCTCAGCAAGGCCGTTGCAGACGGTTATTCCAATGCATACTCGGCCATCATCGACGGACAGGTGACGACCATCCTTACAGGTATCGTGCTCTTCATCTTCGGTTCCGGCCCTGTACAGGGATTTGCGACCACGTTGATTATCGGTATCATCACTTCTGTCCTTACCTCAATCTTCATCTCGAGGATCATCATCGACGACAGGCTTGAGAAGGGCAAGAAGATCACATTCTCCAACAAGTTCACAAGGAATTTCCTGCAGAACACCACTGTCGACTTCCTCAGCAAGAGAAAGATCACATATATCCTTTCGAGTGTGCTGGTGCTTGCATCCATCTGCTCTATCTGCATAAAGGGCTTCACCTACGGTGTCGACTTCACAGGAGGCCGTACTTTCGTGATAAGGTTCGACCAGCCTGTTCATGCGGAGGAAGTGAGGGAAGCAGCTGTCGCCACATTTGACGGAGCCGTGGAAGTGAAGCAGTTCGGTGGCGAAAGCCAGATGAAGATCACCACCCAGTACAAGGTAGAGGACGAATCTACGGATGCCGATGCTGAAGTGGAGAAAATGCTTTACGACTCCCTGAAAGGATTCTTCAAGGAAGACATCACATTCGACGAATTCCGCTCTACATTGGAGAACCCTAACGGTATCATAAGTTCCGACAAGGTGGGTCCTACAATGGCGAATGACATGAAGAGAGCCGCCATCATAGCAGTGATCATCGCCCTGTTCGTAATCTTCGCCTACATTGCAGTACGGTTCAAGAACTGGACATGGGGACTCGGAGGAGTCGTCGGTCTGGCGCATACGGCAATCATCGTGATCGGATTCTTCTCGTTCTTCTCGGGAATACTTCCTTTTACCCTTGATGTCGACCAGACGTTCATTGCGGCTATCCTGACCATCATCGGTTATGCAATCAACGATACCGTGGTCATCTTCGACCGTATCCGCGAATACAAGACACTGCACCCTAAGATGGAATTCAGGATCAATGCCAACCAGGCTCTGAACAGCACGCTGTCTCGTACAATGAACACCTCCCTTACCACTCTCATAGTGATGATTGCAATCGCAATCTTCGGAGGCGAGGTCATCAGGGGAATGGCAGTCGCACTCTGCCTCGGTATCGCCATCGGTACATATGCTTCCATCTTCATCGCCACACCTATCATGTATGATACGACCATGGCCGTGAAGAAAAGACAGGAGGCCAAGGCAGCACTGGCAGGAAAGAAATAATTCTGCCGACTGAAAAGCCGGTTCAAATACAGACAGAGGCAGCCTCAATGGTTGCCTCTGTTTTTTTTACCAAATTCCAATGTGCATGTTGAAAATTTCTTCCCGGTACTACCATAACACAAGCCCATGAAGGCTAATACCTGAACGCGCTTTCCGGAGCCGGATCATCCGGCACGGCACAAAATGAGTTTGCATCCGGCGGCTTTTTTATGTACCTTTGTCTCCCTTACAGAAGGAGGATTCCATGTCATTCGTTCATCTTCATGTACATACGCAATATTCTATCAGAGACGGACTTTCGTCGATAGAGACCCTGTTCAACAGAGCCGAGGAGCTCGGGATGCCGGGCATTGCCATCACGGACCACGGCAACATGTACGGGGTCAAAGAATTCTACAAGTTCGCGAAGAAACATCCGGGGATAAAGCCGATAATAGGATGCGAGGTCTATGTCACCCAGCACTACGACCACAACCTGAAAGATCCGGAGCACAAGAAGTATTACCACCTGATCCTCCTGGCCAAGAACTATGACGGGTACAGGAACCTGATGAAAATCGTGTCCACCGGACATATCGAGGGGATGTACTACAGGCCGAGGGTATCGCATGAAGTGATAGAGAAATACGCATCAAACCTCATCTGCTGCTCGGCCTGCGTGGCCGGGGAAATCCCGAGACTCGTCTATGCCGGAGACATGGAGGGGGCGGAGAAGGCAATAGAATGGCACAAAAAAGTGTTCGGGGATGACTATTACCTTGAAGTGCAGCTGCACAGGACAGAGGTGCCCGGACAGTCTTTAGAGCTGTATGAGAGGCAGCAGGCCATCAATAAAGGCATCTACGAACTGGCGGCAAAGACTGGGACAAAGGTGCTGGCGACGAACGATGTCCATTTCGTCAACAAGGAGGACGGGCCTGCCCATGACAGGCTCATCTGCCTCAACAGCAACTCCTACCTTGACGACCCGGACAGGATGCGCTACACCCAGCAGGAGTACCTCAAGAGCGAGGAAGAAATGCGTGCCCTGTTCCCGGACCATCCGGAGGTCATAGACATGACCATGGAGGTCTTCGACAAGATAGAGGCATACGAAATAGACCGTGACCATGTGCTTCCGAAGTTCAGGATCGACCCCGCATTCCTGGCCAAAAAGGAAAAATATCTCGAAAAATACAAGGATATAATAGATGTGGGCCGCTGCGACAAGAAGGGCAAGGACCGGGGGGAAGAATTCACATGGTCCGTAGCATATCTTTGCCATCTGTGCTATGAAGGCGCACGCAAGAGATACGGGGAAACACTGACTCAGGAACAGGCAGACCGTATCGAGTTCGAACTGAAGACCATTTCGAGAATGGGCTTTCCGGACTACTTCCTCATTGTCCAGGATTTCATTGCGGCAGCCCGTGCGGTAGGTACCGCAGTCGGGCCGGGCAGAGGTTCCGCGGCCGGTTCCGTCGTGGCATACTGTCTGAAAATCACCAATCTCGACCCTATCAAGTACGATCTCCTCTTCGAGCGTTTCCTCAATCCGGACCGTATCTCCATGCCTGATATCGACATCGACTTCGACGACGAGGGCCGCTACGGGGCTTTCCAGTACATTGAGGAGACATACGGAAAGGATCATATCTCTCACGTTATCACATTCGGTACGATGGCGGCCAAAAGCGCCATCAAGGACGTGGCCCGCATCAGCCGGCTGTCCCTCGACGACACTTCCAGACTGACGAAGATGGTTCCTGACAAGCCTACATTCGAAGCGGACGTGGAAGAGACCGTAACCCAGCCCGACGGATCCACCAAAAAGGTGCGGGAAAAGAAGGAATTCAAGACCAATCTGAAGAACTGCGTCAAATACCTTCCGGAACTGAAGAACGAATTCGAGAACGGGACCGAACTCGTAAAGGAAATCCTGAAATATGCCGTCCAGCTTGAAGGCTGCGTCCGGCAGGTGGGAGTCCATGCCTGCGCAATGATTATCGGAAGAGGCAACCTCACCGACTATATCCCGATTACCCTCGCGACCGACAAGGCCACCAAGGAAGAGGTCTGGACATCGCAGTATGACGGTCACTACATCGAGGAGGTAGGTATGCTGAAGATGGACTTCCTCGGGCTGAAGACCCTTTCCATCATAAAGGAATGCCTTGCCCTCATAAAGAGGAGGTTCGGGACAGATATAGACATCGAAAGCATACCGATAGACGATCCGGAAACATACGAACTGTACGGACGCGGAGACACCAAGAGCGTGTTCCAGTTCGAGTCCGAGGGTATGAAACAGTGGCTCCAGAAACTGCACCCGACCAGATTCGAGGATCTGATTGCAATGAATGCACTTTATCGTCCGGGGCCTCTGCAATACATCCCTTCTTTCGTCAACAGGAAGAACGGAACGGAACCTGTGACTTACGACCTGCCGGAAATGGAAAGCATCCTCAACGACACCTACGGGGTCACTGTCTACCAGGAGCAGGTGATGCTTCTGTCCCAGAAGCTGGCCGGTTTCACCAAGGGAGAGGCCGACAAACTCCGTAAGGCCATGGGAAAAAAGCAGATAGCCATAATCGAGGAACTGTCTGAAAAGTTCATCAACGGAGGAGTCGCCAACGGATACCCGAAGGATGTCCTGAAGAAAATCTACGATGACTGGCGGGAGTTCGCGAAATACGCCTTCAACAAGTCCCACGCTACCTGCTATGCCTGGGTCAGCTACCAGACTGGTTATCTGAAAGCCCATTACCCGGCCGAATTCCAGGCCGCCAACCTGAGCAAGAACCTCGACAAGCAGGATGAGATAAAGAGCATCATGGATGACTGCAAGAAAGCCGGCATCAAGGTGCTCAACCCGGATATAAACGAGAGCGACGCTCACTTCACGGTAAACAAGTCCGGAGACATCAGGTTCGGACTCGGGGGAATTCGCGGCTTCGGGGACAATGTGGTCAGCGCCATAATTGCAGAGAGGGAGAAGAACGGACTGTTCAAGGACATCAACGACTTCGCGGAAAGGATGGCCGGACAGATAAACAGGAAAGCTTATGAGGCGCTGGTGTACAGCGGAGCATTCGACAGTTTCGGCTACCACAGGAAACAGTTTTTCAAGCCTGTGAACAATTCCGGAGAAATGTTCCTCGACGAACTCATAAGATATGCGGAACTGTACCGTAAAGACACCGTAGACGCAGCCAATTCCCTGTTCGGGGACATGGTGGATTCCATGCGCATAACCCCGAAGATGCCGGAACTCAGGGACGAGGAGAAGAACGAAGGGATGCTCGAACTGCTGCACAAGGAAAAAGAACTCGTCGGAATGTATCTTTCCTCCCATCCTTTGGACAAATATATCTTCGAGATGGACAATTTCACGACATGTTCGATCGGAGACATAGATGAACTGACTGCAAAATGCCAGACAGAAGGAATCACTGTCAATGAAAAGATCGGAGGCTTCGTGACTGCCGTTACTCAGGGAATGACCAAGACGGGGAAACCTTTCTACAAAGTCATGGTGGAAGACTTCAACGGAAGCTATGAGATAAGGCTGCAGGGCCAGGATATAGACAAGTTCCTGCCGCGTCTGGCACTCAACTCGGCAGTATTCATAGACGGGAAGATAGAAGCTATGTTCAGACGGACTCCGGAAGAGATAAGTGAAAAGGGCGCTCCGCCATACATTTTCAGGATAAATAATGTAATGATGCTGAGTAATGTGACGGAAACCGTGCTGAAAGGTTTCGCCCTGAAGATATCCACGCCCCAGCTCAATTCCGGCTTCAGGGAGAATTTGGTGAAAGTCGTCAGCAGACACAAGGGGAAGACCCCGCTTACGATATTCCTGTTCGACCCGAATACGCAGTACAAGATAGAATTCATGTCCAAGAAGTTCCAGATTGACGTGAACAATGACTTCGTTTCGAACATCAGGTCAATGAACATTGAGTATGAGGTTCTGAAAAGATAGCCGCCACCGAAAGGACGGATATACTATTGACAATATATACACCAAAAGAATTATGTCGGAACATAATGATACATTCGCCGGTCTCGGACTGGTCGAAGCCGTTTCAAGACTGTATGAAGGTACAGGATACACGCCGTTCACCGCTTCCCGCTTCGGATCCCGGAGCGGCGCTTCCTGCACAAGTGTCTCACGTGTCCTGCTCGAAGGCATAGATTTCGACCTGACATACTTCCCTCTCAAACATCTCGGATACAAGAGTGTCATCGCAGTCACCGGAGAACTGTATGCTTCATTTGCGCATCCACGCACCCTGAACCTGACTTTAGGGATATCGGCCAAACTGGATTTCGTCCAGATCAGGGAACTGTGGAACGGAGCCGTCATTGCAGCCAAAGAGCACGGATACAATACCGTCAATCTTGACCTGATACCATCGAAGAACGGGCTGTGCATTGCAGCAGCAGCCACCGGAGAAACGGACAGACTCCAGGAAAAGAGAAGACTGCCGGCCAAAAGCATGGATCTTATCTGCGTGTCCGACAATCTCGGTGCGGCATATTTCGGATTCGAAATACTTGAAAGGGAAAAACAGGCCTTCGACAGGACTGCAGATGACAGGAAACAGCCTGAACTGAAAGAGTACAGCCAGTTCATCGGAGCATATCTGAAACCTGAACTCAACCCGGCGGTCATCAGCCAGATGGAAGAGTCGGAAATTGTCCCGTCATTCGGATATTTCGTTACCCGAGGGCTTTCGGATGCCATCAAGAGATTGGTCAGGGACAGCGGCCTCGGGGCAAAAATATACGTAGACCGCATACCTTTTGCCGGAAAGACATTCGACTTGGGCAGAAAATTCAATATAGACCCCATTTCAGCCGCTCTCAACGGCGGGGATGACTTCCGCCTCATCTACACCGTCCCGATAGGAAAACACGACCGTTTCCGCCACGATTTCCAGACATTCGACATCATCGGCCACCTCGCACGTCCAGATGTAGGTGCAGTCCTCGTCACCCCAGACGGAGTCGAGCTCCCTCTCCACGCCCAGGGCTGGAAAGACTGAAACACGGTCGGACACATTTGAAACCGACCCTCAAAGGTTGGACATCTCTCCGAGAATCGAATACTCACGAAAGAAAGATCCGGGTTGGCCTCGTGGAAAAAGAGGTTGGCCCAAGTGCCTACAACCGGCGGAGGAGATTGCTGAGATTGACGCGCTCCCCTATGATGCGCGGCAGTTCGCTTATGGCGACCCTCTCCTGCTTCATCGTGTCACGGTCGCGTACGGTCACGCAATTGTCGTTGAGAGAATCATGGTCTACCGTAACGCAGAAAGGAGTTCCGATGGCATCCTGACGGCGGTAACGCTTGCCTATGCTGTCCTTTTCATCATACTGGCAGTTGAAATCGAATTTCAGTTCATCCATAATTGTCTGGGCAAGCTCTGGAAGACCGTCCTTCTTGATAAGAGGCAGCACTGCGACCTTGACCGGAGCAAGAGGTGCAGGAATGCTCAGGACAACCCTCGTCTCCCCTCCTTCAAGCTGCTCCTCTTTGTATGAGTTGGAAAGGACCGCAAGGACCATCCTGTCTACTCCGATAGAAGTTTCTATGACATACGGAGTGTAGCTCTCCCCGCTTTCAGGATCGTAATACTGTATCTTTTTCCCGGAGAATTTCTGATGGTTGCCGAGGTCGAAGTCAGTCCTGGAATGTATACCCTCCAGCTCCTTGAATCCGAACGGGAAATTGAACTCTATGTCGGTGGCCGCGTTGGCATAGTGCGCCAGTTTCTCATGATCATGGAAACGGTAATTGTCATCGCCCATTCCGAGGTTCCTGTGCCATTTCAGACGGGCTTCCTTCCATTCCGCGAACCAGTCGAGTTCCGTGCCCGGCTTGATGAAGAACTGCATCTCCATCTGCTCGAACTCCCTCATCCTGAATATGAACTGACGTGCCACTATCTCGTTGCGGAACGCCTTGCCTATCTGGGCTATACCGAAAGGTATCTTCATCCTTCCGGTTTTCTGGACATTCAGATAGTTTACGAATATACCCTGGGCAGTCTCGGGACGGAGATAGATGACATTCGTGTCATCGGAAGTATTGCCGAGCTGGGTGCTGAACATCAGGTTGAACTGACGGACATCAGTCCAGTTCTTCGTTCCGGATATAGGGCACACTATCTCGCAATCGAGGATAATCTGTTTCAGTTCGGCCAGATCATTGGCATTGAGGGCGTCGTTCATCCTCTTGCGGACTTCCGCTATTTTCGTATTGTTGCGTATGCAGTTCGGATTCGTTTCGATGAACTTCACCTCATCGAAGCTCTCGCCGAATTTCCTGCGGCCTTTCTCGACTTCCTTGCGTACTTTCTCCTCCAATTTGGCGATATAGTCCTCGATCAGTACATCGGCCCTGTATCTTTTCTTGGAATCCTTGTTGTCGATAAGCGGGTCATTGAAGGCCCCCACATGACCGGATGCCTCCCATATTTTCGGATGCATGAAAATGCAGGAATCTATCCCGACGATATTCTCATGAAGCCTTGTCATGGCTTCCCACCAGTATCTCTTGATATTGTTTTTCAGCTCCACTCCCATCTGTCCGTAATCATACACTGCCGCAAGCCCGTCATATATCTCACTGGACGGGAAAATGAAACCGTACTCCTTGCAATGCGCTACCAGAATCTTGAAAAGTTCATCCTGTGTCATGATAATATCCGTTTACAAAATTATTCTACGTACAAATCCGTCTTCAACGGCGATTCACAAGCCGCAAAAATACAAAAATTAAAGCTAATTCCGATACAATGGTCTCACATACCCTGAAAATTTATTTTCCCGCCCGACAAACCGATCTCCAATAAGAAACTGAACTTATTATTGACCGGTCAAAGATAATGAACTTCTTCAAATGTCAGTCATCGTAATATCTGCTGAAGAGGGGTCATGACAAAATCACGTTCCTGCATCAGAGGATGAGGTATTTTAAGGTCCTCATCATCGATACGGACATCCCCGAGAAGCAGGATATCCAAGTCGATGACCCTGGAACAGTAAATCCTGTTTCCTGCTCCGTCAAATTCCGGCTCCCCGGTTCTTCCCATCGCTCTCTCGATTGACTTGCACTGGGTTAAGATATTATGAGCCAAATCATTGAAATCTGTTCCCCGTGGAACATCAAGCACGTATCTTACTACAGCATTCAGGAACTTTTCCCGGCTCTCAAAACCCCATGGCTCCGTCCCTATAAAATCCGACACCGCATCGTAATGCCTTCCCATAGCAAGGTCCAGCCGGCCAAGAGCCTCTTCGAGATTTCGTTTCCTGTCCCCGAGATTGGAACCCAAACCTATATACAGGTCAACAGTTCCCCACTGTCCGGTACTTTCCATACAGAATTTTTGAAAAATTCAAAACAGCTTCTTAATCAGGATCGAGTCCGAGTTCCACAAGGGCCTCCTCGGACATCCTGCTCTTGTCCCAGACAGGTTCGAATACAAGGTCTATTGTGGCACTCACTACTCCAGGAACATCCTCTACGGCTGTCCTTACCTGATCCACCACATAGTCTGCCATCGGACAGTTCGGTGCAGTAAGGGTCATCTGTATATATACATTATGCTCCTCATCCACCTTAAGTTCGTATATCAGCCCCAGATCATAGATATTCACCGGTATCTCCGGATCATAGACCTGACGTAAGGCTATTATAATATCCCTTTCAAGACTCATGACATCTATCCTTTTATTTCTTGTCTGCACTTCCGTGCCGGTCATTCCATTTTTCTGACTGCGTCCCGTCTTTACTTCATCATGGCTGTCCGCAGCAGACCGTCCATCAGACTTATGGACATCGCTCCCTTTCCTGAATCCGCCGAAAATACCCATATTTACCGGTTTTCAGAAGCTATCTCCCTGATTCTTGCTATCATAGACACAAGACCGTTTGCTCTGGTAGGGGACAGATTTTCCTTCAGACCTATCCTGTCGACGACCGAAAAATCCGACGAAGCTATCTCTTCGGGAGTCCTCCCCGAATAAATCTTTATCAAAAGCGAAATTATGCCTTTAGTGATGATAGCGTCACTGTCCGCATTGAACCATATCCTGCCATTCTGAACCTTATAGTCGAGCCACACCCTCGACTGACACCCCTGTATCAGCCTGTCTTCCGTCTTGTCCGCCTCAGGATAATCCTTCAATGACTTTCCCAACTCGATAAGATACTCATACTTGTCGAGCCATTCATCGAACATGGAGAATTCGTCCACTACCTCCTCTTCCGCTTCCTGAAGTGTCTTTTCCGTATCTTCCATATTTCACAAATTTATAATCAGCCATGCCAAGAACGTTTGTAGGATTGTATATCAAACCAACATTTTTATAGCCCTGTCCAATGAAGCAATAAAATATTCAGCTTCCTCTAAAGTGTTATAAGCCAGCAAGGAAGCCCTAAGCATACCTGTCACGCCAAACCTGTCCATCAAAGGCTCTGCACACATCTGTCCCGACCTGACGGCTATTCCCATCTTATCCAGTATAAGAGCGAGATCCTCATGATGCGCCCCTTCTACACTGAAAGAAAAGAGGGGTATCTTTTCCTCAGGTACAGATGGCACGCCAAAAAGATATATTCTATTATTATTCAATAATTTATCCAATAAATAATCTCTGACTGCCGCTTCATTTTCCACAAGTTCCCTCCTCAGTGCCAAGCAAGATCCGGCTGCTCCGGAACCTTCACCACGCATCATCATAGCGGTCTCCAGCGCCGGCTTCAAGGTTGCCACTCCGGCAAAATTCTGTGTCCCCGCCTCGAACTTCAAAGGCAGAGGCGCATAGGTCGTACCACTGAATCTTACATGTCCTACCATCTCCCCTCCACCCATATAAGGAGGCATCCTATCCAGCCATTTTTTCTTCCCGTAAAGGACTCCGGTACCTGTCGCGGCAAAAATCTTATGCCCTGAAAAGACATAGAAATCACAGTCCATATCCCGGACATCGACAGCACGGTGCACAATTCCCTGCGCCCCGTCCACAAGCACGGGAACACCTTTTGAATGGCATTTTTCCACTATGTCCTTCACCGGATTGACAAGTCCGAGCACGTTCGAGATGTGGGCTACAGCCACAATCCGTGTCTTCGGGGAAATCAGATTGTCAAGCTTATCCACCATGAGATGTCCGGTATCGTCCACCGGCAGGACTTTCAGGACAGCTCCCCGCCTCTGACACATCATCTGCCACGGGACAATATCCGAATGATGCTCAGCCTCCGAAACTATCACCTCATCCCCTTCCCTGACATACGCCTCACCGAAGGAAAATGCCACAAGATTGACAGATGCCGTAGCTCCGGATGTAAACACTATTTCTTCCTTGGAACCTGCATTTATGAAACCTCTCACACATTCCCTCGCCTCTTCATATGCTTCTGTCGCCTCTTCTGCCATCAGATGCACGGCCCTGTGGATATTGGCATTCGATTTTTCCGTAATATCGCGCCATCTGCTGATTACCGACTGCGGTCTCTGCACCGTAGCAGCGTTGTCGAAATATACAAGAGCCTTCCCGTAAACCTTCCTCGAAAGAGCGGGAAACATTGACCTTATTTCAGCTATTTCTGACATAATACTTGAACCATCCGGCTCCCGCACCTTCAGCGGAAACCCTCCAAGCCCGCAAATTTAGTAACTTTTTACTATTTTTGAGGAAAATTTCATCAAAGGACATGATAGACTACATCAAAGGGAAAATAATCGAGCTCACACCGACATATACGGTCGTTGAATGCTGCGGTATAGGTTATATGATACAGATTTCACTTCAGACGTTCTCCGCTCTGGAACATAAGTCCGAAGCAACTGTCTATATACACCACTATCTCCGCGAAGATGACGAACAATTCTATGGCTTTTCCGGCAAAGAAGAAAGGGAACTTTTCCGGCTACTCATAGGAGTAAGCGGCATAGGAGTGTCTACAGCGCAGATGATGCTTTCTTCCCTGTCTTCCGATGAAATAAGGAACGCCATCATTTCCGAAGACATAAACAGGATAAAAAGCGTAAAAGGAATAGGCCTCAAAACAGCTCAGAGACTCATACTCGAACTCAAGGACAAGGTCGTCAAAGGGACCGGAAGCAGCACATCAGCCTTGTTCTCTGCCGGCACAAATGCCATAGCGGAAGAAGCCGCCACCGCTCTCGTACTGCTCGGATTCACAAAGGCAAATGTCAACAAGGCAATCTCGGCAGTGCTGAAAGAGGAACCGGGAGCCAATATAGAACAGATAATAAAGCTTGCTCTCAAAAAACTATAAGCCTGACTCATATTTCCATCCATAAAAGATATACCGGCATTTCCAAGGACAGGATAACACAACAAACATAAAATGGAAAACAAATGGCTTGATTGAGCAAAAGAACTACAATTCATCGCCCAGGCAGGACTGACATATTCAAAAGATCCCTTCGACCTCGAACGGTTTGCACGCATACGTGAAATTTCAGCTGAAGAGAAAAACAACGAAGAACAGGTCAGGATGTGTTTCAGAGCAGCGGAAGATCCGAACTGGAAGGTTCTATTCGAATAAGTGTTCCACGTGGAACACTTTTAGCGACCAAAATAAACAAGAAGTATCGATATGTCTGCCGGTGAAACCCCCGATATTCTCGAAGCCTGAGCGATTGTTCCCGGTGAATATTTCTTCAATTTCTGGCGGCATTCAATAGAAAGACCTGAAACCTTGTCAAAATCAAAACCGGAAGGGATAGTCAAATTTTCCAGACGCATAATTTTGTCCGCTATTCTCTGTTCCCTTTCTATATATCCTTTATATTTTATAGATATTTCCGTAGCCTCCATCAATTCATCGGTATAATTCGTCGTAATCCTGTCATCATCACAGAAGAATTCCAGACCGTCAATGTTTACAACCTTTTTCCGGACGGATGCGTTTTCGGAATTCTCCGGACTGACACAAAATTTATCTCCATCCGGCACAGTCGCTTCTACTACATATCCTTCAAAACAGTCACATGGAGAAAATTCTTCACCTGACTCAAACCCGAATCTTGAATATGTTCCACGTGGAACATATTTAGAAATATCCTTTAACGACACCTGTGGTCTTGAGACAAGATCGTTCACTTTCCTGCGTGAATCTATCTCTGATGTTCCGACTGAAGAAAGGTAACAATTAACCTGCTCCGGTTTAAGCGAGACTTCCGAGAAAAACGAATTCAATTTTTCTGCCGTCTCATATTTTTTCATGGTATAGGCATACCTGCGTTCATCTGCCAGACCAATGGAATGCGAGAGAGAAGTCAACCTGAAATCGGCATTGTCCTGTCTTAACAATATCCGGTATTCTGCCCTTGATGTAAACATCCTGTACGGTTCATCAACACCCTTGGTAATCAGATCGTCTATCAGCACTCCGATATAAGCCTGGTCCCTCTTGAGAACAAACTCCGGTTTGCCTGTAACCATAAGGTGCGCGTTTATCCCCGCCATAATTCCCTGGGCGGCTGCCTCCTCATATCCTGTCGTTCCGTTGATCTGCCCTGCAAGGAAAAGACCTTCCACTGTCTTTGACTCAAGCGTAGGCTTCAGTTGTGTAGGATCGAAATAATCATATTCCACTGCATACGCCGGACGGAATATTCTGACTTTTTCAAATCCGGGTATAGCATGCAGGGCATCAATCTGAACCTGCAAAGGCAAAGAGGAAGAAAAGCCCTGGAGGTAATATTCGTTTGTGTTTTTCCCTTCCGGTTCCAGAAACAGCTGGTGGGAATCCTTGTCTGCAAAAGTCCTCAGCTTATCCTCAATACTCGGACAATACCGGGGCCCGATACCGGTAATCATCCCTGAAAACAAAGGAGAATCACTGAAGCCGCTTCTGAGGATTTCATGAACTTCAGGATTTGTATGTACTATAAAACACGGCATCTGCCGACAGGAAGCCTGTGCAGATGAAAGGTACGGAAGATACGAGAATTTTGAAGGAACCGGATCCCCTTCCTGTCTGACAAGAGAAGATGTATCCACAGAAGAAATGTCAATCCTCGGCGGAGTGCCGGTCTTCATTCTTCCTGTCATGATTCCCATCCCTACCAACTGTTCCGTCAAACCGTATGAGGACATCTCCCCTATCCTTCCGCCTTCGAAAGAATTCCTTCCTATAAAAAGCCGACCGTCCAGAAACGTTCCGGCCGTCAGGATAACCGTCTGAGATTTGAACGTAGCTCCCGTTCTTGTACAGACTCCCGAAATTTTGCAGCCATCAAAAAGAAAAGACGTGGCTGTATCCTGATAAATATCTAATTTACAATTATTTTCAAGTATTTTTCTCCAGTTTTGAGAAAATATCATTTTATCACACTGGGCCCGCGGACTCCACATTGCAGGACCTTTCGACCTGTTCAGCATCCGGAACTGAAGCGTCGAGGAATCGGTCACGATACCGGTATAACCTCCAAGCGCATCAATCTCACGGACTATCTGTCCCTTCGCAATTCCCCCGATTGCCGGATTGCAGGACATCTGTGCAAACCGTGTCATATCCATCGTTATCAGAAGAACCGAAGAACCCATGTTGGCAGCCGCCATAGCCGCTTCGCATCCGGCATGGCCGCCTCCGACAACTATAACATCATATTTCACAACCATTGTCTCTGTCTCACGTTTCGTAAATTCATAAAGGTCTTCCGTAAAGCGAAAGCCAAAAAGATGTTATCTCAAATGTTCCCTTAAATCAAGATAGTAGTCCTCCTTGGACCGCATTGTTCTGACATCATCTTCGGTATGGTCATCATAACCTATGAGATGAAGCAGACCGTGTACAATTACCCTGTTCAGCTCGTCCTTGAAAGAAGTCCCGTATTCAGCGGCATTTTCCTTCACGCTGTCTACACTTATGAAAAGATCACCCGACAGGATATCACCCTCACAGTAATCGAAAGTTATTATATCGGTAAAGTAATCATGCTGCAGATACTTCCTGTTCACATCAAGTATATAATTGTCGGAACAGAATATTACAGATATATTCCCTAACCTACGGACCTCGCTCTCTGCAACCGTCTTAAGCCAGAGACTATTGAATCTCTTTTCCTTAAAAATAAAATCCGTATCCTGGAAAAAATATGAAACCATGTCTGCAAAATCTCTAAAACAGACCCCAAAAATATCCCATAAAATTCAAAATGACAAAAATTAAAACGACTAACGCACAAAAAGTTTGAAATAAAAATAATTATTTCTACCTTTGAAAGACGAATGCGAATATAAAACATATCAGATATGGAAATCAAAAAGTCAGAAAAGGCTAACCTTGAGAACAAGAAGCTCCTCTTTACAGAGATCGGGCTCGTGATTTCTCTTGCTGTTGTTCTCGTAGCCTTCGAATGGGGTTCGAGGGAAAAGACAGTAGCTGTTCTTGAAGATACCACCCAGGTTGTGGAAGTAGAGGAAATGGTACCTATCACACAGGAGACTCCCCCACCGCCACCTGCATCCGCGCCTAAGATTCCTGTCCTTTCAGACCAGATAGAAATCGTGGACGATGATATAATGGTCGATGATGACATGTTCATCAATCTTGAGGACGATGTCAACATGGGTGTCGAGATTATGGACTATGTTGAGGGAGTAGGAACAGAAGTCATTGAAGAGGAAGCCATTCCTTTCCAGCTCGTGGAAGAGAAACCTTCATTCATGGGAGGTGATGCCAATGAATTCTCGAAATGGGTGAACCAGAGACTGGTTTATCCTG
The DNA here is from genome assembly GCA_944322585.1 of uncultured Bacteroidales bacterium. GTDB lineage: Bacteria > Bacteroidota > Bacteroidia > Bacteroidales > UBA932 > Cryptobacteroides. The sequence continues at coordinate 227,089 of CALUPB010000002.1, read as the reverse complement.
AAATCGCAAAGGAAAACGGTGTACAGGGACGAGTTACACTGCAGTTTACAGTGAATACAGACGGTACCGTCTCAGATGTGAAAGTTCTCCGCGGAGTGGATTCATCCCTTGATCAGGAAGCAGTCAGGGTCGTATCGATGTCTCCTAAATGGACTCCTGGAAAGCAGAGGGATCGTGCGGTAAAGGTAACCTACACATTCCCTGTTATATTCCAGCTCCGATAGCCGGACTTTCAGAAACTGTAAAGGGAACGGTCACATTGGCTGTTCCCTTTATTTTATAACTATAATGGATATCCTGATTTACGAAACCTAAGAAGATTTCGCAACCCGACTGAAAACAGAAAAATGCTGCCGATAACGGCGGATAAAGACGATATAAAGATGCCAAGGATAGAAGAGAAATACGTGGAGAAAGCAATATTCGTAGGAGTCATCAAACAGGGAGATGACGAGAGACAGATAATGGAATATCTGGACGAACTGGAGTTCCTCGCAGAGACGGCAGGAGCGACCGGCACGAAAAAATTCATACAGAAAGTGGACAAACCTGACACGAGAACCTATATCAGAAGCGGAAAACTGCAGGAAATAAAGGATTATATAGCAGAAAATGAAACTGACGTTGTCATTTTCGACGATGAACTCTCCCCCACCCAGCTCCGGAACATAGAAAGGGAACTACAGATCAGAATCCTCGACAGGACCAATCTCATCCTCGACATTTTCGCACAGAGAGCAAAGACCGCATATGCAAAAATGCAGGTGGAACTTGCCCAATACCAGTACCTTCTGCCAAGACTGACACGAATGTGGACACATCTCGAAAGACAGAAGGGCGGTATAGGAATGAGGGGCCCCGGTGAGACACAGATAGAGACAGACCGCCGTATCATACAGGGCAAGATATCTAAACTGAAAGAGCAGTTGCAGAAAGTGGACAGACAGATGGCTTCACAGAGGGGTAACAGGGGCTCTTTGGTGAGAATATCCCTCGTAGGCTACACCAATGTGGGTAAAAGTACACTGATGAACCTGCTTGCAAAGAGCGATGTATTCGCTGAAAACAAGCTGTTCGCCACACTTGATACCACGGTCAGAAAAGTGGTGATAGAAAATGTGCCGTTTCTTCTGAGTGATACGGTAGGGTTCATACGCAAACTTCCTACACAGCTCGTAGAAGCATTCAAGAGCACCTTGGACGAAGTACGTGAGGCCGACATACTCATGCACGTTGTGGACATTTCACATCCCAACTTCGAAGAACACATAAGGGTAGTAGAGGAAACATTAAGGGACATAAACGCCATAAACAAGCCTATTTTCGTCGTTTTCAACAAAATCGATGCTTACCGCTACGAAGAATACGATGAGTTCTCCTTAGAGCCTAAACGGCCTGAAAACTACACCCTCGATGAATTCAAGCACAGCTGGATCGCCAAGGAAAACACCCCGTGCATATTCATCTCTGCAAAAAACAAAACCGGCATAGACAAACTGCGCTCCGACCTCTACAAAATGGTCGCAGAAATCCATGCCGGACGCTACCCATTCAATAATTTCCTGTGGTAATACCTGCACTTTTACCGATGCAGACTACTAATATGCCTTGAACGTGCTACAAGAACACTTATTGACGAAAAAAAGGTATTAAAAACAATATTTTTTCATATTTTCTATAATTTAAAGGTATTTTATAAGAAAATTCCGTTTCCGAATATACCAGAAACGGAATCTATAACATCAAGAATGAATTTCCGTCAAGAAAATTTTAACAGAATATCCCCAGCAATATTCAAACCGACAATATCATCAGTCCTTGAACTTTGCACAGAGGAACTCACGGTTGAGGCGGGCTATATGCGAAACCGTAACATGCTTAGGACACTCCATTTCGCAGGCACGGGTGTTGGTGCAGGAACCGAAACCGAGTTCGTCCATCTTCGCAACCATAGCCTTTGCCCTCTTGGCAGCCTCTACCCTACCCTGAGGAAGAAGGGCCAGAGAACTTACACGGGCAGCCACAAACAACATTGCAGATCCGTTCTTGCATGTAGCTACACATGCACCGCAACCGATACATGCAGCTCCGTCCATACTTTCTTCCGCCGTCTCATGCGAGATGAGGATAGTGTTCCCGTCAGGAACTCCGCCTGTCCCCACTGAAATGAATCCGCCGGCCTGAAGAATCTTGTCGAATGCCTTACGGTCTACAACGAGATCCTTTATCACAGGAAAACCGTTGCTCCTCCACGGTTCAACTGTAATAGTGTCACCGTCCTTGAACTTGCGCATATGAAGCTGGCATGTAGTCACCTCATCGTCAGGCCCGTGTGCCCTTCCGTTGATATAGAGCGAACAAGCACCGCATATACCCTCGCGGCAGTCATGGTCAAACGATACCGGACCGCTGCTCTGGCAGCCTCTGTCGACAGCTACCGGATCCATTCCCTCATGTATCAGCTGCTCATTGAGAATATCCATCATCTCAAGGAAAGAACTGTCCGGGGATATGTTTTTGACCTGATAGGTCTCAAAATGTCCTTTTGACTTGGCGTTTTTCTGACGCCATACTTTCAAAGTAAAATCCATTTCAATTAGTCTTTATAGTTTCTGGTAGCTATCTTGATATTCTCGTATACCAAAGGTTCCTTATGGAGCTCCGGCTCCTCGTCGGCACCCTTGTATTCCCATGCAGCGACATACATGAAATTCTTGTCATCACGTTTGGTCTCTCCGTCCTCTGTCTGCATCTCCTCACGGAAATGTCCGCCGCAGGACTCTTTCCTGTGAAGTGCGTCGCGTGCCATAAGCTCACCTATCTCAAGGAAGTCGGCAAGACGCAGGGCTTTCTCAAGCTCCTGGTTGAAATTATCCTTGTCACCGGCTACATAGACATCGCTCCAGAATTCCTTGCGAAGCTCCCTGATAAGCTCGATAGCCTTCTTGAGTCCTTCCTCGTTACGTGCCATACCTACATACTCCCACATGATATGGCCGAGCTTCTTGTGGAGTTCATCCACGGTATGATGACCCTTTATGGACATCAGTCTGTCTATCTTCTCTCTGACAGCCTTCTCGGCAGCGTCGAATTCAGGCGCATTGGTGTCGGTCTTCGGATTCTTGAACTGTGTTGCGAGATAGTCGCCGATAGTGTAAGGAAGGATGAAATATCCGTCTGCAAGACCCTGCATGAGGGCGGATGCTCCGAGACGGTTTCCTCCATGGTCGCTGAAGTTGGCCTCCCCTATCGCATACAGTCCCGGGATTGTGGTCTGGAGGTTGTAATCGACCCAGAGACCTCCCATTGTATAGTGAATGGCCGGATATATCATCATAGGCTCCTTGTAAGGGTCCGTATCGGTAATCTTCTGATACATCTGGAACAAGTTCCCGTATCTCTCGCGTATCTTTTCGACTCCGAGTCTCTTGATGGCAGTACTGAAATCGAGGAACACTGCAAGCCCGGTCTCGTTCACGCCATAGCCTGCATCGCATCTCTCCTTGGCCGCACGTGAAGCCACGTCACGAGGCACGAGATTACCGAATGCAGGATAACGGCGCTCGAGATAATAGTCCCTGTCCTCCTCCGGAATATCGGACGGCTTCACCTCTTTCCTGCGCAGTCTCATCACATCCTCCATCTTCTTAGGCACCCATATACGGCCGTCGTTACGAAGCGACTCGGACATCAGGGTCAGCTTTGACTGCTGGTCCCCGTGCACAGGTATACAGGTCGGATGTATCTGGGCGAAACAAGGATTTGCGAAATAGGCCCCTTTCTTGAAGCACTGCCATGCGGCCGAACCGTTGCTGTTCATTGCGTTCGTAGAGAGGAAATACGTGTTTCCGTATCCTCCGGACGCTATCACGACTGCATGTGCGCCGAATCTTTCAATTTCTCCTGTAACAAGATTCCTGGCTATTATACCCTTGGCCTCACCGTTGATAAGGACGATATCAAGCATCTCATGACGAGGATAGCTTGTCACCGTACCTTCCGCTATCTGACGGTTAAGGGCGGCATAGGCTCCGAGAAGCAGCTGCTGTCCTGTCTGACCGCGGGCATAGAATGTACGGCTCACCTGCGCACCTCCGAAAGAACGGTTGGCCAGCATTCCGCCGTATTCCCTCGCAAACGGAACACCCTGAGCCACACACTGGTCGATGATGTTGCCGCTCACTTCCGCAAGACGGTAGACATTGGCTTCACGGCTGCGGTAGTCACCTCCCTTGATAGTCTCATAGAAAAGACGGTAAACCGAGTCATTGTCGTTCTGGTAGTTCTTGGCAGCATTGATACCTCCTTGAGCCGCAATTGAATGTGCACGACGAGGAGAATCACTGATACAGAACACCTTCACATTGTAACCGAGCTCACCCAGAGAAGCAGCTGCAGACGCTCCCCCGAGTCCGGTTCCTATGACGATGATCTCGAGTTTCCTTTTGTTGCCCGGATTGACAACACGGAGCTGAGATTTATGCTTTGTCCATTTCTCAGACAAAGGACCCTCAGGAATCTTGGAAATTAATTTTTCGGCCATTTTATATTATTTAATGAAATTTCGGCACAATTTTAATGATTTTTGGGCAAACGACCAATTAAAATAGAAGATTCTCACCACTTTCAGCTCTGTCGAGCCCGAGATGCCTGTACGCCAGCTCCGTAGCTTCGCGCCCGCGCGGCGTCCTCACGATGAAACCTTCCTTAATAAGAAACGGCTCATAGACCTCCTCAAGAGTACCCTGATCCTCCCCCACAGCAGTCGCGATGGTATTCGCCCCCACAGGTCCCCCCTTGAACTTGGTGATGATGGTCCTGAGTATCTTGTTGTCTATGGCATCGAGCCCCCGCTTGTCTATATTAAGGGCATCGAGGGCATATCTGGCTATCTTCAGGTCTATGTTCCCGTTGCCTATCACCTGGGCGAAATCCCTTACCCTTCGGAGCAGGGAATTCGCTATACGAGGCGTCCCGCGGCTTCTGAGCGCAATCTCATAGGCTGCATCTTCCTCTATGCCTATGCCGAGTATCCTCGCACTCCTCTTTACTATATATACAAGATTATCGGTGTCGTAATATTCAAGTGCGCACTTGATGCCGAAACGTGCCCTCAGCGGAGATGTAAGCAGACCGCTCCTTGTAGTGGCCCCCACCAGGGTGAACGGATTGAGGGAAATCCTCACTGATCTGGCTCCCGGCCCCTTGTCGATCATTATGTCGATGACGAAATCCTCCATCGCAGAATACAGGTATTCCTCCACGACAGGGGACAGACGATGGATTTCATCTATGAAAAGCACATCTCCCTCCTCAAGCGAAGTAAGCAGTCCGGCAAGGTCACCGGGCTTGTCGAGTATCGGGCCGGATGTGACTTTCATGTTCACCCCGAGTTCATTGGCTATGATATGTGCGAGAGTCGTCTTCCCGAGACCGGGAGGACCGTGGAAGAGGACATGGTCAAGGGCTTCCCCCCTGAGTCTGGCGGCTTTGACGAATATCCTGAGATTGGATATGATCTTGTCCTGTCCTGTGAATTCCTCAAGATCCTGAGGTCTGATTATTCCATCTATTTCATTATCTTTGCCCTCTATTTTGTGAGGGTCGAATCCTTCCTGCATGGGACGAAAAAATTTATAAATACAAATATAGTCTATATTTTCTTAAAATGTATTTTGTCTATATTTGTGTTGATTTGTTAATAATGAAAATTTATTATTGATTATTAATGATTTATGATATAAATACACTGTTGGGAACCTTATCGTAAAAAATGTAGAACTGTCATTTGATAAATTTGCTTTTTCATTGCGTTTGCCGTATAACGGTAAATCCGTTTTTTGCCAGTTTATTTTTCAATAATTTATCCATAGTGTTTTCAACAGTTTTTTAACAGAAAAATACCCGCCGATGTTGATAAGTACCAAATCTACCGAAAAACTGATCGGTTGCATCTCTTCTTCCGGACATGTCTTCTGTTCAGGGCTTTTCCTGTCGGCAAGATGGTTTGTCGTGTCTGAAGCTGCGAGGAGGAACGGAGGGATGCATGTTCTGATATTGCCTGACAAGGAATCGGCCGAATACTGTGCCGCGGATCTTTATGATCTTATAGAGGGTGACAGGGTGTTCTTTCTTCCTGATCTCGGCAAGAGTATGGAAAGAAGCAATTACCGGGCTACCCTGAGGGTACAGCGGACGTCCGCTATCGGCATGATAACAGGATTCAGGGATACGGAGAACCTTACGGTGATAGTGACTTATCCGGATGCGCTCGAAGAAGGGGTTCCTGACAGCGGGACGACAGGCAAGCCTTTATTGACATTGAAGGAAGGGGATGAAATAAGCCATGAAGCGATAAGGGATATTCTTTTGGAAAACGGTTTCGAAAAAGTGGATTTTGTTTCAGAACCTGGACAGTTTGCATTGCGCGGAGGAATTGTGGACATATTTTCATATTCTTTCAACAATCCCTTCAGAGTTTCCTTTTTCGGTGACGAGATAGAGAATATCAATATATTCGACTGCAATACCCAGCTTTCGACAGGAAAAGTGGAGAGTGCCGGAATATTCTCCGATATAGTGACTTCGAGGGAAGGGGAGAAGGAAATTCCCGTATCGGACCTGTTGCCTGATGATACCGTAGTATGGCTGGATTCATCCGGCATGTACAGCGGAAAGGATTTCTATCACGGATTTGACAGGTTCAGGAAAGTCTTTCTTGAAGTTCCTTTGGGAATGGATGATACCGGTGCCGTAAAATTCAGCATTTCTCCCCAGCCTGTATTCAACAAGAATTTCGAGCTTCTGACCGAGGACATAAGAAAAAGGATAGAAGAAGGCTACAGGGTGATGATATTCGGGGAAAAGGAGTCCCAGCTCGAACGACTAAGGTCAATACTGTCGCAGAACGGGGGACTCATACCTGAATTCTGTCCGGGTAAAAATGTACATAACGGATTCATCGACAATGAGGATAAGGTATGCTGCTATTCGGATCACGAGATATTCGACCGTTTTCACAGGGTAAGTATCAGAAGGACGGTAGACAAGAGCGAACAGCTTACCGTCAATGATCTCGCTGCATTCAATATAGGCGACTACGTGGTGCATATAAACCACGGAGTCGGCATTTTCGGAGGACTTGTCAAGATACGTGATGACAAAGGCCGGGTCAACGAGGTGGTGAAGCTGACTTATAAGGACGGGGATGTGGTGTTCGTGTCCGTACATGCCCTTCACAAGATTTCACGTTACCGCTCCAAGGACGGCGAACCTCCGAAAATCAACAAGCTGGGTTCCAAGACATGGCAGAACATGAAAAGCAGCGCGAAATCCAAGGTAAAGGATATCGCCAAGGAACTTATACAGCTGTATGCCAAGAGAAAGGCTTCCAAAGGATTTGCATTTTCCCCTGACTCGTATCTCCAGACCGAACTGGAGTCGTCTTTCATATATGAAGATACTCCCGATCAGGAGAAAGCAGTTTCGGCTGTCAAGAGGGATATGGAGGATGACTGCCCGATGGACAGGCTCGTGTGCGGTGATGTCGGATTCGGAAAGACGGAAGTGGCCATAAGGGCGGCATTCAAGGCAGTGGCCGACAGCAAGCAGGTCGCAGTGCTTGTTCCTACGACTATACTTTCTCTCCAGCATTACAATACTTTCTGTAACCGTCTCAAGGATTTTCCGTGCAATATAGATTATGTGAGCCGTCTCAGGACAGCCAAGGAAATCGCCGATATCCAGACAAGACTGAAAAACGGGACTCTCGATATAGTGATAGGTACCCACAAGCTGCTCGGAAAAGGATTTGAGTTCAAGGATCTCGGACTGCTCATCATAGACGAGGAGCAGAAGTTCGGGGTGAGTGCGAAGGAAAAGCTCAGGCAGCTGAAGCTGAGTGTGGATACCCTTACCCTTACCGCCACTCCTATTCCGAGGACACTGCAGTTCTCCCTGCTCGGAGCACGTGACCTTTCAATCATAAATACGCCGCCTCCGAACAGGATACCTGTCCAGACAGAGATAATACTTTTCGACGATGACATTATAAAGAAGACAATAAATTACGAACTCGACAGAGGAGGGCAGGTATTCTTTGTCCACAACCGGGTGGAGGAACTTGAATCCATAAGGGACATACTCCACAGGCTCGTTCCTGACATGAAGATATGCGTGGCCCACGGACAGATGGTGGCCAGAGAGCTTGAAGACAGGATAATGTCCTTCATGGCGGGGGACTATGACATGCTGCTGTGCACTACCATCATAGAGAACGGTCTTGACATACCCAATGCCAATACCATAATCATCAACCAGGCCCAGAACATAGGACTGAGTGATCTGCACCAGTTGCGCGGACGTGTGGGAAGGTCAAACAGAAGGGCGTTCTGCTATCTTGTAGTGCCTCCTTTAGTGTCCATGACCGATGATGCCCGGAGAAGGCTGAAGGCCATAGAGGCATTCTCGGACCTCGGCAGCGGATTCAACATAGCTATGCAGGATCTTGACATCAGGGGAGCGGGAAACCTGCTCGGGGCGGAACAGAGCGGTTTTATCTCCGACATGGGATTCGAGACATATCAGAAAATACTTGCCGAAGCCATGGAGGAGCTCGGTGTCGAGACAGGTATTTCATCCAGGAATGTAAAAGATTCCTATATATCCGACTGTACCATCGAGACGGATCAGGTGGCTCTCATACCGGATTCCTATATAGACGTGACTGCCGAGAAGATAAGGATATACAAGGAACTGGATTCTGCTCCGGATGACAGGTCGCTTGAAAAGATGGAGGACCGGCTTACGGACAGGTTCGGCAGGTTCCCTGAAGAGGTACGGAGACTGTTCGACATAGTAAGGATAAGACATCTGGCGGAAAAATTAGGATTCGAAAAGGTCATCATAAAGAACGGTGTTCTGATAGCTTTCTTCATATCCAATCCGTTGTCCGGATATTACAGATCCGGAAAATTCGCCGGCATACTCGACGGTATAAACAGGAATGCCCCCCTTTTCGAGCTCAAGCAGAATGATGACAGGCTCAGGATAGTCGTAAGGAAAGTGGACAGCATATCCGGAGCATATGCAATATTGAAAAAATTGTCATAAAGGATACAGCAATGGCCAATCTTGTAATCGACATAGGAAATACCGCCCTCAAGGCTGCATGGACCGAAGGCACCGTTCTCGGAAAGACATTCAGGTACCAGGGTGAGAGGACAGTGGATTTCATCCTTTCCCTGACATCCAAAGTAAAGCCGGATATCATTGTAATATCCACTGTCAGGGATATTTCCGCCAGGGACATGGATATTCTTGAAAAGGAATGTTCCCTATTGCTGGTGCTGTCTGGAAAACATACGGATATCATCACCGGACATGGTTTGCCTGCATGGATTACCCCCGACAGGGCTGCATCCATGATAGCGGCGAGGTATCTCTTCAAGGGACATCCATGTACGGTATTCGACATGGGAACCACCATGACGATAGATTTTCTTGACAGTACCGGAAAGTATATCGGAGGGAACATCTCCCCCGGCTGCCGAACGAGATTCAAGTCGGTCAACAGATATTCAAAAGGGCTTCCTTTGATAGATACGCCCGATGTCATAGATATGGAGGGAACTTCGATACCCTCCTCCATAGGAGCGGGTGTAATACGGGGCATAATGTTTGAAGTGAAGGGCTACATTTGTCAATATCCCGAAAATATAGTGGTTTTTACGGGAGGGGATGCAATTTATTTTGCAAAACGGATGAAAAACTCCATCTTTGTAGTTTGTAATCTTGTGTTGATGGGATTGGCACTAATAGCTGATGAATATGACCGGAAGATTTTTTAGATTTTTTCTTTTGTTTGTGTCCGTTCTTGTCTGTGTATCCATGGAAGCCCAGACAGGTGCGGCTTATGGTGCATATTCACCTTATTCTGTCTTCGGAGTCGGTGACCTGAATAAGGAAGGTACTGCCTTCAACAGGAGCATGGGAGGTGTCGGGATAGCCAACAGGACCAGAAGGTTTATCAACTATACCAACCCTGCAGCCATAAGTGCGATAGATTCAAGTTCTTTCATGGCCGATTTCGGAGTCGTTGAAAACAATGTCGTGTTCGACCAGAGTCTTGACGGGAACAGACTGAGATCGGGAAGCAATACTTTCAACATATATAACTTCATAATGGCATTTCCTGTGTACAGGACTTCAGGCCTTACATCGGCGATGATGGTGGGGATTTCCCCTTTCAGCGATGTAGGATATGATTTTTCAAACAATGTCACAAGTCCGGACATAATAGGGGTGACCAACAATATCAGACATACACATTACGGGGAAGGAAGTGTCTACCAGCTGTTTGCCGGAGCGAGTGCGACATTGTGGAAAAGGCTTGCAGTGGGGGCGGAATTCATATATTATTTCGGTACGCTCGACAAGGCGTCAGGCACTGATTTCACGGATGCATCCATAAGGGATATAAGTGCCGGATCGGAGATGATTGTAAGGGCGGTGACCGGAAAGTTCGGACTTCAGTACGACCAGCCTGTAGGCAACAACATGTTCCTTACGCTCGGTACTACATACAGGCTCCGTACCAATATGGGAGGACAGACTTCTGCGTATGAATATGCGGAACTTTCATCTGTGAGGGATACCATATCCTACAGTGTATGGAACAACAGGAAAGGCCTTGGAATAGGCGATGAACTCGGAGTAGGGATATCACTGAGAAGCGGGGAGAGATGGAGTGTGGAATTCGATTATCTGAGATCCGACTGGAGAAGTTCGGGAATGGACAATTCTTCCCTGACAGGCTTTGTGACGGAAGGCTTCACATCATCCGTATCGCAGTCTTTCAGGGCAGGTTTCGAGATAGTTCCCAACAGGAGCGACATAAGATATTATCTGAAGAGATGTGCCTACAGGGCCGGCGTCTACTACGACCAGTCCTATTACATGTTCAACGGCAATCATGTCAATGCCGTGGGGATTACCCTCGGTGTGACTCTGCCGGTATTCAAATGGTACAACGGTATAACCATAGGAGTGGATCTCGGCCAGAGGGGAAGTATGCGGAACAATATGGTGAGGGAAAGGTATGCAACCTTCAACATAGGCTTCAACATACACGACCTGTGGTTCCACAAGCCAAGATATGAATAAAAAAATTAACCATATGACAATTATGAAGAAGGTCGCTATTTTAATCTTTTCAGCCGCCCTTATGATAATGGGAGGCAATGTACTTCATGCACAGGGGAAATACGGGGCAGACAGTGCGGAGTGCATCAAGTATCTTTCCTATTACAAGGAATATTACAAGCAGAAAAATTATGATGAGGCGCTGCCTCATTGGAGGGATGCCTTCAGGCTGTGTCCTCCTACGGCTAACCAGACAATGCTTCTCGACGGAGCACAGATGTACAGGGAGCTTCTGAAGAAGAACACTGCGAATTCCCCTTACAGGGACGCGCTTGTGGATACCCTTATCATGATCGATGACGTGAGGATAGACAATTATCCTTCCTACAGCACTACCGCTCTCAACAACAAGGGTCTTGACATGATCAACTTCGTCAAGAATGACAACCAGTTGCTTTATGACGAGCTTTCAGGAATAATCGACGCCAACGGCGAGAAGACATTCCCTAATATCTTCCTGTTCCATTTCAATTCGGCGATAGCCCTTTACGGAGACGGGATGCTCGGTTCAGAGGATATACTCGATGCATATGACCAGTCTGTGGGATATCTTGAGAAACTTGCCGAGTCCAACCCGACAAATCCGATGTATGAGAAGATAAGGAGTGCCATTGAGGATCTGTTCATTTCCAGCAAGGTGGCAAGCTGCGATGACCTTATCGCTCTCTTCACACCGAGACTTGAAGCGGCTCCTGATGATCTTGCCATGGCTTCCAACATAGTCAGGATAATGAGCATAACGGAGAACTGTACCGACAATGACCTTTTCCTTCAGGCTGCAAATACGATGCACAGGCTCGATCCTTCCCACAATTCCGCATATTTCCTCTACAGGATATATTCAGTGAGAGGCGATGTTGACAACGCGATAAAGATGATGCAGGAGGCCATAGATCAGGAAGTGTCAGATACAGAACAGGATGCGGAATACTATTTCGAGCTTGCTACATTCTGCTACAAGAACGGAAGGACAGTGGATTCCTATAATTACGCGCTCAAGACAGTTGAAGCTGACGTTGACGGGAACCTGCACGGAAAGGCATATCTTCTTGCCGGTACAATCTGGGGTTCCACTCCTTGTAAGGGCAATGAGATTGAGACAAGGGCGCCTTATTGGGTGGCAGTCGATTATATGAACAAGGCCAAGGCAGCTGATCCTACCCTTGCCGATGAGTGCAACAACTATATATCACAGTACAGGACATATTATCCTACTACCGGAGACGCATTCATGTACGACCTGACAGACGGACAGTCCTATACTGTATCCTGCAACGGCATGTCAGCCACCACTACAGTAAGGACACAGCAGTAATTTGGCAAGCCGGAATATCATATCGGTACTGAAGATGACTGCAACCGCTGCGGCGGTTGCTTTCGTCGTTTATTCATGTAAAGGCAAGCTGGAGATGACAGGGACGGTGGATCTTGAGGCGACACCTGTGCAGACGGTCGATGACATGTTCGTAGTACAGACGGAAAACGGTCTTCTGCAGATGCGTCTTGAGTCTCCGCTCATGGAAAGGTATGAGAATGATTCCCTTTCCTATGAACTGTTTCCGAAAGGTCTTGCAGTGTACGGATATAATGAGGAGGGTCTTTTGGAGACAGAGCTGACGTCGGACAACGCAAGACATCTCAGCTACAAGGACGGAAGGGAGAGTTGGGAGGCTTTCGGAAATGTAGTTGTCAGGAACATCATCAACAGGGAAAGGATGGAGACGGATACCCTCTATTGGGACAGAAAGAACGAAAAGCTCTATACGGACTGTTATGTGAAGCTGTATTCTCCTGACGGATTCATGCAGGGATACGGAATGGAATCTGACCAGAGGGCAAGAGAATCCGTAATCAAAAGACCTTTCAACAGTTTCGGTTATGTCAACCAGGATACCACTGCCGTAAAGATAGATTCTGTCAATTTTATCGGCCCTTTGTTGAAGAAGTAGATTAAAATGGTGGTGGATTGGATGAAAATTGCTATCTTCGCAGCCCATATGTCATTAAAGAACAAACAGCTTCATAAGAATAATTAAAACGTAAAAATATATGGCACTTCTTGAAAAAATCCGAGTCAAGCTCGGGGTGTTTATATCGGTGGTCATAGCACTGGCCCTGTTGTCATTCATCATCGACCCGGGAACTCTCCAGTCCGTGTCCCAGACCATGTCTTCCAAGTATGATGTAGGTGAAATTAACGGAAAATCCATATCATACAATGACTTCCAGAAAGAGGTCGAGGATTTTACCACTATCAACGAGATGCTCACCGGCAGTTCCGTGCACAGTGAGGAACAGCAGGAGATGATAAGGAATGCAGTATGGCAGTCCATGATTGACCAGTATCTGTTCTACAGGAACGCGAAGGCGGCCGGACTGAACGTCGGTGAAGCCGAACTTCTTGACCTTACGACAGGTGACAATGTTTCACCTGTAATATCGCAGATTTTCCGTGATGAGACAGGGAACTTCTCGTTATCCAGTCTCCAGCAGTTCGTACAGAGTGTCGGAAGTGATCCTTCAGGCAATATGAAGAATCTCTGGCTTTATCTCCAGAATTCCGTATATACCCAGCAGCTCTACACCAAATACGGTTCCCTGTTCTCCCAGAGCGTGTACACCAATCCTCTGATGATGACGAAGATGATTGAGGAGAACAACAACACGACCGACGTAGAGTTCGTAATGGTTCCTTTCGGGTATGCACAGGATTCCACGATAACCGTGAGCGACAATGAGATAAGGTCTTATTACAAGAAACACAGACATCTGTATGAGCAGCCTGCAAGCAGGGATATCGAGTATGTGGTGTTCGAGGTGGAACCGTCCGAAGCGGATATAGAAGAAGCCACTGCACAGGCTGATGAACTTCACAACGAGTTCATTTCAACGGACAATGTGAAGAACTTCCTTCTCAGGAATTCCGACAGGCAGTATTCTGAATACTGGTACCGTTCAGGTGAACTTACTACGGTATCAAAGGATATCAATGACTTCGTCTTCGGTGAAGGCAACAGTGAGGGAGTGTCTCCGCTCTACAGGAAAGGCAATACTTTCTATGCAGCCAAGGTAATGGACAGCAGGATGGTGCCGGATTCCGTGTATGTAAGGCACATTCTCCTTCAGGGCGAGGATGAGGCTCTTGCCGACAGTCTGCTTACCGTACTCAAGAGAGGCTCCAGCAGTTTTTCCAATGTTGCTGCCATGTATTCGGCCGATCAGAACCCAAATGTCCCTGAAAGGGGAGACATAGGCTGGATGACACAGACCTACATGATTCCGGGGATGGAATCCGTGCTTACCGCAAAGACAGGGGATATCTTTATCCTGGATACCGATTACGGCAAGCATATAGTCGAAGTGACGAAGAGGACGGAACCGATAAGGAAAAAGCAGGTTGCCATCTTCGAGAAGGCGATTATTCCGTCAAAGGCTACTTACAACGATTTCTATTCCAAAGCCAATGTGCTTGCAACCAAGGCAGCCGGCAAATACGAGAATTTCAAGGCAGCCGTACAGGAGGAAGGTCTTTATGCACATCCGGTAAACAGGATGCTTGAAAGTTCTTCCCGCCTCGGGACCATAGATGATACCAAGGAAGTTACACGGTGGGCATTCGAAGCCAAGAAAGGACAGGTTTCCAACATCATAACTGTCAACAACGACTATTTCTTCGTTGTTGCGATAAAGGATGTCCACAAGGAAGGATATGCAACCGTTCAGGAAATGGCGTCTACCATCAGGAATATCATCTACAACCAGAAGCTCGGGGAGAAAAAGACTGCCGAAGTAGCGGAGAAGATAGCAGGTCTCGGAAGCATGCAGGCCATAGCCGAGGCGCTCAATACAACTGTCAGCACATCCGACAATGTCACTTTTGCCTCCCTTACATCACAGGGGCTTGACCCTAAATTCATAGGGGCGGTGTCAGTGTCCGAACCGGGCAAGATATGCGGGCCTCTGACAGGTTCCATAGGTGTCTATGTATACAAGGTGACAGCCCATGATACAGGCTCGTTCTTCACAGAAGATGACGCTAAGACACGTTCCTCCCAGGTGGCGCAGTACAGCACCCAGATGCTCATGCCTGTCATGATGCAGGATGGCGAAGTGAAGGACAACAGGGCACGCTTCTATTGATGGGGCCGGATTTCTGCCGTAAATCCGTAATTTAACTTTGATAAATGATTTAAAGCCGGTGCATCCGGCGGTATGACAGTCCGGAGCCGGAGTACGGTTCCGGACTTGTTTTATGTTGCAGCCGTACTGCGTTTTTGCAACTTTTCAGGGCTGTCAATGCTCCAATATTGGAAAAGTGACATGAATAATCTATTTTTGTCATATGCAATGATGTAGGAACACATGGCACAGGACAGACGGAAGGACAGAAGCATATCGGATGACGTTTATGACAGATACTGGTGGAGGTGTGTCCTTTTTGCCAAGTCCTACACCTGTGACCAGTCGCAGGCAGAATCAATGGCTGCCGAGTCCATGTCCATAATGTGGCAGCGCATGGCAGCGGGTGAAGTGATAGAAATGCCGCTTCCTTTTCTTTTCTCGGTAATCCGTAACAAGGCCCTTCATTTCCTTAGGCACGAGAGTGTCCGTATCAGGGCACACGGAGAAATGAGCGAAAATGCAGTGAGGGAACTCCAGTTCAGGATAGATACTCTCGAAGCCTGTGACCCCCATTCCCTGTATGCCGATGATGTCAGGAAAATCCTGCATGAGACTCTTGATTCTCTTGGCAAAAAGACGGACAGGGTATTCGTGATGAGCCGTTTCGAAGGAAAGACCAACAGGGAGATATCGGAAATGCTCGGAATAACGGAAAAGGCTGTGGAATACCATATGACCAAGGCCCTTAAAGCACTTCGTGCGGCATTGAAGGATTATCTGCCCGTCATTGCAATATTTGCCGGCCTGTGAAATGGATTCCGTTTTTTTAGGGTTTTCTTTCTCTGAAGGAACTGACTGTTATAATGGTAATGTGAGTCATATATGAAGATGGTTGACTTTGAACTTGTAAACAGATATCTTCGCGGTGAAGCTTCCGGCGAGGAGAGGATACAGGTGATGAAATGGGTGGAGGAAAGCGAGTCCAACAGAGAGGAATTCATGGCGATGAGGAAGATTTACGATGCATCGTTGATGGATGAAGACGCAGTGGCGGCAGGGAAACATGCGGACAGTCATGGACAAAGGGCGGTCCGGATACTGAAGACTGTTGCCTCCATGGCTGCGGCCGCTTCATTGGCAGCGGGCGTGACATATTTCCTTGCTGTTGACGGCGCTGATGAAGAAAATCTTGCAGTCCAAAGTTTTATAGCTCCCGAGGGTCACAGGACGGAAGCGGTACTGACCGACGGTACCGAAATCTGTCTCAATTCCGGTTCGAGACTCGACATATTGTCTTCAGGAGACGGTGAAAGGCGTGTACGGCTTGCCGGAGAGGCATATCTGGATGTTGCCCATGACGATGCCAGACCGTTTGTAGTGGAGACATCCAGGATGGAGGTCAGGGTGCTGGGAACTTCATTCGATGTCAGCACATACGGGGATGTCCATTCTGTAGTCCTTGTCGAAGGATCCGTAGAAGTAGGAAGTCTTGAAAGTCAGGAGCGGAACATAATCGAGCCGGACCAGATGTATACTTATGACGGGAATACCGGCCTGTCGCGAGTGGAGCAGGTGGATGCTGCAAGCATGACTACCTGGAAGGACGGCTATCTTGATATCAGGAACATGACAGTGCAGGAACTTTTCATACAGCTCGAACGTTATTACGGGGTCAGTATCGTATGCAATGACATTCCGGAAACCCAGCTGACAATGAGCGGCAAACTCATTCTCGAATCACGTATCGATTCCGTCCTTGACAACCTCACCAATCTGCTCCACATGACCTATACTATAGCATCTGACGGAGTTATAACAGTCGGAATACATTAAGCTGGACCACACCGTTTTATAATTTCATGCAAGTCCACACAGGCAGTCTGTCCGCTTTCTGATTCCAATGTCCGAAAGACATTTTCATGAACCGTCCGCAACCTCCAGTTCACGGGGCCGCGGACGTTGTAGCCGTATGTACCATTCTGCCCTGACGTGATCAGGGCACAATTGTGACAGGCATTCTGAATTTTTTATCCGGTTATTTAGGGTTTTGTGCTGGGGGGGGAACTTAACCTTATCGCGCCCGGTCTGCGGACTGTCCGACAACAATGTTCCGCGGAACCGGGGCGGGATTTTGCCATGACCATATCTACATTAATAACCAATAGTATGCAAACGGAAAAATTGTATTGCAGACATATGTTGTTTGCAATATTGTTTGCAGTGGTGATGTTGTGGATGCCGAACGATATGTACGGACAGACCGGTGACATCACACTGCATGTCGAAGAAGCTCCTCTTGGCGATGTCTTTCAGCAGATCGAAGATGACTATGGCTATATGTTCCTCTACAGGGACGGTGCCATAGATCTTGCCAGGAAAGTGAGCATTTCTGTAACGGATGCCACTATCGGACAGGTGCTTGACCGGATTCTGGATGACAAGACGGGATTCGAGGTAAACGGCAGGCAGGTCACCATTTTCCTTAAGGACAACAGGGATGACGGTACTGCGCAGCAGGCATCGGAGCCGGAATCGTCCACTGTCAGTGGCATTGTAAAGGACAGTCAGGGGCAGCCCGTTGTAGGGGCCTTTGTAATGGAAAAAGGGACAAGCAACGGGGTTTCCACTGATTTTGACGGCAGATGGTCCATCAAGGTGAGCAATCCGGATGCCGTTCTTTTCTTTTCCTGTCTCGGCTTCAGGGATCAGGAGATCCGGCCCGGTTCCGCCCGGAACCTGACTGTCACCATGGTGGAGGATATGCAGAAGCTGGATGATGTCGTAATCATCGGCTACGGTACACAGACAAGGGCAACTGTGACAGGGGCCCTTTCGATTGTCGATACCGAAGAACTCAAGGCAGCACCGGTGGCCAGTATCACAAATGTTCTTGCCGGAGCTGTCCCCGGTGTCGCATCTGTCCAGACTACAGGTCAGCCCGGAGCGGATGCGGCACAGATATATATCCGTGGAATAGGATCCCTTTCAAGTGCTTCTTCACGGCCTCTTGTGCTGGTGGACGGTGTCGAAAGGGACTTTTCGCAGATCGATCCTAATGAGATAGAGAACTTTTCCATTCTGAAGGATGCTGCCTCGACGGCTGTGTTCGGTGTCAGGGGAGCCAACGGTGTGATCCTTATAACTACCCGGCGCGGCGAGGAAGGGAAGCCGCAGATATCGGTCAGCACCAATACCGGACTCCAGCAGCCCTGCTCCATGGTCGAGCAGGTCGGCAGCTACGAATATGCCAGTTTCTGGAACATGAAGATGCAGAATGACGGTGTCACCGACCGGTCCGAATATTTTACCCGTGAGGCGATCGAGGCATACAGGACCGGTTCCGATCCGATAATGTATCCGAACATGAACTGGAAGAAACTCATGTTCAACGATGTGTTTCTCCAGTCCAAGAACAATGTAAACATCTCAGGAGGAGGGGACAAGGTAAGATATTTCGTGTCTTTGGGCTATCTGTATCAGAACGGAGTGGTGAAACAGCTCGAGACGCTGTCCTATAATAACAATTACAGCTATAACAGATACAATTACAGGGCGAACCTCGATTTCGAACTTTCTCCTCTTACAACCATGAAACTGAATATAGGAGGATATGTCGGCAAGGCACAGTCCCCGCTGACCGTGGCTGACGAAAACGAATGGGTATATGCCACAATCTGGGCCGTGCCGATGTCCGGTCCCGGTTTCATAAACGGGAAAAGGACCATCATCCCCCAGGGCCTGATACCGTCCGACATCGAGCTCAGGGACGGTTACAGCACTTTCTATAAAAGAGGATATGAACAGGAATACAATACCACTCTGAACATAGACGTGGAGATAAGCCAGAGGCTCGACTTTATCACCGACGGATTGTGCCTGACTCTTAAAGGGGCCTACGACAACAATTTCAAGATATACAAGAAACGGGAATCCTGGGGAGACGAGTATCAGAGAGCCTATTACAGGTCATTCTATGAAGACGTGACCAAGCTCCCTACCGATCCGGACTATGACAAGACAATCATCTATGTCCCGGAAGGAAAGGATTATGCGTTGACATACAATGAGACCAACGGACGGGACAGGAACTGGTATCTTGAAGGCAAACTTAACTGGGACAGGTCTTTCGGCCCGTCCGGAGAGCATAAGGTGTCCGCGATGTTCCTGTATAACCAGTCAAGGGACTATTATCCGACCAACAAGAACGGCGAGGCCCTGGCCTACCAGTACATTCCCCACAGCTATGTAGGGTTTGTCTGGAGGGCTACATACAATTACCGTAACAAATATCTCGTGGACGTGAACATGGGATATAACGGCTCGGAGAATTTCGCTCCGGGCAAGACCAGATACGGAACATTCCCTTCGGTATCCTTGGGATGGGTGATGAGCGAGGAGAACTTCATGAAACGTCAGGATTTCATAAGCTATTTCAAGTTGAGGGCTTCATTGGGTAAGGTCGGAAACGACATAAGCAACAGCAGGTTCATGTACATGCCGGGCATATGGTCTTCGAACGGATCCTACAGTTTCGGTGAGAACAATCCGAATGCTTCCGAAGCCTACGGAGAAGGGACTCTCGGCAATGACGAGGTTACGTGGGAGACAGCTGTCAAGCAGAACTACGGTATTGATGCCGAGTTCCTCCACAGCAGGCTTTCGCTGAATTTCGACCTGTTCTTCGAGCACAGGACCGGTATTCTCCTGACACCTAACAACACACCTTCGATAGTGGCCATGACTCTCCCTTCGCTTAACATAGGAGAAGTGAACAACCATGGATATGAACTGTCTCTCGGGTGGAATGACAGGACAAAGGGAGGTTTCGAGTATTTCGCCACGGCCAACGTTTCATTCGCCCGGAACAAAATCATATACATGGACGAGGTGAAGAGCGAGTTTCCGTGGCAGAATCAGACAGGAGGCTCCGTGGGGAGGTATACCGGGCTGTACAAGTTCGAGAGACTTTACCAGTACAGCGACTTCATAGAGCGGGACGGGGAGCTTGTGCTCAATCCGGATCTGCCGCAGCCGACATCTAACGTATATCCAGGGGATGCCATGTATGCGGACATAAGCGGCGACGGTGTAGTGGACGGAGATGACAGGATGGTAACGGGATTCTCTACAGTGCCTGAATATGTATTCGGACTGAATGCAGGTTTCAATTACAGGGGCTTCAATTTCTCCATGCAGTGGACAGGAGCGACGAATGTGAACAAGATGATGGATATAGAGTACCGTATCCCTTTCACGAATGCCGGAGGTCGCGGCCTTCTGAAATATTTCTATGAAGACTGCTGGACCACGGAGAACCAGTCCGGGACATTGCCGAGGGCGGCAGAAACCTCCGAGCCATGGAATTCCGAGCCGTCCACCCTGTGGCTCAGGGATGCGTCTTATCTGCGTCTCAAGACGCTGACTCTCGGATATACCTTTTCCGGTAAAGGATGGCTCAAAAAGGTGGGGGTCAAGTCTCTTAACCTGTCCCTGTCCGGGTACAATCTTCTTACATTTACCGGTCTGGACTTTATTGATCCGGAATCCCTTACGAACAACAACGGAGCATATCCTCTCGTCAAGGTCTACAGTCTCGGGCTGAATATAACGTTCTAATACAGCACGGTCATGAAACATTATATATCAATTGTCACAGCTCTTGCAGCAGGATGTCTGCTGACATTTTCCTGCTATGACCTGAAATTCGGTGATGCGTTCCTCGGGGAGCATCCGGAAAGTTCGGGCGCGACTATAGATACCATGTTCAACTCGGCAACCAATGCGGACAGGGTGCTTACAAAGGCCTATACGTATCTCCCGTACGGGCTGCCGACCAATGGGGGCGATGCATATGACAAGCTCGGAGTGAATATTCTCGAAGCCCTGTCAGACCTTCATCAGAGTACGAGGAACAATATCAGCGACGGGCCGATGAACCTTTACTATAACGGTGCTCTCGGCAGCAACATAAGTTCCACACTTGTCGGATCGGAAGCATACAGGTTCGGCTCGGAGCTGGAATACAATGCTGTCCGCTATGCCTGGATATTCATAGAGAACGCAGACCGGATACCGGACATATCCTCTACTGACAGGAACAGAAAGATAGCCGAGGCCAAGATGATAATAGCCATAGCATATTCAGAGCTTCTGCGCTATATGGGAGGTGTTCCTCTGATAAAGCATTCCGTGGATGTCAACGAGGAGATGTATTTCCCGAGAAACACGTTTGCGGAGACGGTGGACTACATCGTGCAGCTTCTCGATGAGGCCATCCCGTATCTTAACTGGAAGAATTCCGGTACGGAGGACGGCAGGATGGGCAGGGCCGGAGCCATGGGACTGAAACTCCGCATCCTGCTCTGGGCGGCAAGTCCCACTTTCAACTCGGACACTCCGTGGCATCCTGATGCCGACGAGTACACCTGCTATGGCAATTATGACAGGGAAAGATGGAAAAGGGCTCTGGATGCAGGCAGGGAATTCTTCGACGAACTGGCAGCAGAGGGGCAGTATGCATTGACAATGCCTTCTTCGGACACCCCTGAAGCCAGGAGACAGGCTTACCGTTCCGGATATTACGACAGGGGAGGTACAGAGGTATTGATTTCCACCCGGAGAGGATACAGCAGTTCGATTACGGATGCCTTTTTCCGTGAGAGACGGTACTCCGGGCCGACTCTGAACTATGTCAACATGTTCTCCTGGGATGACGGTTCGGAATTTCCGGAAGATTTCGACTGGGAGAATCCGTCACGGCAGCCGTTCTTCGATGCTGACGGAACGCCGACAAGGGATCCGAGGCTTTATGAAAACTGTACGGTGCCGGGAGAGAGGTATTATGACGGTACTGTAGCGCCTCTGCACGTCAATTCACCGCTGTATTCATTGAACACGGGATTTTTCCAGATGAAATTCATACTGCAGTACACAAGCGACCGTGACGGAAGGCCGGTACAATGGCCTTATCTCAGGCTTCCTGAAGTCATGTTGAGCTATGCCGAAGCGATAAACGAATACAATGACGGTCCGGACGATACGGCATATGGAATGGTCAATGACATCAGGAACAGGGTTGGGCTGCCTCCTTTGCAGGAAGGTCTTTCGACGGAAGAATTCCGCGAAGCCCTGTTGAGGGAGCGTGCCCTGGAGTTCGGATACGAGGAGGTCAGATGGTTCGACCTTGTGAGATGGGGCAGGGAGGATGATTTCAGGAAAAAACTCTACGGACTTTCTTCCGTGGGCAACGACCAGAACAATCCTACTTCATTCACTTTCGGGGTAATAGAGCTCCAGCAGCGCCAGTGGTCCTATTCCTGGGACACGAAATGGTATCTGGCTCCGTTCCCTCAGACGGAAATCAACAAGGAATACGGCCTGGTGCAGAATCCAGGATGGTAGCAAGATTACAAATACAGGAAAATGAAAAGATTATATACCACAATAGTTTTATCCGCCTTGGTATCCTTGCCTGCCGTTGCAGTCCAGAGAGATACTATGGCCGTCGAGAGCGGGCTTGACAGGATAAGCCTCGGCTACGGGATGACCGTGGAATCCGGGTCAAGCGCATATGTCCACAGAGGGACGGGGAGAAGCACCTTCGACAGATCCCCGAACATAGATGCCGGCAAAGCCCTGTACGGACAGATTGCCGGGCTGAATGTCTACCAGGGTGCGGGTACAACGTATGACAACATAGTCTCTTTGTCCGTACACGGGAAAAATCCGCTTGTACTGGTGGACGGATTTCCCCGTAATCTCAGGGATCTGACTACGACAGAGATAGAATCCGTGACAGTCCTCAAGGATGCGGCATCCGCTGCACTGTACGGAGTGCGGGGAGCCAACGGAGTAGTCCTTGTCACGACACGGAGGGGCGCTGCGGGGAAGCTGAAGGTCGGGGCCGATTTCCAGTACGGCATCAATTCCCAGTTCCGTTCTCCGGAATTCGCCGATGCCTATACTTATGCGAATACCCTGAATACGGCCCTTGCGCTCGACGGGTTGGCTCCAAGGTACGACAGCAGGGAACTCGATGCCTTCCGTACGGGAGCATATCCTTCGCAGTATCCTGATGTGGACTGGTGGAACGAAGTATATAAGGAACATACGTCCAACTACAGGCTCGGGCTGACTTTCGAAGGCGGCTCGGAAAAGTTCAGATATTATTCCGTAATCGACTACATGTATGATATCGGGCTGTTCCGCAACCTGAATACGGATTCCAGATACTCTACGGTCCCGTCGGATGTCAGACTCAATGTCAGGGCCAACTTCGATGTTGCGGTGACTAAGACCACACAGTTGAAACTCAATATAATGGGTAAGATAGGAGAGATAAACCGGGCGAATTACGGCAGCATCTATGATGTGCTGTACACGACACCGTCAGCGGCTTTCCCGATCAGGACCGAGAACGGCATATATGGCGGCACGGATGTGTACGGAGCGAACAATCCGGTAGCACTTCTTTCCGATACAGGGAACTATCGCCAGACGGCGGGGCTGCTGATGGCCGACATGTCTCTCAGACAGAATCTGGATGTACTTACCGAAGGGCTCGGAGCAGAGATAAGGATTTCCTTCGACAACCTCGGCAGGATGTATGACCGGACATCCAAGGAATACCGTTATGAAGATGTACGGCCTTCAATCGCGGAGGACGGTACCCTGGTTACCTCGCCTGTAATATACGGGCTCGATTCCCGGGTGCTCGGACACGGCAACGGGTTCTATTCCCTTGAAATGACAGCGGATTTCCAGGGAAAGATAGACTGGACCAGGACATTCGGGAAGCATTATGTCTCGGCAGCGGCCATCTATGACCAGCAGTCCTATATAGGCAACCGGCAGAATATCTCCAGCAAGAGACAGTCCGCCATTGTGACGGCGTCCTATACATACGGCGGAAGGTATGCGGCAAGCCTGGTCGCAAACTGGTCCGGAACCGCATATCTTCCTAAAGGCGACACTTTCCGGTTCTATCCTGCCGCCAATGCAGCCTGGATAATCTCAGGAGAGGAATTCATGGCTGATGCCAGGTGGATAGACCTCTTCAAGATATTCGCATCATGCGGAATTTCCGGCTGGGACGGGAACCTTTCCCATGACCTTTACAGACAGTCCTATGTGGGCGGCAATTCCTATTATTTCACCGACAACACAAGCTACTTTTACGGTATAGCGGAAGGAACCCTGCCGGTCGAAAATCTACAGCCCGAGAAATCCCGCAAGGTCACGTTCGGGACGGAGTTCAAGGCTTTCGGCAACAGGTTGGATATCTATGCGGAAGGTTTCATGGAAGAGAGAAGCAATATTCTTGTCTCGTCTTCCACCGTATCGGGCATTATCGGAATAGGTGTAGGTCAGCAGTGTGCCGGGATACAGAAATACCGCGGTGTGGATGCGTCAGTGTCCTGGAATGACAAGGTAGGGGACTTTTCTTACGGCCTTTATGCCAACGGCTCTTTCCTTGCTTCTGAAGTCGTGAATGAAAATCAGGAATTCCAGGCATACGATTATCTGTATCACAAGGGTAATCCGGTGGGGCAGTGTTACGGACTGGAAGTTATCGGCATTTTCCGTAATCAGATGGAAATCAACAACAGCCCTGTCCAGTCCTTCTCGACGGTAAGGCCGGGTGACCTGAAGTACAAGGACCAGAACGGCGACAATATCATCGACAGCCAGGATGTGGTAAGAATGTACACATCCACTGTGCCTGAATTCTATTTCGGGTTCGGACTGGATTTCGGTTACAGAGGGTTTGAAGTCTCTGCTGATTTCCAGGGTATGACCGGTGTGACAGTCAATCTCCTGAACTCTCCTCTCTACACTCCTCTTCTTGACAACGGCACCGTGTCGCAGACACTGCTCGACCATGAGGTGCCCTGGACTCCGGAAACGGCCGGGAGCGCCACCATGCCGCGGCTGACGACTCTTGACAACGAGAACAACTACCGGAACAATTCTTTCTGGTACAGGGACGGCTCTTTCCTTAAGCTCCGCAACCTGACGCTCTCCTATACTTTCCCAAAGAGACTTCTGAAGTTTGCCGATATGAAAGTATATGTCACGGGAACCAACCTGTTCTGTATCGACGGTCTGAAGATAATGGACCCGGAGCAGCTCTGGGCGACCTATCCGGCATTGAGGTCATATTGGGTCGGGCTGAAGTTCAACTTTTAAACGGTAGATGGATATGAAGACGATAATCAATACAACTGCGGTACTGGCGGCGGCCATATCTGCCGTTTCATGCAACTATCTCGACTTTGACGAGACCAACGGACTCAGGACGTATTCGGACGTATATTCCTATTTTGATGAGACAAAGCAGGTGCTGACCAATGTATATTCGTACATTCCCCAGGATTTCGGAGCCATAGGCGGGGCAATGCGCGATTGCGGCTGCGATGATGCGGAATTCGGGAATACCGGAGGCCAGGTACAGTGGTTCAATAACGGGAGCTGGTCTGCCCTGAATACGGTTGACAATGCCTGGTCTCTGTACAACGGCATAAGGGCGGCCAACGAATTTCTGGAATCATTCGCTTCCACCGATTTTTCGAGGTTCGAGAATGACGCCCAGTATGAGAACTGGGAGAAGCAGCTGAAATATTTCCCTTATGAGGCACGGGTGCTCAGGGCATTCTTTTTCTTCGAACTCGCCAAACGGTACGGGGACATCGCCATGCCTCTGAAGAAACTGACCATAGAGGAGGCGAACAGTATCGGCAAGACTCCTTTCGATGATGTGGTGGAGTATATCGTGTCGGAGTGCGATGCCTGTGCTTCCAACCTTCCGGACTCATACCGGGGGCAGCCGAACAACGAGACGGGCAGGGTAACCCGCGGCTTTGCGATGGCCCTGAAATCGAAGGCGCTTCTTTATGCGGCAAGCGAGTTGCACAATCCGACCATGGACACGGAGAAATGGAAAAGGTCGGCAAAGGCCGCTCTCGACCTGATAGATACAGGGCTGTATCAGCTCGACCCTGCGGACAAATGCAATAATGTGTCATCGCCGGAGACTGTGCTTCTAAGGATGAACGACGCCTCTTCTTCATTCGAGCTGAACAATTTCCCTATCAGGTTTACTGAAGGCTCCCGTTCCACTCCGGCTACGGCCACATTCCCTACCCAGAACCTCGTGGATGCATTCCAGACAATCAACGGATACACCGTGACGCTCGGGGCTAACGGCTGGGAATGCGACGACCCGGCTTTCAACCCGCAGAGGCCGTACGACAACCGCGACCCGCGTTTTGCCAGGACCATACTTGCAAACGGACAGTCGTTCAAGGGTTCGCGTATAGCGTCCTATGCAGGCGGGGAGGATGATGCGACGGTGACCCAGGGCGGTTCCCCGACAGGATATTTCCTCAGGAAATATATCCAGGAGTCCACGAGCTTTTCTCCGGACAATCCGGTGTCAAACAGACACCACTGGGTAATATACAGGTACGCGGAGACTTTGCTGACGTATGCGGAATCCATGATAGAGGCTTTCGGGGATCCGGATTATACGGATGCCGAGTTCACGTATTCTGCCGCCTGGGCGCTGAATCAGGTGAGGGCCAACTCGAATATGCCGTCAGTGGATGTCAAGGACAGGGCGGGTTTCATTGCCGCTGT
Organism: uncultured Bacteroidales bacterium; assembly: GCA_944322585.1. GTDB lineage: Bacteria > Bacteroidota > Bacteroidia > Bacteroidales > UBA932 > Cryptobacteroides. The sequence goes on along the minus strand of CALUPB010000002.1, from coordinate 200,128 downwards.
CAGGAATGAATGGCGTGTCGAGTTCGCCTTCGAAGACCACCGTTTCTGGGATGTCCGCAGGTGGAAGACAGCCGAGGATACCCAGCGCGACATTTACGGTGTGAGGATAGAACTGACAGAGGACAACAATTATGCTTTCTACAGGGAAGTCTACGAAACCCGCACCTGGGCGGAGCGGATGTATCTTTATCCAATCCCGCAATCCGAACTTTATAAGAATACCAATCTCAATCCTCAGAATCAGGGCTGGTAAAGTCTCAGAACCTGTTTTCATGATAGTTTCTCAATATGATTGACAGTAATTAAATGACTAATATCCGATAATTATGAAAAATAACAGAATTGCCGCAGGCTTGTCGGCAACCTTGATCATCTCGTTTCTGGCGTACGGGTGTACTATGGCACCTGACATAGATTCACAGCCTGAGCAGGCACCTTCTATACAGACGGATGCCCTTGAAGAGTATACGGCGATTGCCACGTCTCCGAGGGCGATAGTTTTCAATGTAAGTTCCAACACTCCGTGGGAAATCAGGACGGATTCCCAGTGGTGCCTTCCCGACCCGGCCATGAGTGCGGCGAGCTCCCTGGTCGAGGAGATAACGGTGAATATAGAAGACAATCCGGATGAAGTGTCCAGGACGGCGACCCTGACCATAACTGCAGAGGAGGTGGATGCCCCGATAACGGTGAAGGTAGTCCAGGAGGCCAAGGGTGTTCTTTCCGTGATTCCTTTTGCCGACATGCTTCCACAGGAAGGAGGCTCTGCGACGTTTGTCGTAAGTTCCAACAAACCATGGACAGCCACACCGTCCGCCACGTGGCTGACTCTGACTCCTGACAGAGGGGACGGTACCGGAGAACCGGTAGAAGTTACGGCAACTGCCGTGCTCAGTGAAGGTGCGAGGAGGACGGCTACCGTTACGATAGAGAACGGTTTCGAGACCAGGTCGTTCGATGTCGTCCAGGATGGGGTGATGCTTGAGTTCGGTGCGCTTGAAAATCCTGAAACCGACCTCGTGTTCGGCTATGCGGGTGAAACGAAGACCTATAGCGTGGAGGCCAATGTCGGCTGGACAGTGACGTCAGACAATGAGGAAGCAGTCCTGACGAAGGCGGATGACGGCAATTCATTCACGGTGCAGCTGCCTTATTCGAAATATATCTATGACAAGGAGACCGTAATCACCATTTCTCCTGAAGACCCGAGTCTGCCGCTCGACCCGAAGACCATGACGGTTACCCAGGGTTCATGTACGGCCAAGGAGAATGATGCTACACAGCTTGACGGGGCTACCCTTACTACGACAGTTTCGGGCAATGCAAGGGTCAAGACTTTCGATACATTCAAATACGGCACATTCATCTGGACATTCTCGGATGTCAGTCTGGAATCGGGGTATTTCACAGTGAACAACTGGGCGGGAGCCTGCTATCTCATGATACGGTTCGGGAACAACGACCATCAGCTTGGCTCGGGAGGATCGGTTTCTATAGACGGGCAGAACTATTGCTTCGGGTTCGACAACGGTTGGGGCGGCTTGTGGAACAATACAGTCCAGTTCCACGATTATCCTGCTTCTGCAAGCGAGATGGAGACCCTCAAGCTTGTTATGGAACCTGTAACCAGAACCGGTGGAGCGACACCATATGGATTGTCCAGAAAAGTCTATATCAATGATGTCCTTGTTTCGGATGAAGGACAGAATGTCGGTGATGTGTGGGCATCCAGCAGTACGCAGGCCGGATTCCAGTATCTTTTCGGTATAGAATCCGGAGTCGGCTCGATGACCATAGATTCATTCGAATACATTCCTTATACGGCAGAATAAACGGGAATTGACATGAGACCGGATAAAAAACGATATGATTTCGCAGTGCGGGGCATCCTGAGGGTGTTCCCGGCACTGCTGTGTCCTTTCCTGCTGCTTTCATGCAGTGAGAAGGAGCCGATGAAGTGGGTGGATCTGAGGTTCCTTGCGGAGGACAGGTATGAACTGACAGCCTCCGACCCGGAGCCGATAGTCCTTCAGGTAAAGTCGACCGACCCGTGGACAGTGTACGGCCAGCATCAGGACTGGTGTACGATTGCTCCTTCTGAAGGAGGGCCTGACGAACTTTTTGAAGTCACCGTCACCTATACTGACAATACCGGACTGGACGACAGGATCGATACTCTGATAATACAGAGCGACTACTGGATAGGAAAATGGGTAGAAGTGTTCCAGCACGGTACGGCTTATCTCGATTTCGAGAATGCGGAGGACATAATGCTTCCGCAGACCGGTGGCGAGGGCTCTTTCGGGATTCTTTCAAACCAGAAATGGAGGATTGCACTGGCTTCGGGTTCCGAATGGCTTACTGTCAGCAGTAGCCCGGAGGGTGAAGGTGACGGGACAGTTTCATTCTCTGCCCCTGAAAACAAGGGCGAGATACGGTATGCCGACATAGTCGTATATGACAGGCATGACGAAGAATATGCAACAGTCACCGTGACCCAGGACGGTATGCAGCTCGACCCTGCAGAGACCCTGATAAGACTCGACCATAAGGCTCAGGAATACAGGCTGCCTGTGGTCTCCAATGCGGAATGGGCAGTGGTAAAGGATGATGTGAACATGACATGGTACTCTTTTGCAGAGACTTCATTCAACGGGAACGGAGAGCTTGTCATCAATATGGATGAAAACCAGGGGACGTCCATCAGAACGGCTACATTCACTCTTGAGACTACGGCAACGGCGGAAGGAATCACTCCGGTAAGGAGGCAGATAACACTCCAGCAGGCCATGGATCCTCCTGCAGACAGGACTCAGTTTGACGAGTGGTCATGGTGGGCCGATCCGTCTTCAGGCAGGCCAGGTACGATCACCTACAATGGCGACAATACGATATTCAGCGGAGACAACAGGTTCATCCGCTCCGGTACGAACGCCATTACGGCGGAAGGCCAGTATATATTCCGTATAGTCTCCATGTCGTCCGATGCCTATTCCATCATATATTTCCTTTCCGGGAACAATGAGATAAGATGGCATCTCAATGCCGAGACCAGGATGACCGAATGCAGCACCCGTCCGGACAAGACAACGGATGTGATAAACAATGTCTCATTCGATCCGACGGTTCCGCACGAGCTGGCTCTCGATATCACCAGGACGGAAGGCGGCTATCTGCGCTTCGAATGGATACTGGACGGGGAATCTCTCGGAAGTACGGTGGCTGACGGACAGGATGGAGGCCCGTTGCTTGACGGCGAGACTCTGACACTTCATGTAGGTGCGACGAAAGGTACTGTGGAATACGACTATATGGACTACAAGATACCGTTCGACCAGATAGAATGGGACTGAAAATTTTTGAAAAATGAAAATAGGAATGATTACTTTCTTTGCATCAGCCATGGCTCTTGCCATGGCGGGATGTTCAGCGGACGGGCCTGAAACGGCTGCACAATATCCGCTTGAACGCTTTACCCTTCAGGTGGGGGCCAATATCTATCACGCGAATATAGATCAGGAGGCCGGTACTGTCACGGTCGGTCAGATTAAATACGGCGGACAGGTGACGGCAGTCGGATGTTATCTGGCGGATGGGGCACAGATTTCTCCTAACCCTCAGAATTTTGTGGGCGACTGGCCGGAGAGGCAGGAGTTTACGGTAACTTCCGGCGGGAAGGAAACCGTCTATACCGTAATCCTGTCCGCATATGAAGGCAAATTTCCTGGAGCACAGGGAGAGATTATCTTTTTCGATGATTTCGATCAGGCAGACGGACTCGACATGAACAGTTGGGACTATGTCCCTAAAGGGACTGCGGCATGGCAGGTGTCCATGTCCGGCAGTCCGGACCAGTCTTATGTAAAGGACGGAAATCTTGTCCTTGTAGTGGACAGGAAAGACGGGGTCAGCCTTACCGGAGGAGTCAAGACCCAAGGCAAGATATGGTTCCAGGGAAATTTCAGGGTGGATGTCTGCGCAAGGTTCGTCGATGACGGTCCTACTGTCGGACAGGCAATATGGATGATGCCTGAACCGGCATATCAGGTATATCAGGGATGGCCTGACGGAGGGGAGATAGACATCATGGAACATTCCTATGAACATGATTATGTCCAGCATACCCTGCATTCACATTATATAGACACCTATACCGGACATAATACCGACCATGTCGACCTGGAATACAGCGGCTGGGACACGGGATACAACGCAGGCCAGTATAATGTATATTCTGTGGAGGTTACGGATGACGAGATAGTCATGTACTGCAACGAGGTGGAAAGGTTGAGGTATGCCAATATGAAACTCGAAAACGAGGCCGAACTGAAGCAGTGGCCGTTCAGCGGAGGGTATTACCTTATCCTGAGTGTCGGACCTGCCGGGAGGAACGAGATTTCCGATGACGATGTCCCTTCATATATGGAGGTCGACTGGGTACGTGTCAGCCGTCTGGACTGATTTTTCCGAATTTGTAAGAACATATTGATATGAAACGTTTTTCTTTATTGTTTACAGCTTTTCTTATGGCAGCTGCCGTGATGCAGGCACAGATAAAACAGTCGGAACCTATCATTCCGGTTTATCCGCAGCTGGAAGATCCGGAATCTTTCTCGATGATAATGTTCGGCGATGCGCAGAGTTACATTAAATTTGCCGCGACGCAGCCTCTTTTTGACCTGCAGACTGCATGGATAGCCCAGAATGCGAAAAGACTGAACGTGATGACCGCCCTGCTTACAGGAGACCTCGTGGAGCAGAACAACAAGCTCATTGCCGGAGGCCTGCCGGATTTCCCGAACGGGACCCAGACATCGCGCCAGCAGTGGGAAGCCATCTCGCATTCCCTCTCGTTCCTCGACAACAGGGTGCCTTACATCGCATGCCAGGGGAATCATGACATAGGCTACATTTCAGCCGAACACAGATATTCCCAGATGCCGGAATACGTCTATCCGGAGCGGAATCTCAAGAACATGGAACATTTGGTGGCCACTGCACCGAACTGGCAGAATATCCATACCCTTGAAAATGCCGCCTATGAGTTCAGCGACGAGAACTGGGGCAAAATACTGATAGTGGCCATGGAGTTCGCTCCGCGGGACGAGATTCTGGAATGGGCTTCCGACCTTATTTCCAGGCCGGAATATGCGGACCACAAGGTGATTGTTTTCGTACATTCCTTCATCCTGCCTGACGGGACACGTATCGAGGACGAGAAGTGGTACAAGGTGACCCCGCACAACTGGCCTCAGGCCGTGTGGGAGAAGCTGGTCTATCCGTCGAAGAACATTGCCATGGTCCTCTGCGGCCATACAGGGACGCCGCCGAAGATTCCTGTGGGAAGCGACGTGAAGGATATCGACTACAGCTGCACCTGCGGGTTCCGGGTGGATCCTGCAGCTGACGGGCATATGATCCCGCAGATGATGTTCAACTCCCAGACCAACGACGGACAGTGGCACGGCAACGGCGGCGACTCCTGGCTCCGTATCCTTGAATTCAAGCCGGACGGAAAGACTGTCAGTGTCAGGACATTCTCCCCGCTGTTCGCCATTTCTCCGATAACCGCGGACCAGGCATGGAGGACGGCCCCGTACGATGACTTCGAATTTACCGTGGATGTTGCCCGGTGATTTTCCTCCTGCATGAGAAACTCCATAAGAATAGCAGGGATTGTCCTGTGTTTGTTGTCATGCGCATGGCCTTCGGCCGCGCAGCCGGGATGGAAGATTGCCGATGGCGGCCGGCGGATAGTCTGGACTCCGGTGCCGGGCGTCCCCCATTACGACCATATCGAGATGAGCGGGGAAGAGATGGCTTTCGTCCTCCGATGGGGCGTGGATGCTTCGGGCGCGTTTGCTTGTGAGCGTTCGCTTGTCTTTCCGCTGTTGAGGACTGTTCCCAACGATACTCATGCCAGTTTAGTCTACCGCACCGCTGCGGACATTCCGTCCCTTCTTTTTGTCAGCGGACTGACATTGTGCGGAGAAAAGGTGCAGGAAGTTTCCATAGACGGGGCATTGGCTGTCCGGAGTCTGTGGAATGTCGGCTGGACATATTCCGGAACGGACAGCAAGGCAGGCCGGTCGCCCGAGATAGAGATGACCAGGACCGTATTCCCTTCCAAGGACAAGCCGCTGATGTGTGAAGTGTACAGACTTGTGAATATCGGAGGCAGGCATCTGGAAGTGACGGTGCCGGAAACGGTTGTCCGTTATGAGACAGATCCTGCCAGGGGAGTGACAGGTGGCTATATCATTGAAGGGTCGGTTATCGGTGCCGGGCTGCATGGCCTTCCACCCGGAGATACCTTGTCATTTGCCGCAGTCTTTCAGGGGTACCGTGCCGGAGAGTTGCCTGTAGAGAGTGACCCGGCCGGGGAATATGCCGCGAGGATGGATTTCATCCGCAATGACATAGACGGCAGCCTGGTGCTCGAGACGCCTGACAGTGTCATAGATACGGAGTTCAGGTTTGCCAAGATAAGGGCTTCCGAGAGTATCATCAGGACGCGGAACGGATATATGCATGCTCCCGGAGGGGAGGTCTTCTATGCGGCATTGTGGGCCAATGACCAGGCAGAATATGTCAATCCGTTCTTCCCGTTCCTCGGATATGATGTCGGGAATGAGTCTGCGCTGAACTGCTACAGGCATTTCGCGCGGTTTATGAATGACGGATACAGGTCTCTTCCGAGCTCTATAATAGCCGAAGGGACGGATATCTGGGCAGGTGCCGGAGACAGGGGTGATGCTGCCATGATAGCCTACGGGGCTTCCCGGTATCTTCTGGCAAGGGCCTCAAGGCAGGAGGCGGAGAAGCTGTGGCCATTGGTAGAATGGTGTCTGGAATATTGCAGGAGACAGCTTACCACGGAAGGTGTCGTGGCATCGGATTCCGATGAACTGGAGGGACGTTTCCCGGCGGGTGACGCCAATCTCAGCACATCCGTTCTCTATTACGATGCTCTGATTTCGGCTTCATATCTTGCCGGAGAACTCGGCTTGCCGCGAAAGGTGTCGTCATCCTATAAGGTACAGGCGGAGAAATTGAGGAAGGCGATAGAACGGTACTTCGGAGCGGAAGTGTCCGGATATGAGACATGGCGCTATTATGACGGGAACAATGTCCTGCGATCGTGGATCTGCCTCCCTTTGGTGGCCGGGATAGATTATCATAAGGAGGGTACGGTCGATGCGCTGCTCGGACCGGAACTGATGACGGAGAACGGAGTGCTTACGGAGCAGGGTGACAGTACTTTCTGGGACAGGGCGACCCTTTATGCACTGCGTGGGATATTCTGTGCCGGCTATCCGGACAGGGCTTCGGATGTCCTGCATGCTTTTTCCGAAAGAAGGCTGCTCGGGGAACATGTCCCTTATCCTGTGGAAGCATGGCCGGAAGGCAGTCAGCGGCATCTGTCTGCGGAGAGCGGCCTTTACTGCCGGATTATTACCGAGGGGCTTTTCGGTATACGTCCGACCGGCTTCGACAGTTTTGACCTTGCCGTTTCGATGCCTTCGGACTGGGACAGGATGGCATTGAGGCATATCCGTGCATTCGGCCGGGATTTCGACATCATTGTGGAGCGCACATCTTCCGGCAAATTGGCGGTGACCGTCCCGGTGCATGGCGGCAGGACCGGACGTCATATAATCACAGAAGGCCGTTCCATCCGGATTACACTGGAATAGGAAGCTGTTTTGAATTCAAAACAGCTTCTAAACCTGTGTCCCGGTTTTGCCCGGACGACATTGAATGGCAGACCGGATATCGAGGCTGCCTTTTCAGTATGGCAACGGACAGGTACCGGCAGGAATGCTCCTCTTTATTGTCAGTCCGACCAATGGTATCCCGGGGAATTCTGCCGCATCTGTAAATTTCAAAACAGTTTCTTATGACGGCAAAAATTCAAAAATCTTTTAAGATAAGGTTCAAATGAAGAAAATTACATTGTTCTCGGCAGGGCTCTGCCTTGCATTGTCGCTGGCAGCGGCAGCTTCTGTAGGTGACGCAGATGGATATACCGGTTCTCGGAATATGCCAAAAGGAGCACGGATTGAGGTCTTTGAGGGTGACAAGGATGGATATTCCGGCACACAGAATATGCCGGCTGAAGCACGGATTGAGGCTTCTGAGGGTGATACAAATGGATATTCTGACGCACAGAATATGCCAGGGAAAGCAAAGGTTGAGGTTTTTGAATGTGACACAGACGGGGTTTTAAGATGTCCGGAGACGGATATCCCCGCAATATCGGAGGCCTCCAAACGGCGAGCCGCCGAACTGGTGTCCCGGATGACCCTTGAAGAGAAACTTTCGTATATCGGAGGTGTCGACGGTTTCTATATCAGGGAGATACCCCGGCTCGGCATTCCCCGTATCCGTATGGCTGACGGACCTCAGGGAGTGAGGAACGACACCAAGAGCACGATGTATCCGTGCGGCATGGCGGCAGCTGCGACTTGGAACAGGGAGCTGGCATATGCCTACGGCAAATCTCTCGGCCGCGATGCCCGGGCCCGCGGTGTCCACATCATGCTTGGCCCGGGAGTGAACATCTACCGTTTCCCGAAGTGCGGACGGAATTTCGAGTACTACGGGGAGGACCCGTATCTTACTTCCGAGACAGCGGTAGCCTATATCAAAGGGATGCAGTCTGTCGGAGTGATATCCACCATCAAACATTTCTGTGGCAACAATCAGGAGTACAGCCGTCATCATGTGTCTTCAGATATTGACGAGCGCACGTTGAACGAAATCTATCTTCCGTCATTCCGCAAGGCGGTACAGGAGGCGCGTACAGGTGCCGTGATGTCTTCCTACAATCTCGTGAACAGCGTGCATATGACCGAGAACAAGTCCCTTATCAAGGATCTGCTCCGTGACAAGTGGGGCTTCGAAGGCATCTTCATGTCCGACTGGACTGCCGCTTATTCCAATCTCGCCCCTGCCAACAACGGCCTCGATCTTGAAATGTCTTGGGGACAGTTCATGAATCCACGTGTCCTGAAGGAGGCTATTGAAACGGGTACGGTGATAGAAAAGACCATTGACGAAAAATGTCAGCATATCCTCCAGACACTCATAGAGTTCGGTTTTCTGGACAGGGATCAGCTGGACACTTCGATACCGGAGCAGAATCCGGAATCCGATATGACGGCCCTGAAAGTGGCCCGTGAGGCTGTCGTGCTTCTCGAAAACGAAGATGATTTCCTGCCGTTCTCCAAAAAGATCCGCAAGGTTGCCGTGCTGGGGCCGAACTCGGGCAATATCCCTACTGGTGGCGGCAGCGGTTTCGTGGAGCCTTTCACTACAGTTTCAGTCACGGATGGAATCGCCGCCTTCTACAAACTTGTACCGGATGCCTCCAAGGCCGATGCGGTAGTGTATTGTGCCGGATTCAATTCACATATTGAAGGCGAGGATCATGACCGTCCGTTCGAACTCCCGTCAGAGCAGATTGCCCAGATAGATTCCATAGCGGCTCTGAACCCGAATCTTGTTGTCGTGGTGAATGCCGGAGGTGGAGTGGATTTCAAGCCTCTGCTTGCCAGGGCCAAGGCTGTGCTCATGGCATGGTATCCCGGACAACAGGGTGGTCGTGCCGTGGCCGAGATCATTTCAGGCAGGGTGAATCCGAGCGGACGTCTTCCGATTTCAGTGGAAAGCCGTCTTGAAGACAACCCTGTGTTCAACAATTACTATTGCAACACTGAAAAGATCTACAACAGCCCGTATGACCGTGTGACATATTTCGAAGGGGTCTTTGTCGGCTATCGCGGCTATGACCGTTCCGGAGTGGAGCCTCTTTTCCCGTTCGGCTACGGCCTGTCGTACACGGATTTCTCGTTTTCGGACATAGAGGCGGAAAAGCTGTCCGACGGCAGGGTTCATGTGTCTGCTACAGTGAAGAATATCGGGAAATGCGCCGGAGCCGAGGTAGTGCAGCTGTATGTGAATGATGAGACGGCGAGTGTGCCACGTCCTGAAAAGGAACTGAAAGGCTATGAGAAGGTGTATCTTGAACCTGGTGAGTCCCGGTCTGTGGAGTTCATTCTGGATTCGGAAGCTTTCGCCTATTATGACATGGACCGCCATGAATTCATGGTCGAGCCTGGAATTTTCAATATCCTGATAGGGGCATCTTCTCGCGACATACGTCTGACTACGGCTGTGACCCTGTAGTAGAGGCCGACCCCAAGGGTGTGCCTGTGTTAAGTTTGCTTCGAAAATCCTCATGTACACCGCTTTGAACCCGTAGAATCCCGGATCTTCTCGTCTACGCGGCGGGTCCCTCCCGTTCACGAGGCCACGGGCGGCCACGCCGTCCGAACTTCTCGTCTGTTTCCCTTTTAGGGGTAATAATGCGGATAGGAATATTTTCTGATGTCGGGATAAAAGTAATCCGGTCAGGCAATGAAACCGACTGACCATATCGGCAGCCGACGCCCGAGAGGGGTCTCGATATCATCCGAAAGGACAAAGGAATTCCTGACTCCGGCAATCTGGGAGAATGTCTTGTCTTTTCCTCCTACTTCAAATGTATATTTTCCGTCTACTTTGAAGTCCCCTTGCTGTTTGCCGTATTCCACATCATATTTGATTTTCAGCTGGTTTACGACAAATGTCTCGCGGGCAGTTCCGATATTTACTTCAGATGACGATAAGGCGTAGAGAAGGTTGGCATTTTCCAGATATATCTTGTCCGGTCTTGTCAGTTTGCCGACACTCCGGACATCGGAATATAGAAGATTGAATATTCTGGCATCCTCAAGATGCTGCATATACTCGATAACCGTGTCGCGCCCTGTCCCGATTAGCCGAGACAGTTTGCTTGCATCTACTTCAAAAGGGATACTGCTTGCTATAATGCTAACGAGTGCCTTGATTTTCCGGATATTAGCTATATCTACCTTACGCAGCAGAGGCAGTTCGGTCTCTATGACAAAATTCGTTACCTGTTCGATACGGGTGTAGTAATCCATAACGCTTTCCATATAGAATGGATAGTACCCATATGTCAGATATTCCTTGAATTGCTGTACCGGTTTGCATAGTCTGTTAACCTCACTGCATAATGGTGCCGGATTATCAATAATTTCCGGCAGAGAATATTTCCGTATGTCTATATTCTTGTAAAAACGCAGGAATTCACGGAATGACAATCCGTTCATCGTATATCTTATACAGCGGCGTGACAGGTCAGCATCAGCATTCAGTATATGCAGTAACGAGGAACCACTGATAACAACCTTGATATCAGGATACAGGTCATATATTTCCTTGATTTCCCTGCTCCAGTTCGAATATTTATGGACTTCATCGAAAAACAGCCGCTTGCCGCCGTTCATGATGAATGTTTCTACAAGGTCAAGAAGTGTATGTGTCGAAAAATATACGGAGTCCAAAGAACAATAGAGTACGGACCTGTCATAAGCCTGGTAATTCTTTCTGATGAATTGCCTGATCAGCGTCGACTTCCCCACGCCTCTTGCTCCGACGATTGCAATAAGCCTTGAATCCCAATGGATTTCGTCCATTATATCTCGGATAATATCTACAGGCGTATTGGCAATATATAGATCATGCCTTGTGAACAGTGTTTCCATATTTGTCTAATTTTGAGACAAATATACAAAATGTTGCGCATAACCTGCAAATTTTATATAAAAATGTCGGATATGCGCAACACTATACATTAAAGAGGAAGTGCATGATGTCACCGTCCTGGACGACATAGTCCTTGCCTTCGATGCCGAGCTTTCCGGCCGCACGGCATGCAGCTTCGGATTTCAGTTCTATGAAATCTTCGTATTTTATGACTTCGGCGCGGATGAATCCCTTTTCGAAATCCGTATGGATGACCCCGGCTGCCTTCGGTGCCTTGTCTCCCTTGCTGATGGTCCAGGCCCGGCACTCGTCTGCCCCCGCGGTGAAGAAAGTCTGAAGGTTGAGCAGAGAATAGGCGTGCTGGATGAGCCTGACGACTCCGGATTCTTCCAGACCCATATCCTGCAGGAACATCTGCCGTTCCTCGTAAGTCTCCAGTTCGGCTATGTCAGACTCGATCTTGGCGGCAATTACCAGTATCTCCGCATTTTCATCCCTGACAGCCTCTCGGACTCTTTCCACATATGCGTTTCCTGTGGCTGCGGATGCCTCGTCCACATTGCAGACATACATCACCGGCTTGTTTGTGAGCAGGAACAGTTCCTTTGCAAGCTGCTGGTCTTCAGGATTGTCCAAAGCGACTGTCCGACAGGATTTTCCCTGCTCCAGAACTGACTTATAGGTCTGGAGGAGCTCCATCAGTCTCTTTGCGCTCTTGTCTCCTCCGGACTGGGCCTGCTTCTGTACTTTGGCAAGGCGGTTCTCCACGGTCTCCAGGTCCTTCAGCTGAAGCTCCATGTCAATTACTTCCTTGTCCCGCACAGGGTCTACACTTCCGTCTACGTGCACTATGTTGGGATCATCGAAACATCTCAGTACATGCAGGATTGCATCCGTCTCGCGGATATTGGCCAGGAACTGGTTCCCGAGTCCTTCTCCCCTGCTTGCCCCCTTCACAAGTCCGGCTATGTCCACTATCTCTACGGTTGCCGGAACTACCCTTTTGGGCTTGCACAGTTTTTCGAGTTCTTCTAATCTTTTGTCCGGAACTATCGTGGAACCGATGTTCGGCTCGATGGTGCAGAAAGGAAAGTTGGCGCTCTGGGCCTTGCCGGAGCTTATGCAGTTGAAAAGAGTGGATTTCCCGACATTCGGAAGTCCGACTATTCCGCATTTCAGTGACATGGTTTTACTGTCTCAAGTTTCGCAAGTTCATGGTTGTACTGATATCCGTGGTTTTGTACGGCTTGCGAAACTTTTTTCCACCGCACAGAGATGGTCCACGTTATTTCTTCCTGTATCCCTCTTCGGGAGGGGGACTTTTCAGAAGCTGTACAGCTTCTCAACCGGCCTGCTGTGATTGCCTTTTCGGAGGATTGCAGCTGACGTATCCGGATCGGGCGGCAAAGTTACTAATTATTCGGGCATTTCGCCACATTTTTCTTTTTTAAGATATTTTTTCTCTTTTGAGTGGCGATATTGCTGTCCGGCAGCGATGATGTCTGCTATGTAGGAACTGTTCTGTGCTGGTTAAAAAGTCAACCGGAACCGTGAGGTACGAGTAAAAAGTTCCGCAAAAATACCCCATATTTAACTATGATGGAATGGCAAATACCTTCCACTGTTATGCGACTGTTCGCTTTCGAATGTCCACCGGACATTCTCATGAACCGTTCACGAGGTCAGGAAGATGCTCTGCAGTCCACCCGGTAGCGAGCGGACAGCCACACCATCCGGACCATTCCGTCATGCTGTTTTTCAAGGGGGTACAATTGCGGATAAAAATATTTTTTATGTATTTGTATTGAGCAGGTTATGTTGAGGTTTTGTCTGTTTGTCTGCGTTGCCGGTGTGACCGGCAGCATTTTCGGAACGGCTAATGCTATGCAGGAGGATTCGCTGCTGGTGATGTTCTGGAATATAGAGAACATGTTCGACTACAGGGATTCCGGAACAGGTGAGAGTGATACGGAATTCTCTTCTTTCGGGCAGAGGCGGTGGACCAAAGGGCGGTTCTATACCAAGTGCAATGCCATAGCCAAGACTGTATTATGGATAGCAGACCGTAAGGGACGGCTGCCCGATGTCATAGGGCTTGCGGAAGTGGAAAATGCGTTTGTCGTGCGCTCGATTGTCGGTGCGACAGCCTTGCGGAAATACGGATACAGGACTGTGCATTTCGATTCTCCGGACCACAGGGGCATTGATGTGGCCCTTGTCTACAGGGAAGACGTATTTGAAAAACTCTCTGCCAGACCGTGCCGTATCTATGAGTGCAGTCCGGGTCAGGATAAGGGGGATGACTCAACAGGAGGGCTTTCAAGGCTTGCGAAGATGAGAAAACCGGAGTGTACTGTCGTACATGAGGGGTTTCTCACCAAGCATAACGCAGAAATTTCCGTTTTGAGTCGCCCCTACGTGCCGGAAGGGAGACCGGCTGCCGAGGAATTATCTTCGGAGCGGGCTTTCGGGATTGATGATCCTGATTATGAAGAGCCGGGGCAGAACGCGGATCCTGCCGCAGAGGAATTGTCCGGACATGAACCGGATGTGGAATATGGGGAACAAGGTATAAGGACATTGATGGGGACGAGGGATATACTGCTGGTATCCTTGAAACATCGGATTTCAGGTAGGACATACTATTTTCTGGTCAATCACCATCCGTCGAAATACGGAGGCGCGAAGGCTTCGGAATGGCGCAGACGGACAGCGATGGCGAGGCTGCGTTTTCTTTGCGATTCCATATATGCCGAAAATTCCGCTCGCTGTCAACGGATTCTGTCGGGAGACGGGCAGCACACAGAAGCTGACAGTTTGGGGCAACGGTTGCCTGAGCAGGAACAGAGACGGGAGATTGTCGGTATCGGACAATGTTTGCAGGCGGGACAATGGATGTCGGATGTAAGGATTATTGCGATGGGGGATTTCAATGACACCCCGTCCGGAGGACCTTTCGATATCCTTTGCGATACCGTTTATAATACAGCAGTTTACAGAGAGAAAACCGGTAGTCTGGAAAATACCGGACAAGGCAGCAGTTCCCGGAATGGCAGCATGACCGGATGCCGGATGGTCAATCTCGGTGTCCCGCTTGAAGCGGCTGGAGAGGGTACAATCAGATATGGAGGCAAGTGGGAACTGATAGATATGTTTGTCGTTTCTGCTTTTCTTGCCGGACCGGGGGGTTCTTATGGCGGTGGTTGTACAGATGCTCCGGTATCGGGCCAGAGCCAGGATGCCGGTCGTATCCCTGTAGCCCGGCAAGGAGCGGCTGGTATTCCGGAAAAGCCAGTTGCAGGTAAAAGGCCTGCAGCACGGATGGAGGTTGTAAAAGTGCCGTTTCTGATGACCCGGGACAATACACATGTCGGAGAGAAGCCGTTCCGGACCTATTCCGGTCCGCGTTATATCGGCGGTGTAAGCGATCATTGTCCGATTGTCCTGACATTCTGATTTCCCAAGGTATATTCACCGCTGTCTCCTTACAGGAGCCTTTTACTGTGCCGGTCCCCGTTCCAGGTTTGCGGAGTTTTGACAGACCTGGCGCACCTGCCCCTCGTAGAGCTGCTTCCGTGGCCTCTCTCTGTTCCAGGTCTGCGAGTTTTTGACAGACCTGGCACACCTGCCCCTCGTAGAGCTGCTTCCGTGGCCTCTCTCCGTTCCAGGTCTGCGGAGTTTTGACAGACCTGGCACACCTGCCCCTCGTAGAGCTGCTTCCGTGGCCGGTCCCCGTTCCAGGTCTGCGGAGTTTTGACAGACCTGGCACGCTTGCCCCTCGTAGAGCTGCTTCCGTGGCCTCTCTCCGTTCCAGGTCTGCGAGTTTTTGACAGACCTGGCGCACCTGCCCCTCTTCAGAGACTTCTCCGATGGCCGGTCATTGTGACATGATTTGGAGGTGAAAAGCGGGTATATGTGCAATCGGGAGTGGCCGAGAGGAGCATGAACCGGCAGAAGACTGTGCATATGTCCGGAATGTGAGGCGGATATGCGTAGCAGAGGTCGCAATGAGACTTGGACTGACGGGTGACAGTGTAGATCCCGGAAATTGCAGTATAATGCATCTCAGCTGTTGTGAAAATGTTATAAGGATGCTGTTGAGAGGAAGTGACTATGCCGAAGCGATGATGCCGGATGCGCGTCAAGATGAGGCTGGCTCAACTGGGTGTTGGATGTGCTGCCGATACGAGGTGATGCGATGCAGGGCTGGATCTATCGAGTGTGGGATGAGGGGGTGTGAGGATACCGGGTATATGATGCTGAAAGAGCAAGGATGATAGGTGTAGGATGTGAGAATGCGAGAGTACTGATCGCAGGTAGCAGGGATATTGTAAGGTGTGAGAATGCCGATGTGGGGTTGCTTGCTGTAGGGTGTGCCGTTGATGCGAGCTGAGGATGGTAGGATGCTGGAGGCCGCTGGGATATTTGCCGGATGGTGCTGAAGGCCGCTGGGATATTTGCCGGATGGTGCTGAAGGTTGCTGGGCTGTTTGCTGGAGGGGAGTGGGGATGCAAACAAAAAAATTGGAATGTCGGAGAAAATTCAATACCTTTGAATGATTTTGGGTTTTATGACCAAAAGCGGAAACAGGGGCCAAAGCCGGGACCCGGGATCAAAGACAGAACCTGGAACCAAAAGACAAAAGAAGACCAATAACTAATAACTGTAGATATGAAAGAAAGAATAGCAGAGAAATTCAGGACACTCTTCGGCGAGGAAGGCGAATTCTTCGCTTCGGCAGGAAGGATCAACCTTATCGGTGAACATACGGACTATAACGGAGGATTCGTGTTTCCGGGTGCCGTGGACAAGGTTATAATGGCTGAAATCAAACTCAACGGAACGGACAAGGTCTGCGCATATGCCCTCGATCTCGATGAATACTGTGAATTCGGGCTGAATGAGGAAGATCTTCCGGCACAGAGCTGGGCCCGGTATATCTTCGGAGTATGCCGCGAAACCATCAAGAGAGGCGGCAAAATCGCAGGATTCAACACCGTATTTGCAGGGGATGTCCCTCTCGGTGCCGGGATGTCGTCTTCAGCCGCACTTGAAAGCACATTCGCATTTGCCCTGAACAGCCTGTTCGGTCTCGGCATAGACAAGTTCGAACTTGCCAAGATAGGCCAGGCTACGGAGCATAACTATTGCGGGGTGAACTGCGGTATCATGGACCAGTTCGCATCGGTTTTCGGCAAGAAAGGCAATCTCATCCGTCTCGACTGCCGTTCTTTGGAATATGAATATTTTCCGTTCGACCCGGGTCAGCACGGATACAGGCTCGTACTGGTGAATTCCTGTGTAAAACATGAACTGGTCGGCTCTCCTTACAATGACCGCAGGGCATCATGCGAGAGGGTCGCAAAGGCTCTCGGCCAGGAGTTCCTGCGCGGGGCCACAATGGAACAGCTCGATGCTGTCAAGGATAAGATATCGGAAGAGGACTACAAGAGGGCGCATTATGTAATCGGGGAGGAGAAACGTGTCCTCGATGTGTGCGACGCTCTTGCCAAAGGCGACTACGAGACAGTCGGAAAGAGGATGTATGAGACTCACTGGGGGCTGTCCAAGGACTATGAGGTGTCCTGCGAGGAGCTTGATTTCCTTGCCGAAACCGCAGAGAAATGCGGCGTGACAGGATGTCGTATAATGGGCGGCGGTTTCGGAGGCTGTACCATCAACCTCGTGAAAGAGGATCTTTATGACAAATTCATCGCGACTGCCGTCAGTGAGTTCAAGGCTAAGTTCGGACATGAACCGAAGATCATAGAGGTGGTCATCAGCGACGGTGCCCGCAAGCTGGAATAAAAGACTCGAAGGTTACGCTTGATGCGAAATTCCTCATGCACGACAGTGCACTGCGTTTTTTCGTCGCGAGCCTTGAAAGCCTTTCTTAGTTGCTCCCTCCCCGGCTTGGTCCGGCGATAGATCCGGGAAAAGGGGAAGATCTTGACTTTCGCAAACTGCACAAAACCACGAATGCCGTGCAATTATGGACTTGCGAAACCGGAGGAAAGGCTATTTCATTATAGAGTTGAGCCAGGAAGCGTCGATTCTCTCGAATCCGCTTCCTGGTTTTATATGCGGATTCCTCTCCACGATTCCCGTACAGTCTTCATAGACATTGTATCCTATGTCCACTCCTTTCATTGTCCCGTCCGAAGGGTACATGAATGTGATGAGCCTGTCATCCCCTTCCCCGCGTATCCTGTAGAAATGGAAAGGTGTACCCATGAACGTCGCGGCGGCGGATTTTTCCATTTTCCCGGCCATCTCCATCTTCGTGACGAACTTGCACATCTCTATTACGACGTCGTCGAGTCCGGCGTCGTTTATGAGCACTTTTTCCATAAGCCCGCCCATATTGTCCACGAGCCTCAGGGTGTATCCCCCCATTGCCCGGGTATGGTTGGCGATGGCCTGCATCTGTGTTTCGGAAATGTTGTCATCCTGCACCATCCAGACCATCAGTTTCCTTGCCGGGTCATGATAGAGCGTGTCATATTTGGCGAGGTTGACCTGTCCGCAGTGAGGGCATTCCCACAGGAACAGCGACCCGTCCTTTACCTTGTCCTTTAGGTCCGGACTGTCAGCGACATTGATGCTTTTATAGACTTTGATTATATTGTCCTGTCCGCATTTCGTGCAGACGGCTCTTCCATCATTGATTATCGACATGTCTGTATGTATTAATGGAGCCCGATCACTGTGACGGACACCGGGGACGAAATTACAAAAATAAATGCTTATCCGCAAAGTTACCTCTGACTCTCATTGTCATGTTTTCCTGGCCGGTCTTTCTTTTGAAAAGGATAGCAACAGCTGTCTGACTGAAAAAAGAAGGGCCGGTACATTCCTGCCGTTTTATATGACAGGGCTTATAAGGCGGGCATCACACGGAGAAGACACAGAGAAGAACTGCGGAAATTGCAAAATAATCGGAATTTATATGTAAGTTTGTAACCGGACAATCCGCAGACAACGGCAACCGATAAATCCAATGGATATGAATACCTGTATGAAAGCCGGTTACGGCCTTCGTTATCCCGGCTTCTCGATAGTGCTGATCCAGATGTTCTCTTTAGGCAGGGTCAAGGAATTCTCTGAAGAGAAAGCCCTGTCTTTCAGTATGGTAAGCAAAGTCGTCAAGAAGAGTATAGACCATCTCATATTCGTGATGGACGACAAGGACAGGGATAATATCAGAAGGTACAGGCTCGAAGGATTCGACTTTTCCCTGATATTGGAGGAACCGTACCGTGAGGAGATGAAGGGTCATGTGTATGTGGAGATGCTCGTGCTTTTCGGATATATAGTGTCGTTGACCTACCGCTTCGTTTTTGACGGCAACATATGCAGCCTGTCCGTGCCTGCATCCACCGACCATATCATCGCCCTGCTGTCGGCGCATCTGAGTGCGGAGCACTGGAGCCGTAACGAAGGGGAGGAGGAGACCAATATCAATCTTGAAATCAAGGATTTCAGGATTACGGGACTCGGAATAGACGCCGACGGGAATGTCCGGAGTCCAGAGGAAACAGGACCGCTCGACCTTGTGGGGTGCAGCCGTGTATTCGACGAGCTGAGTGTCCGTTACAAGAAGTTCATAAAGAAGCACTGCACATCATATGTCGACGGTATTTCCAGGGAAGAGCGCCGTCTTGACAGGAAGAAATCCGCAACGGCTTCGGACAATTCATATATGGACTTCCATTATGCCATGGTGGATATCTGGGAAAACGTAAGCCATCCCGACGGAAACGGCGGAGACCTCTTTGGCATTGGCCGCTCCGAACCTTTGGACGAGGCACAGATAATCCGTCATATCAAGGAGTGCCATAAGGAAGAGCTCATCGGCCTCATGACCCTGTATCCGGAGGAATGGCCGTACAGAGACATAGAGGCTTACGATGAGGTATGCGGCGGCAACATAGCCATAGATACGGATGACCTTGTCCTCGTGAACCAGAATGTATGTGTGGTGATAGGGACCTACGGCAGAAGGGGAGCGGATTCTCCGGTAGACTGGGCGGAACATCTCGAAGAGAGGGCCGACTACCATGTCTCGTGGCCCGAATATCTGTTTATTCTGGAGATGGTACTTGCGAAGAAGTATGTTATCGCCTGTGCCAACGACCGGCTTGTGGACGCCACTCTCAATGCAGGTAACCTGTCGTCTTCGGAACTCATAGCATCCAATGCCGAACTGGGTATGCGTCTTTCGAGAATGGTCCTGCAGCTGAATGTGGTCAAGTATTCCAAATTCATGTCGCACAAAGTGATGTTCGACAGGACGACAAGACGTCTCGACATAGAGGAGGATCAGAAGAAACTGATAAAACTGATGGATATGGTCGACAGCAGCCTTCACAACATAAGCGACTACAAGTCCGTCAAGTCCGATTTCGTACTGAATTTCATTCTGGCGATCATTTCCGTAGTCTCCACATTTGAAATCCTTTTCCAGGATGTCTCCCTGCCGTTCGTCGAATATATCGGACTGACTTCCAACAGGACGGCTGCCGTGATGGTGTGGTTTGTCGCTGCCCTGGCGTTCTTCGCTATCCTGCTTGTACTTGTCAATGCGATAAGGCACCTGATGGAAAAGACTAAAAAACTGTTTGAAAGATGATAAGGACTGCATCTGCCGATGATCTCATGACATTGAAAGACATGTTCTGGTCGCATATTTCGGCACATAGGGAATACATTTCCCACGGAGAACTGCAGATGGGGGTGGCTGACATGAAGGTTTCCGGCGGGAAGACCGAGGCCGGGCCGTCTCCGGACGGAGAACGGTACTGGATGAAATACATATCGGGAAAATTCTCATCTCCGGATGCTGAAATATTCGTCGCGGAGGAAGGCGGGAAAATCACCGGCTTCTGTGTGACGGAAATAACGGAAGACGGGGCAAAGCCGTTCGGAGTCATCTGCGATGTCCTTGTGGATGAATCATCGAGAGGGGCCGGTACCGGCAGCCGCCTTCTTGAAACGGCACTCGAATGGCTTCGCGGACGGGGTATCGGCGATGTCTATCTCGAATCGGGGAAGAACAATACGGCGGCACATGAATTTTTCATGCACAGGGGATTCGTCCATGTTTCCGACATTTTCCGGCTGGCATGATTTGCAATTACAGGGAATAGCCCCTATCTTTGCGGTTCCCGCGTCTGCGTAGGCGGATTGCGGAATGTACTGGACCAAACCTGATTTTTTAGAACATGAAAACATGGCTCAAACAGTTCTCTTCAGAGGACTGGATAATTGTCTTTGCCGGAGCGGTAATCCTGGCTCTGGCGTGTATTTTCCCTGACTGGATGCCTTCTATGCCTAAGACTCTGACTTCCGGAGCAGACTGGTTGTCAGCGGGGTATATGTTCCTCTTCGTTTTAGTGCTGACACTTGTCACATCCGCCGTGCTCGGACGGCCTCTCAAATGGATTTTCCCGTCGCTTTTAGTGATATTCGCCCTTACCCTGTGCGCCCAGCTGATTGCAAATATCCCTGTTGTAAAGGATTACGGGTTCGAGTCGGTATTCTTCGCCGTAATACTCGGACTGCTCATCAGCAACTGTTTCAAGGTGCCGGAGTGGCTCAAGTCGGCGGTGCAGAGCGAATTCTACATTAAAATCGGCATTATCTGCCTCGGTTCGACCATCCTGATCGGTGAGGTGATGAAGTCGGGAGCCTACGGTCTCGCGCAGTCGCTGATTGTAGTATTTTCAGTGTGGTATTTTTCTTTCTGGGTAGCAAGGAAGATGAAGGTCGATCCGGAGATGGGTACGATGCTTTCTTCGGCCGTGTCCATTTGCGGAGTGTCGGCGGCAATCGCGACATGCGGAGTTATTCACGGTGACAACAAAAAGTTGTCATATGTGGTTTCGCTGGTTCTCATAGTGGCCGTGCCGATGATGTATCTCCTTCCGTGGATTGCCAATCTTATAGGCCTGGGTCCGGAAGTGGCTGGAGCATGGATCGGAGGGACCATAGACACTACAGGTGCCGTAGGGGCAGCCGGTTCCATGGTCAGGGATGTGACGGGAGGCAATCCGGATGCTGCGACTACGGCTGCGAATACTGCCATAATAGTCAAATCTTCCCAGAATGTTCTGCTCGGTCTGGCGGCTTTCATCATATCTCTGATGTGGACGAGGCAGGGTAAGGCTGCGGAAGAGAAGCCTTCGGCAAGGGTCATTTGGGACAGGTTCCCGAAGTTCGTGGTAGGATTTATCCTTGCTTCCCTGGCATTCAGTCTGATAGCAGTATTCGACAAGGATATGGTAAGTGAGGTTAAGGGCATTACCAAAGGCTTCCAGAACACCCTTTTCAGTATCGCTTTCGTGTGTATCGGGCTTGAGACCCGGTTCAAGGATATTTTCGGCAAGGAGAACCGGAGGCCGCTCTATACTTTCCTTATCGCCCAGACATTCAATATCGTAGTGACATTGGTCGTGGCCTATATCATCTTCGGTCTTGTGAAGCCTTGGTTCGCTGCGCTTTAAAAGGAAGCCGGCTTCAATCAGAAATCGACGCTGAAGACAGGACCGACGTAATGGTGTCCGAAACCTGCACCGTCGGCACGGACTGCTGACAGGAGGGTGTCGAATGCCGTGCCGCCGCTGTAGGAATAGGTAATTCCGACAGAGAACGGGAAACGGAGCCAGAAAAGCCTTTCGAAATCAATGGTAAATGAAGCGCCGGCTGAGAACAGATTGCCCCGGAAACCGCTGTCTTCCATCCAGTCGAACATCGACAGGTCTACATAAGGAGTAAGTATCAGCCTTTTGAGGTACATGAACGGGCCGAATACTGATATATCGCCTATATATATCGGTATGGCATAGTCGAGGGAGAGTCTGAGCGACCTTGAAGAATAGGCCGATGCAATCGAGGTCAGAGGCGAACTGTGGCTGAGCCCCTGCGGCAGGGTGTTGACGGCCGGGGATGCGAAGACTGACCTGCTGTTGAGGACGGACTGGCCGAGAGCCGTGAAATGTATTCCGTGCTGGGGAATAATTCCCGGAGCATATCCGTACAGGTAACCGTAGGTCATCGGGGAATAATAATGTTCGAGCCAAGGCCTTGCCATTGCTCCGGCCTCCACTCCTATTCCCCACCGCGGGTACACTCCGGACGGGGCCGTCGGGCGCATGGTGTAGGCTCTCAACGAGAGGGACATCGTCTGGAGAGGGACATTCATGCCCGGGGTAGCCGCAATGAGAAGATTGTCTATGTTTCCGGAAGGCCGGTTGAATATATGGTATCCTGTCCTGACGTAATCGTTCGAAATGCTGTATGAAATCTGCGGGACCAGTCCCGTGGACCATCCTCCCCTTGAAAAATTGAAAGGGATGTACATTGTCAGACTTCCGGTTACATAAGGTCTCTCCGTGGCATAAGAGCCTCCCGACATGTATTGTGGAATCCCCCTGAAGTTCTGTATCATGAAAAGGGACTGTCTCGCCGCCCTGTCATTGAAGTCTACGGAAGCCTCTATCACGGGATACCATCCGGTGTAGGAGAATGAAAGATGGCCGGAGTGTCTCCATTTGCCGCTGTTGTATGGATCCTTGTGGGCGGAATATCCGAACTGGGTTATGGCCGTACCGAGCTCGTTCTGGCTGACTCCTGCCGCTCCGAGGGAAATGGCCTGGTACATGTGGTCGAAACTGAATGAGCGGAGTCTGTCTATATTGAAATAGACAGGGGCCCAGGAATGTATTTTGAACAGGTTGGGGAATTTCCTGTAGCGGCGGGGAGTCCCGGCAGCGGCCTTGCTGCCGGTCATGACAGTCGGATTTCCGGTTGTATCCGGCCGGATGTCCGTGCGGGAAAGAGTTCCTGCTTTCCGGTCCTTTCCGGTCCGGTCCGGGATGTTCAGGAATTCATATCTGGCTTTGCCGCTGATTGAAAATGGGTTCTGTGCCAGCTCCAGTTCCTGTTCCGACAGTTTTTCGGCGACAGGATAGCGGTGTATGTCATTGAAGTCTACGATCCTGTCCATAAGGGAGTCGGAAGGGGTCTTCACTACGATGTTCCCTTCATACTGTTTCAGGCTGTAATACAGAGTGTCCCCGTCCGGGCTATAGGTGAAACAGTCAGCTCCGTACCGGGTCGAGGTCTTCTGTGTCAGTTTTCCGGACACAGGGTCAAGGTGGTAGAATTCTGATACGCCGGTCCGGTCCGATGTGAAAGTCAGCCGGTAGCCGTGTCTGTCGAGATTGAGTATCTTTACAGGTTGCGGCGGCAGGACAACTTCCCATTCCGCTGGAACCGATCCGTCGCAGCAGTCCGGTATGACTATGGAATATATCCCGTATCCTCCGGCGGATATTCCGGTGACATATATCCTGACACCATCCATCCAGACACTCTCGACGAGCTGGAGGGAATCCGGAGCAGCGATGCCGGCAAGCAGTGTCCCGTCTGATGCATCCATGATACGGAGTACCGACCTTCCGTCATCCTTATATTCCGTTACGGCAAGCAATGTCCCGTCTTCTGAGACGGAAGGGTTGAACAGCCTGCCTTTCCTTGAAAGGGTCACGGTCCTCCCGGTCGCAGTGTCATAATAACGTATCGAAGAGTTGATCCGGTGGCTCCATCTTGCATCCGGAATGGTCTCGCTCCAGTATATCTTCCCGGATGCGGGACTTCCGGCAAACCTTCCCGCTTCAGACGAGAACGCCCTCATCCTGCGGGTGTCCCCCGATTTCCCGGTCCGGACTAAAGAGGCCGGTTCCGTCAGTCCGGTCCGGACTGACCAGACATACGGTCCGATGGCCGTGTTCCTGGAATATTCAGTGTATCTGGAAGGGGTCTTTACGAAAGGGCTGTGACCGATGAACGGACCCCGGGCCCTGATTTCCGCCGCCCATATCCTGCTCATGGTGTCCACGATTTCCCTGTACGCTTCCTTAGGCCTTTTGCCTGTGGTTTTCCTGACTGTGTTCCTGAATGCATTGAAATCGTATGGCCTGCGGGCGATGTGATGGAAATACTGCGCGGTGAAATCCGGGACATCATACACATATCTTATACCGCTGAGGAGGAAATACCCGGCTGCATAATGGTCCGGTGCATAGTATCTCTGGGAGCCGAACCTCCATCTGTTCCATGAGCGGAAATCCCCTCTGTCGAAGGCTATCATGTAATAGTTGAGGAAATCCCCTGTCCTTCCGCGTCCGGAACGGGACAGGGCCGTCTCGGCTATGACGGCATCCCCTTCGAGAAAAGCCGTGGACGGATATATGCCGGCGACGAGTCCGTTGAACATCTCCCCGAATATCCACCCGAAAGGGCGGAATACCCCGGACAGTCCGGCCTGCATCTGTGAGACATGCCTCTGTTCGTGGATGGCAAGCATGTCGGTCCATGGCATGGGTTCGCTTCCGTAGGGCTGCGGGGAGGTGAAGAGATCCATCCTTTTCGGAGCCCATGCTACGGAGCCGTTCGACTGCGCGTTGAAGGCGTGGAGGATTACCGGGATCCTGCCGCATGTCCATTCTCCCGGTGTATATCCGGCCGAACGCCCGACGGCGAACTTGTACCGTTCGAGTGCCCGGGCATATTCTCCGGCCAAGGAGTCCAGTCCTTCGGGGTATATGATTTTGTAGGTTTCCGTGTCTGTCCGGTACCACTTTACCGAAGCAGGGTCATCCCCCGTAGTGTAGAACTGGGCCCTGGAGATGAAAGGTACCGACAGGAGTATGGCAAGAATCAGCGTCCGTCTCATGTTCAATAACTCAAGTTTCGCAAGTGCGAA
Organism: uncultured Bacteroidales bacterium; assembly: GCA_944322585.1. Classification (GTDB taxonomy): domain Bacteria; phylum Bacteroidota; class Bacteroidia; order Bacteroidales; family UBA932; genus Cryptobacteroides. Next base: position 174,744 of record CALUPB010000002.1, on the reverse strand, counting down.
AGTCTGGTCCTGCAAATATTTCCATGAACCGTCGAATAATGGTTTCCGGAGGGGATTTTGGCAATATTGCAGACATAGGCTGCAAATCTAATTATTTTTTCTATTTTTGTCTGGATTTTTGTAAATATTATACTATGCAGGCAATTCTACAGATTTTCACTCTTCTGGGTGCTCTCGGACTTTTTCTATACGGTATGACTCTGATGAGTGAAGGTCTCCAGAAAGCGGCAGGAGACAGGCTCCGTGCCTTTCTGGCTTCGATGACTTCCAACGCTTTCAAAAGGGTGATGACAGGGCTGCTCATCACGGCCATTATCCAGTCTTCAAGCGCGACTACCGTGATGGTCGTGAGTTTCGTGAATGCCGGTCTGCTTTCCCTTACCAATGCCATCGGTGTCATAATGGGAGCGAATATCGGTACCACTGTCACCGCATGGCTCATATCGCTTCTCGGATTTTCTGCCGATATTTCAGTCATTGCAATCCCTCTTATAGCCGTGGGGTTTGTATTCTTCATGTCCAAGAAGAGCAAGCGCAAGAGTATCGGAGAGTTCATTATCGGATTCGCCCTCCTTTTCATGGGCCTTGCTGCTCTGAAGAATTCCGTGCCGGATCTCGGCAGCCATCCTGAAACGCTTGCGTTCATCCAGAAATGGACTGATTTCGGGTTCGGGTCCGTGCTGCTGTTCGTCCTTCTCGGCACTGCACTCACGATTGTCCTGCAGTCTTCGAGTGCGACCATGGCCCTGACCCTTGTGATGGTCAATTTCGGGTGGATACCGTTTGAAATGGCGGCTGCCATGGTCCTCGGAGAGAATATAGGTACCACCATTACAGCCAACATCGCGGCGGCGGTAGGGAATGTGTCTGCCAAGAGGGCGGCCATGGCACACACGGTCTTCAATGTGTTCGGTGTCACATGGCTTCTGGTCCTGTTCCATCCGTTTCTCAAATTAGTGGGACTGATTGTAGGTTCCTTCGGTCTGCCCGATCCGATGACGGCCGACTTTGCCGCAGGCGATGAAAATCCTGAAGTGCAGACATCTTTCCTGTACGGAGTATCGATGCTCCATACTTTGTTTAACGTCTGCAATACATTGATACTTATCTGGTTCGTGCCTGTCATAGAAAAGGTGGTGAAATGGATTGTCAAGGCTCCGGCAGGGGAGGAGGAGATTTTCCGTCTCAAATATATCCAGGGCGGACCGCTCAATACTGCCGAACTTTCCCTTGACGAGGCCCAGCAGGAGATCATACATTTCGGAGAGATATGCTACAAGGATTTCGGGTATATCCGTCAGGCGATAAACGAGCAGGACAGGGACAAGTTCTCCGAACTGAACCAGAAGCTTGTCAAGTACGAGGAGATTACCGACAGGATAGAATACGAAATCGCTTCCTATCTGAATGATGTTTCCAAAGGGGAGCTGAGCGAGAATTCCGACAAGAGGATGAAGGCCATGTACAAGATAATCGGGGAGATGGAAAGTCTCGGCGATTCCGGGGAAGCTATCGGACGCATACTGCAAAGAAAGAACGCCCACGGCAAGACTTTCGACGAGGAGATGCTCAAAAGGCTCAACAGGATGCTCGATACTGTCGAAGAGGCTTATCAGGCGATGCTTGACAACCTGAAGTCCAAGGATCTCAAGGAGATTTCCAATGCCCAGGATGCCGAGGATCAGATCAATACCTGCCGCAACAATCTGAGGGAGGAGCACATAGCCAATATCGAGAACGACAGCTACAATTACCAGACAGGGGTCTACTATATGGATGTGGTGTCCGAGCTGGAGAGGATAGGTGACTTTATCATCAATATCTCGCAGGCCGAGGAGGAATCTTCACGGCAGAAGTAGCCAGGTTGTCAGTAGTGGCCGGAAAGAGCAATACGGAATTTTTGAAAAAATTCAAAACAGGTTCTTATTGTCTCCAGGATGCCGGACGGTCTGTGGGGCAGGTACAGTCCGGATAATGATGAGGTGGTATTGTCCCGATAATGAAAGGTTTACCATGAAGAATTCGTATCGGCATATGATGCTTTTGCTGCAGGATTCCATGTCTTCATGCAGGGAGTCGGCAATGCGGTCCCGTTTCCTGCGGGGCATGTCTGCAGCAGCCTTTGCTGCAGCGGTATTCATTCTTGCAGGATGCGGAAGCGGCGGGGAAAGGCAGTTCTCTCCGCACCGGTTCCCGACGGTGCAGGTTCCCGGTATCTATGCCGAAGACCAGGCCGGAGCCATGGAATATATAGCGGAACATTTCTGGGATGATTTTACAGACACGTCAGCCGTTTATCCATGCGACTCCAATATCGTGAACGGAGTTTCCATGGGCGATGTGGAGCAGGCTTTCGCCGATTTTTCAGGGGTGCTCCAGTCTGTCCCGTACCGGCAGGCATGCAGGGCCATGTCGGGACTTTTCGACAGGGTGACGCTATGTGAGGAGGCCGACACTTCTTCCAATGTATTCGAGACAGTTACGGAACTTGTCGGGAGATATCTCTATGATCCGAACTCACCGCTCAGGAACGAGGATCTGTACGGTGTCTATGCCCGCAGGATGGCGGAATATGAAGGCATTCCGGCAGAGAAGAGAGATGTCTATGCCTACGATGCAGGGATGTGTTCCCTTAATTCCACGGGAACTCCGGCCGCCGATTTCGTGTTCAGCGATGCCGCGGGCAGGACATTTTCACTCTATGACATAGAAGCGGAATACACCCTGCTGTTTTTCAGCAATCCTGGCTGCCATGCCTGTGAGGATATCATCAGGGTGCTGTCGGAGCAGATATCGGTAAGTTCCCTGATAGAGTCCGGCCGTCTTGCCGTGCTCAATATCTATATCGACGAAGACCTTGCCGCATGGTATGAATATATGTCCATCTATCCGGAGGACTGGTACAACGGTTATGATCCGAACGGCATTATCCGCGCGGATACTCTTTATAATGTCCGCGCCATACCTTCCCTCTATATCCTCGACCGGGACAAGACGGTCATAATGAAGGATGCTCCGGACCAGCGCGTATTCTCGTTCCTTGCTTCCATTGCAGGGTGATGAAAGTATGGTCCGGCAATGATATTCCGGATGTTCTGATTATCTTTGTATGGTCTGCCGGATACGGACATAAACAGGCAAAACACTAAAACATCAGATACAATGAAAATAGACAAGGAATTATGGGGAAAGACCCCTTGCGGAAAGGAAATCTATAAATACAGGATTACCAATGCTTCAGGAGCGTATGTGGAACTGTCAGACATAGGCGCGGGGGTGGTTGCCGTCGCTGTTCCCGACAGGGACGGGAAACTTGCCGACGTGGTGCTCGGATATCCCGATCCGATGAGCTATTTCAATGACGGGCCGTGTGCCGGTAAAGTGCCTGGAAGGTTTGCCAACCGTATTGCAAAGGGACGTTTCTCCCTTGACGGCAGGGAATATGAACTTCCGGTCAACAACGGGCCGAACCATCTCCACGGAGGACCGGAGGGATTCCAGAATCAGGTCTGGGAGAGCCGGATAGACGGAGATGCAGTGGAGTTTCTGTATTATTCCGGAGATATGGAGATGGGATATCCGGGTGCCCTTAAGGCAACGGCCCGCTATGACTGGAGCGAGGAGAATGAGCTCAGACTCACGCTTACGGCCGAAACGGACGCTCCGACAGTTGTCAATCTGACGAACCACACCTATTTCAATCTTAACGGTGAAGGCAACGGCAACATTCTGGGTCATGTCCTGAAACTGAATGCTTCCGAATATCTGCCGACTGACGACACGCTGATCCCGACAGGCGACAGCGAGCCGGTTGCAGGGACTCCGATGGACTTTGTCAATGAGAAAACCCTGGGGCAGGATATAAATGCGGATTTTCCGGCTCTGAAATACGGCAAGGGCTATGACAACTGCTGGGTTATCGACGGGGCGGAGCCGGGCCAGCTGCAGACAGCGGCCGTCCTGTATGCTCCGGAAAGCGGCCGTCAGGTCGAAGTGCTTACGACACAGCCCGGTGTCCAGGTCTATACGGGGAACTGGCTTGCAGGATGTCCGGTGGCGAAATGCGGACGTAGCTACAGCGACTATGAAGGTGTGGCCATCGAGTGCCAGCACTTCCCGGATTCTCCAAATCATCCGGACTATCCGTCGACTGTACTCCGTCCGGGCGAGATATTCGAACAGGCAATCATTTTCGCTTTCAGTGTAAGATGACGGAGGACGTTACAGATGAAACAATATCTGGACCTGCTGAGGCATATCAGGGAGCATGGGGTGATGAAATCCGACCGGACAGGGGTCGGTACCCAGAGCATATTCGGCTATCAGATGCGCTTTGACCTGTCGGAGGGCTTTCCTCTGCTGACTACCAAGAAAGTCCATCTCAAGTCCATAATCTATGAGCTTCTCTGGTTCATTTCAGGGGATACCAACATAAAATACCTGAAAGACCACGGGGTTTCCATATGGGACGAGTGGGCTGACGAAAACGGAGAGCTCGGACCTGTCTACGGACATCAGTGGCGCAGCTGGCCGGCTCCTGACGGCAGGACAATCGACCAGCTTTCCGGCGTGATAGAGATGATACGGCACAACCCTGACAGCCGCAGGATGATAGTTTCGGCATGGAATGTGGCCGAGGTGGACCGGATGGCCCTGCCGCCTTGTCATACGCTGTTCCAGTTCTATGTGGCTGAAGGCCGTCTGTCCTGCCAGCTGTACCAGAGAAGCGCGGACGTGTTTCTCGGAGTGCCGTTCAATATCGCCTCATATGCGCTCCTGACGATGATGGTTGCGCAGGTATGCGGCCTGGAACCCGGGGAATTCATCCATACTACCGGGGACACGCACATCTACCAGAACCATTTCGAGCAGGTAGCCCTGCAGCTTTCCCGCGAGCCGCGGCCTCTTCCGGTGATGAAGCTCAATCCGGATGTCAGGAGCATTTTTGATTTCCGGTATGAAGATTTCTCGCTCGAAGGCTATGATCCGTGGCCGGCTATCAAGGCACCGGTCGCTGTCTGATATCTGTCGGCGAAGGACTGGCGGTACGAGGGCGACCCCAAAGGGTAATTATGAACTTGCGAAACTTGAGTAATTGATGTTCGGATAAAATGTCCTGTATCAGATTGAATATTATAGCGGCTGTGGCAGACAATGATGCCATAGGCCGGGACAATGCCCTGCTGTGGCATATCAGGGAGGATCTTCAGTATTTCAAAAAAGTGACTCTCGGCTGTCCTGTGATAATGGGCCGCAGGACTTTCATGTCTCTCGGGAAGCCTCTTCCTGGAAGGCTCAACATAGTCGTGACCCGGTCGGGGGAAATCCGGTCTTCAGACAAGGCTGCTTCCGTCCGGAAGGGCTCAGACGGCATACAGGTGGCCTGGTCCATAGAAGATGCAGTCAGGATTGCGGAAAGAAGCCTGTCTTATGAAGAATTCCGTAAGGCGGAAGAAGGCTCCGAAGCGGACAGGCCGCTGGCGGCGTTGGACAATCTTGTCCCTGACAACAACCCTGCATTGCAGACAGACAGGATAGATACTGCGGCCGTGCCTGATACAGGTGTGGAGCGGGATATATTCATAATCGGAGGAGGGGAGATTTACAGGCAGACGATGCCGTTGGCAGACAGGCTGTACATAACGGAGGTCCATGCCGTAGTGAAGGATGCGGATACATTCTTCCCTGAAATAGACAGGACTGTCTGGAAAGAGGTGTCCCGTTCGGAGACCTGTACGGATACCGCTTCCGGCCTCGGATATGAATTCGTCATATATGAAAGAATCCGTTGACATGAAATTATGAAAAGAGAGAATTTCGGAAGCAGGTTCGGCGCAATCATGGCCATGACGGGTTCGGCCGTCGGGTTGGGCAATCTGTGGCGGTTCCCGTATATGGTAGGAGTCTATGGCGGGGCGGCATTTGTGCTGGTGTATATAATAGTGGTGTTCCTGCTGTGTCTTCCTATTCTCAATTCAGAGATGATAACAGGCCGTCACGGTCAGACGAATGCTTTCGGGGCATTCCGGAAACTGGCTCCCGGGACAGGATGGAAATGGGCCGGGGTACTTATGATATTCACTCCTTTAGTTGTCCTTTCATACTACAGTGTCATCGGAGGCTGGTCCATCGAATATCTCTACAAATCCGTCTGTTTCGATTTTACGGCTGTATCCCGTACCCGGGAGGATCTTGACGGCATTTTCAGCGGTTATATCTCTTCGGTGTGGGCTCCGATAGCAGGTCATACTGTCTTTCTCGGAGCCACTGCACTGATTGTGGTTCTCGGAGTCAGGAAGGGTATCGAGAATTTCGGAAAGGTCATGATGCCCCTGCTGTTCGTCCTGGTCATCCTGATAGCGGTCAGGGCGGCCACTCTTCCCGGGGCGGGAGAGGGTTTTGCCTATCTTTTCAGACCGGATTTTTCCAAGATTACACCGGAAGTCTGTGCGGCTGCCCTGGGACAGGGTTTCTTTTCCCTGTCTGTGGGGTTCGGAATCATGCTGACTTACGCTTCATACATGAATAAGAGTGACAGCATAGGCAAGTCTTCGCTTCTGATTGCTACATCCGACCTGCTTTTTGCCCTGATTGCAAGCTGTGCCATCATGCCGGCAGTGTTCGCTTTCGGACTGAGTCCGGAAGCAGGCCCGAGCCTCCTGTTCGAAGTGCTTCCTTTCATCTTTTCGCAGATGCCGGCCGGAGGGGTCATCGCCATCCTGTTCTTTGTCGCCCTGCTTGTAGCCGCCCTGACATCTTCAGTGTCGATACTCGAGGTGGGAGTTGCCTGGCTTGTGGAGGAAAAGCACATGTCCAGGAAAAAGGCGTCTCTGGTCATTTTCGTCGGGACATGGATTCTCGGAGTCATATGCTCCCTGTCTTTCGGTCCTCTGTCGCATATCCGCATATTCGGGGATATCATTTTCGATTTTCTCGACAAGTTCTCGTCCAATGTGCTCATGACCGTAGGCGCCCTGGTGATAGTGCTTTTTGTGGGCTGGAAGATGAAGAAAGAGGATGTCCGCAGCGAATTCACCAACGGAGGGACCCTCCGGACCGAGGGAAGGCTTTTCGGGATTATGTATTTTATCATAAGGTATGCCGCTCCCGCCGCCATCCTTGTCATCATGATTTCCAATCTGATTTAGAAGCTGTTCCTTCCGGTTTTATCGGAAATCCGGGAAAATTCAGGAAAAAGATCCGCATTAAGGGGTTATTAAGTCAAAATCAAGTGCCCGGAGTAAGGTTCTGCCGGTATAAGCATATTTCCTGTAAATTTTAAACCGTTTTTTACGGCTGTCATACGATATTTGGGAAAAATAACCGATAAGTATGACAACTGAAAAAATCTGTGTAACCGTGCTGCTGTCATTGTTGGTATCAGTCATGACGGCAGAGACTCCGCCGGACAGGACGGTGACCGGTGTAGTTACGGACATGAATACGGGAGAGCCATTGGCCGGCGCCGTTGTCCAGATCAAGGGGACAGGAACCGGCAGCATGACAGATGACCGCGGCAGATACCGTATAGATGTGCCGGAAGGCGATGTCACCCTCGTATTCTCCTACATTCTGTATGTGACAAAGGAGGAGGCTGTCGGTGACAGAAGTACGGTCAATGTCCGGCTGGAGGAGGATGTGAACGAACTTGACGATGTGGTTGTCGTTGCATACGGCAAGCAGAAGAAAGAGCACATTGTGAGTTCCATACAGACTGTGAAGTCGGAAGATCTCTATGTCCCTTCGTCCAGTCTTTCCACGGGGTTTGCCGGGAAACTCGCCGGGGTGATAGCGGTGCAGAGGAACGGACAGCCGGGAGCGGACCAGGCCGATTTCTGGATCAGGGGCATCTCGACTTTCGGAAGCGCGACGGATCCTCTGATTATCCTTGACGGAGTCTCTATTGACGCGAATGAACTGAACGGCCTCGATCCGGAAATAATCGAGAGCTTCTCTGTCCTTAAAGACGCCACGGCGACAGCACTCTATGGCTCCCGCGGGGCGAACGGAGTGATGATCGTCACGACCAAAAGCGGACGGGACATGGAGAAGCCGATTGTCAATTTCCGTGTGGAGACGGCCCTGTCCATGCCTACGAGCCGTCCCGAGACCGTTGATGCCGTGACCTATATGCAGATGTTCAACGAAGCCGCCCTGACCCGCGGTACGGGTGAGGTGCTGTATACTCAGGAGAAAATAGACGGTACACGGGCCGGCAAGGACAAATACCTCTATCCGGACGTGGACTGGTACGACGAGATGTTCAAGCAGGTGGCGGTAAACGAGAACGTCAATTTCAATATAAGGGGAGGCGGCAAAAGGGTGGATTATTTCATGAGCGCCACCGTCCGTCATGAGGAAGGCATGATGCGCAGTTTGAGCGAGGACTATTTCTCGTACAACAACAATTATTCGGTCTGGCGCTATGCTTTCCAGAACAATATCAATGTCTATCTGACCAATACCACCAAGGTATCCCTCAGGCTGAACACCCAGCTCCGTAATACCCACGGCCCGGTAAAGTCCAGCGAAGATATTTTCGGCATGATAATGAACGGCAATCCTGCCGACATGCCTGTGAATTTCCCTTCCGACCCGTCTGTCAACCATATCAGATGGGGCGGCAAACAGCTGGTGTCCAATCCTGTGGCGGAGATGGTGACCGGGTATATGGATGATTTCCAGAGTGTCGTGAATGCGAACCTGAGTGTGGACCAGGATCTCGGGTTCATTACCGAGGGGCTTTCCGCTTCGGCATTGGTTTCATTCAAGAACTGGTCGTATACTTCCACTTCCCGTTCGGCAGGGTACAACCGGTATGAGGCCGTAGGATCTTTTATCGGGGCCGACGGGAATACGGTCTATGAACTCAGCCGCCTCGGGGATGAGCAGAGTACTACCCTGTCCACATACAACGGTACAGACGGGGACCGCAAGTTCTATCTGCAGGGGATGGTCAGCTATGACAGGACTTTCGGAAAGCATTCTGTAGGGGCCATGCTGGTCTACAACCAGGAGGAGACAGCTCTCGGCAACCCTTCAGGCCTGTTCGAATCGCTTCCGAGGAGAAAACAGAGCATTGCCGGAAGGGTCAATTACGGCTTCGATGACCGGTATCTGTTCGAGGCCAATTTCGGCTATAACGGAAGCGAGAATTTTGCCAAGGGACGCAGGTTCGGTTTCTTCCCTTCCGTGGCCGTCGGATATACCATCAGTTCCGAGAATTTCTGGGATCCGATAAAGGATGTAGTGTCATATCTCAAGCTGAGGGCCTCATACGGACTTGTCGGCAATGACAGCGAGAGTACCAGATTCATGTACATGTCCGATATCAGTCTTACAGGGGCTTCCTATACTACCGGAGCGGATGCTTCCTATACTGCAAGCGGTCCTGTGTACAGCAGGTTCGAGAACAACGACATCACATGGGAGACCGGCAGGAAGCTGAATGTCGGGATAGACCTTCAGATAGGGTACAGGCTCAATCTCATGGTCGACTGGTTCCATGAACTCAGGGAAGGCATCTTCCTCCAGAGAGGGACAATCCCTGCATTCCTCGGGACTTCCGGCACGGCCGTGTACGGCAATCTCGGAGTCGTCAGGAACAGGGGTGTGGACATGTCGCTCGATTATTCCCATCAGATTTCGAAGGATTTCTCCATATCCGCAAAAGGGACATTCACTTTTGCCCGCAATACTGTCCTCGCCCAGGACGAACCGGACTATCTCCAGTATCCCAACCTTTCGAGAGTAGGACATTCGGTCAATTCATTCCTCCTGTATGAGGCGGAAAGGCTGTTCATAGACGACAATGAAGTCACCCACAGTCCGGAGCAGCTTCTTGGAGGAGTCGTGATGGCGGGAGACATCAAATATGTCAACCAGCCGGATGCTGAAGGCAATTATGACAATACCATCAATTCCAATGACCGTATCTATGCCGGTTACCCGGAAGTCCCGGAAATTGTCTACGGTTTCGGTTTTTCGGCGAGGTGGAAAGGACTCGATTTTTCCCTGTTCTTCCAGGGTGTGGCCAACACTTCATTGGTGATGAGCGGGTTCCATCCTTTCGGGATGAACATGAACCACAAGCGCAATGTAATGCAGTTCGTCGCGGATGACTACTGGAGCGAATCCGACCAGAACATCTATGCCCGGTATCCACGACTCAGCATCTCCGAATACGGCAACAATACCGCAGCCTCTACATACTGGCTCCGGGATGCCTCTTTCCTCAAACTGAAGAACGCCGAGATAGGATATACATACAAAAAGTTCAGGGTCTATGTAAGCGGGGCCAACCTTCTGACATTCGCTCCGTTCAAACTCTGGGATCCCGAGCAGGGTGGCGGATCCGGACTTAAATATCCTACCCAGAGAGTCGTGAATATCGGTTTCCAGATGACACTGTAACCTTTAGAAATCATGGATATGAAAACATTGTATATGATATGCCTTCCTGTACTGGTCGCATCCGCCGTGTCCTGCAATTATCTGGACATAGTACCGGACGAGACCACCAGGGAAGAGGATGCGTTCCAGAACATGAATACGGCTGAAGGGTTCCTGTATTCCTGCTATTCTTTCCTTCCCGATCCTCGCGACGAGACATCATCCCTTGATCTGATGACTTCCGATGAAGTCGTGACGACCTACGAACATGAGACATTCGCCAATTTCCCGAAAGGGAACTACAATGCGAGCGATCCGGTCATTTCTTACTGGAATACGCTTTTCGGCGGCATAAGGAGGTGCTATATACTCCTCGACAACATCGATACAGTGCCGAATATGCCGGCGGAGACAGTAAGGACCTATAAAGGTGAGGCCAAATTCCTTATAGCCTATTATCATTTCCTCCTGCTTAAGAATTACGGCCCTATCCCTCTTATCGACAGGGTGCTGCCCATAGATATGGACAAGGAGGATTTCCCCGAGAGGGAGAGTTATGACGTGTGTGTGGACTGGATTGCCGCACTGTTCGATGAAGCGGCAGAGATGCTGCCTGCGGATCAGACATCCACGGCCTACGGAAGGGCGACCAGCGTGGCGGCGAAGGCCATCAAGTCCAGAATGCTGCTGTATGCCGCATCGCCTCTGTTCAACGGCAACAGCGAGTATTATTCCGGTTTCGTAAGCAAGATCGACGGGCGTCATCTGATCAGCCAGACATATTCCGAAGAGAAATGGAGACGTGCGGCTGTTGCGGCGCAGGAAGCCATTGAACTGGCCACGGCATCCGGTTACAGTCTGTATACCTCCAGTACAAGTCCGACATTCACACAGCCGACGGATCCGGTGCAGAGAGTGTTGAGGCTCAATTTCATAGATTACAGCAATTCCCGTGAAGTGCTGTGGGCGGATACGAGGGTCGAGGACAATTATTCCATCCAGTACAAGTCCACCCCATATCTGATCGGACCTGCTTCCGGCAACGGTCTCGGTGTGACTCTGACAATGGTTGAATCCTTCTTCTCGGAGAACGGCCTTCCGATTGACATTGACCCTGACTATAACTATGATGAAAGGTACCGTTATGCGGAATATCACAATGACAACTGTGACGGCGTGACACTCAACCTCAACATGCACCGTGAGCCGCGTTTCTATGCCTGGGTGGCTTTCCATAACGGCTACTATGAGATACAGAGGGACGGCAAGGACAGAGTACAGACACAGTTCCGCAGGGATGATGTCTACGGTATACAGCAGAGGACCACGAACTATTCCCCTACGGGATATCTGAACAAGAAAGGGGTTTCCCCTCTCTATGCCTGCACACGGGAAATCGAGACCAAGCCACATTATCCGTGGCCTGTGATACGTCTTGCCGAACTTTATCTCAACCTTGCCGAAGCCTGTGCCAATCTCGGGGAGATAGACAATGCCGTAGAGGCTCTCCGTCCGGTGCGTGAAAGGGCGGGGCTTCCTTCGGTGGACGAGGCATTCGCCGAAGCCGGTCTTACACTCGACAAGGAAATGATGATAAGGATGGCCCGTCAGGAGAGGACAGTGGAACTTTATATGGAAGGACACAGGTTCTGGGATGTGCGCCGCTGGAAGGAAGGCGACAGGTATTTCAATGTCCGGCCCAAGGGGATGAATTTCAACGGCGCGACCGATGCGGAATTCTTCACGGTGACGGAAGTGGTCGTGCAGCGGTCATTCACCACACCTATGAACTATCTGATGCCTGTCCCTAAGGATGACATCAACAACAATGAAAGGAAATTCGTCCAGAATCCCGGTTATTGACGGATGGTACTATTTGAAGAAAATTGAAATCAATTGAACAGACATTGAATATTATGGAAAAGATACGGACATTGTCCTTCGGACTGGCAGTTCTGGTCCTGATGGCCTCTTCGTGTGACAAGGAGGAATATTCCGGAATGAATACAATGACTGTCACTTCCCTGAGGGCGGAGGCTCTTCCCGGAGCGATACAGCTCAGATGGGATGTCCCGGACACAAGGGATCTGCTTTATGTCAGGGTGGACTGGATCGACCATGCTTCGGGAGAGCTCCGGACCAGACTGTGCAGCCGTTACACGACGGATCTTTATGTGGACGGACTGCTCAACAGATATGGCGACTACAGGTTTGTTTTCACGTCATACGGCACTGACGGGTCTTCGAGCCAGCCTGTCCATATAGACAGAAGCTGTGAAAAGGCTCCGTCATATTATGTGGAAACCGGAGAGAATGTCATCCCTCTGACAGCGTCCCAGATAGGCACCAATGCCCAGGAGCCGAGTGAAGGCCCGGCTTCCAATCTGGTGGACGGCAATCTTGATACGTTCTTCCAGAGTTTCTGGGATGAATGGACCTATCCTGATCTCAAACCGGCCGGCAGCCATTATCTGACATTCGATTTGCAGAAAGAGGTTACGGCGTTCAGATTCAGATACTGGAACCGGAAATCCGGAGGCTCCCGACCGAAGACGGTCAATATCTATGTGGGAACCGACGGAACCGACTGGACACTCGCAAGGGAGCTCGACAATCTGCCGACCGATGCAGGTTCGTCATACGAGTCCGAGGTGTTCCTTTTGGATGCTCCCATATCGCATGTTAAATATGAAGTCGTAAAAGGGTCGGATGAATACCAGGCTTTTTTCTCCCTGGCGGAGATAGAGTTCACTGAAGTGCTGAGGGAACTCGTCGACCCGGAACAGGAATAGTAAACTGTTTTCAAACGGTTTCAAAAACCGGAACAATCATGAAACATACAGAAATGAGCCTGATTTTAATGACATTATTTGCCCCTGTCCTGTTTTCCTGCGGGCAGATTGATGAATATCCGATATTCGAGGACATGCCTTTTGCCCTCGTGACTGCCGATGACGGCATGTCTGCGACCATATCGGCGGATATTGACAATTCGGAGAGGACGATTTCATTCCTGTTTGTCAATACTGTCCTCTTGGATGAAGTGACGGTGGAATTCCAGCTGAATCCAGGCTATAGAATGGTCGCTCCTGCTGACGAAGTCTGTACCATGGACCTTTCCTCCCCAGCGGAGGTGACGGTAAGGTCGGAGGCATACGGAGAGATGACCTACAGCATATCCGCTACGGCTGATATACCGTTGACGGGAGCTGAAATGACTTTCCGGGGCGGGACGGTGGAGGCTGAGGTTGACCACTCGGGAAAAACGGTGACATTCAGGATAGAAGGTATCCATACTTCCGAATACCCCTCCATCCTTCTGGCCGATGCCGTTCCGGTCTTCAAGTTGTCGGAAGGATATACTGCCGATGAAGTCCGGGACAGCTGGGATCTTGTCTCCGGGGAGGAACTGACCGTCCGCAAGGGACCAGCGGTCTACACCTATACTGTTAAGGCAGAGATAGATTATGAGCCAGTGGAAGACTATCTGTCGGACTTCGACATACACAAAGGCGTGAATCTCTCCTACTGGATGGTGGTGGACGGAGACGACCGGGAATGGCTCGGTTATGTCACTCCGGAGCAGTTCCCTCTGTGGAAGGAACTGGGTTTCGACCATTTCAGGGTTCCGGTGTCGGAAGATGTCCTTTTCAACGAAGACGGTTCTTTCCATACCCTTGCCGTTGACAAGCTCCACGAACTGTTCTCATGGTGCAGTCAGAACGGCTTCCGTGCCATTCTCGACATGCATGAGCTCATGCCGAGGGAAGGGACGGACAGTTACAGGGAAGAAGACCTTTATGACCCTGCCTATGCGGATTTCCGCAGTCATTTTGTGGAGATGTGGGGGAGGATTGCGGAGGAATTCAGCCGGCATGACAATCGGTATGTCGCCTATGAACTTCTCAATGAACCTCATGACGGGACTGACGACGCTTCTGCCTGGTCGTCTCTGCAGGATGAACTCCTGTCGGCCATAAGGAGCCATGACCCGGAGAGAGTGGTCTTCATCCCTTCGATGGGCTGGCAGGACTACAACTACATCAAATTCGCCTCTGTCAATGCCGAAGACGACCCGAATGTCATGGTTTCTTTCCATTATTATCTTCCGATGCTTTTCTCCCACTACAAGATGCTTGCATGGCAGGACTATCAGGGTTCGATACAGTATCCGGGTCTTGTGATACCTTCACGGGAAGATGCGGACAGATGGCCTCAGTATGCCTATTTCCATCAGATAACATATAATGCTTCCCGGATTGCAGGCGAGATGAAGGCTGCGGCGGAGGCCGGAAACAATGTAGAGCTTAAAGTGCACTGCGGAGAGTTCGGATGCAGCAAAAACGTACCTGAAGAGATGAGGATGACATGGTTTGCCGACATGATATCGGCAATGGATGCCGCCGGTATCCCGTGGACCCTGTGGGAAAGCCTCGGGGGAGGATTCGGTTTTGTGGATGAGGACGGCCATGGAGGCAACAGAATTAATTGCGAACTTCTGGAAATACTGACCGGAAAGCGGCTCTCTCAGGAGGAAGCGGATGCCATACTGGAAAAATACGGTCTCACAACCTGGAAATGATATCAGGATGAATAATGATTTCGGTTGACAGATTTTTAAAGATTTCGTTAATGGTTATGGCAAGAAGTAAAGGACTGATATATTTTCTTATGGCGTTTTTCCAGACTGTTTGTCTGTATTCTGCCGTCGGCTGTACCGGGGAGCCGCAGTCTGACGGTACGCAGAGTTCTTCCTGGGTGTCGGAATTCACCCTGTCCAGGACCGGACTTTCCTTTGAATGGGCCGGAGGCAGGATGTATGTGGATGTCACAGGCCCTGACGGGTGGACGGCATCCGTCACTGATGGAGATGACTGGTGTTCCGTCACAAGGGAATCCGACACCAGGCTGACAGTGGCGGCCTCCAGGAATCCGGGGGACGGAAGGACGGCTGCCGTAACTCTTTCTGCCGGATCGGAGGAGGCTGAAATCACGGTATTCCAGAAAGCCAATGATGCGGTCGTGGAACAGGATGTGATGCCGGAGAATGAGATGTATGACGTGGAAATTTACCGGAACGGGGAGTGGGAGCGGCTTTTCGTCCATAATGCCCGGGTGTCTGACTATGCTGCCAATCCGGAGGCCGGTTATACGCAGTACGACATGGGTTTCGTGATGTTTACCGATGACTTTTCCGAACCGGTAAAGGTCCGTGTGACACGGAATGAACCTTTCTCCGAAGTCCGGATAAGGCCGTTGTCGTACGGGATAGACATCGACAGCCGTAGCGGACAGTCTGTCGAGTTTACCCTTGACGATCCGTCGCGGAAGGTGTCGGTGGAGTTCGACGGGGACAGGATGAGGAACCTGTTCGTCCTGCCTGATTTGCCGGACATGGAGAAACCGTCAGGGCAGGATGTGATGTACTTTGGTCCGGGAGTGCACGATGTGGGGCTGATTTCCCCCGGAAGCAACCAGACAGTCTATATAGATGAAGGGGCTGTCGTCCTCGCCAGGGTCAGGGCGGAGAATGCGGACAACCTTACCATTGCCGGCAGGGGCATTCTCTGCGCCTCTGAGGAAAACCACGGTGACGGGCGTCTCCCGCAGATGGAATTCCTCAATTGCGACAACCTGAAGATAGAGGGGATAATGCTGAGGGACACCCCCAACTGGACCATCAAGATTACCGGGAGTACGGGAGTCCATATAGACAACATAAAGGAGATAGGCTGGATAATGAATTCCGACGGGATGGACTTCATATGCTGCCGGAATGTCCTCGTGGAAAACACATTCCAGCGGAACTATGATGACAATGTCACCATAAAGGCCTTCAATGCCACGCCGGAATATGTGGCTTCCCATACAGCCCCCGACGGCTCGTACACCGATGGAAATATCTGGACCGTGATAGCCCTTACGCAGTTCGATGTCTATAATATAGAGGTGCGCAACTGCGTCTTCTGGGCGGACAAGGCCCATAATATGGTTGTGGGGCCTGAATCCAGGGGAATACCGTTCTCGGACATCCGGTTTCACGACAACATAGTGCTTGAGAACAGGCAGGACGACTCTGTCTATCCCGGGACAATGGCTGTGATGATTGCCGACAACGGCACTTTCTCCGACATAACTTTCGAGAATATCATTGTAGAGGACATAAACGGAGGGAAAGTGATATGCGTGCATTTTGCCAATGCCTGGGCATTCGACAGCCTGTACGGGCAGTGGGCTAAGGACATAACATTCAGGAACATCTCCTATACCGGGACACGGGCTACTAAAAGCTGGATCAGGGGGTTGAACAGTACGCAGACAATCGACGGCCTGACGGTGGACGGGTTTACGGTAAACGGGCAGCCTGTAACGGACACTGACGGCCCGTATCTGGAAATCAACGGATATGTAAGAAGTGTAACCATCCAATAATAACCTTTTCGCTTTGCGAAAGTTGAGTACAATTATAAACATGCGAATGATAACCTTTATGAAAAAGTCAATGTTTTGCCTGACAGTGTCCGGTGTTACGGCCATGATGCTGTCAGGATGTGCAGGGGAGCTCGGACAGACCTTCCTGCAGGAGCGCGGAGGAGAGCAGGCAGCCCTGACTCTCCATACCCGGGCCGGTGATGCCGCGGAGGCGGAATACCCTCACAGGGTATTGCTTTCCTCCTCCGGAACAGTCAGGGGGCAGCAGGCTGTGGCCGGGGCTGCCGCCATCGAACCTTTCTATGTGGATCCGGGGAGTTACGACATTTATGCGGTGGCCGCATCGGACGAATCCAATCTCGACTTTACAGGATTTTCTGACGGGGCCGGTGTCCTTTCTGCCAGGATTGCAGTGAAGGACATGTCCGCAGATATTCCTGACCTTATGGTCGGGACTGTGCAGGGAGTTGCCGCGGGCACTTCCGATGTAGAGGCATCCTTGACTCTTGTACGTGCGGTGGCCGGTCTGTCGGTGACCGTGTCCGGACTTGAATCCCTTGATGCAGAGTCGATAACCCTGACTGTAGGCAACATGTATAATGCTGTTGACCTTACCGGGGCCGGAGTGAAGGACGGAGAAAGTTTTGCCTCCAAGACTCTTGTCCTCGCAAGGGGGAGCGACGGGAAATATGCCGGAAAGGCTGTCGTGATGCCGACGGACGGATCCGTCCAGACCCTTGCCCTGACCTATGGGATAGACGGCAGGAACTGGAATTCTTCTCCGGAAGGCAGGATAGCGGCCAATGGACAGTATGAACTCGCGGTCAATGTCACGGGGGCAGCAGCGGCAGGGGCCGCTGCGGTGAAGTCCTCCGGTGCAGGACTCGAGTGGCACAGCGTATTGACAGAACTTTCTAAAGATTGACGGCCATGAAAAATGTATTCTTTTTTGAAGCGGCTGTATTTTCAGTTTTCTGTGCAGCATTGGCCGGATGCGATCCGGGCCGGGAATCCGGGTCTCTCCCGGGCAGCGGGATGTGGGAGATAGTGCCTGCATGGCCTTCCGGGACGGACGGTCTCGAAGGGGTGGATTCCTATGATGTGTATTTTTATCTTTTCAACGGCATGTCCGGTGAATGCCTTGCGTATCATGGAGCTTCTTCTTTCAACGCTTTGAAGCCGGTGATTATGGACAAGGCCGCATACGATATGGTAGTGTTTATGGCGGAAGATTCCCGGAACATATCGTTCGAGGCTTCCGAAGATGCTGTGAGGACCGGCAATGTCACTGTTCTGGACATGTCTGACGCCATCCCCGACATGGTCTTGGGGTCGGCTGCGGTACAGAGCGACGTCTCAGGCCCAGTGGCGCTTTCGGAGGTAAGAAGGCTTGTGGGAGGCCTCGATATCAGCATCAGCAATGTCCCTGAAGAAGTCAGCAGGATAGAAGTGACTGTGGGCGGGCTGTATGATATGGTAAGTTTTGAAGGGGCCTTCGGGTTCTCTTCAGGGGGGGCCGCGACCCGCACTCTGGCCATGACCGCGTCCGGATCGACATATTCCGTAAAGGATGTCCTCCTGCCTTCGGATGTTTCCCTTTCCGTTGTCCCGGTATCTTTCAGGGTATATTCGGCAGGCGGGACGGCAGACTATGAGGCCTCTTTGGACGGCGGCATAGTCGCCGGGCAGACTGCAAGCCTTTCCGCAGAGGCCGCGGATGTCTTCAGGAAAGGCGGTGTCTCCCTGGCGCTTGCCTATTCCCCGTGGGATGCGGTGCAGAACCTGACGGACAATATCGACATGTCGGCCGATCCGTGGGTATCGGAGCCTCTTCCTATAGGAGGCGCTTCTACGTATAATAATTTCTGGGCGTCATCGTCCCTCGCAGGATGTGCGGACAGTTATCTCTATGACGGTATCAAAGATGCCGACAACGGACATGCCGACATGTACTGGTGCCCGGATGTGTCATGGGACTCAGCCCCTTGCTGGTATATAGATCTCGGGGCGCAGCGCGAAGGGGTGACGGTAACATGGTGGAACAAGTTCGGAGGGGCAGGGGGACAGAAGATACTGACTCTCGACATCTACGGAAGCAATGACGCGAATGACTATAATAAAGGCGGCAACAGTTCGTGGGTGCATGTCACGACCGTCACGTCTGACAGGACAGCCCCTACAGTGGATGCCGGGGCGATGGTCACATCCGGAAGGATAGAATTCGACGGAGGCATGACATCGTACCGTTATCTGAAATGTACACCGACTTCCCGTGTAAGCAATACGGGCGAGACCATACAGGATGCCGACGTCAATGTCTCTGAAGTCGAGATTACCGTCTGGAACTGCAATTGACAGTTATCACTGTATTGCTGAATGAAACTTCGGATTATCCCCGGCGCTGTCTTACGAAATCGGTCGGGGATATTCCGAATTTTTTGCGGAAACAGGTGCTGAAATATTTGGAATCATTGAAACCGGAAGAATACGCCAGATCCGCTATGCGGATATCCGGCTGTTCTTCCAGCAGTTTTTTTGCCGCCCGCAGCCTCACGTCCGTAATGAAGGCGGATGGGGTCAGGCCTGTGAGTTCTTTCAGTTTCTCTGCAAGCACAGTCCTCGATGCCCCGTACTGTCCGGAAAAGTCCGCCAGTGAGAAATTTCCGTCACTGAGGTGCTCGTTGACTATCTTCATGATCCTTGCCATGAAAGCCTCGTCTTCAGGTGTATGATCCAATTTTTTGATTTTCAGTACCATGCTGTCATTCCCCGAGCCGGATTCAATCGTGTCGCGCAGCAGTTTCCGGATCCGTTCCGTCTCCTCTTTGGCGGACTGTATCTCTTCGGTCATCTTCCGGTTGCGGACGAATATGCCTGCAGCCGTAGCCATGGCGGCGACGGCCGCAAAATATAATATCCAGGCCCACCAGGACAGCCACGGAGACTGCAATATCCTGATCGGCAATATTTTCTCCCCGCCTCCGGGCCTTCCTGAAGCAGTGATGGCCGAGAGCCTGAAAATGTACTTTCCCGGAGGAAGGCCTTTGTATGAGACATGGCGGTAGCGGGAATCCGCTGTCATGAAACCGGGGTCATATCCTTCGAGTCTATAGCGGAACAGCCTGCCTGATCCGGCGGGGTCTGCCGGCAGCGCGAAATCGACGGTGAAACTGTTCTGCCTGTGGGACAGCCTGATGCCGTCCGCATAGTTGATGTCCTGTTCCGTTATTCTTGCCCTTTCCCTTTCAGGGAGAGAACGCAGGGACCGGCCGTTTACCCTGAAATCCGAAATGACAGGGACAGGAGTGAATTCCTGTTCTCCGGGGACACTGCCGGTCCGGAATATTCTCAACCCTTCCGAACATCCGAATACCACTTTCCCGCTGTCAAGGACTGCAGCTGAATTGCGGTTGAATGCAAAGTGCCCGGTTTCAGTGTCCAATATGCATACTTTCAGCTGTGCCGGATTTCCCGTGCTGTCAGGGAAAAAGGAAAAGACCGAGTTGTCCATGTTTGTCCATATCCTTGAATCCTTGTCGCAGATTATGCTGTGCACCGTCCCTTCCGACAGACAGGGGAATCCTGACAGGTTCCTGAACACATCTTCTCCGGCAGGTTTGACCAAAAGCCCTTTCCCGACACTCCCTGCCCATACGCTGCCGTCAGGAGCGGCGAATATCGAGTTGACAGGCATGGAGGCAATTCCCGTATCATACGGCACTCCGGTTATTTCATGTCCCGATACCATGAATATCCCGGCTCCGTTGGTGGCAATCCAGATGTCCCCCGTGACGGAGCAGCTTATGTCGAATACGGCAATGCTGTCTACCGGGGTAGCCGCGCCTGTCCATTCTCCCAAAGTGTGGAATCCTCCGGAACAGTCCTCGATGAATACTCCCCGTCTTGTGCCGATCCACAGATTCCCTTCAGGGTCTTCCTCCATTGTCTGTACACAGTCGTCATAGAAATTGTCCCGGTTGAACCTGTCGGTAATGCGTACTGAACCGGTTTCACAGTCATATGTCCATATCCCGTTATTCCATGATCCGAAACACAGTGTGCCGTCAGATCTCCTGACAATGGAGCTTATCGTGGATGTATATGGCAGAATTCCGAGATCCGGGTGCCTGCTGTAATGGACATGCCATCCTTCTTTCATATCGTAATATACCAGTCCGTAGTCGAGGATGCCTAACCACAGCGCTCCGTCGCCTGCACGGCAGATGCTGCGGACTGACCCCGTGCTGTAATGCTGCCTTATGTCCGTGAGAGGGTCTTTCCCGTATTGCAGGCTTTCTGTCATTATCCTTGTTACGCCGCCGCCGAGCAGTCCGGCATAGAGAATACCGTCCCTTCCCCGCATAAGGGAATTGACTTCGTTGAACGGAAGACTTCCCGGCTTGTCGGAAGGCATCCAGTTACGGAACGAGTAATATTCCGTCTGGTCTGTCAGTACGCTCAGACCTTTCCTGCTTCCTACCCACACCATTCCTGAAGGGTCGGTGACATCCATGTCATATATTATATTGTCAAGGATGGACGTCGGAACCTTCGGATCGTTACGCCAGACATAGTATTCCGCTGCCTCATCGGAAGCCGGATTGAGGACCTTCGCCAGTCCTTCCCCCCATGTCCCTACCCATAAGTTGCCGTCCGGAGCCGTTTTCGCCACATGTGCCTTGGTCAGGATATAGCCTTCCGGATACAGTCTGTATGAACCGTCTTTTATGTTATATCTGATGAGTCCGCATTGGAAAGAGCATATCCAGAGGAATTCTTCCTGCCAGATGCACAGGGAAGTTATAGCTTCTACCGGCTTGCCCTCATAGTCCCTGAGATCGATCCGTACGGATCTTCCGGTCTCCGGTTTCATTACGAACAGTCCTTTGTCCGCTCCGATGAATATGCCGTAATCCTTTGAAATCACGATGGAAGAGATATTGCATTCGTCTGTCGGCCCGGTAGACGGCTTGCTGAGCTTTCCTGTCTTTTTGTCGAGGGTCAGCAGTCCGAGTTCGGAGCCGACAAGCAGGACACTGTCCTCATATTCGCAGAGGGTATTCATGCGGTTACTGACGGAATGCCCGTCTCCATCGGATGAAATGCGGTAAATGACAGTGTCATACCCGTCGTATCTTGCAATCCCGTCATATGTAGGTATCCATATGAATCCTTCCTCGTCCTGATACAGTTTCCGTACTTCAACGGAGGGCAGTCTGTCCGCAGGAACGGGGTCGAAGAGCATATGTTCCATATCATTGGCCTGTAGAGCCGCTCCTGCATGAATAAGAGTCATGCAGGCAGCCGTGAATGTCAGAATTGCCTTGGATATCCTGTTGTGCATTTGTCTGGTTTTCGAACAGCTTTTATTTTCATTGTTCCGGTTTCCGGAAGTCTGTTAATATACCGTCCAGCGGCGATACGTTGCGGCCGTATCCTTACTGTTGTTCTCACCGCTGGTATCCGGCTGCTCCCGGAGTGTCCGGATGAGCGGTCACTGACCGGATGGCAGCCTGTCTGTCTGCCGGGATTTCTCCGACAGGGAAATATCTGTGATACAGGCCTTCCCGGCTGCATACTATGATCCGGATTCCTGAAGCCGCTTCCCCGAGGGGCAGCCCGACCGCACTTGTCGTCACCATCGGGATGCCGTCCCATTCCGAGACGGAATTGTCATGAAGGTGTCCGCAGAATACTCCGTCCACACCGGCATTCCTGAACATTTCCAGATAGCCGTGCCGCACATCGGGCCGGATATTGAAATATTCTTCCGGTTCGTCCGGACTTTTCAGGAAGAACGGATGGTGGGAGAACACTATCGACATCTTTTTGCCGGAATTTCCCGTCAGGGCGCTGTCTGTCCATGCCTTCTGTTCCTGTTCCGCCGCACTTCCGGCCGTGTATTTTATAAGGTCGGAATTGATGCCTGTCAGGTGCACTCCATTGATTTTCCGGCTGAACCTGTCAGCCCCAATGTGCTTCAAGTATGGAGCCATGTCCGCAGTCCCCTCACCTGTCACGGCATCATGATTCCCGGGAATGAAGAATACGGGTATGTCTTTGTCGATACCGGAGACAATTTCCGAGAATTCCTTCCATTGTGCCGTATCTGCGGGGTTGTGTACGAGGTCTCCCGTAAATACGACGGCATCCGGACGGACATTGTTTATTCCGGTCACCGCCTCTGAAAGCATGTCGGACTCGTATTCCATATTCATGTTTCCGGCCTTGAAGCCCATTTGCGGATCGGATATCTGGAATATTACGGCAGGCTGGCCTGAACATGCGGACAGGGAAATGACGGCAATGGCCATTGAGTGTATAAAAGACTGTCTCATATCGGAATTGATTTTAGACAAATTTAATATTTTATTGCTATTTTTGCCATAACGGGCCGATATGTTTTTGTTAAAACGTCATTTATGGGAAAGCTTTATCCGGTAGGAATACAGAATTTCGAGAGCCTGCGCAAGGACGGGTTCTTCTATGTGGACAAGACAGCTCTGATATACAGACTTGTCACCACTGGCAGGTATTATTTCCTGAGCCGCCCGCGCCGGTTCGGGAAAAGTCTGTTGGTCAGCACTCTTGAAGCGTATTTCCTGGGAAAGAAAGAGCTGTTCGACGGACTGGCCGTCTCGGAACTCGAAAAGGAATGGAAGCAGCATCCTATCCTCCATATTGACCTGAACATCGGCAAATATGACAGGCCGGAAAGTCTCGAAGACCTATTAAACAGGAATCTGACTGAGTGGGAAAAGATATATGGCAGCGACCCGGCTGAAGTCTCCCTTGCCATGAGGTTTGCCGGTATAGTCAAGAGAGCGGCTCTGAAAACGGGTGAACGGACCGTGATACTGGTCGACGAGTATGACAAGCCGCTGCTGCAGGCTATCACCGACGAGACTCTGCAGAATGAATACAGGAGCATATTGAAACCTTTCTACGGTGTTCTCAAGTCCATGGACGGATATATCCGTTTCGCCCTCCTCACCGGAGTCACCAAGTTCGGGAAGGTCAGCGTATTCAGTGACCTCAACAATCTCTTTGACATCTCAATGGACGAGAACTACACGTCCATCTGCGGCATCAGCGAGAAGGAACTGCTCGACAACTTCGACGAGGACATAAGGGCACTGGCAGAGAATAACGGACAGACTTATGAGGAGGCATGCGCCAAACTGAAGGAGAATTATGACGGCTATCATTTCTACCCCGGCAGCACGGGGATATACAATCCCTTCAGCCTGCTCAACACTTTCATGAAAGGCCGGTACGGCAGCTACTGGTTCGAGACGGGGACGCCGACCTACCTCGTGGAACTGTTGAAAAGCCACAAATACTCCCTCTACAAACTGGCCCATGAAAAGACGACCGCAAAGGTCCTGGACAGCATCGACTCGGCTTCCAGGAATCCCGTCGGAGTCATCTACCAGAGCGGCTATCTCACCATCAAGGGATTTATCCCGGAGCCGCGTATCTACGAGCTCGGTTTCCCGAACAGGGAGGTGGAGGAGGGCTTCATGGACTTCCTTGTCCCGTTCTACACTCCGGTGGAGGAGAGCGAGAGCGGTTTCGCGGTATGGGAATTCATCCAGGACGTGAAGGCCGGCAATTTGGACGGTTTCATGGAGCGGCTGCAGAGTTTCCTTGCGGACTGCCCTTACGAGATGGCAAAGGATATCGAGCTGCACTACCAGAACGTGCTGTTCATCGTGTTCAGGCTCGCGGGGCTGTACACACAGGTGGAATACCATACCTCCCGCGGCAGGATAGATATGGTGGTGCAGACTTCGGACTATGTGTATGTGATGGAGTTCAAACTGGACGGCAGCGCGGAGCAGGCCATTGAGCAGATAGAGGAAAGACAGTATGACCTTCCGTTCGCCAAGGACAGACGGAAGGTCTACAAGATCGGTGTCAACTTCAGTTCCGAAACCCGCAACATCGACCGCTGGATTATCAAATGAGCCGGGGACATCCCTTTGGCTTTATTGCCTTCAGGTGCTTAAAATCAGAGATATCCGCTATTCTTCCAGATATTCGAGGATGTCCCTGCGGAGCTGGAATATAGAATATTAAATGCGTTTCCAAAGTCTGTCCTTTCGGGGCGAGCCGTCATAGTCCTCGGAGAAGATGATATGAGTGGCGATGCCGACTATATATTCCTCCGGGACAGGCCCGATATACCTGCTGTCCTTGGAGTCCGCCACATTGTCGCCACCCATGAAATAATATCCGGAACGGAAGATATACTCCTTTACCGGTCTGCCGCCGAGCGTTACCTTTCCGTTCCCCGCTTCGGGCCAGTACCCGGTCTCATACTGTATCAGTTTTCCATAGAGCATGGCTGTCCTGGAGTCAAGAGTAATGACATCCCCTTTCCGCGGCAGGTACAGAGGCCCGAACTTTTTCAGTGTCCAGCCTGGCCAACCGGCAAACTTCCCTGCATCCAGAAAGACTCCACGTTCTCTGAGTACACTGTCCGGAGTCCCGGACAGTTCTTTCTGATGCACCGGTGTTCCGACAATGCCGGAAACGCTGCTGTTGCGATAGTATCCGTCCTCTATCCATACGGTATCCCCCGGAGTTCCGATACAGCGTTTGGCATAAACGTAGTTGATCCTGAAGCTGACAGTATCATCACCACGGGCATCAGTACTGTTGAACACGATGATATCACCGGGACGTATTCTCCTGAGGCCGGGCATCCTGAAAGACCGGACATCCGGTTTCGAGAAATCATAGTCAGTGTATATACGTGCCCCGAACAGCAGTTTGTTGACGAATATATGGTCTCCGGCAATCAGGACAGGATCCATTGAACGGCCTCCTATCCTGAACTGGTCGCAGACCAGTACAGGTATTGCGACGGCCACGGCCATCAGTACAGGCACGGCAACAAGCACGGCCCTAAAGATCCGGTACATCACCTCTTTCATAATACGTCGACAGACTGTCAAGTTTTTCTTCGGTCTCATCCCTCAATCTGACCATGTTGCGGTTGCGCGGGTTTACAGGCATCCCTGATATCGTCCTGCCGACACGGACAGCTTCTCCGTGCATGCCGAGTCCGATGTACATGTCCATCAGCAGGCAGAGAGGATAGAGCCGTGACGGGACCATATAATGTGCAGTCATGAATTCTTCTTCGGCCATGTCGTATTCCTGCAGGGCTTCATGGTTTTTCCCTATTATATTATGGAACATCGGGTCGGAGGATATCCCGGCACCTGCCTCAAGCACCGCATTGCTGTCACTGTATCTTCCGGCCTTATGGAGGGCATATCCGAGCGCATAGAGATACCGGTAATTGTCCCCGAGATCTTTGCGCAGGGGCTCCAGACATCCGACGGCATCATCGTACAATCCCATTGCAGTAAGTTGTCCGGCAGCCGTCATCTCATGCTCCAGTATTTTCTCCCTGCGCAGATACGTATATGTCAGGTACCCTGCCGCAATGACGGAAACCAGGACAGCGGCAACAACAGGCAAGGCGAAACGTCCGGGCAACCCGGCAGGAGCATTCCGGAGACTGAATCCTGCTCCGAGCATAGCTGCAAGACATACCCGAAACTGCCACAGGTCAAGCGGATATGAGAAGAAGGCGAATACCGACAGTGAAACAAGAGCATAACCGACAGGCTCATGCCGCCTCACAAGATTCCGGCACGCGCATACGGGTAACAGGATAGCAGCCGCAAGTCCTGCAATGCCGTATTCTATCCCGGCACAGAGATATTCATTGAAGGCATACTCGGGACACCCGGCAATACGCACGACCGCCGCGGGTCTTTCCTTTTCCATAAAGAATTCCGCCTGTGCCTGTCCGTATTCCCCGAGAGCTTTTCCTGCACCGGCTCCTGCAGGCCAGTTGTCCGCCATTGCCCTGCATTCTATCCTCCATATGTGCAGCCGGCCGACGGCTGAATCCTTTTTAATGAAGAATATCACAGCCAGAAGGGCAACAGATGCCACCAGGATAAGGACAGAAGACTTGACATGCGTCGCAACCCGGTGCCGGAGCTGCCCGCCAAAGGTAAAATAAAGGATAATTGCCGCAAGCAGTCCCATCCATCCGGCCCTGCTCATGGTAGCAGGCAGGACAGCCAGACACAGCAGAGAGGAAGCTGTGACGACGATATCGCAGGCCATATCGGCCAGACTGCCCTTGAACAGAGACCTGTATCGGGATACGATGTAAGCGAACCCTGCCGCCAGACACATCGAAAGGAACCCGCCGTGCGGCCCGGGATTGTCAAAACTTCCTGTCATGGCGAACCCGGGATGTCCTGACACGGCAAAGCCTGACAACTGCATCAGTCCTATGACAGCCTCATACCCTCCCCACAGGCACAGACACAGCAGAACTGCACGGGAAGGACAGGTCCCGCCGAGGAACGAAAAGGAGATCCAGGCTGCAATGGATATCATGACATATGGTAAAAGCTCAATCATGGCTCATTCTACCGTAATGCACATTCTTCTTCCTGATACAGAAGACAGGAAGATACAGCACAAGGGCAATAATGGAAAATACGAGTCCGCTGACAGTTCCGGCAGCGAAATCGAACCAGAATACTTCGTCCGGACCGTCGGACAGGAAAGGAAGCAGACCGAGCACAGTGGAGATGATAGTCAGCATTATCGGGACTATCTTCACATTGAACGCCCTCACATATCCCCTTACCGATGACAGTTGCCTGTGCTGTGGCTTTGAAGCGGCTCTTGCCTGGATAGAAGATACACGCTCCTGTCCCGGACAGTCCGGTCTGTACTCCTGCTCCGTAACCGGATCCGTCTTATGGACGGCCGGGGTTTTCGAACGGCCAAGGAACTCATATATGAGGTAGATCCCCGCATTGACCGATACTCCGGCAAGCATCACGAATGCCGCGAAACCGCCCTGGTCGAATGTCATGTCCGACAGGCCGAAAGCCAGGAAGAGCCCGATAAACGAGACCGGGATCATCAGGATGACCGGGAACGGAAGCCTCAATGACTCGAAAAAGACGGAGCAGATGACAAAGATCAGAAGTATGACCAGCGCTATCAGTCCTGCATATGTGTCCCTGTGTTCATTGAACCATCCGTATCCGGGAGCATATGCCTTGTATCCGAGAGGGAGTACTTCATCATTCATGAATTCGAGAGCGGCATCAGTGACCCGTTTCCCAAGCTCGTAGCTTCCGATGAAATCATACACGACATTCACCTCATAGGATTGGTTGTGGCGTGAGATTGTCAGTCCTGACATCCGTGCTGAAATGTCGCCTATCTGCGACAGTTTCACAGAAGTGGAGTCCACCGGAATCGGGCTGTGCCGGATATGCCATAGGTCGAAATCGTCCCTGGCGGACGAGACAAGACGGACACCGGCATATTTCCCGTCCTGAAGGATGTTTCCTATCGGTTGGTCATAAAGAGGCATGGACAGGGCGGAATAATAGGAATATGGAGTGACACCCAGAGCGGCAAGCGCCTTGAAATCATATCCGATATGGTATTCTGTCACAGGCCTCGAATTGAAGCCGGCGCCCCATATTTCCGGAGAACTCACCCTGCGGTTGCCTCCGAGATGCTCCAGCAGAATATCCGCATATCCGAGAAGGTCGTTATAATTGTATCCCGTAAGGGTTATCCTGTTTGACTTGTAGTCAGACACGACATTGTTGTTGAAATAACTGTCTGTAATGCCGAAGACGCTCCAGTTGGCTCCTCCGAGATTGATTGCCATTGCCGTGACATCAGCCTTGAGACGGGCAGGGATGTCCGAATTCTCATATTCCGGCTTGAACCAGACGGAAATGGAAGCATTGTCATGGGAATATATCTGCGTGGTGAAATAATCTATCCACCGGCCGAACTGCGAGATGTAGTTCTCCATGCTTTTCATGACCTCGTTCAGCTGCGCTACGGAACAGCCTTCCGGCATTCCGGCACGGATGGACAGCACCTGCCGGGATGGTTCCCTGTAAAAGTCGGAACGGTCCATAGCTTCATGGAACATGGCGAATGACGTTCCGAGAACCTTGTCCACGACATCCCGGTTGTCGGCATACGGACGCCATCCTATAACGGAATTATACAGCCTTTCGTACCATTTCTGCGACTCCTCGTCCTCATTTCCGACCTTTTCCGGCAACAACACCGTAGGAATGCCGAATGACAATATGAGAATGACAATGTATATCCACCTGTGTCTGATTCCCCATACTATATATCTTTCATAACGGCTGTTCCATCTTGCAACCCTCCTGAGCCGCCTGAAGGAGAACTTTCCCGCATGCAGATCAGGACGGACATAGTCAAGCAGGGCCGGGACGAATAGGTATGCCACAATCAGCGACACTGTCAGATTGATTGCTGTCACATAGGCAAAGTCAGTCAGACCCGACCTTTCCTTTTCGGGCAGAAGCAGGATGACCGTCAGCGCGGCAACCGTAGTGAGGATGGCGCACAGCAGGGCTGTAAATGCTCCTCTGTTACGGTACCTGACATAATGGTCGGTCATGATGATGGCAGAATCGATGATAATCCCGAGAGAGACCGTAATGCCCGCAAGGGTATAGATGTGTATCCTCAGCCCGACAAACCAGTATACCGCAGCCGAAACAAGGATATTGACGGCAATTGTGACGGCTATGACAGCCATATATCTCCAGGACCTGCACGCCGCGAAAACAAAGCCGAGCAACAGCGCCAGACAGAGCAGTGTCCTGAAATATATCTTGTCCAGTTCTCCGGAAATATACTCCGATGAGTCATAACCCAGTGATGCGGTCAGCCCGGCAGGACAGATTGTCTGCAGCTCCGCCATGCAGTCCTTCACTTTCCCGGTAACGGACAACAGGTTCGCGTCCCGGGAGATGCCTATGGAAAGATTGACAGTGTTGAGACCGTTCAGCCTGAAATAATACTCCGGCTCCGATTCCATGTAGGAACACTGCGCGATGTCTCTGACATATATCATCCTGCCTCCGCTCATCCTGACAGGAATATCTCCGAAATCTTCCCCATGAAGAGTCTTCAGACGTATCGGGAAGGTGAGACCTTCCTGTTCCATGACTCCAAGGATATTCCCGGAAAAGCAGGTACGGAAGGCCGCGGCTATGTCATCGGCGGTGATACCGTACAGTCCTGACATCTCAGGATCGAACTCGATCACCCATTCATATGGCGTCACTCCCGACAGGTTCACCCACTCCACACCGTCTATTGCTGACAGCCGGTGCATCATCCTGTCCTCTACGAAAGTGGCTATTTCACCGGTGGGCAGCGAACTTCTGATATCATAGGATATCGCCGTTCCCGACCTCTCTCCGGACACATCCAGAGACAGCTCCGGATATGAGACCCCGTCAGGAAAAGACGGATAGAGATTGCGTATTATGGAAGCGACCTCGAACCGGACGGCCGCCATGTCCGCATCCTTTCCGAATTCGAGTGTAACGCTTCCGCCACCTTCCCTGGACTGGGATGAAACGGAACGTCGGGAGATGACATTGGACAGCGCCCCTTCTATCCTTGAAGTGACCTCCGCCTCAACGGCATATGCCGAAGCTTCCGGATAGCTGAACGAGACCGTTATGCTCCTTTCCGGTAGCGTAGGGGAATACTGGATTTTCAGGGAGCCTGCCGCGGCAAGCCCGACGACTACCATTACCGCTGTCAGCAGCAGTATGGAAAATGACGATATGCCCCGGTTTCTTCCCATTACCGACTCTTCCGGTTATATATCGATGAATAAAGGACCGGTATCAGATAGAGGCTGATGAGTGTCCCGACCGTCATCCCCACTATGATGACTACCGACATCGGATACTGGAGGTCATCGCCCATGTTCCCCCGGGAAAGGAACGGAACCACTGACAGGATCGTGGTCAGCGATGTCATGAGAATGGCCTTGACCCTCCGGTGTCCCGCTTCAATGATTGCCTCGTCAATCCCCATCCCGTCCCTGCGGAGCCGGTTGATCGTGTCTATCTTGAGTATGGAGTCGTTTATCACTATCCCGCAGATCACCACAAGACCTATCAGTGACATCAGGTTGACGGAAACGCCTGCAATCCACATCACCGCAAGCGATGCCGCTATGTCGACCAGTATCTCCGACAGGATGATCAGAGGCTGGACAAGCGATTCGAACTGGGAGGCAAGGATAAGGAACAGCAGCAGTATGGCAACTGCCAGTATCAGAAGCATCTCCTCTGTCATCCGTATGTCGGAGAAGTACGAACCGTCATACGACACCTCGAAATCCCCGTTCCCGGCCACCGCTCTGCTGACCGCAGACATGACTTTCCCCGCATCACGGGAAGGGACATCCAATTCCACAGGATAGTAGTCCCCTTCAGCTCCTGACACAAGCGTCTTCAGATCCTGTCCGTATGTCTGCCGCATCAGGTCGGACACCCGCACTTCGGTACCGTTCCCGCTTCTGACAGTCAGTTCCGTCATCTCCGACATGTCAGGTCCGCCGGACCCCACTACTACCGGAACGGAGACATTGCCCCTAAGGATGCTGAACACCTTGTCTCCATCCAGGGCGACAGCGAACGCATCAAGCAGGGACGGATAACTGACCCCGTACAGGGCCATCTTCTCCGGATCCGCCACATAAACCACATCCTCCTTGACAGGTACGTCATCTATCCTTACTCCCGGAACGGACATCCGTATTTCCGAGAGCACTTTGCGAAGATCCTCCAGACCGAGCTCCGGCGAAGATACAGGTCTCAGTCTGGCCACAAGACCGGCCTCCCGTTCCGCAAACACGGCATCGAAAATGTTCCCGGACACCTCGAACGACAGAAGGGCATCCGGATAGCGTGAGGCGATCCAGTCGCCGATGATATGCTTTGTATCCGAGAGCGCCTTGTCATCTCGGCATTTGAAATACATGGATGCCTCCGACACCGACTGGTCATCCGTATGCGTAAGGATGAACCGCTGTGTCCCCACCAGAGAGGTAATCTGCTCTGTACCGGGCTCCACCGCTGCATACAGAGCCTTCATCCTTGACAGATTTTCATCGTAAGTAATGTTCTCGTTCCAGTCGATGACGGCTATCGCATCGGTATAGGTCATCGGAGGAAGTTTCTCTTTCGGTATCCAAATCATGCACAGCACGGCCACCGCCACGGATGAAACCAGTATCACCCACGCTGTCCACCTGTTCCGCAAACCCCATAACACTGCTCCCCCATATGCACGCATGGCTCCCGGGAATGCGATGCGCCCGAGCAGACGGCTCGGACGGAACGTCGTGAACCCCTTGTACCACAGATAGTAATATACAGGTATTACTGTTATCGTCACTACGTAGGCGGTGAGCAGTACAATCGTTACGGCCATCGCCTGGTCATAGAACAGCGCCCCGGCTATTCCGCTCATGAAGATCAGGGGGATGAACACCGCACACGTGGTCAGCACGGAACTCAGCATAGGAGCGATGACTTCCTTAGTGCCGGACAGCACTGCCGTCCTGAGGTTATCTCCCCTGTTCCAGCGGGCGGTGATGTTGTCGATGAGTACGATGGAGTTGTCCACCATCATTCCCACGCCCAGAATGAGTCCGGAAAGGGAGATGATGTTGATCGTCAGACCGACCAGCCCGAAAACGAGCATCGAGAAGACAAGGGCCGCGGGAATGGTCAGAGCCACCAGGGCCGGTGACCGGAAGTCCTTCATGAACAGGAAGATGATCAGACAGGTCAGCAGGACTGCAACCACGATGTTCTGGAAGAGATTGTTGATGGAATATTCTAAAAGCTCGGTCTGGTCCCTGGTCAGCGTGAAATCCACCTGGGGATAGTCCCATTCGAAATACGACATCTGCTCCTCAATCGCAGACCGCAGATCCGACATCCTGGCTCCGCCCTGCTTGATGACAGCCATGACTATGGCACGGCTGCCGTTCGAAAGGGCACCTCCCGTCACCGGAGCAGGACGTTCGGTGACCTCGGCCACATCACGGATCTGAAGTATCCTGTCTCCCACCTTGAACCGGACATCCGCCACATCCTCCGCCGATGAGGCGAAGGAGCGGAACCGGACATTGTAGCGGTATTCTCCGTCCCGGATCGTCAGATTGCCGAGGCTGACATTAGCCGCCTCCACAAGCGACCTGAAGGTATCCGCATCAAGACCGAGACCGGACAGAGTCTCCAGGTCGGGTACTACCAGTATCTCCGGAGCCACACCGCCGGTAATGTCCACCATCGCGACTTCAGGAAGCTGTTCGATACGTTTCGCCACTACCTCTCCGGCAAAGCGGCTGAGGCCGGCAAAGTCATCCTGCGCATCAGGTGCAAGGGTCATGTTCAGATAGAATGCAGGGATGTCGGTAGCACTTGCCTTCACTACCCTCGGACGCTCTATCTCGGGGAGGGATGACATTGCCCTGTCTATCTTTTCGTTCACCTCTACATATGCATAGCCGATGTCTGTCCCGTGGCTGAATTCCAACTCTATGACGGCATCTCCGTCCCTTGACTCTGTCCTGATGTCTTCCAGATCCGCCGTCTGTATCAGACGCTGCCGCAAAGGCTTGACGACCGTTTCGTCAAGTTCGCGGGCCGACATGTCTCCGGCCGTGATCTGCACGGTTACATACGGGATGTCGACATCCGGTATCAGCGATACCGGCAGACGGGACAACGATACCAGTCCCAGCGTCACTATCGACAGCAGGACCATCGTGACGGCTACCGGGCGGTCTATGAGGTGCTTCAGCATATCATTCGCTTTTCAGGATGACATCCGAGCCGTCGGCTATGTTCAGGTTCCCCGATACTATGACCGTATCCCCCGCCGTCAGTGTCGCCCCACGCTCCGTATCGGCTTCCACTGCATAGCTCCAGGAATTGTCCATCTGTACATTCACATACGTCCACAGCGCCTTGCCTTCCTTATAGCGGAAAAGGACATGCTGCCTGTCCCGGATGACGACCGCCGACTTCGGGACGACCAGTCTCCCCGGAACCGGTCTCTCCACTTTTACCCTGACATTCATCCCGTCCACGAACGAACCGTCATTGGCTACTTCGGCACGCACAAGGACCTGACCGTTCTTGTCCACCACCGGATTGACAGAGACTATCCTGCCCGGTACCGGACGGCTCCCGGACACGAACGGAGTCACTGTGACATCCATACCCGCAGATACATTGGGATATTCGGATTCCAGTACCATGAAGTCCACATCGAAAGCACTGTCATCCACAAGAGTGCAGAACGGGTCAGAGCCTGTCATGTCATACTGCCGGTAGGCGACATCGGCGACGACACCGGTGAACGGAGCCTGCAGTATGGTGTTTCCGTATTCATATTCCGCCTGACGCAGGGCATTTGCCGCCGAATTGTATCCGGAACGCGTCCTGGCAACGGAAAGGATGCCGTCCGGAACTCCGGACGTATCCCGGGCAGGATAACCGAGTCCTGCGATGTTGTCATACAGATCCAGCTCCGCTTTCGCGAACGAGATACGCGCGGATTCAAGGGCCAGTGCCTGCTCCCTGCTGTCCTGTCGTCCGAGGACTTTCCCTTCCGACACCCGCTGTCCGTTCCTTACGTTGATCTCCGTGATGACTCCTGCCGTCCGGAACGGAAGCCTGCTCCGCTTCGTCGCCGTCAGTTTCCCGTTGGCAAGAAGCTGCCACTGGAAGTCCGTTTTCTCAAGACGGATCACCTCCACTTCGTTGACCTGAGGGGAATACACCAGCATCCCGTCACCGTTGTCCGCTCCATTGTCCTGCCCGCAGGATACAGCAAGCACAGGCAGAAGCATTTGCAATACGAATCGTTTCGTTGTCATAGTCACTTTATACGGTTAATTCAGTAGTCGTATTATATTGCAGGTTCCCTGTCAGGACTTTCCGGATTTCCGGAAAGGACGGCTGCAGTTATCTGGCCATCTCCTCTTCAGGCACATCCAGGTCCTGTCCCGTCAGGAAGTCGTACAGCGTCAGTTTCCTGAGAGTGTAGTAATAGTTCCAGAAGTTCTTCAGGTCCGTGATGTATTTCTGTGCGGCGGAGTCATATTCCGTCCTTGCCGTGTTGAGGTCAGTGACATCTGCCGTCCCGTTCCGGAAGCGCTCCGTCATCAGCCCGTAGCGTTCCTCCGCTATCCGGCTCGCGCGTCGGGAAGCCCCGCACTGCTCCCGCTGGCTGTTGAACTGTCCTACCGCAGTGAAGACCGACCGCCGGAAGTCGTTCTCCGCCTGAGCCACCTGTGCCCTCACGACATCAGCCGCCGCTTCCGCTTCCTTCACCCGGCCGCGCCCCATGCCCCAGTCGAAGATAGGGATGCTGAAGGTCAGTCCCACCACCTCCTGGTCCACAAGGTTCCGGTATGTCTCCCGCAGACCCGTAGCGGAATTGGACAGTCCGAAACGTGCGTTGATCTCCACAGAGTAACCACGTGCAGCCTTGGCCTGCGCTATCTCCGACTCCGCGTTCAGAAGGTCTATCTCGTTCCCCAGACTGAACGACGAGTTCTTGAGAGCCTTCTCCATAACCATGTCGTAGTCCATAACTATTGCCGGCAGTTCCTCCTCAAGGACCGGTTCCACTTCCGCCTGCGCGTCATAGCCGAGCAATGAGTTCAAGGCCATGTGTGCCTCACGCACCTTGACGGCAGTCTCGTTGACGGAGATGCTGTCGTTGAGCATCCGGAGTTCCAGCTGCAGGTACTCGTCCCGTGTCGTGCTGCCTATCCGGAGACGTTCCCCGGCTATTCCGAGAAGCAGGGAAGTGTTGGCGAAATTCTTCCTGGCCAGTTCATGGTCCTTCTTTGTCACCAGCAGCGCGAAATAGCTGTCGACGGCCTTGACCGTCACTTCCTCCATCGTCTCCACATATACCCGCCGGGCCTTTTCATATTCTTTCGGAGATATCCGTTTCGCCCATCTGAACTCGTTGTACGCGAACAGAGGCTGGTTATAGGACAGGGTCACGGGTTGGGTGTACCATGTGTTGCTACGCACCTGTCCGAACTCGTCTATTCGCGTCAGGTCCGAATACAGGGACAGGGTACCGCCCGTGAAGCCGATATTCTGGCGGACGGCCAGCCCGATGCTGTTCTGCATGTTGTAGTTGCCTGTGTACACGAGTTCTCCCGTCTCGTAGTTCTGGAGCTGGCGAAGGGACCGGTCGAACGACGCGAGGTTACCGTAAAGGTTCAGCGACGGCAGGCGGCTCGCTTTCCACGATCGCCACGCCCAGTAGCTCGACACGAACGCGGACCGCGCCGCCAGGGCCTCCACCGACTGCAGTCTCGCCACCCCGATCGCCTCATCCAGCGTCAGCCGCTGCGCCAAAGCCGCACTTCCGGACAGAAGGATCCCGAATGATATGGTTATAATTGTCAATGTCTTTCCCATGTCCCGACTTTTAATGTCCGTTATCATCAAGTACTTTCAGAAGTATGTCACGCACCTTTTCGCTATTAGCGGGATTGCCGACAAATACCGGACGGCCCTCACCGTCTATCATGAAACTGTGGAACAGTGCCTCCTTAGGGATAGTGCCGTTCTGTCTGGCGAATGATCCGAATGTGTCTACATACACAGGGAAAGGCACATCCTGGACCATAAGCTGCACCCTGACCTCCTCCAGTTCTTCCTGCTTCGGAGAGAATACGGTCAGTACGTCGAAACGGCCGTCTTCCCGAGCCATATCATAAAGAGGCTCCAGATCAGGCAGGTGCACTATCCGGCAAGCGGAACATTCCGTCGAATCGTAGTAGACTATCATCTTCATCGGTGACAGGCCGGACATGTCTGCCATACCGACTGTCCCGTCATTGCACACCTCCATGTCATCCGGGATGACAATCAGGGTCTGTCTGAATTCTGTCAGCTGCTTCCTTATGCCTGCCCTCTCTCCGCATGATATCAGAAGCGCAGTCCCCAGAAGCAACAGAAATATGTATCTGACTGGCGTGCTCATTATATCATAATTACATTTTCAATAGATTATTATCCGGTGATTTTGTCAAATCTTCAATAATATCCTATAATCATCAGTCCTGAATATCATATATGTTCTTTATGGATTTCAATATCTTGAAACCACGCATACGGAATTTCTCCGAAACGGTATTCTCCTGAATCCGTAAGGACACACAGATACAAGGACTGTCGCTCCTCATTCCACGATATGCACCGGACAGGGTCAGCGGAATGCAGTCTGAAGACGTAATTTCCGTCCCAATCGAAGACGCATATATCGTGACCCCTCAGACCTATACCCGGGTTTGACATATAATAGCTTAATTCTTTCCCGTCATACAATGCATAGATATACTTCGTATTGGAAGCCACAGAGATAAAACCGGTCTTTGAATCCGGCCTCATTGACAGATAACGTCCCTTGTGGTCATTGAACGACGACATTTCCAGCACTTTCGAGCAGACCGTAGCCGTATCCCTGTAATCGACTATCTCATAGGCTCCGGTATAGCAGCTGAAAACAGCATAACGTCCTGAAACGGCATTGACTGCCGAATGTCCCATAAACAATCCCCAACCGGATGCATTGTCAAGTCCATACTGCGAATAGTCCTCGAACCTCTGTATTTCCTGCCCCGGTGACTTGACTCCGTACCTCCCAGTCCCGTCCATCAGCTGTCCGACAACCGTATCCCCGGCTATTGATACCCAGCAAAACTCACTGACATCGGTACTCGCCGACTGTTCCCAGGTTCCTGACACCGTATTTTTCTGATAAAAATACAGCCGCTTTTTAAAGGTATCCTTCAAGGCGAATCCTGCTTCCGTCCGGAGAACTTCCTGGACATCCAGCATCTCATTCGATGCCCGTCCCGTCTGCACCGGGGATGAGATTTCCCCTGTGCTCCCGTCGAATATCCGCACAGGGGAGGCGAGCTGATTGTCCACCCACAGCAGATACTCCCCGAAAGCAACCATCATTTCAGGATCCGAAATCGAATCCGTCGGGACATCAATCCATTCTACATCTGAAGCAAAATCAATCTTAGCATCAGGCACATCATTAAGCCATGCTGACGAATTCCTGCATCCTGTCAGCATCATCAATGACATAATGAAAACAATGTATCTTGTACTGTCCATTTTTATACAAATATGGATTAATCCCCATAGTCTGTCCACCAGACCATGAGGACATTCGATACAACCTAAAGTTGAATTTCAACAGCAGGAGCCTTACTTACCGTTCCGTTCGGAAGAGTACATGGGCCCAAAACACCCAGACATGTAGAAATTGACACACCCCCTTCCCCGTTTGCCAACGCCTCTACGTTGGCCTCGAAGATCGGATCGTTCTGGCTGCCGGTGACATGCACCGCTACCCCGGCTCCGGAGACCATAGCTGCTACGGCCGCCGCTGTAATGACAAGTTTTTTCATGACTTTCATTGTTTTTGTGTTATTGATTATGGATACCTGCAAGAACCTCTTGAAAAAGTCCTTGCAATCTTTCACTGTGTAAAGACCTATAAATTGTAAGCGACAAAGACATATTCATCTTGTTCGTTGACAGTCAGAGCAATCAGCTGGTGTCGTTCGTGATTATATGCGATTGACTGAGTCCTGCGGCCGAGATCGAGTTTCCGCAACGGATTCCCCTCCCAGTCGAAACAGTAGACGGAATTCATCCGCCAGTCATCATCGGAGACTGTCCTGGCATCATCACACAACATATAGCAGCCGTCATCAGTCCCGGCCATTGCCAATGTCCCCCGTCGGCACGTTTTTTCCCATATGACGGAATAACGGTGCTCGGAAGGGTCGGAATCCGATATATACTCAGGTTCGGCAAACAGGTATTCCCGGTCAAGCGATATGTCTGAAAAATCCGATATATCGTAAAACCGGAAAACATTCCCGAAACCGGATGCATAGGCAATATGTGACCCGTCCGGACTTGCGGCAAGTTTCCCTTGCCAGACAAGTCTTGCCTCGCGGTAATGACCACGCGATCCTGTACCCGGATAATTCCCAAATCCGGCCTTCTCTGCACCTCTTCTGTCAAGAAGCAGGAACTGCGACGGAGTATCCGACAACATATTCATTGCCGCATAGCGGCTGTTCCCTGCAAGTGACGTCAAGCCTGAACAGCCTGCCGGGAAAGGAATACTAAGGATCTCCGGCTGAGGCTCGAACAGTTCCCCAGACTGGATCCGGAGAATTTTTCCCGAATTGGAGCTATAGACATTCAATGTGTCGCCAGAGAACCAGATCGCCGATGCATTGAGCAATTCGTTTGCTGCCCGCCCTATATAAATCAAATCCCGGAATGCTCCACTGTCAAGATTGTAGATCCTGACCGCCTGCTTTGTCATCTGATTGGTACAGACCAGTATACTGTCCTGACTTGCCAGAAGGACCGGTTCCTGGATTTCGTCCGGACCTATCGGCAATACCGAACTTTCCGGGATCCGCTCTCCCGGGAAGAGGGCAGACAATGAAAGATCAGGCGATGTATTACAGCTGACAAGAATATATGTCGCTATTGCCAACAAAAAGGTATTCTTCATACTTTCTAATGTTGATTAAAAGGGCAAAGAACGATACTTTGCCCTTTGAACAGATTACCGGACCCTTGTCCCGCTTATTACAAGATTCCCGAGAGTGGTGCATACCGGATCCCACGGAGCCTCGCATGTTATACTCTCACTTCCTTCACCACGCGTCAACGCCTCGACGTTGGCTTCGAGGATCGGGTCGAGGTTACACATCGAATGCAGGCCGAGCACCAGACCTGTCACGAGAGCTGCCACAGCAGCCGCTGAAATCAGAAGCCTTTTCATGACTGATAAATTTAAATGTTAATAAAACAGTTATAACCGATACCTTTATGGTACCTGTATCATTATTCCCAAAATGGCCTTTCCTCAACAGCCAATTGCGCTGTATTCCGTTACAAATATAACTCACTCGGAACACTTTTATTATCACTGTTTTAGCAATTGCTATAACAGATTTATCATAACGTCTGCCCTACACAAGTAATGCCCACCCCACTCACCAAATTATACTCAAAGCGCAGACCCGGAAGCAGCAGAAACAGGCTATAATGCAACAAGTACAAGAACCTCTTCCGCAGTGTCCGGGTTGTCCGCATCATCATGACTTTCCCTGTAGATTGCATGGCCTCCGGAAATTCCGGCCATATACATCCCTGAACCGGACTCCGTCAATATATGCACTGTCCCTTCTGTCCGGTCTACCATGAAATCCTTGATCTCCTGCCCTTCAAGTACACTCCCGATTATGTAATCCTCCCCGACTCCGACCGATTTCACCAGCATGGTATAGCCGTCGTAATCCGACCGGTATTTCCCGATATCCTTTCTCGCCTTGTCCGGAACTCTCCTCTGTCCGAAGTCAAAAACATATCGCTTTTCCATGTCCCCGCCTTCTGTCAGGGCATATACACAGTCATCTACCGGACGGTGATAATATATGGCACTCTCCACTGTCGAGAAGCCGGCGGACGGGAAAGCATAATTCCGGTCTGTGAATTTACCGTATTCCAGCATTGTCCTGTCCACATTCAGTTCTCTGTCCGTCACCACTATCCTTTTCCCGCCATACCCTGATGAATCCCATGGGGCAAGCGAGAACAGAAACCGGTCTCCTTCCAATACCTTTATGAATTCTGCCTCATATGGGAAATCCCTGGATCCTATGC
This sequence comes from uncultured Bacteroidales bacterium, assembly GCA_944322585.1. Classification (GTDB taxonomy): domain Bacteria; phylum Bacteroidota; class Bacteroidia; order Bacteroidales; family UBA932; genus Cryptobacteroides. Next base: position 134,239 of record CALUPB010000002.1, on the reverse strand, counting down.
ATTCCCCTGTCGGTGAATAATGCAGCAGAATGTCTTTCTGTCCGTCAACTACCCAGAGAGAACCGTCCCTGTCAACGTCGAAATCTGTAATCTGCAGATATTCCCCCGGTCCGCGTCCCCGTCTTGACAGACAACCGACCGGTTCTCCGTCCGCGCTGTATATCACTATTTTCCGGTGTATCCAATCCAGTATATAAAAACGGTCATGGAGGCAGACTATCTTGTCTATCTCCGAAAACATGTAGTCCTTGTTGCCTCCCGCGTCCAGCACGACTCTTTTTACCCTGTCCGGCAGCAACCGGTCCAGGCTGCTGCACGGAACCTGTTCATACCGGTTGAACGGAATGGTCTCCTCCGCAATCAATGGCTCTTCCTCCATGTGGCAGGAACATGCGCCGATGACGGTCAGAAGAACAAGTGTAAATGTCGTTATTCTCATAATACCTTTTCGATATCATACCTTACTATCATCGGCTCGGCTGTAGCCATGTCCATCGTCTGTACATACAGGGTCCGGTCATCACCTGTAACAGCCATGCTTCCGAACGGGATATCCGTCTGTATACATTCCTTGAAGTTTCCTTCCCAGTCATAGACCTCTACCTCGTCGTAATAGTACCACGGGTACCCCTTGTAGTCATCGAAACCCGTTTCCGCCGAATTCAGCCTGACATATATGTACCGCTCTGTCGCATAGACATCCATCCCTCGGTAACACGGCTTCTCTATCCGGTAGTTCATCCCGTCCTTTGACGAATAGTTCGGATATATGCCGTATATCAATTTCCTGTCACCTATATGCCCGTCCGGAGAAATGTCCGTCAGTTCAAGATATCTCCCCTCTCCAGCTGAATACAAAAGCCTGTCATTATTGAGAAAGATATTGGAGTTGACTGTATATACCGACTGCTTGGGAAAATCAGGCACGTCTTTCCCGTCTTCTATCCAATACGGGACAGTCTCGACGGTCCTGGTGTCCAGATCCAGAACTGTCAGCAGTGACTTCGACCCGAATGGAGCCCCAAGAAGCAATATGGTGTCATCGGACAGCCGGACAAAATCATCTCCGGAAAACAGACGGCCTGTCCATTGCAGATCATATGTCTCCCACCTGCTGTATTCCCTTACATTTTCCATGGCGCCTGATATTGAATAAAGACATACAGGAGCACAGGTTTCCGAGGTGTTCATTATATCATACCCGGAAATTCCCGACCGTTTCATTACAGGACTGAAAAACTCGTTCGGCCCCCTCCCTTTGTTAAGGAAATCGAACAGATAAGTCAAAGTATCTGCACTGATTTTATAGGCAGCCATCATGCCCTGGTCGGAAAACGTCGAACAGACCAGGGTATCCCCCGCTATAAACTTCAATGTGCTGCCCACATAATCCTGTACTTTCATCACCTTGCCTGCAACTGTCGCCGTGACAGACTTTTTCTCATATGACACTCCTGTCCTGCCGCAACCATACAGGATTGCGGCAAGACATAACATGAATATAGATTCAGACTTCATAACAGTTCCTTCAATAACGCCATCATAAATCATACTTTACCATTTGTGGCTCCGATGTATCCAAATCCATTGAAAGCGTATACAGCGCACTGTCGTCATCCGCTACCGCAAATGTCATAAACGGCTGCGATGTCCGGTAATTCCGGACAAAATTCCCCTCCCAGTCATAAACCTCCACCTCATCGAAGAAATAGCACGGATATCCTTTATATGTCTTGGAGTAGTCCAATGAGCCATAAAGCATTGCATATATATAATCCGATGTCGCATATACTTTCATGCCCCTGTTGCCTTTTATGTCAGCTCCGAAATTGAGACCGTCAATATCAGCATATTTCGGATACTCTGAATATATCGCCTTTCTATCAACGATTTTCCCGTCCCGCAAATCAAGCAATTCCATATACCTCCCTTCTCCGCATACATACAGGATCCTGTCTCCCTTACGGGAAAGCGAAGCTCCGGCAGTATAGATGGACTGCTTGGGAATAACCGGACCAGTATACCCGTCTTTTATCCAATACCCGACCTGCGTCCGTTTCCGTTCACGTACGTCAAGAACAGAAAGAATGTTCATGGCGCCATAGACATCTCCGGTCAGCAATATCCGTCCCTCTCCCAACGGCTGGAAATCGCTCCCGGACTTCATAGGATTGCTCCATGTCAAATCTGACCCTTCCCATGAAGCATGATTATTCCCCATAACTGACAAATCTCCGAGTGACATCCGGCATATCTTGCCCGGGCCACGACCATTTCTGTCTACTGCATACAGGCTGTCTCCGCTGATTTTCAGCATAGGAGTGAGAAATTCGTTCGGCCCTCTGCCTCTGTACAGTACTTCATTTATTTTCACGAGAGAATCGCCTTCCACCTTGAATATACCGCAGATTTTATCGGCCTTATAGAATTCCATCAATACGGTATCTCCGGTTATGCCGATGAAAGTATCACCGATTAAATCCCGACTATACAGAACCTGTCCGGATATGTAATCCGTAACCGGTTTTCTGTCATTTATATCCGGTCCTGTACTGCACGACAGGACCAGACCGGCACAAAGTATTATGGAATAACATTTCATCTTATCTGACCAAAATGCCTTTATTGGCTAACCCTGATATTGTCAGTTCATATTGGTTGCCATTGATATCCCGGACAGTCATGACACACTCACTGTCTCTGGAGACGCATGGTACATCGACGACATCTCCCTCCCCGTTAGTCAGGGCCTCGACATTGGCTTCGAGGATAGGGTCGAGGTTACTCATCGAGTGCAGGCCGAGCACCAGACCTGTCACAAGAGCTGCCGCGGCAGCCGCTGAAATCAGAAGTCTTTTCATAACTTACAGAATTTAAAAGTTAATAAAACAGTTATAACGGATACCTTTATGGTATCTGTATCATTATTTCCCGAAATGATCTTTCCCCAACAGCCAATTGCGCTGTATTCCGTTACAAACTCGCTCGGAGCATTTTATTATCACAGTTTTATCAATTGCTATAACAGATTTATCATATCGACTTCTCTGCATCAGTAATGCCGTCCACTCATCGTATAATATGGACATCGCAAGACCGACAACATACAGAATAGATATTCGCCTGCTTATTATAGACATATGACTTTTATATTTTCATTTTATAAAACAGCAGCACGGGATTGCCTTGCCTCAAATGTTTTTCCGTTACCTCATCCGCCCGGGTAAAACCTGTCGCTATCAGTTCGTCATACACAGATTCTGCGTCAATCAGACTCACGAAACTACCGTCATAACTCGCGATTGGGAAGTAAATATAATTCCTGCATCCGCCTTCCGGATTTTCAGACCATGTTCCTGTGGCAGAATTGTACATGTAATTCGATATATAACCGGACTTGTCATTGATTGTCGTCATGACATAGTCATCACACAATATAGGGACATTTGCCAGATAATTGTAATTTTTGTCCAGAACGTTCTCATCCTGTCTCGAGGACTTCGGAATTGGCCGGGAAAACCGGAGTCCCACATATTTCCTGTTCTCCGGATTTCCTCTGTCGAAAATCATGAAACCGTCGAAACATATTGAAGAGTACAGCAATTTCTCACCGTATGTGGAGAAATACCTCAACTGACCTATAAGGTCATATTTTCCGGCCTTATATTCAAGCAACGATTCTTTGATCCGGAACTCACCATCCGTAATAAGAATTCTTCCACGAGGCTGTCCGCTATTCAAATGTCCGCCTTTCATCGGAGAGAATGCAAAGGCAAAGTCACCGTTATCAAAGACCTCCATATCCCAGGCAACGAAACCGATGTCAGCCGACCTTATGAAAGTCCCGTCGGTACTGTCATAGACGAATATTTTCCTGTTGAAATTGTCGAGGATATACAGGCAGTCGCTGTCCACAGTGAAACTCTTGATGTCGAGATAGTCTCCCGGTCCTCTTCCTTTCCTGTCAAGCACGAAGTCAATATCGCCTTTCAGTGTATACGCAATGATTTTCCCTGATTTATAGTCTGCAATATATATCAGGCCGTTCCTAAAGCACATCTTGTCGATATTCCTGAATACGGCATCTCCGTATGCGGCAAGGGGAAGATATGAAACACTTCCGACATAATCCGGACTGTTATCCGTCATGTCATCTGTATTGCAGTCTATGGTACAGTCAAAACTGATATCCGGTTCAGAGACACAGCCCTGGACCAGAATGATCAGTAAAATGAAATAGAAATTTCTCATCTATGCATTATTAATGATGTACCGGGCATGGCCTTTCATTGCAGCCGGATCCACCGCCTTGACATGTTATTACTGTAGCCTGACATTTCCGTAATCCGCCTAAACTTACGTTACATTTGACGGAGTATGGATATCCATCCGGATAATCATAATTCCCTTCTCCGCTGGTCAGGGCCTCGATATTGGCCTCGAGGATAGGGTCGATGTCACTCATCGAGTGCAGGCCGAGCACCAGACCTGTCACGAGAGCTACCGTGGCAGCCGCTGAAATCAGAAGTTTTTTCATGACTGACAGAATTTAAAAGTTAATAAAACAGCTATAACTGATACCATTATGGCATCTGTATCATAACGTCTGTCCTATGTCGGTAATGACCGCCGCGAAATTCTGCATCCGCGCCACTCCGATTGCCTCATTCGGCGTCAGCTGCTGGGCATGAAGGTCTGATGAGAACAATGAAGCACCGGTCAATAATGTTATTGTTAAAATATTTTTCATTACTCCCTTTGCACTTCTTCGTCCATTCTTAATCTATCCATAGTCTCCATGAATAATTCCATCATTTGAGGACTATGCATAGGATTCCCGACAAATACCGGCTTGCCATTTTTATTTATCAGAAAACTGTGAAATTTAGTATCATCCGGTATACATTTGTTTAATTTTCGAAAATTTCCCCAAAAATCAATATATATGGGATAAGGGAAATTCAGTATCATCAGTTGTCTGACAGTTTCGTCATACTCTTCTTGTCTAGGAGAAAACACTGTCATTAAATCACAATCAGGAAGAGCTCTGATTTTTTCGTATGCTGATACATAATTAAATAACTTATTGATTTGACAAGATGAACATTCCAATGAATCGAATAGAATTATCAGTCGTGCTTTATTGGCTGAATAAGTATCTACAGGACATATATTCCTGCCACAAATAACTTGCATTTCAGATGGCACAGTTATCGTGTTGTTCATAAATGATCTTAACTGCCTTGAGATATGATACTCTTTACATGCTGACAGAGACATCATCAAAATACAAATTACTATCAATTTATACCGAAAATGCATATATGCGAAATCTTAAAATGTATATTTTAATATCTGTTCTTCTGATAATTCCGGGTTCACCGCATAAATAATTCTGTTCGCTTCATCAACAGTGAAATAAGCAACGGGAATATCAAGTCGCAATAGTGTTACCGGAGATCCCGACCAATCGTATATTTCAATGATGGAAGAATGATTTCGTTCAGTATTATCAAGTCGGTCATCCGAATAAAGGGCATATACATATTCTGCTCCGGCAAATACATTCTCATAGTATACTATGTTTCTATCTACATTGAATTCCGTTGTCTCGTTTCGTTTATATAAATAGAAATTTGGAGTTGATGTAGTTCCCACCGATGACACAATTGACATTTTGCCTCCGTCAATAATTCCGAAATCTATCCTGTCTATCATGAGATAGGCCAATACGAACCTGTTTCCGTTCCCGGCGATAAAGTAATCATCGAAAATAGTATAGTAATCTTTACCCAATTCCCGGGGTAAATTTTTAAAGGTATTGGGAAGACTGTCTGTTAAAGTAGCCGTTTTTATATTCCACAGTTCTGTAGCTCCTGTTTTATATCCCTGATGCTTAGTTAAATATAATGAATCGGAAACATAAGTTATTTCCCAAAAGAAGCGAAAATTGTCCTGGGATTTGAAAGGGATTGTATTGCATAAGTTGGCGCAAGTATCAGTGACCTCATAAAAAGCCAGTTTGTCTGTCGCATGATCCCGGAAGCCCAGAATATTCCCTGGTGTATTCTTTATTATTGCAGGAAAAAAATATTCATTTGGACCTCTTCCTCGCTTGGCAAAAGAATAAAGGAAATCCATTTCGGGACAGGAATATACAAAGAAAAAATCCTCAACGCCTTCACTTCCATTCTGCAATATTAGATAATCATCGAGTTTGATGATATTGTTTATCCCTAACAGTTCATTGATAATAATACATTCCGCATTTATTTTAACAGTTGCATCGAAGTGCTTCTCTGCACCATGATAAGATGTACAAGAATAGAACATCCAGGATATTATCAGAATACCCAAATCATATTTTACAAACTTTCTCATATAATCATGACATAATCCGACAATTAGTCACACCATCTCTTACACCTTCCTGCATACCTGTGACACATGCAATCTATCCCACCGCCTGTACTTCCTGCCCATGTCAGACATGCGCCGGGACAATCATATCCTCCTCCACCTTCGTTCCTTGTCAACGCCTCGACATTGGCTTCGAGGATCGGGTCGAGGTTACGCATAGAGTGCAGGCCGAGCACCAGACCTGTCACGAGAGCTGCCGCAGCAGCTGCTGAAATCAAAAACTTCTTCATGTTTCTGAGTTTTTAATTGTTAATAATGTTATTATCAGCTCTTTCAAGGAGCTTTTCTTTTATTCTCGGCAAATATAATCCACCACTTAATCAAGACTTGACAAACCTCTTATGGTACTTTGATTAATTGGAGAACAATATCCGTTTCCGATGCATTACGCACAATTGGCTGCAGTTCACGGGGGAGATTGTCCATAGCCTTCAGTTCCGATACGGGCAGGACTATCGCAATCCTTTCGTCTACAGTCCCCGATATGAACAGCGGCCCATACGGAGAGATTTTCTCCAGTCCCGACTCCGTAAAAATGCGCGACTTGCCCGTCCGTTTTGAATATATACCCACATGTCTTTCTCCTCCTGACATGAAAAGAGACAACATGGCATCTTCCGTCTCGAAAAAGTCATAATAAGATATATAGCCCGACTCACGCAAAGCACGGGTGTAATCCCTGCCTCCTCTGGATATCTTCCTCAGATAATCTGCGGAAGGAAAGCTGTACCCCTCGAAAGACAGTTCATATACGGGAACCATCTCACATCCGTCATATTCATATATTACAGGATCGGACTGCATATACGTCCGCACTCTGTCTCCACTCCTGTATACCGATTTCAGCGGGCCGGTCATATATCCGGATACAACCATCTTGTCCACCATCCCTTTCTGCACCGTAAAATTGCTGTCAAGCAGCAGAAAGCCCTTGTCCCGGAATCCGGAATTTCCGTAATATACATTATTCCCGCTGATCAGACGGTTGCTGTCATATTTTTCAAAAGAACTGATATCCTCCACCGGTTTGTCACCGAGATACCGGAAACTGTCACCTATATCGTAATATAATGCTTTTTGTGACCCTCCGTCTATAATACATATCTTACTGTCCATCAGAGTAAAGGACATGGGTATTACATACTCCCCGGGGCCTCTCCCCCTGTTCCCTATCTTTGTCTCGTATGAGCCTGTCCCAAGGTCGAACACATACACTCCGGCTCCTGCCGACTGGACCTGAAGAAGATAGATGTATGTCCCGTCATCGTCTATCAGGTCGATGTTACCCAGAACCATATCATCAGGAACATCAAGGGCAAGATATTCCATGTCAAGATGCAGGTCAGTCGTTCCGCTCCTGAATTCCACAGGCATAGGATCTCCTGACATCTCTTCCTGCCGACAGGAACCCAACACTGACAATCCCGCGATAATCCATAGTATATGTTTCGACCTCATATTCGATATGTTTTAAAATCATTTACCACGTACACTCCAGATTTCCGGATCCCTTACATATCAAGGTATGACTGGATTCAATTTTCAGTACGGTGTTAAACCCTTCTTTAGACGTTTCTCCGCTGGTCAGGGCCTCGACGTTGGCTTCGAGGATCGGGTCGAGGTTACGCATAGAGTGCAGGCCGAGCACCAGGCCTGTCACAAGAGCTGCCGCAGCAGCCGCTGAAATCAGAAGTCTTTTCATGACTGATAAATTTAAAAGTTAAACTTTATAACTATCGTCCACTATTTTTAGTGGACACGAATGAATCCAACAGTGATTTATTTTATATATATTCCAAAATCTACCATGCTGTCTCCGTTGAAATTCCTGCAATGAGCGGCAAGAAGAGCTTCTCCGTTCACCATTGTCCTGGTTATGGAATCCGGTATTTCTACTGTTGCATCTGTCTGCCATCCTTTCTCTGAAATAACGGGAAGTCCATTGATATAGAGCTGAAAATCATCATCGTGAGAAAATCTGACAAACAGTTTTTTTCTGTGTATTGTTTTAGGGTCGAATATGATACGCCGCCTGACCCATATATCTTTAGTCAAGAACAAGGTATTGACCCCTATTAAACCTGCGGTACCGAATGCGGCTTTCCCGTATCTCCATGCGGAATCGTTGTAGTCTGGTTTCTCCCATCCAGTGCCAGGGTATGCATATGTGTAATGCCCTTCCCATGTTTTTTCATATGACATTCTGGCAATGGAAGGATGTAATTGCTCTTCCGGTATTTCCCTTGCTTGAAAAACTGTTTCAATCTCTCTGTCCCATAATTGTTTGCCGTTTTCGTATGCGAATGCCCTTTCCTGTACTCCACGAGAATGATTTTTAAGCAGATACAGAGTACCGGCAGGTACATCGTGGAAAACAAGAGAATCGGAAGAAGCTATAGCTTTCCCGGCAGATTTCCAGATACCGTCACAATAAAAAAGTTCATATTTGTCACCCTCTCTTACATAGTTGTCGTAATTTCTTGGTGAATATATATTATTTCGGATACCGTTACCGCTTTCCCGAAGTCCATCCCTGCCCAACCTCCGGAAGGTTTAAAATCATCAAATGAAGTCAAGGTAGTGCCATCGAATGCTTTATGATAATCATGTGTCTTTTCCCATGATGTTCCGACAGGCTTGCCTTGAAGTTTTTTGCCGTATTTGTCATAGAAAGCGAGTTCTGCGACGTTACAGTATCCGTTATTCGGACCGAAATACCGGATATAGCGGTACTTCGCAGTATCCGTAATATTAGCCGTCGAGAAAAGCCTTACCGGTTTATTGTCTATCACGAATAATGTATCCTTTTGCCTGAAAGAAATATCATTGCTGCCTTCAAATACTCCTCCTGGCATACGGGAGTTGAAAATAGCCGGTGGGAATTTTGCAAATACTGTTATATTCTGTTTCCCTTTATTCTTTTTAAAAAAGTGTAAATCCCCGTTGGTCCCGAGATAGAAAGGGTCTGACCGGAACCGTATCTTTCCCGGATGTTTTGACGCGAGCCGGAATACGTTCCCTCCGCAAATATTGTTGAACTCAATGCGATTTCTGCGGTAATATGTAGAATCAACAGGAATCCAGTCGGATCTGGAATGCATGCATAAATATATTGTTTCAGGCTTGCGTCCCGAGTAAATGGCAGAAGAAGGGATTTCTATACTTTTCAGAAAATGATCCGAATATTTTTCAGTCATATCCAGATCGGAACCATACATTGATCTGTAGACTTTTGCCTTTGGAGCTCTGATTATGTGGGAGTCTTTTAGTATTTGAGGAGACTCGCCGAATTCCTGAAAATATAATTCTCCTGTTTTATCCCATAATGTTACCCAGAAATGTCCGACATTGTCATTCCCCCGTACGGGCATATAATCGACAGCACAAGGTATTCCCAAGGCCCGGCATACATATAATACAAAATCGGACATCTCTCTGCAAGTGCCGCTTTTGGCTTCTGCCATGTCAGGCCCGACATGGGGCAGGTCGGCCGGAACAGTTGTCGTGAAGTAAATCTGATCTGGTTGGAGGAGGGAGTTGATTATGCACAAAGCAGCTTGTAACGGGTCTTCTTTGTCTGTCTTTTGGGATGTACGCAATGTATCCAGAAGTTCATTGTATTTTTTGTAATATTTTTCACGCCATTCCGGTAAGGTCTCATTGCCGACTCTATATGGAAGAAGATATTCGCAAAAATCTTCAAATGGAATATTCTTTCCCCAGGGCTGTTCGTGCCATACTTTAAAAGCCCATTCAATATTATTGCACAAATAGGCGGAATCTACGGTTGCGACATCATACAGGAGTTTTAATTTTGACGAGTCAAAAATCCCGTATTTGCCGATAATGGAATCTGCGGCAGCTTGTGGCGCTTTCCCTGCCTGCATCATTGTACGGAGGACAGGATAATATTCGAGATACCGGTCCAGCTGTTCTCCCTCATAATAGGAATGTCCAGGCATATTCTCTATAAGGAATACGGCAGCCCTGTATTTCAGGCTGTCGGCAGGGTCTGAGGAATAACGGTAGAGGACTTGTTCCAGTTCATGTCTGTTGCTGCCGGCTGCCTGTAGAGCTCGTTCAAGTCTTGATACAGGACCAGAACACTGTATCATGACGATAGAATAAGCTGCAATTGTCACGATATGGACAATAAAGTTTTTCATAGGATATTCTATTAATATATAATACTATTCTTCCAGATATTCGAGGATGTCCCTGCGGAGCTGGCGGAATGAAGCGACGTCCGTGTTGTAGGTGGCGTTGTCCTGGACCAGACGGGCGCAGAATTCGTCGGCCTGCGACGCCGATTTCTTCTCTACCATGCGCAACAGGTCGAAGTCGCGGATCCCGTCACGCATCGCACAGAGCCTGATGGACGGATAGATTTCATGATATCCCGGATATACGAGATGTGTGTCCCCTCCCATATGCTCCCCTGAAGGGTCGCCGTACGGGTCATCGACGCCGGACCAGTAGTTGAAGGCCCAGTGGAGGAAGCCGACGGCATTGTACCTGTAGTTGACCCAGTGGACGATTCTGGTCTTGATGAGGGGCAGCCGGATGAAACGGTTGGCATAGTCGCCCTGAGGCTGTGAGCAGATATACATCCACTGTACCTGGTCGCCTTTGGCGAGGTTGCCGGCTATCGCCCCGAGTGTAGGACAAGGGTAGTCCAAAAGTTCCGGATCTATCAGATCCGTCTCAATAGGTTCCACAAGCTTGATTCCCGGAGCCCATTTCCTTATCATCCTTGCTATGGCATTCCATGCCGGAGCTGCTTCATCTTTCGGTTCATCCTTTATTGTCTGGGCATAGATGTCCAGCCATGTCCTTCCGTCCGGCAGACTGTGGGACTCCAGCATTGCCTGGAGCTGTTTGAAATAGTTTCCGTAATATATTTCCGTCTGCGGAGGGACATAGTCCGTGACATCCTGATAGTCCCCGAGTTTCAGATTGCCGTTTTCCAGCACAATGTCCCCGTTGCTGTCCAGGTAGACACCCTGCATTATGAATACACCTCCGTCCCTGGTGCCGGCAATGACATTGAGCCCGTGTATCATGTCCAGGTCCGGGCAGGCTCTGAGAAACATTTCGATGTCCCTTTCGTATGCGGAAAGGTCGAATACCGGAATGGTTTTGCCGGTCTGCGGGTCGGTGCCTGCACTCTTCACGACATCGAATGCAAAGCTGCTGAGCATCTGGAAACAGTTGACCCCGTATTTGCGGGCCATCGGGATGACGGCTTTTTCGATCAGTTCGTCCCTTAGGTCCCTGTCAGGCGCCACATTGTTGTTCATCGGAGCCAGATTGGCATCGAGCCATTCTATGACGGACATTTCCTGGTCTTCGGGCAAGGTGACGTCATAGACCTTTGTAAAGAAGACATATGTTCCGGATTTCCCGCCGGCAGTCACACTGACTTCCCCTCTGTACAGGCCCGGTACTGCCGAACGGGGGATATTGAATTCTATCCATAGCGGTGCGTATTCTCCGGCTGCTATATCTACATTCCATTTGTCCACGGGCATCAGCGGATCCGGATAAGTATCGGCAAAAAGTTCATCGGAAGGAGCGCCTCCGAACCACGAATACCACATGCGTGTGCAAGGGATATATCTTTCCCAATACAGTTCCGGTACGACAGTCACGCCTGAACTGCCTTCGGGGGCGAAGAGCGTCACTTTAGGCTCGGGTGACGACGCACCGTTGTCCGCAAAGACCAGAAGCTGCAGGGTGGCTGTCTCTCCCCGGGCCACGGCCAATGTGTCGTATTCGGGAGCATAGCCGGTGTCGATCGGTTTTGTCAGGGCATCGAGCATCTGCATATGGATTTCATCCTGTACATGAGCCTGTATCCGGTATTTTTTCTGTCCGTCATCGACGGTAATTGCCGTGTATCCCGGAGCGATGCCCGTGACATTGCCCTTGCCGTCCACTTCCGCTACGGAAGGGTCATCCGAGGTGAATGTGACCGGTCCGGTGTTCCCGGTAGGGTACATGGTATTGAACAGATCCGTTTCCTGACCGGCTTTCAGAGAGATGCCCTTGACTTCCTCCGGAGCCACGGCAGGAGGTGTGGAATAGTTCTGCTCGGAAACCATGTCGCAGGAGGCTGCAAGCAGAACGGCAATCGGCAGTATGTGCAGGTATCTCGTATACATATCGTCAGACGCTGGTTATCAATATTGTTAAAGAGACAGGTAGGAATACCTCTAATGGCTTTCAAGATATTCGAGGATATCTTTTCTCAGTTTTCGGAACGATGCCACATCGGTATTGTATGTCGCATTGTTCTGTACGACTCTTCCGCAGAACTCGTCGGCCATCTCCGGAGAAATCTCTTCCACCATTTTCAGCAGGTCATAGTCATTGATGCCGTCACGCATGGCACTGAGCCTGATGGACGGATATATTTCCCGGTATCCCGGATATACTATGAACATGTCCCCTCCGGGGTAGGTTCCGGTAACATCTTCGTAAGGTTTGTAGTCTGCACCTTCCCAATAGGTCAGTCCCCAGTGCAGATACCCCACTGCATCGTATCTGTAGTTGACCCAATGGGTAATCCTGGTCTTGATGAGCGGCATCCTGATGAACCGGTTGGCATAGTCCCCCTGCGGCTGCATACAGGTGTACATATACTGTATCTGGTTGCCTCTGGCGGGATTCCCTGCTATTGCACCGAGTGTCGGGCACGGGTAATCCAGCAGATCCGGCTCGATCTTGTCTGTCTCGATAGGTTCCATGAATTTTATTCCCGGTGCATGTTTCTTGATACATCCTGCAATCGCGTTCCATGCAGGAGCGACGATGTCGGTCGGCTCATCGGCTATGGACTGGGTATAGATGTCCAGCCATGTCCTTCCGTCCGGGAGCTTATGGGAAGCGAGATATTCCTGAAGTTGGCTGAAGTAGGCCCCGAGCAGCATCTCGACTTCACGCGGCACCTCATCGAATACCGGATAACCTTTCAGTGGAATTCCATTGGAATCATCGACGGTTATCTTGCCGTCCCCGTCAAGGATAAGTCCTGACAGCCGGATCTCTCCGGTACTTCTGTTCCCGGATGAGATTGGCTGGGCGTGCAACATCTGCAGCTCCGGACATGCCTCCAGGAACATTCCGATTTCTTTCTCGAACCAATTGAAATCGAATATCAGTTTCTGCTTTTCCGTTTCCGGGTCCGTCTCGATCCATCTTGAGCAGGCACTCATGTTGGCGTACATCAACTGAAAGGAATTCTGCCCGTATTCGCGTATTACGGGGATTATGCTGTTCATCACGAGGTCATACCTTAAATACATGTCAACGCCGTTCCCGTCGTTCATCGCCGACAGATTGCCGCTCATCCAGTTGACCACTTTCAGCCCCTGCTTTTCCGGGAGATCGACATTGTATATACGGACGAAGAAAATGTATGTTCCCGATTCTGTCCCGGAAGAGACCTTCATCTCGCCACGGTAAACGCCCGGGGTCGCCGAATGTGGAATGTGGAACTCCACCCAAAGAGGTACGTATTGTCCTGGAGTGATCCTGACATCCCATTTGTCCAGAGGCATCAGCGGGTCGGGGTACGTGTCCGCAAAAATCTCATCGGACGGGGCGCCTCCGGCCCAGGAGTCCCATTTGGGAGAACATTTGACATATCTTTCCCAGTGCATTTCCGGATTAACGGTGATCCCCTCCGTGCCTTCGGGTGCGAACGATACGAGTTCCGGCTTCGGGTTGTCCGCCCCGTCGTCCGCAAAGACAAGGAGTTGCAGGGTGGCAGTCTCTCCCCGGGCGACGGCAAGGGTGTCGTATGCCGGGGAATAACTTGCCGCGACGGGCTTTGTCAGTGCATCGAGCATCTGCATATATATCCTGTCCCGGACATGTGCCTGTATCCTGTATGTGTTCCGGGCAGTCGTGACGGTTATTGCAGTGTATCCCGGTGCAATCCCTGTAACCGTGCCGTCATCATCTACGGATATGATGTCGGGATTTTCCGTCTGATAGGATATGTCGGACTCTCCGCCCGACGGGAACAGCATGCGATAGAGGTCAGCGGTCTCTCCTGCCTTTACGGATATGCCCTTGACCTCTTCCGGGAATATCGCGGGAGGAGTCGAGTATTCCTTTTCAGAGAGGGCGTCACAGGACAGGATCAATGGTAAAGAGATGGCAGTCAAAAATATGTTTGATATCATTTTATGCATATTCTGTGTCTTTTATGGACGGAACGACATGGTACGGGATGTTACCAGCCCGGGTTTTGTTCGAGTTCCAGATTTTTGAATGTTTCGGAGGCGGAAATAGGGTAGAAATACATTCTGTCATCCCATACCCTTGACTGGACGAGCTCCTTTTCGGAGCTGCCTCCGTATTCGATGGCCAGTCCGTAGATTTCAGTGGTTTCGTCACCGGTTTTCCACCTGCGGATATCCCAGAAACGGTGGTCTTCGAAAGCCAGTTCCACCCGCCGTTCGTTCCTGAGTCTTGTCCTGAATGTGGCGGCGTCCAGGTCTTCGGGAAGATCCGGCATCGGAGCCGCGGCCCGGACGGCATTGACTGCCTCCACCGGGGTCATTGAAAAGTTCACGTCCCCGTGGGAACCGGTGAAATACGGGTCGCCTGTGGCCTCGAAGAGGGCTTCCGCATAGTTGAGATAGACTTCATGCAGCCTGAGTACTGGCCAGATATGCTGGAATGAAGTGGTGCTGCCGACAGCAAGGTTTGTACTTTCCTGGATGAATTTCCTGAGATAGTATGATGTAGGTGAAGCCAGATCCCGTGGCGGTCCGTTCCTCCCTCCGGTATAGGATTCTACGGCGGTTCCCTTGAACGCGTCCCCGTTGGACAGTACGGTTTTTGATAGACGCGGATCCCCTGCCTCGAATGCTTCCACCAGATTTCTTGTCGGACATACGCCGGAATTGCCACCTTCATAACCTACCGGGAAATTGGCGCTTTCGAAAGCGTTGCTTGCCTTTTCCCGTATGCCGAAGACAAGACCCTTTGCGTTTTCCTTATTGAATTCTTCTCCTTCAACTAAAGAATATATTCGGGCCGTCCGGTTCCAGTCCATGAATTCCTTTGCAGCTGCCGCGGCCTTGAAATATTTTTCCTTGTCTCCGTCCGGATTGTTCAGCGGGCTTGCCGCATAAAGCAGGACTCTTGCCCTTGCCGCGAGAGCGAAGCCTTTGGTGACACGTCCGAGTTCGGAGAACTGGGCGAGGAGACCGCTGTTATAGTCGGCCGGCAGGTGTTCCGCGGCTTCTTCGAGCTCGGCCGCTATCCAGTCGGCCGTATGGGAGAATGTGCTTTGGGACAGGCCGTTCACTTCTTCTTCAGTGAACGAGCGGTCGGCTATGATGATTTTGTTATAACGTTTGAGCAGTTCGAAATGAAACCACGCCCTGAGGGCCTTAGCCTCCCACGGGAAGTTCCTGAGTTGTGCGAGATCGCGCTCGTAAGTCTCCTGCCACTGTGCAGCAGGGAAGTCGTCAGGACAGTTTTCCATCAGATAGTTCGCCGCCCTGATACCTGCATAATAATGGTTCCATTTGTCGTCGATAAGATAGTTGGACGACCAGCTTCCGTTATGGAATGTCTCCGTCGGATCATAGATGCCTGCATAGACTGCATCATCGCTGGCGCAGTCCCGCATTGTCCCTCCGACCGGAGCGAAACCCGTTTCGAGATAGCCGTATACATTGGTCATGACTTCCTTGACCTTGTCGAAGTCGCTGAACTGGTATGTTTTTGTGTGATAGACGGACTCGTCTATTTCCAGATCACTGCAGGCTGCAAGCGGGAGCAGGCATCCTGACAGTATTATTGAACAATATAGTGTTTTTCCCATAGTGGTGTTTCCTCCCGTTAAAATGCCATATTGAATCCTATTGAGAATGTTCTGGCGACAGGATATCCCAGACTGATGTATTCAGGGTCGAGAATTCCGATGCCGTCGGCCGAGAACAGATTGTTGCCTCTCAAAAATACCTTGATATCCTGCATTTTCCAGGATTCCATAAGCTTTTCCGGAAGTCTGTAGTATATTTCGAGTTCCCGTAGCTTGAAGTAATGTCCGGCCTCGGTCCAGAGGCTGCTTTCAAGGTAGTTGTTGGTGTTCTGCATGGTGGTCAGCCTCGGGTAGCGGGCTGAAGTGTTGTCGGCGGACCAGTAGCTTTCAAGATAATGCCGGGAGATATTCTTGTCCCCTCCATAAAGCGGCTGATATACGCCGGGCAGGGTAGTCTTGATTGTATATGAGCCTGCTCCCTGGAACCACGCATTGAACCCGAGTCCCTTGTAGTCGAGCCCGACCCGGAAGCCGTAATAGATTTCCGGAGTGTCCGGCTTCAACTGGTATGTATAGTCGTACGAGTCTATCCTCTTGTCTCCGTTGAGGTCCCTGTACCTGACGTCTCCCGGCTGTACGGATGCAAAGGTATTGGCAGGAAGTGAAGACAGGAGCTTTCCGTCGGAGTCGAAATCGCTCTCCTGATAGAAACCGTCAGCGACAAGCCCGTAGAACGTTCCGATACTGTTCCCTCTGTAGTCCATGTACGTATAAGGATGATATTCCTCGTTGATGGAAATGATCCTGTTTCGGGCAAAGGCGAAATTTCCTTTAAGATAATATGACCAGTTGCCTTTATGCTGCTCCCATCCAAGGGAAACTTCGAATCCACGGTTCTCCGTTTCACCCGTGAATACGTCCCCGACTCCGATGCCGAGTACTGAAGAGACAGTGCTGGTGCCGGTTGTCCTTATGTTTCTGCGGTGATTGTAGAACAGATCCACTTCTCCTGTCAGACCTCCGAAAAATCCGAATTCCACTCCTATGTCGGCTTTCGCTTCCAGCTCCGGCTCGATACCGTAGGATGGCAGGGCTCCTTCCGTCTGGCCTTTCAGTTCCGTCGAACCGGAGAAGATATATTTGTTGCCTTCACCGTTGAACTGTATGTCCATGTCGTAGCTGAGCGCATTGTCCTGTCCGGAAAGTCCGTACGAACCCCGGAGTTTCAGGTAGTCTACGGCCCGGCTGTCACGCAGGAAATCCTCTTCCGAGATTACCCATCCGGCGGATACGGCAGGATAGAATCTGAACTTGTCCCCTTTCGGGAGCTTGCTGCTGCCCGAATATGTGCCGGCTATGCTGAGAAGGTATTTGCCCGCATAGCTGTAGTCGGCAGCAAGTATGTAGTCGTGATGCACGAAAGTCTGGTTGGCTCCGGTGTAGGACAGCCTGTCGCGGTTGAACAGGGCGGCGGCCTTGACTGCATGCTTGTCGAAAGTTCTGTCCCAGAACAGTTTTACCCATACGTCACTCTGCATGTACTGGGAGGATATTCCCGTGTTGAACGATATTTCGGTGTCATTGCCGTACTGGCTGAACCGGTATCCGGCGATATCCCCTGCATCGTTCCTGACCTCCATCGGGATATAGTACGACCAGTCGAAGGATTTCTGGTCAAAGGTGTTGGATGCATTGTCGTAGGCTACCCTTATCTCTGCCTTGAGCCCCTGTGTGATTGCCGAGAGATCCTGCCTTAGCGTGATGTCTCCCTGCAGCATACGCTCGAGGCTTGACTTGTATCCCCTGCCCATCATCTGTCCGACCGGGTTTCTGAACAGTTCCGTCCGTACCCACTTCCCGTTGAACCTGTCCGGAATACCGGCCGTAGGGGTGTTGTACATGAAGTCCAGCCCTGTCCCTCCGATCGGGGTCTGCTGCTGGTGGATGCGGGCTGCGAGATTGATGATGAGATCGGTGGTGCGGGTTATCTTTATGTCGAGGTTGGACCTGAGCTTGAGCGAATAGTATTCGAGCTGGGTGTCCATGCCATCCGTCAGCCCGGTGTTGTAGCTGTTGAAAAAGCCGCTGTTGCTTCTGAAATCGGCATAGACGAAATATCTTGTCCGTTCGCTGCTTCCGTCCAGGGTCATATGGACATCATGGCTGAACCCCATGTCCCTGAGAATTGCGTCCTTCCATCTTGTGGTCGGTATCACCTGTCCGGCGGCGATATTCTTCAGGTCTGTCGGCGTGTACCAGGCCGCAAGCCCGTCATTCAGGCGTGCTTCATTATATGCCTCGGCATATTCTGAAGGAGAAGCCATGTCGGGCACCCTGAACGGGGTCAGCATGCCGAACCGGTATCCGACATTGGCCCTGAATTTATGGTCTCCTCCTCGTTTCGTGGTGATGACGACAGCCCCGTCTGCGCCGCGGACTCCGTATATGGCAAGTGCGGCGGCATCCTTGAGTACGGATACGCTCTGTACTTCATTGACATCTATGGTCGAAGGGTCGCGCACGGTACCGTCGACTATGACAAGGACCTTGTTCCCGTTGAATGAGCCCTTTCCCCGTACGTGCAGGTACGGATTGTTGTTGCCCGGCCACGGTTCGGTCCCCGACATGCTGACGGTCAGACCGGGAAGAAGCCCGTAGAGGGCATTCATTATCTGGGGCTGGGTGTGTCCTTCAAAATCGGCGGCCACGACTCCGTCGACCGCGGCGGCACTCGTCCGTTTCGTTATGAATTCATTGAAGCCCGTGCCCAGAATTCTGCACGAAGCGTCCATGATGACGGTCAGGTCTTCCCTGTCGGCAATGACCTGTCTCATGTATTCGTTTTCCTTGACAAGGGTTATGGGGGTGCCTTCGGTGACGGTCAGTTTCAGGATACCGGCGTCATCCGAGAATATCTGGCCTCCGGTATTGTCGTACCATGCGGCTACGTGGGGCATCGGCCTGCCGTTTTCGCCCTTGATACGGATGGTGACATCGATTTCCCGGGCATAGGCATATACTGCCATGCATAAGAATATAATGATTGCTGTTGTTCTTTTCATATTCCAAGGTATTAATTCAGGTAAGGGAATCTGTTACCATCCCGGGTTCTGGACAAGTCCGTACCCTTTGTTTATTTCGTTCGGAGGGAATGCGCTGAGATACCATTTCGGATCCCAGTTGGTGGCCCAGTATCTCGGTTCTTCCTTGACAGGATCGGAGAAGGAGAATACCAGATCGCTGAAATCGTTGTCATCAGTAGTGCCTCTGATGATGCGGATCTGTATTCCTTCAAGATCTTTCCGGAAAATGTCCGCCCGCTCCCATCTTACCATGTCGTACCAGCGGCATTCTTCGAAGAACAGTTCCCTTGCCCGTTCGTCCAGGATTTCCTCCCGCAATGCCTCGTCTCCGACAAGAGTGCAGTCATCGTATTTCGGGAAGGTTTTCCCTGCCTGCATTTCTTCAAGGAGTTCAGGTGTAAGGTCAGGCAGCCCGACCCTGTTGCGGATCAGATTCAACTGCTCTATCGCTCCTTCTGGGTTTCCGGTCTCGTTCAGGGCTTCCGCATATGTCAGTATTATTTCCGCCAGCCTGAGGTATGAGTAGTTGGCCGGCTTGTCATGGAAAGTGGCACTGTTGTAGTCCCAGATGAATTTCCTCGATGAGAAGCCGGTGGCGGCTCTCGGGTCGCTTTCCGACATCCTTTCACGGCCGTTTATCCACATTTCGGCCTGTCTTCCCTGGAAATGGTCTCCGAGTATCATGACGGATTCATACAGGCGGGGATCCCTGTTCTGGAACGGATGGTCGTTCAGGGTCCCCTCGTTCCCGTTGGCGGCTATCCAGTCCCGGTACAGGGCCCTGTGTCCGTCGGCAGTAGGGAAAAGGTCAACGAAATTCAGGGTTACGCAGCCTCCTCCGTAGCCTCGTCCCGTATTTCCGTCTATGTCGGATGACGGGCCGAAATAGCATCTGTGGTAAGTGTCTGCGAATGTAGGCATCTGCCGTCCCGTGGCGATGATGATTTCACCGTTGTATCTGTCGGCGTATGTCCTGTTCCAGGTGGAACGGTAGTCGTCCGATGACGTTCCTGAAGACTGTATCAGGGTGTATGGGTTGCCGTTGATCCTGTTTTCTTCGAAGAAGGCTTCGCAGGCATCCACCACGGCTTCCCATCGGGACGCATCGTATCTCCCGAGCCAGTACATCGATGGGACGTCGCTGTCGTTTACTTTTCCTATGTTGCCTCCTCTGATTTCAGGACGGACTGCGGAATAAGGCTGTCCAGAGTTGAACAGCGGGCTTGCGGCGAAAAGCAGTGCCCGGCATTTCAGCCCCATGGCGGCCGCCCTTGTCATGCGTCCGTCCTGATCTTCACTCACTGTCCACGGAAGCATCCCGGCTGCGGTGTCGCAGAGCCAGACGATATAGTCGATTACGGCTTCGACAGACTGTCTCGTATAGTCTGTTTCGGAATCATTGCTCGTGGACACGTCAGTCTTCAGGAGAGGAATTCCTCCGAAATGGCGCAGCATGTCGAGATAATGGGTGGCTATTATTACGTAGGCTTCTCCCTTTCCTCTTGTCTTTTCCTCCTCGGTCATGTCCGGGACACGGTCCACGTTGTTGATGTACAGGAAGGCCTTGCGGATACCGATCCAGGCCGTTTCCAGTTCCGGAGTGAAGCCGAATTTGGTGCTGCTGCTCCCGTTTTCGAATTCGGCGTTATACTGTCCGAAATAGTAGGTGTTGTATGCCCCTCCCCAGTTGCAGTGTGAGTTGATGAGGTCCGTAAGGGCATCCAGAACGTCATTCCCGACCTTGTTGCCGGAGTTCTCGTATTTGTATGCTCCTCCGGAACCGATGGGCCACGCCTGGTTGTGGACCGTATATCCGCATCTCAGGGTTGCGTATGCCGATACGAGGGCCCTGTCCGCATAGAATTTCGAGGAGAATATGGTGTCGATGGTCACATCCACTCCAGGAGCCTTTTCCAGGAAAGCGTTCCCGAATTTCAGATCGCTGCATCCGGACAGCACGAGGGAAAGGATGAGCACCGTTGTCGTCTTGAAATGTCTCATAGTCGTTTTCCTTTAGAAAGTGATGTTGAAGCCGATGTTGTATATCCTGTTGTTCGGATACTTGTTGTCATAACCGTTGGTGTTCCCTTCCGGGTCTATGTCCAGTTTCTCTAAATCGGAGAAAAGGGTCAGCAGGTTGTATCCGTTTACGAACATCTTTACCGAACTTATTCCGAGCCTGTCGAGGAATCTCCCGTCCCGGAATGTGTATGAAATCTCGGCAGTCTTGAGCCTCAGATAGGAGGCATCGATGAGCCAGAGGTCGGAGTCGAGAAGATAATGCGACTTGTTGCTGAACGTGAGCCTCGGGAACCGGGCGTTTGCCGCATTCTCCGGAGTCCATCTCCCGTCCGCAAGATAGGTAAGCAGTGAGCGTGAATTCTGCGAACCGAAAGGCTCCCTCATCTCTCCCGCTATCATCCTTGAAGCGTTCCATGCACCTGTCCACTGCATCGAGAATCCGAGCCCCCTCCATTCGAATCCCGCCATAAATCCGGCGACGTATTCAGGTCTGGAGCTGTAGCCGAAGAATGTGCAGTCATCCGTATTCACCACGCCGTCTCCATTCATGTCCTTGAACAGGGAATCTCCCGGTTTCGGCGTACTTACCGTGGTCATGGTCGGAATTTTCTTTCCGGAAGCATCCGTTGCCAGCAGTTTGCCTTCGGAGTCGAAGTCCGCTTCCGTCAGGAACCTGTCGAACACGTAACCGTAGTTGAGCCCTATGCTCCGGCCCGTTTCTGCCATATACGGTTCGTTAGGGACGACTTCGTCCATATATTTGATGGTATTCCTCGCAAAGGAGATGTTCCCCTGCAGCCAGTAGTTGAATTCCCTCGCCTTCGACCTCCATCCGACCGTAAGTTCGTATCCGTGGTTGTCCACTATTCCCAGATTCATCATCGGGAGATCGATTGCAGTGATGTCAGGCAGGGTGTTCCTGGTGGAAAGTATGTCATATCTGTGCTCGAAGAATATGTCCGCCGTTATGTTGAGCTGCTGCCTGAACAGGACCAGATCTATTCCGTAATTCTGTTTCAGTACCTTTTCCCAGCTTACTATCGGATTGCCTACGGCATTTTCCGCTGCATCGTAAAGAAGGTTGGGACTGTACTGTGAGCCGAACTGCCAGCTTCCGCTCGATCCCCATGCCCAGATGGAATTGTAGGGGTTCCATGAACCGTTGAGGAAAAGGAAACGGGAACCGCTGTATTTGTCGTTTCCGACGAGTCCGTATGAAGCCCTTATCTTCAGGAAGTCGAGCCAGCCTTTCGTCCCCTTCATCCATGGCTCCTCGGAGATGACCCAGCCTACCGAACCGGCCGGGAACAGACCGTACCTCATCCCCGGAGCGAAGTTCTCCGAGCCGTTATAGCCGACGTTGAAGTCAACCAGATATTTCCTTTTGTAGTTGTATGTGATACGGCCCACATACCCGACGTAGGCCGTAGGGATTTCCTTGAATTCCGCAGGATAATAGGTCTTGGACTGGTTGTAGAGCAGAAGTGCGCTGACCTCGTGGTCTCCGAAGGCACGGCTGTAGTTGATGCTGCCTTCGAGGTACCAGTTGCGGTTGTGCCATGTCGACGTGCCGTAGCTTTCGGGTTCGTCCAGCCCGTCGATGCCTGATGTACGGTATACTATAGTATTGTCGTACATCGGATTGGAGATGTCCATCCCCGGCTGTGTGAAATATCCCATGTACATGGCTGTCCTGTAGGTGGAAGGGACTGCCGTAGGATTTCTTGTGACGGCGACGTTGTAGACCGAGTTGTATGCTCCTTTCAGGTTGATGCTGAGCCCTTCTGTAATGAAATCCAGTTTCTGGGTCAGCTGGAGATCCATGTTGAGGGTATTGGATGTAGTGACGGTATGTCCGTAGTTGTAGAACAGGTCTATGGCATCCTGGTCCTGCAACGGGATGTAGTATTCGTTCCCGGACTTTACATAATGTCCGTCCACGAAGCCCGGGCTGGAGAACGGGGTGCACCACATTATATTTTCCCAGAGGTTGTACGTTGTAGGCTCGTTCTTTCTTCCGACTATGCCTCCGAGATTGATTTTCAGATTTGTCGTATTGGTGATGTCGATGTCGACGTTGCCCCTGTAGTTGTACCTGTTGTAGGTATAGTTCGGGTTGTAGGTCATGTCGAAACGTTTCAGGATACCGTCCTGGTAGAGATAACCCAGCGAGACGAAGTATCTGAACCGTTTCGAGCCTCCGGACATGGTGATGTTGTGCTGGGTCTGCCATGCCAGATCCTTGAAGATGTAGTCGTCCCAGTCCGTATTCGGGAACATTATCGGGTCTGCGTTGGTCCTGAACAGTTCAAGAACGTAAGGGGAGAACATGAGACCGCTTTCGGAAATGGACGGATTGTCCAATGTCTGGGCTTCATTGTAGAGAAGACCGTATTCATAGCTGCTCACATTCTTCAGATGGCGGAGCGGTTGCGTGATGCCGAAATTGGAGGACCAGGATATCTGCATTTTGCCTTCCTCGCCCCGTTTCGTGGTTACGAGGATTACTCCGTTGGCTCCCCTTACTCCGAATACGGCAGTCGAAGCCGCATCCTTCAGTACCGTTATGCTTGCTATCTCGTTCGGATCCATCTGGAAGAATGACCGCTCTACCCCGTCCACGAGAATGAGCGGGGTGGAGGCGGCATCATTCAGGGTACTCGACCCTCGGACATAGATTGTGGGGTCTTCCGCTCCGGGCTGTCCCGACACCTGGACGGATGAAATTCCCGTCAGCGCTCCGGCAAGGCTGTTGGCAATACTCCCGCTCGGGGACTTGAGCAGCTCTTCCTGGTTGATGGAGGAGATGGAGCCCGTGATGGACACCTTCCTCTGCGAACCGTAGGCTATGACCTGGACTTCATCCAAAAGAGTGGACGATGGCTCCAGTTCCACAACGATGCCGGAGGTACGCGACGGACTTATGAATGTACTTTCGTAGTTGATATACGAGACTTCGAATACAGGCTTTACTCCGTCAGGAACACTGATGGAGAAACTCCCGTCGAGGTCTGTAGCCACCCCGACTGTCCTTTGGTCCCTCAGGATTACTCCTGCCCCTATCAGGGGTTCCTTCGTACGGGAATCTATCACTTTCCCGCTGTAGACGGTCTCCCTTTGCGGGGAGGATAGGGCAGTCTCACTGCCCGCTGATGTCCTGCTGCCCGCTGCCGGGAAATGGCATACCGTTGACAGCATCAGGACCGTCAGTGTCAAAGTGGCTATCTTGTTCATGTTGACAGTGGTTAGTCTGTAGTGTTATTCTTGCTCTTTAGGGTCGAAGCAGATGCAGTATGAACTGGTCTTGACGAAGTCTTTCGGATTGTCGTAATTCATCAGGAGCTGCCCGTTCAGTTTTATGTTGCATTCAAGGTTGCCTGCTTCCTTACTGTTGAAGAATAGCGGGAACACATCCCTCCATCCGAGCTGGCTGAGGATATAGCACATCTGCGGATAGGAATATCCGACAGGACGGCAGTCATATCCTTCCGGCTGGTTGTCGTATACGTCATATCCGGGTTTGACGATGGCGATACCTATCTTGTTGTCGTATGTACGTCCTATGACGGCACGTCCGGAATAGAAACTGTTCCATCCGTAACCGAAAGCACCATACCATCCGTCGTAATAGTCATTGTGGAATACGTCCCTGAACTCCAATGCGTATCCGTCCCGGTATGCGAACGGCATGCTTGTGACAGCGTCCCGTATTTCCCATGGAGAGGCCGCACTCAGGTCAGGTTTCTCCTGTGTGAGGTTGAGAGGTATCTGGGTCGGGGAATCTGAAGGAATCATTGTGGTGAAGTGCATTTTCCCGCTGGCGTCGAAACCGAGGGCTCCGCGGTATTCCGGCTCGCCACTGGTCGGATCCTTTTCCTGGTATATATATGACCCGTCGACATAGATTGTCCTCTGGACATCGTCTTCATTCCCTTCCTCTGCAGTCCTCGCCCCGCTGACAGCTATAAGATTTGTCATGTCGTTTACATCCAATGACAGGCCCTGGTCGCTTACTATGTTCCCCGCAACGCTATTCTGGTCGAAAGTCACGATAAGGAATTCTCCGGTACACATCATTGTACGTCTGTCCGCTGTCCAGTCTCCCATAAAAGAGAAGCCGTCGTGGGTGTTCAGATAATTGTTATCAGCTTCAGTTTCACCGTCTCCGTCCGGGTCAACCTGGCAATAGCGATCCCAAGGGAAAGGATTTTCTCCCATCCAGCATGTTGTCAGGCAGAAAAGAGGGACAGGAATGCCCGGGGCGTTTGTACGGTAAACCTCGATCCCATACAGATTCTCAGTCTCACTTATATATGAAGATGTCTCGTCAGTGAATCCGATGGAGCGGGCCGTATATGGAATGACACTGGTCACGTCCAATTTTACAGAATATTCCCTTTCCTGATCCCCGACAGTGAATTTCAGCGGCTGAACCAGTCCTTCCGTAAAGTCGAAAGCAAGATCTTCCTGGACTGTTGTTTCGGACTGGAGGGCGCCTTCATTGAAAGTAAGTGTGATATCCTCCGGCTTCATCTGTCCCTTGTCGAAAGTAATGACAATCTGCTTTGCGGCATTGTCGAAAGTTACATTCTGTCCCGGTTCGAGACTGTTGACCGAGATAAGTGAGGCGTCGGCAATGACGAGTGCGTATGATTTTACTACTATGGTATATTTTACGATACTGTTGTCCGGAGCACGGAAGTTGAGCACCGGAGCCTCGGAGAGATTGACATTGGCAAGGTCGGTCGGATAAGTGAGCGTATAGCCAGGATTGAGTTCGATGGTCATGGAAGCCGAGGTGAAATCCTCCACTTCCTGGAACTGTATGGTTATGGTCCTGTCAGAAACCACACCTTCCACTGTTTCTTCCCCTATGGTGAATTTCACTGAAGAGAAAGGTACACCTGACGTGTCCTGTCCTCCCTGTTCGGGTTCCTTTTCGCACCCGAGAAGGAAAAGTCCTGTCATGATGGCGAAAAAAGCTGTAATGTGTTTCATAGCATTAGTGTTATTGATTTGGTATTTTCAAAGATATAGTTCCCGTGTCAATCGGGGGGGGTAAATTTTACCGGAATATTTCCCCTCGGGCCGGCGAAAACGGGGATTTGCCCTGCAGCCACCGAAGACAGCCGCCTTTTCCGGTATTTTTTCCACCTTGACAATGCGGTATATTTTCTACCTTTGAAAACAATAACAAACAATGACCGGTAAGTATGAGAACCGATACTATGATCGCATTGCTGGCGGGTGTCTTTATGCTGAATGCATGTGACAGTGCCGCCCGCCCTCCTGTGACTCCAGGATCTCCGGACAGTCCGGGCGTTCCGGACACTCCTGAAATAACCGTCGACAACGAATATACCGGGGACAATGGCCATTATGATGTATATATCCTTGCGGACAACGAATGGAAAAGCGTAAAGGTGTATGACGCCCTTTGTTCCGACGCCGCAAAGCACAGCCAGATCTGGAACGACTGGGGGAACGACAAGGAGCTTAGGGATACCATGTCCTATTCCATATACGAGGCGGACTTTTCCTCTCCTGTAAAAGTGCGCGTACATAAAAGGACAGGGACTTTCAACACGGTCGAAGTAAGGCCAGGTACATATTCCATCGTGCCGGTGGACTGCGGGGACAATACGGTGGAGTTTGAAATCCCTTCCCTTGACAAGGCCAAGGTGTCCGTGGAGTTCGACGGGGACAGATACCACAACCTTTTCCTTTTCGGATATGAGCCTGACCCGGACAAGCCTTCTGAAGGTGATCCGGGAGTAATCTGGTACGGCCCGGGGGAGCATGATGCCGGAGACATCACCCTGACTGACGGGCAGACTCTATATATAGATTACGGTGCGGTAGTGTATGGAAGGGTCGTAGTGGACGGGAGTCACTGCAGGATTGCCGGACATGGCATCCTGTCCGGGGACAGATTGAGGCATTGGGGAGAGCAGTCATGGAGTATGGGGGCGATTATCCTGGAGTGCAATCCGGACAGGGATGCGGGCCGCCAGGATCTTGAAATAAGGGACATCACCGTTGTCAACGGCCCGAGCTGGAACATTTCCATATACAATTATTATGATGTCCTGATCGACGGGGTGAATACCATATGTTATATATTGAACGGCGACGGTATAGATGTGGTCTGTTCCAATGCAGTCGAGATACGGAACTGTTTCCTGAGGAACTATGACGACTGCATCACCCTGAAAGTCAGGCACAATGCTTCTCCGGTCTCCGACCTTTATGACGTGCATGTCCATGACAATATCATCTGGGGCGATTTCGCCAGGGGGATTGTCGTGGGGATCGAGGCCGGCAACCGGGAACAGGCGACAGGATACCTTCACGATGTGACGGTCGAGGACTGCATATTCCTGCACCATGCCGGAGGCGAGGCGCTTGACGATTTGAGGGCCGCCTTCGCCATAGGGCAGTATGCCTCTCCGGAATATGCCTGGACGAATAGCGGCACGGCCCGCGACATGAAGAACATAACTGCAAGGAACCTTGTGTTCGACAGCATAGGGAAGACCGGCAGGAATGTGGCCATCTGGCAATATCCGGACATGAGCGGCCCGTGCAACATGGACAATGTGCTTCTGGAGAATTTCACCGTGTACGACAGGAACGGTGTGACGACTCCCGCCATCTATATAGATGCCAACCAGCACAGTATTACCAACCTTACAATCCGTAATTTTACATTCGCAGGACAGAAAATCCTTTCTGAGGGATCTGAATGCGAGATATACGGAGATGTTGACGTCAAGTTCGAATGATCATGAAAAAGACATTTTCCCTGATTGCCGGTCTCTGTTGCATGATGTCCTGTGCCGGCCCTGACAATGATATTCCCGCATTGATACCGGTCCCGTCCGAGGCGGTGTTTCATGGAGGGTATTACACCGCTGGCGGAGCCTCTTCTCCGGAGGATTACTGCCGGCTTGCGGAGGTGTGCGTGGATTCTGTCAGATATGGCAGCGTCGGAGAGGAGGGTTATGAACTTGAAGTCACGCGCAAGGGCATACGGATCAATGCGGCAACTGAGGCCGGGGCTTTTTACGGGAAGCAGACTCTCATGCAGCTCGTTTCCGGCAGGGGGGTCAGATGTGCCGTTATACACGACAGCCCGAGATTCCCTTACCGGGGAATCCATCTGGATGTGTCCCGGCATTTCTTTTCCAAGGAAGAAGTGCTGAAAATACTCGATGAGATGGGTCGTTACAAGTTCAACAACTTCCATTTCCATCTGACGGACAACGGCGGCTGGAGAATACAGATCGACCGCTATCCCCTGCTTACGGAACTCGGGGCATACCGGGTGATGAAAGACTGGGACGGATGGTGGGAAATGGACAGCAGGCTGTTCTGCAGGAAGGACGATCCGGGTGCCTACGGCGGGTTCTTTACAAAAGAGGACATAAGGGAGATTGTGGCG
Organism: uncultured Bacteroidales bacterium; assembly: GCA_944322585.1. Lineage (GTDB taxonomy): Bacteria > Bacteroidota > Bacteroidia > Bacteroidales > UBA932 > Cryptobacteroides. Next base: position 105,483 of record CALUPB010000002.1, on the reverse strand, counting down.
TACGCGGCGGAAAGGCATATCAATGTGATCCCGGAAATAGAGTTTCCGGCGCATTCCGATGCGGTCTTTGTCGGTTATCCTCATCTTAACTGCACCGGGACCCGTTATGGCAACGGGGAGTTCTGTCCCGCAAACGAGCAGGTCTATGAGTTCGCGGATAATGTCCTTCTTGAAGTCATGGAACTGTTCCCGTCCGAAGTCATCCATATAGGGGGAGACGAGGCGAGGAAACATGCCTGGGGAAAGTGTCCTGCCTGCACAGAGCTGATGAGGCGCGAAGGGATGACGGATGTGTCGGAACTGCAATGCTACATGATATCGAGGCTCCAGAAGTTCCTGAACAGTCACGGCCGTGCCATGGCAGGCTGGGACCAGATCATAGTGAACGACGACCTCGACAGCCTGTCCGTGTCTTACACTTACAGAGGCCAGAGAGGCGGCATACTTGCCGCGAACAGGGGCATAAGGACTGTGATGACGCCCGGGGAGATCCTGTATTTCGACTGGTATCAGGCCGATCCGAAGCAGGAGCCCAAGGCGATGTACGGCTATTCTCCGATAAAGAAGATGTATGCTTTCGATCCTGTGCCGGTCACTCCGGAGTCGGCTGCCGCGAATGAAAGTATGGTACAGGGGAAATATGTATCTCCGGATACCTCCATTTTCATCCGGCCCGAAATGGCAGGATACGTTATCGGTGTCCAGGGTTCCACCTGGGCGGAGTATATTCCTGACGAACAGCATCTCGAATATATGATGTTCCCGCGGTTCCTTGCCGTGGCGGAACAGGCATGGAGCAGTCCGGACAGGAAGGACTGGCAGGATTTCAGGTACAGGATGAATGTCCACAGACATATTCTTGAGGCACGGGGCTGGAATGTCTATGACCTGCACAACGCGCCAGAGATAGAAATCACGGCATCGGGCGACAGGAGCATAATGGAAATCGAGCCTGAAAATCCGGAGGCTGAAGTGCGCTATACCCTGGACGGTTCGGATCCGGTCATCGGGTCTGCCCTTTATTCTTCCCCTGTAATGCTGTCTGGCGATGCTCCCGTGACCGTAAAGGCCGCTCCGTTCATCGGCGGGCGCCGTGCGGGTTATATAAGGGAGCTGACCGTCACGCCGGGAGAAAGTTACAGGGATTATTATCCTTATATGGATTAGTATGGTAAAATTTTCTTGAATATGTCTGAATCGGCGGGGTGGACAAAGGCGGGAGCATTCTTTTTGTTATTGTCGGCTGCCGTGGCATTCCCGGCTGCCGGGCAGGATGATATGGTCTTTGTCCCTCTTGGGACCGAGGCCATCCCGACCAATGAAGTGTCGAGCCTTTATCAGGATTCGGAAGGGTTCGTATGGATTGTGACTACGACGGGAATTGTCAGGTATGACGGCTACTGTGCGCGTCTGTATTCTGGCGGAAATGACGGACAGAATGTCCCCGATGCTGATTTTCACAGGATTGTGGAATCCGGAAACAGCCTTTATATAGCTACTGCAAGAGGATGTATGAAACTCGACAAGGCGGAAGCCCGGATTTCGAGAATAGACGACCCTGTCATCAATGATGTCAATATCTCCGATATCGAAAAAGATGCTTCGGGACAGATATGGCTGGCCGGAGACAAGGGTCTGTACCGCAAGAATTCCGCAGAGGACAGTTTTGTCCGGATAAGTCTGTTGCCGGCAGGAGAGGAGGACCCGGTTACGGACATAATAGATATTCTGACCGATGACGGGAACCTGTGGATTACCTCATGGAACAGGGGACTGTTCAGGTATGACCTCAAGGCCGGGAAGCTCTATTCTTTCCATACGGACGATCTGGCGTCTTCCTATGTCCTGCATATCGACAGAAGAGGCAATCTGTGGATAGGTACATGGGGAAAGGGACTGCTGATGGTGGACAGTTCGGACAAGTCCTGCGATACACTCGACTATGTATGTTTCAGACATGATCCGGCCCGGGAGGATTCTATCCTTGACAATATCATATACGATATCGATGACGGCCGGGACGGAAGCATCTGGGTCGGCAGCAGGAGCGGTCTCAGCATCATCGGTTCCAGGGACGGGATTTTCAGGGATTCCTTCCGGAACAGTTTCCCCGGAGACGCTCCCGAAAATCTGCCCTACAATGAGGTGAATTCGATACTCAGGACGACGGACAGTACGTTTTTCCTCGGTATGTACGGAGGAGGGGTCTGCAAGGTGGAGAGCCGTGTCCCCGGTTTCCGGATGATAGGGCTTGACAAGGTACAGAAAGATTACAGGACGAGCGCCGTGAGAAGCATCTGCATGACAGACAGCCGGAAATGGTGGCTCGGGATTTCGGGACACGGGCTGATCAGATACGATTCCGCTACGGGAGATTATGTCAATTACAGGAATATCCCTGAATTCAACGGGTTCCTCAGTACCAGCACTGTGGACAATATCGTCATGTCCAGGGACTCGAGCAGGATATTTTTCGGGAGTTATACGGCCGGGGTATGGTCGTATGATACCCGTTCCGGCCAGACACGTGTCATAAGCACTGTCAATTCGCCGGATCTCAATAACGACTGCATCACCGCTCTTGCGGAAGATCCTTCCGGCAACCTTTGGATAGGGACCAGAGCCGGCGTGTATGTCCTCGGAGCGGACAATACTGTCAGGCCGCTTTGCCGGTATATTGAAAAAGACGGGCCGAATCCGGAATACCATGTCAATTCCATCGGATTCGATTCTTCCGGGAATGCCTGGCTTGCCACAAGTTATGACGGGATTGTCCGTGTCTCCTCCGGCAGAGGGATGGAAACCTGTCAGGTAGGCGGGAAAGTGCTGTCGGGAGGTTTCAACTGTATATTCACGGATACCTGTGACAGGATATGGGCCGGCTCGATGAGGGACGGACTGTTTCTGTATGACGTCGGGAAGGAAGACTTTATCCCGATGAGCAGTCTCGTGTTTCTCGAGGGACAGCCGATAACGAACATTACTGAAGACCCGTACGGGAACATATGGGTGACTACCGGGACTACGGCGGTATCTCTCAGACCGGATGGAGAGGGATCGGTATCTCCCGGTTGGTTTTATAACATAGCCGCTTCCGGAAAACCTTGCCAGTTCAGCAGGAATGTGTCCTGTTACCTGCCGGATACCGACGAGATGCTGTTCGGCTGTTCCTATGGTCTGTGCATGTTCCCGTGCAATCCCGAGAAGGGTTTGGAACGGCCGTCATCCGTCGTGCTTACCGGAATGTCTGTCAACAACGGTCCGTATGCGGCGTGCGACGTAAATTATATGGACAGGGTAGTCCTGCCTCATGACTGCAATGATATCCTTCTTTCATTCTCCCTTCTGGATTACAGCACCGCTCCGGGTGACATATACTGGTACAGGCTTTCGGGAAGCGGAAGGAAAGATGCGGAGTGGAATATGGTCAGCGGGGCTTCTCCGTCGGCTGCCCTCTACGGCCTGCGCCCGGGGAAATATGTCTTTGAAGTCGCCGGGCAGAGAGCAGGGAAGTCCGGAATGGGAAGCGTCAGGTCTCTTCAGATAAGGATAAGCCCGAGTCCGTGGCTTGCATGGTGGTCCGTACTTGCGTATTTTCTTGCGGCTGCCGGACTGTCATGGTTTGTCTTCTGGTTCGTAAGGTCGCGTTACAGGATGAAAAGGAGGATTGAACTCCATCAGATGAACCGTCAGAAGATACAGGAGATAAACCAGGCAAGACTTCAGTTCTTCACGAATGTGTCCCATGAATTCCTTACTCCGCTGAGCATTATCCTGGCGTCCATCGAGAATCTTTCCCCTCGGTCGGAACAGGACAGGAATATACTGAACGTCATGTCCACCAATACGATAAGACTCACCAGACTTGTCCAGCAGGTGCTTGAATTCAGGAAGGTCGAGACGGACAATCTCAGGATAAGGGTATCCAGGAGGGACGCCGCGGAGTTTGTCCGCAACTGTGTAGAGGCATTCATCCCGTTGGTGCGCAAGCACCAGCTGTCCATATCATGCAGTTCCGAGCCTGGGCATATAACCGGCTGGTTCGATTCCGACAAACTCGACAAGATTATCTACAATCTGATATCCAATGCTGTAAAATATACCCCTCAGAACGGGAAGGTCGAAGTCTCCACGCGGCTTGAAGACGGCGACATGCTGGTCATATCATGTACAAACGAAGGGAAACTGATGTCGCAGAAAACGATTTCCGGACTTTTCCGGCGTTTCTATGAAGGCGAATACAGGAAATTCAATACGATAGGGACAGGAATAGGACTGTCGCTCGTCAAGAGTCTTGTCGAGATGCATCATGGGAGCATTTCCGTCGAAAGCAACGAACAGGTAGGCAACTGCTTTACAGTACGTATCCCTATCGGCCGGGACAGGTACAGCGATGAAGAGATCGAGGCGGATGACGGCACCGGCATTGGCATCAGCGAAAATCCTCCTCTTGCCATGTCTGCCGACAGGCCGGTCTCCAAGAGCGATGCTACTGTGCTCTGTGTCGATGACAATGAGGACATGTGCGACATGATATCCGTAATCCTTTCCAAGAGGTTCAATGTCCTGACGGCTTTCAGTGCCGGACAGGCGATAGAGATGCTGTCCTGTCATACCGTCGATGCGGTCGTGACTGATGTAGCCATGCCGGGGATGGACGGCCTGGAGCTGTGCTCGTATATCAAGGGTCATGTGGAATACAGTCATATCCCGGTCATCATGCTGACGGCAAAGGCTGACGGACAGCATCACGTGGAGGGTCTGGAGCACGGAGCGGACGGATACCTTGCAAAGCCGTGCAATTTCTCGGTGCTCGCGGCAATGATAGACAATTTCCTGAAACGGCAGAAGAAGCAGGGCGAGAAATTCCAGAACCAGCTGGTCTTCGGAGTGAAGGACATAGACTATACGTCAGTCGACAAGAAATTCCTTCAGCAGGCCATAGACGTGGTGAATGCCCATATTGCCGATTCGGAATTCAGTCAGGGGGATTTCGTTTCGGCCATGGCCATGTCCAGGACCGTACTTACGGAGAAACTCAAGAGCCTTACCGGGCTGACTCCGTCTGCCTTTATGGTGAATGCCAGGCTGACGGCTGCATATAAACTGCTCACTGAACAGGGAGGGAATATACGGGTATCCGATCTTGCCTATTCCGTGGGATTCAGCGACGCGAAGTATTTCAGCAAGAAATTCAAGGCGAAATACGGCAAGTCGCCGCGGGACATAATGAACGGGAATTCTGTAAAATGACTGTAAATACGAGACTATGATGAGGACTTTTCTATTGGCGGCGTCTCTCGCAACCGCTTTTGCGGCTGTTTCATGTAGCGGAGACGGGAAATGGACCGAGATACCGGGGAGGCAGTACAATCTTGTTGTCCAGAAGCGGGGGGCGACTCTCGGATATTCTCCGTCATCAGGGGTAACTCTTCTTTTCCGCGACGGTTATGCGTTCAAGGATCTGAACCGGAACGGAGAGCTTGATCCTTATGAGGACTGGCGGCTGCCGATGGAGGAGAGGGCGGAAAATCTGGCCTCGATGCTTACGGCGGATGAGATTGCCGGTCTGATGCTCTATAGCGAGCATCAGGCGGTTCCCACTGACTCGGAGGGTTACTGGTCTTCCACATACAACGGGGTTTCCCTGGCGGAGAGCGGACTCCCTCATTCGGCATTGTCGGACAAGCAGAAGAATTTCCTTGAAAACGATAATCTGCGTGCTGTACTTGTCGTACGGGTGGAGAGTCCGCGTATCGCTGCCGAGTGGAACAACAACCTTCAGTCTTTCTGTGAAGGGCTCGGGAAAGGAATACCTGTCAATATCAGTTCCGATCCCCGCAATGAGGCCGAGGCATGGGCGGAATTCAATGCAGGGTCCGGAGGTGACATTTCCTTGTGGCCCTGCCAGTTGGGACTGGCTGCAACATTCGACCCTGACATAGTGCGCAGGTTCGGGGAGGTGGCGTCTGCCGAATACCGGGCCATGGGTATCGCCACTGCCCTTTCTCCCCAGGCGGATCTCGGTACTGAACCGAGGTGGTTAAGGTTCTACGGTACATTCGGAGAGGACCCTGTCCTTGCTACCGATATGGTAAAGGCATATATAGACGGATTCCAGACTTCGTCCGGAGACCTTGAAATCCGGGACGGATGGGGCTATGGCAGTGTGAATACCATGGTCAAGCACTGGCCCGGCGGAGGCGGAGGCGAGGCCGGCAGGGATGCCCACTACAGTTTCGGGAAATATTCCGTATATCCGGGAGACGGGTTCAGCCGGCAGCTGATACCTTTTACAGAAGGGGCGTTCAGTCTTGACGGCAGGACAGGGACAGCTTCGGCAGTCATGCCTTATTATACCATATCCTATGGAATAGACCCGTCAGGAAAGAACGTAGGCAACAGCTACAGCAGCTATATAGTGAATGACCTGCTGAGAGGGAAGTACGGTTATGACGGGGTAGTATGCACGGATTGGGGTGTTACGCATGACTATCATAAGGTAGAGAGTGCGGAAGGCAAATGCTGGGGCAGGGAAGACCTTTCCGAGGGGGAACGCCATTATGAGATACTTAAGGCAGGGGTGGACCAGTTCGGAGGGAACAATGACAAGGGGCCTGTCCTTGAGGCATACCGGATGTGGGCAAGGGATTTCGGGGAGAAAAGTGCACGGGAACGTTTCGAAAGGTCTGCGGTAAGACTTCTGATGAACATGTTCCGTACAGGTCTGTTCGAGAACCCGTATGTTGACCCGGATGCGGCCGAGGCAGTAGTGGGATGTCCGGAATTCATGGAAGAGGGCTACCAGGCCCAGCTCAAGTCCATAGTCATGCTGAAGAACAGGGGCCGTGCCCTGCCTCAGGACGGGAAAAGGAAAGTCTATTTCCCGAAACGTCATATAACACCGGAGAAAGGATTTTTCGGACAGACCTCGGACAGGGACTGCTGGGAATATCCTATGGATACATCGATGGTCGGCAGGTACTATGACATTACGGATGATCCGTCGGAGGCGGATTTCGCCTTTGTCTATATTTCTGAACCCTCGGGACCGTATGGCTATGATGTTGATGACAGAGAGGCAGGTGGTAACGGCTATGTGCCCATCAGCCTCCAGTATGAGGACTATACGGCTGAATATGCCCGCAGGCCGAGTATAGCCGGAGGGGATCCGTATGAGGATTTTACGGACCGCAGTTACAGGGGCAAGACCGTGAGTGTCTATAACAAGGAGGATCTTGCCCTTGTCAGGGATACGCGGACAGTCATGGGAGACAGGCCGGTCATTGTCGCCGTTGCGGTATTGCGGCCGTTTGTGCCGGCGGAGATAGAACCGTATGCCGACGCCCTGCTTCTCGGCATCAATGTACAGCATCAGGCCCTGATGGATATGGTGTGCGGCAATGCGGAGCCGTCCGGGCTTCTCCCGATGCAGATGCCGGCATCAATGAGGACTGTGGAAGAACAGTGTGAAGACATCCCGCATGACATGGAGTGTTATACGGACAGCGAGGGACATGTCTATGACTTCGCATACGGGATGGATTGGGACGGAGTGATCGATGATGCCCGTGTCAGGAAATACGGGCGGATATCCGGCAGGGAATGACATTCCTTAAAAAAATTATTTTACCTGACCCTTTATCGGGAAATTTTGCTTAACTTTATCGCCCGATTGAAAAAGGTAATTATAGATGGAGAAAATACGGGTCGGGATTATCGGGTTCGGCCGGATGGGAGAAAAATATCTGACGGAGATGCGTGCGAGCGGGAAATGGGATATTGCATACATATGCGATGTTTCTTCCGGAGCGAGAGCGTATGCGAGGGAGATATATCCTGACGCCTGTATTACGGGTGACGAAGATGAAGTGTTCAATGATCCCGATGTGAAGGTAGTGGGGCTTTTCACGCTTGCGGATTCAAGGTATGAACAGGTGAAAAAGGCTCTGGCGACAGGGAAGCACATCATTGCCGAGAAACCGGTGGCTGACACTCTGGAACATGAGAAGGAGCTGGTGGAGCTGGTCGGGAAGTCGGATCTGTTCACGGCCGTGAACCTTTATCTGCGGAATTCATGGTATCACAACTGTATAAGGGACTTCATATCGACGGGGGAAATAGGCGACCTTGCAATCATCAGGGTCTGTCACATGACTCCGGGGCTTGCGCCGGGGGAAGGACATGAATATGAGGGACCTGCATTTCATGACTGCGGGATGCATTATGTTGATATCGCGAAATGGTATGCCGGATGCGGATACAGGACATGGCACGCCCAGGGGCTGAGGATGTGGTCCTACAAGGATCCGTGGTGGCTCCAGTGCCACGGGACTTTCGAGAACGGGGTGGTCTTTGACATTACCCAGGGCTTTGTGTACGGGCAGCTGGCCAAGGACCAGACCCATAATTCCTATATTGACATCATAGGGACGAAGGGGATAGCGAGGATGACGCATGACTTCCATACGGCGGTTGTGGAACTGAGAGGAAAGAATGTGACCGAGAGGATAGAGAAGCCGTTCGGCGGCAAGAATATTGACCGTCTGTGCGACCTCTTCGCGGATTCTGTCATTTCCGGGAAGAGAGCGGAATCTCTGCCGACATTCAGGGATTCGATGGTGGCTTCCGAATATGCGTGGAAGTTCCTGGATGACGCGCGGACTCATGAGCTGCCTGCCATCGGGACGGAAGCCGAACTCGAAGCCATCAGGCACAGGAGAAGCATCATGAAGGACGGTTACGGACTTCTGCACAAAAGATGACTCGGACCGTTGCGAATGTTCCGGAGTGACGGAGCGATGCGGTTGGGGAAAGCGGATAAGGAGGAATTTACAACAGATAATAAATAGGGATGAACAGTTTTTTGTTTTTGAATCTTGGGGCCGGCGAGATCATCATCATCGCCTTAGTGGTGCTCCTTCTGTTCGGGGGGAAGAAAATCCCTGAACTCATGCGGGGCCTTGGCAAGGGTGTCAAGAGCTTCAAGAGCGGAATGAACGAGATTGAAAAGGATATAAACGACAATCTCAGCACTAATAACTAAAATCAAAATCAAATCTTATGGGAAAAGAAATGTCAAGAAGGTCTTTCATCAAGACCGGTACAGCAGCAGCCCTGGGACTTACAATCGCGCCGAGCACTATCCTCGGTAAGGTTCACGGCCATACGGCAGCTCCGAGCGACAAGCTCAACATTCTCGGTGTAGGTATCGGAGGGCGCGGTTCGGCTGTCCTCCACGAGCTCGATTCGCAGAACATCATCGGTCTGTGCGACGTTGACTGGAACTATGCGAAACCGGTGTTCGACCGTTATCCTGGCGCCAAGAGGTACAATGATTACCGCGTGATGTTCGACGAGATGCTGAAGGATGCCGATGCAGTTGTTGTCGCAACGGCAGACCACACCCATGCAGTGATTGCCGCACAGGCAATCGAGGCAGGCAAGCATGTGTATGTCGAGAAGCCTATGACCCATTCGGTATATGAGTCGCGTCTTCTTACCAAACTCGCCAAGAAGTACAAGGTGGCTACCCAGATGGGAAACCAGGGGGCATCTTCAGAAGGTCTCCGTCTCCTCTGCGAGTGGGTATGGAACGGTGAAATCGGAGAAGTAAAGCGTGTCGAGGCTTTCACAGACCGTCCTATCTGGCCTCAGGGTCTCAACCGTCCTGAGAAAGAGGAGCGCGTTCCGAAGACTTTGAACTGGGATTCTTTCATCGGCCCTGCTCCGTACCGTCCGTATAACTCCATCTACACTCCTTGGAATTTTCGCGGCTGGTGGGATTTCGGTACCGGTGCACTCGGTGACATGGCAAACCATATCCTTCACGGTGCATTCAAGGCCCTGAACCTCAAATATCCGACCAAGGTTGAGGGTAGTTCCACCCTTCTCCTTTCAGACTGCTGCCCTCACGCAGAGATGATCAAGATGGTTTTCCCAGCAAGGGACAACATGCCTAAGGTGGCTATGCCGGAGGTTGAGGTATACTGGTATGACGGCGGTCTCAAGCCTATGCGTCCTGAAGGACTTCCTGCAGGAGTCGACCTCAATATCAGCGGTGGCGGAGTCATCATGTACGGTACGAAGGACACCCTTATCTATGGCTGCTACGCAGACAGACCGTTCCTTGTTTCAGGACGTGTCCCGGAAGCTCCGAAGGTTCTCCGCAGGATCAACGAGACCCATCAGATGGACTGGGTACGTGCCTGCAAGGAAGATCCGGAGTACAGGGTTCCTTCCGCATCCGATTTCAGCGAGGCGGGCCCTCTCAACGAGATGGTCGTGATGGGTGTGCTTGCAGTAAGGCTCCAGGGGCTCAACATGGTTCTCGACTGGGACGGAGAGAACATGAGGTTCACCAATATTCCTAAGGATGCGACCGTGCGTTCTGTCATCAAGGACGGGTTCCACATCAACGAGGGACATCCTACATTCGACAAGACATGGACTGATCCTGTCGATGCAAACGAATTCGCTGCAGAACTCGTAAAGCATACATATCAGCACGGGTATTCACTCCCTGCCATGCCTAAGTAAAATCCATTAAAAACCTATAAAGTATTATGAAAAAGATTTTGACTTTTGCAGCTATGTCGGCGGCAGTCGTTGCACTTGCTTCCTGCAGCTGCCAGAACAACGCCAAGAAAGGCGAGGCCGCGGCTCCTGAAACCAAATCCGGGGCTCCTGAGTACACTGTCGTGGACAAGCCTCAGGTGGATCTCGCAACCCTTGAAAAGGATGCGGACGGATATTATATCATCTTCAACGGCAAGGATCTGACCGGATGGAGGACATACGGCAAGGATGTCGCTACGTCAAGGTGGTCAGTAGAGGACGGTGCCATCAAGTTCACCGGTTCAGGCGGTGGAGAGGCACAGACAGGTGAGGGCGGAGACCTTATCTTTGCCCACAAGTTCAAGAATTTCACTCTTGAGTTCGACTGGAAGGTCTCAAAGGGCGGCAATTCAGGTGTGCTTTATCTCGCACAGGAAGTTACCACAAAGAAGGACGGTCAGGATGTTTACGAGCCGATCTATATCTCCGCTCCGGAGTATCAGGTGCTTGACAACGAGAACCATCCTGATGCACAGCTTGGTATAGACGGTAACAGGAAGTCCGCTTCCCTGTATGACATGATACCTGCAAAGCCTCAGAACGCAAAGCCTTACGGCGAGTGGAACCACGGAAAGATCATGGTCTACAAGGGTACTGTAATCCATGGCCAGAACGGTGCAAACGTTGTTGAATATCATCTGTGGACTCCTCAGTGGACTGACATGCTTCAGGCCAGCAAGTTCAGCCAGGAGAAATGGCCTCTTGCCTTCGAGCTTCTGAACAACTGCGGTGGGGACAACCATGAAGGATATATCGGTTTCCAGGATCATGGTGACGATGTATGGTACAAGAATATCCGCGTGAAGGTTATGGACTGACGGCTTTCATATGAACGTATGGATTGTAGGGCGGCTCCGGACTGACGGGGCCGCCCTCTTTCGTCATGTCCCGGATGCCTGACATTTCTTCTGCGGTCCGCAACGGTTTCTGTCTGCAGGAGATTCGGGTGCATCTGCATAGTTCGGGAAATTTTTCTATTTTTGCATTTCATTTGTCCGGCAAGTGGAAATCGGGCGGCTGTCCGGATTCGCGGAGCGCCTGAGAGACCGATGTGCCGGACATGCGCTAATTGTTTGGACATGACCCCTACTGAAGAAAAGAATACGGACATAGTGGAAGCCGGAGACAATGCTTCCGTGCAGGAACGGCATGATACCGTGGCCGGTATGGATAATGAGGTTGCAGAGAAGTCTTCCGTCGGGAAGGACGGCGGTGATGGCAGGGACCACGGGCGGAATAATGATGAGGCGGAAGGGAAATCCGGCTATGATGCCGGAGCGGAGAAAAGGACTGCGGGAGATGACGATGATGAAGAGGAAGTCAATGAAGCGGAAGTGGAGATGTCTTTCTGGGGTCATCTCGAGGCCTTGAGGTGGGTTCTTGTCCGGGTGGCTGTCGTTCTTGCGGTTTTGGTAGTGGCGGCTTTCATTGCCATGCCTTATGTTTTTGATTCTTTCATTCTCGGCCCCACGACATCCGATTTCTTCCTGTACAGGTTCTTTGCGTCGTTGGGGACAAGGATTCCGTTCCTGCCGGATTTCGGGGATCAAGATTTCTCGGTTTCCATAATCAATATCAACGTGGCCTCCCAGTTCATGACGCATATCAGCACTTCTTTCTGGCTGGCCCTTGTGCTTGTATTCCCGTATCTGATATATGAGATATGGAAGTTTATCCGCCCCGCCCTTTTCCCAAAGGAGGTTTCAAGCATGAGGACGGCGTTTGTCATGGGCACGGGGATGTTTTATCTCGGATGTGCGGTGGGATACTGTATCGTATTCCCGTTTACATTCAGGTTTCTTGTGGAATATCAGATCAGTGCGAGCGACCTTGTGGTGAACCAGATCAACCTCAATTCGTATATCGGCATCTTCATCATGATGATTTTCGTCATGGGTGTCGTGTTCGAACTGCCGCTGCTCGCGTGGATACTTTCCAAGCTGGGGCTGATACATAAGGATATGCTCAGGAAATTCCGCAAATATGCAGTTGTGGCCCTGCTTGTCCTTGCCGCTGTCATCACTCCGACAGGGGATCCGTTCACCCTCTCTCTCGTATTTATTCCGCTTTATCTCCTGTACGAGCTTTCCATCGCCCTTGTGGCTCAGAAACAGCCGGATGAAGATTAACCGGAAGTCTCGGCGACATGTCCGGAGAGATTGAATTGCGTAACTGTATGGTGGGTTTCAGATTTCCGTCATAATGATTTTTTCCTGTTGCCGATGATGGCAAGACCTCCGGAAGAGAGCAGGAGCAGTATCAGGAGGGTGATGGAAGATGCGCGGGAAAGTGTTTCTCCTGTCCTGTATGACGGCGGGTCGAAACGCATTACGAGTTCCCCTTCACCTGCAGGCAGTATGGCGCCGCGCAGTATCCAGTCGGCCCTGAACAGGGCAATGTCTGCCCTGGCAGTCCCGGCTTCCTGTGAAATGCCGGATGCACCGTCTGTGCCTGATGCGGCACTGTCCGGACTGCTGTCCCTGTATAGAGTGAGAGTCCATCCTTCAGGATAGTATATTTCACTGAACAGCACGGCTCTGTCGCTACCTGCCCTGTACCGGTACCTGAGCTCGTTAGGGGCATAATGCGTCATCCGGATATAGTCTTCGGAGTCATCGATGCTTTCCTTCATGTCGGGATTTCCAGACCAGACTCCGGACTGTTGTGCCCATTGGAAGTCATTCCCGATGACAGCCGTATCGTGAAGATCGACCTTCCCGAGCATGGCAATCTCCTCATCCGGAGTCCTTGCTGTCACGAATTTGTCCACAAACCAGGCATTGCCGAATGCGTGGCGGTTGACAACAGGAGGGAAGTCTTCGCCCACGATTATATATTTCCCGTTCAGCATCGAAAGGACAGGCAGATACGGAAGGTTTTCCTCTGTCCCACTGACGGTCTGTTCCTCGTTGACGGTACTGATGACAGAATTGATTTCTCCGCTGATATACCTGTCTATCAGATCCTGGTATCTCTGCAGTTTTGCCGGGCTGTATCCGCCTATGCACTTGTGGAAATAGCTCGGGAAAGCATCATTGAAAGTGTTGACGCTGATGTCGAGGACACGGTAGTCGGGGTCAGTGTCTTCGAGGATCATCTTGTCTACCGTTCTCGGTGTGAACTGTCCGCTGAAATCCCTTTTCGAGATGAAATGGTCGCTGTTGAGGTATCTCTTTCCTACACCCCAGAGATCGAAAAGCACCATCAGGCAGATAACCCCGGCGGCAATGCCTCCGCGGGCGGAAGAGGACATTTTCTTCGACAGGAAAAGATATGCCAGCAGGATGACAGTCAGTGCAATCAGGATGAATGATCTCCAGGCATCCGACACCAAAAGCCCTCTCCTGTCGGCGGCAAGCGCATCCGAAAGCATTTCCGGCATCTGCGCGTCGGCTGCGCCTCTGAAATCTCCGGCCAGTCCCGGGAACAGGATGCAGATGAAACAGAATCCGGCGGTGACGGCAAAGGCTATTCCAGTGGAGCTCAATACGGCTTCGGAATTGTAGTCCCCTTTCAGTATCCTGTCAAGGACGATGAAGCCGAGTATCGGGAGCGTGACCTGGAGTAAGACAAGAGCCATCGACACAGTACGAAACTTGTTGTACATCGGCGCATATTCGAACCACAGCTTGGTGAACCACATGAAATGGCTCCCCCATGCAAGCAGTATCGCTATGACAGTGGCGGCAAGCAGCCACCATTTTTCCTTGCCCCTGTACAGGCAAAGGCCGAGAACGAACAGGAATATGGTGACGGCCCCCATGTACATCGGTCCTGCCGTGAAAGGCTGCGGGCCCCAATAGAGCGGCAGGGATTTCATTATGCTGTCCAATCCTGTCTGTCCGGCCCTCTGAAGCAGTCTGTAGGTCTCGGAACTGCGACCTTTGAGTTCTCCCGAAGATGCTCCGCCGTTGAAGTCGGGTATCAGGAGGTTTGGAGTCTCCTCTATGCCGTAGGACCATGCGGTTGCGTAATCGAGATCGAGCCCTTCGTCATTGTGGGATTCGGAGTCCGGAGAAAGTTCCGACCCTCCGCGCATGGTGTACTCCGAGTATCTGTAGGTGGGTATGAGTTTGTTGAGGTTCGTGCATATTCCTGTCCCTCCTATGACGAGCAGGAGGACGGATGTGATAAGAAACCTTCCGAGAAGCCTGCGCCTGTCCCGGTCCGAACATAGCCAGACGAACAGGGTGATGGCGTAGATGAAAATTATTATTGCCAGATAATATGTTATCTGCGGATGGTTCGCCTTTATCTGGAAACTCAGGGCAAGGGCGAACAATATGGCTCCGAGCACGGTCTTCGGCAGCCATTCCTTCCATGTTCCGGATTTGTCCGCAGCAATATGGCCGTCGTCCGGTGCATCTGTCCCGATCTGACTTGCGGCTTTCCGTCCGGACATGCCCGCCTGTCCGGCCTTACGGTATGTTTCGAGAGCGCTTCTGTATGTGAATACTATTCCGGCAAGCACCCATGGCATGAATGCAATTGCCTGCATTTTCGTATTGTGCCCGACCTGGATGATCTGCAGGTTGTATGAACAGAAGGTAATGGCGATGGCCCCGGCGATGGCGAGGAACCGGTTCACTCCGAAAGCCAGCATCAGCAGAAAGCCTCCTATCAGCGAAATGAACAGGAAATTGGCCGGTCTCGCGCCTGTCATCAGGACTTTGTACAACGGATTTGTCCAGTCCCCGTGGAATTCGTCATACATGGCTACTGTCGGCATCCCACCGAACATGGAATTCGTCCACAGGGTCTTGTCGTCCGGATGGGCGGCATTGTGTTCCGATATCTCGTGTGTCATCCCTTTCCAGGCGGAAGTGTCGGACTGGTTTACCACTTTCCCTGAAAGCACTTCCGGTACGAAGGCATATGCCAGAACCAGGAACAGGACCGCTATTCCCGCGTAAACTATGATTTCTCTTAAAGTCTTGCTGTATTTCATATTGACAATCGTTTCATTATATCCCTTCACCGGCAGGACGGCTGCAGGCATTTCCGGTCAGGGAGTCCAGAAGACGGGCCATCCGCGCGGTAAGGTTTTTTCTCGAATATGCCGAAATATTCTCCGTGCCGGCATCCGGGCTGTCTTCCTGAAAGCGTTTCCAGCAACCGTCGATAAAACCGGACATCGTTTCGCAGTCGTTCCAGTCGGCGACGGTTCCTGCTCCCGTGTCTTTCAGAATTATTGCCATGGCTCCGTCAGGCTGGCCTATTCCCAGTACGGGCCTTCCTGCGGCAAGGTATTCGAACAGCTTTCCGGGCAGGACAGCTTTGTATTCCGGCTCCTTTCTGAGCGGAAGCAGCAGTACGGATGCGCTTTTCTGTTCCTTTACTGCCACGGTGTGGGGCTGATAGCCGTTGTCCCTCAGATGGCCTCCGAGTCCGGCAGCCCTTATGGCTTCTATGATTTCAGCGTCTGTCTTGCCTGCGAGCCTGATCCGAAGCATCCGGTTGAATTCGGGATTTTCCCTGCATTTCCGGGCAAGAATATCCCACAGGAGGGTGGGATTGCCGTCAGCGGCAAAAAGTCCGGTGTGAGTGATGTTGAAATAACCGTCGGATTCCACTACCGCGTCATCGAAATCGCTTTCGTCATAGCCGTTGGTTATGAGTTCCACCCGGGTCCCGGTCATCTCCATGAATTCTTTCTGTACAAGCGGGGATACGGCTACGATTACGGAAGCGTTGTCCAATACTTTCTTCTCCAATCTTCTGTGTCTCCCCATTGCCCATCTTGTAAGGGACAGGTGCTTGAAATAGAACATTCTTGTCCACGGATCCCTGAAATCGGCCACCCAGGGCAGACCTGTGGCCCGGGCAAGTTTCATCGCAATGAGATGCATGGAATGAGGCGGACCTGTGCTTACAATGATGTCTACAGGATGCCGTTTGAGGTATTTTTCCAGGAAACGGACGGACGGGCGCACCCAGAAACATCTCGGGTCGGGGATAAAGAAATTCCCCCTTACGAACAGTGCGAGTCTTTGCCATGGGGTCTTTGAGCCGGCGTTTATCGGATTGACCTCTCCGCTTTCGGATCCCGTTTTCCCTGTCAGTTTCCTGTAGGCATTGTACGGTTCGAATATGTGTTTCCGGATGACTTCCGCCTCAGGAGGGATGTCGTCTGCCAGGGAGCGATCTTCTGCAATCAGCTCCGGATTGGAGGGGGTATAAATGACAGGCTGCCATCCTTCGGACGGAAGATACTTTGAAAATTTAACCCATCTCTGGACTCCGGATCCGCCTGCGGGGGGCCAGTAATATGATATTATAAGGACTCTTTTCATCCGTTTCCAGTTCATTGCTCAAGTTCCTTACAAAAATATCCTATAAAATTTATAAAGACAAAATTTTAAGGACTGTTTTGGCTTTCACCGAAAATTTGAATGCTTCCGAATCTTTATCTATGAAAAAATTGAGTAACTTTGCAAAGATAGGCGGTCGGTTTCCCTGAGGATGGACTCTGAAGGCCGATGCTGGTATAAATTGTATATATTCAATAAATTAAAGTCTGCCGGGCAGACATCATATATGGGAGACAAGATAGTAGAGACGCCGTTGATGAAGCAGTATTTCAGTGTCAAGGCCAAATATCCTGAGGCTGTGCTGCTTTTCCGTGTGGGAGATTTTTACGAGACCTTTGCGGACGATGCATTGATTACCAGCAAGGTACTCGGTATCGTGCTGACCAAGAGGGCAAACGGGGCCGCCTCTTCCGTGCCGCTTGCCGGCTTTCCCCACCATTCCATAGACATGTATCTTCCGCGGCTCGTGCGGGCAGGATACAAGGTGGCGGTCTGTGACCAGCTGGAAGATCCGAAACTTACCAGAAAGATAGTCAAAAGAGGTGTGACAGAGCTCGTCACTCCTGGAATTGCCTTCAGCGACCAGCTCCTGGAGCAGAAAGAGCATAACTATCTGGCAGGCCTTACCTTCGAGAAGGACAGGTGCGGGGCGGCTTTTCTGGATGTCTCTACCGGCACTTTCCAGGTCGCCGAAGGCTCGCTGGACTATATAGCCACGCTTCTGTCGTCGTTTGCCCCTAAGGAACTGCTTGTCCCTAAAGGATATGAAAAGGGAGTGAAAGAGAAGTTCGGGGACAATTATTACGTCTCGTCTCTGGAAGAATGGGCGTTTGTATACGACTATGCGGTGGAGAAGCTCAGGAAGCAGCTCGGGGTCGATTCCCTCAAGGGTTTTGCCATTGACATATATCCGTTGGGCGTCATTTCCGCCGGAGCTTTGCTTGTGTATCTGGAACAGACTCAGCATACAGGCTTGAAACATATCTGTTCCATATCCAGAATCGACGAGAACAGGTTTGTGTGGATGGACAGGTTCACTTTCCGCAATCTGGAGATATTCGGTTCTTCGGCAGGCAAGGACGGCGTGGCTCTTGTGGACGTAATGGACAAATGTTCCTCTCCTATGGGGGCCAGGCTGTTGAGGACATGGCTTTCAATGCCTGTCATGGATCTGGATGAACTCGGCAGCAGGTATGACGTAGTGGAGTATTTTACCAGGGACGGCGCTCCGTTGCAGAAACTGCAGGAGCATATAGGGGAGATAGGGGATCTTGAAAGGATCATATCGAGGGCGGCTGCCGGCAAAATCGCTCCGCGGGAGGTCATGCAGCTTATCAGGGGGCTTGATCAGACGGCTCCCGTTATGGAACTGTGCCGGGGGAAAGGCGTGGAGGCTCTGGATGCCATGACAGGGCATCTGGACGGATGTGCGGAACTTCTGTCCATGCTGAAAAGGACAATGCATCCTGATCCGGCTGCTGCTGTCGGGAAAGGGCAGGTGATAGCGTCCGGAGTGGACAGCGAACTGGACGAACTGCGGGACATTTCGTCCCACAGCAAGGAGGTCCTGCTGTCCATCCAGCAGAGGGAGAGCGAAAGGACGGGGATACCGTCTCTCAAGATAAGCTACAACAATGTTTTCGGATATTACATAGAAGTCCGCAACGCCCACAAGGACAAGGTCCCGCCTGAATGGATAAGGAAACAGACCCTTGTGAATGCCGAGAGATATATTACTTCGGAACTGAAAGAATATGAGGAAAAGATACTCGGCGCCGAAGAGAAGATATATATACTCGAGGCCGAGCTCTATGCCGGACTTGTCTCTGAAATCCAGAAGAATATCCCTGCCATCCAGTCCAACTGCCGGATACTTGCGCGGCTCGATGTTCTGGCAGGCTTTGCGCAGCTGGCAGTGGAGAACCGCTATTGCAGGCCTGAGATGAATGACAGTCATGTCCTCGATATCAGGGCAGGCCGCCATCCTGTCATAGAGACCATGATGCCGGCAGGGGAGGAATTCGTGCCGAATGACGTCTATTTGGACAACAAAACGCAGCAGATAATAATCCTGACAGGACCGAATATGGCCGGTAAGTCGGCGCTGCTCAGGCAGACGGCCCTGATCGTGCTTATGGCCCAGGTGGGTTCGTTCGTGCCTGCCGCTTCGGCCCGGATAGGGTATTGTGACAAGATTTTCACCCGTGTAGGGGCTTCGGACAACATTTCACGCGGTGAATCCACATTCATGGTGGAGATGCTGGAGACTTCGATGATACTTCACAACCTGTCTCCCCGCTCGCTCGTGCTGTTGGACGAGATAGGCAGGGGTACTTCCACTTATGACGGGATGTCGATTGCCAGGGCTATCGTGGAATATATCCATGAATACGGTCAGGGGGCCAAGACGCTTTTTGCCACGCATTATCACGAACTTAACGACCTTGAAGGCATATACGAAAGGGTGAAGAATTACCATATAGAGGTAAAGGAGGTAGGCAAGAATGTCATCTTTCTCAGGAAACTGAAGGAAGGCGGGGTCGCCCACAGTTTCGGTATTCATGTCGCGAGGATGGCGGGTATGCCCCGGCAGGTGATCGAGTCTGCCGAGAAGACTCTGAAGTCATTGGAGGAAGGGACTATACGCAATCTTGTGCAACAGGCGGACCGGGGGGCTGACGTAAACATGACGCAGCCGGTGGTCAGGTCTCAGGATGTTGCGGGGAAGACAGGGAACGGAGAACAGGCGGCGGATGCGGCGGACAGGAATGCGGAACAGGCCGGGAACGGACAGGAGCAGACTGCCGGGCATCCGGATACCGGTCGGTACGCAGCGGCAGCTACAAAGGCCGGAGTGCGTCACAGGATGACCCGGCCGCATAATGTCCGGGAGGGGCGTATAGAGAGCGACGGCTCGCTCCAGCTGTCATTCTTCCAGCTCGATGACCCTCTGCTGTCATCCCTGAGGGATGACCTTGTGAATGTCGACATAAACAATCTGACCCCGCTGCAGGCATTCGACCTGCTCCGGTCCATGAAAGAGAAAATGGGGATATGACCCGTGGCAGGCGACGGACAAAGAAACATTATCAACCAAATAAATCAAAACGATGAAAAAGACACTGACACTGATGACTGCAATCATGATTGCATTTGGAGCGGCGGCTGCGCCGAAAGATTACTCTCTGTCTTCGCCGGACGGAAGCCTGACCGTAAAGATTTCCGCCGGTGAGGGGGTGACCTGGTCATTGTATCAGGGGGAGACCTGCCTTATGTCCCCGTCCGGGATTTCCATGACACTCGTGGACGGGACTGTCTACGGGACTGGAAGCTGCCGGGCTGTAAAGGGAAGCTGTGAAGACAGCAACAGCCTTACCCTGAAGTTCAAAAACTGCGATCTTGTGTTCAAGGCATTCGATGAGGGAGTGGCATACAGGTTCATTTCAAAGTCGAAGTCCCCGTTCAAGGTGCTCTCGGAGCAGGCTGCATTCTCTTTCCCTGAAGACTGGACGATGTATGCGTCATATGTAAGGCAGAACACTACAAGTCTCGAGTCCCAGTATTTCAACTCTTTCGAGAATCTGTACAGCCATTTCAACATCTCGGGCTGGGAACGGAGCCGGCTGGCGTTCCTTCCGGTGCTGGTGGAGGCACCGCACGGGACGAAGCTCTGCATCATGGAGTCTGATCTGCTGAACTATCCCGGAATGTATCTTTATAACGGAGACGGGGACACGTCCCTTGAGGGTAATTTCGCACCGTATCCGAAGGATCTGGAGCAGGGCGGCCACAATATGCTTCAGATGCTGGTGAAGAGCAGGGAGAACTATATTGCAAGATACGACGGGGCGACATCTTTCCCGTGGAGGATAGTGGCCGTGGCTGAAAAAGACAGCGACCTGCTTGCCAACAATCTTGTCCGCCGGCTTTCAACACCTCCCGCAGAGGGGTCGGATTTCAGCTGGGTTCGTCCGGGCAAGGTGGCCTGGGAATGGTGGAACGACTGGAATATCACCGACGTCGATTTCGAGGCCGGCATCAACAACGAGACGTACAAATATTATATAGACTTCGCTTCGCAGCACGGGATAGAGTATGTCATCCTCGATGAAGGATGGGCTGTAAATCTGAAGGCGGATCTGATGCAGGTGGTGCCGGAAATTGACCTGAAGGAATTGGTTGAGTACGGACGTGAGCGTAATGTGGGCCTTATTCTCTGGGCAGGATACTGGGCATTCGACAGGGATATGGAGAATGTATGCCGTTATTTCTCTGAACTTGGCATAAAGGGCTTCAAGATAGACTTTATGGACAGGGACGACCAGATAATGGTGGATTTCCACAGACGTGCAGCGGAAACGGCTGCAAAATATCATCTTCTTGTGGACTTCCACGGGACATACAAGCCGGCAGGTCTTGACAGGACATATCCTAACGTGGTCAATTATGAGGGCGTACACGGTCTGGAGCAGTTGAAATGGTCGGGAAGCGAAGTGGACCAGGTGACCTATGATGTCACCATACCTTTCATAAGGATGGTCGCCGGGCCTATGGACTATACGCAGGGAGCGATGCGCAACGCGACAAGGGAGAATTTCCGTCCGGTCAACAGCGAAGGAATGAGTCAGGGTACGAGGTGCCGCCAGCTTGCAGAGTATGTGGTCTTCAATTCTCCGCTGACGATGCTGTGCGATTCTCCGAGCAATTACATGAAGGAACCTGAATGTCTTGAATATATAGCGGAAATACCGACTGTATGGGATGAGATAGTCCCTCTTGACGGAAAGGTTGCCGAATACGTTGCCGTAGCCAAGAGGAAGGGCGATGTGTGGTATGTCGGAGGCATGACGAACTGGGATGCAAGGGATATGGAGATCGACCTCAGGAAGTTCCTCGGTGACGGGAAATGGCAGGTCGAAATGTTTACTGACGGTGTGAATGCCCACAGGGCTGCAAGAGACTTCCGCAAGACGGAATATACACTGGAAGGAGCTGACAATGACGTATTCAGCCTCAAGGTCCATATGGCTCCGGGCGGTGGCTTCGCAATAAAGTTCACCCCTGTGAAATAATAAATGGTGATTATCCGCAAAATACCTTATAGAAGCAGACTGGAAATGTTCGGACCGGTAAATCCCTCCCACGACTTCGTCGCGGGTCCCTCCCGTTCACGAGGCCACGGGCGGCCACGCCGTCCGAACATTTCCGGTCTGCTTTCTTTTAGGAGGTACTGATGTGGATAGCGTTTAATAACAGTTTCTTAAATTTATAACGCAATACTCCACGAATGTCGGAAAGTCGGCAACGTGGAGTATTGTTTATTTTGCGTAAGGTTTTGTCAGAACCTCCGATTCAATAGACGAACAACTCCACACTTTCTTGTATTACCTGAATTTCATCCAGGGGTTGGGATGAGTTTGGTATCAGAACGATGAGAAGAATTCTATCCGTAGTCCTGATGACGGCTTTTATTGTGAGCCTGACCGGGTGTAAAAAAGATCAGGAAATGTCAATCATCAATACCACCTGGGAACAGGAGGCATCAGGAGTATTACAGGTTCTGACATTTATGGACACTATTTGTACACTTGACCTTTCCAGTGATTCAGGAGAGGATGTGTATCATTATTCCTATGAGTTCGAGTATCCGATAGTAGTCCTGTATCCGGAAAGACAGTATGAAGTATGAATGTTCGTGTTTACTGCCATGCTGTATGAACAATAACACACCTGGAAATGTAACTATTGCGCAATTCTATGAGTTATAGTAAATTATATTCTATTCTGAATTCCAGGTGTAACATCTTTGAGCACACCTGGAACTGCCGATGAGCCTTTGGTTGCCGCCGGAGAGCGATTCTCTCTTCCAGGTGTGCCGGAAACTGTTACACCTGGAAGGAACAAAATCATGTAAACATATGTTACATAAGCGATTATGCGTATTGTTCAATTCCAGGTGTGCACCAAACAGATTTGCACTCTCAAGTAATGACTCTGATTCCCGTCAAAGACCGGTATCCGTTCCGGATATGGACGGTTGGCAGGACTGACGCTTCGTCCGGTTTCAGGACGTGATACCATGTTGTTTCCGAAAGTTTTCACTGGCCGGTCAGATCTTATAGAAGGGGTATTCTTGCGGATAATCATATTATATATTGTAAATTTTATTTTCTCAACAGATTCTTAAAACTAAATTTTTATAGCTCTAACTCTTTCATGCAACTCTGCCATTTTCTGCATAAGCGCATCAAACTCTAAAGATTTGCCATAAATAAAGAAACGCCTCATATCGGCATAATCATCTCGCCATGCTTCCATAGCCGATTCCGGTATCATAAAGTTGATGGTTGATGGGGCATGTAAATCATAGTTTACATACTTCAAAGCATTATAAGTTTTACGATGTTGAACAATGGCATCATAAAGTTTTCGATTCGTCAAAGCTTCTTCTCCATATTCTGTATCCATCAACTTTTCTAAATCATACAGATGTCGTGACATTCGTACGCTCCGTGGCTTTTCTTTTTGGAATTCTTCCGCCAAAAGAAACAGCTTCTCAAGGAATGTACGAGTCGGAACTACAGTCCTGACAAAACTTTCAGCATCAGCATCTTCGCCATCAAAACTATCGCCTATCAAAGAACTTATGTGTCGTATCTCTGTTGGCTCATCCATTGAAAGGCAACTGATTTCTATCTTTACACGAGGAGGAATATAATTTATTGAATCTTCAAGAATTGACGGGTAGCGCAATAGAATTACACTAGGATCTTTGTCCGAATCTATTAGTCTCCATTCTCCATTTTTATCTTGTTCTTGAGATACATTCTCTATACTGTAACCAGAAACTCCCATTTCTTTCAAACGGGCATCTAATTGTGAAGAAAGGGTCTCGTGAATATATGCTCGTGCCTTTTTGCGTAATTTCTCCCGCTGACTTTTACTTGTTCCCTCAATACCAAAGAACGAATGATTGATTGCCAAATCAATGTCTTCAGAGAAACGCTCTATGATATTAAAACCTTTTGACAACGATGTCCCGCCTTTGAATATCAAAGAATCACGGCAATCTGTTTGAAATAATGCTTTCAGCGTAACTGTTACCCACCAGTCCTTTTCTATAGCTACCTGATTAACGCCAGGATGTCCGACCTCCGTCTGCTGTAACATTGCTAAACGGTCCACTATCTCATTGTTTAACCACAGTTTTCCCATAATTTAAGTTTCTTTTAAGCGGTTAGCATTGGTTTTATAATTCGTTTCATCCATGCAGGCATCATATCTACATCTTTGATTAAAGTCTCCTTATCTGTTTCTTTTGATATCAATTGTCGAATTATATTCAATTCACCTTCTCCTATATTCTCCTTTTTCAGAGCCTTAAGTGCTTGAACAAGTAGTGAAATCAGACGGGTACTATAACAGAAGTTTTTGGGGACACCTCGTTTTAATACTACTTTCCTATTTGATATAATTATTGTCCTTTCACTTCCAGTAGTCAGAAATGTATAATTCATCGGTACTTGAGTCGATAGTCCTAATGAATTCAATGCAGTCATACCTGATGGTAACACCTTTGCATTATCTCGGACTGCAATTGCCTGTACAATTTTATCGACCGAAGGAAGTACAATACCGAATCGACTTTTTCTCGGCTTGGTATATATTCCATGTGCAATTTTAACAAGTGTACCTTCATTTGTCAATTCAGTCAAAATACTACCAACAAATTCTGTATGATATTCAGGGAAGTTTGAACGAAACAGGATGCAATCTTCAGGCATCGCTTCTATACGTTGCTTGAGAGTAGTACTATCTATAGAATTTTCATTAGCCATACTACCTTTGAATTTTTGATGATTTTTCAAATGCAAAAATACGGAAAGAATTCAAATAAATAATAAATTACCAAGTAATTTGTTCCTTAGCCTTGGAAAAGCAACTCGCTGCCCATCATCAATACCCCTGATAACACCCTCATTGTCGATGTCAAAGAAAAGGGAACCTCCAATACCATTTGCAAAAGCGCTTATGCTTTTCAGCCAACTTTTGGGCTTCTTTTCTTCCATCATCAATTCCGGTTTATAGACAGTCTTGCAATTACAAAATCCTGCTCAATTTTATTTTTGACTTTACTCAAATCTTTTACAACATGGACCTCATTTCGAGACAGGCTTCGATAAGGATATTCCAAAGCAAACCTAAGTCCGGAAATGACAATTACGTAATTCAACGTGCATATTGACAGTGAATGTCAAAAGTTTCCGGCATGTAATTTGCGCGCTGTGCGGCTTCTGACAATAATTCATGATAACATTACTGATGAAAAGATTTTTGACTGTGGCTGCGGTGGCGGTGTCTGTCGTTCTGGCAGTTTCCTGCACCAAAGAGGGGGCTCCCCGTTTCAAGGGTAACTATACTTTCAAGACAAGCGGAACGATTACTGTCAGACCGTCGGGAGACGAGGCGGCGGAGACTGTCAGGATATCGCTTTCGGACGAGAGCGGGCAGATGGACATCGTGACTGCCGACAAGTCCTCCGGCAATATGGTGGTGGCGATGAATATCGTAGGCGGAAGCGTAATGACCTTTGATGCCGTTGCGGACGGCAAGACTCTGACTGTCACTCCGTTTTCCCGCCAGCTTACGGTTCCTGTGGCTGAAGAGGGAGGGCTCATGGAGATTTCACATCCCGAGGCGACGGTAACAGTGACCGGATATGCCGAACGGTATGCTGACGCCCTGCTTTTCTGGCTTGAGTATGAAGGGACATACACGTGGCAGGGAGTGGAATATGAAATCGTGGACAGCGACATCAGCTGCTGGGCCAGGGAAAACTGAATGCGGTATGGAGAATTGTCATAAGGCGGATCGTGTTCTGTCAAGCGGAACAGTCCTATCAGCTACATACAGGAGAGATGTCGTGCCGTGCAGTCTCATAAAGCGGTGTTGCGGCAGTCCGGTTGCTGTAATATTGTCTGTCGTGATGTCTCTGACCGGATGTGGCGGCGGACAGCGGTCAGGTGCGGAAGAGACAGGCACGGCACAGCCTGTCCCTGTAAAGGCGCTCAGGATAGAGCAGGAGCAGAATATATCCTCTTTGACATATGTCGGGACTGTCCGGGCGTCCAGATCCACTGTCCTGTCATGCCGCTATTCCGGAAACCTTGTTTCCTTGAATGTAAGTCAGGGGCAGCATGTCAGCAAGGGAGATACGGTTGCTGTAGTGAATTCCCAAAGTGTCATAAGCATGAGGGACATGGCTTTGGCTACTCTTGACCAGGCTGAGGACGGGTATGAAAGGGCCAGGACAGTGCATGAGAGCGGAAGCATGGCCGATGTGAAATGGGTGGAAGTACAGACGCAGCTGGCAAAGGCCGAGGCTTCGGCGGCTGCGGCACGGAAGGCATATGAAGACTGTACGGTCAAGGCTCCGTATTCGGGTGTAATAGGTGAAGTCTATGCGGATGAAGGAGTCGAACTGAATGTGTCTGAGCCGATAGTGAGGCTTATGGACATATCGTCGCTGGAGATCGGGTTCTCCGTCCCGGAATCGGAGATGGGGGACATTTCCGAAGGAATGGCAGTGACAGTGTCTGTCCCGGCATTGGGAGACAGGCAGTTCGGGGGTCGCATTACCGTAAGGGGAGTTTCGGCTTCCGTCCTTTCCCACAGCTACAGCTGCACTCTTGTGCCTGACGGAAAGGTGGAAGGTCTGCTGCCCGGTATGGTCTGCAAAGTACGCACGGGGAAGGATGTTCCAGGTATAACTGTCCCGGCATCAGTGGTCATGACCGGCATGGACGGCAAATATGTCTGGACGGTAAAGGACGGCAAGGCGGCCAAATCCCCGATTGTAACGGGCGGTTTTGCCGGGAACGGTGTCGTGGTGACATCCGGTCTGGAGCCGGGAGATGTCGTGATAGTGGAAGGGGCGCATAAGGTCAGTACGGGGATGCCTGTTAAAATTCTTGAATGATGCGCGGCGAAGGACAGTTCATAAGAGGGACGATCAAGTACAGGAAGATTGTATATCTCATTCTTTTCCTGATGGTCGCGGTCGGTATCTACGGTCTTGTGGAGATCAACAAGGATGAGTTCCCGACATTCGAGATAAAGGAAGGTCTGATAGTCGGCGTATATCCCGGAGCTTCCGCTTCGGAGGTGGAAGCGCAGCTTACCAAGCCTTTGGAGGACCTGCTGTTCACGTTTCCGGAAGTGGACAGGAGTTCATATTCCTATTCCCAGGCGGGAATGTGCTATATCTATGTCGAACTGAATTCCCCGGCCAGCAGGAAGGACGAAGTGTGGTCCAAGATCCGGCACAGCCTCAATGCCAGGAAACAGCTCCTGCCTCCGGGTGTGCTTGCAGTTGCTGTTCTGGATGACTTCAGCTCCGTGTCATCCGCCCTGATAACGGTCGAATCCTCCGACAAGAGCTATACCGAGCTCCAGGAATATGCCGATGATCTTTGCGACAGACTGCATGAAATACCCGACCTCGCCAAGGCGACGGTCTACGGTGCACAGTCCGAAGAGATTGCAGTCCATCTCGACATGGAGAGACTTTCGGCCTACGGGATAACTCCGTCTATGCTGATGCTGGACTATCAGACCTCCGGAATGCAGGTTTCCAGCGGAAAGTTCGAGACGGACTATGCCATGTCTCCGGTGCACGTCAACAGCCTCGTGAACGGCGAAAAGGAAGTCGCGGAGAAGATCGTGTATGCCGACAAGGCCGGAAATGTCATCAGACTCAAGGATATAGCCGACGTAGAACGCAGATACAAAGAGCCTTCTTCGTTGGTGGACTACAATGGGCATTCCGCACTCATCATTTCGGTAGAGATGAGACCTGACAACAATATAGTCGCTTTCGGGAAGGAGGTGGATGAGGTCCTGGACAGTTTCAGAAGTACGCTTCCGGACAGCGTGAAAGTCTCGAAGGTGACGGACCAGCCTAAAGTGGTGGGGACTTCGGTATGGTCTTTCCTCCGTGACCTCGTCATCTCGATGCTTGTAGTGATTGTGGTGATGCTTCTGCTTTTCCCGGTGCGTTCCGCCCTGATTGCGAGTTCCGGAGTCCCGGTCTGTACGGCCGTGGCCATTGCTGTCATGTTCTTGACGGGAATGAATCTCAACACTGTCACTCTTGCGGCTCTGATAGTGGTCCTGGGAATGATTGTGGACGATTCCATCATTACGATGGACGGATATATGGACAAGTTGGGCAGGGGAATGGACAGGGTTGATGCGGCATGTGCCAGCACTAAGGAACTTTTCCCTCCGATGCTGCTTGCGACATCTGCAATAGGTCTGATGTTCTTCCCTATCATAGGCATAATCACCGGATATCTCGGGGATTTTGTCAAGAGTTTTCCGTGGATCATCGCATTTTCCCTCGGTACTTCCCTTGTTTATGCGGTGACTGTAGTCCCGTCCCTTGAAGTGAAGTATATAAAGACGGCGCGGGCTACCGGGAACAGCCGGTTCGTCAGGATACAGAACAGCTTCTTCGATCTGCTCCAGCGGGGATACGACAGGATCCAGGCTGTATGTTTCCGTTATCCGCTGGTTACAATCATGACAGGTGTAATTGCCGTTGCCCTCGGAGTCCTCATGTTTCTTCAGCTGAACATCCAGATGATGCCTATGGCCGAGAGGGACTGTTTCGCCGTGGAGATTTATCTCGATGCCGGTGCAAGTCTCGACAGGACTGAAGAAGTGAGCGATTCCCTTCAGCATATCCTGCTTGCAGACGAACGAGTGGAGTCCGTGACTGCTTTCATAGGCTCGGGCGCTCCCCGTTTCCATGCGACTTATGTCCCGAAGCAGCCTGGAAGTAATTTCGCCCAGTTCATAGTCAACACGAGGACTTCAAAGGAGACTGAAGAAGTGCTGTGGGAGTACGGCTCCAGGTACGAACATTATTTCCCCGAAGCGCAGATAAGATTCAAGCAGATGGATTATCAGGGGGTTACGGCTCCTGTGGCTGTGACTTTCAAGGGAGGGGACATAGAGAGCATGAAGCCATATGCAGATTCTCTCAAAAGATACATGGCCGGACAGACGGACCTGATGAAATGGGTCCACAGTGATTTCGATGAATATATATCGACGGTAGAAGTGAATATGGATCCGGAGGAATCCGCACGGCTTGGCATCAACCGTGCCCTGCTGTCTCTGTCCCTTTCCGGAATATTCGACGGGCAGACCATCGCCACTGTGTGGGAAGGTGACAAAGGGATTCCCGTCACCCTCTACAGCGAGTCTGTCGCTAAAGACATGCAGTATGACGTGGTGGACAACCAGATGGTGGCCACTTCCGTTCCGGGGGTGTCGGTGCCTTTGCGGCAGGTGGCGTCCGTCTCGCCGGGATGGGAACCGGAGACAATACCTCATATCGGAGGCAGACAGACAGTTACCGTCTATGCCGACATGGTGATGGGCCGTAGCCAGCCGGAGGCGATGAAAAGGATTGGGAAATATGTAGATGATGTGATAGTTCCGGTATTGCCGGAGGGCGTTACGGTAGAATACGGAGGCCTTTCCGGAGTGAACGACAGCGTCATACCGGAAATAATGCTCAGTTTCATCTGTGCCGTGGCCGTGCTGTTTTTCTTCCTGCTGTTCCATTTCAAGAAGATTTCCCTTGCGGTGCTGTCCATCGTGCTGAGTATGCTCTGTCTTTTCGGAGCTTCGTTCGGTCTTTGGATATACGGGTTCGATTTCGGGATTACGTCCGTACTCGGACTGATAAGTCTTGTCGGCATCATTGTCAGGAACGGTATCATAATGTTCGAATATGCCGAGGAGCTCCGGTTCCAGCACGGTCTTCCGGTGAAGGAGGCGGCGGAAGAGGCCGGGAAGCGCAGGATGAGGCCTATCTTCCTGACATCATGCACTACGGCCCTCGGGGTGCTGCCGATGATTATCAGCCGGGATGCGCTGTGGATGCCTATGGGAGTGGTGATATGTTTCGGAACGATGCTGTCCATTTTCCTGATAGTATTCATAATGCCGGTTTCCTACTGGCAGATTTTCAAACATGACAGAACTGAAGGGCCGGCAGAGGCCCGCATCGGGGAGGAAGAATAGCAATGAACAGAATCTACAGACATATTCTTACGGTAATGGCGGTGTCATGGCTTGCGGTGGCAGGTATCCTGCCGGTTTATGCGGCAGCAATTGTGCCTTCACGGATTTGTAGTGATGTATGCCAGGCTGCTGATGTTCCGCAGGTGACAGGCGGGGATGGCAGCCGTTCAGACAAGGTGGTCCTTACCATGGAGGAGTGCCGCTCGATGGCTCTCCGGAACAATGCTGCCGTGCGGAATGCGCAGTTGGATGTCATTGCCGCCCGGGCACAGAAAGGGGAGGCTCTCTCGGAATATTTTCCCAAGGTGTCCGTAAACGCATTCGGCTATTATGCTTTCGATCCGATGCTTGAAGTAGGTGTCAAGGATATTCTCGGGGATTCGGATGCCGCGAACAATCTGAACAGCTGGGTATCCCAGATTGCTCCTCTGTACGGGATTGACCCGGTATTTTCCACGATGAAACAGGGTTACAGTGCGACCGTATCCGCAGTGCAGCCCGTCTTTGCCGGAGGCAGGATCGTCAGCGGCAACAGGCTCGCCTCCCTTGGTGTGGAAGCCGCCCGTCTCAAGAGTTCATTGCAGAGGCGCAAGAGCGTGGAGGAGGTAGAGCAGGATTACTGGCAGGTAATCTCCCTGGAGGAGAAGATGAAGACACTCGGGAGCGTACAGGAGATGCTGGACAATCTGGAGAAAGATGTCGATGCCGCTGTGGGTGCTGGGCTTGCCACGGAGACGGACAGGCTCCGGCTGCAATTGAAACGGAATGAACTCCGGGCGGCAAGGTCGAAACTGAAAGGGGGCATCCGTCTCGCCAAGATGAACCTGTGCAATGCCATAGGTATGGAATATACGCCGTACAGTACGGTCGGAACGGATTCCCTTCCGTTTATAGACAGCATTGTCCTTGCCGATGATCTTATGAGGCTTGAGGAGCCGTCCGTTTACTGGAAGGACGAGAATGAGATTCTTGCATCGCGCGAGGAGTCGCGACTGCTCGACATTTCCGTCCAGGCAAAACGGATGGAGAAACGGATGGTTCTCGGTGAGGTTCTCCCGCAGGTCGGTGTCGGAGTTTCATACGGTTACAATGACATGATGTTCAATGACGCACGCTTCAACGGGGCTGTCTTTGCGACTCTCAAGATACCTCTTTCCGACTGGGGCAAGTATTCCAGACGGCTCCAGAGATATGACAGCCAGTTACGCAAGACCGAGAATGACAGGGAATATCTTGACGCGCAGCTCCTCCTGCAGATAAGGCAGCAGTGGCTCGACCTGACTGTCAGCTGGGAGCAGGCCAAGGTGGCGGAGGAAAGCGTACAGGCAGCGCAGTCTACAGTTGACGATATGACTGCACATTACAGGGCGGGTCTTGTCCCGCTTTCAGACCTTCTCGAAGTCCAGGCGTCCCTGCGCCGGAGTGCCGATGCCCTTGTCGATGCCCGTATCGCATACTGTACCGCACTTTCACGTTACCGCGGCCTTGCTGCTCCGCAGGATTGAGTGGCCGGGCCGGATGGGCTTCGGCACGGGTATCCTGATTGAAGCCTGTCTTGAGATGATGGCATATTGTAAAGGATTTGAGTAAATTGAAAAGGAACATTGAGTAAAATGTAACTGTATGTTTCTTCATCTTAACCAAAATCTGCATCTGGCTCCCATTGTCATGTTTTCCCGTCCGTGAAGTATGAATGCTCATGTTTATTGCCTTACTGTGTGTACCAAACGGATTTCCCGTCTCTTGGTCCGAAGCCATGATTGCGGTCAAAATACTTGATTTCTGATTTCGCACATCTTCATGTTTATTCCTGTATGCGTGACTTTTCTGATATTTGTGTGACTATTCCATAATATCATGCAGGTGCCTGTAGTTCAATAGTTTGATGCTGCCTGCCGTGTTCTCTAAAGAACCTGCGTAGACAACGGCCTTTCCGAGTACAGGTTCGCTCACCCATCCGGACATCTGTTTCAAAGCCTTTTCAAAGTCAGCGTGATAGGTCATGGCGGACTTGATCTCTATACCGAACAGTCCGGAACTGTTCTTCAATATAAGGTCTATTTCATTCTGGTGGGAATCACGGTAAAAATAAAGGTTGCTCTCCTTGCCTGTGTTGTATCTTCTTTTAAGTGCCTCCATGATTATGAAATTCTCGAACAATGCGCCCCTCATCCTATCCCTTGCGAGTTGCTGTGCGGATTCGATGCCGAGCAGATGACAGGCAAGCCCTGTATCAGTAAAGTACAGCTTGGGAGTTTTCGTAAGCCGCTTGCGGGAGTTCTCGAAATAAGGAGGCAGCAATATCACGATGTAAGAAGCCTGCAGCACTGACAGCCATGACGTTATCGTGTGGGAACTGACCCCGATTTCGTTTGCCAGTTCAGAGACTTTAAGCAGTGAGCCGATGCGCCCGGCACATAGCCGGATGAATGTATGGAACTGCATCATATCCTTGATCTGAAGCAGGTCGCGCACATCTTTGTCGAGGTAGGTCTTGATATAGGACGGATACAGGAACTTCGGGACATTGCGCCCGGCATATATAGCTGGATAGAAACCTTCGAACAACAGGTCATCCAGCGGCTTGCCTTCTGCCCGCTCCTTGATTTCCGAATAGGATAGCGGCAGCAGTTCAAATACGGCTGTACGGCCGGCCAACGACTGCGAAACTTTTCGCAACATTGCAAACTGTGAACTGCCGGAAAGTATGAATTTCCGCTCCGGGTACTCGTCCACTATGCCTTGGATATACGACAGCAAGGCCGGGGCGTTGTGTACTTCGTCAAGAATCATTCCTTCGGGATTGTGGTTCAGAAAAGCCACAGGGTCGTTCACGGCATAACTTCTTATATCGAGATTTTCCAATGAATAATACGGCAAATGGCTGAATTCGTTCCTGATCAATGTCGTTTTCCCGGACTGTCGTGGCCCGGAAATCGTTATGACCGGGAAATAACGTGCCGCCTCTTCAATGGCTCCGGACAATTCCCGCTGAATATAAACCTGTTCCATATTGTTTGTGCAAATCTGAAGTACGACTGCAAAATTACACAAATTATTTAACCGACCAAACTCAATGTCATAGCGAAGAAGTTGAATCTGGAAAGAAGATGACAATGTATATTTACCGTATCAGGATATGATACCGTGTCGTTCCCGAAAGTTTTCATTGGCCGGTCAGACTTATCTTATAAAAGAAGTATTCTTGCGGACAATCATGAAATCTAATATTGCATGCAGGACAGTCGTGGCTTGTATGATTTTCGGAGAAAATACATATCTTTGCGGCTGGATCGGACGGGCTGTCTACGGTTCAAATCGGTAAAATCGCGGATGGCTTCTGAAAATCCCGAATTATTAAGGACTTCTAAATGCACAAAGGTGTAAAGATATGAAAACCAGGACAATTATGGCTGCCGTAGGTGCAGCCGTGCTTGCAGCCTCTTGCTGCGGCACTTCGGAAACGACTAAGATTACAGGTACTATAGCCGCTGTGGAGGGCCTCGATGAGGTCAATGTTATACTTGAAGACTACGGGATCGATACATTGCTGACTGTTACGGACGGGAAATTCTCCGTTGAGGTGCCGACTGACGTGACTGTAACCGGGCTTGTGGCTGCCGGCCCGTATCAGGCCAGATTCATCCCGGACGGGACGAAGCTGAAGGTGGTTCTCGGGCCGGAGTCGTCCGTGAAGTCTTCCCCGAATTCCGTAAATGCAAGGTTTGTCGAATTCTCTGAAAGGTCGATCGCATTCCAGGAGAATTTCATGACAGAGGTCCAGAATATCCAGGCGAAGACGGATGTGACCGAGGAGCAGAGGGATTCTCTTCTGGTTGCCAACTATGACAGGTTTACGGGAGAGTTCATCGGCTTTGCCAAAGAGGCTCTTGCTGCGAACAGCGACAATATCATAGCCATTTCCGCCCTTTCGAGTCTTGCCGTCCTGCTGCAGGATGACGCCCAGATGGATTCCCTTATCAATACGCTTTCCCCTGCCATTGCGGCAAACGAGGATGTGGTTGCCATGAAAGAGGGCATCCGGACCAGGATGGAGACTGCCGAGGGCAAGATGTTCAAGGATTTTACCGTTGAGGATTCAGACGGGAAGAAGGTGAAGTTTTCCGACTATGTAGGCAAGGGCAAATATGTGCTTGTGGATTTCTGGGCTTCGTGGTGCGGCCCGTGCAAGGCGGAAATCCCGAATATCAAGGCCGTCTATGACGAATATCACAAGAAAGGTCTGGAAGTGCTGAGCGTGGCGGTGTGGGACCGTCCTGAGGCCACCAAGGATACCGCCAAGGTATATGGGGTGAACTGGAGCCAGATTATCAATGCCGGACAGGTCCCGACCGAACTTTACGGCATAGAGGGTATCCCTCATATCATTCTTTTCGGGCCGGACGGTACGATTCTCAAGAGAAATCTGCGCGGAGAGGAGATAGGGCAGGAGATTTCCAAATATATCGAATAGCGTATTCCCGTCAGGAGCCGTAAACGGCTGTCGGGATATTGAAGTGCCGCTTTCGGGCCGTCCCGGCATTCAGCCGGCAGTGCCCGATGCTTATGCCGGTTGTGAATCCGGCTTGTCATAATGGACATCAGAGAAAAAATATCATTGTTTCCGCATTCCCCAGGGGTCTACAGATACTATGACTCCGAGGGGAATGTCATTTATGTGGGCAAGGCCAAGGATCTGCACAAGAGGGTGGCCCAGTATTTCGTACCCCGTGAAAGGCTGACGCGCAAGACGGCTATAATGGTCTCGAAGATAGCGGATGCACAGTATTCGGTGGTCGATACCGAGGCCGACGCCCTGCTTCTCGAGAATAACCTGATAAAGCAGTACAAGCCAAAATACAATATCCTCCTCAAGGATTCGAAGACCTATCCGTGGATATGCGTGAGTGCTGACGAATATCCCAAGGTATACCTTACGCGCAGAATAGTGAAGGACGGCTCGCGGTATTTCGGCCCGTACAGCAGTGTCATGCATGCCAGGAACCTGCTTGAGCTTTTCTCTAATCTGTATCCGCTGCGGACATGCAACAACAGGATAACCTCCGACTCGATACTGCGGCACAAGTTCCGTCCGTGCCTCAATTTCCATATCGGAAAATGCAGAGGGTGCTGTATAGGCGCCATATCGAGGCAGGAGTACAATGACAATATCGGGGAGATTGTCCGTCTGCTCAAGGGCGGCGGCCGGGAGATGATACAGCATTACAGGGAACTGATGCTGAAGGCGTCCGAAGAAATGGATTTCGAGCAGGCCAATGTCTGCAAGGAGAAGATGCAGTCTCTTGAGAAGCATTACAGCAAATCCTTGATAATGAATACGACAATGGGCAGTCTGGATGTCTTCTCCCTTGTCTTCGACGCGGGAGAGGCGTTCGGCAATTTCCTCCGGCTCCACGACGGGGCTGTCATCCAGTCGCTCAACCTCGGATTCAAAATGAATATCGAGGAGGAACAGGCTGCGGTGCTGTCCACTTTCATCAGCGAGATAGAGTCCAAGTTCGGGCGGCTGTCGAAGGAAGTGATCGTGCCTTTTCTCCCGGATGTGGAGATTGATGGTGTGGAATTCAGGATTCCTGTAAGAGGGGACAAACTTGCCCTGCTGGAGCTGAGTGCCAAGAACGCAAAGGAGATGAGGTTCAATGCCCTGAAACAGCGGGAGCACACCGATCCGGACGATTTCAGACAGAAAGTAATGGAGGAGCTGAAGAATGCCCTCGGGATGGATGTGCTTCCGGAACATATCGAATGTTTCGACAACTCCAATATCCAGGGGACCAATCCGGTAGCCAGTTGCGTGGTCTTCCGCGGCGTAGTGCCGAGCAAGAAGGACTACCGTCATTTCAATATCAAGACTGTCGTGGGGGCAAATGACTATGCCTCAATGAAGGAAGTGGTCAACAGGAGATACTCGAGAATGCTGCGGGAGGCTCCGGACGACCTTCCTCAGCTTGTCGTGATAGACGGCGGCAAAGGGCAGCTTGCTTTCGCGTACGAGGCCCTTGCGGAGCTCGGGCTTACTGAAAGGCTGACTGTCATCGGTCTTGCCAAAAGGCTTGAGGAGGTCATCCGGGTGGGTGACCCGTATCCGTTGTTCATAGACCGAAATTCGCAGGCTCTGAAAGTGCTCCAGCGTATCAGGGACGAGGCGCACCGTTTCGGCATCACCCATCACCGCAACCGCAGGAGCAAGGCCCAGACAGAGTCCGCGCTCAGGGAGATAAAGGGAGTGGGCGAAAAGACCGAGCAGAGGCTGATACTCCATTACGGCAGTGTGGCCCGCATCGCAGCCGCTTCTGTCGATGACCTCGCTACCCTTGTCGGCCCCGACCTCGCCGAACGTATCCACAGGGCTTTGACAGAGGATCAGTGATGCTCCGGAAAATGCAGAGTCGGCAGAAATCCTTAAGCAGATGTGTCCTTCCGGGGCTATGTGTACGTTTAATTTTCATTTTTCGGATTTTTTTACTTACTTTGCACCCGATTACGAACCATAAGCGACTTTTAGTGTATTAAAATATAACCTTAAATTATTAATTAAATCTTACGATTATGGCAGAAGTTGCAGAAAAAGTAAAAGCAATCATCGTTGATAAGCTTGGTGTAGACCCTTCTGAAGTAAAAGAGACCGCAAGCTTCACAAACGATCTCGGTGCCGACTCACTTGATACTGTTGAGCTCATCATGGAATTCGAGAAGGCTTTCGGCATCACCATCCCTGATGAGGATGCAGGCGAGAAGATTGCTACTGTCGGTGACGCTATCAAATACATCGAGTCAAAGCTCCAGTAATTGCGTTGCATACAAGACAAATATAAAGGGTACCGTGTAAAGGCGGTGCCCTTTTTCGTTGCCGGTTCCCGGACCGGCCAACGAAAGAAGGATTCTTTGCCGGTGTCGGAATGGGATGCCTGCATTTGACGCAGGATGACATACCCGGCTATTCTCCGGAGCCGGAAGCGTCGCTGTCGCGCGGTATATATGAATACACCAACGACAGAGTAGGTCTCAGACTTTCATCTGCGGCTCCAGGTCCGTAGAGGACGGTGTGATAGTATTTGTCCTTGTCGAGCTGGGTCTGCGATTCCTGTTGCGTCGCGGATGCGGAAGCATACTGGGCAGCCAGCATGTAATTGTAATAGTTGTTGTAATAGCTTCCGTACCCGTATCCGCCGTAACCATACCCGTATCCGTATCCATAGCCTCCATAGAGGTTGTTGTAGTAGGATGCATAGGCGAGGTTCTGATAGTATTCGCTCAGTTCCTGCTGGTTCTCATCCGTGGTAGTGACAACCACGGTCTCCATTATCAGAAGCCAGATGTCGTATCTGCCTGTCTTCAGCGAATCCATGGGGGCCTTGAGTATTTCCTGCGCATGGTGGCTGATGTCCGGATTGTATGTGGAGAGCGAGAAGTTCACATCTCCCTGGTTCTCGGATTCTACGCTTGCATCCGTCAGGCCTGCATAGGAGACGTATCGGATCATGTCATCCCCGCCTGACTCCGGAAGAGGGTTGTTGCCTTCGGATTCAGAATGGTTCATGTCTGTCCTGTAGGAAAATTTGCATGTAGGACTTAATATGTCTGCAAGCAGATAGTTCCTTCCGTAGTCCTTGTCCCTGTTGATGTTGAAATTGAGGGAGGCCTTGTTGATTATCACATCGTCAGGAGAAAGCCCTTCGGCGGCAAGCATTTCATCCAACTGCTCCCTTATCCCCATTGCGCTGATGACCGGCTTCAGTCCGCTGCCTCCTTCGGCATAGATGCTCGCTTCATTGTCATTGGACACATATCGCAGGATTTTGGCGTTGTACGGATACTGAGCCGCCTTCTGTACTATGTTGTTGCTTTCTGACGAAGTCCTGCATATGTTGAATGCGTACTGCGAAGTTTCAGTCGTCCTTTCGGCCGGCCCGAAATAGAACAGGAAAGAGGTATCCACGTCCTTCCGTGCGCCGTAGTCAGTCCTTATCTTCAGTTCGGCGTAATTGCCGGTCACGTAATATGAATTGGAGATGGAAATAGGACAGTCGAACATGTTGATGCGTCCTCCTTCTCCGACAGGGTCATCGGTGCTGATATATATGCCCGGCATTTCTTTCAGGTAGGCATTGAGATCCAGCTGGATATCCTCGTCTTTCTTGAAAATGCCGATGATTTCATCCGCAAAGTCATCCGAGAAGTCGAACGAGAGGGAATCCCCTCCGGAGTATGTCGGCACGCCCTTCGTAATCCGTTCGGCCCCGTCATATACAGGGCTGTCTATGCTGTACATGAAAGTGGAGTCCAGCTTGGATTTCAACTTGAACACATTGATGTTCTGGATTATGTTCCTCTGGCTTTCGTCGGCATATGAAGTCGTGTCCTTGGCGGCAGTGAAATGGAACTGGATCACCTTAGGGTTGTCGCCTACATCTATTGTGTCCATCACGGGCACGACGGTGAATGCGCTGC
Organism: uncultured Bacteroidales bacterium; assembly: GCA_944322585.1. GTDB lineage: Bacteria > Bacteroidota > Bacteroidia > Bacteroidales > UBA932 > Cryptobacteroides. Next base: position 66,985 of record CALUPB010000002.1, on the reverse strand, counting down.
TTCTTGTCGTCAGTCCGAATGTCGCGTCCCGGAGGGCCCCTACGGTAATCCGTGAGGAACTGTATGCGGAAAGGCTGTCCGAATAGCCCATCTTCACGTCATCGAGAGGCATGGTGGCGAGCTTCACTTCGTATATCTGGTTGGCAGGGATGAAATTCTGCCCGAGATTGTCGTCTACATACACACACGAAGCGGCACATACAATGGCCGCTCCCGAAACTATAGCTGTCCTGAGTCCTGTGAGAGTCATCTTAAATCTGACTGTAAAATTTATCATATTCATCAATATACGATCCGTCCTGGATGGATTTTGCATCGTATTCCAGTACGGGCAGGCCGCTGCAGGCCCTGACTGCCTCTTCGGGGATGTTTTCCGAGCCCATGATTATCCCGTCGGAATAGCGGATTGCGAGCTTCGCAAGTTCTGTGCCGTCCGCGGCAGTGTCTTTCAGGCTGTCCGTAAAACTTTCCCGAGGAATGTCGTCATACAGGGAAAGGACCACCTTGCTTCCCGAGAATATGGGATCGTCCATGTAGGATTCCTTCAGATACATCGGAAGGAGGTGGGATATCCATCCCTGACAATGGATAATGTCCGGGGCCCATCTCAGTTTCTTGACTGTCTCGAGGACGCCCCTCGCAAAGAATACCGCCCGTTCCCCGTTGTCGCTGAAGAATTTCCCCTCATCGTCCCGATACACCTGCTTGCGGTGGAAATAATCTTCATTGTCAATGAAGTATACCTGCATGCGGGCAGCGGAAATGGAAGCTACCTTGATCACAAGAGGCCTGTCCACGTCGTTGATGATTATATTCATTCCGGACAGACGGATCACTTCATGCAGCTGGTTCTTCCTTTCGTTGATGCAGCCGAACCTCGGCATGAATGACCGTATTTCTTTTTTCCTTTCCTGGATACCTTGCGGAAGGTATCTTCCAATTAAGGAAATTCCGGATTCCGGCAGATATGGGAATATCTCCGAATTGACGAACAGAACTCTTTTGACAGAATCTCCCATATTGTTAAATATTAAGACAAATATCTCAACAAAGATACGAAATGTTTTTGATATTTCACTATCTTTGACCCCTAATACGTTTTATGTATGTTTGACTTTAGTGAGCTTGCCGAACTTGGGATGTATGCATAACGGGGAAAACAGGATAATAGGCAGACGCATCGCCAATGCGTATCTGTCGTCAGTAATCAGCATCAGCCTTGTGCTGCTCCTTGTCGGAGTGGCGAGCCTGCTCCTTGTCAATGCCGGAAGCGTGTCGGACTATTTCAAGGAAAACATGCAGGTCTCTGTCCTTCTGGATACGGATGTGTCCGAACCGGAGGCGCTTGAATTCAGGAAGGAACTGGAGTCCATGCCGTTCATACGTAACAGCGCCTATGTCTCCAAGGAACAGGGCGCGGATGAAATGCGCTCTCTGCTCGGTGATGATTTCCTCGATGTGTTCGAGACGTCTCCCATTCCGGCTTCCATAGATGTCACCCTTATGGCGGACTATGTATCCACTGACAGCCTTGAAGTCGTGAAGAAAAGGATAGAAGGATTCCCGCTGGTGGATGAGGTGGTGTACCAGCGTTCCCTTGTGGATGCCCTGAACGCCAATCTCAGCAGGATATCCCTCGTCATAGGAATATTCATCGGCCTGCTGCTGTTCATATCGTTCGTCCTTATCAACAATACCGTAAGGCTGAACGTGTATGCCAGGCGTTTTACGATCCATACCATGAGGCTGGTCGGAGCGACCCGGTCTTTCATAAGGGGGCCGTTCATGGTCCAGGCTGTTTTCCAGGGACTGTTCGCGGCATTTGTGGCCATAATAATGCTGCTTGCAATACTTTTCTTCATACGCAACGAGTTCGCACAGCTTTTCGGGATATTCAGGCTCGATCTTCTTCTGACAGTGATGGGCATAGTGATAGCTGCCGGGCTTGTGATATGTGTGACGAGTACGTACTTTGTAGTGAATAAACTTGTATCCTTGAAAAAGGACGAACTGTATTTTTAGGATTATGGATAAGATGGCTATTACACCCAAGGGACTCAGGATCCTCCTCGCCGGCCTGATAGTGATGGTTTCGGGCTATATTCTCATGACCGGAGGAGGGAGCGATGATCCGGAAGTCTTCAACTATGCGATGTTCGACTTCAGGAGGCTCGTGGCTGCTCCGCTGGTGATCATTTCGGGTATCGTAATCGAGATAGTGGCGATTATGGGAATATTCAGGACTAAATGACAGACAATGGAATGGTATGAGGCAATTATCCTGGGGCTCGTGCAGGGTCTCACGGAATTTCTTCCTGTCAGCAGCAGCGGGCATCTTATAATCGGCAAGGAACTTCTCGGAGTGGAGGCTGCGGATGACCTCGTGTTCGAGGTCCTGGTGCATGCGGCTACGGTCCTCAGCACTATTGTGGTGTTCAGGAAACAGCTTTGGGAGCTTGTAAGGGGATTTTTCAGGTTCAGGTACAATGACGAGACCGACTATGTCCTGAAGATATGCGTATCCATGATACCTGTCTTTATCGTGGGAATGTTCTTCAAGGATTTCGTGGAAGGACTTTTCCAGTCCATCATTGTCGTGGGAGTCGCCCTGATGTGTACGGCCGTTCTTCTGTTCCTTTCCGACATGGCGTCAGGCAGCCTTTTCCGGAAACAGGGCAGGCCGGGTGATGCAGGTACGGCTCCGGAGAATGGAATCCGTACATCCGGAGGCGGTGCCGCGGCGCGGAAGGTTTCGCTTTCGGAAAGGAAGGGTTACCGTAACGGCATTTCCTACTGGCAGGCTTTCGTGGTCGGGCTCGGACAGGCACTGGCAGTCGTTCCGGGACTTTCCCGTTCAGGGACCACCATTTCCACAGGTCTCCTGTGCGGGGTGAGGAGGGATGTAATGGCACAGTTCTCTTTCCTTATGGTAATGATACCGATTCTCGGAGAATCATTCCTTCAGGTAGTCGGAGGGGAAATGACCGGTTCCTCCATCGGAGTGCTTCCTCTTGTGCTCGGTTTCGTTTCCGCCTTCGTTTCGGGTCTCTTCGCCTGCAAGGTGATGATAGCGCTCGTGAAGAGGGCAAGGCTGACCTGGTTTGCGGTGTACTGCGCTGTCGTAGCTGCCCTTATCTTTATATTCAACTGAGGTATTTCCTGAAACTCTGAACGGAGTGCGGTGTCCATATGACGGAAAGAAGGTATACATATTTTGTCGCTGACGTCCATCTCGGACTTGACGTGCAGGATCCGAAGGGACGGGAGGAGCGTTTCGTCAGCTTTCTCCGTTCCATAGACGTGTCTTCCGCTTCTGCCCTGTACCTTCTCGGCGACATATTCGATTTCTGGTATGAATACCGGGATGTCGTTCCCAAAGGGTATGCGAAGGTGTTTGCCGCTATCCAGGACATGATAGACGCAGGTGTTCAGGTGTTCTTTTTTCAGGGTAACCATGATGTCTGGACATACTCCTATTTCGAGGAGCTCGGCATGAAGCGTCTTGTGCAGCCGGCAGTGGTGGAGATCGGCGGCCGTACGTTCTGTCTCGGACACGGGGACGGGCTCGGCCCTGTCCCTGCCGGATACCGTTTCCTGCGTAGAATATTCCATTGCCGGCTGCTGCAGATCCTTTTCAGCATGCTGCATCCGTGGATAGCGTTCCGTATCGGCAATGCATGGTCGCGGAACAACCGTCTCGCACGCCGCGAAAAATATGTGTTCAAGGGAACCGGCGAGCCTCTTTACAGGTTTGCGGAAGAGTTTTCCCGCACAAGACACGTAGACTATTTCATATTCGGGCACTATCATGCACATGTGGACATGGAACTCCCCGGAGGGGCCCGTCTGTTTGTGCTCGAAGACTGGATAGACGGATCCGGCTACATATATTTCGACGGGATTTCCGGCAGAGTGGGATATTGCCAGAACAGTGAGTAATACAGGCCTTCGAATTCACCCCTTTCCCATATCTGTACCAGCTCCTCGGTCTGTCTGTCTTCCCCGTCAGGGTCGTAGGGAGCCTTGAGATCCGTCCCGAACAGTCTGGCTATTCCCTGCCAGAACCCGGCAGCCATCCTGTTCTTGTAATCCTTTATGATAAGGTATGACGATTTCCCTACTTCCCGGTCGATAAGTTTCATCAGCAGAGCTCCCTGGCTGACGGTCAGTCCGCGCATCGGCTCCTCGAATGCCTCGAACAGTTCTTTCTGGACAGAGTCGATGTACCGCTCCCTCTTCCCCCGTTTCAGGTTGTCGGCTGCTATCGTGCTGTCAGCCTCGTCCACGAGATGTCTTGCCACCTTGGCGTACGGATAGACCTTGCTGAAGTTGTATACCAACCTGTAGTATTTCCTCCAGTCCCTGCCTTTCTGTCTCGGGAGACGGCTGTATACCCTCGCTGCTGGGAGTTCTTCCCCTATATATAATGTATCCTGTCCTTCCACGGTATATTTCATCAGGTTTTCCTGATGCTGCTCCGGCGTAAGCCTTTCCTTCCGTGTGTCCTGGGCATGGGCCGTGTATCCGCAGCAGAATGATGCGGATACCGCAGAAACCAATATGAGAGCTTTCCGTAGCATGGCCTTGTCCGAACGGCAAAATTAGAAAAATATCCGATACCTGTATCGTGATGCGGATAAATTGTCCCTCCCGCTTCCTTCCGTCAGGAACGGTGTACATGCTTTTCCCGGAGCGGTCGAAAATGCAGCGATATATTTTTTAACACATGTCATAATATGATGATTTCCCGTATTTTAACTTTCAGCTTTTCCGGTCGAAAATGTTCGGATTTTTTGATAAAAAAGTTTGCATTTAAGGAATTTTTACTATCTTTGCAGTCCCATAATTGGGAGAAAGTCCGCCCAACCAGCTGATGCTCAATTATTTAGGGGTTGAGAAGAATAATCATTAAGTGATAGAACAATGTTACAACCAAAGAAAACAAAATTTAGGAGGCAGCAGAAAGGCCGCATGAAAGGTATGGCCCAGAGAGGCAACCAGCTTGCGTTCGGCTCTTTCGGTATCAAGACCTTGGAAAATTGTTGGCTTACAGGTCGTCAGATCGAGGCTGCCCGTCAGGCAGTTGTACGTTATATGAAACGTGAGGGCAAGATCTGGATCAGGATATTCCCTGACAAGCCATACACCAAGAAGCCTGCCGAGGTGCGAATGGGTAAAGGTAAGGGTAATCCGGAAGGCTTTGTATGTCCTGTAACCCCGGGCCGTATCCTCATCGAGGCAGAGGGTGTTCCGATGGAGATTGCGAAGGAGGCTCTCCGTCTCGGTGCGCAGAAGCTCCCTGTAACCACCAAGTTCGTTGTCCGCAGGGATTATGTTGAATAGTTTAATGGAGTCAGAAAATGAAAGCATCTGAAGTACGCGAAATGTCAATCGCAGATCTGCGTGAACGTATCGAGGTGGAGAAGTCAGCCCTGGATACGATGAAGATAAACCATACTATCTCTCCATTAGAGGATACGTCTAAGATAAGGAAGGCCAGGAGGGACATCGCACGTATGATGACAATTCTGGCAGAAAAGGAAAAACAGAACTAAAACTTGTATTCTGATGGAAAGGAATCTTCGTAAAGAAAGAATTGGGGTTGTTGTCAGCAACAAGATGGATAAATCCATAGTTGTGGCAGTCCAGACTCAGGAGAAACACCCGATCTACGGGAAGTTTGTCAAGAAGACCACCAAGTTCGTCGCTCATGACGAAAAGAACGAGTGCAGCGAGGGCGACAGGGTCCTTATCATGGAGACCCGTCCTTTGAGCAAGACCAAAAGGTGGAGATTAGTAGAAATCGTTGAAAAAGTCAAATAACAATGATACAGCAGGAAACACGTTTACAGGTGGCGGACAACAGCGGTGCGAAGGAGGTTCTTTGCATCCGTGTGCTTGGTGGTACCCGTCGCCGTTATGCAAGGGTCGGCGACAAGATCGTCGTTGCAGTGAAGAGCGCTATCCCGGGTGGAGATGCTAAGAAAGGTTCAGTGTCAAAGGCTGTGGTAGTACGTACAAAGAAAGAGATCCGCAGGGCGGACGGCTCATATATCCGTTTCGACGACAACGCTTGCGTCCTCCTCAACAACCAGGGAGAGGTGCGCGGTACCCGTATCTTCGGGCCTGTCGCAAGGGAACTTCGTGAGAATTATATGAAAATCGTTTCACTGGCACCGGAGGTCCTCTAACAAGAAAGCATTATGAAAAAGTTTCGTATCAAGAAAGGCGACACCGTCTATGTAAATGCCGGTAACGATAAGGGAAAGACCGGAAAGGTCCTTGAGATGATCCCTTCAAAGGACAGGGCCATCGTAGAGGGAATCAATATGATAAGCAAGCATACCAAACCGAATGCAAAGCATCCGCAGGGTGGTATCATTAAACAGGAGGGATCGGTTCACATCTCCAATCTTCAGCTTGTAGACCCGGCCAAGGGCGGTCCTACGAGAGTAGGGTACAGGTTCGAGGGAGACAGGAAGATCCGTTATGCCAAAAAATCAGGAGAGGAGATCAAATAATGGCAAAGACTACTAAGACAGCTAAGGCACAGGCTCCGGTTGCATCGGGATATGTTCCGGATCTCAAGAAGACCTATAAGGAAGAGATAGTTCCGAAACTTATGAAGGAATTCTCGTATACTACCGTCATGCAGGTTCCGAGACTTGTGAAGATTACCATCAACCAGGGTATCGGCGATGCTACGGGAGACAGGAAGCTCGTGGATGTCGCACAGCAGGAGCTTTCCGCCATCACCGGGCAGAAGGCGGTGGCAACGGCTTCAAGGAAAGATATATCCAACTTCAAGCTCCGTAAGGGTATGCCGATAGGCGTGAAGGTTACACTCCGCAATGTCAAGATGTACGAGTTCCTCGAGAGACTCATCAGGGTGGCTCTTCCGCGTATCAGGGATTTCAACGGAATTTCCGAGAAACTTGACGGAAGAGGGAACTATACTCTCGGCATCAAGGAGCAGATCATATTCCCGGAGATAGATATCGACAAGATTACCAAGATCTTCGGTATGGAGATCACTTTCGTGACTACAGCAAAGACCGACGAGGAGGCATATGCCCTTCTCCGCGAGTTCGGCCTTCCTTTCAAGAAACATAATAACTAAAGGAGAACGAAGATGGCAAAAGAATCAATGAAGGCCCGCGAAGTAAAGCGCGCAAGACTGGTTGCCAAGTATGCTGCCAAGAGAAAGGCTCTCAAGGAAGCCGGAGACTGGGCGGCACTTGACAGGCTCCCGAAGAATTCAAGCCCTTGCCGTATGCATAACCGCTGTTCTCTCACCGGAAGACCAAAGGGATACATGAGGATGTTCGGCATCAGCCGTATCCAGTTCCGCGAGATGGCAAGCAACGGTCTTATTCCGGGAGTGAAGAAGGCAAGCTGGTAAGATGAAATACAGAATTATCAATATTATTTATTAACCGTTGGATATCGGGCATCATCGGATGCCGGTTCCGCTAAAAAGAAGAACAATGACTGATCCAATTGCAGATTATCTCACAAGGATCCGCAATGCCTATATGGCAGGGAAGAAGATCGTTGAAGTCCCTTCATCCAAGATGAAGCTGGCTATCACGAAGATCCTTTTCGAGAAAGGGTACATCCTTACCTACAAGGTAGAAGAGGGTACTCCTTACAACACCATCAAGATCGCTCTCAAGTATCATCCTCAGACCAAGGCTGCCGCAGTCAAGAAGATTGTGCGCGTATCGAAGCCGGGCCTCAGGAAATATACTGATGTGGAGAACATGCCTCGCGTCCTGAACGGACTCGGGATAGCAATCCTTTCCACTTCAAGAGGCATTCTCTCGGACAAGGAGGCCAAGGAACTCCATGTCGGCGGAGAGGTATTGTGTTATGTATACTAATCCTAAAAGAATAGAATAATGTCAAGAATTGGTAAATTGCCTGTACACCTGCCAGCCGGAGTGAAAGCAGAGCTTCTTCCGGGCAACGTGGTCAAGGTTAAAGGCCCGAAAGGCGAACTGAGCCAGAAGGTCGATTCTGCTATCACTGTCGCCATAGAGGGAGATGAAATCAAGTTTACCCGTCCGACCGATCTTCCGAGGCACCGTTCTATGCACGGACTTTACCGTGCTCTGGTACACAACATGGTTGTGGGTGTTTCAGAAGGATATGAGATCCGTCAGGAACTTGTCGGAGTGGGTTACCGTGTAGATGTCAAGGGACAGATCCTTGAGTTCGCTCTGGGATTCTCGCATGATATCCATATGATGCTTCCTGCAGAAGTCAAGGCGGAAGCTGCCGAAGTCAAGAAAGGCCAGAATCCTGTGCTTATCCTCAGGAGCCATGACAAGCAGCTCATAGGCCAGGTCGCAGCAAAGATACGTTCTCTGCGCAAACCTGAACCATACAAGGGTAAGGGTATCAAGTTCGTAGGCGAACAGCTCCGCCGCAAGGCCGGCAAGTCAGCAGGTGCTAAATAAATCAGGAGGATGAGTTATGGCATTGAATAAGATAGAAAGAAGGAAAAGGATTCATTACCGTATCCGTAAAGTTGTCAACGGTACCGCTGAAAGGCCGAGAATGGTTGTGTTCAGAAGCAACAAGCAGATTTACGTACAGGTTATTGATGACACGAAGGGCAACACTCTGGTGGCTGCCGCTTCAAACGACACGGAGCTTGCCGCAGCTTGCAAGGGCAAGACCGGAATCGAGGCAGCTGCTCTGGTAGGAAAGGCTATCGCGGAGCGTGCGCTTGCCAAGGGTATCACCACGATTTCTTTCGACCGTGGAGGTTACCTTTATCATGGTAGAGTTAAAAGTTTGGCAGAAGCTGCCCGCGAGGGTGGCCTCATATTCTAATCAGAGACTATGGCAAATACGAATGTTAAAAGAGTAAAGACATCTGATCTTGAATTGAAAGACAGATTGGTGGCTATCCGCAGGGTGACCAAGGTTACGAAGGGCGGACGGCACTTCAGCTTTGCAGCCATTGTTGTGGTTGGTGACGAGAACGGAGTCGTAGGCTATGGTCTTGGAAAAGCCAATGAAGTTACGACTGCAATTTCCAAGGGGATCGAGGATGCGAAGAAAAATCTCGTGAAGGTACCTGTCCTCAACAAGACCATCCCGCACGAGCAGGAGGCCAAGTTCGGCGGCGCAAGGGTATTCATGAAGCCTGCAGCTCCCGGTACGGGAGTGAAGGCAGGAGGTGCGATGCGTGCAGTGTTCGAGTCTGTCGGCATACAGAACGTGCTTGCGAAATCCAAGGGTTCATCCAACCCTCACAACCTTGTCAAGGCTACTATTGCGGCCCTGTCGGAGATGAGGGATGCCTATACGGTTGCAGGGCTCCGCGGTATTCCTATGAGCAGAGTGTTTAACGGTTAAAGGAGGACACACAAATGGCTAAGATCAAGATTACCCAGATAAAGAGCAGAAACGGTGCGACCAAGAGGCAGATAGCAAATCTTCAGTCTCTCGGGATTCACAGGATGCACCAGACTGTAGAGGTGGAACTCACTCCGGTGTCAAAAGGCATGCTGGACAAGGTTCGTCACCTGGTAACTGTAGAGGAAACAAAATAGGGAGGACTGACAGATGAAATTACATAATTTGAAACCAGCACCAGGTTCTAAAGGAAGAGAGAAGAGGATCGGACGCGGCGAAGGTTCGGGACACGGCGGAACATCTACCCGCGGTCACAAGGGAGCCCAGGCCCGTTCGGGTTACTCTCACAAGATAGGTTTCGAGGGAGGCCAGATGCCTCTTCAGAGAAGGGTTCCGAAATTCGGATTCAAGAATCCGAACCGTGTGGAGTACAAGGGCATCAATGTGGCCGTTCTCCAGGAACTTGCTGAAAAGGCCGGGGTTTCGGAAATCAATCTCGATATTCTCAGGCAGGCAGGCTACATCTCGAAGAACGAGCTTGTGAAGATCCTCGGCAACGGGGAACTCAAGGCCAAGGTGGAGGTCTCTGCCCATGCATTCTCCAAATCGGCTGTAGAGAAGATTGAGGCTGCCGGCGGGAAGACAACCATAATTGAACAGAGATAAAGATGAAGAAGTTTATCCAGACAATCAAGAACATCTTCAAGATCGAGGAATTGCGCAAGAGGATAGGGTACACTGTCCTCCTGCTTCTTGTCTATCGTCTCGGATGCTTTGTAGTGCTTCCGGGCATTGACTCCACGATGCTTGCAAATCTCCAGGACACGGCTTCGACTGGTCTTGTCGGTCTTCTGAACATGTTCTCCGGAGGAGCATTCGGCAATGCCTCTATCTTTGCGCTGGGAGTGATGCCTTATATTTCGGCATCCATCGTCATCCAGCTTCTCGGCGTTTTCGTCCCTTATTTCAGGAAACTCCAGATGGAGGGGGAAAGCGGCAGGAGGAAGATGACGCAGATGACAAGATATCTGACCATCCTTATCCTCTGTATCCAGGGCCCTGCATACATGGCTGCCCTTCACAACCAGATACCTGAAGCCGCCTTCCTGGCAATCAACAGGCTCGGATGGTCTTCTTTCTGGTTCAATCTCGTTTCGACAATTATCCTCATAGGCGGGACAATGTTCGTCATGTGGCTCGGAGAGCGCATTACCGACCGCGGTATAGGTAACGGTATATCCCTTATCATCATGGTCGGTATCATAGCCCGTCTCCCGTATGCCCTTACGGCCGAAATCGGTTCCAAGCTCAGTTCGACTACGGGAGGACTCCTCCTTCTGATTGTCGAGTTTCTCATACTGTTCTTCGTCTTCGTGGCTGCCATCGCTCTCGTGCAGGGAGTCAGGAAGGTGCCTGTACAGTATGCAAAGAGAATCGTGGGGAACAAACAGTACGGCGGTGTGCGCCAGTACATCCCGATGAAAGTCAACGCTGCCGGCGTGATGCCTATCATCTTTGCCCAGGCGCTGATGCTTTTCCCTCTGATTTTCTCCCAGTTCGACGCAACGCGCGGACTGGCGGCAACGCTGAGCGATTATACCGGTTTCTGGTATAACCTTATATTCGGTATCCTCGTCGTACTTTTCACATATTTCTACACGGCCGTTACGGTCAACCCGACAATGATGGCCGAGGACATGAAGAAGAACGGCGGGTTTATCCCGGGAGTAAAGCCTGGCAAGAAGACAGTGGAGTATCTTGATTCCATAATGTCGAGAGTGACTCTCCCAGGTTCTATTTTCCTTGCCCTTATCGCAATACTTCCGGCATTTGCAATGCTGCTGGGGATCAACAACCAGTTTGCAAGTTTCTATGGAGGAACTTCCCTCCTGATCCTTGTCGGTGTTGTCCTCGACACGCTCAAGCAGATAGAAAGTCATCTTTTGATGCGTCATTATGACGGACTGATGAAGACCGGTCGTCTGAAAGGACGTTCCGGAATGTAGTTTCGATGAAGTTCTTTGGAAGATGGTAAGACCTAAGACAGAGGAAGAGATAGAGCTGATGCGCGAGAATGCCATTCTCGTATCCAAGACATTGGCGGAGGTCGGTAAGAGAGTCGCCCCTGGTGTGACAACTCTCGAGTTGAATAGGGTGGCTGAGACCTTTATCCGTGACCACGGAGCTATTCCGAGCTTCCTCGGGTATGACGGTTTTCCTGCAGCGCTCTGCATGTCGGTGAACGATGTCGTAGTGCATGGCTTCCCTTCGGATTATGTCCTGAAGGAAGGCGATGTCGTGTCGGTTGACTGCGGCACCTTGTACAAGGGCTATAACGGGGACTCTGCCTACACTTTCCCGGTAGGGGAGGTCGACGAAGAGACCCGCAGGCTTCTTGACGTGACGAAGGCATCGCTTTACAAAGGCATCGCAGCCGCTGTCGACGGGAACAGGGTCGGTGATATCGGATACGCGGTACAGTCGTATGTAGAGTCATTCGGGTTCTCCGTTGTCCGCGAACTGGAAGGACACGGAATCGGACAGAAGATGCATGAGAATCCGGGAGTGCCCAACTACGGGCGTCCGGGTCGGGGTGCAAAGCTGACCGACGGGATGACTATCTGTATTGAACCGATGGTCAATGCCGGGACGAGAGGTGTGTACTTGGCTAGGAATGGTTGGGCAGTACATACCGCGGACCACAGGAAATCGGCTCATTACGAACTTACGGTTGTTGTCCGTAAAGGGACTCCTGAAGTACTGTCAACCTTTGATTTCATTGAAAAGGATGTTAAATTTTAAAGTGATATTATGCCAAAGCAATCAGCAATCGAACAGGAGGGGGTAATCATCGAGACTCTACCTAACGCAATGTTCAAGGTCGAATTGGAAAACGGGCATGTCATCATAGCCCATATTTCCGGGAAGATGAGGATGAACTACATCAAGATACTTCCCGGGGACAGGGTGAAGGTGGAAATGTCACCTTATGATTTATCAAAAGGAAGAATTTCTTTCAGATACAAATAAACGCAAGTTTAAAATTTTTACGATAATGAAAGTAAAAGCATCCATCAAGAAGCGCAGCGAAGACTGCAAGATCGTAAAGCGCAAAGGCCGTCTTTATGTGATTTGCAAGAAGAACCCGAAGTTCAAGATGCGCCAGGGATAATTAGTCGTTAACAAATAAAGCTGATATAATTATGGCAAGAATAGCCGGTGTTGATTTACCTAACAACAAGAGAGGAGAGATAGGTCTTACCTATATCTTCGGCATAGGCCGCAGCTCAGCCAGGAAGATCCTTTCAGGTCTGGGCATCGACTTCGACACGAAGGTCGGAGAATGGAACGACGAGCAGATCGCGGGTATCCGTAGTGTGATTGCCGAGCAGTACAAGATCGAGGGAGAGCTCAGGTCTGCAATTCAGATGAACATCAAGCGTCTGATGGATATCGGATGCTACAGGGGTATCCGTCATCGTCTCGGACTCCCTGTGCGCGGGCAGAGCACCAAGAACAATGCCCGTACAAGGAAGGGTAAGAAGAAAACCGTTGCCAACAAGAAGAAGGCAACCAAATAACGGATGATGAATTATGGCAAAGAAAACAGGAACAACAAGCAAGAAAAGAGTTGTAAAGGTTGACGCTTATGGCGAGGCCCATATTTCATCGACCTTCAACAATGTGATAATCTCCCTTACCAACAATGTGGGACAGGTTATCAGCTGGTCCTCTGCAGGAAAATGCGGTTTCAGGGGTTCGAAGAAGAACACACCGTATGCTGCTCAGGTAGCTGCAGCAGAGGCTGCAAAGACAGCTTTCGACCTCGGACTGAAGAAAGTCAAGGTCTATGTCAAGGGACCTGGTGCAGGGCGTGAGTCCGCAATCAGGACAATCCACGGTGCAGGTATCGAGGTTACAGAGATCATCGACGTCACTCCAATGCCACACAATGGTTGCAGACCAAAAGGCCGTCGTAAAGTTTAATTTTTGTAACAATGCATTAAAGGATATATTACTATGGCAAGATATATTGGACCAACAACTAAGATTGCACGTAAATTCGGCGAGCCTATCTTCGGGGCAGACAAGGATTTCGAGAAGAGAAATTATCCTCCGGGACAGCACGGTCTCGCCCGCAAGCGCAAGAAATCTTCCGAGTACGGTACACAGCTGAAGGAGAAGCAGAAAGTCAAATATACTTACGGCCTGCTTGAAAGGCAGTTCCGTAACCTTTACGAGAAGGCTTCCCGCATGAAGGGACAGAAAGGCGAGAACCTTATCTTCCTGCTTGAGTCCCGTCTGGACAACATCGTTTACCGTATGGGTATAGCCCCTACGAGGGCTGCTGCCCGTCAGCTTGTGACACACTGCCACATCACCAGGAACGGAGAGGTGTGCAACATCCCGTCCGCTCTTGTGAAGCCGGGCGATGTAGTGGCTGTCAGGGAGAGGTCGAAGAGCCTTGAAGTCATAACCGCAAGTGTCGCCGCCGCTCCAAAGTACTCATGGATCGAGTTCGACACCAAGGCATTGACAGGCAAATACCTCAATGTGCCGGTAAGGGAGGAAATCCCTGAGAACATCAACGAGCAGCTGATCGTCGAGCTTTACTCTAAATAATAATTAACACCTTAATAAAGAACAATATGGCAATCTTAGCATTTCAGAAGCCGGACAAGGTGATAATGCTCGAAGGGACGGATACCGTCGGCCGTTTTGAGTTCAGGCCGCTTGAGCCTGGCTATGCACAGACCATAGGTAACGCCCTTCGCAGGATATTATTGTCTTCTCTGGAAGGTTTTGCTATCAATTCGGTCAGGATTTCGGGAGTGGACCAGGAGTTCGCTACCATCCCCGGAGTGATCGAGGGTATGCAGGATATCATCCTTAACCTCAAACAGGTCAGGTTCAAGAGGATGGTGGAGACTGTGGACTCGGAGGTGGCAAACATAGTCATCAGCGGTAAGCAGGAGTTTACAGCGGAAGATATCTCAAAAGGATTGTCCTCTTTCAAGGTGTTGAATCCGGAACTCCATATCTGTTCACTGGAGACGGCTGTGAAGCTGGAAATCTCCCTGAACATCAGCAAGGGCCGCGGTTTTGTACCTGCAGATGAGAACAGGGACGAGAATACTCCTATAGGGACAATTCCGGTTGATGCGATCTATACTCCTATAGTCAATGTCAACTGGTCGATGGAGAACTGGCGTGTCGAGCAGAAGACCGATTATGAAAAACTGAACCTTGAGATAGTTACGGACGGTTCCATTACTCCTAATGTAGCGCTTCAGGAGGCTGCGAATATCCTTATCTATCATTTCAAGCTGTTTACTGACGACAGGAAACTTTCTCTTGAGAGTGCTGTCGAGTCGGATTCCAAGGAACTTGACGAGGAGTCGCTCAGAATGAGGCATCTGCTTCTGACCAAGCTCTCGGACATGGGGCTGTCTGTCAGGGCATACAACTGTCTGAAGGCTGCCGACATCGATACTTTCGCAGACCTTGTATCGTATTCAAGGTCGGAACTCATGAAGTTCAGGAATTTCGGGCGGAAGTCCCTCAATGAAATCGACCAGCTTGTCGAGAAGATGAAGCTTTCATTCGGAATGGATGTTACAAAATATAATATTGAACCCAAGAAAAAGACTGTATAAGTATGAGGCACAATAAAGCAATCAACCACCTCGGACGCAAGAGTGGTCATCGCAAAGCTCTCCTCGCCAATATGGCCACCTCTCTTATCCTCCACAAGAGGATCAAGACTACGGTTGCCAAGGCGAAGGCTTTGAAGTCATATGTGGAACCTCTGATTACCAAATCCAAGGAGGACACCACTCATTCACGCCGTGTAGTCTTCAGCTATCTGAAGAACAAATATGCCGTCACAGAGCTTTTCCGTGTAATAGCTCCGAAGATCACCGACCGTCCGGGCGGATATACCCGCGTGCTCAAGATCGGTTTCCGTCAGGGAGACGGTGCTGATATGGCTCTCATCGAGCTGGTGGACTTCAATGAGGCAGCTCTTGCTTCAACTCCTAAGAAGGAAGAGAAGAAAGGCGGTACACGCCGCAGCCGTTCAAAGAAGTCCGCAGAAGCAAAGACTGACGCTACTCCGGTTGTAGCGGCTGAAGCTGCTCCTGTTGCAGGGACAACTGAAACAGTGAAGGAAGAAGCCACTCCGGCTGTAGAGGAGGCTCCGAAGGACGGGGCTGCTGAAACGGCGGAAGCTCCGGCAGCCGCAGAGGAAGCTCCTGCAGCTGAAGAAACAGGAAAAGAGGACAAGGCGGAGTAATCAGCCTTACCGATAACGATGAATGAAGACGGCCGGATCCGGACCGTCTTCATTTTTTGCATATTATGGCCCTTGTATACGGGAAAACTCATAAATTTGCAGTATTAAAGACTTGAGCCTGTCCGAGATGAAAGAGACTGTCCTGAAACTGCTCCTGACCTTTTCCCTGATATGCCTTGCCGGCATGTCGGCCGGTGCATTCCCTCCGTTCTTTACCAATTATAAACCGAAGGACTACGGAGCTGCCAACCAGAACTGGTCTATGGCGCAGGATGTCAACGGCTATATATATGCCTGTAACGATGACTGCCTGTTGCGTTTCAACGGGAAATCATGGGAGAAACTGTATCCTTTCGGGGAAGGCAGGAATGTTTTTCTGCGTTCCCTGTATGCCGACCGGGACAGCGACAGGGTCTATATCGGCGGTTTGAGGGAATTCGGCTATCTTGTGCCGGCTCAGGACGGTTCCCTGACTTATGTGTCTCTCGCAGAACGCTTTGACAGTGAACAGCTCGGTAATGACCAGATCTGGTATATAGAGAGAGTGGGGAACAGGATTTTCTTCATATTCTTTTCGACTTACTATGTATATGACACGGATACGGAGGAAGTGTCCCAGCATTATGCCCTTACATCATGGCATTATGTCCTTGAAGGCAGTCTGTATTTGGTGCAGCGTTCCGGAGAAATCAGGAAATACGACGGAGTTTCCGAAGGTTATGACATTATTCCGCCGGACGCTCTTCCTGGGCCTGCCATGAAGATATTCCATTCCTCTTCCGGCGGCAGAATCGCAATATGCGAGAAGGATGGCATGTATGTTTCAGGTCGGGACGGCTACAGGAGGGTGGACGGCCTTGGAAAGGATTGGGGGATCGCCAACAGGGCAATCCGGTGTTCTGACGGGACTGTCATTGTCGGATTCCGCGGCTCGGGAATATATGCATTCTCCGAAACGGGGCATACGCTGTGGCATCTCGATTCTGACAACGGTCTTATAAACAGTACGGTACATTGTCTGATTGAGGACTCTTGCGGTAATGTATGGGCTGCCCTTGCAAAGGGCCTTGTCGTCATTTTCAAGGACGGGGACTATATGATACCTCCGTCCATGTCGAATACTGTGGAGATTACGGCAGCATATGTTTGCGGGGACAGGCTGTATGCCGGTACGAAGCAGGGCCTTTCTGTCGTGGATTTGTCATCCGGACAGCATGCGGAGAGGCTTTCCCGTAAAATCAGGCCTGCGAATCAGGTGTGGAGCATTTCGGAAGTCATGGGACAGATCATAGTCGGGGACGAGAAGAATACGTACCGGCTTGACAACGGAGGGGGATACACTGTGTTGTCCGATGCTCCCGGCGGTACGGAACCTCGGCTTGTTCCGGGAGATGACGGCAGGATGTATATGATCCAGGGCTCGTTCACATCTCTGTATGTCTATGAGCAGGACGGGGACGGGAAATGGCGGTTCCGGAATACCGTCAACGGATTTCTCCGTCCGGTCAACAGGATCGAGGTCGACCATCTCGGCAATCTCTGGCTTGAACATATGTATACGGGTCTGTACAGGTTACGTCTTTCCGGAGATCTCAAGGATGTAGTGGACGTGGAATACTGGGGCGGTTCGGACAGGCACATCTGTAAGGTGGAAGGCCGCGTCCTTTTCCACGATGCCGACGGCTTCAGCTATTATGATGACATGACCCGCAGGATGATGCCGTATGAGGTTTTCAACGAGAGCCTCGGGGAGTTCAGGACCTGCGACATGGTAACGGATGCCAGACATGGCCGTTATTGGCTGATAAGGGACGACAGGGCGGTTCTTGCAGGTGTTTCCTCTGACGGCAGGGCCGATATAATCGATTTTGTAGACTGCTCCAAATATGACATGAGCATGTCCGAGCCGAGTGCGGTCGCATCATGGAACGATGACAGGTATCTTGTGGGTACGGAACAGGGATTTCTTGTCCATCACTATGTCTCGGGGCAATCTCCGGATTCCCTTGCAGTGAAAATCCTCTTCAGGGGGATATGTTCGCAAAAGGCGGACAGCAGGCAGACTTACAAGATATCCGACGACAGAATCACGGTGCCGAACAAGTCCGGACTTTCGGTGTATGCCGCCCTGACAGGAGAACGGTTCCCCAACCGCATAAAGGTAGAATCCATGCTGTCCGGATACGACTGGTCATGGCAGATGCTCGGGGACGACATGACAGCGTCCTGGCAGAGACTGCCGGCCGGGACCTACAGGCTGGAATTGAGGGCATCCGATGCAATAGGGCACGAGGTCGCAAGAAAGGAAATCTCTGTCACGGTCAGACCTTCCCTGTTCGCTTCGCCTGTATTTCTGATGCTTTATGTCCTGTCATTTGCGGGGCTGTGCGCCATGGCGGTAATATTTGTCAGGAAACTGCTGGAGCGCCAGCGCACTGCCCTTGCCAAAAAGAATGCGGAAGCGATGGAGCAGGAAATGCTGAAGCATGAGAGGGATCTGATGTCGATAAGGAACGAGCAGCTGGAGGAATCCGTCCTGCTCAAGAGCAAGGAGCTTGCGACATATTCGCTGATCGAGGCCAGAAGGAACAATGTCCTCAAGCATCTTTCGGAGGAACTGTCAAGGATTTATTACAGCGACCGTCCGGGTATCCATAAAAAGGATTATGACAGGCTTATGGAGATAATAAGGGACGGGGAATTCACGGAAGACAACTGGAATCATTTTTTCACTAATTTCGACCTTATCCACAAGTCGTTCTTCAGATCGCTCAAGGCGATGCACGGAGACCTTACTCCGAATGACCTCAGGCTTTGCGCCTATCTTCGTCTCAACATGTCCACGAAAGAGATAGCCAACATCATGGGTATTACGGTCAAGGGGGCGGAAGTGGCCAAATACAGGTTGAGGAAGAAACTTCAGGTGGATTCTTCCATGCCGCTCAATGTATACTTGATGTCATTGTCGTCAGCGAAAAAGTAATGTCATAGAATCATATCTGATAAACAGATATTTAAGCATGTATGTAGTGCTTTTGTAGGGCAGCCTGTCACGGCTGCCTTCTGTATGTAGTGTTTTTCGAGTACGTCCTTTTTGCCGTTTTTGTCTGGGGGATTATATTTTTGCAGCACCACAAACCACATAACATTATGAAAAAAACACTGACAGTTTTACTTGCAGTTCTGCTTGCCGTCATGACTGCGGCAGCGCAGACAAATGTCAAGGTTACCGGGTCCGTCAAGGGCAAGACATTCGGAGAGCCATTACCCGGTGTTGCCGTGACGTATGGAGACATCTATACTATCACGGACAATGATGGCAACTATAGCATCGAGGTCCCTTCCGGGGCGGAGCTGACCTTTTCCATGACTGGAATGAAAACCCTGAAGGTGAATATCGCCGGGGGGGGTAAATTCGATGTGGTCATGGAGGATGAAATCCTCGAACTCGAAGAGACGGTCGTAGTCGGCTACGGAACACAGAGGAAAAGGGACCTTACCGGTTCCATCACGACGGTAAGGGGCGATGACATCAAGATGGCCGCCACCAACAGCCCTCTGGAGGCCCTCCAGGGCAAGGTGCCGGGACTGTACATCATCAATTCCGGAGCAGCCGAAGGTACTCCTACAGTGACTTTGAGAGGTGTTTCGACCGTAAGGGCAAGCACGACGCCGCTGTATGTAGTGGACAATATGCTGACGGATGACATTTCCTGGCTTAACCTCAACGACATCGCTTCCATCGAAGTCCTCAAGGACGCTTCTTCCACTGCGATGTTCGGTGTGCAGGGAGCCAACGGCGTAATCATCATCACTACCAGAAAGGCCGAGGACGACGGAGTGAACGTAAGCTACAGCGGTACGGCCGGAGTATCAGTAGTCCACAACAGGGACAGGCTGAAGCTCTGCAATGCCGACGAATTCACGATGCTCTACAACGAGCTCCTTACGAACATGGATCCCGAAGCTACCCCGTGGGTTCCGCAGCTCACCGGAGAAGGAACGGACTGGATAGATCTCGTTCTCCGTCCGGCTTTCTTCACCAATCATACCGTGACCCTGTCGAGGGGAGGGGAAAAGGGCTCCTCAATCACTTCCCTGAGCTATCTCCACAATGAGGGAGTCGTGAAATACAATGCCTATGACAACATCAACATAAGGCATAACAACGAGTTCAAGGTCGGCAACTGGCTGAAGGCCGGAATCCAGGCCAATCTGCGTTACCGTACGACAGACCCGTCCAATGTCAGCCTTTCTTCTACTGCGAGGGTCATTCCTACCTACGGACCTTATGATTCCGAAGACTATTGGGACGAGAACAACCTTGGCTCGTATTTCACGCCGGCCGACAATATCCAGAAGGATGTCGGAAACCCGGTGGCAGCCATGCTCATCTCACGCGGTAACAGCGAGAGCTATGCATACCAGGGACTGTTCAACGGCTTTGTCGAGATCAATTTCCTCAAGGATTTCACATTCAAGGCAGCTGGATATTTCGACTATACCGCCCAGTTCTCCAGCTCATACAATCCTAAATATTATGTGACCAACGGAGGTTCGGCGTCTTCCCAGTACAGCAGATATACCTCTTTCAGCAGGTCTGTCGGGGAATACAAGAAAAGCCAGGCGGACATTACCCTGAGCTATGCCAAGGTGACAGACAAGGTAAGGGTCAATGCCGTGGTCGGATTCACCGCCAAGGAATATGACGGAGTAGGCTTCAGTGCCAGCGTCGATACCCTTATCAACGGCTCGTACTGGAACATTCCCGAGAGCATGCGGATGTTGAATCTCGGTGATGACAAGTCCAGGAAGAATTCGGACTGGCGTTCTTCCAATGCCTTCATTTCCTGGCTCGGCAGGGTCAACCTTACCGTTCTCGACCGTTATCTTCTCACTGCGACCCTCCGTTACGACGGTTCGTCCAAGTTCGGACGTGACCACCGCTGGGGACTCTTCCCTTCTGTCGGCCTCGGTTGGGTGATTTCCGACGAGAAATTCATGCAGAAGGCCGACTGGCTGAACTTCTGGAAGCTGAGGACAAGCTACGGAGTCGCGGGTAATGACAAGATAGGCGATTATCTGGCCTACCCTACCATAAACCCTCGTGGGACGACCATCACATCCGACGGCGAGACATATTATATTCCTGTGACTTCATATCAGGTGGACCAGAACATCCATTGGGAGACCGTTTCCACATTCGATATAGGTACCGACATGAGGATGTTCAACAGCCGTCTTGCAGTCGAACTCGGGTACTATTACAAGAAGACATCCGATCTGCTTGCCCATGTGCAGCCTACGGTATCGGTCGGCAGCGGTTATGCCATCACGAATGCCGGTTCGCTCAGCAACCAGGGCGTGGAATTCGTGGTGTCATGGGAAGACCGTATCGGGGACTTCAACTATAATGTAAGTTTCAACGGTTCCACAATCAAGAACAAGGTCCTTGCACTCGGCAATGATGACAGCTACATCACTTCCGGCAACTATCACCGTACGGCAGTGGGACAGCCTGTAGGTTCTTTCTACGGCTATGTCGCAGAGGGCGTGTTCCAGACCCAGGAGGAGGCCGATGAATTCAATGCCAACCACACTTCTTCGTATGTGTTCAAGGCGGGAGACATCAAATATGCCGATCTCAACAATGACGGAAAGTTCAACGACCAGGACCGCGATTTCATAGGGAAGACCATTCCTTCGTTCATGTACGGTATCAACATCAGATTGGGTTACAAGAATTTCAACCTTAGCGTCGACATGAACGGCGTGACAGGTGTGGATATCATGAACACGAAATACTGGCAGTCCTATGCCCAGTACAATTACTATAAGGAACAGCTCGGAAGGTGGCACGGCCCGGGGACTTCCGACAAGCTCCCTATACTCGACTCCACCAGACCGCAGAACTCCCTCTGCTCTACCGTGGCGATAGAGGACGGTTCGTATTTCAGGATCCGCAATATCCAGCTCGGATACACAATCCCGAAGAAGGCCCTGGATGCCATCAAGTTCAGCAACGTGTACGTGTATATCCAGGCCCAGAATCCTCTTACATTCAAGAATACGACAGGCTATACACCTGAAATCGGCGGAGGTATCCTCAATGCCAACATAGATGACGGCGGTACATATCCGATCCCTTCATCCTATACTTTCGGTATCAACCTTACTTTCTAATCTCAAGTCATGAAAAACATATCCATAATAAGTCTGGCCGTTGCGGGATTCGTCCTTGCAGGCTGCGGAGAGGATTTTCTGGAAAGATATCCGTACGGCCAGTGGCACTCGGAAAATTTCGAGGCTGAAGAAATCCCCTATAATATCCTTATCGAAGGAGAACTCGCCCAGGCGTATAACGCACAGCACAGCTATGATTTCAATGCCGGAGCCCCGTGTCTCCATTCCATAGCGACGGATGATGCCGACAAGGGAAGTACGGCTTCCGACATGTCCTGGGCGATGGTGATAGACGCCCATACATGGGATGCAAGCGCAGGTGTGGTACGACAGTACTACAATGCGTGGTACAGCGTCATCACATACTGTAACAGAGCCATCGAATACTGCGATGCGGCAGGCCAGTTCGATGAAAGTCTCACTGCGGAGAAAGTGAACAACTACAAGGCCCAGGCCCTTACGATCCGTGCACACGCATATTTCAGACTTGTGCAGGCTTTCGGGGACGTGCCGTTCGTGGAGCAGGAGCTCGAACAGGACGAAAAGACCCCTCCGCGTACTCCGTATACCCAGGTATATGCAAATATCATAGAGGATCTCAACTGGTCCGTCCCGTATCTCGAAACCCGCAAGGCTCTCGTGGAGGCAGGGAATCTCGGAAGGGTTTCGCAGAATTCCGCAAGGGCGGTGCTGGCCAAGATCTACATGTACCAGAAAGACTGGGCCACTTCCATGAGTTACTGCAGACAGATCATCGAGTCCGGAGACAATGACCTTTCCACCCCGTTCGACGAGATATGGACGGAGAAATATGAGTTCGGACCGGAGTCAATATATGAGTTCGACGTGGACGATAAGCCGTCACTTTCCATCTCGACAGGTGGTAACAAACAGTGGGCGAGCATCCAGGGATTCCGCGGACAGCCTAACTGCGGATGGGGCATGAACGGCCCGAGCAAACAGCTTAGGGATGATATGAAAGATGATCCCCGCTATCATGCCACAGTCCTCAGTGACGGCGATGTCAGAGACGGAGTGGTCTTCCAGTCTGCGGAAGTGCCGAATCCTCACTACAATGCCAAGGTATATGCCCCGCTTTATGAGCAGCAGATGTACAACAGGAACAATCCTAATGCTACATGGCTAAATATCAGAATGATAAGATATTCCGACATAGTCCTTATGTATGCCGAGGCCGCCAACGAGCTCGGGGAGACCGACGAGGCTCTTGCAAAACTCGAAATGGTGAGGGCACGCGCAAGGGGGAACGACGCCGATGCCCTTCCTGAGATTACGGAGCGTGACCAGACCAAGCTCAGGGATCTTATCCATGAGGAGCGCCGGTTTGAGCTTGCCCTCGAGTTCGAGCGTTATTTCGACCTTATCCGCTGGGGAGAAGCAGAGGAAAAAATCGAATATTTCGTCCCGAACAAGCAGGAGCTTTATCCTATCCCTCAGCAGGAAATAGATGCTTCGAACGGAATACTTACCCAGAATCCTGGATATTGATATGATACGTACAAACCTTATGAACAAGATATTTGCATTGTCTGTAGTCCTGGCTCTGTCCGCCTGCTCGTGCAGTTCCGGCAGCGGAGCCGATACCGGGGGAGACCGGTTCTCTCCCGGGGACCAGACTTATGCGCCGTCGGCCGTGAGGCGTGTCCTCGACCGTCAGCAGAAGGCCGCATTCGAATTCTTCTACAACGGGGCGGATCCGCAGAGCGGTATGGCCTATGAAGGCAATAACCGCGGCAATACGGTTACTACCGGTGGCAGCGGATTCGGTGTGATGGCCCTGATTGTCGGTGTGGAGAGAGGATGGATTACCAGGGAGGAAGGGACAGGACAGCTCCGTAAAATCGTGGATTTCCTTACGGAAGCTGACAGGTACAAGGGGGCATGGTCGCACTGGTACAGTCCTGACGGGTCCTATGTGGCTTTCGGGGACCAGAAAGCGACCGGAGACCTTGTGGAATCTTCCTTCATGATGGCCGGTCTGCTGGCTGCATACGAATATTTCGACGGTACCGATGATGTGGAGACAGGCCTGCGGGAAGACATAGACAATCTGTACAGGACTGTAGACTGGTCGGGATATACAGGAGAGAACGGGGACGGCCTGTACTGGCTCTGGTATTCGGAGACCGATACCTATTCCCTGAAGATTTCCGGTTGGAACGAGGCATTGGTGACTTATCTCATGGCTCTTGCCGCTCCCGAGGGGCATTGCATAGATGCCGAAACCTACAGAAGAGGCTGGAACCTCCAGTCATTCCCGCAGAGGAAGACATACGGCTATGAACTTCCGCTCGGGAACGAGCTCGGCGGACCGCTGTTCTTCAGCCATTATACTTTCCTCGGGTTTGATCCCCGTTTCATGCAGGATGACAAGGCATGGTACTGGCGGCAGAACCTTTCCCACACCATGGTCAACAGACATTACTGCATCCATTCCGCTCCGGAAACCTATGATTACGGCGTGGACATGTGGGGTCTTACAGCCTGCTACGGAGCCGGTTCGAGCCCGAATTACTCAGCCCGCAATCCGCAGAATGACGACGGGGTGATTGCTCCTACGGCTGCACTGTCCGCATATCCGTACACTCCTTTCTATTCGACGCAGGTGCTGCTTAATATGGACAGAATATCCGAGTGTCAGGGAGAGTTCGGGCTTGCGGATGCATACAAGCCTTCCGAAAAGGCTGCCAACCGGGATCATCTTGCAATAGACCAGGGGCCTATCGTAGTGATGATCGAGAACTACCGCAGCGGCCTTATCTGGAATCTGCTGATGTCCAATGACCATGTCAAGGCTGCTCTCGAAAAGGCCGACATAGGGATGCCGTCGTTCGAGGACGGGTTCCCGTTCGCCAATATCGAGACCGGTTCCGGATATATGGACATGATGCAGCATCCGGACAGGGAAAAGTACGAGCTGGACTATTATCTGGGTGACGGAGGGACGGCAAAGGTAGAGGTAGTCCGGGAATCCACGGGAGAATGCGTATACAGTGCTTCTCCTGAAGCGGTCTCCGGCCTGAACAGTCTTGCCTTCGGGGCGGACAGGGTAACCCGGGGAGAGAAGTATTTCATAAGGCTTACCGCTCCGGGTGGCAGGATACACCAGTTGCCGGTTATCCTGCATTGACGGCAGGACCGTCCGGCTTTTCCTCATTGACGTTATAATAGGGAATCATGGCTTCCGCAAATGCGGAAGCCGAGTGAAGGATTATTCAGACTGCACACCGGGCGCGAATGCCGGAAGCAGCGTTATTATAAACAAAGTTTAAAATATGAAAACAACATTATATCTGATGGCGGCGGTCGCCTGCTCCCTGTTATGGAGCTGCGAGAGCGAGATAGACAAATTCCCGCCGGAACCGAAAAATTCGTCCATCGTTCTCGCGGACGAGGCGGACGCGAATATCTGTGTGGACGAGAATGAAGGCGTAAGGACCATTGCGTTCACGACCAAAGGCGGCTGGACTGCCTCCATGGTCAATGACAGGGCGGATGAATGGTTTACAATCAGTCCTACGAGCGGAGCGATAGGGGAAAACACAATCTCCATCGAGTTCGCGGAAAATACGGAAGTGGACGAGCGAAACGCATCGTTCCTTATCAAGTCCGGAGTGGCGAGGAAGACAATCACCGTGACCCAGAAACCGGCCAACAGCATATCCATGACTTCCAACAGGATAGAAGTGCCGGCCACAGGAGGCCTGCAGGCGATTGTCGTCCGTTCGAAGAATGCCTGCACGGCAACGGTTGCCGACAAGGACAAGTCCTGGATCACCATCGAGCCGGCTTCCAAGGCAGTCGAGACTGAAATCAGGTTTACAGTAGACGAAAATACAGCCTTCACTGTCAGGGAAGGTACGATAATCCTCAGCAACGGTGAGGTGACGGAAGAGTTTACCGTTTATCAGGAAGGTGTCGAGCAGGAAATAGTCCTGACCAAATCGGCCTATGCCCTTCCTGCGGCAGGAGGCGAAGTCAAGGTGGAAGTCACAAGCAATGTTCCGGTTGTCGTGAAGATGCCTGAAGAACAGTGGATAACCGAATCCACGACCAAATCCAGCAGTACCAACACCTATGTATTCAATGTCTCTGCCAACACTACTCCTGACGAGAGGACGGCTACCGTTACCTTCACCAGCAAATATGGAGGAATCACCAAGACCGTGACGATAAGGCAGTCCGGAATGAAGACCGAAGAGTCGCTGAGAATTCTTGCAATAGGCAACAGTTTCTCCGACGATGCCATGGAATATCTCTGGCAGGTGCTTCAGGACGCCGGCTACACATCAATCAAGCTCGGAAACCTGTATATCCCGGGATGTACCCTTGAAACGCATGCCGGCAATATAGAAAGCGGGGCCGGAGCATATACTTACCGTATCAATACGGCGGGTACATGGCAGAACATCGACAATTTCAGTTCGGTGGACGCCATAAAGAGCGACGAATGGGACTATATCTCCATGCAGCAGGCCAGCGGTTCGTCCGGAATGGCCGACAGATATGAGCCTTATCTCACGACACTTGTGCGGAAAGTGACCGAATACTGTCCGGGAGCGGAGCTGATGTGGCATATGACATGGGCTTATCAGGGCAATTCGACGCATTCCGAGTTCGCCAACTACAACAAGGACCAGATGACGATGTACAATGCCATCCTGAATGCAGTGCAGACAAAAGTCAACGCACATCCGGAATTCGAGATTGTCATCCCTTGCGGTACCGCCATCCAGAACCTCAGGACAAGTCTCTACGGCGACAACCTGACCCGTGACGGCTATCATCTCGAATATTCCGCAGGCCGCTATGCGGCAGCCCTGATGTGGGCAAAGCAGATTACCGGATGCGACATCGACGCGATCAGCTGGAAGCCGGAAGGCTACATTTATACCAAGGCCAAGGTCGATGCGATAAAGGAGGCTGTGAACAATGCCTATGAGAAGCCGTACGAGGTGACTCAGTCAACCATTACCGAGGATGACGAGGATGTCAATTCAAACCTGACGAGTATTCTGGAGGCGGCAGGATATAATCCTGATGACTATACCCAGCTTACCCTCAAGCTGACGCAGCCTGGCTATTACAATTCCGGCAACGGTAATACGACCGTACTTACCGACCAGGCTATCTATGCCGCGACACAGGTTTTCGAAAAATCCGATATACCTGTAGGTTCCGTCATAGTGCAGAAGGCCGGATACCAGTACAGACCGGATGCCTGGGTCGCTGTCGACCAGCCGAACAGCAACCGTCCGGCAGAGGTCCAGATACAGGTTGTGGAAGTCGATGAGGCATGGTGGGGAGAATTCAACTTCAGGGGATTCAACCTGTCGAAGAATCCTAAGGTGCCTCTTACCGAAGACGATGACATGTCATATTCATTCGGTATCTTCGTCCCTAAGCCGGGAGTCGAGGAGATTATAGTGAATGCAGGCTATGATCCGGCAGACTATACCCGCCTTGAATTTGTGATAACCGAAGGTGCGCATTATAATTCCGATGCAGGCAATTCAGACCTGAATTTCACGATGAAGAATTATGATGCGACCCCTATCTTCGATAAGGAGGATATCCCTAACGGGTCCCTTATAGTGGTGAAGAGCGGTTTCCAGTACAGGCCTGACGGATGGGTGAACCTCAATGAAGCCGATGATGTGAAGCGTCCGGACAATGTCACCCAGAACCTTGTGGTCGTGGATGATGCATGGTGGGGAGAGTTCAATTACAGGGGATTCAACCTTGCCGTAAAGGATGCTCCGAAGCTGGAGGACTGGCAGCATGAGCTGATAAAGGCGGCATTTGCCATTTATGTCCCTAAAGAATAGCTTTTCCGGGCCGGGCAGTGTCCGTGATGCTGTCCGGCCCCTTTAATGATATGTGGACGATGAGCCATAATTGTTTTATGGATTTCAGAAAATTTATTTTCGCTTGTGCCGCCGTGGCCTTTACGGCGGCATGCACTTCCGTTCCCGGCGGGAATGCAGACAGGGAGATGGACAGATTCATTTCAGGACTGATGGACCGGATGACTGTCGAAGAGAAGATAGGACAGCTCAATCTTCCGACAGCCGGGGAGATAACGACAGGCGAGGCCCGAAGCAGCACCGATGCCGACAGGATAAGGAGGGGAGAGATCGGAGGGCTGTTCAATATCAAGGGTTATGAAAAGATACGTGAGATACAGAGGATAGCGGTCGAAGAATCCCGCCTGGGCATTCCGTTGCTTTTCGGAATGGATGTCGTGCACGGTTATGAGACGGTATTCCCCATACCTCTCGGACTTTCATGCAGCTGGGATATGGATGCCGTCGAGGAATCCGCCAGGATAGCCGCGGCGGAGGCGAGTGCGGACGGGATATGCTGGACATACAGTCCGATGGTGGACATATCGAGGGACCCGAGATGGGGCAGGATTGCGGAAGGAAGCGGTGAAGATCCGTTCCTTGGCAGTGCCATAGCTGCGGCCATGGTGCGCGGCTATCAGGGAAGCGACAGAGAGTCACAACTGACGGAGCCCGGGCAGATGATGGCCTGTGTCAAGCATTTTGCCCTGTACGGGGCTTCTGAGGCCGGAAGGGACTACAACACCGTCGACATGAGCCGTCAGCGTATGTTCAACGAGTATTTCGAACCGTACAAGGCAGCTGTGGATGCAGGAGCCGGCAGCGTGATGATGTCCTTCAACGAAGTGGAGGGCATTCCGGCCACTGCCAACAAATGGCTCATGCAGGATGTCCTGAGAGACAGATGGGGCTTTGACGGATTTGTGGTTTCCGACTATACCGGGGTCATGGAGATGGTGGCCCACGGGATCGGTGACATGGAGACAGTCAGCCTGCGGGCTATAGAGGCGGGACTCGATATGGATATGGTGAGCGAGGGGCTGTTCAAATATGTGGGGAAGGGCATAGAGGAAGGGAAGATATCCATGGATGTCCTCGACAATGCGTGCCGCCGTATACTTGAAGCCAAATACCGGTTGGGTCTGTTCGATGACCCGTACAGGTTCTGCCGGCCGGAAGACGTGGAAAATCTTGTGTTCTGCGACAGCCATCGCGCTGCTGCGAGACGTATAGCGGCCGAATCCTTTGTCCTCCTTAAAAACGAGAATTCCGTACTCCCTCTCAGGAAAGGAGGGACAGTCGCCGTGATAGGGCCTCTTGCCGATACTCGGTCCAACATGGCCGGGACATGGAGCGTGGCAGCCCGTCTTGACAGCTGTGTGTCGGTAATGGACGGGCTGAAGGAATGTGTCGGGGACAAGGTCAGGCTTCTGTATGCAAAAGGAAGCAATCTTATAGGAGACAGGGAATACGAGGAACGGGCCACGATGTTCGGCAGGACGATTCCGCGCGACGGCAGGAGTGACGCGCAGCTGCTTTCTGAGGCGTTGGCGACGGCAGCCAGGGCGGATGTGGTGGTAGCTGTTCTCGGTGAAGCGTCGGAGATGTCCGGCGAGTGCTCGAGCCGTTCCGACATAGGCCTTCCTGATGTACAGCGGAAATTGCTCAAGGCGCTGGTCGCTACGGGAAAGCCTGTAGTGCTTGTCCTTTTCAACGGCAGGCCGCTTACACTGTGCTGGGAAGATGAGAATGTTCCGGCGATACTCGATGTCTGGTTCGGCGGTTCGGAGACCGGGCATGCCGTTGCGGACGTCCTGTTCGGAGATGTGAATCCTTGCGGGAAACTTACCATGTCATTCCCGAAGAATGTGGGGCAGATACCGGTGTACTATGCCCACAAGAATACAGGACGGCCGCTCGACAAAGGCAAATGGTTCCAGAAATTCCGTTCCAACTATCTGGATGTGGACAATGACCCGCTTTATCCTTTCGGGTACGGACTGAGCTACACTTCGTTCGAGTACGGGGACGTTGTTCTCAGTTCTGCAGAAATGAGCTCGGACGGGCAGGTGACTGCGAGTGTGGAGGTCCGGAATACCGGCAGCAGGAAGGGAAAGGAGATTGTCCAGATGTATATCCGGGATATGGTGGCTTCCAGCACCAGGCCTGTCCGGGAACTCAAGGGATTCAGGAAAGTGGAGCTTGACGCTGGGGAAAGCTGTACGGTGGAGTTCCCTGTGGATGCAGACCTGCTGGGCTTCTACAACCATGATCTTGAAAAGGTCGTCGAACCAGGCGAATTCAGGATATTCATCGGCGGAAGCAGTACCGTATCCGATTACGCTGTACTTACCGTGAAATAAACATTCCGTTTATGCTCTTTACGAAGCGGGCCCGTGCACCTTATGGTTGCGGGCCCGCTTCGTTTGGCGGCATCGCCTGTTCCGTTACCGGGATCTGATGAAATCCGCAAAAGAATGTGTCTTCATCCGGGCATGGAGACTTCGATGGCCTTGCCTTCGGTGACATTGTAGCGGAGGATGTTCCTGCCGTCCTGCCGGACGGTTATGGAAAGCCGTTTCCCTGAACGCTTTACAATGATGTCGTACGGACGGTCGGAGCAGGCGTGTATGTTGCGCAGGGTAAAGTGATCCCAACCGTCAGGAAGCTGCGGACGGAGGGTGAATGTCCTGAAACCTGTCGGACGGAAGCCGAGGATGCCTTCGGTGAATATCCTGCAATAGAGGGCGTTTTCGGTGGAAAGATGCCGCTGGTTTCCCTCGGGCCATGCCTCTACCGGATAAGGGACATGGTCGCCGAGCAGGCGGTGACGTGAATAGGCAGCCAGATGTTCTGTCGCTTTATCCGGATAACCGGCAGCATAGATGCCCCGTAATGCGTAGAGTGTGGCCCTGTCCCAGAATACATCCGTACCAGCCTCGGTATAGACTCCGTTTTCCGACCAGAGGACAGGGGAGAGCAGGGCCTGGACCGTGCCTTCTTTCCTGTCGAATATGTCCATGACGAGAGGGATGCATATCCAGGAGCGCAGTACGTCATTGCCTTCGAAATATCTGTAGGTATGGAACCCGTTCATCTCGGCACCGAAGTGCTTCTCGATGTTTTTCCTGAGGGTGTCGGCCTGCGCCCTGAGGTCGACCGCCCTGGCTGCGGCCTCTTCTGTTCCGCCTGGCCCTGCAATGCCTCCGTTGTCCGGATTGCCGGCGGCCGTGCCGTTATCCGGGGCCCCGCCGCCGGAAGCATATTCTTCTGCCATAGTCTCTATAAGCCATGCCGTGGATCTCAGGGCGTCATAGTAGAGCGATGAAGTGCACAGATTGGCGTCTCCGGCCGGGAAACGCAGCTCCAGTTCATCGGCAGTGGAAGCCACTACCCCGTCTCCGTTGATTTTGCGGCGGCAGTATTCCAGACTCCAGTCAATGAGCGGCATCAGTGCTTCGGCAGTCTCCATGTCGCCCAAGGCGAGGGCATACCTTGAAGCCCCGTAGGCGAGCATGGCGGCATCGCCCCTGTCGAACTGGCCGAATGCATCATAGCCCTCGGCAATCACTGACCACGGCACATAGTTGAATTCGGGATTCATGTATCTGGCGAAATGCATGAAACTGGTGATTGCGGACTCGTTTCCCCTGTCGTATCCGAGAAAAGGGAAAAACGGGTTGATGTACTCTGCCTGGTCATTGCACCAGATTGCCGCATAGTATGCCTCTCCTCCGGGACACTGCATAAGTCCTCCTCTTGTTCGGAAAATGCTTTCCGCCCCGCGGATCTTCGCGAATCCGAACATCGTGTTCAGTACGGGATCCGGACTGTCGAGTACGAGGCCATTGCATATCATTTCCACAAACTTCTCCCTTTCCGCTTTTTCTTTCCCGGAGTCTGTCGGGATCTCCACCTGCGGTGTTTTCAGTCCCTTGATGCTGGCGCCGAAAACAATGCTCTTCCCTGGAGCGATGCTGTATGTCCTGTCCTTTAAGTGTCCGGTAGCCTCTATCAGTGTATAGCTCCCTTCAGTCCCTGCATCGGGATCGGTCGAAGTGACATTTCTGACGGCAGGGACAAAGACGGTCACTGTCTTGTCTCCGGTGTTCGTTACCGTATATTCCTCACAGACGGCAGCCCTTGTCGTGGACGGGAAGTAGCATGACGTTACCTTTACGTCGGCATTGCCGTATGTGCATTCCGCGTGCAGCAGCCCGTCGAAAGTGATGGATTCGACTTTTTCGTCTTCAAGCGGTTTCCCGTCCACTGTCATTCCCGACAGGAAATCCCTCCCGAACCGGACAGTGAGGCTTGCATGTGTGTCATTGGGAACGGTGCGCAGCATGGGCCATATCACCGACCGCTCCATGGAGAATGAGCCGTCCTCATTGACTCCGTAATAATAGACTACGGACACCTGCTCGCCGCTCATTTCGATGTGGTCGTAGTGCGGAATGTCGTCCCGTATATCCCATCGGATGGAGTAGCCTCCATCTATTATATGCCATCTGGATCCGTCGGCATTCCTGGCTGAAACTTCCAACCCGGAGACGACAGCAGAGAGAACTGTCAGGAAGAGAATTGTATTTTTCATTGTATCGGTGTTTGACAAAAGGGTCCGGTCAGATCCCGAAAAGCTGGAATTCACACATGTGCGAGCATGCGCCGTCGTCCACTCCCGGTCTGAGATCCTGCTGGTTTTTCTTTATGCTTATACGCAGATAACTGAACGGCTCTTCAGAATCGAAAGGACCGAGTTCCACTGTCTGGTCTTCGACCGGGATGTCTGTCCGGGAGCCGAGCAGTGTCCAGTTCTCTCCGTCATTGCCGATATATAGTTCTATGTCTTTCGGCCAGTTTGATTCCTGTCCCGGTCTGTTGTAGTACCTGCATTTTATTTTCGATACTTCTTTCCCGAGATCGATGTCGAAATAATGTCCATAGTCTTCATTGAAATAGTATCCTCCTGCATCGTCATTGTAAGGAGTGTGCCAGTATGTGTCATAGAGATTCCCGTCAATCAGGCCTGCCAGACCCTGTCCGTCATAGCCGCTCAGGTCGAAAGGGCAGGAAAGCATGTCTTCGGTAAGGGTAATTACGCCTTCAATAACCATGTAATACGGGTTCGCCATTTCGAAATCCAGTTCTCCCATATTCAGGACGACCGGAAGGACATACGGTGCATTGTCGAAGTCGAATCCTTCTTTGGATACTGTCAGAGTTACGCTGTTCTGTGAAAAGTGGTTCCCGCTGATGAAATCGAGCTGTCCGTTGCCGGAGAAGTTTACTTTTGTCCCTTCAGGCAGGGCATTGTAGTTCCCTCCGGTACTGTAGTTGTAATTTTCGATATATGAGTCATCCCGGAGCAGCCTGCAGCTGAAATCCCAGATATTGTCTCCGTCCATCATTGCGGAGAGGTCCGTGCTCCATGAGTCAGGATTGTCTGTCAGAGAGCTTCCGGTAACGGTTATTTCAGGTTTCCCGAGTTCGATTTCCCTCACGAAATAGCTTTTGTCCGCATTGACGGAAGTACCGTCCAGACCGTCGAGCATGAGGGCGAGACAGAACGGTGTTCCGGAAGCCGACGACATCGCGTCCCTGATGCCGGCTATGTTTTCAGCACTGAATACGATCTCCACGCTCTTGTACCTTTCCTCAGGTTCAAGGACTATTTCCGGAGTCCGGATTGAATAGTATTGCGGGTCGAGTGCTGTCCCGCTTGTCAGATAGGTTTCCGCTTCTTCGGCAGTCATCGGCCGCAGTCTGGCAACGGCTTTCAAGGAAGGGTCGCTTCCTCCTCTGAGCAGTGTGACGGTCTCGGTGATATCTATGTTTATGTCATAGATTTTCATTATGTCCGTGCTGACCGCATCATCCTGAAAAGAAATTATCTTATGGTACTCTTCAGGGTACAGGTTTTCCAGTCTGTACTGGCTGTTGTCGCATCCCGTGACCGTAAGCAGCTCCATAACGGCGGCTGCAATTACAGGTATTTTCATATTATGTTTCATGTCGTATTCCTATTTTGAGATATCAGCGGATTCTTGTCAGTATCCAGGAGCCTGTACGAGCTGGGGATCGGAATATACTTCGTGCATGCTGATGGGAAGCATATACATCCTGTTACTCCAGGAGAATGGCTGGTTGACTGTCACTTCTCTGTTGAACTGCTCGAAAGTAGGGTTTTCTATCTTGCTTTCGAAACTGTCAAGACCTTTCCGGACTCCTGTCGCGAGTTTTTCCGGAGCAATCATCCAACGGCGCAAGTCATAGAAACGGTGCCCTTCTCCGAACAGTTCTACTGTCCTTTCGGCCCTGACCCAGTCGAGGATGGTCATTTCTGCCGTGCAGTCTGACTCGTCAAGTTCAGGTATGCCTGCCCGCTTCCGGATGACATTAAGGTTCTCGATGGCTTCTGTAAGCATGGCCGCATCTCCCTTGTGAAGGTAGAGTTCAGCACAGCATTCAGCTATGTTGAGGTAAAGTTCGGCCAGTCTTATGAACGGCTCGGGATAGCGGTTGACGGCAAGAGGATGTCCGGAATCTTCGAGTGAGCTTGGAGTGTTGGGCGTCATACGCACTGCAGGAGCAGTATATTTGTTTGAAAGATATCCTGTCTGGCAGTTGTCTCTCGGTACGGCGCTGCTGTATCCCTGTGCGTCTTTGCTGAGAAAATTGACATTCAGAGGCTCGCCGTCTCTCATAAACGGGCCGAGTTCGCAGTCGTCGAATGTAATCCATGCATAAAATCTCGGTTCCCTGCCTGTGTTCAGGTTTATGATGTTCTCGTGGCCCTCTATTCCGGCCCTTTCCAGCCATGCTGATTCGCCGATGAAATCAGGGTCGTCGGCAGGCAGTCTTCCGTTTCTGGTGTAGAATGATTCCACGATGTTCAGGGTAGGGGACAGTGCACTCCAACCTGAATATTCTGTACCGGAATTGAGCATGACAAGGTTGCGCGGCAGTCCGCACATCGCTGCGTATTCCGCTGCATATCCTGCACTGGTACTTCCCCAGACGTATTCGTAGTTGCCCATTGTCTCGTCGGAACATACTACATATCTCATCAGCATCGTACGCTCGATGAATTCCTTTCCTTCCGGAGTCGTGGGGTCTACGCCCGGAATGAATATGTCTTCTGCGGAAATCTGCTGGTCTTCCATAAACTTCCTGGCATCTTCTATGGTAAGGAGCCTTCGTCCGTTAGCGATGGCAGTTTCAAGAGCTTTCCTGTTGGCATCGTACGCCCGTTCCCATTTGGTTATGTCGAACTCGTGGCTTACAAGCTCCTTCCCGTAACCGGGAGTCTCGAAGCCTGTGTTGCTCCAGGTAGGATAAGGGAATGAGCCGTTCCAAAGGTCAGATGCGGCGTAAAGCAGGACTCTTGCCTTTAGAGCTTCGCAGACTGTGTCGTTTGCCCTGCCCCAGGTTTCATCGAGGGCGTATCCGGGAGGAAGGACAGTTTCAGCCTCATCCAGCAGGCGGATAATTTCATTCACTACGTAGTCGTAATGGTACCTGCCGGGGAATTCTTCGGCAGGAGTATTGGCGTCGATATATTCGTTTACGATAGGTACAGGACCGAAGAGTTTCAGCCCGAGGGAGTAATAGTAGGCTTTGAGAAAATTCGTATGTGCCTTGTAGAGCGCCCTGTCGTCATCCGTCACCCCTAACGGAGAATGTCTGTCCAGTTCCCTGAGGAATAGATTGATATGTCCTATGGCTCCATAGATACGGGTCCAGTAGAAGTTACTGACTTCGGAACTTGAAGTGACCTGATCGTATGACAGGGTCTGGGCTCCTACTCCGTATGTCTGTGGCAGAACGAACTCATCGGTAGAGTATTCGATACCTCCGTCCGCAGAACCTGTGCGGTAGGTTATCGGGGAGGTTTCGGCTATCGGTCCGTAACAGCTGTAAATCCAGTTTTCAGTGGTCTGCTTGTTTTTCATCGCATCGTCGAAGGACGCCACCTTTTCCGGTGATACGTCCAGCCAGTTGCAGGAAGCAAGGCAGAATGCAGAAGCGATACCGGATATGGCTTTTATGTTGAAATGTATGTCTTTCATGTCTGTTAAAATGTTTTAGAAGTTGAACTGGATCCCTAGACTGAATGTGCGTGAGAACGGATAGGAGTTCCAGCTGAGTTCCGGATCCCAGAGTTTGAACGGACTCCATACGGCGAGATTGTCGCAGTTGAGGTACACCCTCCCGAGCCTGAAGCTGTATCCCAATTCGAGTGTCTTGAATCTGAGGAATCCGGCATCCCTCAGCCAGTATGTACTGCTCGGGCTGTTGTTGGCATTCTGGGCATCCGTCACTCCGAGTCGTGGATATTCTGCATTGGGGTCGGGATTTGCTTCTGACCAGTGGGCATCGTATATCCAGGCCATCATGTTGCTGTCGTTTGTTCCGAATGGCGTAATGCCGTTGATCATGATGCTGCGCAGGGCCGAACCGTTGAAGAAGACACCGAGATCCCATTTTTTCCAGCGGAGACTGAGTCCGAAGCCATACTGGATACGCGGATTATAGCCATATGGGGAAATGAGTGTCTGGTCGTTCTCGTTGATTATTCCATCACCGTTGATGTCGCGGTATTTTATGTCTCCCACCATAGGAGTACCCCCCAGAGACTGTACAGGCCAGTTGTCTATTTCCTCCTGTGATGTGAACAGACCTTCTGCTATGTATCCTCTACAGTTGTCTAAAGGCATATTCTGGTCTTTCTGCCAGGTATACGGATAATTGGGCTCGTCCTTGAACACGTATTTGTTCTGGGTATAAGTGAAATTTCCCCTGAGGTTGAGGTACCAGTCCTTGCCGAAATTGTGTGACCAGTTGAAACTGAACTCATATCCCCAGTTGTTCACTTTGCCTACGTTTGCCCATGGAGTAGCGTTCCAGTATCCCATTATCTGAGGCCAGGACCCTCTTTGCATCATTATTCTGTCTCTCCATTCGAAGAAATAGTCGAAAGTGATGTCCACTTCCCTGAACAGGGTGGCATCGATGCCGATATCCAGTTTTTTCGCTCTTTCCCAATGCGGGTCAGCGACCGCATACCCGTTTACTCCTATACCCTGTGAAGTCACGAGCGGGTACGTTCCGTTGTATGACGGGCCGGATGTATATGATGAGCTTCCATTCAGGTCTATGCTGTCATAGTAGACAAAATGCTCCCCTCCGAAGCCGTCACTTCCGATAAGTCCGTATGAACCTCTGAGTTTAAGATAGCTGACTATGTCGGATGCCCTGCCCCAGAATCTTTCGTTGCTTGGCACCCAGCCGAGTGATGCGGCAGGGAAGAATTCGAATCTTCTTCCTTTCTGGAAACGCTCTGTCCCGTTGTATCCGAAGTTGAATTCGAGGAAATATCTGTCGTCATATCCGTATGTCGCGCGTCCTGACAGGCCCTGGTTGCGCTCGGGAAGAACGGAAGACCGGTATTCTCGCATCATGTACATCAGAAGTCCCCCGACATTGTGTTTGCCGAAGGTCCTGTCGTATGTAAGCCTGGCATCGAAATAGAATGTCTGGTCCTGGGTCTTGTCCGGACCTTCTGTAGATACGAAGTCCTGTCCCATGTCCCCGACATATTCCAGTTCGTAGACATCGGGATTGTCGATGCTCCAGCTCCCGTCCTTTATCTGGTAGAAGTAGGGAGTCATACTTTTATAGTATGTGGAGATGGAGTAGTTCTTCCAGTTTACGAGTGCGTTGAGAGCCAGCCCTTCGGTGATGAAATCCAGTCTTTGGTCAAGTTTCAGGGAGGCGTTGAGCGTATTGGAGTTGCTCTCCGCATAGTCGTCGAGCAGTCCGGCATACGGGTTGCTTTTCCTGTTCCCGTTCTGCATCAGTATGTTGCCGAAACGGATGTGAGTGTCTCCCTCCTGGGCCGGATAATAGGCCGGGAAGTCGACAGGGTTGGCGGCATAAACGTAGCCGAAAATATCCTGGGTGCTTTCTCTCGGTCCTTTGTTCTGGTTGATCTGGGCGTTCAGGTGCAGGTCGAGGGTGGTGGTATTTGTCACCTTGTATGAGATATTGTTCTGGAAAGTGTATCCCATCTGCCTTATATTGGTGTTGAACTGCGCTCCCTGGGGATTGCCGTTGAGCATACCGGTATTGTGGTTTACCTGCAGGCTCATAAAATATGTCACCTTGTTCCCTCCTCCCTGTACGCTGATGTGTGCACGCTGGTTCATGTTCCATTTCCTGAACAGAAGTTCCTGCCAGTCCACATCGGGGTAGACATAAGGATACTGATGGCTGAAAGTCCTTTCTATGACTTCATCCGAATACCTGCCTATTGAACCGGGATTCCTGCCTGTCATGGCCTCATTATACATTGCCATCCATGTGGCGCCGTCCACGAATTCAGGCATATTCATCGGCCTTACATACGAATTCTCGACAGTCACGTTTACCAGCGCTCTCTGGTTTTCCACGCCTTTCTTGGTTGTGATGATCATCACTCCGTTCGCTCCGCGTACTCCGTAGATTGCGGTTGCTGATGCATCCTTGAGAATGGTGAAGTTCGCTATGTTCTCTGCGGGAATCCTGTTGAGGTCTCCGGCCGATATTTCCACATCATCCAGCAGGATGAGCGGTTCCGCCCTTCCTCCGAAAGTGCTTATTCCCCGGATATAGAACTGTGATGTGGTACCCGGTTCTCCGGATCCTGTCATTGATATCACTCCGGCGAGTTTTCCTGCCAGTGCAGAGGTTAGAGATGAAGATGTGGTGCGCAGGGCTTCTCCGCTGATGGAGGAGACGGCTCCTACTACAGAGATTTTCTTCTGGGTACCTCCGCCGACGACTACGACGGCATCAAGTTCATTGTCGGACATCATCGCTACATCGACTATGCCTCGCGTTCCGATTTCTACGGTCATTGTCTTGTATCCCATGAAGGAAACTTCAAGTTGGGCGGATCTGATGTCGGCAATTCTGATGGAGTAACTGCCGTCTTCAAGAGTCATGACTCCGTTGTCGGTTCCTGCTTCGACGACAAATGCTCCTGCAAGAGGTTCCCTTGTCTGCGCATCGGTGACGTGTCCTGTCACTTCATAAGTCTGGACGGCATCGGCAGAATCCTCTGCTGATGCCGCAAGCATTGCCTGCTGTATACAGGTGGCGGCATACAGGACAAGGATGATTGAAAGTAAGTAACGTATCCTCATAATCCGGTTAGATTAGTATATAAAATCTTTGTTATTCAATAAGTCCGAGGTTCTGCAGAGTGGCTCTGGCATTCTGCGATACCGGCCATTTCCATTCTTCGAACAGGGAGCACAGGTTCTTTCCTGAAGCCTGTGATGCAGCGACTATTATGTTATCGACAGCAGTCTGTTCGCTGGCTGCATCGGGTCTTTCGTCTACATAGTTCCAGAATCTGATTACCCAGTCTGTCCCTCCGTATTTTTTCTGGAGTTCGAAAAGGAAGCTTGCGAACAGGGCCTGGCTGCTTGAGTCGTAAGGATTGTCCACTCCCTGGTTGACAGCTATGGTATTCTCATAAGTCTTTCCCGATGCGAGATAGATGCCGAGTATCTTGTCGAGATTCACCGTCGGGGTATCTGCGTCCGGATCAAGATTCTGTCCGAGCAGCTCCACTGTCAGTATTCTCCGCATGAATACTGAATAGCCGGTACATTCCGGTTCGTCTCCGTTGTAGGTGATCTTGCCCCCGAATTTCCAGAAATTCCTTCCCATTTCGTATGGGGTAAGAGTGTCCCCGTTCCCGTTGAGATAGCTGTTGTACAGTCCGTCGAAGGTGCCGTCCGCAATTGCAATTCCGGTATTCCAGATCCAACCGACAGCAGCGGCAGGCCAGTTCTCGGACTGGGCAATGGTTATTCTTCCGTTCATGAAACAGTTTACCATTACCGGTGGTGCTTCTCTCGTACATTCTATATAGAATTCATACATCCGGTCAGCGGCATCTGTCCATTTTTTCATGGCTTGAGGGTCGTAATCGGATTCGTAAGTGAGCAGGACGACGTGTTCCCCCCACCACGGATATACCGGCCTGCCGTCGGCGTTCTCTCCGTAGAAAGACCCGTAATACATGACAGGGACCTTGGGAGCCCAATCTTCGAGGTTTTCATTCCCGTCCTGATCATCGCTGGAGGAATCCGGTACATACCATGTCTTACGCTCCTCTTCGCACGATCCGGCAATCATGATACAGCCCAGAACAAGTGTCAGAAAAGATTTATATTTCATATATCTAAAGCTATTTGATTAGTGTCTGTCGTTAATTATGAGTATGACATTGATTTCAACTATATTCCGTATATGTCCGGGGACAAAGATGGGCAGTTTCGGACTGTCCGCAAAGATATCGTGCGGAAATGGTAGTGCTTTATTAATATTAACATAGCGATAATCAATGGTTTGTCTTGGACGCACGAGCTGTATTTAGTAGTGGGTTCAGACTGCCTGAATGTTACTGGACACCTTTCCCTCTTGAATTTCTTGCAGGAGAGAATGAAATGTGCATTACTCTGGATTCGAAATTGTCCCTGTCTTCCGTCGCCGCATTTCTTATCTTGACCCTGTAATTGTAGATTGTAGAAAGCGATCTTCTGAGGAAATGGGCGATTTTGGTAGAGTCATTGATCCCGAGACGTATCAGGGCCATCACTCTAAGTTCTGTCGTAAGTATTCCGTCGGCTGAAGTGTCTTTCAGTCTCTTGTCAGGCTGCAGCATAGCGTTCAATTGACTTACGAAATCCGGGAACAGCTTTAGGAATGTGGCGTCGAACTCTGCATAGAAATCATGCAGTACGGCATCGGTGTAGTTCGCGGAACGCAGGTTTTCCATTATTTTCTCGAAGCCTCCTGTTTTGGCCGTCTTCCGGAGTTGTGATCTGTAGTTCTCGATGTTATCTATATAGGTGGAGCACAGATCCATGTATTTTAACAGGTATGCTTCCTTGATATCATTGGCTTCCAGGAGCATGCGGTTGAAGTTTTTCAGTTTTGCATTTGCCTGTCTGAGCAGATCGTTTTTCTTCCGGGTCTTTCCTCGTTCTCTTGCAATTATCAGCATTGCACATACAAGCATTGCCAGAAGAAGGCTCAGCCATACAAGCATGAACGTGAGTTGTCTGTGCCTGTCTTTCAGCTGTGACTCGTATGCGCTGGTGATGATTGGCAGTATGTCTACAGTCGACTGGATGTTGAGTCTCGAATGGGCTGTCATGATGTCCTGTACGGATCTGGTTATGTATGAATATGCCCTTTCGATGTCTCCGGCCCTGTACAGCATTGTAGCGAGTTCTCTAAGGGAAAGATAGTCGTTGACAGGTGTGCTGAGGTCGTTGATTGCGCTTACCGCATAGTAATATATGACTTTCAGACTGTCTCCGGCCTGCCTGTAGATATTTGCCGTGATATAGTTGAGTATGGCTTTCTGGTGCAGGTCAGTGTCGGGGGATTCGCATTTCTGAAGCAGGCGGGAGAGTATTTCCTCTCCACGGCCCTGTTCACGCATGATTTCGGAACGTACATACAGATATTCGATGTCGGAGCTGTCAAGCTGTTGCAGCCGAAGTTCCCGGTATCGCTTCCTCATTCCGTCGTATTCCAGCTTCAGTTCTGGGTCATCTGCCGTCCCTGCCATATCTTCATACAGTGATTGCCGTGTATGGAAATATCTGGCCAGAAAAGCGGTATCCAAAGATGCCGTGTCTATGCTGTCGAGAAGCCGTATCGCATCCACATGGACGCCCGACAGGATATACCTTTCCGCAAGGTCAATCGCAGCGTCGATTCGATAGCCGGGGGGGGTAATATGCGTGGCAAGGGCGGACTTCTTTTTGGCATAGACTATTGCGGAATCCAGGTTGTACTGATAATATTCATCATATATCCTGTCGTATATCTTGTACCTTTCTTCGTCTGCCATGTTTTCGTCCAGCAGGGATTTCATTCCTGCTATCCTGGCTTCTTTCTTCTGTGTATGTATGTCGCGATCCGCTACTGTCCTGTCAAGCTGTTCAAGGATATTCCTGATCCCGGCATCATGTACACTACGGCTCCGGCAACCTGAAATTGCCAGAGCCATTATCATTATCAAAATTGTCGTTCTGTATCCGGTCATCCGGCAAAATTATGGAAAAACCGCTATATTTCCGTGATGGTGTATGTCATGTCTCTCAGATTTATTTCTATCCTGTAGGTTCCGGACTCCGTGATATCTATCGATTCGGTCGGATCATAACTGTACATGTCGATCCTGTTCATGCAGTCCGGATCATTGGTGTAAGTGAGAGTGTAGCGGGGCCACCAGTTACCTGCATCCGGTATAGTGAAAATCTGGAATTCTCCGTTCGCGATTTTTTCGTGGTCTCCCACGGTGACTTCTCCTTCCCAGCTGAAAATGCCGTCTCCTTCTTTTGTCATCGGCGTGCGTATCGGATCATTGTTCCATTCGCTTGCAAAAAGTATGTACAGGTTCTCTTCATATGCTGTCCCGTATTCCTCAAGACAGGTAAGTTCCACTTTCCGTGTAGTGAAATCGACCGTGACAGTGTATTTCCCGTTCTTCAGCACGGTGAAGCCGAGATCATAATATGGACTGTCCGTCAGAGCCG
Organism: uncultured Bacteroidales bacterium; assembly: GCA_944322585.1. Classification (GTDB taxonomy): domain Bacteria; phylum Bacteroidota; class Bacteroidia; order Bacteroidales; family UBA932; genus Cryptobacteroides. The sequence goes on along the minus strand of CALUPB010000002.1, from coordinate 24,662 downwards.
ATAATGTCCAGTAGTCGTCCGATTCCCAATCCCTGACATATCCTGGCCAGAAGTCATTCTGGGCTGCGAACCGGAATGTGCCTCTTTCCATGTCTCCGGTCCATTCGAATCCGGTTTCCGTTCTGGTCATCGTCCTGCTTCCGCTGTCGAAGTCCCAGGCTGAATCCGAGCCGAAAGCGGTTCCTCCGATTACAAGCATTTCAGGCATAGGCTCCCCTGTGTCCTTCCCGTCTTCGACAGTGATTGACATTGTATTGATATTCACGGTAATCAACTTCCAGCCTGCTTCTCCGGAATAGGAAAAGTCAAGATCATATTCATCGCCAGGGTCGGTGCTGAAATATCTGATCCCGTTTCCGCTGTTTCCGTCTCTGACGAATGCCGGCCACCAGGAGAGTTTCCCGGTTATGAACCGGAATCCTTTATCCGGTTCGAGCCAGCCGTTCCATCTGAATATGCCGGCTTCCGCTCTTTCCATCAGTATCGCATCCGTATAGTCCGTGACATTCACGGCTTCCCCGGAGATATACAGAAGCTCTGGGACAGGGACTTCTGCAGGTTCTAAAGTATATGTCAGGCTCATGAGGTCGGCAGTCACGGAATATTCTCCGACGGTCGCCACTTTTATCGTTATATCGGAGCCGGGATCCTCGTTGAAATATTTCAGTTCCCCGTCCCCTTCGCCTGCTCCGTAGCATGGCCATTCGGAGTCCTCGGAAACAGTGAAGACAATGCCTCCTTCCTCAAGGACTCCTGTCCAGGTGAACTGGCCGGCCTCTCCGCGTGTCATTTGCCCGGCATCCGGGTTCGTAAGGGCGGAGCCGTCAATATATAAGGTGTAGGATGTCGCTGAATATGTGGTTGCCGAGAATTCGGCTTCTGCAGTCTGTGTGAGATCGTCTCTCCCGTATATCGTAGCTGTTATGCGGGCCTTGTAAGCGGTTTTCGTCCCGCTTTCGGCATTGAATTGCTCAGTCAGGAAAGTGTTGAGTTCCTCCACTGTCCATGTGATGCTGAATGTGGATTTCCCCATCATCCTGCTGTAGCCGTCTTCATAGTCTGAATCGGCTTTCGCTATTTCAAGGGTATATTCGGCTTCTTCATCAAGGCCGTAGTTCGATGCCGGCGTCCAGGTCAGTTTCAGGGCCTCTTGCTCTCCTTCGCTTTCCAGTAGTGTTATGTCTTTTGCGGATGCCGTGATAGTCAGCTCGTCACCGGTGTCTATGAGTGTTTCTTCTTCCGGCGTACAGCCCGGTATCATCAGACCGGCTGCAGCTCCGAGGATAATCAGTTGTCTGTACAATTTCATAGCTGATAGTTTTAATGTTATCGGACTACAAAATTGACCTATTATATAGAACTGTCAAAGCCTGTCAATGGAATTAGTAGTTGCAATAAAAGGAATTTTATTTGTAATGTATTTGTAATCAATGGTGTTCCGGGTTCGTGCCAGATCTTATTTAGTAGTTGTTTTCGCCTGCCGGGCCGGTGTTTTGCTGCCGTTCTGCAGTCGCCGTTTTTAATTCACTATCCAGCGGTCGATGTTACGGGTTTCCGAACTGAAGTTGACCCCGATGCGGAATACCTTGCGGCTGTCCGTGGCGAACGGGAGGGCATACTGCTTCTCCTCGATCTGCTGCAGAGCCTGCTCGGCCGAACCGTCGAGTTTGAACTCCATTACATACACATAGTCTGCAGTCTGTACTACCATGTCTATCCTGCCGCGCGAGGTACGGTACTCCACCTTGGTGTACAGTCCTGCGAGTCGGAATACGATGAAGAGCACGTTCTGGTAGTGGAGTTCGACATCCTTTGCGATTTCGTACGGGCAGTCCGCAAGGAAACTCTGGAGTCTCTCCATGAACCCGTTGATGTCACCTTTGCGGACATCATCCACGAAACGTTTGATTTGGAACCCGGACTTTGTCTTGTCGCTTTTGGCGTAATACGGCAGGAGGAATCTCAGGAATCCCTCCTCGACCTCCCTGTTGGGGAATCCGAGGGTGTAGAGTCCGAATTCCCTGTCGTATTTCTTGATGGTGAGATAACCGCTCTGATAAATGACCGGGATAGGGTTGTCACCTGTGAAAATGGAGTCAAGAGTCTCGGTGTCGGTCTCCTCCCGGGACATCTGCTCAAGGTCGTAGTCGCTTTTCTTGAGGAGTTCGACGAGATATGTCGGAGTCCCTGTCTCGAACCAGTAGCTTCCGTATCTTCTGGACTTGAAGGTGTTCAGGAGGCTGAAAGGGTTGTATATCCCCGGAGAGTCCGGGCAGAAATGGTATCCGTCATAGTCCTCCTTTAGCTGGGCGCATGCCTGTTCGTATGTCTGCTCGTTGTTCAAGGCGAGGGCACGGATGTCCTCATCGAAGTCCCGGAGGAGCTCGGCTTCGCTCATGCCGCAGATGTCGGCATACTCCTCCCTCATAGAAATGTCTTCTAGATTGTTGAGGTCGCTGAATACGCTGATCTTGCCGAACTTCGTGACTCCTGTGAGCAGGGCGAAACGGATGTATCCGTCCATTGACTTGAGGACTCCGTAGAAAGGCTTGAGGGTGCTTCTGAATGCCTGCTGGAGATCCTCGTTGCCGATAGCCTGGAGGAGTGGCTTGTCATATTCGTCCACGAGGATGACGACCCTTTCCCCGGTTGCAGTGGCAGCCCTCTTGACTACCCCGGCGAACCTCAGTGCAAGCGACACTTCCGCCTTGTCTTTTCCGTAGATGTTTTCCCATTCTTCGAGACTTCTGTTCAGCATTCCGTCGAGACTGTCCGGACTGTCATATTTCCCGATATTGAGGTCGAGGTGCAGGATAGGATACCGTTTCCACTCCTTTTCGAGAGAGGCGGCTGCCAGTCCGTCGAAGAGTTCCTTCTTCCCCTGAAAATATGCCTCGAGGGTGCTGATGAGCAGGCTCTTGCCGAACCGGCGCGGCCGGCTGAGGAAATAATAGCTGCCTGTCGAGACCAGCCTGTACATAAGGGCTGTCTTGTCCACATAGAAGTATCCTTCCCTGCGGAGTTTCTCGAAATTCTGGATGCCTACCGGATAAAGCTTTCCCATAACACGAAGATTATCATTTACAAAATTAGCAATTTATCGGAAAAACCAATATCAGTAATCCGTATATTATAAGCCGTAAATCGTATACATCTTTAAACGGGCTTTTCCGTAGTTTTGCATCGTCGAAACTGTCTGAAATCATGGCAGAGAGACGGTTTTGAAAAGGAAGTCATGCAATTCCAAACACCATCAATATGAGAAGAAACGGAATTTCCAGTTTATTGACAATGTGTGCGGTTTCCGCCATGGTGACGGTGGCCTGCAACGGTAATGCAGTTAAAAGCAATGATGATATGGAAACACTTGAATTGACAACGGAGTGGGACAAGGTGTTCCCGCAGAGTGACAGGGTAGAGCATGGCAAAATCACTTTCCGCAACAGGTTCGGAGTGACTCTTGCCGCAGATCTTTATATTCCGAAGAATGTTTCGGGCAGACTTCCTGCAATCGCGATGAGCGGCCCTTACGGAGCGGTGAAGGAGCAGGTGTCGGGCCTTTACGCGCAGACTCTGGCAGAGCGCGGGTTCCTGACCATAGCCTTTGACCCGTCGTTTACGGGTGAAAGCGGCGGGCAGCCGCGTGGCGTGTCTTCGCCGGATATCAACACCGAGGACTTCTGTGCGGCCGTGGATTATCTCTCCACAAGAGATGATGTGGACCCGGAGCGCATCGGTATTCTCGGTGTGTGCGGTTTTGGCGGATTTGCCGTCAACGCGGCAGCCATCGATACCCGTATCAAGGCGACTGTCGCTGTCACGATGTATGATATGACCCGGGTGACGGCCAAGGGTTATTATGATGCCGATGACAATGCCGATGCCAGATATGAGATGAAGAAAAGGCTCAATGCACAGCGTACCGAAGACTACAGGAACGGTACTTGTGCCCATGCCGGCGGCAATCCTGAGGTGGCTCCGGCAGATGCCCCGCAGTTCCTCAAGGACTATGTGGACTTCTACAAGACAAAGCGCGGATACCATGCCCGTTCTCTCGGCTCGAATGAAGGTTTTACCGTCACATCGGCCCTGTCTCTCATAAACATGCCGATTATGGCCTATGCCGGCGAGATACGCAGCGCAGTCCTGCTTGTTCATGGCGAGAAGGCCCATTCGCGTTATTTCAGCGAGGATACTTTCAAGAAACTCAATGGCGACAACAAGGAGCTGCTGATTGTACCGGGGGCAGTCCACACCGACCTCTATGACCATACGGACGTAATCCCTTTCGACAGGATCGAGAGTTTCTACAGGGAATATCTGAAATAACGGCTTCCGATACTTTGATCTGATCGTGTATCCGGGAACGTACTCCGATTCGGGGTTCGTTCCCGGATACTGCGTATGATGCTCATCCGTATCACGATTCGTATAAACCTGTTCCCGGGGTATTGACAGGTATTCTATGCCTCCATATTTTAGCGAAAAAGTTTGAATGATTATCCGCAAGAATACCCCTTGGATAACCAGACCGTAAAAGTTCGGTCCGGTAAATCCCTCCCACGACTCCGTCGCGGGTCCCTCCCGTTCACGAGGTGAACTGTCCCCCAAAAGTTGGACACAAATCCAACTTTATGAGCAAAAAGTATACACTGTAATGCGGATAGGAATAAAAAACAGTATTGGATATATGGAAAGCATGAATGAAACACGGACGTCCGCACAGAGATATGTGGACATCCTGAAAGAGCCCGGTCAATTCATATTTTTTCCGGCCGGTCCACGGGCTATCCGAGGACCCGGCTCTGTCAGAGGGTCTGGCCGCCGATGAATTCTCGCATTATGGAGGTAGGAGGGATGGCCGCAATCTCGTCGGGAGAGAGGGCCACGATGTACTCCAGGAACTTTAACAGTCTGGTAGCTTCCGCAAATGCCGGAGAAGCGGGGGAAATCCGCCGCAGAAGAGGTTCTGCATAGTATTTCAGCATCGGCAGTTCGAAAATGAGGGCTGAATTGAATTCCGCATCCGCATTTTCCTGGAACGGGAAGATGTTCCTGTTTTCACCACGGCGGACACTGTGCCACCGCAGGATGGTCTCTTCCGGAGTTATCCCCCTGACCCTGTTGTCCCTGACCATTCTTCTGAGCAGGCGGTTGTCCGAAGTGGATATATTGTTGTTCTCGTCTATGGACAGAGAGGTCAGTGCAGAGGCGTAGACTCTGAATATTCTGGAATCGTCTACGGCCGGGGTCATCTCGGGATTGAGCGCGTGGATTCCTTCCATGATGAGGATGTCCTTTTCCTCCAATTTCAACGGCGTCCCGGTCTCTTCCCGTCTGCCGGCCTTGAAGCTGTATTTCGGGATTTCGACCTCTTTCCCGGAGAGCAGGTCATTGAGCTGGGCGTTGAGGTAATCGAGGTCCATGGCTTTCAGGGATTCGAAATCGTATTCTCCGTTCTCGTCAAGAGGGGTCTTGTCCCGGTCGACGAAATAATTGTCCAATTCGATGACCTTAGGATTGAGTCCCAGAACCTTGCACTGTATGGCAAGACGCAGCGAAGAAGAGGTCTTGCCGCTGCTCGACGGACCTGCGATGAACACTATCCGCGACTTCTCGCGCTGTTGCCAGATTTTATCGGCTATTTCCGCATAGTCCCTTTCATGCCGTGCCTCGGCGAGGTTGATGAGCTGTATTGCTTTCCCGTCCTGAATTACCCTGTTGAGGGTGCCGATCCCCTTTACCCCTATTATCGAGCACCAGTCCGAATGCTTTTTCAGGGTCGCAGCTATCTTGGACTGTTTTTTCATCGGTTCTATCTTCGATGTGCTGCCTTCCATCGGATACTGGAGGCAGAAACCGTCCTTGAACCCGGATATGGCGAAGCTGGTAAGATATCCTGTGGACGGAACGAGCGGCCCGTAGAATGTGTCGGCCAAAGCTGTGTCATGCCGGTTCCCAAGAGTGGGCTCCGGCCTGTCCCCGGTGTCCGGAACCGGTTCGCCAGGGACGGACGCACGGCCGGAGTGGCCGAGAAAGTAGACGCTGAAAGTGTATTTGCCGAGAGATTCGACTAATCGGGCCTTCACCGGCTGGCCGTTTTCTTCGAATATCCTTATGGCCTCTTCGGATGTCAGTTTCCGCTTTGTGAGAGGAATGTCACGGCTGATGATTTCCTGCATACTTGCCCTGATTGCCATTAGGTCGGCTGTCTCTGTCGGATGTATGACAGGACGTCCATCTTCCGTTTTTGCCTGCGGTTCGGCAGACCCTCCGGATGTTTTGTCCCGTTCCCGGATTTCGCAGTAGAGCCCGCTCGGCAGCGAGTAGTCTATGACTAATGTATGGTCCGGAAACAGGTCGCGTATCGCTTTCTGAAGGACAAAGCACAGGGAGCGTATATAGGTACGCCGTCCGTCCGGATGGTTGTAGCCGATGAATTCGATTTCATGAGGCATCATTATCCGGAATCCGAGCTCTTTGAGCTGATTGTCCACAAGGGCCGCAAGTACCGGGACAGTCGGATGTTCTGCGGAGCAGTTGTCTCTTCCGGCATCGGTGTCGGGTAGGGAGGTGCATATCCGTGCCGACAGTTCTGCCAGTGTCATTCCTGGCTGTACATCATGGTATCTGCCGTCGTTGGTGCAGTGTATCCGTATGGTTTCCATGTCAGATTGTCTTTATTGTCTTGTCCCGAGGGCTTCCGCAAGGAACGGGCCTGTCACGGACATAGGGTCGCGGGCAATCTGCTCCGGTGTCCCCCGGGCTACTATGAGCCCGCCTCCCTTGCCGCCTTCCGGCCCCATGTCGAAGAGGTAGTCCACGCTTTTCAGGACGTCTATGTTGTGTTCTATTATTATTATGGTATTGCCCCTGTCCACAAGTTGCTGGAGGACTCCGAGCAGGACCTTTATGTCTTCGCTGTGCAGCCCGGTTGTGGGTTCGTCAAGTATATAGAGGGTGTTCCCTGTGCTTTTCCTCCCGAGTTCGGCTGCCAGTTTCATCCTTTGGCTTTCTCCTCCCGAAAGGGTGACTGCGGACTGCCCGAGCCGTATGTATCCGAGTCCCACATCCACGAGGGCCTTCAGTTTCTGTGCGATGGACGGGATATTCCCGAAAAAGCCGTAGGCTTCGTCAATGGACATTTCCAGGACATCGTTGATATTCTTTCCTTTATACTTTACGGCAAGGGTGTCTTCCTTATATCTGCGTCCCCGGCATTCCGGGCAGACTACATTGACCGACGGCAGGAAATTCATCTCGATGACCTTTATCCCTGCTCCCTTGCATTCTTCGCAGCGTCCTCCGGCTACGTTGAAAGAGAATCTTCCGGCCTTGAAACCCCTTACTTTCGCATCCGGCGTGTTCTCGAACAGCTGTCTGATGTCGTTGAATACTCCGGTGAACGTCGCCGGATTGCTTCTCGGTGTCCTTCCTATCGGGCTCTGGTCGATTTCTATCAGCTTGTCGATGTTTTCGATACCGACTATGCTGTCATGCGGGAGCGGCTGCAGACGTGCGTTGTAGAATTTGTTTTTGAGCACGGGCATGAGCGTTTCGTTGACAAGGGATGACTTGCCGCTTCCGCTGACTCCGCTTATGCCTACAAGACATCCGAGAGGGAAGTCCACATCTATGTTTTTCAGGTTGTTGCCCCGGGCTCCCCGGATACCTATCGTGAAGCCGTTGCCCGGCCTGCGCGTTGCCGGGATTTCAATGCTGCGTTTCCCTGTCAGATAATCCAGCGTGATGGATTCTCCGATTGTCATATGCTCCCTGTCCCGGCCGTCGTCCATGACCGTACATGTGCCTGCCTTGCTGCCGTTTTCCATGCCGGTCCGGTTGTCCCGGGCAGTTCCGGAAGCTCCCCGGTTCTTGTATGCCGCTATTTCCGGATATTCCTTTACGAGAAGATCCATAGGGGCTGACAGGCAGATTTTTCCGCCCTGTTCTCCTGCCCCGGGACCGACATCCACAAGCCAGTCGGCGGAAAGCATGGTCTCGGTGTCATGCTCCACCACCATGACGGAATTCCCCTCGTCGCGCAGTTTCTTGAGCGATGCGATAAGCTTGCGGTTGTCCCTCTGGTGCAGGCCTATGCTCGGCTCGTCCAAAATGTAGAGGACGTTCACCAATTTGGACCCTATCTGGGTGGCGAGCCTTATCCTCTGGCTCTCTCCTCCTGACAGCGAGCCGGTTGCCCGGTCGAGGGAAAGGTATTCCAGTCCTACATCCAACAGGAAGCCGACCCTTTCCTTCAGTTCTTTCAGGATGTCCCTCGCAATCAGGTTTTCGCGCCTGTCGAATTTTCCCGCGAGACTGTCAAGCCAGACTTTAAGGTCGGAAATTTCCATTGCCGCAACTTCGGAGATGGTTTTCCCGTCGATCCTGAAATACCCGGCTTCCGGATTGAGCCTCGTCCCATGGCATACGGGACAGGTTATCTTGTCCGGGATGTCATCCACTATCCCTCCGTAACTGACCATTTCCGACATTGTCCCTTCCCCGACACGGAAAAGCTCGTCGGAGCCGAAGATTATCAGGGAAACGGCTTCTTCCGGAATGTCTTCTATCGGTTCGAACAGGCCGAATCCGTATTTGCGTGCAATGGAGCGGATAATGTCGAATTTCTTCGTTTCGCGGATCTTGCCGAGAGGCACTATCCCTCCGTCTGCTATCGAGACATGCCTGTCCGGGATGATGGCGTCCATGTTGATGTCCACTATCTTGCCGAGGCCCTTGCAGTGGGGGCAGTAGCCCTGGGGAGAGTTGAATGAGAATGAATGCGGCTGCGGCTCCGGCAGTGACAGCCCCGTGTCCGGACATACGAGATGCTTGGAATAGTGATGCAGTTCCCCGCTGTCCTGGTCCAGAATGGCCAGGGAGCCTTTGCCGAGGTTCAGGGCCGACATTACGGATTCCCTGATTCTTTTGGCGTCTTTCGCGGCAGGTTTCAGCCGGTCCACCACGAGCTCGATGAAATGGGGTTTGTACCTGTCTACCATGGTTACTTCCGGCAGATCGTGAAGTTCCCCGTCTATGCGCACCTGGGTGTATCCCCTCCGTCTGAGCTGTTCGAAAAGTTCCTTGTAATGACCTTTACGTCCCCGGACAAGAGGGGCGAGGAGATAGCATTTCTTCCCGGCATAGCTGTCCATTATGAGGGATACTATCTGTTCGTCCGTATACCTTGTCATTTCCTTTCCCGTGGCGGGAGAATAAGCCTTGGATGCCTTGGCGTACAGAAGTCTCAGAAAATCATATATTTCCGTTATTGTCCCCACTGTAGAACGGGGATTGTTGCCGGTGGTTTTCTGTTCTATGGCAATGATGGGGCTCAGCCCGGTGATGCTCTCCACTTCAGGCTTTTCCAGTATGCCCATGAACTGTTTGGCGTAGGCCGACAGGGTATCCATATACCGTCTCTGGCCCTCTGCATAGATGGTGTCGAATGCCAGGGAAGATTTCCCGCTGCCGCTCAGTCCCGTTATGACCACGAACTCGTTTCTTGGTATCGACAGCGAAACGTCTTTAAGGTTATGGGCCCGTGCTCCCTGTATTTCTATATATTCTGTCTTTGTCGGCATGATGCTTATGATTATACGGCTCTGTCGCTTCCTCTTTAGGGACAGGACCGGCGGATACCGGATGTCTGTCCCGATGCCGGAAGCACAGATACCGACAAATTTAGCAATCTTTGTGTCTTTCGCCAAATGCAGCGGATTTGATTTTTCAGGGCAATCAGTCCTTCAGACAGCCTATAGGGACGACGAATACCCCGTCATCGCGACGATATGCAAATTCTCCTCCGGTCAGTACCATCAGGAACGACGGGACTGGAAATCTTTCCGTATCTATATTGGATGCAAGTTTCTTGAGATTCTCCGACCCTTCCTCTATTTCCCTGCTTCCGAGTTTCACTTCCACAGCTGCCCATTTGCCGTTGTCCAGACTTATTATGAGGTCTGCTTCGAGGCCATTGTTGTCATGGTAATGCCTCACGGTACCTCGCAACGGCTCGGAATATACTCTCAAATCACGGGTACACAGGGATTCGAAAAGAAATCCGAAATAATTGAAATCTTCAATGATTGCCTCCGGATTTATGCCGAGAGCGGCAACGGCAATGGACGGGTCAACAAACTGGCGTTTGTCTGAAGTGCGTATGCCTGTCTTTGAACGTAGAGACGGTTGCCATGCCTTTATGTCCTCTACGACAAAGAGCTTTCTCAGTGCCCTCAAATAAATTTCAAGGGTCTTGTCCGTCATCGACACATCATTCGCCCTGACATCTCCTATGATAGTCCTGTCTGTAGTCATCGTTGAAATGTTCCTGGCCAATGACTTCAGTATGCTGCGCATTCTGTCTGGATCTTTCTGGGATTTGTCCACTGCGGAAGCATCCCTTTCCACCACGGCTGTATAATAATCGTATGCGACATCCAACGCATCTTCCCTGTCCATATCGACGGTCGCAGGCCAGCCGCCTCTGCAGATTGCGTATGCGAGATCTTCAATTGTAAGGCTGCTGACCGACTCCACTTTTGCGGAACCTTCAAACAGTGCCTTCAAGGACACGGTGCCGTTGGATTCACCGCTTTCAAACAGACTCATCGGGCGCATTTTTAGACGGGATATCCGGCCTGTTCCCGTATGTTCCATACGTTTTGACGGATCCTCATTGTCTTCATCATCCACAACAACGCTTCCTGTCAAAATAAACTGTCCTTTTTTCGGATCTTTATCGACTGCATATCTTACCGTGTCCCACAATACGGTTGCCGTCTGCCATTCGTCTATAAGTCGCGGCTGGTCTCCGCGAAGCAACAGCGAAGGGGTTGTCTGTGCCAGTTTCATATATGAAGCCCGTCTGTCGGTATCTTGCATATACAATACGCTGTTGGCCGCGTTAAGTGCCGTCCAGGTCTTTCCGCACCATTTGGGGCCGGTTATAAGAACAGCTCCGCTCGTCCGTAATTTCCTCTGCAAAAGAGAGTCACAAATACGAGGTCTGTAATGTTCATTTTTCATGGCGTAAGTTTCATTTCTCCTGCAAAGATACGGATTCCGAACTTTTAGACAAATTTACTCCGAACTTTTCGCCAAGTTTGTTCCGAACTTTTTGGCAACAATACAGCAACAATGTATAGCAGCGCAGAAAAGTAGACACGGGGAAATTTTTTCAGTTGAACATTTTTCCCAAAGTAGACAATCGCCGGCAAGGAACAGCGGATTTGATTTTTCAATTAAAAAATTATAACTTGCACTGTTTTGCTATAAAGTTTATATTAAAAAATTGTGATGAAAAGGCTTTTAATCGTACTTATGTGCCTGGCACTGGTGCCTTCCGTGACCGACAGCGGTTGGGCTGATGCCAGATCCAGGAAGAAGCAGAAGACGGAACTTTCGGAAAAGAAAGATTCCGCCGACAGGAAGAAAGTCTCGAAATATGACAAGACTTTCGTGAAAGACAGAAATTGTGTGACAGCACGCGCCGAAGGAGGTTTCATGACTCTCCATAAGTCCAAGGGCAAGCTGTACATAGAGCTTCCCCTATCTTCCCTTGACCGCGAAATGCTGATTGCATCTACCATATCGGAGACAAGTGCTGCGGACCTCGCTTCCATCGGCTACAAGCCGACGGCTCCCATGTATGTCAAATTCAGCATGGTGGACAGCACGGTGTTCCTGACAGAGGTCAATGTCCTTCCTGACTATGACAAGGATAATGCACAGATGTCCAAGGCCGTGAAACTCAATTCAATGGATCCTGTCCTCGATTCATGGAAACTCACTTGCTGGAACAATGATTCCACTGCTGTGGTTTTCGATGTGACCAAGATGTTTGCAGGCAGTTACGACAAGCTTGCCCCGATAAAGTCAGGTAACGCTGGGGGGGGTATCAATTTAACAGCCTCCTATAACGGCAGCGGGACATCGTTGGGCGAGATAAAAGCCTTTTCGGACAATGTCACAATCAAGTCCACTCTTTCCTACAATGTTTCCGCGAATCTGATGCAGCTTGTACGGCTGAAGGACAACCAGCCGTTTTCCGTCGGGGTTACCCGTACGATTCTGCTGCTTCCGGAGAAGAAAATGCGTCCGCGCGTGTCCGATTCCCGCGTGGGAATATTCAATACGGGCAGGACGGATCTCAATGCGGATGTCGACCGCATATACCGCTATTCGGTGATCCACCGCTGGGATGTCCAGCCTTCCGACTCCGCCGCATGGGCGAGAGGGGAGCTGGTGGAGCCGGTCAAGCCCATAGTATTCTATATAGATGATGCTTTCCCTGCTCTCTGGAAAGAGCCTGCAAAGAGGGCTGTCCTCCGCTGGAACAAGGCGTTTGAGGCTATCGGTTTCAAAAACGCTTTGCAGGTAAGGGATTTCCCTGCCCCTGATGAAGATCCGGAATTCGACCCGGACAATCTCAAGTATTCATGCATCAGGTATGTTCCGTCGATGATTGCCAATGCGATGGGGCCGTCATGGGTCGACCCGTCGACCGGTGAGATCATCAATGCGTCGGTCATTGTATATAATGACATATTGAAAGTCATCAACAACTGGCGGTTTGTCCAGACCGCCCAGCTCGACCCGCGTGTGAGGGCAAGGCAGATGCCGGATGATGTCCTCATCGAGTCTATAGAATATGTCATAGCCCATGAGGTAGGCCATTGCCTCGGCTTCATGCACAATATGGCTGCTTCTGCGGCTTTTCCAGTGGATTCTCTCCGCAGCCCTTCATTTACGGCGAAATACGGTACTACTCCGTCCATAATGGACTATGCCCGGTTCAATTATGTCGCCCAGCCGGAGGACAAGGGCGTGTCCCTGACTCCTCCTCAGCTCGGTGTCTATGACTATTTCCTTGTAAAATATGCCTATGAGCCCGTCCTTGACGCCGCTACAGTGAAAGATGAGGCCAAGGTGATCGAAAAATGGGTCGATGACAGGGCGGGAGACCCGAGATTCCGTTATGGCCGTCAGCAGGTCGTACACAGATATGACCCGAGTGCCATCGAGGAGGATCTCGGCGATGATCCTGTCAAGGCTGCCGACTATGGAGTGAAGAACCTTAAGTATATCCTTGCCCATTTTGACGAGTGGATGCCGGATGAGTATGATCCGGATGCATCCCTGCGCGAAAGCCGGTATGAGAATCTTGCCAACCAGTACAACCGCTACCTCAAGGCCGTGATGCTGAATATAGGCGGAATATATCTTACTTCCGTCAAGGCCGGTACTCCGGGCGATCCGGCTGTGGCGGTGCCTAAGGAAATCCAGCGCAAGTCGGTAAAATGGACTCTCGACCAGCTCAAGAACTGCGACTGGATCGTGGACAGGGATCTTACGGAGAAATTCGCTCTCAGGGTAAGCCTGGAACCTATTTTCCAGTATTATACTGCGCTGGAGCTTTTCGACACCTACAAGAATGTGATGCTCTCGTCCCATGTGGCGGATTCCCCGGCAGAGGCATATACTCTCAGGAACTGGCTTGATGACATGTATGCAGGAGTCTGGGAAAGTGCCATCAAGGGCCGCCGTCCGGATGCCGGTGACCGTATTCTTCAGAATCTCTATGCCACCATGCTTACCACGGCTGTCACCAAGAAGACGACACTCGTGAAGGTGGCTTCCATCACTTCTGTGGCTCCGGATGCGGCATATATGCCGTCTGTAGACCATATGGTGGCATTCGGGCTTGACCGTACCGGGATGCTTGCGGGGAATATCGACCTGTTCAGGTCTCTCGATGAAGAGTACGGGACGGGATATGTGGCTTCCAGGATTCTTCCGGTCGAATTCGGTCCTGCGGGCTACGGATGGCAGTACAGGGTCAACACCCGTACAGTCGATGAGTCCAAGACCCTTTTCTACGGTGAGGTACAGCGCATATCGCGGTTGCTGAAGTCCGTCATCCCTTCGACATCCGGAGATACCCGTGTCCATTACGAGGCTCTTCTTTACAATCTACAGAAGGCTCTTGATGACACCAAGTAGCCGGTTTCTCCCAAACTGCCGATAAGGCGGTTTCACACTATTACTCATATAAAACAACTTGGGGACTGCCGGAATCAGCCGGTTGGCGGCTTTGGAAGCCGGCAGCCCCGTAACAAACCGACATTATGGAAAAATTGTTGCGCACAGTCGCAGTTTCCGGGCAATGGGCCCGGGTGCTGCTGTCGGGCATCCTGTTCCTTGTAGTCATGTCTACGGGAGCCTATGCCCAGAGCAAGATTGCCGGTAACGAGATTCTGCAGAAGCGGGTGACTGTTACCGCCAATGATCTTCCTGTCGCCGATGTCCTTGCCAGTATCGGGAAGGCAAGCGGGATCAAGGTGATTTTCAATGCTTCCGAGGTGGCCAAACTCCCTAAGGTCACAAAGGAATTCAGACACCAGACAATAGCTTCCATTCTGGATGCCTGCCTCGCCGGAAGCCGCCTGAGCTATTATGTGGTGGACGGTTCCATAGTCATCCGTTCGGAGACCCATCTCAACAGGATAACGGTCTTCGGAAAGATTACCGACGAGAACGGGGAACCGCTTCCCGGTGCAGCTGTCCAGCTTCAGGGAACCAAGGCCGGAGTCGCTTCGGACATTGACGGAAACTATTCCATCGAGTTTGCAAGAATCCCTGACAAGGACAATGTCCTGATATTTTCTTTCATAGGCATGCAGTCCCAGGAGAGGGAAGTGACCGGTTCCGGTCAGGTGAATGTCAGCCTTAAATCGGATTCCAACCTCGATGAGGTGGTCGTCAACGGTTTCTATTCCCAGTCCAGGGCCTCGTTTACCGGAGTGGCCACCACCATCAAGGGAGAGGAACTGATACAGGTGTCTCCGACCAACCTCATCCAGGGTATCGTCGCCCTGACTCCGGGTATGGTGATGATAGAGAACAATGCCCAGGGTTCCAACCCTAACGCCATCCCGTCCCTGCTTATCCGTGGTGCCAATTCATTGATAACCAATGAAAGCGAAGAGGGAGTGAACAACCCTCTCATAGTACTTGACGGAGTGGAGATATCCATGGAGGAACTCTATGACCTCGACATGTTCGACATAGAGCGTGTGGATGTACTGAAGGATGCTTCCGCCACCATTCTCTATGGTGAAAAAGGAGCCAACGGTGTGATTGTCATCGAACGCAAGCAGGTGCATGATGCCAAGGTAAGGTTGAGCTACAACTTCGTGCCGAATTTCAGCATTCCTGACCTGTCTTCATTCAACCTGACAAATGCCGCGCAGAAACTCGATCTTGAACGGCTTGCCGGTCTGTACGATACCGATGACGGTTCCATGGACCGGGCATATGCCTACAAGCTCCAGAATGTCCGCAAGGGAGTGGATACAGACTGGATACATGCCCCTCTGCGTGTGCCGTTCAGCCATTCACATTCCCTGTCCCTCAGCTCACGCAGCGAGAAGGTCGATTACAGGGCTACGATAAATCTCAATGACACATATGGAGTCATGAAGGCGGACAACCGCCGCAAGCTCGGTGTCGGGTTCCGTGTAGGCTATCACCTCAGGGACAGGCTGACCCTTACTTTCAATTCCAATTTCTCCATGACCAATTCGAAGAATTCCCCATACGGCGATTTCTCCGACTATGTGCGTCTGAATCCTTACGAGCCGGCCTATGACGAGTACGGCAACCTGAGGGCCAACATCTATTTCGACCCTTATGACGAGACATCCGACAGGATGATCAATCCTCTTTACGATGCCACCCTGTCCAGCTTTTCGAAGACCAAGAGCATGTCTCTCGTCAATTCCCTTCAGGCAAGATGGAACATAACCAAGCATTTTTATGTTACCGGCCAGGCCAGCATGTCTCTCGGCTGGGGGACGTCGGATTCCTATGTGTCTCCGGACTCTGCCGACGAGATTGTCAAGACGGATCTTGCGACGAGGGGTTCCTATACTTTCTCCAAGCGGGACAGCGAGACCTATGACGGCAAGATAGTCCTCAACTACGGCCGTCCTATCGGCGACAGGGGTTCCATGTTCCGTATCAGCGGCGGTTCCAATATCCAGTATACCCGCAGCCGTTCCGCTACGGCCATCGGTCAGGGCTTCCTTAAGGATGAACTGAGCGACATCTCTTTTGCGCTCGGCTATCCTACAAGCGGCAAGCCTTCCGGGACGGACCGGATTGCCACTGAAGTGGGTTTCTTCGTCAACGGTAACTTCAGCCTTTTCAACAGATATTTCGTGGATGCCTCCTTCCGTACTTCCGGGTCGTCGAGGTTCGGTTCCGAGCAGAGTTTCGCTCCGTTCTGGGCTGCCGGTATAGGCTGGAACATACACAACGAACCGTTCATGGAGAACGCCGGATGGCTTGACAGACTCACCCTGCGTTACAGTACCGGTTACACCGGAAGTGTCTCGTTCGACTATTACCAGGCCAAGACTGTCTATCAGTATGATTCGGACTATCAGTATTATACCGGTATCGGAGCAGTCCCTGTCAGCATGGGTAACAGCGAACTGAAATGGCAGAAGAAGTTCAACAACAACGTAGGTATCACGGCCTCCATGTTCGACAGCCGCTTCGATTTCTCTTTCGACTGGTACTCCAACACTACATATGACCTTCTTATGCCTATCAATCTCCCTCCTTCAGTGGGCGTGACGAGCATGAATGTCAATTTCGGCCAGATCAACAACACCGGTTTCGACTTCTCCGTATCGGGCCACATCATCAGCACCAAGGACTGGTTCTGGAGCATGACCCTGACAGGCGGACATGTCATAGACAAGATACAGCATATCTCCACTTCCATGTCCGGGACTGAAGCCGATGCCATCGGAGGTGCCGGAGACGAGATTGCCCCGAAGCTGCTCTTCGAGGAAGGCGGATCGCAGTTCGACATCTATGCCGTACGTTCGGCCGGTATCGACCCTGCAACGGGACAGGAGATATTCATAAAGAAAGACGGAAGCTACACCTACAACTATGACGAGGATGACAGGGTGGCTGTCGGCAACTCCAACCCTATTCTTTCCGGTTCCTGGATGAATACCATCCGGTGGAGAGGGCTGTCGCTCGTGATAAGCACTTCCTATACTTTCGGAAGCGATTTCTACAATACGACTCTCCAGAGCAAGGTGGAGAATATCGACCCTAAGGTGAATGTGGACGCAAGGGCCTACACAGACAGGTGGAAACAGCCCGGCGACCTCGTGAGATACTTGGCCATCAACACGGACAGGGAGATGGTAAATTCCGAGAGGTTCGTGGAGAGAAGGAACGAACTCTACATCTCCAACATCCAGCTTACATACGATTTCCAGACCAGGGCTCTCAGCAAGATAGGGCTGAAACGGCTCTGTGTGGGAGTCGGCATGTCCGATATCGGCTACATTTCAACGGTGAAGTTCGAGAGGGGTACATCCTATCCGTACTGCCGTTCCATCAACCTCATTTTCCGTCCGACATTCTAATATGTGCAAGCTATGAAAAAGACAAGACAATATATTATAGGCGGACTGCTTTTCCCGCTTCTGATGACGGGCTGTGCGGACTTCCTGGATGTCAATCCCAAGGGGGAAGTTTTCGACAATGACATGTTCACCTCTGCTGAAGGCTATGAGGATGCCTTGTACGGCATCTATGCGGAGCTCGGGACAGAAGACTATCTGTACAGCGACTATATGCTTTGGCTTCCGGAGGTCATGAGCATCAATGTCACGACCACCAATACCGGCATGCAGAACATGTCCCAGGCCAACTGGACGGCCACCGGGGCCCCGGCTCTCAGAAACGGGCTGTGGGGAGCCGCATATACGGCCATCAACCATATCAACAATATCCTCTCCCATATCGAGGCAGGCGGGGAGGATGAATATCCCGACACTCCTCTCTATAAGGGCGAAGCCCTGGGACTGAGGGCAATGCTCCATTTCGACATGCTCCGTTTCTTCGGGGCGCCGGCCTGGGCGGATGACAACTACAAGCAGAGGGCGATCCCTTATGTATCCCGCTATTCGTTCAGTATCACCCCGTTCAGCACATGGGACGAGGCATGTCAGAAGATTGTCGCCGACCTGATCGAGGCCGAGAGATGTCTGGCCCGTGACGAGGAGCTGATGCCTGCCGTACGGAACAATGCTTCCAACGGAGGCTTTACCTCATGCAGGATTATACATATGAATCTCTATGCCGTGCAGGCTCTCCTTGCCCGTGTCTACTGGTATATCGGTGACCTGGAGAATGCAGCGGTATATGCAAACAAGGTGATTTCCAGCGGGAAGTTCTCTTTCCGCCCGCAACAGGCATTCGTGCAGGCGGACAACGGTACTCTCGACCTGAACGAGACCATCTTCGGATTCTATTCCACCGAGTCGAACGAGAAGAACGGACGTCAGTACGGGCTTACCAGTACCAGTAGTACATTTAAACTTAATGACGACTGGATTTCTCTTTATGACGACGGGTCTGCCTCTACCGGGTCCGATGCCAGACTGTCGGCATGGTTCAACGGTGAGACTTACTGCAATCTCGTCAACAGGGCATATATCGACGGGACATCATATTCCGGCAGCTCTATCCTCGGCGTCAGCCTGATAAGGATCCCGGAGATGTACTATATCATGGCGGAGTCCCTGTTGGAGTCCGACCCGGCGGAGGCCACGAAATATTTCGATGCCGTCATCACCACCCGCGGCCTTGACAGTTTTACCGAAGCGGGACATACTGTCACCGCGGACAACCTGTACACCGAACGCCGCAAAGAGTTCTACGGCGAGGGTTTCCACTGGTTTGACATGAAACGTCTCGGCAAGGATATCCAGGCTACTTCCACAATATTGCTGGATGGTTCCGATGTCAATACCTATATGCTCCCTCTGCCTACAAGCGAGGAGGAGAACAGGGATGAATAACGTTTAAATGACAATGAGATGAAAACCATAATAAAATTGATATGCATTGTTGCTGCCCTTGCTCTGGTGTCCTGCCAGGGCACCTGGCTGATGTATGACACGAGCCAGAAGGACAGGCTTTATTTCGAGGTCCTTCCGACTCCGGAAATTGTGTCTTTTGCTCTGATAACCGATGAGACTATAGATTATAAGACTACAGTCAAAATGATGGGTATGCCTGTAGATTATGACAGGACTTTCCATATAAAATATATACCTGCAGAAGACGGGGAAGTTTATAATAATGGAGCAGACAATATTCCTGTACTGACAGCTCGGGAAGGAATTGACTTCAGTATGGAGGAAGAACTTGTTATTCCTGCCGGAGCTGTGGAGACTGATGTGAATATTACTCTGCAGAAGACAGACGAGATGTCAGACAATTATATAAAGCTGACATTCAGGATTGTCGAGGACGAGGAATTCCTTCCTATGGATCCTGACAGTACAGATTTGAGGGCGATTGCTTCGCCTCAGTTCAGCCTGTTGGTCAATGCAGGCGATCCGTCATGTCCGTACTGGTGGGGGTATGAAACAAGTACTGATGTAATGTTAGGGTGGCAAAAAACGGTTGGGACATTTTATCCTGATAAATTCCGAAAAATGCTTGATTACTATCGTGCAATTGAAAATAAGAATCCTTCATTATATGAACAATTATTGGAACTCTATGGAGAAAATATTGATAAGGAAGGATTATCTCTTGGATTTTGGCAATCGGAAAATTCTGCCATGTGGGCTACATATGTCCTGATACCTTTGTATAATTATTATAAAGATTATTATGAGCAACATCCTGATGATCCGAAAAAAGAAAACTTCGCGGACAGAGGAACTTCAGGAGAGTATTGGGCAAATCCGTTATCAATGCTTAGATAATATTTATTTATGAAAAACACAGTTTCCAAAATATTATGTGCAGCGCTGGCTGTTCCTATGGCGGTCGCCTGCTATTCCCTTGAGGATGAGCAGTATGCCGAACTGTCTCCGATAACTTTCAACGATGTTTCCTCTACCATCGATGTCATGACCGGCGAAGAACTGGTATATGACAGGTTAGAGGTTACAAGTGAGCTTCCGGTTACATACGAATGGGCCTATGGTCCGAAAAAGACTACGTCCGCCACTTCCGAATATGATATGCAGAGTATGGAGGTCATCTCCGACAAGCCTGATATTCAATATACTTTTACCCGTATCGGCCAGTATATCCTCCGGCTCAAGGTCGATAACGGGGAGAGCATTGAGTTCAAATACTTTACCCTCAATGTCAATTCCGGGGTGGATGAAGGGCTTCTGATATTGAACAATGACGATGCCGGCAACGGAGCCTTGACTTTCATCAAGAAACGCACTGAAGATGAAATAACTTCCGAGGCTCAAGAGATATTTGATGATATATATTCAACTATAAATCCTAATGCAATTGCATTGCAGAATGTGACTGATATGTTCATGTCTTCGTATGAGATGAAAGGTATCACATATTCTCAATTCCTAATATCGACTAATGATGACCAAGGCAGAATATTCAAATTGGATCCTAAAACATTGGAATTGTATCTTATAAATTCCATGAAACCTGAATTTGGTACATATTGTGAAAATATTTCAGGTCTTGTTTCCAGTGCGGTGGCATATTACGGTTATCTTCGAGGAGGGGATAAATCTGTATATAGATATGATATGCAAGGGGATTTTATTGGTAAAATGAATTTTACTAAGGATTATGGCGAAGCAGAAAGAATGAAAACCCTTGTATTTAGCACAAACGCGACAGGAAAGATCAACCGAGTGGGTGTGAATTATAATGCAGACAATATATTCAGGTTGTTAAATGCAAAAGAGTATTCTTGGGCATTGGATGGCTATACAATTGTGAATTTAGCATCAGCAAGAATGCAGAGTAAGACATATATCCTTTTCCGCTCTAAAGCAGACCCTACACATTATGAAGTAAGGAGAGTTGGTTCTGAATTTAAAAGTGCATCTATATACAATGATAACATTGCATTTGATATAGAAAACTTGAAAATGGATGAGAATTCAATCATGGTGAATTCAAAAAATTCTCAGGATGTGTATTATACTTTTGATAATGCTGTTTATCGTTGGGGGCTGACGACAGCTCCGGCTTCTTCTCCAGTGATCCGACTTCCTGAGGGAGAAGAAATCTGCGATATGACTACGAATTATACATATAATCCGGATGACACCGAGTCCGAGACCCTTCTCTACATCGCGACCTACAATCCGTCCCGGGCTTCCGAGAAGAAAGGCAGTGTCTACGTCTACGACATCGCGACCCAGACCCTTCAGAAATCGTACGAAGGCATCTGCGACCGCCCTGTCCGCCTGATGTACAAATACCGTATCTCATAGCCATCCACCCGGATATGCGTCGTCCACCGATCCGGAACTCATGCAAGTATGTGGTATACAAGGTAGTGTCCAGCCGCAGCCGACAAACATTTGAATTGTAGTATTCTTCTTAATTACGCACTCCTGCGCAGCCTTTGCCGGGAGTGCGTTTTTTGTCCTTCCCTGACACGCCATCTCTCGTCCTGACCGCCATCTCCTGCCCTGACACGCCATTCCCGTCCTGCTGCACCATCTCCTGCCCTGTCACGCTATCTCCCGTCCTGCCACACCATTTCCGTCCTGCCGCACCATCTCTTGCCCTGCACACCCGCCTTTCTCCGATTTGCTTTTGCTTCGTCCTGTTGCCGTCGCCTGTCTTGTTCTGTCGCCACCTTCCTTTCTTCGCTCTCACCTTCCTTTCTTCGCTCTCACCTTCGTTTCGTCCTGCCACACCATCCCTGTCCTGTCGCTCTATTCCCGTCCTGTCACGCCATTTTCGTCCTGCCACACCATCTCCTGCTCTGTCACGACATGTCCTGCCGCACCATCTCTCATCCTGTCACGCCATTCCCGTCCTGCCGCACCATCTTTTGCCCTGCACACCCGCCTTTCTCCGATTTGCTTTTGCTTCGTCCTGTTGCGTCGCCTGTCTTGTTCTGTTGCCACCGTCCTTTCTTCGCTCTCACCTTCGTTTCGTCCTGCCACACCATCCCTGTCCCGTCGCCGCCACCTCCCATAGTGTCCCCCCGCCACTATCAACTATATCCTATTCTCCGTTCCAGGTCTGCACGATTTTGACAGACCTGGCACACTGACCCTTGCCAGAGCACTCTCTGCGTCCCCTCACCGTTCCAGGTCTGCACGATTTTGACAGACCTGGCACACCCACCCCTGCCAGAGCGCTCTCCACGGCCTCTCCCTGTTCCCCCTCATCCTCCATTCACCAAGGCCCGGCTGCTTTCCGATATAATTTCCTGCCATTCTGGCTGCACGGGCTGCCATTATTTCTGCTGCACCCACGACAATTGGCAGAAATGATGTTTTTGCCTGTCATTTGCAATGTATATCAATAAATGTGACGGTTCCGGCAGGAAGCGGAATTCCGTCCGGAAAATGTGAAATCCAAAAGTTCAGTATTTATGGAAACGATTATTGAAAAGATTACATCAAAGGCGGGTAGGATTATAAAGCATTGGTGGATGCTGCTTATTGCAGGCATTCTCCTCGTTGCAGGAGGAGTGGTCGTTTTATGCAATCCCGTCGAGAGTTATCTGACTCTCAGTTTAATGTTCGGTATTCTGATGCTTGTAACGGGTATAGTGGAACTGGTAATCGCAAGTACAAGCCGCAACTATTTTGCAATGCGCGGCTATTCCATTGTAGGCGGTATATTTGATCTTCTGCTCGGTATACTCTTGTGCTGTTATCCAGGGATAACACTTGTGCTGCTTCCGATAATGCTCGGAGTCTATATGCTCTATCACAGTTTCATGATAATAGGTTTCGGAAGTGACTTGCAGGCATTCAGGGTGCCGGGCGCAGGCTGGTCAATAGCCATGGGAGTAATCCTGCTGTTGCTTTCAGTCTTTGTGCTCATTAACCCTTTCAGTGTCGGGGTAGGGGCTGTTGTCGTACTTACGGGTATATCCATGCTGCTGTTGGGTGCGGCATTTATGACAGGTTCATTCCGGATGAAGGGTATTCATAAGTATTTCAAGACTCTCGGTCCTGACGAACAGTAATTGACATTCTTAGAAGCTGTTTTGAATTTTTCAAAAATTCTGTATGGTTCTTTCCGGCCTGCCCGTCCCTTCTTTTTCAGTCAGATAGCTACAGCTATCCTTTTCAAAAAGAAAGGTCGGCCAATCTGAAAATACCTCATAAAATTTATAATGACAAAAATCAAAACAGCTTCTTGCAGTAGTGACCGTTGATGTCACACCGTCCTGATTGTTCAATCTTTGTTATCGAAGATTGTTTGAGAGCATTTCCGCACTTTCATTTCAGTCAAACCCGACGAAGTGAAAGTGCGGTTACTTATTTGTGCAGGCAGCATTGCCGTTCACTTTTTGAAGATTTTAAACAGAACAGAAAAATTTGTGAAAACGGATAATTATTCGTTAATTGCAATCGGAAGGAGAGAGACAGAAACAATTCCGTGAGGCGATGGCGGGAGTAGATATTATTAATGAGGGAAAAGATGAACCGGAAAGATTTTGTCAATGCCTTTCTTTCTGCAGAGCAAAATCCTATTCGCGCAGAAAAGGAAAAATTATCGTATTCATGGGAATGTATGCAGCCGGAGCAGATACCGGAGGAAGGCGAGGAACTGAAATTGTTTCATGTATGTTCCAAAGGTAAAGAATCAGGACTGCTTTTTCAGAATGATGAAGATTTCAAGACGGCGCTTGACATAACTGCAATAGCAGCTTATTGTTGTGGAATAAGCATTTACGCATATTGCCTGATGTCAAATCATGTCCATTTTATCGTTTCTGCGTCCAACTTGTCTGATGTTGCCGGGTTTATTTCAAGATTTAAAAGATCTTATTCCATGCATTGCAGGAATAAGTACTCTGTTTCCGGGATTTTGAGGCGGGTCGGAATTTCAATAAAGAAGATAGATTCTGTATCATATTTGAAAAATTGTGTAGCCTATCTTCTTCGCAATCCCATAGAAGCAAGGGCGGCAAAGAATGCTGACTGTTACCGATGGTCAAGTTATGCCTGCTATTTCGGACAAGATTCTGCTCAAAAGGGGATTGCATTCCGCCCGCTTTCATCTTTTTCAAGGCGGGTCTTGAAAAATTTGCTCAAGACACATGCTGATATTGCAGACAGTGGAATCTTGTTGTCTGAAGACGGACATGTTTTTCCGGGATCATTTGTGAAGACCAGTCTCATAGAGCAGATATTTGACAATTCAAGGGAAAACATGTCCCGATATATTGCGAAAGTCAATTATTATGCAATGGAGTATGAATTGACGTATTCCGACAATACCTCAATTCCGGATCTGAAATTATTAAAGGTGGTCTCGAAGCTGTCTCAAGACTGGTTCGGGGAAAATATCAATGACATAGGGGAGAAAGACCGAATCAGACTGATAGGGGTATTGAAAAGGAAATATAAGGCTACTCCAGGGCAGATTGCCAGAGTGTTATCATTGGATCGTGAAATGGTCTTCAAGATAGTGATGGGACATTGAACAGCTATCGGATCCTTAATCCTGCGCTCCAGAGCGCTCTCTGTGGCTCCTCTCCGTTCCAGGTCTGCGCAGTTTTGTCAGACCTGGCACACCTGCCCCTGCCAGAGCACTCTCAGTGGCCTCTCACCGTTCCAGGTCTGCACCCTTTTGACAGA
>CALUPB010000001.1 GCA_944322585.1 uncultured Bacteroidales bacterium | reverse complement strand
CCGAGAGGGGTGGGAGAGTAGGTCACTGCCGGTCTTTGACATCCCGGGAGGAGCGATCCTTCCGGGATGTTTTGTTTACAGTTCGAATATAGCTATAACAGGCAGGTGGTCTGACGGAGAATAGAAAGAACTTACGTTGCTGTCCTTTTCCTGATGAGTGTATTCGTCATTTATTATTCTGGCTTCGGTACATTTCTCATCGAGTGCCGGAGTGCAGTAAACGAAGTCTATTCTTTTCCCCCATGCAGTTGACGGACAGAATGTATCGGAATTCTGTTTCCATACAATATCTATGTACGGTGTGTTTTCCAGTATGTAGTCATGCGTCAAAAGTCTCGGGTCATCGGCCGCGAATCCGTATGTACGGTTGTCTAACCTCGATACTGAATTGAAGTCTCCTGCCATAAGCCATAGCTCTCCAGCTGCATCAGGAGCAGTCAGTATTGTGTTCTTACAGACATGTTCCACCTCTGCTTTTCTCCAGAATTCACCCTCGAAAGCCTTGGCGCTTGCTTCGCGTTCTTCTTTGCTCCCGGATGCGGCGGTAAACGAGTATTTCTGCGGCCAGGTGTGGACTGTAACGATATTGATGACATTTCCGTCAACCTCTATCGTAGCCCATCCCGCTCCGTGAGATACAGTCTGGCTCTCATCTCCTATAATCCGTTCTACATTTGTTATGGGGTAACGGGACGTGATGACCTGAGGATAGTTGTCCCTGTGTCCTCCGACATATATGTACTTGTGCCCGTACCGTGAGGCGAGCTCGTCCCAGTTCCCGACAAGGTACCTCTCATCTTTCTTCATTGCATCGTATGTTCCCGTGTAGTATATGGTCTGTCCTTCGCACCATATGCAGATGTCGGGCTCCTGTGCGGAGACCCAGCCTACGAACGAGTCGTAGTTGTCGTACTGGCCGCACCACATTCCGTTCTGGATGTTCCAATAGAGTACTTTGAGGGTTTTCGCTTCGGAACTGATTGCCGCCGCTGCAATGGCGGCGGCAATCAGACAGACAAATCTTTTCATATATAATCTTATTTGAAACCTTCAGGGACTTTTGAGAATACGGTACGGATGCGGTCCATGTCGAACTTGGCGCTGCGGTCGTAGTTGTAGATACCGTTCTGCTCCTGTTCCACGTCTGTGAGCTGGGTGTAGCAGTATCCGCAGATATGGTCGAAGGAAAGGATTACATCCGTCAGGGCTTCGAGACGTGCATAGAACTCTTCCAGAGTCTTCGGGGCATCACCGTATCCCCATGAGATTTCAGAGAACTCCTGTCCGACGACCCATTTGATGCCGCCGTACTCATCCACGAGATAAGGCTGGCCGTCATATTCGACTTCACGGTTGGCAAGGTCGTGCTGTCTTACCTTTCCGTCCAC
Organism: uncultured Bacteroidales bacterium; assembly: GCA_944322585.1. Taxonomy (GTDB): domain Bacteria; phylum Bacteroidota; class Bacteroidia; order Bacteroidales; family UBA932; genus Cryptobacteroides. The sequence goes on along the minus strand of CALUPB010000001.1, from coordinate 323,192 downwards.
AGGAGCGAGCCATTCCCTGAGCTGGGCCGGATCCTGCATGTACTGGTGTACGGAAAATATGTCGGTCATGACATGGTAGTTGCCGCTTACGTCGTGGCATGGTCTGTAGTCCAGGTTCTTGGTGAGTTCATAGACGTCCTCCACGAAACGGCATGCTTCACGGGCCGCTTCCCTGTTGTCCGGATGTTCCCAGGTCTCGTTGAATGGTGTCCATATGATTATGGACGGGTGGTTCCTGTCGCGGATTACGGTCTCTTCCCATTCTGTCAGGAAGTTGCGTGCGCTTCCAGTGAGGTTGATGTTCGCTCCCCAACTTGCCGATTCCCCCCATGTGAGGTAGCCGAGCCTGTCGGCCCAATAGTGGAAACGCGGTTCGAATACTTTCTGGTGAAGCCGTGCACCGTTGAAGCCTGCCGCCATTGAAAGTTCTATGTCGTGCTTCAGGGCTTCGTCGGTAGGGGCGGTCCAGATACCGTCCGGATAAAATCCCTGGTCGAGGACAAGGCGGAGATAGACCGGTTCATCGTTGAGATATATCCTGTTGCCGATGATCTGCACCTTTCTCATGCCTGCATATGCCTTTACATGGTCTATGACTTCTCCGTCGGCAGACAGTACATCGTATTCTACGTCATAAAGGAAAGGTGTTTCAGGAGACCATGTCTTTATCTTTTTCAACGGCAGTTCGGCCTGGCTCTGTGCTGTGGCAGGAACAGTCTTCTCGCTTACGGTCTTTCCGTTGTCTATGACCCTGATGCGGAGCTGCTGTCCGGCTTCGACCGCATAGTATTCAGGCCTGAATACGAAACGCTTCTGGTCAAGGTCCGGTACAATGTAGACATCCTTGAGTCCGGTCTTCGGGACAGCTTCCATCCACACTGTCTGCCAGATGCCTGTCGTGCGGGTGTAAAGGCATCCGTACGAGTCGTGACGTTCGCTCTGTTTCCCCTTTGCATATTCTCCGCTGCGTTCGTCGTCTTCTACCCGGACAACAAGATTGTGGGTCTTTCCTGCTGTCACAAGTCTTGTAATGTCAATGGCGAATGAGGATGAACCGCCCCAGTGCCTTCCGGCAATCCGGCCGTCGATATATACCGATGCGATGTAGTCAACCGCTCCGAAATGCAGGATAATCCTGTCACCTGCCCATTCTGACGGAATATCCAGTGTACGGTGGTACCACATCTCCGGGATGAAGTCGGTGTAGCCCACACCGGAAAGTTCGCTCTGAGGGGCGAACGGTACCGTGATGGAGGCGTCGAAGCCTTCGCTGCGAAACAGTTCCCTGTCCATGCCCGAACGGGAGAAATCGAATGTGTAGCTCCACTGACCATTGAGGTTTATCCATTCCTGCCTCTCGAACTGAGGCCTCGGATATTCCGGACGCGGAATTGCAGAAGAATTGCCTGCACCTGCCGCCGTCAGGGATACGAGTGCTGCCGTCAGAATTCCGGCAGTCTTTGAGATAAGGTTATTTGCCATAGTGCTGTATTGTTTAAATTGGAGGTTGACCCTTTTGGGTCGACCTCGGGAGTCCTATCTTATGGTAATGCTGTTCAGCAGGTCGAGTTTCCCGTCATCGATCAATTTGAGGATGAGTTCCCCGAAAAGAGTGTTCTGCCAGGCGAACCACGCACGGGTAAAGTTCGCCGGATTGTCCTTGTGGAATGACTCGTGCATGAAACCGGTACCGGCATCTGTTGACATCAGGGTCTCTATGCACCATTTTATTTCCTTGTCATCCGTGGATGTGAAGGCTTTCATCATTATACTCATGGGCCAGATCATATCGTAGCCGACATGCGGCCCTCCGATGCCTTCACCGGCTGTTCCTTTGAAGAAATAAGGGTTGTCCTCGCTCCAGACGAACCTGCGCGTGTTCTGATAGACAGGGTCATCTATGCTGACGTCACCGAGATATGCCATGGAGAGCAGGCTCGGGGCGTTGGAGTCGTCCATCAGGTAGGCATTCCCGAAGCCGTCGACTTCGAATGCATAGATTTTCCCGTATTCCGGATGCTCTACTATTGCATATTCCATCAGTGCGTTTTCCACTTCGGATGCCAGGTCCCGGCATTCTTTTGCGATGGCTTTCTCGTCGTTTACTGTTTCCAGGATTTCAGCCGCTTTTCTGAGCGATGTGACGGCAAAGAAGTTGGAAGGTACGAGGAAATCGAAGGTGGTGGCATCGTCGGACGGTCTGAAGGAAGATACGATCAGACCTACGGGATTTACCGGGTTGCCGTATCCGCCGCAGCATTTGGTGTCGAGCTGGCGGGTAGTCTCCCTCATGAATGAATATGGTCCCGGACCGTCCTTGCGCTGCTGCTCTCTCATGGTTTTGAGAATATTCCGGATGGCGTCGAGCCAGTCCTTGTCGAAAACGGACGTGTCACCAGTCTTTTTCCAGTATTCATATGCCAGGCGGAGAGGGTAGCAGTGCGAGTCAATCTCCCATTTCCTTTCATGTACGTTCGGATCCATTTCCGTGATATCGGACATCCATTCCCCTCCTGTCGGGCCGTCATTGAATGCATTGGCATAAGGGTCGATATTGATGAGCTTGAACTGCCGTGTGATGACGCCTGCAATCATCTTGCGCAGTCCTTCGTCTTCCCCCGCAAGCTGTACATAGGGCCATACCTGTGCTCCGGAGTCCCGGAGCCACATGGCGTGGATGTCACCGGTGTAGACGAATGTATCCGGACTGCCGTCCTCGTTGGTCCTGTAGTGGACTGTGGTATCGAGTGTGTTCGGGAAGCAGTTGGCGAACATCCATGCGAGCCGTGGATTGGACAGAAGTCCCTGGACTTCGATAATCTTGTTTTCGACGGCTTCCGACCTGAAGAGCCTGTCCTGCTCGGCAGGTCTCTGCGATACATATTCCTGGGCATGTACGGACGGGCCGATTACAGCCATGGATGAGAGCGTGATTGTTGCAATCAGTCTGTGTTTCATTTCTGTCTTTGTCTGTTTTGGGGCGGCTAAAAGGGTATGCCTGCGTTATGCAAGCCTTGAAATCCTGCCTTTTTAGCCGCCCTCTATGTTGTATTTTCAAATATAATATAAAATTTCCGTATGACGATGAGTCTGCGCAGGCATTTAAGAAACAGTTTCTAAATGCCGGATGTGGCGAGAGGAGTTCATGGACAGGCTGTTCCGGATTATCAACGAAAATATTTCCGATGCGGGGATTACGACATCCGGCATAGCCGGTAAGATGGGAATGAGCCTCAGGAACCTGTATTACAGATTGGACGGGCTGCTCACTGTCACCCCGTCCAATATAATAAAGGAATACCGTATCCGTTATGCGGCCCGGTTGCTTACGACTTCAAGTCTGTCTGTGGACCAGATTATCGACAGGTGCGGGTTCGCTAACCGCGGCACTTTCTTCTGCAATTTTTCCGCCCGTTACGGCACTACCCCCAAGGCCTATCGTCAGACCAATTCCGGTATCGGAAGTGAACAGGAAGCACAGTAGCCGTCATGATGCAGCTGTCCCCTGCATCAGCGTTGGCTCCCGAACAGGGAGGGGACCCACGAAGTGGGGAGGACCGGATGCAGGGGACAGCTGTATCTTATCCGAGCTGGAACTTGCGTGCGGCACGCGACATCTGCGTAAGCTCGATCGCGAGTTGTTCGGATTCCTGTATCAGATTGAGATACAGATAGGCTACGGTAATGTTCATGTTCTCTTTCCGGATATCCTCCATAAGGGATTTCCGCAGATCTGAAAATTCGGTCTGGAGAGCAGGTAGGGTATAGTCATAGTTCCTCAGGTCATTGAACCTTCCCTCGGCACAGGCGGAAGCCATGCCGTCTATGACATCCTTCAACTTGTCGCGGCTGACGCAGAATTCGTCCACGTAGTTCTGGGGTATCGGTGAGAAGTGGTTGTCCACATGTTCGTATGCCGGTTCGCAGATCCTTCTCAAGGAATAGTACATCTGCTCCATGTTGTTGAATATCATGTGGAACCACGCGCTTTTGGTCATGGAAGTCTCCGTGTCCACATGCCTGAGGCAGATGGTTTCCTTCCTTCTCATGTTTTTCAGGGTGGTCTTTTCCTGCCGGAGTTCGTTGGCGGTCCTGCGCAGCACCTTGACATTTTCGGTAAAGAGGCCGTTGGTGACCCTCAGATACCTGTTTGCGAGTCTTGTGAGGAAATCGGCCTCATGGGCTGCGACATATTTGCTGAACATCGACCAGATTTCACTGTTGTCCCTGCTTGAGACGATTGCATTGAATGCCTTGTCGCTTCCGTTGCCGTCGTCCTTCATCTTGTATGTCACATTGCTGTGTATCAGAGCAGCAAGTCCGGCCACTACCAGGATGACAGTCACTATTGTCCCCCCGAAATGCATTATCAGGGCAAGGATGAATGCTCCTGCGAATGCGACTCCTGCCGTCACGAACCAGCCTCCTATCACTGAAAGCATACCGGTGACGCGGAATACGGCACTCTCACGGCTCCATGCGCGGTCTGCCAGCGAGGTGGACATGGCCACCATGAATGTTATGTATGTGGTCGAGAGAGGCAGTTTCAGAGAGGTGCCGAGGGCGATGAGCATCGAAGCTACCATGAGGTTCACGGAAGCCCTGACAAGGTCGTATGCGGCTCCGTCTGCCTTGTCTATCTGAGTCTCGTCGAAACGGCTGTCTATCCAGTTGCGGACCTTTACAGGTGTTATCTCCACTATCTTGCTCGCAGTGAGGTTGCTCCATCTCACAAGACTTCTTGCGACCCTTGAAGACCCGAACATCTCGTCTCCCTCTTCCTGCCTCGACAGCCCGATTTCCGTCTTCGTGACATTGTGGGCTTTCTTGGATGTGGCGAGTGCGATTACCATCACCACTCCGGCGCAGAAAAGGAATATTATCGGAGTCGAGGCAGGCCCGTTCAGGGCTCCCATCATATGTCCGGTCGGGTTCCCTCCGCCTGCAGACATATAGTCCACGTATGAAGAATATCCGGCGAGCGGCACTCCGATGAAGTTCACGAGGTCATTTCCCGCGAATGCCGTGGCGAGGGAGAATGTCCCGACAAGTACGATGACCTTGAATACATTGACCTTGCAGAAATACAGCACCTGCATCAGGATCGTGAATACGGCGAAGCACGCGAGCAGGAGCAGCCCGGTGTTGTCGTGCACCCATGCCTTTGCCTCATCGGTCATGAAAGAGAGGTCTTTCACTCCTTTGATGAGCATGAAATATACGATAGCGGTCAGGGCTATGCCTCCGAATATGCCGATTTTCCATTTAAGGTTCTTTTTGAATCCGAACGAAAACAGGAGTCTGGTAAGATACTGTATAAGGAAACCGAACACGAAAGCTATTGCGACTGAAACGAAAATCGCCATTATCACGGAAAGTGCCTTTTCCGTATTCATGTAGTCGGCAAATCCCATTCCGTCGTCGGCGGATGCCATCTTCAGCATGGCCATGGCAAATGTCGCTCCGAGAAGCTCGAAGACCATCGATACGGTCGTGGACGTAGGCAGACCGAGAGAATTGAACACATCCAGAAGAATGATGTCCGTGACCATGACAGCCAGGAAGATGTACATCAGTTCCTGGAAACTGAACTGCTCTGGCCGGAAAATACCGTGCCTTGCGATGTCCATCATGCCGTTGCTCAGGATCGCCCCGCAGAAGACGCCTATTGCCGCCACGATGATGATGGTGCGGAACCGGGCCGCCTTGGAACCGATTGCGGAATTGAGGAAATTGACCGCATCGTTGCTTACTCCCACCCACAGGTCAGAAATTGCCAGGATGAACAGGAAAATTACAAAGCCTAAATAAACGTAATCCATAAAAATAATCCATATGGTGGACTGCAAAAGTATCAACGGGATGTTTGCACCCTATTACATAATTGTTAAATTTTTGTTACATCAGATTTCTTCCCTTATATTGTAATGGTTGCGGTCGGAGCTGCTGCGGGAAATCATCTCTCCGAGGAACCCGGCAAGGAACAGCAGCACGCCTATGACGAGTGCCACGAGGGCAAGATAGAACATCGGCTGCTCCGTTACGGCCCTGTACGGGATGCCGTGCGACTGCTGGACCAATTTTTCTATAATGATCCAGACTGCCAGTATTCCGCCTATAAGAAAGGTGAGAAGTCCGGTGAACCCGAAAAAATGCATCGGTTTCTTGCCGAACGTGCTGAGAAACCACAGGGACAGGAGATCGAGAAAGCCGTTGACGAACCTTTCCATCCCGAATTTGCTCTTGCCGTATTTGCGTTTCCGGTGGTGTACCGGCTTTTCGGTAATCCTGTCGAAGCCGGCATTCTTCGCAAGATACGGTATGTATCTGTGCATTTCTCCGTAGACTTCGATATTCTTGACCACTTCGTTGCGGTAGGCCTTGAGACCGCAGTTCATGTCGTGCAGCCGGATGCCGGTTATCATGCGGGCGGTAGCATTGTAGAGCTTGGAAGGCAGATTCTTGGTGATGCGGTTGTCCTGTCGGTGCTGCTTCCATCCTGACACGATGTCGTATCCGTCTTCCGTAATCATCCGGTACATTTCCGGGATTTCTTCGGGAGAATCCTGCAGATCCGCATCCATTGTGACCACGACCCTGCCTGTCGCCGCCCTGAATCCGCAGTACAGGGCAGCCGACTTTCCGTAGTTGCGCCGGAATGATATCCCCCGGATATTGCCGTCCCGGGCCGAAAGTTCCCGGATTGTCTCCCATGAACCGTCCCTGCTCCCGTCGTCCACCATTATCAGTTCGTAGCTGTACCGGTTGTCTTTCATGACTTTTTCTGTCCGGCTGACGAGTTCCCTCAGCGATTCCTCTTCGTTATAGATGGAGAAAATTATGGATATGTCCTTGCCGTAAGATTCCTGTACCATAGTTATCCGGATTTATTCTGCACTGTTTTCCCGTTCCGTGGCATTTCCCTGCCTTCCGGCAAACGGATCCCGAGGCGGGATGTTGCGGGACAGTATTGCCGACAGTACGGTGCCGTAAAGGAAACAGTATGCCAGATTGGAGAAAAACATCACCTGGGGCATGATGGCCTCCACGGTGTCCATCGCAGCCAATGAATTGCTGTCAAGGGCTGACCCGTAGATTTTCATGGCTGCGTCCAACTGCTGTGAAATAAGGTCTGGATTGATTATCAGTACATTTGCTAATGTTACCGCTGCATATATCAGTGCCGAGCAGAGAGCCGTGGCCGTGCCGAACCTGAATGTGACGGAATTGTCGGCTTCATTGAATTCAGCGGAGAATCTTTTCATGAAGAACATCATCAGCCATACGCAGCCGATGAGCTTTATGCTCCATAGAATAAGATTCGTGCCGGAGATCCACAGGGATGTCCCGAGCGAGGACAGATATTGGGTGATGAACATGTATGCCGAAGAAACCGCCCCCAAAGCCAGTCCGGCTGCTGCCGCCTTGTTCCACAGAATCCCTCTCGACAAATTTTTATCCATATTTATAGGTTTTGGCTCTGCAAAGATAGAAAAATTTTCATACCTTTGCCGACTGGTTCGATAAATATATGAGATTTCGATAAATATGTTGGATATGATTGACATTACATTTCCTGACGGCAGCGTGAAGGCTTTCGAGAAAGGAGTCACTGCCTATGAGATAGCTCAGGGTATCAGTCCGAGACTTGCCGCTGAAGTGCTTGCGGCTACAGTCGTGACAAAGGATGACCCTACAGGAAAGGACACGATATACGACCTCGACCGTCCCATAAACGTGGACGCGTCCGTCCGGCTCCACAAATGGGAGGATGACGAAGCGAAGAAAGTATTCTGGCATTCTTCATCGCACCTTATGGCGGAGGCGCTCGAAGCCCTCTATCCCGGAGTGAAGTTCGGTATAGGGCCTGCTATCGAGAACGGTTTCTACTATGACGTGGATTTCGGAGACAGACAGATTACGGAGGCCGACCTGAAGGCAGTGGAAGACAAGATGATGGAGCTTGCACGTCAGAACGAGCGTTTCGTCCGCAGGGAAGTGTCCAAGGATGAAGCGATGAAGACATTCGGAGAGAAAGGCGACGAGTACAAGTGCGAGCTCATAGGCGAACTTCAGGACGGGACCATCACTTTCTATACGAACGGACATTTCACCGACCTGTGCCGCGGGCCGCATCTGAGGGATACGTCCGTCATAAAGGCGGTCAAGCTGACTTCCATTGCAGGTGCATACTGGAGAGGAGACGAGAAGCGCCAGATGCTTACCCGTATATATGGCATAACCTTCCCGAAGAAATCCATGCTTGACGAATACCTCAGACTGATGGAGGAAGCCAAGAAGAGGGATCACCGCAAGCTCGGCAAGGAAATGGAACTCTTCACTTTCTCCCAGAGGGTAGGGCAGGGGCTGCCTCTTTGGCTGCCTAAGGGAGCCGCCCTTCGCGAGAGGCTGGAGAATTTCCTGAAGAAGGTCCAGAAGTCCTACGGCTATCTCCCGGTCATTACCCCTCATATCGGCAACAAGGAGCTTTATGTGACCTCCGGACACTATGCGAAATACGGGAAGGATTCATTCCAGCCGATACATACGCCTCAGGAAGGCGAGGAGTATCTGCTCAAGCCGATGAACTGCCCTCACCACTGTGAGATATACAGGTCCAAGCCGCGTTCCTACAAAGATCTGCCTTTGAGGTTCGCGGAATTCGGTACGGTCTACCGTTATGAGCAGAGCGGCGAGCTTCACGGGCTTACGAGGGTGCGCTGCTTCACACAGGATGATGCTCATCTTTTCTGCCGTCCGGATCAGCTGAAAGAGGAATTCTGCAAGGTTATAGACATTATCCTGTATGTGTTCAAAACCTTGGATTTCAATGAATATATCGCCCAGGTGTCATTGCGTGACCCTGTACACAGAGAGAAATACATAGGTTCCGACGAGAACTGGGAGAAAGCCGAGCAGGCAATCATAGACGCAGCGGCAGAAAAAGGACTCAAGACTGTGGTTGAATACGGAGAGGCCGCATTCTACGGACCTAAGCTCGACTTCATGGTCAAGGATGCCATCGGAAGGAAGTGGCAGCTCGGTACCATTCAGGTGGACTACAACCTTCCGGAGCGTTTCGAACTGGAATATGTCGGAAGCGACGGACAGAAGCACCGTCCTGTGATGATCCACAGGGCTCCTTTCGGCTCTCTCGAAAGGTTCGTCGCGGTCCTTCTCGAGCATACCGGCGGCAAACTCCCTCTCTGGCTCACTCCGGAGCAGGTTATCGTGTTGCCAGTCAGCGAAAAATTCGCTGATTATGCAAAAAAAGTTTGTGATTTGATGAATAATTCCGATATTCGCGCCTCCATAGATGACAGGAACGAGACAATCGGCAAGAGAATAAGGGAGAATGAATTGAAGCGGGTGCCGTATATCGTTGTCGTAGGGGAGAAGGAAATGTCCGAAGGGGCAGTGGCGGTTCGCCGTCAGGGCGGACAGGACGAGGGAGCGATGCCTGTGGAGAAATTCATCGGGAAAGTGCAGGCGGAGGTCGCGGCACAGCTTTCGTGACCGGCCGTCTATATATGTGATAAACTTAAAACTTGGGAGGACAACGCTATCGCAGCACCATTCAAACCATCCGGTCCCCGCTTCAACGGTCCGAGACCTAATCAGCAGGGCGGTCGTCCGAGTCAGCACAGGAAAGACGAGGGCGGATTGAGAATAAACAGGGAAATCACTGCATCCAAAGTCCGTTTGGTCGGAGACAATATTGAGGAGCAGGGTATTTACTCTATCGGGCAGGCCATGCATATGGCCGATGAACTGGGGCTTGATCTTGTGGAGATAACCGCCAAGGCGGATCCTCCCGTGTGCAGGATAATGGACTATCAGAAATATCTCTACCAGCAGAAGAAGAAAGCCAAGGAGATGAAGTCCAATTCCGCCAAGGTTGTCATCAAGGAGATCCGCTTCGGACCGAACACCGATGAGCATGACTTCCAGTTCAAGCTCAAGCATGCGATGGAGTTCCTGCAGGAGGGCTCGAAAGTGAAGGCTTCCGTCTTTTTCAAGGGAAGATCCATCATCTATTCCGAGCAGGGCGAGAAGCTGCTGTTGAGGTTTGCGGTCGAACTCGAGGAATACGGAAGGGCGGAGCAGATGCCGAAATTAGAGGGGAAGAGGATGATAATGATGATAGCCCCTCTGCCGAAAAAGAAATAAGTCCGTCGTGATTACGGATACATATATTAATTAACAGTCAAAAGATTTAACTATGCCTAAATTGAAGACCAACTCCGGTTCGAAAAAGCGTTTCACGCTTACCGGAACGGGAAAAATCAGGAGGAAGCACGCTTACAAGAGCCACATCCTCACCAAGAAGACAAAGAAGCAGAAAAGGAATCTGACTCACATCGGATTGGTTGACAGAGCCGATGCGAAGAGGGTAAAGGCTTTGCTTGCTATCTGACAAAAGTAACATTAAGTAGAATTCGGACAAGCAGTTGAAAGATCCGTCAAGGACACTGCCTCCGGCAAAAAGTTAAATTTATGCCAAGATCGGTTAATTCAGTTGCCTCAAGGGCACGCCGCAAGAAGATTCTCAAGAGAACCCGCGGTTATTTTCTCGCAAGACGTAACGTATGGACGGTGGCAAAGAACACCTATGAGAAAGGTCTGACTTATGCCTACCGTGACCGTAAAGCCAAGAAGCGCACATTCCGTGCTCTGTGGATACAGCGTATCAATGCAGCTGCCCGCCAGTACGGTATGACCTATTCCCAGTTCATGGGCAGGATAGCAAAGAACAATATCGGACTGAACCGTAAGGTTCTTGCTGACCTCGCGATGAACAACCCGGCAGCATTCGAGGCTATCATCAATTCAGTGAAATAGTTTCCGCAGATGGATCTGAAGGAGTTATATCATAACAGATGGGTGAGGTTCGGATTCTGGGCCTTGCTCTATCTGCTGTGGGTGATATGGCTCGGGAATTACTGGTGGCTCCTCGGACTTGTAGTCATCTTCGACCACCACATCACCAGGAAAGTGAAGTGGCTGTTCTGGAAGAAAGAGTACAAGGAGGGGGAAAAGAGGAATGTGATACTCGACTGGGTAGATGCGATAATATTCGCCGTAGTCGTGGTGACATTCATCAACATCTTCTTTTTCCAGGCTTTCAAGATTCCTTCATCGTCCATGGAAAGTTCGTTGCTTACCGGCGACCATCTTTTCGTTAGCAAACTGGCATACGGGCCGAGAGTCCCGCAGACTCCGCTGACAGTACCGTTTACCCACAATGTGCTTCCCGGAGGGCGGAAGGAGTCCTACTCCACGCTGATCCAGAACAAGTACAGGAGGCTTCGCGGTTTCGGACATGTGGAGCGCGGCGATTACGTGGTTTTCGGATTTCCTAACGGGGATACAGTCCTCGCCAAGGCGCCTGCCGAGGATTACTACACCATGTGCAGGACTGCCGGAAGGGATTATGCCGTCAGCAATTTCGGTCCGGTCAAGGTCCGTCCGATGGACAAGAAAGACCATTACGTAAAGAGGTGTGTCGCAGTTGCGGGGGATACTCTCCGGATAATTGACGGCAGGGTCCATATCGACGGACAGCCGCAGGAAGTATGGGACGGAGTACAGAGTTCGTATACTGTAATTACCAACGGTCAGAAGATCAATCCGAAAAATCTCGACAGGCTCGGTATCAATATCGGTGAGCTCGGGTACAACGGCGGGTTCAGCGACCGTCTTCCCGGATATCCTGCATTGCCTCTGACGCGGCAGATGCTTGAAACGGTCCGGAATTTTCCGAATGTGGTCTCGGTCGAGGAGAATATCGATGTATATCCGCCCGACTATCCGGATTCCTATCTGACGATTTTCCCTTTCTCGGAGAATTTCAGATGGACCAGAGACAATTTCGGACCTCTCTGGATACCGCAGGCAGGGGTTACCGTAGGACTTGACACGGACAACCTTCCGCTTTATGAAAGGATCATCAGGGATTATGAACATAATGATCTGAAAGTGGATGCGGACGGGAATATCCTGATAAACGGTGAAGTCGCGACGAGCTATACTTTCAGGCAGGATTACTACTTCATGATGGGGGACAACAGGCACAACTCCCTCGATTCGAGATACTGGGGCTTTGTGCCGGAAGACCATATAGTCGGCAAACCGTCCGTGATATGGTTCTCCGTAGACAGGAACAGGTCTTTCCCTGACAATATCAGGTGGCGCAGAATATTCAAATTCGTGTAGATACTTGTTTTTTAGAAATATTTACGCGATATTTGCAGCCCGCAAAAATAATTTGAAATAATTAAAAAGTATATACAATGGCAAAGGTTTGTCAAATAACAGGAAGAAAGAGGATGGTGGGCAACAATGTCTCCCATTCCAAAAGGCGTACGAAGCGCATATTTGCCCTGAACCTCAAGACCAAGAAATTCTGGTCTGAAGCAGAGCAGAGGTTCATTACCTTGAAGGTGACCTGCAAGGGCATGAAGACCATCGAAAAGCTCGGAGTGGATGCTGCCGTGAAGGAAGCACAGAGCAAAGGATATATTAACCTTGTCTAATTTTCAGTGTTATGGCAAAGAAAGCAAAAGGTAACAGGGTGCAGGTCATCCTTGAGTGCACCGAGCAGAGAGAGAGCGGTGTACCGGGTATATCAAGATATATCACAACCAAGAACAAGAAGAACACGACTGAACGCCTTGAGCGCAAGAAGTACAATCCGTACCTCAAGAGGGTGACTGTTCATCGTGAGATCAAATAAAAGGATTGAGTTATGGCAAAGAAAGCAGTCGCAACCTTCAGTGCCAAGTCAGGCGCAAAGAGCATGGTGAAATGCATCCGTATGGACAAGTCTCCAAAGACAGGTGCATATGTATTCAAGGAGGAACTTGTCGAGACCGAAAAGGTAAAGGATTTCTTCGCAAAGAAATAGGATTTGGGAATTTTCGATAAAGGGACAGCGAAGACGAAACGGAGTTTCTTCGAGCGTCTTTCGAGGGTCGTGGTCGGCAAGTCAAAGGTCGATGACGACCTTCTTGATGCTATAGAGGAGGCTCTGATAGCTTCGGATATGGGGGTGGATACCACTCTCAAGATAGTTGATGCCCTGCAGGACAGGGTGGAGAGGGACAGGTATGTTTCTCTCGAGGAACTGACAGGGATGCTCCGGGAGGAGATAGCTTCCCTGTTGAATATACGGGAGGGAGAGACCTCCGAAGACGAAGTCATGCCGTTCGACTTCTCGAAGAAACCATATGTCATCCTTGTAGTGGGAGTCAACGGGGTCGGCAAGACCACGACTATCGGCAAGCTTGCCAGCCGCCTTGCGGCACAAGGGAAAAAGGTCGTCCTCGGAGCAGCGGACACTTTCCGTGCTGCCGCCGTGGATCAGCTGACCATATGGGCGGAAAGGTCAGGTGCCGACATCGTAAAACAGGGCATGGGAGCAGACCCCGCTTCGGTGGCGTACGATACGGTACGCTCCGCTGTCGCCAGGGGAGCCGATGCGGTCATCATAGATACGGCGGGAAGGCTTCACAACAGGGTCGACCTGATGAACGAACTCACCAAGATCCGCAATGTGATGCGCAAGGTCATTCCGGATGCTCCTCATGAAGTGCTTTTAGTCCTTGACGGTTCCACCGGACAGAATGCGTTCCAGCAGGCAAAGGAGTTTTCCAGGGCGACGGATGTGACGGCGCTTGCCGTCACCAAGCTGGACGGCTCGGCCAAAGGTGGAGTGGTCATCGGAATTGTGGACCAGTTCAGAATTCCAATCAAGTTTATTGGCATCGGAGAGGGTGTCGATGATCTTAAAGTGTTCAATAAGAGAGAATTCGTAAATTCGTTATTCTCCGAAAATGATTTCAGGAAATAAAATATTCGAAATTTCTTAAGGATTGTAAGTGAAATTGTAAATCTGCTTATATATTTGAATGTATTTTTGAAAAACGGCCTCTGTATTGTTACGGAGGCCGTTTTTTGTGAATTTTTTTCTTGCATTTATCATTGTATATTTTTAGCTTTGCTAATTGGTTAGATGAATGTGTGACCGGTTGGTTCACCTGATTTCATACGTGTTATATATTATTAACAATTAAATTTTGACTAGCCTATGGTCAGAAAAATCTTCTTATCGGTTTTCTGCGCGTTGCTTGCTGTCTGTGTTTTTGCTCAGGAGCAGGAAGTCAATGTCCGCGGGCGTGTTGTCGATGAGAATGGCGAACCCGCAATAGGCGCCGCAGTCATGCTGAAAGGCGCGAAGAATGTGGGTGCCGTCACTGATGTCGACGGGAAATTCTCCTTGACCGCTCCTCTGGGGGGGGTATTGCATGTAACCTATCTCGGTTATAAGGAACAGGAAGTTCCTGTGGCTCCGGAGGTGAACATCTCCCTTGAGCCGGATTCGGAATCCCTTGAGGCCGCAGTCGTCTCAACGGGTATGACAAACATCGACAAGCGCCTTTTCACAGGTGCGTCGGACAGGCTGGAGGCTGAAGACATGGTGCTCAGCGGAGTTGCCGACATCAGCCGTTCTCTCGAAGGCCGTGCAGCCGGAGTCTCTGTCCAGAACGTTTCCTCGACATTCGGTACCGCTCCGAAAATCAGAGTCCGCGGTGCCACTTCAATCCTCGGAAATTCAAAGCCTCTGTGGGTTGTCGACGGTGTCATCATCGAGGATGTCACTGAAGTCAACACTGACGAACTTTCGTCCGGAGATGCCGTGACCATGGTCAGCTCTGCCATCGCCGGTCTCAACTCTGACGACATCGAGAGCATCAATATCCTCAAGGACGGTTCAGCGACTTCCATCTACGGAGCCAAGGCCATGGCCGGAGTGATTGTCATCACTACCAAGAAAGGCCGTCCCGGCTCGGCCCGCATCAACTATACGGGAGAGTTCACCATGCGTCTGAAACCGTCCTACAGGGACTACAACGTGATGAACTCCCAGGATCAGATGGGTGTCTACCAGGAGCTTGCTTCCAAGGGATACCTCAATCTGGCGGAGACCGTCCGTGCCAACGAATACGGTGTGTACGGTAAGATGTACGAACTTATCAACACCTACAACGAGACTACCGGGCAGTTCGGCCTGCCTTATACGGATGCGGCAATGGCGGCATATCTCCGTCAGGCGGAATACCGCAACACCGACTGGTTCGACGCTCTTTTCAGCAACTCCATAATGATGAACCATTCCGTGAGCGTGTCTCTCGGAAGCGAGAAGGCTTCGTCCTATATTTCCCTGAGTGTGATGGATGATCCGGGCTGGTACGAAAGGAGTTCCGTGGAGCGTTACACTTTCAATGCCAACACTACTTTCAACATCCTCGACAACCTTAGCTTCACCCTTCTTGCCAACGGAAGCTATCGCCGGCAGGAGGCTCCGGGTACCCTCAGCCAGGATGTGGATGTCGTTTTCGGCGAGGTGAACAGGGATTTTGACATCAACCCGTTCAGTTTCGCGATGAACACTTCCCGCACCATGGACCCTGAGGAGTACTATGTGCGCAACTACACTTCATTCAATATCTTCGAGGAGCTGGAAAACAACTATATGGACATCAATGCGACTGACCTGCGCTTCCAGGGAGAGCTCAAATGGGAGATTATCCCGGGGCTGCAGTTCAATTCCCTCGCATCCTTCCGTTACAACCAGACCTCTATGCAGCATCATATCAAGGACCAGTCCAACCAGGCAAGGGCCTACCGCGAGATGTCGGATGCCGTCATCCAGGAGAACAACCCTTTCCTGTATGACGACCCGGACCAGCTCAACCAGCTGCCTGTCACCATCCTTCCTGACGGAGGTATCTTCGAGAAGAGGGAATACCGCTCACCGAGCTACACCATACGTAACACCCTCACCTGGAACCATGATTTCAACGACGTGCATCTCATACATCTTTATGGAGGTATGGAGATCACGCAGGTAAGACGTTCCAACGACTGGTTCCGCGGATGGGGCATGCAGTATGACAAGGGAGAGCAGGCCTTTTCCAACTATCTGGCATTCAAGAAGGCTTCCGAGGACAATTCGGACTATTTCACCCTCGAGAACACAGTCCGCAAGACTGCCGCCTTCTTCGCCATGCTGAACTATTCCTACAAGGGGCGCTATTCTCTCAACGGCACATTCCGTTACGAAGGAACCAACCGGCTCGGACGCGCCCGTTCGGCCCGCTGGCTCCCTACATGGAACGTGGGGGCCGCATGGAACGTGCATGAGGAGGACTTCTTCCTGAATGTCAATCCGAAAGCCCTCTCGCACCTGAGTCTCAAGGCGTCCTATTCCCTTACCGCGGATGCCGGTCCTGACTGGATTTCCAACGCGACTGCCATCTATACGAGTATCAATACTCCGTACCGTCCTTCAGCCGACGACAAGGAGACCGGACTCTCCATCAACATGCTGGGTAACAGCGACCTTACATACGAGAAAAAGCATGAGCTGAACATCGGACTGAGTGCGGGTTTCGTCAACAACAGGATCAACCTCGAACTGGACGCTTACTGGAGGAACAACTTCGACCTTCTCGGACGTACCAATACCATGGGTGCCGGCGGTGAGATATGGAAATATGCCAACGTCGCCGACATGAAGTCCAACGGAGTCGAGTTCACACTCTCTACGAGGAACATAGAATCCAAGGATTTCCGCTGGACCACCGACCTGACATTCTCATGGAGCGAGCAGAAGATCACCAACCTTACCACAGATGCCAACATCATGGATCTTGTGGCAGGTACAGGATACAATCTGGAGGGGTATGCGCCTTACTCCCTGTTCTCTATACCGTTTGCAGGACTTGATTCCGAAGGTTTCCCTGTATTCGAGCTCGGAGGCGAGACCATAACAAAGGCCAACTACACTTCTATCGACTTCCAGACGACGGATGAGGAACTGATGAAGACCCTCAAATATGAAGGCCCGACCGACCCTGTCTATACCGGAGGATTCGGGAACACCTTCACATGGAAGAATTTCCGTCTGAATGTCTTCATGACCTACGGTTTCGGCAATGTGATAAGGCTCAATCCTATCTTCAAGTCCGAGTATTCCGACTTCTACGCCATGTCCAACGAGTTCAAGAACCGCTGGATGGTGTCTGGAGACGAGAACACGACCAATGTGCCGGTCATTGCAAGTACGCGTGACAATCAGGTATACGGTTCCACAGAGCTGCGTACTGGCTACAATGCCTACAACTATTCGAGTGCAAGGGTGGCAAAGGGCGACTTCATCCGCATGAAGGAGATATCCCTTACCTATACTTTCCCTAAGGCTCTGATAAGCAAGGCCAAGTTCGACAACCTCTCGCTGAAGCTCCAGGTGACGAACCCGTTCCTCATCTATGCCGACAAGGCTCTCGGAGGGCAGGATCCTGAATACTACATGTCAGGCGGTGTGTCATCGCCTTTGGCCCGCCAGTTTACGTTTACCCTTAAATTCGGATTCTAAACCAAGATACAATGAAAAGGATATTCTACAGTATATATAAGGTCGTGCTGTTGTCTGCCGTGGCTGTCCTCCCGCTCTCGTGCAACAAGTTCCTGGACGAGATGCCGGACAACCGTACGGAGCTCGACACGCCTGACAAGATAGCGCAGATACTCGTGTCTGCCTATGCGTCCGCCCTTCCTTCCACCATCATGGAACTCATGTCGGACAATCTGACCGACTACGGGCGTGAAATCGATGTCTATCAGACTTATTATGAACAGGCTTACCGCTTCCAGGATGTGACTGGAGACGGAATCGATTCTCCGGCTGTCATCTGGGAAGCCAACTACAATGCCATAGCTGCCGCCAATGCCGCCCTCCAGGCCATTGAAAATCTCGGCGGAGGAGAGGATATGGACTATATCAAGGGCGAAGCCCTTCTCTGTCGTGCCTACGGACATTTTACCCTTGTGACCACTTTCTGTCAGGCATACAATACAGAAAGCAGCGATGAGGACATGGGCGTTCCTTATGTCACCGAACCGGAGACAACTGTGTATGTGGACAGGGAGCGGGGAACCGTGGCTGATGTCTACGCAAAGATTGCAGATGACATTGAGGACGGCTATCCTCTCATAGACGATACCCGTTTCACCCAGCCTAAATATCATTTCAACAAGGCCGCCGCCGCTGCATTCGCCGCCCAGTTCTTCCTTTATTACGGTGATTATGAGAAGGCAGTCTATTATGCGACTGAAGCTATAGGTACTGATCCGACCCCTCTTTACCGCGACTGGTCTCTCTATACGGGAACTTCGGTGGATGAGTATGCCAATGCCTACATCTCTACCGACGAGGCTGCCAATTTCCTGAATCAGGGATACAATTCGATTGCAAACCGTATAGTGATGGGGCGTTTCATTATGACTGAACCAATCGCAACCAGCGAGATACTCGGTAGCACTCCATGGGGCAATGTCGCGTCCTTGGATATCGGGACGGCGTATTCCTACTCTTCAAGAGCATATCTCCTTCCTAAGCAGACAGAGTACTTCATAATCACGGATGCCGTGTCCCAGACAGGCACTCCTTATTGCGTAAACGTGGTGTTCACATCCGAGAAGACCATGATAGACAGGGCAGAGGCCTATGCTCTTGACGGGAACTACGGTGCTGCCGCAACGGATCTGAACCATTTCTATCACAGCCTCGGCCTTACTGCCACTCTGACAGCCGATGAAATATCCGCTTATTACAGTACGGCGACGGTCAACAATCCGGTGCTTGCGCCGAAAGGTCTGGCTCTGTCGGACGGGCTGCAGACCAATCTCGTCAAGGCATGCATCCATGCCCGCCGTATTATGACAGTCCAGGAGGGAGGACGTCTGCTTGACCTCAAACGTTACGGCATCGCCTATACCCATGTCCTTGACGGCGAGGCACCGGTCAATATCCAGCCATACGACCTCCGTCTTGCCATACAGCTGCCGAGTGCCGTAGTAAGTGCCGGAATGACTCCTAATCCGAGATAGTCAACTTGTTAGAAATATCATTATGAAAAGAATTGCAACATATATATTGGCTGTGACGGCTGCCGTCCTCCTTTCTTCCTGCAACAAGGAGGAGCTCAGCAGTACGAGTGTCATAGCGGACCCTGTCAATGCCGAGACAGAGTTTGACAGGTGGCTTGAGGAGAACTACCGTGCTCCGTACAACATCAATTTCATCTACCGCTACGAGGACATCGAGACAGACCATGACTACGACCTCGTGCCGGCCAAGGAGATCTGCGCCAGGATACTTGCCAAGATGGTCAAGTTCCTCTGGCTCGACCCTTATACCGAGATTGCGGGAGCGAACTTCATGAGACAGAACGCCCCGCGCGTCATTCCGGTAATCGGCTCAGGTGCCTACAATATCGGCTCTCTCAACCTCGGTACCGCCGAGGGAGGCCTTAAGGTGACTCTCTATGTGGCCAACTGGCTTATAGACAATAATTTCGTTACGGTTACCTATAACAACGGAGTGGATGAGAGCGAGGGATACAGCGTGACCATCAACAGTATGGATGACGTGAACTATTATTTCCTGCATACCATGCACCATGAATTCGCCCATATTCTGAATCAGAACAAGGCCTACCCGGTGGACTACAACACCATTACCCAGAATGACTATACTGCCCAGTGGACATCCATCACAGATGCCCAGGCTCTTCAGATGGGATTTATAAGCGCATATGCCTCAAGTGCTCCCGGTGAGGATTTCGTGGAGGTGCTTTCATACTACATCACCCTTTCCGAGGAGGAATGGAATGCACGTCTGGCCCAGGGCGGTGCGACCGGCAGGGAGATAATCGAGCGCAAACTGGCAATAGTAAAGGACTATATGGTTGATGCCTGGAATGTCGACCTCGACGAGATGCGTGCTATCCTGATGAGGCGTTACAGCGAGATAGACGGCATCGACTGGTCTGATTTCACAACGGAGGAATAGCTTATGAAGAATGTATATAAAATATTCGCGGCCCTTGCTGTGGCTGCGGCGGCAAGCTCCTGTGTCTATGAGATAGAGGATGTCTTCCCGCAGAATGCGTCGGAGAGGGTCAACGGGAAAGCCCTTGAATGTCAGGAACTCCTGACTTCGTCTCTGCGCGGATGGCTTGTGCAGTATTATCCGTCTGCCAATCAGGAGTTCGGAGGATGCACCTATGTGATGGTCTTCGACCCGGACGGCAAAGTCACCGTTGCCAGTGAGCTTGCGGACAAGGCATCGGATACTGCCGTAAGCCACTATTCCATCACTACTTCATCAAGTGTGGTGCTGACTTTCGACACCTATAACGAGTATATCCATTTCTGGTCTGACCCGGACATGTTTTCCGGGAATGAATACGGCGGGGACTTCGAGCTGGCCTTTGTCAGCGGAGATGAGAACCGGCTGGTCTTCCGGGGTACCAAGACCGGTAACCGTATAGTCTTTACAGCCCTTACCGAAGACCAGGACATGGAAACCATTATTCAGGGAATAATCGACTACAAGAACAAATTCAACACTGAGTACGACATCGTTGCGGGGGACAATATCCCTATCGCATCTCTTTCGGCATCTTCTTTCCTGTATGGAAAGCTCTATAATGTGCTGACCTATCTTCCGGAGGGTGCCGAGGACTGGGAGGCCGTAGATTATCCGTTTTCATTCACTGCAGACGGCATCAGCCTGTATGAGCCCGTCGAGGTAGCAGGGGAGACATTCCAGGATTTCGTGTTCGAGGATGACGGAAGTCTTGTCGCCCTTGATGAAACCGGGGAGAAGACCTCCGTCAAAGTGACTGCAAGTCAAGCGGATACTTATGTGCCGTATGAAGATTTTGAAGGGAATTATATATTCGGTTTTATGGATGTCGATGGTGATGGTTCTATAACCAATTATCCGGTTACATTAGAGCTGAATGAAGATGGATATTCATATACTATGCCGTTCGCAGGATTTGATATTTCAGTGGGTTGGACTCCATATGGCTATATGACTTTTAATACACAATATCTTGGCCTGTATCAGGATCTTTTTGTGATGATGTGTCCTTTGAGTTCGTCAGGTTTCTTTTCAGTATCATCTGAAACAGGGTATAATATCGTTCCTGATATGTCCGGTGATGGGCAGGTGTGGATGTTTGAGGATAACGGTGCATGGGATGAAATTATGTGTATGATGCTGTATGGATTTTTTGATCAGCAGTTAAACGAACAGGCTGGGTATCTGATGAGGTTTATTCCAGGTTATCTTATTAAACAATAATGTTTCCAGTTATGAAAAAGATTATATACACGATATTTGCCGGAGTTCTCCTTGTCGCCGTATCCTGCGTCGAGGAGGAATCCCCGGAGACCTACCTGCAGATAGTGCAGTCTGACATAGATTTCGATGCTGCAGGAGGGTCTGGCGAGATACTTATCTCCACCAATGCGGCTTCCGTTGAGGCATCGTCCGACAAGTCCTGGGTTACAGTCGACGGTACGAGTTCCGAGAGTGTCCGTTTCACCGTGTCTTCGAGTGACAGGGAATTTTCCCGGGTGGCCAACCTTACCATTACTGCTGACGGTGTAAGCCAGGAGGTGACGATATCCCAGATGGGGTTGATTTTCGACATCACTTCCGATGAACTCTCCGACGGACTTGAAATCGCTGCGGCAGGCGGAAGTGTTTCCTTCACATATTCCACCACCGGACAGGAGCCGGTAATTACAATTCCGGAAACGGACAACTGGCTGTCCTGTACGGTTGCAGACGGGACAGTCACCCTCTCCGCGGAAGCCAATCTTTCCGGAGCCGACAGAAGCACGGAAGTAAGTGTCGCAGCCGGCTGGAAGACCATGTCGCTCTCCGTCTCCCAGACCCGTGTGCCGCTGCTGGAGCAGACGGAATTCGAATTCTCCCGCGATGCCGGATCACAGACTGTATCTACCACTGAATATGTCAGTGCAGATATGGAGTGGTCGGTCCTTGCAAATGATGAGTGGATAACTGCGGAAAAGACTCCGGAGGGAATTTCATTTTCATTCGGTGAAAACACTACCGGTGAACTGCGTACAGGAACAATCAGTATGCTCGATGCTGACAATAATGTGATGGAGACCGTCACTGTGAGCCAGCGTATCTACAGTTACAGATTCTTCCTCGGTACATGGACTCTTACGTATGTTCCGTATGGGAGCGAACAGACTGCGACAGATATCGTGATACTCCAAGAGGATGAAGCAGGTACAGGTTATGTCCTGACCGGTAATGAGGTGATTTATATGTCTGCCAATCTGACTTATGATGATGCCGAAGGTACGATGTTCTGGGGCGCACAATATGTGGGTAATTTCGGTACGCAGGGGTATGTATGGTGGTGCCCTTATACGACAAACGGTTATTATACATGGGATACAGCTGCAGGTTTGACTCTTGTATACAATATGGACGAGACGGATCAGACATTGACTTTTGAACAGATGTATCTCAACTCTGAATCCGGCAGTACCTGCGGGTTCTACATGCTTGGATTCGATACTCAGGATCCTACTGACCGTACTGAGAAGCCGTCTATGTACGATGCGATGTCTCTGTTGGTTTCCATGACCCGGGTGTCTGATCCTGCCGGAGAATAATTACATGATGACTTATTGATATAACCAAGAAAAAACTTTGACATATGTCATTACAATTCAAATACATGATAGTGCCGGTACTGTCCCTGATGACAATGGCGGCATGTACCGAGGAACCTGCCGGAGGTCCTGTTACCGAGACCGGTACGGTGGATGTCGTGTCCGCCGTCTACAATGATGCGGACGGCTCCTATTCCGTCTCTTTAGGGGGAGCAGACCAGACGGTTGAGTTTACACTTTCCAGTCAGAGGGAGGGGCTTCTTTCGGAAGCTCCTGTCCCGATGACGGGCTCTTACAGGATGTCTTCTTCAGAAGAAGAATATGCGGTGGAACCGGGTGCCATGTGGATCTGGGAAGACGGAGTACATGCTGCCGTGGAGGCAACGGTCTATGTAATCGCTTCCGACGGCAGCTGCAGGATGAACGGAGAGCTGACGGATGCCGAGGGCAATGTGATGGGATTTTCCTGCGACAATGTATCTTTCACTCATTCCATAACGACTCCTGTGGTGGTTGATGCGGCATACGGGGAATTCCGTGACGGAGTCTATACTCTGTATCTCATGAGCGGTGATTTTTATCTTCAGGCTGCTCTCGCGGCGGATCCTGCCGATGTCACCCTGCAGGCAGGTACCTATGACCTGACAGATGCCGTCACCGTAGTGGCTGGCACGGGTTATCCGGTGGAAGGGGTATTGAGTGTCGACCGTGTATCAGGCGGATATGTCCTCGGGGCATACGGCTCGTACGGTGAGGGGGATATGACGTTTGAATACAGGGGTACATACACCGGTGCGATTTTTTCACCGGAAATGATGTATCCGGACCTCTATACCGTCCTTGCGGGTGACTGGGTCATGACTTCCGACAGACAGTATGTCTATGACAGCGCTTCGAAGACATGGGGATATTCTGATGAGGCATATGAAGACGCGTTCACCGCTGTCGGAGTCCCTAACTATCATTATATGCTGATGAGCGGGCTGTTCGACGATTCTTTTTCTTTCCTGACCGGAGTGGACATCGCGGCGGAGAATTCCCTGTTTATTCCATGTTCATACGAAACCAATCCGGTAGCCCGAGTATCATCCGGCGCTTCGTCATATTACCTGTTTGTCACTCTGTTCGATCCGGCAACGAAAGGCTTTATTTTGAGTGAAGCACCTATAGTCTTGTCCGCTGATTACAGTTCTATGTCCATATCGGGCGTATATGCCGAAGTGGATGGAGAAGAAAGGAAATACGAATATCTCGGGCTTATAGGTGCGAATATATCGACCGGACAATATACGATGTTCTCCAACTGGCCGTTTGTCTATCTTCCGACGATTACAAGGCCTGAAGCGGCTGGCGGAGAAACCGTGACGGCTGCTCCTGTAAGGCTGAAGGGCAACATCGAAGTCCATCAGGTCGATGAATTCGTTCCGGCGGAGAGCATAACGGAAATAATACCAATCAAACGTTAAAGCAGAAGAGTCATGAAAAACATATTCAGATTTATTACAGTGTGCATGGCCTTGGGGCTTGCACTGGCATGTTCCAAGACAGAGCAGCCTGATGAACAGCCGCAGCTTCAGCTGGCATCCTCTTCTGCGGGGACAACAGTGGACGAGGACGGCCTCGGGGCAGATGTGACTTTCTCTGCCACCGGAGGTACCGTCGAACTGACTGTGACATCCAACTGCGCATGGACGGTCGAGGGAGGCACGGGACAGTGGTGTGCAGCGGAGGCGGACAATTCCGTATTGAGGATAGTCGCATCCGAAAACGGACAGAGCCTCGGCCGTGTAGCCAATTTCAAGGTGGTCGCTTCCAATGGTGCAGGTTCGGTCTCTGCGAATGTGGTAATCCTTCAGGCTGTGGCCGGGGAAGAGGCTCCGGTGCAGATTGACCTTGCTCTGGAAGGTGAGGATACCGATGTGATCCTTGCAGCGGAGGGGGACGAGTACAGGGTAGGCGTCTCTTCGGCCGAAAGCTGGACCGTTACCCCGGATGCGAACTGGATCTCCGTCGAACAGGATGAGACGGGATTTACCATTACTGCCGGAGAGAACAATACCATAGGAATACGTGAGGGTTCCGTCACTATCGCCACAGGTGAAGGGGACAATCCTGTCGTGCTTCCGGTTTCCCAGTTCACGACATCGTCCTCTGCCATGATTATCGAAGTCACTGTCGGCTCGGAAACGAATAACATGATGGCTCTTCCTATCGACAACACTTCTGCCTATATCAATTGTCTTGTCGATTGGGGTGACGGAAGCATGACCCGTGTCCTTGCCGGTTATCCTGTCCATCAGTATGCCGAGGCTGGAGTATATGACATCAGCATAGTCGGCAAGGTGTCGAGTCTCCGTGGAAATGATACAAACGGTTTCGTCCCTTATAGGGATTATGTTACTGCCATCAAGCAGTGGGGGAACATAGGCCTTGAGCAGATGCGCTATGCTTTTGCATATTGTTCCAATCTTAGGACTATAGCTCCTCCGGCAGAAGATTCCTTTGCCCTGTTGACGGATATTTACAATTGCTTTGTCGGGAATGAATCCCTTGAGTCAATTCCTGAAGCAATGTTTGCAGGTGTGCCGTTGATCGATACATATTCAGCTTTTTTGGGTTGTTCGTCCTTGAAGGAAGTTCCTGCACGGCTTTTCGCAGGATGTTCGCAGGCCACGAGGTTCAGTATGATATTCAAGAACTGCAGCTCGCTGACGACCATCGCTCCGGATGCCTTCGAAGGCTGTAATCCTGAAGATGGATTCCTTCAGGGATTTTACGGGACTGCGATAACTTCTTTCCCTGAAGGACTGTTTAAAGATTGCACAAGTGCCGAGAATTTCTCTTTCCTGTTCGGCAATTGTACGTCTTTGACAAGTGTGCCTGAAAATCTGTTTGAAGGGCTTACGGCAGTGACAAATCTGTCCAGCCTGTTCAGCGGGTGTACAAGCCTGACGTCTGTGCCGGATGTATTTACGGCTCAAATGTCAACAGTGACTAATATCAGCAACATTTTCAGCGGCTGTACCGGCCTGAAATCCGTTCCTGAAGATATTTTCGCCGATTTGACATCAGTGACCAATGTCTCCGGAGCATTCAACGGATGCACCGGCCTTACTTCCATCCCTGAAGGTATCTTCAGGAACCAGACATCAGCCACTACCCTGGCAAACGTATTCAAGGGCTGTACAGGACTTGCTTCCATTCCGGAGAACATATTTTCCGGACTTACGGCAGTGACAAGCGTTTCTGCAGCGTTCAGTGGATGTACCTCACTGACATCCATTCCGGCAGGTATCTTCAGGGAGCAGACTGCAAACAAGAATATATCAAGTGTGTTTGCGGACTGTGTACTTTTTGAAAATGTACCGGACAATATTTTTGCCGGTATGACAGCCGTGACGAATATCTCAGCTGCGTTCAGCGGATGTACTGCTCTGCAGTCGATATCGGCCGGCATTTTCAGCGGGATGACAGCAGTAACCAATCTTTCCGATGTGTTCATGAACTGTACTTCTCTGACATCCGTCCCGGAGGGGATTTTTGCCGGGATGTCCAAGGTGACGAACTGTAATGCGGCTTTCATGGGCTGTACTTCGTTGGCTTCAGTGCCGGTCTCTGTTTTCGATGACTGTATGAAAGTCACCAATTTCGGAGATACATTCTCCGGATGTACGGCTTTGACGGGAGAGTCACCGTACTCTGAGATAGAAGGAGTGAAATATCACCTTTATGAGAGAGGTGACAGCGATGTATTCTCTGCAGTGAAGACCACTGCCGGATGCTTTGAAGGCTGCACCGGACTGACGGACTATTCCACCATTGCGGAATCCTATTCCGGCTGGCTGTAGTCCCGTCCGGACATCATGACCGATAGGGTATTATGGCCGGGCGGAGACATTCGCCCGGCCTTATATTATTTTAATAACACTATTATTATGAAAAAATTCTTCTTATTGGCCTTTGTGCTGTTTGTCTGCGGATGTGCCGGCATGAAGGAGCAGATCGGAGAGCTTGACGACCGTCTGACGGCTCTCGAGTCTCAGGTAGAGGCTCTGCAGTCCAAAGTCGATGACCTCCAGAACCTGATTTCGGGCAAGAAGTTCATATCCGATGTCAGGGAGAACGAAGACGGCAGTTACACTCTTCTGATCATCAATTCGGCAGGAGTCCAGTCGAGCATTACTGTCAAGGACGGGGATGCCGGCAGTTCTCCGCAGATAGGTGTGAAAGAGGAGGACGGTGTCAAGTATTGGACCGTAGACGGGGAGTTTGTCCTGGACGATGAGGGACAGAAACTGCCTGTGGTCGGCGAGGACGGAAATGACGGAGTCACGCCTCAGTTCAAGATAGAGGAAGGATACTGGTATGTCTCTTATGACAACGGTACTTCATGGCAGGAATGCGGCAAGGCTCAGGCCGATGCAGATCCGTCTGTTTTCAAGGGAGTGGAACTCAGCGAGGACGGAAAACTTGTCCATATCACTTTGGCGGATGATTCTGTGCTCACTTTAGAGATATACCGGCAGTTCGGTATCGTGTTCGAGCCGTCGGAAGAATTCGTAGGTCCGGGAGAGACGGTTTCTGTTCCGTTCAGTCTTACAGGTGCGGATGAAAATGCAGTCGTGGAGGCCATTGCTGGTGAAGGCTGGAAGGCGGAAGTGAAACTCGCGGAAGACGGCCTGTCAGGCACCATAGAGATTACGGCTCCTGCCGAGGGGTCTACGGGCAAGGTCATTGTCCTTGCCAACGACGGCGGCTACAAGACAGTGATGCGTACACTGACTTTCATAACAGGTGTTCTGAACATAAGCACATCTTCTGTCGAGGTCCCTGCGTCAGGGGGGGCAGTGTCGGTCGATGTCGAGACTGATATGGATTATGAGGTGTCAATACCTGAGGATGCGCAGAGCTGGATATCCGTTGTCGATACGAAGGGTGAGTTGCGTGAGGAGACAATCTCGTTCTCGGTATCTGCCAATGACACTGACTTCCCGCGTCAGGCGGAGGTCGGGCTTGTATCGGGAGGCGCGACAGTGGAGACGATACTGATATTCCAGATTGCGGACTATGAGCCTGATGTCATGGTGCTTCAGGTGAATGCCCAGGAATATACATCTTCATCCGCGGCAAAGTATTCCAATCAGGTATACCTTCCTCTGTACGGCAATGTGGATGTCACGGTCAACTGGGGTGACGGCACTTCCGAGACCGTACAGAAGGATATAACCACTGTAAACGCAAGGGCTTTCCACACTTATGCGGAATCCGGAACATATTATGTGACAATCAAGGGGACAGCGGAGGAAATCAACGGAAGCAACATCAACAAGAATATCGCTCCGGCCATTACGGCTGTCCTCCAGTGGGGTACTCTCGGAGCCACATCC
This sequence comes from uncultured Bacteroidales bacterium, assembly GCA_944322585.1. Lineage (GTDB taxonomy): Bacteria > Bacteroidota > Bacteroidia > Bacteroidales > UBA932 > Cryptobacteroides. The sequence continues at coordinate 295,230 of CALUPB010000001.1, read as the reverse complement.
CTTGACGGGGCTTTCCGGTACAATACTTCGATCACTTCCGTACCTGAGCCTTCGGACGGGGCGTTCGCTGCCGTCACCAAGGCAGGCAACATGTTCGACGGATGTACCTCTCTGCTCAGTGTCCCTGAAAACCTGCTCTCAGCCGCGACAGGTCTGACCGATGTCGGCTCCATGTTCAACGACTGCGCCTCCCTGACGGCAATCCCTGCCGGTTTGTTTGCGTCATGTCCTGCCATTACGGACATGTCAAGCCTTTTTGTCGGGTGTGCGTCATTGAAGGAAATCCCGGCTGACCTGTTCTCTAAGCAGACCGAAGTCACCAATATGGCAAATCTTTTCAAGGAATGCACCGCCATAGAGACCGTTCCGGAAAACCTGTTCGCTTCGCAGACGAAAGTGACAAATATTTCAAGCATGTTCAATCTGTGTTCTTCGTTGAAGTCTGTCCCTGCCGGACTGTTCGCCGGTATGTCGTCCGTGACGAACATTGCCACCATGTTCAAGGGCTGTTCCGCTCTGGAGACAGTTCCTGAAGGGTTGTTGGATGTGTTTACGAAAGTGACCAATATCAACAGCCTGTTCAGCGGGTGTTCTTCTCTTGGAAATCTTCCTTCGGATGTGTTCAAAAACCTTTCTGCTGTCACTACGGCAAGCTATCTGTACGAAGATTGTGTCAGGATGACGGAATTTCCGTCCATCAGTCATATGACATCATTGAAAACCGTTCCGGGAATGTGGAAAGGCTGTTCAGCTATCACAACCGTTCCGGCAGACTATTTCCCGTCAAGCGTAAGCACCGGTACATCGGCTGCGTATATGTTCCAGAACTGTACCTCACTTGTCAGTGTCCCGGAAGGACTGTTCGATGACTTTGCTTCCGTCACTACGATGAACCAGATGTTCGAGAACTGTACGTCCCTTGCCTCTTTGCCGACTGGTATTTTCGACAGCATGGTCAAAGTCACTTCCGCCAATCTTGTGTTCAACGGCTGTTCCAATTTTACCGGTGAGTCACCGTATACTGTCGTGGACGGTGTGAAGGTGCATCTGTATGAAAGGTCAACCGAGAATGGATTCGCCGTGATCAAGAATCACAACGATACATTCGCAGGATGCGAGAAGATGGCGGACTATTCTTATATTCCGCTCGATTGGGGCGGGATCAGCGACGGAACCAAGGATGTGCCCGTTCTGGTTCTTTCGATGACCCCGAAATCCGGGACGGGATACTATGAGTTCGATGTCAATATCAAGGGAACTGATGTGAAGTCATGCAGGTATGTGTTGGGTACCAAGGAAATAGTGGAGCTCAGAGTTGAAGAGATGGGCGGATACGAGCAGCTCTGCAACCGGTACGGGGCTTCTTTCTCTGATGCCAATATCGACAATATCAATTCCGAGACAGGATATTCCATCTCTGCTACCGATCTGGAAGCCGGTACCGAATATATGTTGGTGGTCATGGCGAAGAATGTCCATGGTACCACGATCGAGGCAGTCACGGCCAGCACTGAACCGGCACCTGAAGGAGAGGCTGACTATGAGAGATATATAGGGACGTGGACTGTTACCTCGGCATCCTCAGAGATTACCGGGCAGCCGCAGACATTCACTGTCACTGTCGAGCCTTACAGGGTGAACGAGAGTTTCCTCGTGTCCGGCTGGGGTATCACCACAATGGGAGACAGGGATACCGCACCGTTCATCATGGACTATGCGGACGGCAACGTTTCGGTCTCTACCGGCGATTATTACGGAATGGTAGGCATGTACTATGTATATCTCAGATACCGTTTCCAGCAGAACGGCAAGCCGTATGTCTGGGTGACAGACAATGCCCTTTGTACGGGTACGTACGGAAGTGACGGCTCTGTCACCCTTACGATGGGCAAGTTCACCCTGCCTTCTGACGGTAAGGAATATCAGGTGACGGGAATGGACTATACCCTTTACAGCGGAGGCCAATATTATGAGTCTCTGGATCTGTTCAAGCCAGGATACACCGTCAGCGACTACAGTGTAGGCCCGTACACTCTTACACGTAGCGGAGAGGCGTCCGGAGCTGTCCGCAAGGCGGCTTCAGTACGAGCCGGATCAGGCTTTGCCGGGTCATCCGCATATGCCGGAGCAGGTATGCCGTCATCCTCCGAGGCCGGTTTCATACAGTTGCAGACCGGTACCCGGAGTAAACCGGCGGCAGTTTCTGTCCGGAAAGGGGCTTCGCAGGTCCGCACGTTATAATCCGAATGCCGGAACTGCAGCGGCGGCTGTTTTGACTCAATTTTCGCAAACCGTACTGGCCCACGAATATCAGTGTGATTGAGAGCTTGCGGAATTTGAGTTTTCAATAAGGCTATTTCATAAGTATGATTTAGTATATAATGTCGGTGGCCGGGCCGGGTTTGTACCCCGCCCGGCCCTTTTATGTTATCATTCCATGCCGGTTGTCCAAGTGGAAATAATTTGTTTACTTTGTATGTATGCGAAAAGACACTATCATGGAACAGGAGAGGAGACGTTACCCTATAGGGATACAGACATTCGAGAAGATACGTAAGGAAGGTTTTGTATATGTGGACAAGACGGCTGTCATTTATGATCTTGTCTCTGTTAACAGCATTTATTTTTTGAGCCGTCCGCGCTGGTTCGGGAAAAGTCTTCTGGTGTCGACTCTGGATGCTTATTTTTCCGGCAGGAAAGAACTGTTCGAAGGCCTTGCAATAGCAGGTCTTGAAAAGGATTGGGTTGAGTATCCTGTACTGCATTTTGATTTCAGCGGTACGAAATATTTCAGTCTGGAAGATCTGGAAGGACAATTCCGTATTCAGCTTACGGAATGGGAGCGACTCTATGGCAGTGACCCTCTGGAGAAGACACCGGCTGAACGGATGCAGGGAATTATCCGCAGAGCATACGCGATGACCGGTAGGCAAGTGGTCTTTCTCGTCGATGAATACGATGCTCCTCTTTTGGATAGTGCAGACAATCCGCAATTGCAGGCCCGGTTGAGGAATATGTTGCGTAGCTTTTACAGCGTTATAAAGAAAAATGATCCGTATCTGAGGTTCGTCTTCATTACAGGAGTTACGAAATACAGTCAGATGAGTATATTCAGCGAATTGAACAGTCTTCAGAATATCAGCATGAAAGATTGTTTCAGTGCGATATGCGGTATTACGGCAGATGAACTCGCCTCCCAGTTGCATCATGATGTGGAGGTGCTGGCGCGGGAAAACGGGGAGACTACGGTATGAAAGATACTGGTTTTCTACAGGCACGCCTTCTTTCCTGATAGATCTTCTGGACAGGAGTGAATTGGATGTGGAAAGTCTGGAGTCTGGGATCAGGGCTGCCGCAGAGGATTTCGATGTCCCGATAGAGCAGATTAAGGATCCGTTGCCATTCATGTATCAGAGCGGATACCTGACTATTAAGGATTATGATCCGGAATATATGGAATATACTCTGGCATATCCTAATGAGGAAGTCCGTCTCGGATTTATCGGGTCATTGCTCCCTAATTATACCGGCTCTTCAGGAATATCATCGAATTCTCTTGTCGTAGGGCTTGTGAAAGCTTTGCGCCGCAATGATATACAGGATTGTATGGAGCGGTTGACAGCATATTTCGCCTCTATACCTTATACTTTGAATAATAAAGAGGAAAAGCATTATCATACGATTTTCTATCTGCTGTTCTCAATGATGGGACAATATGTTGAAAGTGAGGTCAGAAGTGCTGTCGGGAGGGCTGATGCCGTGATCAGGACAGAGAGTCATATATATGTCTTTGAATTTAAACTTGACGGCAGTGCGGATGAAGCATTGGAACAGATTGACAGAAAAGGATATCTTGTGCCATACGAGGCGGATGGAAGAAAACTCGTCAAGATAGGTGTCAATTTCGATTCGTCCACACGTACTGTCGGCAGCTGGAGGGCTGAGAAGTATAATCCGTAAGTCTGTAATTTGCATGTGAGCAAATCTTAAGGCGTGAGTCAATGACGGTTTGTTGAAAGAAATTATTATCTTTGCAAATTGGCGTGAAAGGGCAGTGGCGGAGAAAGAGTGGAGGGGCGGCAGCTGTCCGTAAACGCCCGGACATAAGATAATAATATCAGGACAATATGAAGATTTCTTACAACTGGCTGAAGGATTACATAGAGTGCGACCTTGATCCGCAGCAGATTGCAGATGCCCTGACTTCCATAGGGCTTGAAGTGGATTCCGTAGAGACTGTCGAAGAGATACCCGGCGGTCTGGAAGGTGTCATAGTCGCTGAGGTGGTGGAATGTTATGATCATCCTGATTCCGACCATCTTCATGTGACGAAGGTGAACACAGGTGCCCCCGGGCTGCTTCAGGTGGTATGCGGTGCCCCCAATGTGGCTGCCGGACAGAAAGTCCTGCTTGCCACGGTCGGCACTGTCCTCGGTGAGGATTTCAAGATTAAGAAATCGAGAATACGCGGTGTGGATTCTTTCGGAATGATCTGTGCGGAGGACGAACTCGGTATCGGCACGTCGCATGACGGGATTATGGTGTTGGAACCGGATGCCGTGGTGGGGACTCCGGCCAGGGAATATCTTCATCTGGAGACAGATTCCGTTATCGAGATAGGACTGACGGCAAACAGGGTGGATGCTGCCTCTCATATCGGTGTTGCCCGTGACCTGTATGCATATCTGAAACTCAACGATATTCCGTGCCGGCTCAATATCCCGGACGTGTCTTCTTTCCAGGAAGGGAATGAAGGCCTTTATTCCGGAGGGCAGGAGATGGACGGGGCGATCCCTGTGGAAGTGCAGGCTCCGGACGGTGCTCCGGAATATTCCGGAATTACTATTGCCGGGGTCAGGGTGGGGCCGTCTCCCGAATGGCTCCAGAAGAAACTGCTTTCCATAGGCCTGCGTCCTATCAACAATGTTGTGGATGTCACCAATTTTGTTCTTATGGAGATAGGCCAGCCTCTCCATGCCTTCGATGCTTCGAAGATAGCGGGAGGCAAGGTTATCGTCCGCAGGGCCGCAGAGGGAGAAAAATTCGTCACTCTTGACGGAGTGGAGCGGACCCTTTCGGGAGCAGACCTCATGATTGCCAATTCCGAAAAACCGATGTGTCTTGCAGGAGTGTTCGGAGGGGAGGAATCCGGTACCGTAGAGTCTACGGAAACGGTCTTCCTTGAGAGCGCATACTTCGACCCTGTATCCGTCAGGATGAGTTCCAAGAGACACGGTCTGAAGACGGACGCATCTTTCCGGTACGAGAGGGGTGCCGATCCGTTAATAATCGACTGGGCAGGCCGTCGTGCGGCTCTGCTGATATGCGGACTTGCCGGAGGCCATGTGGTCGGCAAAGTCCAGAAAGTGATTTCCAGGCAGCCTGAGAAGAAGACGGTAGACCTCGACTATGACAGGATAGAGGCTTTCATCGGCAAGAAAATCGGTCATGACACTATTGAAAGGATACTTTCATACCTCGCCTACGAATTCGTGGAGAAGCATCCGGGAGGGGCGAAGGTCGCCGTTCCGTCCTATATGGTGGATGTGTACAGGGAGTGCGATGTGGTGGAGGAGATACTCAGGATATACGGGTACAATAACATAGAACTGCCTGCAGGCGTCCGCATGTCGGTGAATGCCACGCAGAAGCCCGAACCGGAAGAAATCCGTGACGAAATATCCGCGCTGCTGGTATCCAACGGCTTTGTCGAGACCATGAACAATTCCCTCACGAAGTCGGAATATTATACCGGTCTGAAGACTTTCCCGGAAGAGAAATGTGTCAGGATACTCAATCCTCTGAGTTCGGACCTGAACGTGATGAGGCAGACTCTTATACTGAACGGCCTTGAAGTCATTGCATACAATATCAACAGGCAGATGACCTCCATGAAGACATTCGAGTACGGGGCGGTGTATTCTCTGAAGCCGGACAGGGACGGTTCTACCGTCGATTCCTACGACGAGCACCAGTGCTATGCCATGTTCATGACCGGCACTCCGGAAAAGGGATGGCGCCATGATTACGGGAAGAGCGACTATTTCCAGCTTAAGGGATATCTTGAACTGCTTCTGCGCCGTTTCGGTGCCGATCTGAATACTATGGACTATGACGCCGCTCCTTCGGACATATTCTCCGAAGGCCTTGTATACAGGCTTCCCGGGGACGGCCGGACACTGGCTGTCATGGGGACGGTGGCTCCTGCCCTGTGCAGACGGTTCGGTATACGCCAGCCGGTCTATGCGGCTGAAATACAATGGGACACCCTTTTCACCCTTGTGAAAAGGGACAGGATACAGTACAGGGAACTCCCTAAATTCCCTGAAGTCCGCAGGGACATGGCGCTGCTGCTTGACGAGGGCGTTTCCTATGCCTCGCTGCGCAAATGTGCCTTCAGGACAGGAAAGAAACTGCTCAGGCATGTGAACCTGTTCGATGTCTACCGGGGGGACAAGATCCCTGAAGGCAAGAAACAGTATGCCCTGAGTTTCGTATTCCAGGATATGGAGAAGACATTGACTGACAATGATGTGGAGAAAATGATGGAAAAGCTTCTCGCAGCATTCGGCCATGAGTTCGGCGCCGCATTGAGATAGCATGAAGAACGGAATCCTGCATACCTTTCTTCTGATGCTGCTCCTGTCCACGTCATGCGGACAGGAAGGGAAAGTCATTCCCCGGAAGAAGATGGCGCATATATATGCAGAGATGTTTGTTGCGGACCAGCAGATAGCTTCCGACCGCAAGTACCGTTCCATGGCCGACACTTCCCTCGTGTATGAACCTATTTTCGAAAAATACGGCTACACTTCAGATGATTACAGGGCGAGTATGGCCTATTATATACAGGATGCCGACAGATATGCCAGAATTCTGCGCGAGAGTTCCACCATACTCGAGAATGAGATACGTCAGCTGAAGGCCGAGAAAAAGCTGCTCGAGTCCATGGAGGATGCACAGGATGCGGTCTGGGCCTTTGAACCGGAGAGGATATTCTTTATGACTGGAGTGGGAAATACTGGAATCATATATGAGGATTCCCTGAATTTCTATATGGATTCCGCAGGCGGAAAAGAATTTTTCGATGCAAGGGAATGGCTTGACTCGGCTTTCTATGGACCGGAATTAGTCGTCCGGACTGACAGCCTTGCCGTCCGGGAAGTTTCGGACAGTCTGGCTGTTGACAGGAATACCGCTGAGGGTAGGGATGAGAAAAAGCCTTCGGAAGACGCTGCCGGAACTGTCACTGCTGTATCGTCGGCCAGTCACGGCAAGGTGAATGACGCTGGAATTCCGATGAAGGTCACGGACGGCAGGCCTGCCGTCCCGGCAAGGAAACTGATAAGGAAATGAAAAGGATAGCGGCTAAGTATATCTATACTCTTGACGGGTTCGCCCCGATTGTGAACGGCTTCGTGGAGACGGATGATGAGGGCACTGTTGTCGGCGTAGGCGAATGCGAAGATTTCGGATCGGAGCCGGTTGTATGGCACGGGGCTGTCGTACCGGGTTTCGTCAATGCCCATTGCCATGTGGAGCTGTCCCATCTCAAGGGAAAGTTCAGGAAAGGTTCCGGGATGGCCGGATTCATCGATCAGATAAATGCAATGAGGGACAGCTCTTCACGGGAGGAAAAGATAATGGCCCTGTCCCGTGAGATGGACCGTATGTGGCGTGCAGGAGTCTCTGCCATGGCTGATATCAGCAACTGCGATGACAGTTTTGAGGTGAAGTCATCTTCTCCGATGTATACAAGGACGTTCATAGAGGTCTTCGGAACGGAGCCTGAGGATTGTGCGGCGGTGATCGAAGGGGCAAGGACGCTGAGGGAAGAGGCTGTGTCCTGCGGTCTTGATGCCTCCATAACCCCTCATGCCTGCTATACCATGAGTCCGGAACTCGTCACGGCCGCCTCTGCCGAAGGTCTGGCTTCGGGTTATCTGTCCTATCATTCCCAGGAAAGTGCCCAGGAGGAGGAGATGATCGCTTCCGGAACCGGAGAGATGGCGGAGAACAGGCGCAGGGCCGGGATGAGCCTTCCTCCGGTGACCGGAAAACCGTCTCTGATGTATTTCATCGACAGGTTGGTGGAGGTGCATCCTGCCCCGTTCGGGGAGCATGTGCTTTTGGTGCACAATGTCTGTCTGACAGAGGAGGCCGCAAGGGCTGCCCTTGGAGTAATGGAGAATGTCTTCTGGGCGGTATGCCCCCTTTCCAACCTCTTTATCCATGATACCCTCCCTCCTGTGCCGTTGATGAGACGTCTCGGACTGGATATATGCGTAGGGACGGATTCCCTTTCCAGCAATGACGGTCTGGATATGGTCCGCGAGATGTTCTGCCTTCAGGAGAATTTCCCGGAGGTGGAGACAGGAGAGATATTGACCTGGGCATGTCTCAACGGAGCGAGGTTTCTCGGCAAGGAAGATACGCTGGGCCGTATCGCTGTCGGTATGAGGCCCGGCATTGTCGGTATCAGCGATATTGCCGCAGACGGGCGTCTCACATCCGGAAGCCGGTCCGTCAGATTGGTGTGATAGCGGGATAATGAGAGAGATGATATTATGTTAAGATTTGGGGACATAGTTTTCGGTCCGATTCACAGCCGGCGTTTAGGATCTTCCCTCGGGATAAATCTTCTTCCCCGTGACGGGAAGCTGTGCAATTTCGACTGTATATACTGCGAATGCGGCTGGAACAGGGATGGACGCGTCTCCGCCCCTGTGCTTCCCAAGGCGGCCGATGTCAGGACGGCACTGGAGAAGAAACTTGCGGAATGCAGGGAGGCGGGGACGGGTATAGACTCGATTACATTTTCAGGGAACGGCGAGCCGACCCTTAATCCGGATTTCCCGGAAATAATAGATGATGTCATAGCTCTTCGGAACAGGTATTTCCCGAAAGCGAAGGTATCGGTCCTCTCGAATGCCACGATGGCGGGCAAAGAGGAAATTTTCCTGGCTTTGAGGAAAGTCGACAATCCGATCCTCAAGATAGACGCCCCTGCCGATGCCGGAGTAGCGGTAATAAACAGACCGTCAGGTCCATATTCTTTGGATAGTGTGATCAGCAGCCTGAAGAGGTTCGATGGAGACTTCATCCTCCAGACCATGTTCCTGAAAGGTCCCGGATTCGATTCCTCGGCGGAAGACAGTGTCAAGGCATGGACGGACATAGTAAGGGAGCTGCATCCGAGGGAGGTAATGGTCTATACCATAGACAGGGAGACTCCGCAGAAAGGACTTGAAAAGATTTCGGTGGAGCGGATGGCGGCTTTGGTGCATCCGCTTGTGGAGGAGGGCTTCCATGTACAGATACGAGGCTGAAAAGCAGATGTTGACGGATTTGTTTTTCAGCCTGGACGACGACCGGGTTGAATGAAAGTTAAATGATAATATATGACTGGTTTACTGAAAAAATACGGATATGTTCCCGACAGCGGGAAAATGAGGGACGATATCGACAGGATTGCAGCCAATCTGGATGTCATAAAGACAGACTGCATATTGAAAGAGTGCTTTTCCATGATGGATCTCACGTCTTTAAGGGCGAATGACACTCCGTCAGGTATTTCGAAACTCGTGGGCAAGGTGAACGGACTGGCTTCCGCTTATCCGTCGTATCCGCTTCCTGCGTCCGTATGCGTATATCCCAATTTCGCATCTGTCGTAAGGGATACGAGAAATTCTGAGGATTTGCATGTTACGGTGGTGTCGGGATGTTTCCCCGCATCCCAGAGTTTCATAGAAGTCAAGGTAAAGGAGAGTGAGATGGCTGTGGCGGACGGAGCGGATGAGGTGGATATCGTTCTGGCTCTCAGTGCATTCCTGGACGGGGATTATGAGACTGCGTCATCCGGGATCCGGACATTGCGCGATGCGGTCGACAGGGCCGGAGATTTGCAGGGCAGGAAAATTGTCCTGAAAGTCATACTGGAGACAGGACTTCTCGGGTCGGTGGAAGCGATTGCGGAGGCATCTTTCCTTGCCATGGAAGCGGGTGCGGATTTCATAAAGACATCGACAGGGAAGGTGGATGTGAATGCCACTCCTGCCGCAGCATACGTGATGTGCGAATGTATCCGCAGCTACTATGAAGCGACCGGCAAAAAGGTAGGTTTCAAGCCCGCAGGCGGGATTTCCACATCAATGGATGCAGTCTCCTATTATTCGATTGTTTCCACGATCCTCGGCAAGGACTGGCTTGACAAGTCTCTGTTCCGTCTCGGAGTAAGCCGTCTGGCAAACAGCATCATGTCCGATGTCGAGCAGAAGACCGTCAATTATTTCTGATGATTGCGACCATGTGCGGAAAATTTCCCTTTGCGGCTGTCCTGGCCGGAGTCATTCTTTTCTGTTTCTCCGGCAATGCGGATGCACAGTATTACAGGCATTCGGCAGGCCTGAAAATAGGAAATCTGTTCGCTGCCGATTACAGGTATTGCATCTCCCGGCACAGTGCCGTTGATGCCACGGTAGGTGTTGTCAATCCGTTTTATCCGGAATATCAGTTCCTTATAGCATCGGCGGCCTATCATTACAGTTTCGGAACGGGAGTCGCGCGGCTTTCCCCGTATATAGGAGGCGGCCTTTCTGCAGGTGTACAGTTCGGACACTGGAATAAGACCATGAAAACACGGATATCGTATTTCATGTCGGCCGATCTTCCTGTAGGAGTCGAATATTGCCTTGAAAGGAAACCGATAGTATTCTGTTTTGAATGGAGCCCTAAATTGCAGTTCCTGAACTGGTTGCGGTTTGTCCCTCAGAGCGTTGCCGTAGGGGTCAGGTTTGTCCTGCCGCAGATGCGGAGATAGCCCTTTCCGATGGACGGCGTGACACGGAAAATAAAACACGGATAAATTCCCTTATCCCTGTCCGGCGTATGTCAGGACAGGGATTTTTTGACATGTCGGCAGGATTTCCCCCGTTTTCGCGCCGAAATTCCATTCCGGAGATTTGGAAATCGCCTTCCCATGGCGCTCTGTCTGCGATTTTGCAAGATAAACGTTTGTTTTTTCAGAACACGGATACTGCTCTGTACTTTTGCCCCTGCAATCAAAAACACAGAGCCAATGAAAAAATTTATCGGAATCTTCGCGGTGACACTTGCTATGGTGTCATGCGACAAGGGAGGGACGCATTTTGAGGGAAACGGCTCTCTCTATGGGGATGACGGCCTGCAGCACGGCATGATAGTGCTGGGAGACCGTCTGGACAACCCTTATACTACCGAGAATGCGAGAAAGGCTTTCGCGGCAGTATATCCTACCAGATCCAGGGATGTCGTGCAGACGACCGACCTTTACGTCAGGTTCCTGCCGGCGGACCAGGAAGAGTTCGATGAACTTGAGAGGCTTGGAGTCGAAATGCTCGACCATCCTCTCGATTTCGAGATTGTTACGGAGGGGGATTATTATCACGACCCTTCTGTCGGGGAAGACAACATAACGTGGCAGTATGCAGTTGTGGACAAGGATTTCCGGTTTCCTGACATCCGTTATGAGATAATTGACGAATGTTTTCTGGCTGACAACAGCGAGACGACCAAGTCCATGACCGGTATCGACTGGACGGCTGTGGAGGAGGAGGCCTACAGGATTACCGGAAATGAGGACATGCTTGACGGCAATGCCTTGACCAGGGCTACGAAATACAACCCTTCAGGAAGGATTACGATAGTGGATGAGAATGCAAACGGAGGGCAGGCGTTCGGCCTTGCAGGAGTCAGGATTTCGTGCAATTCATTCGTGAAGTTTTCTTCGACCTATACGGACAGGGACGGGTATTACACTATTCCGAAGAGATATTCGGCCAAGTTGAGATACAGGCTCGTGTTCAAGAATTCCGCCGGTTTTTCAATAGGGTTCAATCTTATTCTCGTGCCGGCTTCCACTTCCACTCTCGGCAAGGGCCCGGCCCAGGGCATCAGCTATACGGTTTCACAGGCAAGCGATGACAAGCTGTACAGGAGGGCGGTCGTGAACAATGCTGCATACGATTATATTACAAGGTGCGCACCGTCAGACATGAATATCGCAGCTCCTCCGGGAGATCTGAGAATATGGCTGTTCAATTCCCTCTCCGCGAGCAGTGCTGTCATGATCCATCATGGAGCCGTGGTGGACAACAGCAAACTGAGGTCATATCTCGGGATATATGCGATGCTGATAAAGTTCTTCGCTCCCGACATCACTATCGGGACCAAGGATCACGGAAATTATATGGAACTGTATGACAGCGTGGTACATGAACTTGCACATGCAAGCCATTTCTCGCAGGTCGGGCTTGACTACTGGACACAGTACATCTGCTATATACTTGAGTCATTCCTCATCTCTGGAGGGGAGACCTATGGCACGGGAGACGGAATCTATGCCGGCCACTGTGAAGTGGGGGAGATGTGGGCCTATTATGTCGAGAGCATGATGCATAAGGAAAGATACGGAGGAGCCGTGCCTGCATACGGTACCTCGTGGTGGTTCTATCCTCAGATATTCAGGTATCTTGAAGACCGGGGACTGACAAGATCCCAGATATTTGCCGCTCTCCAGAGCGATGTGTCGGGAAAGCAGGCTCTGAAAGACAGGCTGGTCGAGCTTTATCCGGACAAGAAGATAATGATAGAGCAGGTATTCAACAGATACAGGTAGATCTCATGATGCGGATGAAGTATATAGGTGTACTGATATTCAGTCTGGTGACAATCTCCGCTTCCGGACAGGAATTCTCGGTTTCGACCAACATTGTCGGGTATCTGAATCTCGGTACCATGAATGTCGAGGCGTCATACGCCCCGGACAGGCACTGGAGCCTTACTGCCTCCGCCCGGTATAATCCCTTCTCGTTTTCAAGGGACGGGCAGCCGATGAGGCACAGGCAGCAGTCCTATAGCATAGGGACCAGATACTGGCCATGGCACATCTATTCCGGATGGTGGGTGGCTGCCAAACTGCAATATCAGGAATACAGCATGGGAGGAGTCATATCCCCGGAGACGGAGGAAGGAGACAGGTGGGGAGCGGGTCTGACAGCAGGGTACACCTATATGGTCCATCCGCATATAAACCTCGAATTCGGTCTCGGTTTCTGGTCCGGAGTCAGTAAATACGCAAGGTACAGCTGCCCGGAATGCGGACTTACCATAGAAAGAGGGACGAAGGCGTTCTTACTTCCGAATGATGTAATAATAGGTATTTCCTATGTGTTCTGACAATATCATACCGGTCCTGATGCTGGCGGTGTCTGTGATGATATGTTCCTGCGCCTCGGAGAGACGTCTGTCCGGTATCCGGACAGGGGAGGTGCGTGCCGGCCTTTCGATACCTTCTGACATGGATTTCGAGAAAGTCCGGGAGGAACTTCTGCAGGAGATGGAGACGGCGGATACATCTGCAATGTCCGAAGCTGACGGACCGTTGATAATGAATGCGATAAAGGACGCCCGGACCGGAGAGATGGTGGCGACGGATGTCATATCCGCTTCGCGGGTCGTGGCAAGGTTCCGCAATGTGGCCGAACGCTTCGGAAAGGTGAATATCGAGTTCGACATAAGCGTGCCGGCAGGAATGCTGTCTTCATCCTGGAAACTGGAACTTATACCGATGATGGAGATGCTCGGCGACAGTACGCGCCTTGAACCGGTGTATATCACCGGACAGGGATACCGGGACGAACAGATGAGAGGATACAGGAGATATGCCCGTTTTCTTGACTCTATTGTCGGTGACAGTGCGGACTTTGTGAGAATACGCCAGCTTGAGATCTTCATCAGGAGATATTTCCCCGACACCTATGCCATGAAGAACGATTCATCATTCGTCCCGGAGCCGGTGGCGGAAAATGTTTTCGGAGTGAGCCAGCGGGAGGCACTTGAACATTATACCAGACATTATCTCCTGAAGCGTAACGACAGGAAGAAAGCCGCAAAGGAAAGGATGTTCCGCAAATTCGTCAAGGATCCTCTGCTTTCGGGCGGACTGAGGCTTGATACTGTAATGGCATCTGCGGACGGAGGACTGGTCTACAGATATGTCCAGGAAGTCAACAGCAGACCGGGACTGAAAAGGATTTCAATCGCCCTTGACGGAAGCCTTTACGAGTACGGGGAAAGGATATGCACCGTAAAGCGTCCCGAGGACATTGTCTTCTATGTGAGTTCGCTGTCCACTCTGGCAGACATGACTCCGCGGTATGTCATGAAGATCATCGAAAGGAAGGTTTATGACAATACCCATGCTTTCATAGATTTTTCGCAGGGCAGGGCCGAACTTGACACCCTTCTTCCCGGGAATGCTTCCGAACTGGAAAGGATAAGGGAATGCGTCAGAAGCATAGCCTCCAGAGACGAGTTCGTGCTGGATTCCTTAGTGGTGACGGCATCGTGTTCTCCCGAAGGCGCGTATGATTATAATTCCAGACTTTCTATGGCCAGGTCGGAGACAATGAAATCCTTTATCGGGAACATTATCGATACCGCAAGTGCAGAAAGTCTCAGAGCCGGCTCCATCCCAGAGAACTGGGATCAGCTGTGCCGGATAGCGGCTCATGACACTGTGCTTTCTCCCGTATCTGTCAGAAAGATACTGGAAGCATCGTATATGGATGACAAGGACAGGGCAGAGGAACGGATAGTGGCATCGCTTCCTGAATACAGGTATCTGCGGGAGAAAATCTATCCGCGTCTCAGGACAGTCAGGTTCGACTTTTACCTCCACCGCAAGGGAATGGAAAAGGATACTGTCCACACTACGGAACCGGATACCGTATACATGTCCGGGGTCGAGGCCCTGAAAAACCTTGATTACAGGAAGGCGGTAGAGCTGTTGAGACCTTACCATGACTACAATACGGCTCTTGCATATCTTTCCGCCGGATACAATCATTCGGCATTGAAGGATCTGGAGAAGATGGATGTACGTTCTGCGAAGACATATTATCTGAAAGCCGTGGCCCTTTCACGTCTCGGCAGGAAGAAAGAGGCTCTGGAGTCATATCTGGCAAGTATAGAACTGGATCCTTCCATGGTTTTCAGGGCCAATCTTGA
This sequence comes from uncultured Bacteroidales bacterium, assembly GCA_944322585.1. Lineage (GTDB taxonomy): Bacteria > Bacteroidota > Bacteroidia > Bacteroidales > UBA932 > Cryptobacteroides. Next base: position 280,182 of record CALUPB010000001.1, on the reverse strand, counting down.
TCCGGAACTTTCGGAATTCGCCGGTGCGGGGGATGGCGGCCATTGACAGTAACCAATCACTTAAAACTTTATATATGATGAAAAAAAACTTGTTTATCGCAGCTGCCGTGCTGACATTGTGTACAGCGGCCTGCACACTTGAAAAAACGGATGTATCTTCTGAATCCCGGACCTCTGACAGGACTGTCGTCCTTAAGGTTTCTGTCCCGTGTCCGGTGACGAAAGCCACTGACAGTGAGGGAGAGGAGACAGTCGGGTCATTGCAGGTTTTCGTTTTCCGGCCTGACGGGACATTGGATGCGAGTTCTTCGGCAGAGGCATCCGAAGTCTCTGTAAGCTGTACTGCCGGACAGAAGAAAGTCGTGGCGGTGGTGAATGCTCCGCAATTGTCGGATATCCATGATCTGACTTCTCTTGAGCAGTCGGTTTCGCTTCTGTCGGACAACTCCAAGGGAAGGTATGTGATGTATGGAAAGAAGGATGTGGATGTCGTGGGGTCGGTTCCTGTTACGGTGGAAGTGGCCCGTCTTGTGGCGCGTGTCAGTATCCATAAGATAACCAATGCGTTTACCCTCGAACAGTATCAGGACGCCACGGTGGAACTCGTCCGGATTTTCCTCCTGAACGCGGCCGGAGACGTGCAGTATGGAGGCGGGTCGCAGCCTTCCGTGTGGCACAATACCCTCACTCTCAAGAACGAGGTCCCGGGACTTCTGCAGAGTGAAGGTATAAATGAGCAGATCGCGTATAACACTTCCTATTCCCAGCCGCATTATTTCTATTGCTATCCTAATCCGACGGAAGCCGATTCTTCGGAAGAAGACTGGTCTCCGAGGTATTCGAGACTGGTTGTCGAGATATCTGTGGACGGGCAGACCTATTATTATCCGGTGTCAGTGCCGGGTATACTCGGCAATCACAAATACGAGATAACGGAACTCAAGATAACGAGGCTCGGTTCGGAATCTCCTGACATCCCTGTCTCGGTGCATGAGGCGTCTTTCACGGTGACGGTAGATCAGTGGGATGACGGTATGTCCAGCGCAGTTGAAATATAATAGACGTAACCATGTATAGAAGATTGTCGTCCGTAGTGGCGTTAGGTATTGTTGTCATTCTTTCCTGCACGGGGTGTACGGTGAAGGAGGACAGGAGTGTATGTCCCTGTGTATTGATGCTTGATTTCAGCCGGGTGGATCCCGGCAGGGCCGACTCTGTCTCATTGAGTGTCCTGTCGGCGGACGACTTCTATCATGGTGATGTGGTGTACAGCCATAGCTATCAGGATGTTTACAGTGTGGAAGTCCCTAAGTCCGGAGTGTGGGTCAATGTCTATTCGGTGGAGAACGGCTATGAGGATTTTTCTTCAATGATGTCTCCGGACGGGGCGTCTTTGTCGATACCTCTCGGGGATGAATGTCCGGCTGTAGACAAATTCTCGTATTTTGCCGATACTGCATCCGAAACTCTGTATGTCCCGGTTATTCCGGGCAAGAACTATTGTACTCTGATGATACATATGCTTGCCGATCCCCTGTCGGAGCTTTCTCTTGCCGTTGACGGTACGGTGTGCGGTTACGGGAAAGACGGCCGTCCTGCTGCAGGCGACTTCCACTGTGCCCTGTATCCTGATGAAGAAGGATATTGCGATGTCAGGATTCCGAGACAGACGGACGGATCGCTCAGGCTTGTCATTTCCGATGGCGACGGCATCCTGAGGGAGTTCGCGATAGGGGAATATATCATCGGCAGCGGATATGACTGGACGGCATATGATCTTGAAGATGTGACCATAGATATCGATTATTCCAAGGCTGACGTGACTTTCATAGTCAACGAGTGGGAAATGACGATTGACATGGAGGTGGAGATATGATACGGGAAGCCGGGAGCCGGTACCATGTAAAAAATATTCCTCCGGCATGAAAAAAAGTTGCTAACTGAAAAAGATTTGCTATCTTTGCAGTCACTTTTGAGGCGCAGGTGGCGAAATTGGTAGACGCGCTACTCTCAGGAGGTAGTGCCAGAAATGGCATGTCAGTTCGACTCTGATCCTGCGCACCGGGGGATGGCGGACAACCGTCATCCCCTTTTTAGCTTCTTGGAATTATGAAGATAGTATTTCTTGATGCGGCTACTTTGGGGAATGTCTCATTGGAGCCGATATCCGCTCTTGGTGAACTGGTATGTTATCGGACTTCCTCAAGGGAAGAGGCCATTGCCAGGGTCGCGGAAGCTGAGGTCCTTATCGTGAACAAGGTCAGGGTAGACAAGACCCTTGTGGACGCTGCCCCTCGGCTAAGGCTGATCTGTGAGGCGGCGACGGGTGTCAACAATATAGACCTCGGGTATGCAGCATCCAAGGGTATCCCTGTCCGTAATGCAGTCGGATATTCTACGGATTCCGTGGTGCAGACGACATTCATGATGATTCTTGCTCTTGTCGGGAAATGCCGTTATTTTGATGATTTCGTCAGGTCCGGCGAATATTCCCGCAGCGGACTGTTCACGGATGTCAGCAGGATGTTTTTCGAACTTAAGGGGAAACGTCTCGGAATTATCGGTCTGGGAAATATCGGAAGCCGTGTGGCACGCGTAGGTGAGGCGTTCGGCATGGAAGTGAGCTACTTCTCCACTTCGGGGACATCCCATTCACGGGAGTATCCGAGCATATCTCTCGATGAGCTGATGTCCACGTCGGACATCGTTTCGATACATGCTCCCTATAATGAAAGGACAGCCGGACTTGTCGGAGGATCCGAACTCGGGAAGATGAAGCCGTCAGCCTATATCATCAATATGGGCAGAGGGGGGATCATAGATGAGTCCGCCCTGGCAAAGGCAATCGATGAAGGCCGGATTGCAGGGGCAGGTGTGGATGTCTTCACTTCAGAACCTCTCCCTGCCGACAATCCTCTTATGAAAGTAAGGAACAGGGACCGTCTTGTCCTTACCCCGCATATCGGCTGGGCAAGCATCGAGGCCAGAGAGCGGCTCGTTTCCATGATTGCTGACAATATCTCAGCTGCTTGCTCCGCATCAATAGGTTGACATCTGCAAGAGTGTCCGGATATCACTCTGCCGGAAGCAGAAGTCCCTTCAGTATCGAGTAGGCCTGGATTTTCCTGTCCAAAGCCAGGGGATAGGCACGGGATGATGACGGGAGACGGTAGAACCTGACTGCCGGTGTATTGCCGGCAGTGGCTTCTTCATCATGTCCCGGGCGGTGGGCAGGCCGGAAATCTGGCAGTTCCATATAGCTGCCGACTTTCGGTATCGGGCAGCCGAATTCTGCCGCTATTATGCCGGAGGCTTTTTCTCCCGTGGATATTATTGCCGTGCATTCAGGCATCCTGTCAAGCATGGCCCGGATGTCTACAGGAGTGACGACTTCCAGGAACTTGTCGGATGCGTTGTCCGCCAGTCTTCTGACTTCAAGAGCCGTGTCGTACAGGGCAAGCCCCGCAGAGTTGCAGAAGGCGGTGATCCTGTCCCTGTCGAATCTCGGCTTCAGCCTGCCGGAAGCCGCTTTTCCCCGGATGGAGCCGTCCCTGTCCGTCCCTCCTCTGTCGATGAAGTATTCCTTGTCCCCGAAAAAGATGGCTCCGATTATGCGCCACATGTCGTTGTTGAAATTCGGGTAGAAGAAATCCATTGACCACCGTTCTTTCTTGGGTGGGAAGCTGCCGAGCATCAGTACTTTTGTCCGGGGCGGGATGAACGGTTCCCAGGGATGCCTTTCGATGTCTGTCGTAACGATCATGTCCATGATGTCTGTAAAACACAAAGGCTCCGGGGATTGCCGTCGGCATTCCCCGGAGCCCGCTTGCTATGTTGATCAGTAATGATGCTCATCTGTTTGGAGATGCGTCTTGTAAATCAGAATAGCAAGAGATGTTACCTGATTTCAATCTGTCTTGAGGCAGGAACTTCTTTGCTCATGTCTTTCTTGGGCAGTTCCACAGTCAGGACGCCATGTTCCATTGAAGCTGCGATGTTTTCCCTGTCCACATCGTCCGGCAACGTGAAACTCTGACGGAATGAATTGTAAGAGAATTCCCTGCGGAGATAGGTCCCTTTCTTCCTGTTTTCCTTGTCTTCGTTCCCGTTTTCGGTTTTCTTCTCGAAAGCGATTACGAGTTCGTTGTCGTCGTTGATAGATACATGCAGGTCTTCCTTTCCCATACCGGGAGCAGCAAGCTCTATCTTATAGTCTTTCTCGTTCTCCATGATGTTTACTGCAGGCACTCCCTGACGGGTTCTCGGTGCAAGCCATTCATCATTGAAGAAATCATTGAAAATACTCGGTAACCAGTTCTGTGATCTTACTATAGCCATAATTTTGTCCTCCATTTTTGTTGTTCCGGGAGCGACTCGCTCCCATTGCAACGGGTTAATATTCTGCCGGCCTCCCGGAGCCTGTTCCTGTCGGGGGATTTCTCCCTCCGGCTTTTCCGGAACCCTGGCCCGGAACCTTGCCGGTTTCGGCAGAGATACAGTCAAATTGCAGACCAATGCCGGAAACTGCATCCGGAAGCGTCAGGAACGGACGTTTTGGCAGAAAAGACTTTTCAGGAAGGACAATGTGTCCGGATTTATGACAATTTGTCGCTCTAATTTGGAATTGTTCTAAAATATATATCCATCCCTGAGCCATTGACAGACCGGGGCAGGATATGCTACAGCAGGGGAGAGAACAGTTTCATTATGGTCTGGGCGGCTTTTCTGTACCACGGCCGGCGTATCCAGTCCTTCAGGAAAATCTGGCGGCATTCTTCCTGATCCTTGAGGAAGATTTCCCTGTTCATTACGGCCATGTTACTGTCATAGATATATGTATTGATTTCGTAGTTCAGTTCGAGGGATCTGTAGTCCATATTGGCAGAACCGATGACAGACAGGTAGTCGTCCGCCACGATTGTCTTGGAATGTATGAAGCTGCCTGTCTTTTCATATATCTTGATCCCCGCCTCCAGACATTCCTGGAAATAGGCTCTGTTTGCAGGCCCCATGAAAAAAAGGTCCGCCTTTGCCGGCAGCATTATCCTGACATCGGTACCTTTGAGGGCAGTGGTTTTCAGAGCGTGGAGAAGCGGTTCCGGAGGGACGAAATATGGCGTCTGTATATAGAGATAGTCGCTTGCGTGCTGGACTGTCCATACTGCACCCATATGCAGGACAGGCCACCGTGAATCCGGTTCGTCAGGCACTATCTGGACAAGCCGGTCGTCTGTCTCGAAGGCTTCGTGTTCCGGGAAATACGGAGAGAAGTCCTCTTCGATCCGTCCTCCTGAGGATATGAAGGAATTCATGAAGCTGTACTGCAGGCTGGATACCGCATTGCCGGTAATGCGCAGGTGGGTGTCCCTCCATCTGAGGAAATAATCGTCGCTGATGTTCATTCCGCCCGTATAGCCTATATTGCCGTCGATCACCACTATTTTCCTGTGGTCGCGATAGTTGAGCTGGGCACTGAGGCGGAACAGGGAGAATTTCGGATTGGTGAAACGTACCACTTCCACTCCGGCTTTCTTCATTTCGTAGTAATAGCGCGGAGCGATCTTGATATTGGCTATATTCTCGTAGATGAACCTTACTTTGACTCCTTCCCTTGCCTTCTGCATCAGCAGTTCCCTTATTTTCCTGCTGCCGTCATCCTGCTTGAAATAGAAATATTCCATGTGGATGTGATGCCTGGCATTCAGGATGTCATTGACGAGGGCATCGAATTTCCTTTTCCCGGAAGTTATGACCTCGATCCTGTTGTCTTCGCATACAGTGGTCCCGTTTCCCCGTGTCAGCAGTCTTGAAAGTTCCCGGTACCCTTCCCGTATCTTCTCTTCGGTCTCTTTCCCGAACAGGAGTCTCTTTGTCCTGTTGTCCGCATTACGGGAGAACGTCTCGAAAAATGTCCTGTGCTTTTTCAGATAGTATCCGGGATGTCTCATGTCCAACCCGAAGACTATATAAAGGACAATACCGATGACAGGAAGGATGGCAATCACGAGTACCCAAGATATTTTCTTGCCGGCATCGCTGTTGCTGCTCAGGATAACGAATATGGTTCCGCATATCATGAGGATAAGCAGAACAGACCATATTAATGACAGTGCCTGTTCCATCGGTTATATAGAATTCATGTTAATCTGTTTTCAGCCGTTTCCTGCATGCATCATCCGGCGGGTTGCCTGCAAGCCGTGATATGAGTGTCGCGGATGTGCATGACAGGACTTCCACTTCAGCATAGTCTCCGATTCTGTATCCGGGGGCGGAGAACACGCACACCTTGTTGGTGCTTGTCCGGCCGCAGAACTCCGAGCCGTTCCTTTTGGATATCCCGTCTATCAGGACCCGGAACCGTTTGCCGACATCTCTCCTGTTGCTTTCAAGGCTCAGCCTGTTCTGCAGGGCTATGATTTCATTGAGCCGTGCCGTCTTCACTTCAGGCGGGACGTCATCGGGATATTTCCTTGCGGCAAGGGTGCCGGGCCTTTCTGAATACTGGAACATGAAAGCCGAATCGAATCCGGCCTCCTCCATAAGCGAGAGAGTGTCACGGTGATCCTGCGGCGTTTCTCCGCAGAACCCTGCGATTATGTCGGTGGAAAGTCCGCAGTCCGGGATTATGGAGCGGATTTTCCTCACTCGTTCCAGATACCATTCCCTGGTGTATTTCCTGCGCATCTTTTCCAGCATCGCATCGCTTCCGGACTGGACCGGAAGGTGGATATGCCTGCATATGTTATCATGCCTTGCCATGGCGGAGATCACCTCGTCGCTGATATCCTTGGGGTGTGAGGTCGAGAACCGTATCCTTACATCAGGACTGACGCGTGCCACCGTTTCCAGCAGTCCGGCAAAATTCACTGTCTCGGTATTTCCGACGGCGGTCCCATCCTTCGTCCTGTCCCCGCCGGGCATGTCCGCTGTTGTCCGGACAGAACAGCCGGGAGCTCCTTTCCAGAGGTAGGAATCGACATTCTGTCCGAGCAGGGTTATTTCCCTGTATCCGTTTTCCGCGAGTTCCCTCACTTCCCGCAGTATGCTTTCCGGGTCCCGGCTTCTTTCGGAGCCGCGGGTATACGGGACCACGCAGTAGGAGCAGACATTGTTGCATCCTCTCATGATGGAAATGTAGGCGGATACACCGTTTCTGTCCATCCTTACAGGGGAGATGTCTGCATATGTCTCCTCCTGCGAAAGCAGGACGTTTATCTGGGGACTGTCAGGTGTGACGGCACGTATCATGTCAGGAAGCGACCTGTAGGCATCGGGCCCGGCCACAAGGTCTACGGTATGGCTTTCCAGCAGTTTGTCCTTGAGCCTTTCAGCCATGCACCCGACTATGCCGACCGTTACGCCTGCGCGTCTCCTCTTCTGCAGTCTGAACTGTTCTATCCTTCCCCATACCCTCTGTTCCGCATTGTCCCTTATTGAACATGTGTTCGCGAGAATTACCGAGGCTTCCCCCATGTCTTCCGTCAATGCGTAGCCTGCATCCTGCATTATCCTCAGGATTACTTCGCTGTCATTGACATTCATCTGACATCCGTATGTCTCGATATATATTTTCGGACGTGCCGGATCCGTGACCGGCCGTATATCCATGTGTTTTGTATCTGCCATAGCTGCAAATATAGGAGTTTTTATTATCTTTGCGAAGATGGAGAAGCAATATTGTTGGCAGTATGGAAAAATTCTGGCGAACAGTTCTGCTGGCAGCCGTGGTGTCGCTTGCCGGATGCGTCAATTTCAACAGGCTTGAATTGACGGCATTTCATGTGGATTCCGTCACTCCTGCAGGATTCCGTTCTGTTACAGGGGTGGCAACGGCGACTGTGGATAACCGTTCCGTAGGTTTTACCGTATATGATATCGGCGGGACGGTAAGGCATGAAGGCAGGGAACTCGGCAATTTCTCCGTGGAGCCGGTGACGGTCAGGGCAAGGTCGGAGGGAGACTATACTCTCAATGCGGAGATGTCCTTGAGTCAGGGAGTGTCTTTGGTCGGGCTGCTCGGCATGCTGCAGAACTTTGACATGGATGATCTTACGGTGGATGTGTTTCTGACAGTCAAGGCGAAAGGAGGGGCTCCGCAGAAGTTCCGGATGAAGGATATTCCGGTCAGGAGGGTAATGGATATAATGAGATCAGGAAACATATGAGAAAATTGATTATATCGGCTGCCGCTGTTGTTCTGGCATGCGGTCTGGCTTCTGCACAGGTTCCTGTCCCTGGGGAGGGGACGGCAGTCCACGTCGCGGATTCTATACCGGAAGGCTATGAGCTCGTGGATACGGTCGTGTATATCCGGGCGGCGGTGATGGATTCGACGCTTGCAGGCAAGAATATCTTTACGGTGATGCCTCTGAAGATACTCGGGGCCCCTGCTGATGTGAGGGTTCACCAGTCGCTGGCCATATCCACCGCCATGAACAGGCATTTCTTCGAGAATTCGTCGAAACCTGTCGAAGGTTACCGTGTCAGGATATTCTTCGATAACAGACAGTCTGCGAGGATGGATTCGGAGGCTGTCGTCAGGAATTTTACCTCAAAGTATCATGATACAGCCGCATACAGGAGCTATGTCAATCCTTATTTCAAGGTGACTGTAGGCGATTTCAGGACCAAGTCGGAGGCAATGCAGCTGCTACGGAAAATCAAGAACGAGTTCCCCGCTGCGTTTATAGTGAAGGAGCATATCAATTATCCCGTGGTGGACCGGGACAGGGCTGTCTTTACCGATACCCTGCAGGTGCTGAGGCCTGTAAAAGAGGATGTACAGTAGATCAAGGAGGTGATATATGGGAGATATGCTCAAACAGGGGCTCGAACTCAAGCAGACGCAGAAACTTTCACCTCTGCAGATACAGACGATAAAGCTGATAGAACTGCCGACCCAGGAACTCGAGCAGCGGATACGTAAGGAACTCGAAGAGAATCCCGTACTGGACGAAGATGTTTCCAAGGAGAGGGAGGAAGATGAAGAGGATGCACCGAGGGAGGTGTCCCTCTCTGAATACAAGGAAGACGACACGATTCCGAGCTATAAGCTGAGAGTCAACAACTACGGCAAGGATGAACGTCCGCAGTACAATACCTTTTCCGTAAAGGAGAGTTTTTCGCAGAGCCTGATGGACCAGCTCGGGTTCAGAAATCTTTCCGAACATCAGTACAAGGTGGCGGCGTTTATCATCGGCAGTCTGGATGATGACGGCTATCTGCGCAGGGACATCGAGAGTCTTGTGGACGATATAGCCTTCAGGGCCGGGATAGAGACCGACGGGAAGGAAGTGCTGGATATGCTGAAGATCATCCAGGAATTCGACCCTCCCGGAGTCGGGGCGAGGGATCTGAGGGAATGTCTGCTGCTCCAGATAAGGAACATGAAGAAGACTCCGGATGTCGTCAATGCCATGACGATACTTCAGGATTATTTCCAGGAGTTTACTAGCAAGCATTTCCAGAAGATAATGTCAAGGATGAACCTTTCCGAGGAGGAGCTCAAGGCCGCAATGGCAAAGATACTGAAACTCAATCCTTCTCCGGGGGGCCAGATAGATGATTCCTACAGCGACCAGGCCCAGCAGATAGTGCCGGACTTTGTACTTACCCTTGATAACGGCCAGCTCAAACTTACGATGCCCCGCTTTTCCATTCCGGAATTGAGGGTCAACAGGAAATATGCGGATATCCTGATGGAAGCGGCGAATTCGTCTGAAAGGGAGAAGAAGGAGGCGGCAGTATTCGTCAAGAAGAAACTTGATTCCGCCAAATGGTTTGTCGAGGCCATCAAACAGCGTCACAATACTCTCCAGAGTACGATGCAGGCCATAATAGACTATCAGCACGACTATTTCATGGACGGGGACGAGACTCATCTCAAACCGATGGTACTCAAAGATATAGCCGAGAAGACAGGGTTCGACATATCCACTATATCCCGGGTCGTGAACAGCAAGTATATCGAGACTCATTTCGGCATATACCCTCTCAAGTATTTCTTCTCTGAAGGTCTCGAGAACCAGGAGGGAGAGGAGGTTTCCACAAGAGAACTCAAGAAGGCTCTTCAGGACTGTATCGATGCGGAGGACAAGAGAAAACCTCTTACGGATGACCAGCTTGTCGCCGAGATGACAAGACGCGGATATAAAGTGGCCCGGAGGACAATCGCCAAGTACCGTGACCAGCTCAATATTCCGAAAGCCCGGCTCAGAAAGGAACTGTAGGATGTCTTTCCGGAAACCGTTTCATGTGAGGTCAGTCGTGTCCCGTGCTTGAGATGAACAGAGTCCGGAGAGAGACCTGTCAGATCTTTTCCCCGAATGCCAGGTCTCCGGCATCTCCGAGTCCCGGAACGATGTAGGAGTGGCTGGTGAGTTCTTCATCTATGGCAGCGACCCAGAGAGTGACATCCTTGCTCATGTTCTTCATCAGATGTTCCACGGCATCGGCCGACGATACGGGGCAGACAAGATGGGTGTGAACAGGGTCTCCGTCTTCGCACAGCCTGTCATATGCTATTTTAAGCGATGCCCCGGTTGCAAGCATTGTGTCGGCGAGAATGAGTGTCTTGCCTGAAAGTCCGGGTGAGCTGGAATACTCTATGTTGATATGGAAGCTGTCTCCCTTGTCGTATTTCCTGTATGCAGCCACGAAGGCATTCTGTGCATCTTCGAAAAAATTCAGGATGCCCTTGTGCAGCGGGAGACCTGCCCTGAGGATGGCAGCGGCCACGATAGGGGTATCAAGGACAGGCACATCGGCTATCCCGAGCGGTGTCACGACCTGTTTTACAGTATATGACAGTCTTTTGCTGATCTCGTAGGCGAATATTCCCCCTATCCTTTCGAGATTTATCCTGAAACGCATCCTGTCTTTCTGTACAGTCTTGTCACGCAGTTGTGCCATGAAGTTGTTGAGGATGCTGTTGCTGTTGCCGAGGTTGATGACTTCCATAAATGTATGTATTATCCTTTTGTCAGTGTGAAGGCCGTCAGTGACCGCCCGTTTCATACAAAGATAGCTGTTTTTGGCGAACATTTCCGACTTTTGCGTATCTTTACTGTGGCGATGTCGTTGATGTGCGGAGGAGGAAAGGAGGAAAGTCTATGAAGATTAAGGATTTATGCGTGGATGAAAGACCGAGGGAGAAGATGCTTGAAAAGGGTGCATCCGCATTGAGCAACGCAGAGCTGATGGCAATCCTTCTCAGGACGGGCACAGAAGGAAAGAATGTCCTTGAAGTAGCCCAGACGGTGCTTATCGTTTCGGAGGGCAGTCTGACGAAAGCCTCACGCCTCTCGATTGATGAACTCTGCCGTATCGAAGGAATAGGACCGGGCAAGGCTGTCACTCTTGGAGCTGCTCTCGAACTGGGCAGGAGACTGTGCGCCGAAGTGCCGGACAATACCCGTCCGACAATACGTTCTGCGGAGGATGTCTGCAGGGAACTGTCCCCGTTCATGCGGGGGCTTCAGCATGAAGAATGCTGGATGCTGTATCTTTCCAGAAACAATAAGGTCATATCCAAGGAAAGGCTCAGTATCGGAGGACAGAGTGAGACCATAGTGGAGATCAAGTCCGTTGTGCGCAGGGCAATCGATCTCAGGGCTTCGTCCGTAATAATTTCACACAATCATCCGTCAGGCGATCCACATCCGGGCAATTCCGATATCCGGCTTACACGCAATCTCAAAAAAGCTCTGGATACGTTCGACATATCCCTGCTCGACCATGTCATTATAGCGGACGGACGCTACTACAGTTTCTCCGACAGCGGCGACCCATCCCTCTAAAGTCTTGACATCCTTTGATAACCGACTGTAAGACTCTGTGAATGCTATATTGCCTTTAAACAGAATAGTCTGAGTGTTCCGGCATTGGTTCCCGAATATTTTCTGCAATAGCCTTTGAATAGCATAGAGTAAATGTAATAAGATTGTCAGGTATCGCAGACATTGGCTCCCGAAAAGGGAGGGATCGTGATAATTTTTGCGATAGCCTTTGAATGATATATTGCCTTTAAACAGAATAGTCTGAGTGTTCCGGCATTGGCTCCCGAAACGGGAGGGGACCCGCTTGCGGGGAGGACCGGAAACACTCAGACTATCCTGTTGTATAATATATCTATTCTACAAAGGCGACAATCTCTCCTTTGGCAACATTATCCCCCTGTTTGCAGCAGATGGCGACAATCCTTCCGTCCACAGCAGGGACAACCTCTTCCATACCGTAATAAGTCTGGACATAACTCATAGCCTGCCCGGCCTTGACCTCAGTGCCCACGACAGGAGCGGTAGAAGCGTCATCCACATCCACCTGCCAGATGAGCTGGCCCTTTACAGGAGCCTGGACAGGCTTGGCATGCGGATATTTCTCTGCAATCTTCTCCACATCGTACTTAGGCATTTCCACGACAGGACGCACGATAACTATAGGTGCTCCCGCCTTTTCCTTGGCTGCTGCAAGGTCTTTCTGGAAACGTTCCTTGGCAATTCCGCTCTTGTAGTCGCGGTACTGCCTTTCGTGCATTGCGAATTCGAAGAGTTCCTCCTGGTCTTCTCCCTCATCCCATCCTTCTTCCTTCATCATTGCCCTGAACTTGTCGAGCTCGTCAGGGAATGCATCCTGAGGGTTGCCGGTGTAGAACTCAAGACCTTTGCTCTTGGCAAGTTCCACAATCTCAGGCGCAAGCTCTCCCGGCAGTTTTCCCATCTTGCCGAGAATCATGTTCCATGTATCCTTGTCGATTGTAGACCAGCGAGGCTGACCCTTGAGGATGTTCATCAGGTTCATCAGGGCGGTGTTCTTCACATACTGGCTGAAAGGTGTCACGAGTGGCGGATAACCGAGACGAGGCCATACATATTCTACTTCCTGGAACAGCATGACCATCAGCTCATCAAGGCTGAGCTCATTCTTGCCCTGAGCCCTGAGCGATGCATTGATAGCCCCATGGAAGCCTTTCAGGTCAGCCATCATGGAGCCCATCATACCGCCCGGCAGACCGCAGCCTACAAGCAGAGAACTCATATGCGAGTTGTTAGGGTCGATCCAGTATCCGAGGAACTCGTCGATGAATTTCTGGGTCAGACGGCGGACTTCCATGTATGCGTTCATGTTCAGATCCTTCACCTTGAACCCGTCGGCTTTCATCATTTCGCGGATAGTGATTACGTCAGGATGGACTTTCCCCCAGCTGAGAGGTTCGACAGCCACATCAAGATAGTCAGCGCCTGCACGGGCCACCTCCAGCATGGAAGCAGGGGAGAATCCCGGACCGCAATGTCCGTGGTACTGGACTTTGATGTGAGGATATTTCTTCTTGATCTGTGATGTCAGCTGTCCGAGGAATGTAGGGCGGCCGATTCCCGCCATATCCTTGAGGCAGATCTCGTCGCAACCGTATTCAACCACCTTGTCCACGATACCCATATAGTATTCGATTGTATGGACAGGAGAATTGGTGATGGAAAGGGCCACCTGGGAAATCATGCCTCCCTTCTTGGCATATTCCACGGAAAGGCGCAGGTTCCTGTGGTCATTCAGACCGCAGAAAGACCTTGATATGTTGGTGCCCTGTTTGCATTTGACCTTATACATGAGTTCCCGGACATCGGCAGGAACAGGATTCATCCTCAATGCGTTGAGACCTCTTTCAAGCATGTGCGTCTGGATGCCTGCCTTGTTGAAAGGAGCGGTCCATTCGCGGACAGCCTTGTTAGGGTTCTCGCCGAAAAGAAGGTTGACCTGCTCGAATGCCCCGCCGTTGGTCTCGACCCTGTCGAAGCATCCCATGTCGATTATTGCAGGAGCCACTTCCTTGAGCTGGCTGACTGTCGGGACATATTTTCCCGAAGACTGCCACATATCTCTGTAGACTAAAGAAAATTTGATTTCACGTGCCATGTTTCTGTGTTTTTGATTTTCCAATCCTGCAAAGATAGTCATTTTTTACAAACACTTTCCTAATCGCCCGTCTCTGCCGCCCGGGTAACCGCATCAAATATTGGCATTGATGAACAGTTCGCGAAGATATTCCAAAGAGAGGGAAGCTCGAATAACCTTTCCCATAGTCTGCTTTTGCAATTGCGTCCGGAGCCCCATCTGCAGCCTTTCGCCGTTCCCGGTCTGCACGTTTTCGACAGACCTGGAACGCTTACCCCTGCCAGAGTGCTTCCTGCAGCCTCTCACCGTTCCAAGTCTGCGCGTTTTCAACAGACCTGGAACGCTCACCCCTGTCAGAGTGCTCTCTGTGGTCTGTCACTGTTCCAGGTCTGCGCGGTTTTGGCAGACCTGGAACGCTCACTCTTTAGCAGTCTTCCTGCTTTCCCATGTTGCCGATGCGTCTAATGGAGTCCGGATAATTAGCCCGGTTGTTCATTGTCATAGGATGTTCCCTTTCTGCCAACATAGGCTGAGTGCCTTTGACGAGTTGTATCAATATGAAAATCTGTAGGTTTTGATGTCCCTGTTTTCTCCGGAAACGGTGGTGACGGTCATGACATCCACCATGCCGTCTTCGGTGAATTCGTATTCATAGGTTCTGGTGACGGTCTGTCCTCCTTCCGTACATATCCTTGACTTGACATAGTCGCGGCTTGCAAGTCCGTCGAGCTTCAGACCGAACGGACAGTCTCCGTAGATGTCGATGTTCATCCTGTTCTCCGTTTCGAGGTAGACCGACTCCACTGTCTCACCTCCTGAAATGAGGTTGCCGTCTTCCCATCTGTACCTGTTCCCGGCCATGCTTTCGAGCAGTCCCGTGTCTTCGGAATATTCATATTCAGTCGTCCGGTCTTGATATTCAATGGTATCGAGCCTGTCATTATACATGGATAAAGTGCAGAGCCATTGCTGTGAGCCATTGCCTGAGGCAGAAGTTATCAGAATATCCCGTCCGTACGAGATCCGGTATTCTGTAGATATGCCGTCCCTGATGACGGATATTGCCGAGAGTCTGTCTGCATTGTCGTATCCTAAGAATATCTCGTCATTTATAGACCTGACAAGGATATTGTCCTCGAATCCGCTTACTTTCCGGAACATCCTGCAATAGCCGTCCTGATCGAGGATGAATGTCCCCTCGTCGGGGAAACTGTACCTGCCGTAGAAATATGCTGCCGCAAGATCATACATCATCCCGTCTTCGCAGGTGGCATAATATGAATCCGCAAGTTCGAAATCTTCCAATGAACAGCCTTTGACTATACCGTCCGTCAGAGAGCCGGGAGTCTCACGGTAATAGATGTTGAATAATCCGCTTTCCTTGAATTCATATATGGTTCCCGCTTCATCCGTCTCGGCGTCTTCGGAATATTCGGAGTATGTGCCGTTGTATACGTTCACCCACAACCCGGCAAATCTTTCATCAAACTGAAGATCCATGATCAGGTTTCCGTATTCATCGAAGTAGTGTGTATTGTCATCTCCGTTTGCGCATGACATCAGGACACCAGCAGACAAAGAGACGATAGCGAATGATTTTATAATGACCTGCAATGTTTTCATAAGGTTTTGTATTTAATCCACATAAACTACGGTTATGTCCTCATCGTTTTCGGTGAGACGGAAATTTCCTATTGTGTGGTACCGGTAGACCGTGACTGTCATCTTGCCGTTGTCGCGGCAATCGAGGCTTTCGAGGTCGCTGTTATTCGTAAGGTTGAGTTCGCTGATGGAATTGGAACTGCAGTCGAGTGACTGGAGAAGCGGCAGGCCGCTCACATCCAGGGAAGTGATTTCATTGTTGTTGCAGTCGAGATCTTCAAGGTTCGGACAACCGGAAAGGTCAAGCGATGTTATTCCGTTGTTGCCGCATTCTATATGCCACATCCTGTCCGATACGATGTCGAGCGAAGTTATGCTGTTGTCGTTACAGAACAGCCTTTCGAGGGAAGGACAGTTGTCTGTAACAAGCGTGCTGATATCATTGCTTTCGCATGATATGTAAGTCAATGACGGACAGTCGCGGAATATGAGGGACTGGAGTCTGTTGCCTGAAACAAAGACATCGTCCAGGACAGGAAGCCCAGAGAACTCCAGTGCAGTAATGGCAGTGTTGGAGAGCGACACGGTTTCGAGCATTCTGCATCCGCTTAGGTTGATGTCCGTCATGTTTACGTTGTCGACAGCATATATGTCCCGTATCCGAGGATTGCCGGAAAAATCGAGTGAAGTGAGACGGCAGCCGTTGCATTGCAGTATTTCCAGTCCCGGAACGGCAGACAGGTCTATGGTACCGAGCGGGTTACGCTCGCAGTTCAGATATGTCAGCCCGGGGCATGTGTTGAGGTCAAGACCGGTAAGGCCGTTACTGTAGCATATCAGCTTCTCAAGGTTCGTACAATTGCTGAAATCAGGAAAGCCTTCGAGGTCGTTCCCGCTGCAGTCTATGCTGACAAGTGATGTGAAATACCTGATTTCGTCCATATTCCGGATGTTCCTGTCGGATATGTCAAGCGTTGTGACTGCTGAGGCTTCGTTTATCCTGATCTGGCCGTCCCTGTTCATGTCGGCTCCGGCATAGAGCAGGGCTTCCTCGAAATACGGGTCCTTGAATTGGATGGCTTCGCTGTTGTCCCCGGTCTGGGTTATAGCCAGCGTCGCTTCCGCTACTCCGCAGGAGAATGTGTATGTGGTAATTCTTCTTCCGGTGTCCGGATTGTAGTCGATCAGGAATGTGACAATACTGCCATCATATCCGTCTTCTTCGGACGGACTTGTCCAGCTTACGTTCCAGTCTCCGTGCAGAGTCCATTCGCCGGTACAGTGGACCATGACATCGACCCTTCCTCCTTCGGAGCCGAATGATGCTTCGTTCTGGCTGATGGATATGGTGTTGTCGGATGAAGCTGACTGCTTGACAGAGAGTACGGCACTCGATTCTCCGCTCCGGAAAGTGATCTTCGTTTCCCTGTCGTAGACGTTTCCGTTACCGTCAGGAGTGTTGGGGGATATGTTGACTGTAGCATCGCCGGGGCTGTAGCTGTCTTTGGATACATAGACCCATGATGCTCCGGACTCTGTGGTCCAGTCATCATTGCAGTAGACGCTGATGTTGTAGGAACCTCCTTCGGCCGGGACTTCCAGCATCTGTGAGCTGAGAGAGATGGCGCCCACATTTTCATCGCCCCCGATGCCGAGCAGGTCGCACCCCGTCAGTGCAGCGGCTGCGAACAGCAACGGTATGATTGTTCGTTTCAGGTCTTATTTGACGGTTTTACTTGTAGCTGACTTAAATCCCGCTTGGGCAGGTTGCCGGTTCACTGGTAGTGTGCAGGTGCAATTACCTGTATCCTTTGCCTGAGCAGGCCGGACAGCGGTCGTGGCTGTGCGACTGGTTCACAATACCGCAGTCTGGACATACCTTACATTCCCGACCTGGGTCGACGGGGTGATGACAGCGAGTTTGTGGAGCTTTTCCGGGATAGGGTCGTTTTCCACTCTCAGCATAGATGGTTTGAATGTGACACATCCGGATACGAGGCACATGGCGGTTGCAGCCAGGATAAGATGATAAGTTTTCATAAGGTTGTTTTTTCCGTCTGGTTCCGGGACGGCATAAAACACACATAAAGAAGCGTGGAACCATTGGCATATTCTGGACGACTGGCTCTGGTAAAGCCTGATGACAAAACAAGCAACAGCCCCACGCTATGCTACGATATGGTCATAGATAAACGTGAGAGAGGCCTGCACATTCCCTTCATCATAGAATTTACCAGATTCGTCGTCCGGGAATGAAGCAAACGCTTCTTGAATCAAATTTGTCGCAAATGTAGCAAATAATTTGAAAATTCAGTGCTCGGGAGAACATATTTGAGGTCGGCCTCATAATGCGTTTATGTGCCGGTATAGCAGCCTGTCGTTCGGACAGTTGTCCGGAGTCAATTCCTACAACCCCCAGTCGGAGAGGTTTCTCTGCTGTTTCACATTTTCCGGAACGGTCGGGAAGAACCTGAATTCCCCGCCGATCTTTTCCTCGATATCGGCGACGGAGAATATCCACTGGGATTCGTCAGTCTCTTCGTATATTCTCTGTCCGTCAAATGCCTGAGGGAACCAGAAACCGATGGAAATCAGTTCATCGGCAGAACATTCCGCTACAGGTTTCCCTGTGATGCCGGATTTCGTCCTCAGTATTACCCTGTATCTTGCTACCGGCATGATGCAGGTCTTCGACTTGCCTGGAGTCGCTGAACCCCAGCTGCTGGCATCGATGAGTTTGTAACTGTCGTCTCCGTAGTAGCAGCCTGTCACCACATATGTCGTGTCGGAACATTTCCAGTCGTCGGAAAGCTTTTCTTCCACTATGTCCCAGGTATTCGAATGCAGATAAAGTTCCGGGGAGACATTGGTAGGGTAGAATGTCTGGATATTGATCTCTTTTCCTGCCCCGCCCCTGTCGGCAGACCTCAGCATATGTCCTTTCGTAATTGTCTTTTCGCCACCGTCAGGCTTGACCGGAAGGTCGAAGTTGTCAGGTGACCAGTAATATTTTTCGTCTGCCGGCCAGTTGCTGATGCCTGAATACCAATCGTTCCAGTCATACGGATATATTATGGACTGTTCGTGTTCTTCCAGTTCCGGATCCGGCCTCCAAGGGTCCGGATCGGATCTGCTCCATCCTCCTTCGTAATAGCAGTCGTGATGGATGTGTGCGACCCACATAGGATTATGTCTGCGCACGTCATAGCAGGAAACATAGTTCCTGACTCGCTGTTCGCTCCTGACGGTAGTGGAATAATGTGTGATATACCTGTAGTCGTCATTTCCGGTAACGGTTTCAGGCAGTTCCGCCCAAGGATAGACATTCCCCGAAGGCCCGTCTTCGAAAGATACCTCGCAGTCAGGAGTCCCGCTTGCCGTTTCCAAACGGATGTCATCGATCCTTATGTACTCTGAACTTGCCATGAACCGGAAACTGATTGACTGCGGCAGTGTCCCGTTAATGGAGAATATGACTTCACACAGGGCCCATTGCTGGGTGGCGGAGGTTCTGCGATATTCGAGCGTCTGCATTCTGCCGTTCCCGTTCCCGATGCTCAGGACGATGTCTTCGTTGACTGTAAACGATCCTTTGTTCACGTTCCCGAGCGAGCCGAATGAAAACCTGAATGTCGTGGCTCCGGCAGGAAGCGTTATGCCGCTGACCGTAACGTTGGCTCCTTCATAGGCGGAATAGAATGCATTTTTCCCTGAAGCGCCCTCATAGCTCTGTGAAGGATAGCTGTTTCTGCTCTGGAAGCCAGTCCCTGAATATGCGACATCTGCCGCTCCGCTTCCCGTGGCATTGATGAATCCCTGCCATGTGTCTATCCATGTACTGCCTGAAGGTGTGCCTCCGTCCAGGTCGTCATAATATATAAGTTCCGTTTCCGGATCTGGTTCAGGTTCCGGATCGGGTTCTTCTCCTTGTGCGTCATTGTGGACGACGACTTCCCTCACTATCGGTTTCTCCGAACTGCTTCTCGGTACGGATGTGACCGTCAGGACGGATTCTCCGGCCGGCGCTTCAGTTACGGTGACAGTGATCCCGTCTCCCTTGCCTGACCTCCGGTCGGTGGACAGACCTTTATCCAGATCTATGTTCCAGAAGACATTCGACTTGACCGTTATGATGTTCTGTGAAGGATTCCCGGCATCGTAGTCGAGTTCCAACGGCGTGACTTCGAGCATCGGCTCCTCATCGGCACTGCCGTCAATCTCTGTAGGATCACAGGCTGTCAGGCAGTAAAGCAGGGAAAGCAGAATTCCCGGCAGGAAAAACAATCTTTTCATTGCTTGATTATATAATGTCGGTTGAATGTTTATGGTTACTTGTTGTCGGACAGTATGTTTCCAAAAGGCAAATATACAAAAAAACGCTCACATACCGATAGATTCAGGAGAAATAATGCAAGTCGTTCGGGTAGTATCAAGTTCACCGGAATGGACGCCTGGATTACGGATATTTTTCTCTACTTTTGCTATAAGTCCAATACTCATGTAAAACATTATTGTGTGTATAAAGGATAATTTGAAAACACGGGGGATTAATGGTCTGAACGGGAGGTAAACAAAATTTTTGCAGAGTGGAAAAATTTTTCTACCTTTGCAGTCCGAAATAAATATGGTGCCAATAGTTCAGTTGGTTAGAATGTCGGATTGTGGTTCCGAAGGTCGTGGGTTCGAGCCCCACCTGGCACCCTGGAAAATTGCAGTAATGTTATGTGTATCATAATGTTGCTGCTTTTATTGTTTTTAGGTCACCTGGACATTTGGGGTGATAAAATGAGTTGAAAAAACGTAACCCGGTATGATGAAGAACAGGAAACTGACTGTAGCGATTCCTTTTGCAGGAGCCATTGTGGCTGCGACGGGATGCGCGGAAATCCGGAGCCACAGCCCGAATGTGATAATCATATATGCCGATGACATCGGATACGGCGATCTCAGCTGTAACGGCACTGCTGCCATCAGCACTCCCAATGTGGATTCCCTTGCCGGGAACGGCATACGTTTCACCAACTCCCACACTACATCGTCTGTCAGTACGCCGTCCCGTTACGGACTTCTGACAGGACAGTATCCATGGCGCAGGGAAGGGACCGGTATCGCCACAGGTGATGCGGGGATGATTATCCGGCCGGAACAGTATACCATGGCTGACATGTTCAGGGATGCCGGTTATGCGACAGGGGCTGTCGGCAAATGGCATCTCGGGCTCGGGGACAAGACAGGAACGCAGGACTGGAACGGGACAGTGGCTCCGGCTCTCGCGGATATAGGTTTCGGCTATTCATATATAATGGCCGCTACCGGGGACCGGGTGCCTTGTGTCTTCATCGAGAACGGTAAAGTAGTGGGGCTGGATCCCGCGGATCCCATACAGGTGAGTTATGATGAACCTTTTGCAGGGGAGCCTGTCGCCAGGGATCATCCCGAGCTTCTCAGAATCCATCCTTCACAGGGACATGACCAGGCGATTGTTAACGGGATACCGCGCATAGGATATATGAAAGGCGGCAAGTCGGCCCTGTGGAGGGATGAGGATATAGCGGACAGCATTACGGTAAAGGCAATTGATTTCATATCGCGTCATAAGGACGAACCGTTTTTCCTGTATCTCGGGACGAATGACATACATGTGCCGAGAGTGCCGCATGAGCGGTTTGCCGGGAAGAGCGGTATGGGGCCGAGGGGTGATGCCCTGCTTTCGTTCGACGAGACTGTAGGAAAGGTAATGTCATGTCTGCGGGAACTCGGCCTGGATGATGATACCGTAGTGATTCTCAGCAGTGATAACGGTCCGGTGGTGGATGACGGCTATCAGGATCAGGCATGGGAGCTGCTTGGAGAGCACCGGCCATGGGGAGATTTCAGGGGCGGAAAGTACAGTGCGTTCGAGGCCGGGACGAGGGTGCCTATGATTGTGCATTGGGGGGACCGTTTCAGAGGCAAGGTTTCGGATGCACTGTTCTCGCATATCGATTTCTTCGCTTCGCTTGCTGCTCTCATAGGGGCGGATATTCCTGAAGGTGCGGCCCCTGACAGCAGGAATGCCTTGGATGTCCTTACATACAGGGATATGACAGGAAGGGATTATGTCATAGAACAGAATGTCAATTCAACGTTGTCGGTAATGGATACGGAGGGTTGGAAATATATCACTCCGTCCGATGCGCCTGCCATCGAATTCTATACTGGGATGGAACTCGGCAACAGTCCGGAAGGACAGTTGTACAATGTGTCGGAGGCAAAATATGAAAGATACAACTGCATTTCTGAATTTCCGGAGAAGGCTGCCGCACTGAAGAAAATTCTTGATGCGGAGACTGCTGCCGGCCTTGCCACGAAGTGACGGGTTCCGCTTGAACTGTAAAATGTCGGGCTCGCATGGACCGTGAGTGACGGACTTTGTCTGGATCGGATCCCCGGAGTATTACAGATCCTTTATGAAGCGTGCCGGATTGCCTGCCCAAAGCTGGTTGTCCGGAATGTTCCCTGTTACGACGGAGCCTGCTCCGATGATTGAATTCTTCCCTATGGTGACGCCTTTCAGGATAATGCTTGCCGCGCCGATGAAGGCATTTTCACGTATCGTTACCGGAGCGGTCTTCGTGCCTGTCCGGTCTGTGTCGGGGGACAGCCTTTCCAAAGGTGACATGCTGTGGAAATCCGTATCCATGACATAGCAGCCTCCTCCGATTTTTACGTTGTCTTCTATTGTGACCGAATCGGATGCAACGATATGACTGCTGCTGATCCCGACATCCCTGCCGATATCGAGCCGTGCGTTTTCCCCGACCCATATGGCACATCTGTGCGTGCTCAAGGCATTGCCGTAGAAGCAGTTGTTGAGTCGTAATCCGTTCCCGATTGTCACCCGGGCTCCTTTACGTATTGTCAGATGAGGCAGTCCTGTAGTCCTCAAAGTCCCGTACTTGGCTCCGTACAGTCTCAGAAGGCATCCGAGAAGCATCCCGTCGAGTCGGATCCTGACAGCCCACAGACCTCTGTATATCCTTTGCAATATCATTCGATTGAATTTACCTGATTGACAAGATGATTTCCTTATATGTATCCAGCAGTTGCCGTTTTACCTTTGCAGGGTCATGCCTTGCCAGGGCAGCCTGCCGTGCTGCATGTCCCATACATGCTGCGGCAGCCCTGTCGGAAGCGAGGCTGATGATTGCATCCGCAAATCCGTCAGGGGCAGTGTCTGATACAAGGATGCCTGTCCTGCCGCTGTCTATAAGAGACGAGGTCCCTCCGACTTCGGTAGCTACTGACGGCAGCCCGAGCAGCATCGCCTCGCACAGGCTGTTGGGACTGTTCTCGATATGACTGACCTGACAGTAGATATCGGCTCCGGACAGTTCTCTGACTATCTCTTCGGCATCCAGTCTGCCGGCCAGCCTTATGCCGAGTTCCGATGAATTCAGCCCGGTTGACTTCTCCGATACAGATACCGCTTCATTGTCAGCACCATAGCCTATGACAGTCCAGATATATCCCACCCCTTTTGCCCTGAGCCTGGCGGCGACTTCAAGCAGCAGTTCATAGCCCTTGTAGATGCCGTCAGATATCGTGGTGGCTATCCTGATCGGTCTGTCTCCGGTTCCCTCCGGCGCTTTCTCCGGGTTTGCGCTGCCCGGTTTTCCCTCTTGGGCAGCTGTCCGGCTATTGTCATCGGCGCCGTAAAATGGTGTCCGCATGATTTCCCCGACGGTGAAATATATCCTGTCGGGATTCATTTTCCCCGTATATTCCTTGTCCCATGCGGTCCGGCCGATTATATATCTGATATCCATGAGCATTCCGGCCTCGTTGTGTGCCTGATGGCGGATCTGTCCGTACATCCTGAGAGCGGACTGTTTCTTCAGTCTGCATCCGAGTCTTTCGTATTTCCTGACATCATGCCTGGATATGCCGGCAAAATATTTAATATGGCAAAATGCCATTATGCCCTGTATGGAGATTGCTACGGGAATTCTGACGCCTCCTGTCTCTATGCAGCCCTCTGCACCGTTCATCCTGCCGTATATGAGCCCGAAACATTTTTCCGTGCCGTGGATATGGATAATATCCGGCCTGACATCCTTTATGATATGTTCCAGCCTTTCCAGAATGAGTGCGTCCTGTCTCGACCATGGCATAAACAGCCGTCTGAGACGGAATATGAAGTAGTTTCCGGAACTGTACGGGGCGATGGAATGGTATTTTACCCCTTCGTAAAGGAATTCTTCCTGCCTCTGTCCTGAGGACAGGAAAGCGATTTCCAGTTCGATATCATCCCTGACGGCCTTCTCCAAAGATGAAAGCCATCCGCCGGATATTGCCCGGTCCCCGTTTCGTTCAATACTGGAACACGGAGTGTTCGTTACCCATAGAACCTTCATTTCCGTTCATTGCTTTCGGGATGTCCGGAGAAAACACCGCTGGAAATTTTGTGCGGGCGAAGGGACTCGAACCCATACGCCTTGCGGCACCAGATCCTAAGTCTGGCTTGGCTACCAATTACAACACGCCCGCTTGTCGGCCATACTATGAAGTGCCTCCAATATCATTCAGAGAAGCATGGTCCGTAAGGATTGCAAAGATAGGAACTAATTTTCAAACGGCAAATCATTCTCCGTACTTTGGCTTGATTCTTATGGAATCCGCCGGCTCATATCCGTGAACAGGCATCTCTCGGGAACGGTGTCAGGTCATGGATGGCCGGAAGGGTTACTGCTTCCTGAAACCTGCACAGCACCAGTTGTCCATCGAATCATCTTCAATGTAGGTAAGTCCGGCTCTCTGTGCGCAGGAGCATATCATCGGAAGATCTTCGGTATAGAAGCCGCTTACAAACAGGAGTCCTTCTTTCCGGAGGCTCACCGCATAGGTCGGGATGTCTTCAAGCAGGATATTCCTGTTGATGTTGGCAAGCAGGATGTCGTATTTGCCCCGTTGCAGGAGCGAGGCGTCCCCGCAGTAGGTCTCCACCTTGCGGGAAACCCTGTTGATGCGGGCATTGTCGAATGCAGAAGCAGCCGCGACTGCATCGATGTCGATTCCGTAGGTGTGCCCGGCCCCCATCTTGGCCGCCAGAATTGCAAGGATTGCAGTGCCGCAGCCCATGTCCATGACCACCTTCTCCCTGATATCTTTCTCATGCTTGAGAAGTGCCCTGCACATCATGTATGTAGTCTGATGATGGCCTGTACCGAATGCCATTTTCGGGTCTATGGTAATGTTGAACCTTGTCCTTTTGAGCCCTTTGTGGAATGTTGCCTTGACTGTACACTGTCCGTCCACCACGATAGGGGAGAACTGGCTTTCCCACACTGCATTCCAGTTTGTCTGCGGCATGAGGGCGGCAGAGAATCCTGTCGTGAACCCGTAGTCGAGGCCGCTCAGTACGAGCTTGAGCATCCGCGGGTCGTATTTCTCTTTCTGGATATAGCATTTCAGGTATGGAGCCTCTTCCAGAAAAGACTCGAACGGCAGGTCTTCTATTTCCGCTATCAGTATTTCCGCGTTTTCTTCCGTGTAGGGGTCGATTTTTATTGAGACCTCTATGTATTCCTGACTGTTCATTATAATGTTCGGTTTATTGTTGGTTCCAGTCCTTTTTCCCGGATGACGTCAGTGTGTCCGTAGCCGACTGTGCCATGTCTGCTCCGACTGTTGTCTTCTCTTCAGAGACCTGCCCGTCATGACTGTCCGGATTGTCTGTTCCGGACTGCCCGCTGTCGTCTGCGGCTTCAAGGGAAGCGGATTCCGCTGCCGACAGAGACTCCATGTCCGTTTCGGCGGCATTCCGGTAGTCGATTTTTTCCTTGTATTCCGTGATTGCCTCACTGCTTTCATTTTCCTTCACGGCTGCTTCCACTCCTTTTGTGAAAATGTTCCTTATCGACTGCAGAAGATTGAGCCTGGTCTCGTCTATGACGGCGGAGAATACCGGGACATTGGCGTCCTTGTATTTTGCCCGGCCTATCCTGAATTTCATGTTGTCGAAATCAGGTCCCCACAGGTCTACTCCGAATCTTATCAGCAGAGGGGATTTCAGGATGGAGATATGGTATTTGAATGACTGGTCGAGTCCCTGTATTCCGCTCAATGCGAGAGAGTACCTGTCTACGGCAAGAACGAACGGGAATATTTCCACACGGTTGTCCCCGATAAGTCCTTCGACAGACATGTCGTTGATATGGATATTGTGGATATCATTGAATTTCAGTATTTTCGCTATCTTGAACAGGTCTTCGCTCTCTACAAGTGCAAGATCCTGCCCCTTGATGCGCAGCACCCCGTTGAGGCTCGGCATGATTATGTTCATGGAAGTGTCGATCTGTGCAGTGGCTGCCAGTTCGCAGTCGAGCTTGCCGTAGAAAGACTGCAGCATCGGCATCAGACTGTCCACCGCAGGTATCATTTCGATGATTTTCTCGGCAGTGATGTCATTGAGGTTGAGACTGAACCCTGCGGTAATGTCTTCTTTGGTACGGGTTGAATAGAAACCGTCGAAAGCCAGATTTCCCACATTGGATGTGGCCTTGATGCCGGTGAGCTGTACGCATCTCTCCCTTATCATCATTTTCGCGCTCAGGGTGTCCATGTCCATTTTCGCGAACGAGACATCGGATGCTTCGACCGAAATGTCGGCTGTGATATTGGCAGGGACGACAATCAATGCCGGTTCAGGGATGTCTGCGGCAGCGAGAGTGTCTATGGCTATGATGTCTTCATAGCTTTCGTCATTAAGGGTGTCGGCGGCCGCCTTCAATGAGTCTGCCCTTTCCCTGAATTTCTTTCCGAATGTGTATGCTCCAAGCAGTTCATTGATATTCAGCCTGTCTGAACGTATGTCCATGTTCAGGGAAACGGGCCTGTTGGCGAGCAGAGCCCCCCGGAGTCCGGACAGTTCTCCTTTCGCCCTGATGTCCGATTTTCCGCTCCTGAGAGTGAAACTCTTGAGTGTGAGTTTGTTGTTGGTTATGTATCCGTCGAAACCGTTGAGGCTGGTACGCAGAGGGAACGAAGGTGTCATCAGAGATGCCCGTCTGAATTTGAGGTCTCCGTAGAAATCCCATTCCCTGAAATATTTGGCCATCGAGCTGTCGAGCCTGAAGTCGAGGTCATTCTTTCTGAAATCCTCCTCTGTAAGCCAGTCTGGGAGTGCCGCTTTGCCCCTTAGGTTCCGAAGGTGTCCGAACAGGGAATCCCTCGGTATTTCCGGGTATTTTCTTGAAAGGGAATCGATGAAGGCTTTTGCCATCCTTTTGCGCCGGGCATCGCTTTTGGTCGCTATTATGTTGATGCCGAGGCCTCTCAACGACAACCTGTCGAATGCGGACCGGAGACGTATCGCCCCGTTGTCGCTTTTGAGAGAGAGTACCGGTATCTCCTTGTCTGCCCGTGAAGGGGATATCCTGAATGTATTGTCCGAATTCCTCAATGTTACACGGTTTGAATCCCGATCTGTCAATACGAGCCTGCCTATTTCCAGACGGCCTCCGAAAGGGTAGTAGGATGAGGAGTCCCTGTCGTCCAGAATGGCCGCATCGTTCCGGGCTTTCAATGAGAGATTGCTCCCCGATGCGGAGAACATGTCTCTGTATCTTACGCGGGCACTGTCGAGACGTGCGGAGAGCGCTATCATTCGTGTCCCTTCCTCCACGGCCCTGTCGTGCCTGTTGCCGACGGTGGCCAGAAGGATGTCCAGACTGTCTATATGCACGTCTATGCTGTCCTTGTCCGAATATATCCTCAGCATGTCGCTCCTTGCTTTTGCCGTCAGGTCGGCAGACGCCAAGGTGTATGGCGTCATCTGGGATCTGCGTACAGCCCCTTTCACTTCGGCTTCCAGGCGGCCGGATACATCCATGCCTGTGCTTTTCCTTATGAATCGCCCCAGTGTGTCGAGTGATATGCCGATGCCTCCGTTCACGTCAAGGAGCGGGTCTTCTCCGAGCAGGTCGGATACGGAACCTTTCAGAAAAATGTCCAGGGCTTTTCCTCTCATGTGGAAATCATTGACTCCTGCATTCACGGGCGCACCGTTTCCTCCCTTGGCCCAGATGTCGGCGGCTATATTGCTGTCCAGCCTTATGATGCTGTGCCTGATGGGGCTCTCAGGAATGTTGAGGCTGATGTCGAAGGCGGGCAGGCGACCATCTGCGGGATCGTACCAGCCGTCGAATGCCGCATTCAGATTGATGACGGCATCAGTCCTCAGCTCCGCCATGGCAGGGAATATGTTCCTTCCCCAGAATCTGAGGAGATCATTTACCCGGCATTGCTCTATTGCCGCATTCCCCTGCACCCAAATGCTGTCGGAACAGAATTTCATGTCTGCCCTGGCATTGACGGGCAGTCCGGCTATATCAGCCCTGAATCTGCTTATGGATACGGAAGGGACAGTGTCCCTGAGGAATCTGACCCTTGAATCGATTTCCACAGGAAGAAAAATCCTGCCGAAGGAGCGGGTGGCAAGTGCGGCACCTGCCTTTGCCTTGAGCGCGAAATCCCCTCTCTGTTCCCTCATTCTCAGTTCCTGCAGTCCGAAAGCAAGGGTGTCCGATGCCATCCGTCCTCCCACGAACAGGCTGTCGATCATGAAGCCTATCCTGTTGCGCCTCGGGTCGTGTGTCGAGAGTCTGCCCCTGAATTTCATCTCTTTGAGGTTGAGGGCTGCGAACAGGGTGTCTTCGCTGCTGCAGAACACGATGAACGGACGTCCGTCCAGAGATATGCGTTCCAGTACTATCCTGAGAAGCGTGCCTGAACCGGAGGAGGTGCTGTCCGCTTCTGCAGCGATGCCTTCTGCATCTGAGGCAGGAATGCCCGTCTCTGCCGATACTCCTGACGTACTTTTGAATATGTTCCAGTTGGCAGTGGAATCATTATAGCTTTTGGCGAAAATTCGCGGCCGTGTAAGTTCTATGTTGGGGATGTGTATGGTACCCCCGACAAGGGCGGCAAGGTCTACGGAGGCGGAGAATCTGCTGAAAGACACCAGTGTGTCCGCGGTCTCCGACGTGCCGGCCCGGAGCAGCTTGGCGCGGCTGTCTCCGTTTTCGAGACTTTCAAACCTTCCGGACGGATAAGTGACGCTCAGGCTGTCGAGTGTAACATTAAGGAAAGGGAAACTGCGTATGACCGATACGGACACTTTGCTGAATTCCAGTTTTCCGTCGACATATTGTCCTGCGAATCTGTCGACTATCCCGGTCAGTACCGACGGCGACAGGACAATCTGTACGGTGGCCATCAGTACTATGCATATTACGACAATCCATAATACGGCCTTTGCCAGTATCCTTGCCCGTTTCCAGGGTTTTCCGTTCCTTCCGGAATCATGTCTCCCGGATGTATCCGGCCCTGTGGCTTTTGTCCTGCCGCCTGTATCGGCAGCCGGTATCCTTCCGTTGTCCATATAGATATGAATTGATGTCAGTCTGTATTGCTACCGGATACAAATTTAGAAACTGTTTTGAGAAGCTGTTTAAAATTTTGTCAAAATTCTGTATGCATCTTTCCTGACAGCCGGGGAGGAACATGCCTGTGGCGGCGGATCATAGACAAAAAGACCGGCTCATTCCGGGCCGGTCAACTTATAATGTATGTAAGAAACGTCCTACTGCTCGTCCAGAAGCCTCATGTGCTGAACATAGATGGCCTTCTTGATCTCGTCTCTCCTCTTTACGGACGGCTTTACGAAAGCCTTCCTTGCGCGGAGTTCGCGGATGGCACCGGTCTTCTCGAATTTCCTCTTGAATTTCTTCAGGGCCTTCTCGATGTTCTCTCCTTCTTTTACAGGCACAATAATCATAGCTTAATCACCTCCTTTTATTAGCGGATGCAAAGGTAAATATTTTTTGGAAACCTCCAAAAAATATTTACCTTGCATACCCTATTCCCGATCACTGTCAAGGAATTTGCGGAAGGTGTCCACGCCTTTGGTGGCGACATCGCGGATGTGGGTGATGCGGCTGTCCTGGACAGGGACATCCTTGGGGTCTATAATATATATAGGAGTGTTACGTCTGGCGTAGCGGTACAGCCCGGCCGCAGGATAGACCTGAAGGGATGTCCCTACAATCAACAGGATATCGGCAGCTTCCACGGCATCGATTGCGGCTTCGATTTTCGGCACCGCTTCCCCGAACCACACTATGTGCGGCCTGAGCTGCGCCCCGTCCGGAGCAAGGTCTCCCAGATGGATTTCCCCGTAGCCTATGTCGAATACGGATGCTTCCGAGAAGCCGTCCCGTTCATTGCAGCAGTCTTCCGGCCTTACCTTGGTCAGCTCTCCGTGAAGATGAATTATCCTTGTGCTTCCTGCCCTTTCATGGAGATTGTCCACATTCTGGGTGATGACTGTAACCTCATAGTCCTTTTCGAGGGCGGCTATGTCCATATGGGCAGCATTGGGCATGGCTGAAGCGAGTTCCTTGCGTCGGTGGTTGTAGAAGTCGAGGACAAGTCCGGGATTCCTGTACCATCCTTCGATGGAGGCCACGTCATTCACATTGTAGTTTTCCCAGAGACCTCCGCTGTCCCTGAATGTGCTGATCCCGCTTTCGGCACTGACTCCGGCTCCTGTCAGTACGGCGATTTTCCGTTTCATGTCTCTTCAAAATAATATTTACGTACCCAGTATTCAAACAGCGGGTCAAGTATTACCGGTTCCTCTTTCTCGTTGAATGTCAGGATTTCCTTTTTCAGCAGGGCGTCCTTGACCCTTCTTACATTGGCGGAAGAGTTCAGCCCGTATCTGGCAATGATGTCCGAGGAACTGAATTTCGTCTCCCCGTCGAGAGCAGCCTTCAGGAAACTGATCTGGTGTCCCGTCAGGCTGTCCATCATGTCCATGAACCTGACTTCATGGATCCCTGTCAGTATGTTCAGGGCATCCAGCATTATCCCTTCGTTGATATATCCTTTCGACATGGAGTCGCATATGGCGCAGAAATGATTGATATACCATATGTTGCCCTTGAACAGGCTGCATATTCCGATGGCCTGGTCCCGCTCTATGTCCTTGCCTCCCTTCAGGAAGCCTCTTCTGATGTGTTCCGCCAGATCCCTGTCGTCGATACGGCTCAGCGGCAGATGCTCCACGGTGCGCCAGAAGAATTTCCTGTGGCAGAATATCTCTTTCATGGCATTTACATGTGAACCGGAGATTATGTAGCTGCACAGTGAAGGACGTACCTCGGAATATCGTCTGAATACATTCTCCATGACTTTCAGTAAGTTGTCGCAATCCTTCATGTACAGTATGGACTGGAATTCGTCTATGGTGACGATCATCTTTATCCCCGAAGCCTCCGCCATCCTGTAGGGAAGTGAGAACATGGCGTCCATGTCATTCCCGTCAGGAATCCCGGTGAGCGATATCACCTTGTCATAGTCTGCAAACAGCTGTCTGTCGAATGTGAAGCATGTCCCTCCGAGGTGTTCCCGGACAGCCTTTTCATATTCGTCCGGAGATGCTGCCATGCTTCTTATGACGGCATTCCCCAATTTCGTCAGGAACATTTCAGACGACCGGATATTGAACATGTCGACCGCCGCGGCGCAGAAGTTCTTCCCTGCAATCCTCATCTCGAACATGGTCTGCTGTACAAGTGATTTCTTGCCGCTTTTGGGAGGTTCGGACAGGACAATGTTCTCATCTGCCGCTATGAGGCTCGACAGGGCAAGGCATTCGCTTTTTCTGCCGGCGAAATCCTTGTTGGTCACATATCTGTCATATATGAAAGGGATATCCATATCCGCGGAAAATTATTTGATGACAAAAATAATAAAAGTATATTTGCCGTTGAAATAAATGTGCGGTTATGGTTACATTTCTTCTCTGTATTCTGGCTCTTGTGGCCGGTTTTTTCGTGTACGGAAAATTCGTGGACAGGTTCTTCGGAGCGGACAGGAACCGTGAGACACCGGCCGTATCCAAGTCCGACGGCGTTGACTATATCCCGCTTCCGACGTGGAAAGTGTTTGTGATACAGTTTCTTAATATAGCTGGACTGGGGCCCGTATTCGGTGCCATAATGGGTGCTGCATATGGTCCCATGGCCTATCTCTGGATTGTGATCGGCTGTATTTTCATGGGTGCTGTCCATGACTATTTCTCCGGGATGCTGTCCATGAGGAACGGAGGGGTGAACATGCCTGATCTTGTGGGCCGCTATCTGGGGCCGGGAGTGAAGAAAGCCTTGATCATCCTTGTGTGTTTTCTTCTGCTTGCCGTAGGCGTTTCCTTCGTTACAGGACCGGCCGACCTGCTGCAGACTCTGACCGGATGGGACAAGAGCATATGGCTGTACATTGTATTCATCTATTATATACTTGCCACTCTTCTTCCCATAGACAAGATAATAGGATCAGTCTATCCTCTGTTCGGGGCCGTGCTCCTGTTCATGGCGGTGGGAATATTCGGCGCTCTCGTAGTGGGGGATGTGCGGGGGACCGTTGTGATGGAGGAGATGACATGGTCTTCGTTCCGTAATTTCCATTCGGATCCGCAGAACAATGTCCTGATACCGATGTTGTTCGTGGTCATTTCATGCGGAGCCATATCAGGATTCCATTCCACCCAGTCACCTCTGATGTCCAGATGTCTCAAGAATGAGAAGTACGGACGTCCGGTGTTTTACGGGGCAATGATAACGGAAGGGATTGTGGCGATGATATGGGCGGCTGCGGCCATATCGTTCTTCGGCGGTCCTGAAGGCCTTAACAGGGCGGCAACGGAGGGGATAATGATAGACGGTGTGCTCACCAAGGTGACGCCTGCGGTCGCGGTCGACATGATATGCAAGAGCTGGCTCGGACAGTTCGGGGCTGTAATAGCCATATTGGGTGTGATTGTATGTCCCATAACATCCGGGGATACGGCTTTCAGAAGTCTGCGGCTTACTATTGCGGATCTGACGAAGTACGACCAGACGAAGATTGCCAGGCGGCTCGTCATCTGTGTGCCGGTGTTCGCGGTGGCGTATTTCTGCTGTATGGTTGACTTCTCCACCATCTGGCAGTATGTGGGGATATGCAACCAGCTTCTTGCGGCCGTCGTGCTATGGACGGCGTCGGCATACCTTGTCGGAGAGCGCAAGCCGCACTGGATGACCTCCATACCGGCTACTTTCATTTCGTTCGTATGTGTAAGCTATTTCTTTATCGCTCCATACAGGGCTGGAGGTCTGCATCTGGCTCCGGTTATCGGATATGCGGCAGGAGCGGCGGTGGCTCTTGCCCTGTTTGTCTTCTGTATCGTTAAAGGGAGACAGGCGGCAAAGGTCAGCCTTTCCTGACAGGGAGCTTTCTCCTGGTAGGGCGGCCTATCAGCTGGATATCGATATCCTCAATCCTGAAGCCTCGGAATTTCCTGCGTCCGAGATGGGCCTCGATGAGATCCATCAGGCCGTCATCGACCAGATCCCGGTAGCAGTGGTTCTCACAGTCATATATATGGATGTGCCTGAACGTGTTGACATCGAAATACATCTTGTTGTTGGCACTCATGCGGTGCCGGTATATCCCTATTTCGGAAAGCTGGGTGAGTATATTGTAGACTGAAGCCACGGTGACATTGGTCCCGCTGGTCTGTCTGATGGTTTCTGTCACCATGTCCGCCGAAGCGTGTCCGAGGCTGAGCATTGCCTCGTGGACAGCTATACGCTGCGGGGTGGCTTTAAGTGCATGTCTTTTCAGGGCTGTCTTGAACTGCCCTATGTCCATTGTCTTTGTATTGTTGCCTGGCATCTGATAGTCAAACTCAAGTTCCGCAAATGTTTTCCATGTTATCTCCCGTCCGCATACCCTCTCCCGGAGAGGTGACTTGCCGTCAGTCTGAAAGTCTCTGTCACAAGGTCTTTCGCATTGCGAAAGTTAAATGATGAAAAACAGGCTGCAAAATTACACAAATTATCGCGTAATACAAAATAATATTGAATTATTCAAAATTGGATATGCGGATTCCCCGGCAGGCCGTGCTGGCGTCTATGGAAATCAGCGTCTCGAACGGTGTATTAATCCGGAAAAATATTATTTTTGCGCGACAATTTGTATTCCATATGAAAAAGCAAGACGACGGAAGATTCAGGGCTTACGCTCTTGTAACGGGGGCGGCATCAGGAATGGGCAGGCTGTATGCACACAAGCTTGCCGGAGCCGGATATAATCTGATACTGGTGGATATCGCTGCGGAACGTCTGGAAGAGACGGCGGAAGAGATAAGGGGGGAGATAATGGGCGGAGACTCGGTCCCCTCTGCGGGAAATGACTCCATCCCCTTTGATGTCAGGACATTCCCTTGCGACCTGTCCCGTATGGAAGCTGCATCTGAAGTGGCGGGGTTTGCCGCAGGCTGCGATGTGGAGGTCCTGGTCAACAATGCCGGGATAATGTATTGTCAGAAGATATGCGATACTTCCCGCAGGGCCTTGTCCCTGATGATGATGCTTCATAATTATACACCTCTGATGCTGTGCAGGGAGTTCGTCCCGGGAATGATTGCCAGAGGCAGGGGGTATGTGTTGAACGTGTCTTCTTTAGCGGCATGGATGGACTGGCCGGCCATAGGGATGTACGGCAATACGAAACGTTTTGTCAAAGGGTTTTCCCGTTCGTTGAGGGTAGAGTGCAGAGGTACCGGCGTGAGTGTCACGAACGCATATTTCGGGGCTGTCGACACTCCGTTGATTCCCCTGAAGCCTCATCTCAGGAGACTGGCCCGTAATCTGGGAGTAATGATATCCGCTGACAGGGCTACCGACAGGGCCTTATCGGCCATGTTCCGCAGACGCAGGGGAACCATGCCCGGGCTTGTCAACAGGATATTCCTGCCTTTTATCGTTATCCTGCCCGATTGTGTCCTTTCATGGCTTCTGAAGAAATTCGGACGCTATCTCATGATGGATGTGTGAGAAAATTCTTATCTTTGCAGGTTGACAAGCGCTGATTCGGGTCAGGCTGAAGGGCCTGTCCGGTCTCCGGCGTGAAATAACGTGGATTATATGGAACAAATCAGGTGTCTGATCATAGGCGGAGGCCCTGCCGGATATACGGCTGCAATATATGCAGCAAGAGCCGGTCTGTCCCCGGTGCTGTATGAGGGGATACAGCCCGGAGGCCAGCTCACCACGACTACGGACGTGGAGAACTGGCCCGGTTTCAGGGACGGTATTGCGGGACAGGATCTGATGGATACGATGCGCTCCCAGGCGGTACGTCTCGGTGCGGATGTCAGGACAGGGACTGTCACCTCGGCGGACTTGTCCGTCAGGCCTTTCGCGGTCGTAGCGGACGGGGAGAAGGAAATTTCCGCCGAAACGGTCATAATAGCTACCGGTGCATCTGCAAAGTATCTCGGGTTGCCTTCCGAGGAAAAGTTCAAGGGTATGGGAGTGTCGGCCTGTGCCACGTGTGACGGGTTTTTCTACCGCGGTAAAGATGTGGCTGTCGTAGGCGGAGGCGATACCGCATGCGAGGAGGCGGGCTATCTTGCCGGAATATGCCGCAAGGTCTATATGATTGTCCGCCGTGATGTGCTGAGGGCGTCGGAGGCGATGCAGGACAGGGTGAAGAATACTCCGAATATAGAAATTCTGTGGAACTGCAGTACGCAGGAGGTCCTGGGGGACAACTCCGGTGTGACTGGAGTCCGTATCGCCGGAAAGGATGGCCGGATATTTGATATAGCCGTGGACGGTTTTTTCCTGGCCATAGGCCACCATCCCAATTCGGAGCTTTTCAGCCGTTGGGTGAATGTTGACAGTGAGGGATATATCATCACTGAAGGCAAGACTTCAAGGACGAATGTCGAAGGGGTCTTTGCCGCCGGAGACGTACAGGATCCTCTCTACAGACAGGCGGTGACTGCTGCTGCGTCGGGATGCCGTGCCGCAATGGATGCGGAGAAATATCTCACATCTCTTAAACAGAATTAGTATTGATGATGAAGGTTGCAAGAATTATTTTAGTCGCAGGCATTGTCGTGGCAGGTTTCACGTCGTGCAAGTCCCAGTATGAGGCTCTTCTTAACAGTAATGACGCCGATTTGAAGTACGAGGCGGCTTTTGCATATTTCAATGACGGGAAATATTCCAAGGCGGCGGCCATGTTCGAGTCACTGTCTGTGCTTACGAGCGGAACCGAGCGTGACGACACGGTGCAGTATTACTGGGGACTGAGCAATTACCGTTTCAGGGACTATTATACTGCCGAGACCAATTTCAGCAGTTTCGTGGAGAACTATCCGAGGAGTCCGTTCTCATCCGAAGCGAGATACCTGCGGCTGGACTGTCTCTACCGTTCCACATACAGATATGAGCTGGACCAGGCTCCTACATACAGGGCTATGGAGGCCATATCCCAGTATATGCAGGAATATCCCAATTCCACCCATATCGCATCATGCGCCGATATGATGCAGGATCTTCAGTCAAGGCTTGATACCAAGGCTTTCGAGGCGGCAAGGCTTTATTACCATATGGAGGACTATCTGGCGGCAAGGGTAGCCTTCAGGAATGTGCTCAAGGACAATTCAGAGAATATGTTCCGGGAGGAAATCCTCTATTATACGGCCATGGCTTCGTACAAGTATGCCCGCCTTTCCGTTCTGGGCAAGCAGAAGGAAAGATATCTTGTATTCATCGATGATTATCTGAACTTTATCGGCGAGATGCCGGATTCTCCTTATAGAAAGGAACTGGATGTGCTTTACAAGAGGGCGCAGCGTGCTCTCGGAAGGGAGGCTGTCATAGATGCCGATATCGACATGAAGGAGAAGGCCTTCGCCAAGGAGCGCAAGGAGATGGAAAAGGCCTTGAAACAGCAGGCGAAAAAGAAAAAGGCGGAGGAAAGACGTAAAAAAAATTGAAACCCGTATCCGAATCGGGTGTATAATAGAATGAGGACATCCGGAAATGTGCGGCCCTGACCGTATGCCGGTGTCCGTAACTGATAAAATCAAAGACAGCTATGGCAAATTCAAAGAAAATACCTGTAAACACCATCACCAGGGATCTGTGTTACCTGGCAGAACCTACCCACAATATCTATGAGACCGTGGTTATCCTTGCAAAAAGGGCGAATCAGATAGCCATCGCGGAGAAGAAGGAGCTTACGAAGAAGCTCGAGGATTTCAAGAACGACCGTGACACAATGGAGGAAGTGTTCGAGAACAGGGAACAGATAGAGATATCGAAATATTACGAAAGACAGCCTAAACCAGCCCTCGTGGCCATATCCGAGTTTGAGGACGGAGAAATATTCTACAGAATGGCCAAGGAGGACAACAAGGAGTAAGTCTTATGCTCAGACGGCTCCATGTCAAGAATTATGTTCTGATAGACTCTCTGGATATAGAATTTCCGGAGGGTCTTGTTATCATTACGGGACAGACTGGAGCCGGAAAGTCCATACTTCTCGGGTCGGTGGCCTTGGTTCTCGGAGCCAAGGCTGATGTCCGGATGGTAGGGGAGTCGGCCGACAACTGTGTGGTCGAGGCCGAATTCGGGATACCGTCTTCTGACAGCGCAGTCAGACGGATACTCGAGGACAATGATGTAGACTGGGACGGAGGGCATCTCATTCTGAGGCGGGTCGTAAGCAGGACGGGCCGTTCCCGTGCCTTTGCCAACGACTGTCCAGTATCGGTAGGGGTACTGTCCGCCCTTTCTTCACAGCTTGTCGACATCCATTCCCAGCACCAGACACTCCTTCTTTCCGACAGACAGTTCCAGCTCGCTGTCCTCGACCATTTTGCAGGGGCAGGAGAACTCGCGGAAAAGTGTTCCGCGGCATGGAGAAGATACACTTCCCTGAAGACTGAACTGGAGCAGCTTGATGCCAGGATAGCAAGAATTGAAGGCGAAAGGGATTATGACGAGGCGAGATATTCGCAACTTGAGTCCGCTTCTCTAAAGGAGGGTGAACTTGAAAGTCTCGAGGCCGAGCAGAGGCAGCTTGCCAATGCTGAAGAGATAAAGACCGCTCTGACAGCAGTAGAGTCGATGTTCGCAGGAGAGGATGAGTCGGACGGAAGGCTTTCCGCCGATGCCATGCTCCGTGACGGAGAAAGGAGGCTCGGCAGGATTGCACATTATATCCCTTCCGTTTCGACGCTTGCGGACAGGCTTGTTTCGGTCAGACTGGAACTGGAAGATATACTCTCTGAAATTTCCGCTCTCAATGCCGGTACGGAACTTTCGCAGGAGAGACTCGGGGAAGTGGAAGCGAGGCTTTCGCTTCTGTACGGACTTATGCAGAAATTCTCCTGCCGGGATGTGCAGGGGCTGATACGCGAAAGGGAAAATCTCAAGGAAACCCTTCATGATTCTTCAGCGCTTCAGGAAAGGCGTCATGAACTCGGGGCTGGACTCCGGGATGCGGAAAAAGAACTCGATGAAGCCGCTGAAGCTCTCCATGCAAGGAGGGCGGAGGCTGCTCCTGCCCTTGCTGCGGCCATATGTGATTCCATACGTTATCTTGAGCTTCCGTATGCGGTATTCGATGTGGAGCTGCATGATGTGCCGGTGTCATCGGCCGGGAAAGACGGAGTCAGATTCCTCTTTTCGTCCACAGGACGCAATCCGGTGGAGCTGTCACAATGTGCGTCCGGAGGCGAGATGTCGAGGATAATGCTGTGTATGAAGGATATGATGGCCCGGTATACGCATATGCCGACCATGGTGTTCGATGAGATAGATACAGGGGTGTCCGGCAGTGTGGCTGACAGGATGGGATCCATGATATGCCGTATGGGTGACAATATGCAGGTCTTCGCCATAACCCATCTTCCGCAGGTAGCCGCCAAGGGGAAGGCTCACTATCTTGTTTCAAGGGATACGGATCCGGTCACGGGAAAGACTTCTACCGGTATCAGAAAACTTACGGTGGAGGAGCGCATCATGGAAGTGGCCCGAATGCTGAGCGGAACGGAAGTGACTCCTGCTGCAATGGAAAATGCGCGGTCGCTTCTCCTGGCTTAGCCTGGATACCAGTCCTTCCTCCGCTGCTGTTTCAGTCCTGGGACGGCACTGTCGGCCTGATTACCTTTACGGAATAGTCCGGTGCGTAGACGACTCTGCGCAGGACATTTCTTGCAAGACCTTTCCCGGAACGTACGAAACGGAAGTCTGACATGAGCATGGGTGTGTCTTCTGTCATGTTTTCCTGCCTGTCGTCTTCGTCCCTTGAGAACATTGTGGTGAAATAATACATTATGTCATAACCCTGGAATGCCATCTGGGACGGTTCCGTGTTGTAAAGGGCCCTGTATTTCATGAGAAAGTCGCGGACTTTCGGGTCGTCATATTCTATATAGTACGGCATCGATGTATGGAGGTTGGCGTTATGGAGGTTGGATACATCGACGGTTTCATAGCTGCGGATTTTGGAAGCTCCATACAGGACTATATTGAATTTGTTGTGTATCAACAGATTGAGATTTCTTATCACATCATTGACGAATGCCTCGCTTTCTGAGGCCACAAGTACCCTGTTGACTCCGTCCGCCGTCATCTTTGTGCAGAGAGAGTCGAGTATGTCCCGTCCTTCGAGAATGCTGTAGGAAAATGACGAATGTCTGATCCTGCTCCTGTCCAGAATTGTCCTGAATTCCGTTTCCTTGCGCAGGTCCCTTATGCCTTTTTCGTAGATTATTATCGTACTGTCCGTTTTCTG
The DNA here is from genome assembly GCA_944322585.1 of uncultured Bacteroidales bacterium. Taxonomy (GTDB): domain Bacteria; phylum Bacteroidota; class Bacteroidia; order Bacteroidales; family UBA932; genus Cryptobacteroides. Next base: position 241,005 of record CALUPB010000001.1, on the reverse strand, counting down.
GCAGTCTTCCTCAATCCATTTCAGCAGGTCTTCATACTGCAGCATCGTGGACGTCGGGACCTGGATGAAATTGCCGTGCTCTGCGGTGAGATATGCCGTCCTTGTGTCAAGAGGCGAAATGACATACGTCTCTTCCGGGGACATCTCCAGAAGACCGGTAAGACCTTTGACAGAAGGCGGTCCTATGACGAAATCGCTTTTCCCGAGTCTCTCTTTCGTGACAGGAAGCACATCCCCGTACGTGTCATATACGCTAAGGTCCACATTCACCCCTTCTTCTCCAATATCCTTGGCTGCAAGCAGCACTCCGCAATAGAAATCCATGCTTATCCGGCTCGGTTCCTCTCCCTGTGCATTGAACGGCAGCATCAGAAGGGCGTTCACCTGTGCATCCGGCCTGAACAGGGATGAGCTGAATTTTCCCGGGGCTGCCGGAGCGGATACCGAATCTGCCGGACTCGGTTCCACTTTCTCCGGCTTGAGTGAATCCATGTATGCCTGCAGGTCGGTAGGTATCCTGAGCTGCTGTCTCTTCTTTAGCTTCCGGTCCTTGAGCCCGTTCACTTCCATTATTATGTCGACCGGGACTCCGTATTTCCCGGAAATGACATCGAGGTCTTCGTACCATTTGACGGTATGGATGAAGTAGTCTTTCCTGTTCTTCCTGTTCTGGCGTTTCTCTTCCTTGGCGACTTTCCTCCCGGCAGCCTTGTCCCGGATTTCCTGTCCCTCTGCCATTGCACCGGTTTCCGGCACGGGAATCAGTATGATGGCGTTTTTCTTGAGGCCTGTCTCCTTAAGGGACGGATTCGCTTCATAGATATCGTCCATGCTTACTCCATATGCCTTGCTTATGGAATACAGGGTCTGTTTTTCCAGTACGACATGCGAATAGTAAAGCTTCCCGTCCATTTTCACCTTGTCCTGGGAGATGGTCACGGGTGGGGCCACGTAGTCCTGGGCATAGGCCGTATGCGATGCAGCAAGGCATATGATGGACAGAGCCAGTAATGTAGTCTTCATAATCTTCATATCTTGTCCGCAAATTCCAGCAGCTTCCTGCAGAATTCCCGCCACGAAAGCCGTTCTTTCTCTTTCTTTATGTTGCCGGTGCAGGCGTCCTGTATGGACGGATCCCCGAAATATTCTTCTATGCATGAACGTATTGCCTCCGGCGTGCATTCGTCTGTCACCAGTCCTGTCCCCCTGTCGCCTATCGTCTCCCTGAGCCCTCCGGTGTCCGTCACTATCATCGGCACTTCGAAATGGTACGAGATGGAACTTATACCGCTCTGGGTCGCGCTTCTGTATGGAAGCACGACTACATCGGAAGCCGAGAAGAACGTGCTTACTTCCGCATCGTTGATATACCGGAGAAAGAGGTGAATCCTTCCGTTGTCGGGAATCCGTCCGATTATTTCCTTGTATCTGTCGAATGAACCGTACGGTTCGCCGGCAATGATGAGCCGGTAACTGTCAGGAAGTCCGGAAAAGGCTTCGAGAAGGATGTCGAGCCCCTTGTATTCCCTGATCAGTCCGAAAAAAAGGATAGTATGGCAGCCGGTCTCCACACCGAGCCTTTTCCTTGCCTCCTCCTTCGGTATCCTGTCACCGAAATGTTCGTAGAGCGGATGAGGGATGACCGTATATTCCGCATCGGGCGCGAGTCTGCGCAGGTCATCCGCTACGGCCCGGCACATGGTCACGAAACCGTCGCTCCCTTTCAGGAAATATTTCGTGAGAGGGGTGTCGAACGGTCTCGGTTCATGCGGAATCACATTGTCGAGTATGGATATTACCTTGCACCCGTCGCGTCTCAGTCTTCTTGTGACAAAGCCTAATGAAGGCGCGAACCATGACATCCAGTATCTTGTGATTACGAGATCCGGACCCCATTCCCTTATCGCCCTGTAAGTCGTAACGTATGAAAAAGGATTTGCCGTATCCAGCAGGGATGTACTCTCTACCGGTACGGCATTGTCATCGTCTGTCACGTACTGCGTCTTTCCCGGGAAAAGGAATTCAGGATACTGTCTCCTGAAATTGAAGGCCCTGACCGTGTGGTTCTTTCCCAGTTCGCCGGACAGACAGGCATTGAACTGGGATATTCCTCCTCTGTAGGGGTAGAAACACGACAGTATCGCTATCTTCAACTATTCCTTGCTTTTGTTCTTGACATATTCCTCATTGAGCAGCACGAGGACTTCGTCCGTGATGTCGAGAGACGGATCGGCAGTGAATACCGGCACTCCTCCCTGGTTGGTGAGTATCATTGCGTATTTCCTGTCCGCATTGTATTTGTCAAGGAATGTCTTGATGGCATCCACTATCTGGTTCGTCATCACCATCTGCTCCTCGGTTATCTCGTTCTGCTTCTGGGCCGCATAGTTGTTGAATTCCTGCTCCTGCTGCTGGATTTTCTGACCCTGTACCTCGGCAACGGAACGGGTCATGAGTCCCTTGTTGATCTTCTCCTGGAAATCATTGTAGTCGCTTTCGAGTTTCTTCCCCCTGCGGTTGACTTCGGCCTGTATGTTCTGCACCTTGGTCTCCACTACCGAGCGCAGGTCGTTTGCCATATCGTACTCCTGGAAGATCCGGTCGAGGTCGATATACACGATTGCCCCTTTTGCGGCGACAGCCGTAGTGTCGGCTCCTCCTGCTACGGCCTTGACATCCGTGTCTCCGGCAGTCATGAACATTACGCCAAAGACAATGGCGATGACAAGTGCAATCGCACTGAGAATGATAGGTAGGTTGTTTTTCATATTCTAATACAATTATAGTTTCGTATTACGCAGCTGCGGCAGCCGCTGCAACCGACAAAGGTAATCAAAAAAATCGTATTTTGGAAAGATATGCCTGAATAGTCCTTTCGAGACCCATGTACAGGGCATCGCATATTATGGCGTGCCCGATCGACACTTCGTCGGTCCATGGGATTGTCCTTATATAATATTCGAGATTCTCGAGGTTGAGGTCATGTCCTGCATTCAGGCCCAGTCCGCATTCGCGGGCTGCCTCTGCGGCCGCGACGAACGGTCTGACGGCCGTTTCCCTGTCTGCGCTGTAGCGTGAGGCGTAGCTTTCGGTATAAAGCTCTACCCTGTCGCAGCCGCAGAGGGCGGCGCCTTCCACCATGGCCGGATCCGGATCCACGAAAATGGATGTCCGTATTCCCTTGCTTTTCAGCCTGCTGCATATTCCGGTCAGGAAGTCCCGGTTCCTGACGGTATCCCAGCCCGCATTGGATGTGATGGCATCTTCCGCATCCGGGACCAGTGTCACCTGGTCCGGCACCACTTCCTCCACCAGTTCCATGAATTTGGGTATCGGATTGCCTTCGATGTTAAGTTCTGTCCTGAGTGCCGGTCTGATGGCCCTCACGTCCGAATACCTTATATGTCTCTCGTCGGGACGAGGATGCACGGTGATGCCTTCCGCCCCGAAATTTTCACAGTTGATGGCAGCCTTGAGCACGTCGGGCATGTTGCCTCCGCGTGCATTCCTTATTGTAGCTATCTTGTTGATGTTGACACTTAATCTGGTCATTCCGTATCCTCCGTAAATCTGTATTTGCCGTCGTCCCGGACTCCGGCATTCCGTATTTCCCGTTATGGCAATGCATGCTGGAAACATCGTCCTGCATGTATCGCCGGGCTGCAAAAATAGATATTTTTTGACGAAAACCGGAAGCAGTTTGTAAATAATGTGTTATTTTTGGAGCTGATTTGGGTTAAGCATGAGAATTGCGACTTATCTGAGAAACAGCGGTCTGGAAAAGGACGGCCGGCTTGTCTCGCTTCTTTCGGCTCTTGAATCCGCAGGATGCGAGGTGTGCCGTGTGTCCGGTACTTCCGGAATACCTCCTGCGACAGACTTCCTTCTCAGCATAGGAGGTGACGGTACATTCCTGTCGGCGGCCGCCCTTGTCGGGGACAGCGGGGTGCCTGTACTCGGAGTTAATCTCGGAAGACTCGGATTCCTTTCGGAAAACAGGCCGGAATCTGTCGCCGAGGCCCTTGTGACAGGAGAGTACACCATAGAGAACAGGACTCTCCTCGGCAGTTCGTTTTCGGTGCCGGCAGGTGACAGTGCCATAGGCAGATGGCCCTTTGCCCTCAATGAGATTACCGTTCACAGATCCGGAGGGGCGATGCTCGGGGTGGATGTCAGCATTGACGGTGCCTGCCTTCCCACCTATTGGGCCGACGGACTTTTAGTGGCGACCAGTTCCGGTTCCACGGCGTATTCCCTCAGTGTCGGCGGACCGATAGTGCTTCCGGAAGCGGAAGTCCTCATAATAGCTCCGATAGCTTCGCACAATCTCAATGTCCGTCCGATGATCGTTCCCGATACGGCAAGGATCGAGCTCGGGCTCCGGTCCCGTGACAGGACTGTCATCCTGACCATGGACAACAGGTCGGCGGAGATACCCCCTGACATGAAAATATCGGTCTCGATGGCACAGTTTTCGCTCAGACGTGTCCGGCTCAACAGTTCCAGTTTCATCAATGCATTGACAGGGAAGCTGTTCTGGGGCGAGGACATAAGAAATTCAACAGAACAGTAGTCTATGGATGAAGTAAAAAGGTTACCGGTGCACGTTTCCATAATCATGGACGGGAACGGAAGATGGGCTCAGGAACGCGGCAAGGAGCGTATATACGGTCATGCGGAAGGAGTGGAGAGTGTCAGGTCCTGCACTGAGGCGGCAAGAGAGGCCGGAGTGCGTTATCTTTCCCTGTTTGCCTTTTCGGAGGAGAACTGGAGCAGGCCGGACGGGGAAGTGGGGTTCCTTATGGAGATGATGATGAAATCCCTGAGGGAGGAAGTCCCGAAACTGCTCGAAAACGGTGTGCGGCTCATGGTTCTCGGAAACAGGTCGCGTCTTTCCGACAGTCTTGCCGCTGCCATAGACGACTGCATGGCTATGACTGCAGGCAATACTGCCCTTACTCTTGTGATATTCCTGAGCTATAGCGGCAAATGGGATATCCTGCAGGCCGCAAAAAGACTTGCGGCGGAGTTTATGGAACATCCCGAGCGACGGGATGAGTTGGAAGATATGGATATCGGAGGTTTTGACAGGTATCTTGTGACAGCCGGAATCCCCGATCCCGATCTCATCATAAGAACTTCAGGCGAGCAGCGTCTGAGTAATTATCTGTTGTGGCAGAGTGCCTATTCCGAATTCCTGTTCACCGATGTCATGTGGCCGGATTTCCGCAAGGAAAATTTTATGGAAGCCCTTGATGTCTATGCGGGGAGGGACAGACGTTATGGAAAAGTGAAATAAATGCTTATATTTGCAGTTTTGAAATCAGAGTAGAATGATGCACTTCCGTAGAATAATCTTGCTGTTGCTCCTGGCTGCCGCCGGGCTTTCCGCGGCGGCACAGCAGAATGACAATGGGGTGATTGTCGATTATAACAATCCGAAGAAATACATAGTGGGCGGAGTCACTGTCGAGGGTAACAATTATTTCGGACCGGATCAGATAATCCAGCTGACAGGACTGCAGAAAGGTCTGGAAGTTACAGTGCCGGGAGATGACATGTCGTCGATAGTCAACAGACTGTGGCTGCAGAGATATTTCGAGGACGTCTCGATTTCAATAGACCGTCTCGGGCAGACTCCGGACACGGCATATTTCAAGATAAGCATTGTGGAGCGGCCCAGGGTATCCCGCTGGACTTTCTCGGGAGTGAAGAGCGGGGAACAGAAGGAACTTCAGGAACGGCTCAATCTTCGCAGGGGAGGGGAATTTTCCGACTATGTGGCCAAGACTGCTTCCGACATCATCAAGAGATATTATAAGGAGAAGGGTTTCCTGTTGGTGGATGTGGATGTCCAGACCAAGCGCGATACGGTCATCAGGAGCGCCATAAGGGTCAATTTCGCCGTCAACCGTGGAAACAGGGTCAGGATAAAGACCATTACATTCGAAGGGAACGATCACGTGAAGGAAGGGAAGCTCGTCAGGGCGATGAAGAAGACCAAGGACAACAGGCTCATGAACTTCTTCAGTTCCAAGAAATTCAACGAAAAGGAATACGACAACGACAAGAGAAACCTCATCAGTGCGTTCAACGAGGCCGGATACCGGGATGCGAGGATAATCAAGGACTCCATATATTATATCGAGCCGGACAGGCTGGCCATAGATTTCAAGATAGACGAGGGCAAGAAATATTACTTCAGAAACATAACATGGACCGGAAATTCCGTGTATCCTACCGACGTCCTCAATAACATCCTGATGATCAAGAAAGGGGATGTATACGATGTCGTTACGATGGAGCACAGGCTTTTCGGAGGAGGCAAACAGAATGAGTACGATGTCTCCAAGCTGTACCGTGACAACGGCTATCTTTTCTTCAATATCCAGCCGGTGGAGCTGAACATTACCGGGGATTCCGTCGATGTGGAGATGAGGATAGTGGAAGGTAAGCCTGCGACACTGAATGAGATTATCATCAACGGCAACGACCTGACCAATGAAAGGGTGGTACGCCGTCAGGTGTTCACCAGACCGGGATATCTGTTCAGCCAGACTGATTTCGAGCGCTCCATAAGGGAAATAGCGTCCATGGGACAGTTCGACCCTGAGGCGATTGCCGATCCGGCCAAGGGTTATTCCATCATACCTGACCAGCTCGACAATACGGTGGACATTGTCTATAATGTGACGGAGAAGCCGTCCTCGCAGCTGGAACTTTCCGGAGGTTGGGGAGGCAATACGTTCGTTGCCACTGTCGGAGTGAGCTTCAACAATTTCTCGACCAGAAGGTTCTTTGACAAGTCGGCCTGGAGGCCCGTGCCTTTGGGAGATGCGCAGAATCTTGCGATAAGGTTCCAGACCAACGGTACATATTATACGAGCCTTTCGGCAAGTTTCATGGAGCCGTGGCTCTTCGGAAAGAAGCCTACCTCCCTGAGCATGTCGCTCTATTATACGAGACAGACCAATTCCTACATCGCCCTCGGCATGCTCAACAATGACGAGTACATGGAAGTCTATGGCGCCGCAGTAGGTATCGGCAACCGTCTGAAATGGCCGGACAACTATTTTGTCCTTTACAACCAGCTCAGCTGGCAGACATACAAGCTCCATGACTGGATAAGCGGATATTTCCTCTTTGATACGGGTATATCGCACAACCTCAGCTATACCCTGAGCCTGTCAAGAACCTCCACAGACCAGCAGATTTATCCGCGTCAGGGCTCGGAATTCAGTTTCGCGGTGCAGCTTACACCTCCTTATTCCCTGTTCAGGAAAAAGAGCGTCGATTCGCAGGGCAATTCCATAAGGGTCGACAGCTGGAGGGATGTGAATTACGACAGGATGACTTCAGAGCAGAGGTACCGCTGGATCGAATATCACAAATGGACGTTCAAGGGTTCCGTGTACACCAAACTTGTGGGAGATCTTGTACTCATGGCACGGGCGCAGTTCGGCTATTTGGGATATTATAACAGGAACTGGGGCTATTCTCCTTTCGAAGGCTTCCTCGTCGGCGGTGACGGTATGTCGGGATACAATACATACGGTTCGGAAGTCATTTCCCTCAGGGGTTACGAAAACTATTCCCTTACGCCTTACGTGACGACACCGTACGGTTCCGGAATGGCGTATTCAGGAAATGTCTATGACAAGTTCACCGTGGAGCTCCGCTATCCGGTAATACTCCAGCCACAGTCCACTATATATGCGCTTGTGTTCCTGGAGGGAGGTAACTGCTGGTCGGATATCATGGATTTCAATCCGTTCCAGATCAAACGCTCCGCCGGTGTGGGTGTGAGGGTCTTCCTTCCTGTGGTCGGACTTCTCGGTGTAGACTGGGGATGGGGCTTCGACGACCCTACATACGGAGGCAGCCAGTTCCATTTCGTGATAGGACAGCAGTTCTAAGGAGTTGATGTTGGAAACTAATAAATTCTAAATAAGACATGAAAAAATTCATTATCGTTATCGCAGCCATGGGCCTTGCCTTTACTGCTGCAAATGCACAGAGCTACAAATTCGCCCATGTGAACTATCAGGAGCTTGTGTACCTCGTACCGGAAGCGGATTCCGCAAGGGCACAGATGAATTCCGCAAGCCAGGAGGCTCAGGAGACCCTTCAGGCAATGGCTCAGGAATTCGACACGAAATATTCCCAGTATGAGCAGAAAGCCAATGAATGGACTCCTGCAATCCGTCAGAGCAAGGAGAGGGAACTGTCCGAGATACAGAGCAGGATACAGGATTTCCAGCAGTCCATACAGCAGGAGCTGCGCCAGCTTGAGAACCAGCTGATGTCACCTATCTATCAGAAAGTCCAGGAGACGGTCAACAGTCTCGCCAAGGCAGGCGGATATATCTATGTATTCGATTCAACGAGCCTTCTCTACATTGATGCCGCCCAGAGTACCGACCTCACTCCTGAGGCCCGCACGACCCTCGGTATCCCTGCCGACAAGACCATGGAGTCTCTTCAGGCAGAGCTTCAGGCTCAGGCAGCCGCAGCAGGCGGACAGCAGTAGTACTTGGCATTGTCTACGCAAGCCTGAAGATCAACTCAAAATAAGGGGGTGACTCAAAAATGAAAGTCATCCCCTTTTTCCTTGTTTTTCCGTGAGGTCAACCTCGGTTCCTCTTTCGAATATTCGATTCTCAGAGAGTTATCAAACCTTTTGGGTCGGCCTCTTATTTTATCGTATTGTCCCGTATCGGCCGGCAGCTTCAGTATGTTATTCCGAAAGGGCCGCCCCCAGCGGGTTTACCACACGAATTCGAAAGTGATGTCGCGCGGGATACCGAGGCTGTTGATGTGCGCTATGTCAGCGGAAAGAGCTTCGGACACGGTTGCATGATTGGCTGCATATTCCTTGGCAAACATGTAGTTGCCGGTGGCCTGGGTCGTAAGTATCAGGTCGGCCCACGCATCGATTGCATCCAATGCCTTTTCATAATCGATATGATAGAGTCCCTCCCTGTTGCGGGAGAACGCTCCGTGCTCTTTCATGAAGTTGTAGCACATCATGTTGGCCTTGCCGTGCGAGGATGCTGAACCGAACCTTACCGAACGGATCAGACCGGCAATGTAGGTGGTTATGGCGTCTTCCTTGGATATCAGAGGGATTTCCTCCATATCGATCAGTTCGCACACCATGAACAGTCCGAGGATGTCGGCCTTGGCTTCCTCCCATGTGGTTTTCTCGTCTCCCATTGCCTCGTCCACGGAGCCCGATCCGTTGACAGTCTCCTTCACTCCGAGTCCGTGGGCTACTTCGTGGAATGTCACATTCCAGAAGAACGCCTCTGACCGCAGGTGTTTCTGCTGGCCTTCCTCGATAAGGGCACGCCCTATCGGAAGAAGTATCTTTCCGAACTTGTCCATCATGCTGTTGTGCAGCTGAAGCCTTCTGGTGCCCTTGAGCGCGTGTACCCTGTCATCGTTCGGAAGGTTGATTGCAATGGTCTTGCTGCCCGCATTGCAGTCTCCCGAATAATAGATGGCATCGTAGACATTCAGATCTGATGAAGTCCCGGGCACGAAAGTCTTGTATTCAGGCTTGCACGGAAGCATTTTCTGGAGTTCAGGCAGCATCGAGACATATTTGGCGAGGTCGGCGCTCCTCTCCTCATCTTTCAGCAGGATGAAGCATTCATATGATGTCTTGAGCTCGTTCAGTTTGTCGTCGTAGCTTTCGATAGGACCGATGACAATATCTATCTTGCTGTCTTTCATGTCCATCCATGCAAGGTCGCTCTCGAAATAGTCATCAGTGCGGAATGCCTCTACTCTCTTGAGAAGGTAGTTCCTGAGACCCTTGTTCTCGGTAATGGCGGCGGCTTCTTCGAGATACAGGCATATTCTGTCAAGTTTTTCCCTGTATTCGTCACGGTACCACACGCACTTGAGATTGCCTTCACTGTCCCGTCTGAGAACGGTGTAGGGGCTGAGCTTGTCAGGATCACTGAAAGCCGCGAACTCCTCGGCAGTGATGTCGGCAGGATAGTAGTTGGCTCCTGCCGGCTTCTGTCCGTAGCCGTCTATGAACGGGAGATTGTCGTCGAGTCTGTCCCATGGACCGTAGTTGATGCCTGCGTACATCCTTTCAGCCTCGTCATTTATCCCGTTCATAAGAAGTGCCTTGTCTCCGAATGTCTGTTCCCAGAACAGTTCGTCGATGATCTGGCCGGCTTCACGGAAAAGGTTGAGCACCTGCCTGTCCTTGTCGGAAAGGTGTTCCATCAGAGGGGAATTCACCTTTACGACGGCATATTCGTCCACCTTTTTCTGGATGTCTGCCCGAGGTTCCTGGCAGCCGGCAGCGACTGCGCCCACAGCGAAAAGGAGCAAAGTCTTTTTCATTTCCGAAGTCCGGTTTAGAAGCTCTGTGCAATGGCGATGAAGTCGTCTGCCTTCAGCGCAGCCCCTCCGATAAGGCCTCCGTCTATGTCAGGACATGCGAAAAGCTCTTTTGCGTTGGACGGCTTGCAGCTTCCTCCGTAAAGGATGGTGATTTCACCGGCAAGTGCTCCGAACTTCTCCGCGAGTACCTTGCGGATGCATGCATGGATCTCCTGGGCCTGCTCTGCGGTCGCGGTCTTGCCGGTCCCGATTGCCCATACAGGCTCATACGCAACGATGACCTTCGACATCTCTTCTTCAGAAAGGGTATAGAGCACGTTCTTCACCTGTTCCGATACCACTTCGAAATGACGTCCCGCCTCACGCTCGTCAAGATTCTCTCCGACGCAGAATATAGGAGACAGTCCCTGTGCTATGGCGAGCTTTACCTTGACAACGAGTTTTTCATCTGTCTCTCCATAGTACTGACGGCGCTCCGAATGGCCGAGAATGGTGTATCCGCATCCGACTGAAGCCAGCATTGCGACAGATACTTCCCCTGTGTATGCACCCTTTTCCTTGTCTGCACAGTTCTGTGCGGAAAGTCCTACCACAGAGCCCTTGACAGCCTCCGCTACAGGAGCGAGATGGGTGAACGGCGGAGCGATGATAAGCTTTACCGATGCAGGTACTTCCGATGCTTTTGCGACTACTTCTTTGGCGAGCTGTACGCCTTCCGGAACCGTGGTGTTCATCTTCCAGTTTCCGGCAACGATGTTCTTTCTCATAATATCAATGTTTGTTTAGAATTTATGCCGATGCGATTCAGACAGTTTCTACTGTGTCTGATGGCAAAACCGCGCAAATTTACGAATAATTTTGATTACCTTTGTCTGCCGTAAAAACAAATTAAATCCATATCGATGAAAAATTTTGTAGAGGAACTAAGATGGAGGGGCATGATTCAGGATATCATGCCGGGAACTGAGGAGAAGCTTATGGAAGGACCTGCCGGAGCATATGTGGGGATTGACCCTACTGCTGATTCCCTTCATATCGGTCACCTCGTAAGCATAATGATACTTAAGCATTTCCAGGCATGCGGACATAAACCGTTCGCTCTTGTCGGAGGCGCTACGGGGATGATAGGCGACCCGTCCATGAAGTCCCAGGAGAGGAACCTGCTGGACGAACAGACGCTTGCCCATAATGTCGCATGCATCAAGACGCAGCTTTCACGCTTTCTGGACTTCGATTCGGATGCTCCCAACAAGGCGGAGCTCGTCAACAACTACGACTGGATGAAAGACTATACTTTCATTGACTTTACCCGCGACATAGGCAAGCATATTACGGTCAACTATATGATGGCCAAGGATTCGGTGAAGAAAAGGCTTTCTTCCGAGTCCCGTGAGGGCATGTCGTTCACGGAATTCACCTATCAGCTTCTCCAGGGATATGACTACCTTTATCTTTACGAACACAAGGGATGTCTCCTCCAGATGGGCGGGGCCGACCAGTGGGGCAACATTACCACGGGTTCCGAACTTATCAGAAGGATTCTCGGCAAGGAGGCCTATGCCCTTACCTGCCCTTTGATAACGAAGGCTGACGGAGGCAAGTTCGGCAAGACGGAGAAAGGAAACATATGGCTGGATCCTGCGCGGACATCTCCGTACCAGTTCTATCAGTTCTGGCTCAATGTGTCGGATGCCGATGCTGAGAGGTATATAAAGATATTCACGATGCTTTCACGCGAGGAGATAGAGGATGCAGTGGCAAGGCATGCCGAAGCTCCTCATCTGCGTCAGTTGCAGAAGCTTCTGGCAAAGGAAGTTACGATAATGGTGCATGGGGAGGAGGAATATGAAAGGGCCGTGGCTGCCTCCGGGATGCTGTTCGGCAATGCCACTTCGGACGCGCTGAAGTCATTGGACGAGAAGACTTTCCTCGATGTCTTCGAAGGTGTCCCGACTTATACGGTAGCGAGAGACAGACTTCCGATGAACGTGCTTGACCTGCTCGGGGCCGAGACGGAAGTGTTCCCTTCCAAAGGGGAATGCCGCAAGATGATACAGGGAGGAGGAGTCAGCATCGACAAGGAGAAGGTAACGGATATCAATGCCATGGTAGGGGAGGAGTCCCTGCTGAACGGGAAATACATCCTTGCCCAGCGCGGCAAGAAAAACTACTATATAATAAAGGTGGAATAAGGACTGTGTGTCATTGTTTGCATTAAGGGGTATGCTATGAGTGAAAGCACGAGACAACTGAAGGTGGCCAGGGAAATACAGAAGGATCTGGCCGAGATAATACGCGGCAGGGGAATGGCGTCGTATGAAGGGGCGATGGTGACTGTAAGCGGGGTAAGGGTAAGCCCCGATCTTTCCGTGGCAAAGGTTTACGTGAGCATTTTCCCTTCTGAAAAGGCAGAGAAAGTGATGTCGTTGCTGAATGACAATGTCAGGATGTACAGGGGAGAGCTCGGTGCAATGGTGGCGAAGCAGCTCAGGATTGTGCCTGAACTTGTCTTTTATCTGGATTCATCCCTCGACTATGTGGAACACATAGAAGAACTCTTGAAGAAATAGCATGAATCTTCCCCTGTTCATCGCCCGCCGCTATCTGTTTGCCAGGAAATCGCATAATGTGATAAACATCATCTCGGCAATCAGCGCGGCAGGCATGGCTGTCGGGACAGCTGCACTGATCATAATCCTGTCGGTATATAACGGGTTCGACTCGCTTGTCAGGTCAATGCTCGGCAATGTGGAGCCGGATCTGCTGGTCACTCCTGCCCGGGGCAAGGTCTTCGTTCCGGAAGGCGATGCATACGACTGGCTCTATGACCAGGAGAGTGTGGTTTCCATATGTACCGTGCTTCAGGAAAGCGTGTTCATCAGCTATGACGGCAGACAGGGAGTGGCGGTAGCCAAAGGCGTGGACAGCATATACGAGGAGGAAAGCCCGTTGAGGGAGCATCTCCGGGACGGGGATTTCATCTTGCACAGGGGAGATGTTCCGCTTGCATGTGTAGGGGCGGGCCTTGCCTACAGGATGGGTATCAATCCCCGCTTTGTGGCTCCCGTCGAGATCTACTATCCTTCGCGGACAAGGAATATCTCGTTGGGCAATCCGGCGGCATCGATAGATTTCGTGCATGTATATCCGTCGGGAGTCTTTTCTGTCAACAATGACATCGACGAGAGTCTGTTCATTGTCCCCATAGAGGTCATGAGGGAGCTTCTGGAGTATACGGAAGAGGTGTCGGCAGTGGAGATAAGGATGGCGGCCGGGACTCCGGCAAGGGAACTGGCAAGGGTGCAGGACGGTCTTGCGGAAAGGCTCGGTCCGGATTACATGGTCAGCGACCGTTTCCGGCAGAATGAATCCCTGTACAAGATGATGAGATACGAGAAGATATCCATATACCTCATCCTGATTTTCGTAATCATTATAATCGCTTTCAATATTTTCGGCTCGCTTACGATGCTGATAATCGAAAAGGATGAGGATATAGGGACTTTCCTCAGTATGGGTGCAAGGCCTGCACTTGTGCGGAGAATCTTTGTCCTCGAGGGCTGGCTTATCTCCCTGCTCGGTCTTGTCGCGGGACTTGCCGCCGGAATCCTTTTCGTTCTTGCGCAGCAGGCTTTCGGATTCATAAGGATGCCGGGCAATTTCATCGTCAGGGCCTATCCGGTCATCCTTTCATGGACGGATATCCTGATTACTGCCGGTGGAGTGGCCTTGATAGGATATCTGATAGCCCTTCTGCCTGTCATGGCCTGCCGTAACCTCCGCAGACAGTAAGCCGGGAATTCCTGCCCTGCGGAAATGACGCCTTTCAGCAATAGGATGGAAACGACGGTCAGTGAAGTTCTTCCACCACGACTCCCGTATGGTTTCCTCCGTTCCAGAGCCATAACTTGCCGTCTGTATATCTGGACAATGTAAAGTCGGCCCGGATACTGATTATGTCGTCTTCAGTGGTATATACTAAAGTAGCGGATACGGTCTCTCCGACATTTTGCGGTATCCTGTCCAGGGTAATGACAAAATAATTGTCCAGATCATCGTCCATCACGCGGAACTGTCTTTTCCCGTTGTCGTATGCAATCTGGTGGATGCGGCTGTCGTATTTCAGGCATTCCTTTCCTCCTACCGTAAGCGATACGTCGGAGATGGTGGAAACGAAGTCCGCCTCGTTCATGCTTCCGGTATGCACGCATCCCGTCAGTATGGAGGCTGTCATTATGACTGCAGCCATGTGGAGTATCTTTCCGTATGGATGTCTTTTCATTCTGTCTGTTTTTCTGTATTCCAGGTCATCTGTCGCACATGATGCCGATGACATGTCTTTGTGTATTTATCCTCCTGATGTTGGCGGAGCTGTTGTCCTATCTGATGCTGATTGTCCTTATTATTATGTCTGTCGAGCTGTTAGGATAGGTTATCTCCGCTTTAAGGTATCCTCCGCTCCGGAGGGTATAGTATCCGTCGGCCTCCCTTGTTATTGTCTGTCCGCCGAATGTCCATGTGACGGATTCCGCTTCGACGGCATTCATTACGAGCAGGGGGATTTTGGCTCCTTCCTGGTATCTGCCGTTGCTGTCCCTGTATTCTGCCGGCAGAATGATATAGGGATATGCGTTATTTTCCGGCAGGGCTCTGGTCTTGAATGTGCAAGAGGTCTTTGTCCATGGCGTTCCGTCAGCAGTCTTGAAATATACGGACATCGTGTAGTCCGTGTTCGGTTCGAGTCCTTCTATTACAGTCGAATATCTTCCTGTCTTGTATGGCTTGACCTCGATTTCTCCGTCAAGACCTTCGTAAGTGACGTACGCCGGATCATTCGTGGCGGAATTGCTGCCCCATGTCAGAATGACGGCATTCTGGTAGCGCTCCCTGGCTGTCACTTCCGAGGCTTCAGGGGTGAAGTTGTCTGAAGATGATACGCTGAACGAGACATTGCCTGCATAGTCGATGGATATTCCGGAAATGGACAGGGCTGAAACCGAGCCGTCCCAGAATCTGAATGCCGGTGTCCCTGAAGCGGTGAATTCCGTACTGCCGGCCGGAAAGAATATCCCGGGACTGCCGTTTATGTATCCTCTGCTGCTGACTTTGTCTTCCCGTCCGTCCGCCTCGACAAGGTCTGCGCACTGGTGGTCAGGATTGGCATTCACTTCATTATAGACATCCCATCTTGACCGGGCTGTGGTTCTTCTCTCGTACAGGTCGGAATCTATGGTATTGACAGACTTGTCTATATGATAGATGAGAAGCCCGCTGCCTCCGATGTGCGCATCCCAGCCTTCATCCGAGCGGCATTCGATGAGGTAGTATTCCCCTTCGGTTCCGGAATTTATCCTGAGGTATCTGCCTCCTTCCGATACCGGGGCAAGGGTATAGTCGCCACGCGAGAGCAGTTCAGGTTCGGAGAGCCCGAGTATTTCACGTTCGATGGCATTGTAGTTCGGAGGCGTGTTGCCCCCGTTGTTCTGGTTGCCGCTGTCCATCAGGGAAGTGCTTCCCCACAGCCCGGCTGCGATCATGGTGCCGCTGCCTTTATAATCTGTGTCGTAGAAATCCGGGAGACCGAAAGTATGGCTGTATTCATGGCAGAAAGTCCCTATTCCGGCTATTGTATAGTCTCCGGTCATCATTCTTGTCAGTTCTGCAGTGCAGGCGTACCTGTTGATTCTTACACCGTCAAGAGTAAGATCAATACCGGCACCGTCCCTGACATACCAGGCATGGGACCATATGCAGTCGTCTTCGGCACCTTCGGCCTCATCCCCGCCGGCGAAGAACACGAACACATTGTCCGCTTCCCCGTCCCCGTCATCGTCATATGCGGAGAAATCTATCATGCTGTCTGCGAGTCCGCATGCATCCTTGACCATTTGCGCAGGCCTCATGTCATTTCCGTCTTTGTCATTCCCGCCGTAATATGCCCTGTTATGGGAAAGCGTGACAATATCGCTCACATCGAACGAGAATTCCCATGCCCCTCCGAACTGGTCGTTGAAATAGTCCAGCGCCGAGCCTGTCGCCCCGTTCACTGAATATCCGCTTTGGGTCAGCATCCGTATGAAGTCCTCTCTGGTGTATGTGAACGGGACATCGCTGAACTGTGCAAGGATTACGAGCCCGTGCTTCTCTATGGTATTGCTCAAGGAGCCGTCGCTGCGAGTAAGCGGTGTACCGTCATCGGACATCATTCCCTGCGCCTTCATGATGCGTCTTGTCAGCGGCTCCTCACCGAGGTTCTGTACCGCCATCCTGTTTGCCGCGGCGAGTGCTGCAATCTGCCCGTACGGTATCTGACGGCTTGCAGCAAGTACATCGCCCGGGGTGTCGGCACCCACACGTACTCCGCTGCTGTGCCGTGACCCGTCGGCATCGAATACGGCATAACAATAATAACCGTCCTCATCCTGGATTATGGCGCAGCCGTCCATGGTTTTCAGGATATGCCCGAATTCGTCACCCCTCAGGACAGCGGTGAACGAATAGCCGTCAGGCTGGCGCAGGGTGATGGGACCGCGTCTTGCCGGAGCTGCGTCCGATAAGGCAGTTGCGGCTGCCATAGCTATCATTGCAGCCAGTATGTGGATGATGTGTCTGTTCATCTCAGGTTCAGGTTTTCTGCGTATATTTGGCCTTTGGCCACATATACTGTAACGCCTCGGCAATGAAAAATGAATAATTCATTTCCATTGCTCTCGGCTTCTGCGTATATTTGCACAAAATACAAGATTAGTGATAATTTATGAGACGAACAATTTTATTTTTAACCATTATCACGGTTTTTTTGTGCGCGGCAGATGCGCATGCGCAGCAAGATATTGTGGACCAGATTAATCGGACTGGCACTTTCGATTCCTGGAGTGTCCGCTGCATCGAGGAATCCGACATAATCGGAGGAAAGACGAAATGTCTTTACGAATTTTTCGGCAACAGCTCGGATACGACTTTTTCAAGGGAGCCCCTTGTGAAGCCGGTCGGCTATCACTGGAGGACCAACAATGTGCTTGCCGTGGTCGCCGGAGTGGTCAAGACCAACTGTACGGTATTCCCGGAGAAAAGGGGAGACGGCTACTGCGCAAGGGTCGAAACCCATATCGAGACAGTCAAGGCGTTGGGCATCAACATGGATGTCGTATGCCAGGGGGCGGTGCTTATCGGGGATATCGTGGAGCCTATCCGCAATACCAAGGATCCTATGTCCAAGGTGCTTTACGGAATTCCTTTCACAGGTCGTCCGAAAGCCCTTGTGTATGACTATAAAGCTGATGTCGGACATACGGTTGTAAGGGGCACCGGCTTTTCGAGACTGAAGACAATGGATTATCCGGATTATCCTGAGGTGGCGATAATCCTGCAGAAGCGATGGGAAGACAAGGACGGCAATGTGCATGCCCTCAGAGTCGGGACAGGGATTGAAAGGATTATGGAGAATGCCGGTGACTGGGTCGACGGCTACCGGCTTGAGGTAAAATACGGGGATATAACATCTGATCCTGATTTCGAATCATATATGGATCTCAACAATTCTCCGGAAAGGGCTTTCCATGCGATCAATTCGGAGGGGAAGAATGTGGTGGTGACAGAGGATGGCTGGGCCGGACCGGATGAAGAACCTAATTTTCTGATAGTTAAATTTATTGCGAGTTCCGGACAGGCGTTCTATGGAGGAGTGGGCAATACTTTGTGGCTAGACAATGTGCGGCTGGAGATGTAACTGCGGGAGTAACAGTGCGGTTCCCGGTGCAGGGAGCAGTGTCTGCTGCTTATAGATGCGGATCCGGATTACGGGGCATGTGCCGGGGGTGGAAATGCCGGTCGGATTTTCAAAAATTTTTCATCGCGGATGCAACATCCGTGAGCAGGTCTGCATCTATAGTGCAGGTTTAGGTTTTAGTACACGGTTTAGGGAGCAGGTCTATGTAGCAGTTGCCTGTTCCCTTTTCTAATGCAGTACGAATTCGTACTGCATTAGAAATCCTTCAACCCCCACCGCTTCGCGGAGCCCCTGGGGGCGTCACCCACCTCAAATCCTCCCTCTCCGGGAGGACTTTTCCGAAGGGCATTGCCCTTCTCTGCCCCATGCTGCACTGCATTAGAAACCCATTAGTGGCAAGGAACGAAAAAGGCAGCCCCTAAAGGACTGCCCGTAATTTAAAGGCTTGAGAAAGATTTATTTTGCACTCTCTACTGAGACTTTTCTGAAATCCTTCATCATCTTCATGATGTTCAAAGCTGCCTTACGTGCGCGTGCACCGGCTGCCTTGTTGCCTTTCTCTACCTGAGCCTCAGCATTCTTAGCGAAAACCTCGTACTCTGCTTTGATCTGATCTACAAGCTCTTTCATTTTAGTTAAATTTTAAAAAAAGTTCGTTAAACATTAAGCATCAAACTGCTCGCAAGATAGCAATAAATTCAAAAACTAGCAAACTTTTTTGAACTTATTTGGCTGATTTTGCTTTGGTATTCACCATGTTCATGGCCCTGTCGATGCCTGCTGACGCAAACGTTTTCACACCCTCAATAGCCTTGGAGCATATTTCAGGCAATTCAGCTGTTTCTTCCCGGGTAAGGTCTCCGAGTACGAAGTCGATCTGTCCCCCGCGGCTGAAATCATTCCCTATACCGATTCTCAATCTGGCATAATCCTGGCTCCCCAGCATTTCCGTGATGTTTGCAAGTCCGTTATGGCCGCCTGCGCTTCCGTTTTTCCTGAGTCTCAGAGACCCGAAAGGAAGATTGAGATCATCGGAGATTACAAGCAGCTGTCCGATGGGAAGCTTGAGCTGCCCCATCCAGTACCTTACGGCTTTCCCGCTGAGGTTCATGTATGTGGAGGGCTTGAGCAGGGTAAACCTGTTGCCCTTGAAGGAAACTTCGGCTATGCTTCCGTAACGGGATGTCTCAAAAACAGTATTGGATGCCTTTGCCCAGGCATCCAACACCATAAATCCCATATTGTGTCTGGTATTTGCATACTCGGCGCCGATATTTCCCAATCCAACGACCAGCCAGTTCATACCTTGACGGAATTAGGGTTGTAGTATATCGGGAATTACGCTTCCTTTGCAGCCTGTGCGGTTGCACGGGTAGGACGTACAGAGCAGATGATGGTACCCTTAGGGGATACGATGGTCACGCCTTCGAAATGGAGGTCGCCGGCAACGATCTGTTTGCCTATCTGCAGTGATGTAGTGTCCACTTCCACGAAGTCAGGAAGTTTGTCCATGTATGCGCTGATACGGAGCTTGCGGCTTGAAACCAGCAGCTTGCCGCCCAACTTGACGCCCTCTGAATGTCCTGTGATTTTGATAGGGACATTTATTACTACAGGCTTATCCTCCGTTACATAGAGGAAATCCACATGAAGGGCCTCGTCGGTTACCGGATGATACTGCACTTCATGGAGAACAGCCGTATATTTCTTTTCTCCGAGATCGAGGTCAACGATATATGAATTCGGAGTGTGGGTAAGGGATTTGAGATCCTTTGCGCTGACAGTGAAAAGGACATTCTCTATTCCCTGTCCGTAGAGGTTGCAAGGTACGAGACCTTCTCTTCTGATTCCTTTGACAACGGCCTTGTTCCCTGTTTCGCGGATCTGGCCCTTGAGTTCGATGTGCTGCATAATAATTTAATTTAAAATGTGTTACTCAGAGACTGCCGGAAACTGTCCGTCTCCGGATCAGTACTGTAGACAGTCTCCCCATTGCACCAAAAGCATTCGCTTTTAGGGACGCCTGTGCGGCATGTTACCCGATGGGGCTGCAAAGATATGAAATTTTCGTCAATTATGGCAATTGCGGCGGAAATTTGTTCGGAAATGCGGATTTTAGCCGTATCACCGTCAGTCACGGATTGCCGGCTTTACCGGAAGTCTGTGTGTCCGGTACCAGCCCGGTTGCCCTGTTCCATGCCAGTGACCGGTAGAAACCGTCGAGATAGTCGCTGCCGTTTCCCGGCAGGTACATGCTCAACCCCGAATAGGTATTTATGGGAAACGAGATGAACCTGTCTGTAGCGGCCTTGTAGATGATACAGTTGTCCAGAGTGGAATCCAGAAGGTCGAGTTCCATCCCGCTTGCGCCGGAATGGACGATGATATCCCGCAAATCATAGAACCAGTGGTAGTCGGCCTGGAAAAACTGCTGTATGCCGCTTCCGTCAAGCAGGGCCAGCTGATCCATATGATTGCTGATTATGAGCCTGCATGCCTCTGCCAAAGGTTCCAGTCTGGTGCAGTCGATAAGTGTCACTGTGGCCGACTTCCATTGCCCGCTCATCGCATTGTACCGGTTGTAATAGTCTCTGCATACTCCTTCGAGATCCGGGCCTGCCTCTCCCAAAAGCTGTACGGCCATGGTGCTGTAGTCGAATCCCGTACTCAGGACTTCTGCCGGTGAAAATATGATCCTGTCGCATTTGTCCTTCAGCTCATACGCCACCTCGATGCCGCCCATAAGGCAGCAATCGAAGAAAATATAGTCCAGATGCATCGGTATGGCCTCTGAGAATTCCTGTAAATCCATCTCGTACGATACGGTCTGCCCGTCTTCCGAGACCCTGTCCTGACCTATGCTTTTGACAGGAGGGCTTGACGGGTCGTATACAGGCTCTACATAGGGAACCCAGGCTGCATTGTGTCCATGAACCTGTCCGGCGGTCTTTTCTTTCCTTCCTGTCAGCTGCCGGTCATAGTGGGAAGGATTGCTGTAGTATCCTTTCGGCAACCATCCGTTGGCATGGGACGAGAACAGCAGACCGTAACTTTCTGCAGGGAACCTGTCCCTGACCAGGTTCAGGATTTCTTCAAGAGTGGAGGATTCTGCAGCATGCGTTCCCGCGGGAAACGTTTTCAACGTATCCCTTACCGTGTTTCCGCAATGGCTGTATATCCTTATAAGATAGGATTCTGTCGGAGATGTGGAGCCGGACATGTTTTCGTAGGTGAGCAGGATATCCGGACAGTCGCCTGCCGGAACGTAGCCTTTGCAGAAATCTTCAATGTTCGTTCTGATGTCTGATGCAAGGTTGTTCTTGCCGGCTGCATAGATCAGTAGCACCTTGTCTATTCTGTCAGGCATCGTGGATATCTCGCAGAGCGGATCCTTGACGCATGAGACCGGAATCTGCATGCAGCAGAATATGGCTGCCGCAAAGATCGGCAGTCTGCGGAAAACTTTATGGAAGTATTGTCTCATGCGGTAGGTTCTGGTTTTCCTGTCTTCCGGAGATGCTTAAAATGACCGGTACAACCGGCAAAGATAGAAAAAATTCGTATATTCGCAGTCCGGTTTTCCGGTCGGAAGGATATTTATACAGATTATGCATATGTTTCATTCCATGCAGGAAAATCAATA
Source organism: uncultured Bacteroidales bacterium (assembly GCA_944322585.1). GTDB lineage: Bacteria > Bacteroidota > Bacteroidia > Bacteroidales > UBA932 > Cryptobacteroides. The sequence continues at coordinate 219,268 of CALUPB010000001.1, read as the reverse complement.
GGAAGGAATAAGAAATCATGATATGAAAATATTGAAGATGTTAATTGTTTGCGGTGCGGCTGCATCTGTTGCGGCATGCGGGGAATCTGTCCGGGATACGGACACTTTCAGGTATCTGATAGATGAATTTGCCGACATAAAGATAATGAGGTATCAGATCCCGGGATGGGACAGTCTCAGCCTCCGGCAGAAAGAATATGTCTATCATCTCGGCGAGGCGGCCAAATACGGACGTGACATAATCTGGGCCCAGAACTGCCGTTACAATCTGGCGGTGAGACATGCAGTCGAGGACATTCTCGACAAATACGACGGAGACAGGGAGTGCAAGGAATTCCAGGATTTCACGGTCTATGCCAAAAGGCTGTTCTTCAGCAACGGGATGCACCACCATTATGCCGAGGACAAGTTTTTCCCTGAATGTCCGAAGGAATATTTCTCTTCGCTGATGGATGCTGTGGGCACCGGCAGGGAATATACCGATCCCGACAGCGGAAGCAGGGAAGACCTGCTGGACATAATATACAGTCCTGACATTGTCCCGCAGAGGAAGTCCACGGACAGGTCCGGAGATATAGTGGCCATGTCTGCGGTCAATTATTATAGAGGGGTGACCCGTGAAGAAGCAGAGGACTTTTATGCTGCCATGACCGATCCTGCAGATACGACTCCTGTTTCCTATGGACTCAACAGCAGACTTGTCAAAGGAAAGGACGGTATTGTCCGCGAAGAAGTCTACCGTGTGGGAGGATTGTACGGCCCTGCCCTGGAGAAAATATCCGGGGAACTCCGCAAGGCTGCCTTCTATGCAGAGAATGATGCCCAGAGAAAGTGCATAGACCTGCTGATCGACTATTATATGACCGGAGATCTTGCCCTGTGGGATGAATACAATATAGAATGGGTCAGGGAGACAGACGGAACTGTCGATTTCGTCAACGGTTTTGTAGAGGATTATAATGACCCTCTCGGGAGAAAGGCTTCGTGGGAGGCTCTTGTAAATATCAAGGACCATGAGGCTTCCCGCAGGACGGAGATAATAAGCGCCAATGCCCAGTGGTTCGAGGACCATTCTCCTGTGGATCCGCGTTTCAGGAAGGAAGAAGTAAAGGGCGTATCTGCCAAGGTGATCAATGCCACGACTCTGGCGGGTGACTGCTATCCGTCCACGCCTATAGGTGTCAATCTTCCAAATGCTGACTGGATAAGGAAGGATTACGGTTCCAAATCCGTCACTATAGCCAATATCACCCATGCCTATGACCTGGCGGCTTTGGAGTCTCCGAACAGTGTCCTGTCTGAATTCGCATGGGATGAGGAGGAAGTGGCTATGGCGAAGAAATACCAGTCCATTACGGACGAGGTGCATACCGACCTTCATGAGTGTCTCGGACATGGTTCCGGGCAGCTGCTGCCAGGGGTTTCCCCGGGCGCACTCGGAGAATACAGTTCGACCCTTGAGGAGACGCGGGCTGACCTGTTCGGCCTTTATTATGTGGCTGATCCCAAACTCGTGGAATTGGGTGTCCTTCCGGACAAGGAGGCATACAAGGCACAGTATGCCAATTATATCAGAAACGGGATCATGGTCCAGTTCAACCGTGTGGAACTTGGACGTCAGAATACGGAGGCACATATGCAGAACAGAAAGCTGATAGCCGAGTGGTGTTATGAGAACGGACTGAAAGACAATGTGATAGAGAAACGGGTAAGGGACGGTAAGACATATTTTGTCGTTAATGATTATGAGGCTTTGAGGGGGTTGTTCGGAAAGCTCCTCGCCGAGGTACAGAGGATTAAGTCCGAAGGTGATTATGCAGCAGGAAAGGCTCTTGTGGAGAAATATGCTGTCGATATCGACCCTGCGCTGCATAAAGAAGTCAAGGAGAGATACGACAGACTCGGACTCAAACCGTACGGAGGTTTTGTCAATCCTGAAATAGTGCCTGTAACTGATCAGGACGGGAAGGCAGTGGATTACAGGATAGAATATACGGATGACTATCTCGGACAGATGCTCCTGTACGGAAAGGAATATTCCACTTTATAGCCGGAATTGCCGGACAGGGTTATGGAAGACAGACGGCTCCTGAAGGATTACCGTTCCTATCTGAAGATAGAGAGGTCCATGTCTCCGAATACGGTTTCTGCCTACTCAAGGGATGTCGCGGCATTTCTCGAGTGGGCGGATTCTCTGCGGAGGGAAGTCCGGGGAACATCATTGCTTGCTGCCATTACCCAGGAGGATATTGTCGGTTACATGCAGTCGATGCCGGAAAAGACCGTCTCGAAGCGTTCTCAGGCCCGTGCCCTGAGTTCGTTGCGTTCATTCTTCAACTGGTCGGTCATGGAAGGGTATCTGAAAGGCAATCCGTGTGACGGGATTGATTCTCCGAAACTCGGAAGGTATCTTCCTGCCGTACTGTCCGTGGAGGAGGTAGGACGGATTATGGATGCAGTGCCTTTGGACAATGAGACGGGATTGAGGGATCGGGCCATACTTGAAATGCTGTACGGATGCGGGTTAAGGGTATCGGAAGCATCCGGGATGAGGATATCGGACCTTTTTTTCAATGACGGCTTTATCCGGGTAGTCGGTAAAGGGGACAAGGAAAGACTTGTTCCGATAGGCGATATGGCCCGGGATGCCGTATGCGGTTATCTTGATGTGAGAAGCCGGCCGTCTGCACCGCAATATTCGGATACGCTTTTCCTCAACCGCAGAGGCACCGGACTCAGCAGGGTTTCCATATTCAACCTCGTGAAGCATTATACCATGCTGGCCGGCATCGACAAGGAAATATCTCCGCATACTTTCAGGCATTCGTTCGCTACCCATCTTATCGAGAACGGAGCGGATCTGCGCATAGTCCAGGAAATGCTGGGACACGAGAGCATAATGACGACAGAGATTTATACCCATATAGACAGTTCCACATGGCAGGCTTCTGTCCTTGACCATCATCCGCGCAGGTGACGACGGCTTGCCGTACGGGCGGGCATATGCCGACACTCGGGCTGTAATCCGCTCCTGCCGGACATTGGTGCCGTTGTCGCGGCTCCCACGTCCCGGAATGTATAATCAGTGATGGTGCAGTACTTCCGGAGGCTCGATATGGCACTTCGATAGTTTGTCCGCCATCCCTTCCCGCAGGATACCGGCTTCATCGAGTCCGTCTATTGTCCATTGTGCCACGGGGTTGTTTTCACGGTACAGCACAATCCCGTGTGCCGCATATGACCCTATATACGGATGGAGTCTCAGGGAATCTTCGGGCAGTCTCCACAGCGGATACGGCCTGATGCCGTCCGTGCTGACGGAAATCATATCCTCCAGCCCGCCGTATTTTTCCCTGTCGAACCTGTATATGTCCATAAGCTGTTCCTTATAGGAGTAGCCGCCGAGGCGTTCCCTGTGTTCGATGATTTTCTGTGCGAAATATCCTCCGATACCAGGAAGGGCGTCGAGGGCAGCCGAATCAGCCCTGTTCAGGTCTACCGACGGGATGTCTATGTACGGTTCGAGTCTTCTGTAGACAGAGTCTGCAACGACAAAGGATTTTGCGAAGTCACTCTTTCTGTTGAACCGTCCTCCTTTCTTCCTGTAGTTTACGATGGCAAGAGCCTGCTTTTCCGAAAAGCCGAGCCTTTCCAGTTCTTCGGCTGTGACCGTGTTGGGATTGAACCTGAAATTCTCCACAGATTTTCTTTTCCCGGCCTTCCCGTATCTGTCGCCGCGGAAGATCCGTTCTCCGGTCTGCTGGTCTATCCGGTATCCTTTCGCATTGGATGTTATACGGATGTTTCCGGTTCCGGCTTCCCCGGACCGTGCGGTACCTTCATATTCCGTAATGTCATTCATGTCAGGCGCGACTGCGATATATACGGTGTCGGGGGACGATCTGTCTGCCAGCACTTTGGAAACGGCGGCCCTGTTGAGGAAAAGGGCCACCTGATAGCCTACGACAAGGAATACCAGGGCTATGGTTCCTGTCATGAAAGATGCCGACAGTCTTATACCGCTTTTCCCTTTTCCTCCCTTTCTTGTCCCCTCCGTCTTCTTCTCTCCATGTCTTTCTCCGGTTCTTCCCGTACCCTCCTCCGTCGTTTTCTCTGTCTCCATCCTTGCCTTATTCCTTTTGTTTCCCCGTGTCTGTTTTATTGTTTCCCCTGAATGTATCCGTTCCTGTCCTGCTGGCTCCTGTACGGACATTGTCGTTCTCCTTCTGTCATTTCATTCATCATTGTCGCATACGGCCGGCGTCCGGTCATAGCCGGCTCCGGCAAGGATGATGACGATTTCCCCTTTCGGCTCGTGTGCCCGGTACCAGTCCGCCACTTCCTTGACGGAACCCCTTCTGTGTTCCTCGAACTTCTTTGAGATTTCCCGGGCGATGGAACATTCCCTCCCGGCGCCGAAGACTTCCGCGAACTGGTCCAATGTCCTGACGAGCCTGTAAGGTGATTCGTAGAATATCATTGTCCTTGTTTCCGTTGACAGTTCCCGTAGCCGTGTTCGGCGTCCTTTCTTTACGGGAAGAAATCCCTCGAAACAGAACCTGTCGCATGGAAACCCCGAACTTACAATGGCGGGGACAAATGCTGTGGCTCCAGGAAGAGTCTGAACACTGATGCCTTCGCTTACACAGGTCCTGACAAGCAGGAAGCCCGGATCGGAAATTCCCGGTGTGCCGGCATCGCTTATCAGAGCCACATTCATGCCGGCAAGAATCCGGTCCCGGACAATCTCGACGGTCTTGTGTTCGTTGAATTTGTGATGCGACTCCAAATGTCCGTGAATGTCATAATGCTTCAGCAGCACCGAACTCGTCCTTGTGTCTTCCGCGAGTATGAGATCAGCTTCCTTCAGTATCCGGATCGCCCTGAAAGTCATGTCTTCCATATTTCCTACCGGAGTCGGTACTATATAGAGAGTTCCCGGTTCCCCTTCTTTTATGCTGTCTTCCTTTTTCATATGTTATGTCCCGTAAGGCAATAATGATTATCTTTGCACACGTCAATCGCAAAAGTAAGGAAATGTTTTTAGAAAATGCAAAAAAAGCAGGTTCTATAGAAGTGATCTGCGGTTCCATGTTTTCCGGCAAGACCGAAGAACTTATCAGAAGGCTCAGAAGGGCACAGTTCGCCAATCAGAAGGTAGAGATCTACAAGCCGGCAATCGATGTGAGATATGCCGAGGATCAGGTCGTTTCGCATGATGCCCACAGTATCCCTTCCACTCCGATTGATGCTCCGGCAAGCATGCTCCTGCTGTCCAGCGATGTAGAGGTCGTCGGCATAGACGAGGCCCAGTTCTTTGACGATACTGTCGTGGAAGTGGCCCAGACTCTCGCCGACCGCGGTATCAGAGTCATTGTGGCCGGTCTCGACACTGATTTTACCGGTAAGCCGTTCGGCCCTATGCCGGCACTTATGGCGGTGGCTGAAGATGTACAGAAAGTACATGCAATCTGTGTAAGATGCGGAAGCCTTGCGAATCATTCCCACCGTCTGGCGAAGAGCGACAAGCTTGTTGTCCTCGGTGAGAAGGATATTTACGAACCGCTCTGCCGTCACTGCTACAATGAGGCGGTTGCGGCAGAGAGGCAGAGCAGAGAAGAGTGACAGTTTTTCCCATATGAAGTTTTATTGAGGTGTCATCCGGGCAATATCTCCGTCGGCGGAACCGGTGTGCGGACAGGTAAGGCAGCTTGCCGGTACTTCCGGGATATCCTGTCAGCAAAGTTATTGCGGCACCGGTTCCGTGTCAAGATGCATACGGCATCTTTTTACGAATCTTCATACGGTTTTGCTGAATTTTTATGTTTTTTTTACAAATTTTCCTGCTGTTTTTTTGATTTCGCCTGATTTTTCGATCAGTTTTTGAACATATGGATTTATTATACAGTCCGGTGATTGATGCAGATGCCCTGAAGATACCATTGGTAGAGACGTCGGATACCCTCGTCGATCTCTATTTTGTGGTGCCAGCCGAGACTGTGGAGCTTTGAGACATCAGTGAGTTTCCGGAGAGTGCCGTCCGGCTTGGATGTATCCCAGCGGAGTTCGCCCCTGAAACCGATTTCGGACATTGTCTTTTCTGCGACTTCCCTGATGCTGATTTCTTTGCCGGTACCGACATTGATGTGGCAGTTACGGATTTCCGAGATGCCGTCCGCATTTCTGACTGACGGATCATATGTGTCCCTGAAATTCACATTCAGCAGTATATGCACGGAAGCGTCGGCCATTTCCTCGCTCCAGAGGAACTCCCTCATCGGCTTGCCTGTTCCCCACAGTGTCACGGCTTCGGGAGTGATGCCGTAGTGTGCCAGCACTGCGAGGATATCGGCCTCGGAAGAGCTGCCGTCCACAATGAATTTCCCGCTCTGGACTTTCATGCCTTTTGAAACGAATGAAGTTTCCCCTTCGGAAGTGGATTTCCCTACGGCATTTGCCGGTACGCTCACCGGACGTAGACCGATGTCCCTCCGGACGGCTGTCCAGTCGCCTTCATTCAGACATTTTGCCAGATATATTTTCCTTATCATGGCCGGAAGTACATGGCTGTTCTCAAGGTGGAAATTGTCATTGGGGCCATAAAGGTTTGTGGGCATTACGGCTATGTAGTCGGTGCCGTACTGTATGTTGAAACTTTCGCACATCTTCAGCCCGGCAATCTTGGCTATGGCATAAGGCTCGTTAGTGTATTCGAGGGGGGATGTGAGCAGACAGTCTTCAGTCATGGGCTGCGGCGCCTCGCGCGGGTAGATACAGGTGCTTCCGAGAAAAAGAAGTTTTTTTACCCCGTGACGGAAACTTTCTCCGATGACATTCTGCTGTATCTGGAGGTTCTGCCATATGAAGTCGGCCCTGTATCGGAGATTGGCCATTATGCCCCCTACATGTGCCGCCGCGAGCACGACTGCGTCCGGCTGTTCGCGGTCGAAGAACTCTTTGACAGCGGCCCCGTCCAGAAGATCCAGTTCGCTGTGGCTGCGACCCGTAAGATTGGTATATCCTCTCTGCAGCAGATTGTTCCAGATGGCCGAGCCCACCAATCCGTGATGTCCGGCCACATATATCCTTGCATTTTTGTCCAACATATCAATTCATTTTCAGTCATTCCGAGGACGACCTAAAAGGATACGCCTGCGTCGCGCTTGCTTCAAAAATCCTCATGTACTCCAGTACACTGCGGTTTTCTCATCTTCGCAAGCCTTGAAATTCCGCCTTTAGGGTCAACCTCTCACGGTTCCGTTAGACATGACAGATTATTTCACGATACCCTTTTCCAGATATTCTGCAAGATTGGTCCGTACTTCGTCTCCGGCCCTTTCGACAGCCACCTTTGCCATATCGGCATCTACCATTATCTTCACAAGCTGTTCGAACGGTGTCCTGGCCGGATCCCATCCCAATTCAGCTCTGGCCTTGGTTGGGTCTCCCCAGAGATTTACCACGTCTGTAGGACGGTAGAAGTCTGAAGACACTTCTACAAGAGTCTTTCCTACAAGATTTTCAGGCCCTGAGATGCAGATGCCTTTCTCATCGGCTCCTTCTCCCTCGAATTTCAGCTCTATGCCTGTATGCCTGAATGCCAGATAACAGAATTCCCTGACCGAGTGCTGTACTCCTGTCGCGATGACGAAGTCCTCCGGAGTATTGTGCTGGAGTATCAGCCACATGCATTCCACATAGTCTTTTGCATACCCCCAGTCGCGAAGGGAGGAGAGGTTGCCGAGGTACAGTTTCTCCTGCTTGCCCTGGGCGATACGTGCGGCGGCAAGGGTGATTTTACGGGTTACGAAGGTCTCCCCGCGACGTTCGCTCTCGTGATTGAACAGGATCCCCGAGCAGCAGAACATGTTGTAGGCTTCGCGGTATTCCCTTACGATCCAGTAACCGTAGAGTTTTGCCACGGCATACGGGCTGTAAGGATGGAAAGGAGTGTTTTCGTTCTGCGGCACTTCCTCCACCTTGCCGTAAAGTTCGGAAGTCGAGGCCTGGTAGATACGGCAAGTCGGAGCCAGTCCGCACAGGCGCACGGCCTCCAGTACCCTCAGGACTCCGGTCGCATCCACGTCAGCCGTGAACTCGGGGGAGTCGAAGCTCACCTGCACATGGCTCTGTGCTGCAAGATTGTATATTTCATCAGGCCTTACCTTGCTTACTACCTGCATGATGCTCATGGAGTCGCCGAGGTCGGCATAATGCAGGTGGAAATGGGGCCGGCCTTCAAGATGGGCGATCCTTTCCCGGTAGTCCACCGAAGAGCGCCTTATCGTGCCGTGCACATCGTAACCCTTTTCGAGGAGGAATTCCGCCAGGAACGATCCGTCCTGACCAGTAACTCCGGTAATCAATGCTGTTTTCATATGTGATTTTTTTGCTAAATTAATGACTTAACTGTTAAATCCCAGCTATTGCAGATAAAATTCCCGAAATTGTGGTGATAGAATTCCGGGAATTGTGGATGTGCCATCGTAGCTTCCGCAGTATAGTCTCTTTTTATTTTTCAATACCTTGTTTTATATCTTCTATTTTGGCAATGGCATACAGTGGGCAAATACGGACATGTCTCACTTCGTCATTGTCCCCTTTATCCACATAGTCGAATTTCCCGAAATTTTCCATCGAGCATCTAATTGCATAATGAAGTTTCTTGTCACGCATGAATGACCACAGGCTCTTCATTCCACCTTGCGTATCTGCTTTAACTTCAATAGGAACAACTACCTGCAAATAACTGGATATGTAATCTACCTCCGCCTGGGAATTCTTTGCATGTCTTACCCAATAGTACAGGTCATGGCGGATATTCGGACTCATATGATGTAGCATTTCAAGTCCTGCCACCAGTTCTGCCATTGGTCCTTTATTTACTAAATCAGCCGCACTTGCAGTCAGAATCTGCGAAGTCAGTTCAGATATATCACCTAACGACATGTTCAGAAGGCGAAGCAATAGTCCCGTGTCAAGTAACAGCATTTTTTGATACGATTTATCCTCTTCACTGCCTAATGGCAAGCCATTGGCATCTGTATGCGTCACGGGATGCAGAATGCCGGCAAGAGCCAGCAACTCTACTGCTTTTTGCACTTCTGCTGTCTTGTAGCCAGGCCCTGCTTTTGAGTATATGAACTTTTTCGTAGCCTGGACTGCTGCACTTCGCAGCGTTTGGCGCAGCAATACAGGATCTACATTTTTCTTGTACTTCGGGAAATCATCTTCATATGTAACAACTATGTCATCCTGAACTTCCTGGCATCTTACATAATCATGATGCTCAACCCAAGTTCTGACAGATTCAGGCATTCCTCCGACAAGCATATATGTACGAAGGAATTCTACCAACTTATCATGCAAAGGTTCAGGGAGAGGATTATCTATTGAAGCTTGATTGCGGGCTTCAATGAGCAGCTGTTGGCCATTGGCTTCAAGGAATTCATCAAAAGTCATTGGATACATAAACATTGAATGAATTCTTCCGACTCCGAATGTAGGAAGTTCTTTTAATGCGAACTCAAGAAGGGAGCCGGCAGCAATAACATGAAGTTCAGGCATATCCTCCTTGAAAAAGCGTAAAGCCATAATAGCCTGCGGGCACTCCTGAATTTCATCAAGGAACAAAAGCGTTTTACCTGATTCAACAGATGTTCCATGTATGGCGGATATTTGCGCGACAATACGCCTGACATCCAAGTCATCTTTGAATAGAGCTTTGTAGTTAGGTTGCTTTTCAAAGTTTATTTCGACAAAATTCTCGAATTTTTTAGAGAGTTCCTTGACAGCCGTGGATTTTCCGACCTGTCTGGCGCCTCTAAGCAGCAATGGCTTATGGATATCTCTTGATGCCCACTCCGATAGATGTTTGTCGATAAGCCTTTTGCAGTACATAATAAAAATAACGCTTTGGTCTGTATGCAAAAATAGTTATATGAAATTATCCAAACAAATAAATTGTCACTAAAAAGAAAAAACCAAAGAAATAATATTGCTAATTTCTGCAAAATCCAAAGAAATCGGTCATCTGGACATTTTGGGTGATGAAAGGTTACAGTCAATATCCTCAAAAAGGTTGTAACATACAACCTTTTGCGGACTTTTCTTGTCTTTGTCCTGCCCGTTGATAATAGAGATTCACATGAAGTATCTTAATATAAAGAAAGCGCTGGCTGCATGGCGGAATTTGCAGCCGCTGTCAGAGAAAGACTGGGAAAGACTCAGCCGCCGTTTTACCTGACAATATAAGACACGTCCCAACAGCGTCATTACACGGTATGAAGACCGGTTCGAGTATGCCTCGCCGGAAGAGACTCCGGGATTGATGAGGGATTTGGTGGACTGGTACGATGCAGCGGAACAGGAGGGAAGACTCTCACCGGTAGAGATGGCTGCGCTGTTTCATTATCGTTTTATGCGTATCCATCCTTTCGAGGACGGCAATGGCCGTATCGCCCGGCTGATTTCAAGAAAATATGTGGAACGGGGAGATAAAGATGGCAGCTGGAGAGTGTTTTTGACCCAATAGAAATGAGCAGGTGATACTGTTACAAATTTTCAGAGTTTTCCTGACCACACTAGAAACAGAAATTTCACGAGGTGAATTTGCCTCTTGATTCTTGATGGTTGTTTTAACAAGCGGTACGCAAACTCCAGATTATGCTTTACCCACCATTCCGGAGCACGTTCGACCCTGCCTGTATAAACATCAAAACTACCACCCAGACCCTGATATATTGCAGGATGCCTTTCAGACATCTCTTCCATCAGAAGTTCCTGTTTAGGTGACCCCATTGCGACGAAAACAACATCAGGCTTCTTCTCGGTGATGTCGTCAAGAAGCTGCTGCTTTTCATCTTCTGTCTTGATATAGCCATTACGATAGTTGACTATGTTGATGCCTGGGAATTCTGTCTTTAACTTTGAGACAGTAGCGTCAATGACTTCCTGCTTGCTTCCGACGAGATAGAAAGTATTGCCTTGCTTATATGTCGAAGCAATTATTTTAAGCCACAATTCACATCCGGGAATTTTGACAACATTCTTGCAGCCATGCTTCTTCAAAGCCATTACAGCCCCGATACCGTCACAATATCCGATGTTTCTGTTTATTATATCGCGTGTCTGGTCAGTTGCATGAAGTATCTTTTCGGCATTGATTGCCACTAGTATACCTTTCCTTCCGGAAACATAATCCATTAGTTCCTCAAATGACTGAAAAGGATTAATAATCACGCCATTAACTATTACTGGTTTTATTTTCACACTCATAATATCGTATTTTTTCATCATTAATTTTTCTTCGATATTCCTTTATTAACTTATCCTGAATTTGCTTCGCAAAAATATTATTCGGTTCTATCATCAACCAATACCCGATTTTACCTATTATAGATTCCAAGTAATGTGGTTGACGTATCTTGTTATGAGCTATATGACCTCTAAGTCCATATTTATTAATATAGTATAATTCTTTTTCCAGGCGACGTCGATAATCTCTCGGCAGTCGAGGAGTTCCAGTCGCAAGACTTACACCTGTCACAATTTTATTTCCATGTTCTTTGTATAAACGTATTTTTCGTTCATTTATGACAAATCCACATTCTTGAATAATTCTTTTAACATATTCAATAAACTTTACAGCGATCATTTCTCCTGAAAAAGCTATATCATCAGCATATCTCGAATATTTCAAGCCAAACTGTTTAGCAAGCCGATATAACCTACGATCCATATGTATGGCAACTATATTGCTTATTACTGGACTGACCGGAGAACCTTGTGCTAATCGTCCATCATAGCAACACAAAGATGCAAGATAAAACGAGACTTGGTGTTTATATCCTATAGATGAAAAAAGCTGAATAACCCTATGGATAGGAATAGATGGAAAGAAATCTTTCAAATCTATCTTCAGCATATAATGCTGCCCCACATGTATATTGGCATTAGTTAAAATAGATCGTCCTGATACAAAGCCATGCGCACAACCATGAACCTTTATATGTTTCAATACATTGTCATAAATCCAGCGTTGAACATATTTCAATGAAGGATATGGTGCTGTAATAGTTCTCAAACCGCCGCTTCTTTTGGGAATCTGAAATTCACGGTAATATCTGTCCGGACTATTAATCATTGCAGCCAAATCTGCCTTATTAATTCCTAATAATAGACACAGATGTCTAAAATCGAATATAGGAGGCAAATTTTTATCCAACAGTTTCTTAATATATAGCATATAAGCTTCTGTCAACTTTTCTTCTATCCCTTTAGATATGAAAAACTGCTCCCATTGTCGAGATATTTCTTTTCTTTCTTTTGCTTTCATTTCATGAAAAGGAGAGGTGTGAAGAAACTACTTTCTTTACTTTAGCTCCAGTTGAAGATAATTGAAAATTGTGGTACAACCATAATTTTCAATTATCTTCAACATATTTGGATCAATCAGATCCAAACCGCTTAACTCCCGTCAGGGAGTTAAGATGAGGTATTGCAAATCCTTAACGGATCGAAGCGACTACACTTCTACTTGCTAATTTCTTTCCACACCTTCTCCTATTTTATTATCATAAATTTTTTTGTTAGGCAAATATGGTTCAAAAACCTTTAATGTTTTATCTGACTTTATCTTGCATAAATAATTATTACATTCATTATAATCAGTAGACGCAAGAATGTTCAATATCGGTATAATCTCCGCCCTGCCCTTTGATGTCAGTGATATACGTTGATTTTTGTCTACAGAGATAATGCCCTCTCTTACATATCTATCTATAAAATCAATCGCATCGGAGGGCTCTAATGCATATCTACTGTATAACGTATATGCAAGAAGTCCTTTACTACTTACATATAGACCATAAAAAATATCTTTGTATTTTCTACTAATATCCATCCTGTACTCTATCTAAAATCGGAACCCTATTGGTATTATCCCTGTTTTTCTTCCACCAAAATACAGGAAATACATTATTCGGGACATTCCTGTCAAGTCGTGTATACAACGATTCAGATCGTCCATATCCGAAATAATACCCTGACAATTCTGTCTCATTTATCTTTTCCGCTAATTTCAATTCTATTGACTGCATCTCAGAAATTGATCGTAATAGAGAATCACCTGTGTAATTATCAGAGATTCCCCTTTCCATAGAATATATCATATAAAGGTTAAGTCCTTGTTCTATACATCGTTTTTCTGCAGTTTTCATTCCAGCTATTACACAAAAATCAATCGTTGCATTGTTTAAATGATAATTTATAAAATTCTTATACCTATTACATAATGTCTGACCTGTTCCACAGAATTCATCTACCGCGATAAAATGTCGGATCCCGGTATTATAATATTTTGATATTTTATCAAAACGATTTATAAACTTAACCGATCCATAGTCTCTCTGAACATAAACCTTTAGATCATTCAATACCGCTTGCGAACTGTCTGCTAATGAATCGTGACATACAGCTACCAAAGCAGTCTGATCCAATTTATATCCTAAAGATGAAATATGCGACGATAAATCAAGCAAAGCCATATTATACACTTCATCATCGAAACAATTAAATCTGACAATCAAGTCTTTCAGAAGTATCCTCTGAAAATTGTTATCACATATTCGATACAATTCAACTAAGGCCTGATCATGACCTCGCAACATCTTCTTTTGCTTAGTCAACAACGATAGTACCCAATCAAATTCCTGTCTATTATTATATTTTATAGAACTCATTGGAGGTTATCTTGATTCTTCTAAAATGTGCATTTAAATCTTTCAACTTAGATTCTCTACCATATAATAAACCCTGACCCGCTAGCCTTGTCTAGGACAGAAGAAGAAGCTGAACCGCATGTAATACACCTCAAAGCAATTCTTTAGTATAATCGTTATTCATGTGATATGATTACTCAAAACGAAACAAATAAGCTTTATAATTTTGAATCATTTTTTCCTCTGTAAACAACTCCTCATATCTCTTCCTTGCATTTTCTGATAATGTTTTATATTGACTCGAATTTCGCACAGGTAAATTATTAAGACCTTCAATCAAATCATTGATATCGTGATACACAAATCCAGTATTACCATCTTCGTTTATTTCAAGAACAGGAGCGATATTGTTGGTTATGAGCGGTTTGCCAAACATGCAACCCTCAATTAAAGTCAGTCCCAAACCTTCGTTTTTAGAAAATAAACAAATATAATCAAAGTCATCAATTATATCTCGAACATTTTTATATCCCAGATATACATATTGCTGAGAATTGCCGATTTCTGCCCGTAATTTTTCTTCATCTTCCCCAACACCGACAAAATATAAACAGATATTATTATGCAATAAGGTTCTGGTTTTCTGTACGATAAATACCTGTTGTTTGACAGGACAAATTCTCCCAGCCATTAAAATCTTTGTCTGATCATTATTTACATAATTAGTTACTGTTGGCTTACTAACTCCATTCCATTTAATGTCTTTTATACCATTGTATATTACTGTAATATTTTCTTCGGGAATTTTAAAATACTCGATTAAATTGGATTTAACGCCTTGTGATACAGCAATAATATTTTTTGGGAAAAAAGTAAAATACTTTAAGTTATTAAAAGTATTATGAGCAATATGGACAATTTTTATTCCTGGGACAATTCGACCTAATAATACCAAAAATGACGTAGACTTCCGGTGGTGTGAAATAAAAATAACATTCTGTCTTTTTAGCACCAGAATGTTTTTTAAAGAAAAGGAAATGAATTTTATTCCATCTGAATATAATGGACTTATTTGCTCTTTAGGAGTTGATGTCATCACAATGGGGAGTTCATTCTCGTTATTCAAGGCTTTCGCAAGTTGAATAACAACATCCTGCGCACCCCCTCTATTTGCAAAATTCGGATATATTGATACTATTTTCATATTTGTATTCTTTAGCTAGATACAATGAATATAAAATCCAGGCTTGAAACTCACTATATGGGATCCTGTTCTTTCCGTAAATAAAAATTTCCGGATAAAAACAGCCTTGATTTTTACGATAGAATTTATCAAACAAGTAATCAATCAGCGAATTTACCATTACAGGATCATATTCATACTTCGAAAAAAAAACTATGGCCTCAGCAACATCTCTACTGTCTACATCTACAAACAACCATGTATTACGCGGTAAATATCTTTTATCATATCTTTGAGGACGGATATACTGCCCTTTCCGAATAAACATTTTGCGATAAAACTCAATGCCCGATTTCAAAGTCTTGGCAATATCAAAATCCAAGTTGTCTTTTACAGAATATAACGCCTGTAAAATATATGATTGATGAAAGCAGTCTATAGTTGGACGTTCTGGATTTCCGGCATAAAACCAACTTCCGTCGAAATTTTGTTTATTTACTATATACCGAATCCCTCTCCGTCCTAACTCTGCAAATTCAGCTATGTTATATTTTTCTCCCACTTTTATCAAAAAAGCACTGATTAGTGCACTTGCATTGTATATCTCTTTTTTTAGGGTTGGACCATAATAAAAATATACACCATCCTTACCATGATCGACATACCCTAACTCATTGATTAGATAATTTGAGATAGAATATAATAGATTTTGTTTTTCTGGATCTTTAACTACTTGTGATTCGTCATCTAAAAGGAATTGTCCAAACCAGACTGTATTCAATGGAGTAGGATCCTCTGGTGTATTTTCATATAAACTTACAGATATTTGTATTCCTTGTTTCAATGCAAAATATCTTGTTTTACAAGACCTTAAATTAAGGGCCCGTTGATATAGTTTATATATAATTTCTTTATTCTTTACGATTGAAAAAGCTTTTAATAGAGCTACAGTCGTCTGTGGGGTAAACGGAACAGAATGCTTATTATATATACGGATATTAAAAGGCAATAGTCTAAAGATATTTCTGATTATTGAATTCGCTTTCTCATTTCTCGTAAACAAATAGCTCGGAACATAATTACATTCAATATATCTGTAATCCACAGATTTAAACCATAAATTAAGGCCATCAATCATTTGATTTAGCTTGTCCATATCATATAATAGTTGTTAACTTTTGCATAATCCGTATATTCTCATGTATTTATAATCGAACTATAAGTTTAAACTTACCCATGCTGCTATATATCAAATCTTCTGGTTTTACACATTTGACGGTAATATCCATATTGCCGTCACCGACTTTACGGATTGTCTCTGTCACTACATAATCAATATCTTTTTCTGAACAATCTCTATCGGGAACAATATTAATAGTCAAATGCCCTGGTTGGTCCTGGACCCATTGGCATGCGTCAATGTGAGAACCTTTTTCAATAAAATCGATTCTGGTAAGCAGTGATCCATCTTTACAAACGATATAATCGTCGGTTCTACCTAAAATTTTTTTTACTACTATATGTTTACCCCCCCAGTGCCATTTGCAAAGGACATATTTATTATGAATTTATATTTACCTCGTTTTGTGTACACAATTTCATCTTCTGTAATTATTTTAATCTCATACTCGATATTATCAATACCTACTCGGTCTATCAGATTCTGTTCTACCTGTTTTATATCATCACTATTGAAATTCGAATCCGGAACAATACAGATTTCTACCAAGCCACTTTCTTTTTGAATCAATTGACTCATTTTTATATGTTGCACCTTCTTAAAAAGAAAATCTAAACGCATTATTCTTGTACCATCTTTGCAGTATATAAAGTCCTCTTTCCTTCCTTGTATACTAGAAACTATAATTTGGGGATTACTATCCGTTAATTCTGCCATTTCCATTATATCATTAGAGCGATAACGTATTAATGGGAATTCTTGGTTAATTAGCGATGTACAAATCTCACCATCTTCAAGATACTCGTTAATACTGTATCCTGGAATTTCATAATATCCATTGTGATTATAAGCCTCTTGAAGATATATAGTCTGTTCGGTCATTCCATAATTATCAAATATTTCTGTATCAAACCGATCCTCAATCAATTCGCGTTGATATTCCAGCAAGGTTTCACTAGATGTAAATGCAACAGGAATTCGCAATTTTAAATCAGCTTCTTTTAGGAAAAGAGCGAGGCTGTAAAGCGAACTTGGATATCCTTCAATAGCAACCGGCTCCCAATCGGAAATCAATTGATAATATAATCTAACCGTTTCTTTGTTAATGTTATAACTAGACAAATAAAGAGTATTGCTTACATGTACCTTAAGATAAGTTTGTTTTTTATCTAAATGACCTCTTAATGAAACTAGTCGCTGACCATATGTATAACCATTGCGTTTTCTAGCACAATAAGTATAGGCCTGAGACCTCCATATAGACGGCCAACTTTCATAGATTCGCAACGGTGTCCCTGTCGTTCCACTTGTATGTCCTGCAATAACCATAAACTTTGGAACAGTTAGCATATCGTCTGCATATTTTTTTACCATTTCTTTGGTCACTATTGGCAATTTATTTATATCTGCCAGAGTCTTGATATCTTCTTTCTTTATGCCATTATCAGAATACAATTTGTGATAAAATATGGATTTATCATAAGCTGTTCGAAAAATTTCAAGAAATCTTTTTTCATTTCTTTTTCGCAGATCGGCCACACTCATATTATACAAACCATCTATTTCTTTAATATATGGTCGAATAATAGGATAACTTCTTAAAATATATTTCAAAGACTCCAACAAATACTTTTTCAGGTCCATAGTATATGAATTTTAATTATTCAATAGATTGGTATAAAGATTATGTAGTCTATGCACGACATTATCAGGTAAATATGGATAAATGCGTTTATACGAATTTTCCCCCATTGTTCGTGCTATGTATTTGTTGTCTAGCAAGTAATTTACTGCCGCCACAATTGAAGCCATATCTCCAGGATTAAATAATATACCATTTTCTTTATCTTGGACTACTTCTGGTATTCCACCTACAGGGGTAGATAAAATCGGTAATTTATATGTCATTGCCTCAAGTATGGAAACTGGCAAACCTTCTGTATAAGACGGCAAAATGAACACATCAGATAAATTGAGTAACTCTATTTTCTGATCTCCACTAATCCAGCCCTCATATATTACCAGACTTTCTAAGCCATTTTCTTTTATCAACGATTTGAGTTTATCAACTTCACCATTCCCACCGATGTGCAACACTACTCTGTCCTGATATTGCTCTCTGTTTTGAATGAAAATTTGTATCAAGTCAAATATTCCTTTTGCCTTCGTAATTGTTCCCAAGAATAACAAGTGTAATTTCTGATCCTTGGCAATATTCATTTGCATAGGCTCAGGAACGATATTATTAACTATTTCTATGTCCTTGCAACTGGAAATTTTACTGAAAAATTTTTGCCATGACTCGGACAATGTGATGATACAATCGGAACGATTTAATATCTTACTTATTCTTTCTGGTTTAGAATAATAGAACTCCTTGAACCCTCCTCCATGTATGTGTAGAATTACTTTTTTATGGAATATCTTTCCTATACTTAAAAACCACGAAGATCGCCAAAAACTATTATACGATGCTGTATGAATATGTAATATTTTGATTCTTCCATCAATCAACAATATAAATAAAGTCTTTATTATCGCATATATTGCTAAAAGTACATTAGCAATTTTGTTAGTATTTTTAGAGTTAACTACACATTTAAAAACAGGGAATACATATTGCTGATAATTATATATCACTTGAGCTACACCTCCTTGGGGAGATTTATATGAACACCCTATGGTCAGAATAGATTCTGAAACATTTATGCTAAGTTTATTTCGCCCCATCATCTATTAAATTGTTCCAAGTATTTTGTACAACAAACTTCTATTGAGAAATTATCTGTAAAATACTTGATAAGTTTATCCTTTGTAATTTTCGTCGCATAAAATCTTTGTATAGCATTAAGATAAGATTCTAATTCAACATCAGCCAAATATCCTGTTTCCCCATCTGTAATGACATCTTTTATTCCACCCACAGAGGTGCATATCGGCGTTACTCCACAAGACAATGCCTCCAGTAAACTTATTGGCAAACCTTCATAGAAGGATGTAAGACAAAAAGCATCTGAACAGAGTAAATAATCACCGACATTATTTTTTTCTCCCAAAAAATATATTTTGCTACAGGCTTTTCCTTTTAGGTTTTGTCCATCTTGGCTATCATATCCATTCCCGATGATTAATAATACATAATCATATCCAGTTTTATTTAATTCATTAAATGAATCAATTAACAACTCCTGATTTTTGGATGGATGGCATCGAGCTACATGGACAAAGACAGGAGTGGAAGCGGCCGCTTTATATGACGAAACTTCTGCTTTTACCACATCAATATTATCTGATGGTTTTACTGGAGAACGTCCATTATCAATACATGGTGCACTATGTAATTTATAAAATTTGTTATATGACAATAGGCATTCATTAGATATCGTTATAGGTCTGATTATATCATGTGAATAAAAGTATTTATTTATATAATATTGATATTTTGCCCCAGTCGCTTTAGATGCGATATTATGTAATGTATGAAAGAATTTTATCTCTCGGTGACAATATGCAAGCCTGAATACATAAGGTATAACATTCAAATGACAATGCACAATATCTGGCATTTCCGTCATGATATAATCTTCTACTTTTTTCATTTTAAAAAATGAAAAACCAGAAGTAAATTTCATTGCGTGAAATTTCACATTTTTTGCGATGAACTGCCGATTGAATGTCAAACGAGAATCTTGATCATCCAAGAGCATACAAACCGTTACATCATTTCCTCGTTTTGCTAATTCGTTTGATAAATCAACCACAAATCGTTCCCCACCTCCAGAGGATAATGAGTATATCAATTCTAATATTTTCATTTGTTTTATTACTTAAATAATTTAATATAATTTGTTATTTCATTGATATTATTTTTCCCTATAGTTCTTAAGTTTTCAACTAATTTTAATCTCAAATCTGTATCGTTGTATAAATTAATGATTCCTTCTGCAAAGGATTCAGGTGTCATATCAGTTATTATTCCTGTTTTATGGTCTTCTACATTGTCTCTAACTGATGGATAATTGACTGTCACTATTGGCTTGCATAATATTTTGGCTTCATCTATAACAATTGACTTACCTTCAAATGACGAAGACATCGCAATAATATCTGCCTTTTTCATGTAGGGGTAGGGATTTTCCTTTATACCGATAAAATGTACGACGCCGTCAACAGACAGCTCTTTGGCTAATTTCTCTAGTTCAGGTCTTAAATTTCCTTCTCCAATAATAAACCAGTTAAAGTCAATGCCTTTACTCATTATTATTATTGCAGCCCGTAATGCTAATGGATAATTTTTTTGCGGAGTCAATCTCCCTACTGATAGAATCTTCAGTCCTTTACATGCGTTGAATGAAATATCATTAATTGCGATCTGAGATTTTTGTTGTATTGCTCTTGAATCAGATATATTCTCTAAAACCTCAAACTTAGTTATCAAACTCGGGAAACTTTTTAATAAATCCTGTTTACATATATCCGATATAGTAACAACTGTATCGGCTTTTGAAAAATATTCCAAATCGAATTTTGCACTATATTTTAACTTGTTATATTCGTTATGTATCCATAAGATTTTTTTTGTAGCAACAACCTTATCTATAACAAAATAATTTGTTATTCCTTCCAAATAGGATATAGCAATATCATATCTCTTATCGTACACGGGAATGTGCTTGCGCCATATTTCCCATAAAGTTTGCTGCAGAGATAGTTTTTTATTGAATTTTGAATATAATATTCCAACCAGTTTAATAAAAAAGTATTTAATAGGGTGCTTGAAATATTCCTTAATGTTCTTGAGAGAAATTGAAAGAAATTTGTATGGATATGGAGCAATTCTTACAACAACATTATCTGGCACAGCAGAAGAAAATATACCGTTATTGTTAAAAACAAGAACATCAATATTATAATCATCTTTAGGCAACAAATTTAATAAAGAAACGAGGCTTTTCTCAGCACCTCCTGCTTGGAAACTGCCGATATGGAATAATATGTTTTTCATATGTTAAAATGTTATATGAGTATTCTGCATTAAAAATTCGTCAGAAAATCCAAAATGCTTATAATCTAATAATAATAAGCTAGGCATATAATAACTATGAGTTTGGACTATATTGTATGATGACGGTTCAAATACATTACTCAAGCGTACTGCTCCGGACCCTTTCCATGTTGTAAAAGTGAAAATAAGCAAGCAGTAAAGGGCAATCCATTTAATTGTAAAATTAAAAATTTCTTTAAAAAGGACTATAGAAAGAAGTATAAAGGTTATTGATAATACCAGCAGTGTTCTTTCTGTTAATGTAACATAATTGATAAAATTAGGATACATTAACATCGCTGTCTGGAAGACAGCAACAAGAAACTTAGTTCTTATCTTCTCAACTTTTAAAACCGAAATAATAAATAATAAGAAATAGATCCCTGGTATAATATAATACATAATCGTGTAACTTATACCCGTAATGGAAGTTGCACCATCTCGTATACCCCAGTATCCGTCAGAGGTATAACTTGAGAACACAGATAAGACTGCGTCTATGAAAGGTATTCCTACTGTCGAAACTTTAGTTTTTGATAGAATAAAATACAGACAATAAATCAGGATGAGCGTAAGATAATATAACCATTTTTTATTTGAGTGAATATTTTTTATGATATATTTAAGGCATATTGCCGGCAACAATATAATCAGAAGTCCAGGGTGTATAAGATATATTGTTGCTATCAAAATCAGATAGTTAAGGATAGAAAAATTTTCTTTCCTTGTTATGTAATAACACATAAATGTTGTGGCGAAACAATAATAGAGGAGATCCATTGAATTTCTCAAACTTATAGTTGTAATAAATATGAGGAGTAGACATGTATCCCATTTGCCAGAATGACATTGTTTTAGTGCGTTAAGAAAAAATAAATAGACTAATAGTATATATGTATAGAAAAAATGCGAACATTGTAAATTAAGGTTTCGGACTCCAAATCTCATTAAATTACTTAATGGGTCTTCCAAGTACCAGAGTTCTTCTCCAAAGTTAGAATACACATCGTCAAAACGCCCCACATTATCTATTGAAAAGAAATTATATGTCAAAAACAAGACCCCAAAAACGACAAATGGTATTAAATATTTGCTATTTTTATATACATAGAATATTATTAACGCCAATATCATACTAATTATAGGCGGAAAAAGCATTCCAACTATAATGATAAAAAACCATAACGGGATTTTAACACCCTTGAAGCCGAGCGACTTAGTCATGATACCTGACAGAGGATTTTATTTCATCTATTATTAACATCAACCTATAGAATCCAAGGCAAGACATAACCAACTTAAACTTATAATAAGATGAAATTCCTTTTTTTGCCTGAACACTTTTTAAATACATTCCACATTTTTTTTTGAAGATTCTGGATGAAAAATCCTTTCTAACATATGAATTTGCTACTATTTGGAAAGAAAATTTTTGTTGACATAATTTTAGTATATCAGTATATTCAGATACAAGGTTACAGAATTCTGTTAATAAAAACTTATCATATTCATACGATGAATTAACTGCTTTAGTCAATGAGTTTTGATTATTGTCTTGAATATAATGGTAATATGCAGATGGAATATATGCAATCTGCATATTATATTTCAGAATAGAAGCAATAACATATAAATCCTCACAGAGATGCATGTTCTTAGGAAACTTTATACCGTAATTTTTATAAAAAGTGCTTTTAATCAACTTATTACAACAACTACCATGTAAATTTATAAAGTGCTCCTTCAAAACTGTTACATGATCCATAGCAGATGGTTTTTGCTTAATTTTTGTAGATTTATTTTCATAATCAACATAATAATCGCATATAACCATATCTGCATTATCTGCAACTGCTTTTTCATATAAATCTTTTAACATATCTTTCTCCACCCAATCATCGGAGTCAATATGTATGATATATTCGCCTGTAGCGTTATCTGTTCCGTATTGTCTAGCTGAACTTACCCCATCGTTCTCCTTATGGAAAACGCGTACCCTTGAATCATTTTTTGCATATTCATCACAGATTTTTCCGCTATTATCAGGGCTTCCGTCATCTACCAACAAAACTTCAAAATCAGTAAAAGACTGAACGAGTAGGCTATCTATACAACGATGGATATATTTTTCTGCTTTATATACTGCTACTATTATACTGACTGCTGGAACTTTTTCCATTTTATCATCCTTGAATTTATACTTTTTTTATAAACTTTTGCTTAATAAAATCGTAAATTAACTGTTTTTCGTGTTTATCCATTCCGACAATAAATATACAGGATAGCATATACGCAAACGCAAGCATTAAAAACACAATTACATTTAATATGGTCGCCGTAGCTGGCACAAGATGAAATAAGAAAAATGGAATTATAATAAAAGGCAAAATATAAGCCAAGTATTTAAACATATTATAGAAATAATACCTATACGACATCTTGATTTTTGGCAATACAATCCATATCCTTATGAGCTGAGTGAAAAGTTCCACAATAAAACATGTTATCATCACTATTTCTGATGAAACATTCATGAACTTGAGTAAAAGATATGCTATAGGTAATGCCAATAACAATGATGTGCCTTCATATATTTGAAATTTCTTTATATCACCTGTTGCATGAATTGCATTAATAAGTGCTATTCCCATCGGGGTTATCAATCCTGTAGCCAACATTATAATAACAAATGACTCTGTATGTTCAGGGACGATACCCAACCATATTTGCAATATTGGTTTAATACAAAAGATAACAGGAAAAGCAATTAGCAGTACTAGATAAAAGCCAAATTTACTTGACCTTATTATCAGACTATGCATATATTGCAATTCATTATTTGCGTATGATTTTATTATCTGAGGATTGACTGCAGTCTGGAAATTATTAACAAATACCATTATAGCACCTTGAACCTGTGCAGCAATGCCTCTTGCAGCATTGACAGCTGGTCCAAAAAATAAATTAAGCAAAATATTTATCCCTTGAGTATTGGCAACGATTGCTAAATTTCCGTTGATAGTCCATCCTGCATAAGAGGCTATCTCTTTTGCCAATTGTGAAGAAAAGCGTATTTTGGCATTACTTTCATCAAAATGTTTCCTGCAATATAAAGTATATGTAAATCTGATAATTACTTGTATCAACATTAAAAGGATAGCATAGACTATCAGCTTATCGAATGGCAGATACACTAGAAGGAAAACAATTATCAGTTTCAAGAGAACTTCAAGTATGGAAATATAGGCGAAAGCGCTCATTTTCTCATAAGCTATTATAAGGGAATTGAATGGTGCACTCACGATAGATATTACAGTAGTCAATATTGAACATTGATACACCCATATTGCTGCAACCATCCTGTCTGCAGGGATAACAAGTTTATGATATACAAACCACAATCCGATAGTTTCGCCCAGAATTACTATAAGTATTGCTAAAATGTAATGAATAATCAAGACTGTTGAAAAGACCTGTGCTTGTTTTTCTTTATTTCCTTCTCCTAATGCATAGGTAATAAATCTGGCACCCGTTCCTGAAAGAGAAGAGTTTACAAATCCAAGTATAGTTATTACACCTCCTACGACATTATAGATACCATAGTCCTCGACCCCCAAGGTTTGCAGTACAACCCGTGAGGTATAAAGCGACACTGCCATGACAAAGAACATCCTGATGTAGAGCATCAGGGTGTTCTTGGCTATACGCTTGTTATTTTGAGAATTATCGCTCATATAGACTATCTCAACCTCCCCACAATCCTTCCGCATGCCTTGCCGTCACCGTATGGATTTACAGCCTTACTCATCTTCTCGTATGCCTTTTCGTCATCAAGGAGTTCTGATACAGAGTTTACAATCTTGTCATAATCAGTTCCGACAAGCTTCACTGTACCAGCATCAAGCGCCTCAGGACGCTCTGTAGTATCACGCATTACCAGTACAGGCTTTCCAAGTCCCGGAGCCTCCTCCTGAATACCGCCACTGTCAGTCAAAACTATGTTGGACTTCTCCATCAGATAGACGAAACTCAGGTATTCGAGAGGCTCTATGAAAAACATGTTGCCGAGACCCGTAAGGTTTTCTCCGAATACTTCGTGTATCGGTTTGCGCACATTCGGATTCAGATGCATGGGGTAGACGAAGTCTACGTCAGGATATTTATTGGTCAGGTCTTTGATGGCCGTGCACATGCTGATGAAGCCGTCTCCGAAGTTCTCACGGCGGTGACCGGTAATCAGCACGAGTTTTTTGCCCCCAGGCAGGCGTGTCACATCATAGCCTGCTTTGGCAAGTTCATTCTCGAGGGATTTGTCCAGGTCTTTGTCTGACTTGATCTTGTCCACAACCCAATATAGGGCATCGATGACTGTATTACCGGTGACTGTAATCTGCGATTCCGGCACATTTTCTTTAAGCAGGTTTTCCCTGCTGAGAGGCGTAGGGGCAAAGTCGTATGTGGCAATTCTGCCTGTTATCTGCCGGTTCATTTCTTCAGGCCATGGGCTGTATATATTGTGTGTCCGGAGTCCTGCCTCTACGTGACCTACAGGGATCTGCTGGTAGAATGCCGCCAGTGCAGCAGCAGTCGATGTTGTTGTATCTCCGTGCACCAGTACGACATCCGGTCTGCAGACCTTGAATATGTCCCTCATGCCTGTGAGCACGCGGGCGGTCACATCATAGAGGTCCTGGCCCTGCTTCATGATATTCAGGTCATAGTCTGGCCTGATATCGAAGATGTGCAGGACCTGGTCCAGCATCTCGCGATGCTGGCCGGTTACACACACTATCGTTTCGAATTCTTCTGGATGTTTCTGGAACTCCTTTACGAGAGGGGCCATCTTGATTGCTTCGGGACGGGTCCCGAAGACGAGCATTATCTTCTTCATCGTACGATACCCATTAGAGATGATATACTCCCGGCAGATGGCATATATTGTGGCAGTCAAGTACTACCTTGCCTTTCAGCTTATCCATGTTCTGCTTGATTTCATCATGTTTAACCATGATTACCACAAGGTCAATGTCATTCAGGAAGGCATCAAGGTCGTGGAACTGGTTCTTGACGATATCTTTTTTGATGAACGGGTCATAGACCTTCAGAGGTCTTGCCAGATGCCTTTCCTGAGACTCAAGCAGCTGGATGGTAGGAGATTCCCTGCAATCATCGACATTTTCCTTGTATGTCAGGCCATAGAGACCTACACGGCGGTTGTCTGTGATATTGTTTTCCTTCATTATCTCATTGATTCTGTTGAGGACATAATCAGGCTGACTGTCGTTGGTCTTCATGGATTCGTCTATCACTTTCGCCAGACTCGGATAGTCTCCTACGAGGAACCACGGGTCAACGGATATGCAATGACCTCCGACTCCCGGTCCCGGCTGCAGGATGTTCACTCTCGGGTGCATGTTGCAGATTTTGATAATCTCGTAGACATCCATATTGTCGTGCCGGCAGATACGGCAGAGTTCGTTTGCAAATGCAATGTTCACTGCACGGAATGTATTTTCGACGACCTTTGTCATTTCGGCAGTGCGTATGTCCGTGACAACGATTTCTCCCTGGCAGAATGAGGCATAGTATTTCTTGATTTTTTCTCCTATTTCCCTGTCGTCTGCTCCGATAGTACGGTTATTGTGAAGGAGTTCATATACCATATTTCCGGGGATGATTCTTTCTGGGGCATGTACAAGATGTATGTCTTCTCCTATCTTGAATCCGTTTGCCTGAATGACCGGGCGTACATATTTGTCAATGGTTCCCGGTGAAACTGTTGATTCGATTACTACGGTAGCTCCTTTGGGGCATACTTTCATGACATCCTTTACGGCCTCGACTACGTAGCATGCATCTACTTTCTTTGAAAATTTATCATAAGGGGTAGGGACAGATACAATATAAGTGTCCGTTTTCTGGTATTCAGTAGTGAATTTGATACCTGCGGCAAGTGCTGCCTTGAACAGTTCATCAAGTCCGTCTTCTTTGAATGTGGTTTTTCCGGCATTCAGAGTGGCTACAAGTTCCTTGTTATAGTCTGTTCCGACTACTTCAACACCATGTGAGGCCATCATCAGGGCCGTAGGAAGCCCTATGTAGCCAAGTCCAATTACATTAATCATATTGTTTGAGAATTAAATTATTAGCACGGATTTTCAGAAATCTGCATATTAATAATCCCCAATGGCCACCCATTGGGGATTGTGTTTGTTTATTTATTCATCATCTTTACCATAGCCGTAACCGTATCCGTAGGAGCCGTAACCATAGCCGTACCTGCCGTATCCGTACCCTCGGGCACCGGCCGGGACTCCGTTGAGGACGATCGCCATCCTGTTGTATTTCCTGTCGCGGTACAGCTCCTCGACCATCGGGAGGGCCCTCCGGTCCATGATGCCGGCACGCATCACGAACACCGACACGTCGGCGGACTGGGCGATTATCGCGGTGTCGGCGACGATGTCCACCGGAGGGCAGTCAAGGAAGATATACCGGTACCCCTCCCTCAGCGTGCCGAGCATCCGCGTGAACCTGTCGGAGAGCAGCAGCTCCGCAGGGTTCGGCGGCAATGACCCCACAGAGAGGAGATCCAGATGCTCGTCCACATTCTGTATGAGCCCCTCCACGTCGTCGTGCCGGCCTGTCAGGTAGGATACGACCCCCTCGCCGTTTTTCTCCAGGGACTTGCCCAGTGTGGCCTTCCTCAGGTCAAGGTCCACTATCAGCACCTTCTGCCCTTTCAGGGCCATCCCCGCGGCCATGTTCATCGTGATGAAGGTCTTCCCGGCATTGGGGTTGAACGACGTGACCATGATCACACGGCTGTCCCCGTCCTTCCCTGTCATCATCATGTCCAGATTGGTCCTCAGGACCCTGAACGCCTCGTTGATCACGTTCCTGCTCCCCTTCTTCACCACGATCCGGCAGTTGCGGTTGTCGAACCGGTGCCGGCCGATGTTGGCGATGTTGCGTTTCAGGGAGGACTTCATCTGCGGTATCTCGGAAAGGAACGGGACGCTCAGCCCCGACAGGTCCTTCTTCCCCTTGACCGTGCTGTCCATCATCCTGCCGAGGAAGATGACCCCGAACGGGATGCCCGCCCCGAGCACCAGGGCCACGAGCAGGACCATCATCCGGTTCGGGGAGACAGGCCCAGGAGCCCCTGTCGGGGAGACGATGAGCCTCGTGTTCGCGACGTTCACCAGACTCGCTATCTCGTTCTCCTCACGTTTCTGCAGGAGGTAGACATACAGCGACTCCGTCACCTTCTGCTGTCTCTCTATCCCCAGCAGCTCCATCTGCTGACCCGAACTGGCAGAGATGCGCAGCATGATCTGGTCCTCCTGGCTCCGGATCTTCTCCGCCTGAAGGTCGAGCGTCGCGAGGAGGTTGTCTATCGAGCGGATGATCGCGCTCCGGATGGAAAGCATGGCCGCATTGAGGTCGGCTATCAGAGGGTTGTTCTCGCTGCTGGTGGCGATGAGCTTGTCGCGCTGGAGCACCAGCTGGTTGTACTCCGAGATCTGGCTCTCGATGTCGGTGTTCGTCAGGCCGGAGTTCGCCGGGATAAGGGCGTGGGCGTTGACCGGATCCGTAAGGTAGTCCCGGATGTACCGGGCTATCGACAGCTGGTTATTCACCTCGAACGAGCGCGCGGCGTATTCCGTCGACTCGTCCAGGTAGGACTGCGACAGGGCCTGCATGTCCGTCAGCCTGTTCTGCTCCTTGTATTCCTTCAGGCTCGTCTCGATCCCCCCGAGCTCCTGCTCGATCACGACCAGCCGCTCGTTGATGAACTCCGTGGTGTTCCGTGCCGAACGGTTCTTGTCGTGGACCCATTCGTCGTTGTACGTATTGATGAGGGTGCTCAGGATGTCCTCGGCCCTGGAGGGATAGGTGTCCTCCAGGGAGAGCACCACCACCGAGGTCTGCTTCCCCGAGACGCTCGCGCTGAGCCTTTGGGTGTATGTCTTGGCCTTGGCATTGCTGTTGGTCCACCGCACGGTGATGTCGTCGTCCCAGCTGCCGATGTTGTAGGCCGACGGATACAGGACTATGTCGCCGATGGAGGTGGACAGGGTGTCCCCCAGTGTCCCTTCAATGCTGTATTTCTTCACCTTTTCCGGCCCGATGGTGAACCCGGACAGGACGAAGGTGCTGTCGCCCGTCTTTCTGACCCGGAACGAGAAGGAGGACGACACCAGGGGCTGGATGACGGCCATCTCGAACGGAGAGGTCTTGTAGAGCTCCCTGTCCCGGAGGAACTGGTGCTCCACATAGCTCGTCTCCAGTCCGAGGCGCTCCACGACGGTGGCCATCAGGTCGGGCGACGAGAAGGCCTCAACCTCGTTGTTCACGTTAACGCTCGTCCCCTGGCCCGCGAAGCCGGAGATGTTGGCGATGTCCCGCAGGGTCGCGTCCTGCGCATCCTCGTTGATGATGAGCTTCGCCGAGCGGCTGTATGTCCCGGGGGTGCGGTAGAGGTAGAAGCCCGCGAAGACGATGCACACCACAAGCGACAGCACGTACCACCACCGGTAGCCCCATATCATGCCCCATATGTCACTGAAATTTATCTCTGTCTGTTCCTCCTGGCGGAACCCAGTGCCGTTGTTATTCTCTTCTGCCATATCTTTCCTTGTTTTCTTATGTCACTGATTGTCATTTCTGTTTTGTCCTGCCATACTTGACAGATGCCGCCTTGCCCCATCTCCGGGATGGTCCTGCGGCGCCTGCCGTATGTCCGCCATGTCCGCGCTGCAGGATGCACGGTGGCCGTCTTCCGGGCAGTCCGTCCCGTCACGCCTGGCCCCGAGGAAACCGCCCCTGACGGGTCTCCCGTCCATGCTCCGCGGGCCGGCCTGCATGGCCGCACCCTCCCTATCTTGCCAGGAGGGTCGCCAGAAGGGTTGCCACCGATACCAGAAGCGACCCCGAGGA
The DNA here is from genome assembly GCA_944322585.1 of uncultured Bacteroidales bacterium. GTDB lineage: Bacteria > Bacteroidota > Bacteroidia > Bacteroidales > UBA932 > Cryptobacteroides. Next base: position 189,197 of record CALUPB010000001.1, on the reverse strand, counting down.
GATGACGATGCTCGTCATACGCAGGCCCTTGTCGTCAAGGGTCGACTGACGTGCCTTGATCTCACTCGGCTCTACGTACACGATGTCGTTCTGCTGCAGGTTGTACGCCGGGGACTTGAACACATCCACCGAACACAGGTCCACATTGTAGAACACTCTCTGCCCGTCGAGTTCGCGAATCACCGTCACGTTCTCGCGCTTACCGAAGATGGTCAGATCTCCCGCAAGGCTCAGTGCCTGGAGGACCGTAACCTTGTCGCCTTCTATCGTGTAGGTCCCGGGGTGGTTCACCTCCCCCAGGACCGACACCTTGAAGTTCATGAACTCCACCGTCACAACCGCATCGTTCAGGTAACCCTTGTCGAGAAGGGTGTCCTTGATAGTGTCCGAGAGCTCCCAGCGCGTCATCCCGCTCACATGGAGCCGGCCTATAACCGGGAAGTCGATGTACCCCTCGTTGTCCACGACATACCCAAGCAGGCGCTGCTGCGCACCGGCCGTCACTATCTCCGACCCGGCCTGGTAGCTCACGACAGGAAGGTTGAACATCGTCGCAAGTTCCGGGTTACGGCTCGACACGACGATGGAGATCATGTCCTTCGGCTGGATCACTATGCCCCCGTGCAGGTCGATCTCCTCAGGCCGGTCTACCGCCTTGTCCTGGAAGTACGCGATGTCCTTCACCTGTCCGCAGGACGCAAACATGATAATCGTCATCACCGCTGATGCGGCTCTCGATATTATTTCTCTCTTTTTGCCCATATAATGAGTTTTGGTTGATTGTTTCACGTATTATTCCGAGATTGTTCTCCTGTCCTTGTCCAGCCCGAGTTCTTTCGCCAGTTCCGGTTCGGACTTGGCGAGTTCTTCGACAGGGATGTATGACGGGCCGCCGTTGTTTTTCCTGATGAACCGGTTGATGATGAATTGTAATGATGTGTATATCGCTATGTCGCAGAACAGCAGGAGCGTGATGTTGAGCCTGCCGGCCAGCAGGGCGTTGAATACTATGAAGAATAGGTCGATACCCAGGATCGTGACGAGGACATGTCCGGTTTTCTTCATTCCGGCCCGGATGAGCTTGTGGTGGATATGGTTCTTGTCCGGCAGGAAAGGACTCCGGCCTTTGCGTATTCTGTGAAGGGAAACCCTGACCACATCGAACATCGGGACCAGCAGTGAAGAGAATGCCACGATCATCTGCCATTTGCCATGCTCTCCCGAGATATCCTGACTCAGATGGATTGTCAGGAAGCTGAGGATGTATCCGAGTGTCAGACTGCCGGTGTCGCCCATGAAGAGCTTGTGCCCTTTCATGGCGTTCCCGAAGACGTTATAGAACCAGAATACGAGGACAATGCCGAGGGTGGCCACGGCAAAAAGCGTGTATGAGAATGACGAATTCATCAGCAGGAGGACGGTCAGGGTAAGCAGGGAAATGATGCTCAGCCCGGATGCCAGTCCGTCGATGCCGTCGATAAGGTTGATGGCATTGGTAATGAATATTATTGCAAGTATGGTTACGGGCATGCCGATCCATGCAGGCACATTCTCTATCCCGAACAGGCCGGCAAACGAGCCGAGCCAGTTGCCGGAGAGGACAATCAGTGCGGCTGCTACGGTCTGGACCAGGAACTTGTACCGGTAGCCGACTCCGACGAGGTCATCCGCCTCGCCCACGAGGTAGAGCAGTGTCATGCCCGCGAACAGGAACATGAGCATTTGGAAAAACCTTACGAGAGACGGTGTGTTCTGGAAATCAGTTACGAAAAGGTATATGCCCATGATGAGGAATACCGTGACGAGGATGACCGGCAGGAATGCGAGCCCTCCTAATCTCGGGACGGGAGCCGTGTGCACCTTGCGGGCATCGGGCATGTCGAACAGATGTTTCTTGTGTGATACGAACAGGATGTTAGGCAATATAATCAGCCCGAGAAGCCCGGACAGGACGAAGCCGCCGAGCAGAAGCCAGTTTTGCATGACAGGTCAGTATAGTGAATTGATAGTATGGATCATATTACCTCTATAAGATCCGGGCTCACTTCCGCTGCTACGGACAGTGTGTCCTGGATACTTACGACAAGTCTCTTGGCACGTGCTCCCGAGACTTTGAGAAGGATGCCTTCGCATCCGTTGAGCGGTCCTCCGATGATTCTGATGCGCGTCCCTTTTGCAAGATTGACTTCACCGGGGGAGAAGTACAGCGGCCTGCCGGCATTTTCGCAAACCCGTATGAAGTCCTCCATCTGCCGCTCCGGGACGATAAGGGGTTCATTCGAAAGCCCTCCACGCCGGAATGTGTATTGGAACCGGCTGTCGGCACCGGTGAACGGGCTGAGTTCTTTCTGTGTGGAATGTACGAAGATAAGGTTGGAGACCGACGGGACCTTGGCCCGTTTCCTTTTTCCTCCTGATGTGACGATTGTTTCTTTTACGGGGATGAAAGACCGTATTCCGGCCTTTTGCAGCAGAGCCTGTGTCCTGAGTTCAGTCCTGTAGAGAGACCTCATCACATACCACACTTTCTGCTGGTTGTCCGGTTCGGTATATTGCATACTCTAAATCCCGAAGTTCCTTACAAATACTTGAACTTCAGTTAAATGCAAGACAATGCATTCAGATACCCGCACATTTCCCGTACTATTCCTCCCGAGGGAGGACATATCGGGTACAAAGATTGGAAATATATATGGTATGTGCAAGGTTTTCGGGACGAAAATCCTGTACAAAATTTCTACGTCGGGGGGGTAATGTTCAGTATGGAACTGACAGGCAGATGTTTAGCGGCATTCCTCTTCGTCGCATAGATGAGCGGAATCTTCGAATTCCAAAGTGGAATGCCGGATACCGGCCCCGTTCAGCATGGACTTCAGTTCTGACTTGATTTCAGGGAGCCGGCTCAGATCGCGGATGACAACGTGTGCCGTGAGAGCATATTCTGTTGTACTGATGGCCCAGATATGGATATGGTGGACATTCTCGACGCCGTCCGTGGAAGCCATTCTCCGTGCGATGTCTCCGACATCGAACTGCTCCGGAGTCCCGTCAAGTGCGAGCCGGATGCTGTCTTTCAGGATGTCCCATGTGGAGAAGAGTATGATGGCGGCTATCGCGAGCCCTATGACAGGGTCGATGATATTCCATCCTGTGAATTTTATGACAATCCCTGATATGATGACCCCGATGGATACAAGGGTGTCGGCAAGCATGTGCATGTAGGTGGCCCTGATGTTGAGGTCGGTCTTTCTGTCTTTGTTGAAAAGCCATGTCGTGAACCCGTTTACGAGGACGCCGATGCCGGCCACGATTATGATCCAGTCGCCTCCGACTTCCACCGGACTGATTATCTTGCCTATGCTTTCGATAATGATGATGACTACAGCCACAAGCAGTATGACAGCGTTGGCGATGGAGACGAGGATGGTGGATTTCTTGTAGCCGTATGTATATTTCCCGGTGGCGTGACGTGTGGCGAGGATACATGCCATCAGAGCAAGTGCCATGCTTGCGACGTCGCTCAGATTATGACCGGCATCGGACATCAGTCCCATCGATCCGGAAATGTATCCGAATATGAATTCGGCGATTACGAATGCAAGGTTGAGGGCGATTCCCCATTTGAAGGCCCTGCTTGCAGTGACGCTCATATGATGCTCATGATGATGAATGTGTCCCATTGCAGTACATTTTAATTTCGGACGGTAATCATGGCCGGACTGTCCGGCAGCGGTTTTCATGACAGGCTGTCCGTGTCGGACTTGCGGACCGATGCAAAAGTACCGGCTTTCCGCTGCAATCGCGTTGCAAACAGCCTGCGCCGGTTGGGCCGGCCATGGGAGTTATGATGCTGCAACTTTACGAATGGTTAGCCGTAGGTATCAAAATCCCTATTAATGGGGATAGGCCGGAGTCTCAGGAAGGACTACCTTTGCATCGAAAACAATCGGAAGCTGTCCGGGATACAGCTTCATCGGCCATAAAAGTTAAAATAAAGTTCAGATCCTTTTAATTGTTGTGTGTGAAGGACGGCCCGGAGTGATCCGGGTTGTCCTTTGTTATGCAGGGTATGGTTTTACGGGGCAGGATCCGCTGCCGGTACCGGATTGCGGACATGTGGCCGGTACGGGGAAGATAGTCGGCTGTAGCCGATTTTGATTATCTTTGCGTCAAAACGAAAACGATGGGACAAGAGATTATGATAACTCCTTCAATGAAGCTCGCGGATCTTATAGAGCTGAATTACAGGTTGCTGGATGTGATGTCCAGACTGGGCGTAGGGCTCGGGTTCGGTGAGCATACCATTGCGGATGCCTGCCGGAACTGCGGGATCAGCGAGAGTTCGTTTCTTCTGATATGCAATGAATACGCATGCAACGGATATGTGCCGTCAGGAGAGCTGCTTGCTTCGGCAAGCGTTGCGGACATTATGAAATATCTGCACAACTCGCATATACATTATATGGACAGTGAGATGGAAACACTTCGTCTGTCGTTGCGGGAACTCATGGCTCCGGCAGACGAAGCGCAGAGGAAAGTGGTGGAGAAGTTCTTTCTCGACTATAAGGCTGAAGTGAAGAACCATTTCAGCTATGAGGAAGATGTGGTGTTCCCGTATGTGGAGGCCTTGCTGGCAGGTAAGAGCGGGAACGGCTATTCCATCGCCCAGTTCGAGGAAAACCACAGCAATATCGACGAGAAACTGAACGATCTGAAGAATATCGTAATGAAATATCTGCCCGATGTCTGCGATCCTCTGTTGCGGAACAGGGTGCTTTACCATATATTCTGTCTGGAGGAGGATCTCCATCATCATACTCTGATAGAGGACAATGTGCTTGTGCCGATGGTAGATCTGATGGAGAAGGGACTGTCGGCAGAATACGGGGAACGATAAGAGAACGGAAGTTCATGCAATGAATATGGGAACTGACAACAGAAAGAATGTCTTGCTTATCATGCCGTCCGCGCTTGTGGCCCGTGGCTTTGAGTCGGTATTTTCCGATCTGGGGGAATTCAGGGTCCACGGAGTGCTGGCGGACTTGTCGAACGGAGCTGAAGTGCGGCTGAAAAATATCGGTGCAGATGTGATTGTCGTGGATCCTGTCGTTTTCGAATATGCGTCGAGAGCCAATGCAAGATCCCTCATATCCCAGTATTCTGATGCGGCTGTCGTCGGACTGAGGACCATAAGCATGAGCGAGGATGCATGGAAACAGTTTGACGAAGTGGTCGACATCTATGATGCGCCCCCTGTCATTGTCAGGAAACTGAGGGCGGCCATGACTTCCAGAAGCGAGACCCCGCGGACTGAAGGGGAAGAGCTTTCGGCAAGAGAGAAAGAGATCCTTGTCTGCGTGGCCAAAGGGATGCTCAACAAGGAGATAGCCGACTATTACAGCATATCCATCCATACAGTGATCACCCATCGTAAGAACATCACGCGCAAGACCGGTATCAGGACGGTGGCCGGACTTACTGTATATGCCCTTCTAAACAATCTTATCGACTACAGTTCCATTGAATAGCTGCGTACAAATGGCTCATATCCCCGCTTCCCGGTCATTCAATGGGAAAGGACGTTTTATTTGTTCTTCTCTCGGCTTTTCAATATTTGTCCTGCCGGACATATATACGGTTCACGCCTCGGCAAAACAAATAAATTTGTTCTTCTCTCGGCTTCTGCGTATATTTGAAATTCATGTATAAAACGGACTGTAAATGAGCTACCTGATTAAACCCCGGGGGTACCGCCCCCTGCTTGACCAGCGGCAGACGGAGCTGGCCATCAAACAGATCAAGGATTTTTTCCAGCTTAACCTCTCGTCAGAACTTCGGCTTCACAGAGTCACGGCCCCTCTTTTTGTGCTCAAGGGACTCGGCATCAATGATGACCTCAATGGGATCGAGCGCCCGGTGTCGTTCAGGATCAAGGATATGGGAGACGCGGAGGCGGAAGTCGTGCATTCCCTGGCCAAATGGAAAAGGTTGACTCTTGCCGAATACCATATCGAGCCGGGATATGGCATATACACCGACATGAATGCAATCAGGGCCGACGAGGATCTCGGAAACCTGCATTCGCTCTATGTTGACCAGTGGGACTGGGAACGGGTCATAACCCGGCAGGACAGGACTGTGGCTTTCCTCAAGAAAATTGTCCTGAGCATTTACGCTTCCATGGTGCGTACGGAATACATGGTCTGCGAGATGTATCCCCGGATCTCGCCTATGCTTCCTGAGCCGGACGGACTCGTGTTCATACATGCCGAGGAGTTGCGCAGGCTTTATCCTGGCCTGGCGCCGAAAGACAGGGAGCATGCTATAGCGAAGAAATACGGTGCGGTATTCATAATAGGCATAGGCTGCCGTCTCGGGGACGGGACAAGGCATGACGGGCGGGCGCCCGACTATGATGACTGGTCAACGGTGGATGACTCTTGTCTTTCGGCAGGCAGGGGAGAATTGCACAGGGAGACTGGCGGTGGGCTTCCGGGGCTGAACGGTGATCTTATAGTATGGAATGACGTGCTGCAGCGCAGTTTCGAGTTATCCTCCATGGGTATCCGTGTAGACAAGGCCGCACTTCTCCGTCAGCTGCAGGAAGCCGGACAGGAGGACAGGCTCGATCTGTATTTCCATCGTCAACTGATGTCGGATGCCCTGCCTCTGTCAATAGGAGGCGGTATAGGCCAGTCGCGACTGTGCATGCTTTTCTTGCGCAAGGCCCATATCGGGGAAATCCAGGCAAGTATCTGGCCGGAAGACATGCGTCGCGCCTGTGCCGATGCCGGTATTCCTTTGATCTGAGCCGTATGTGGATAAATTTCAACACGGTTTCTTGAAATTTCATTCATGTATCTTTTCAGATAGAGTTTATGCTGATGAAAATCAAACAAAATGCTTATCTTCGCGAAGTATGCGGCAGGCAGGTTGCCGGTCGCGAGTGAATAACATTAACCAAACTGTTGTCAGCCATGCTGTATCCGATAGGTATCCAGAATTTTGCAGACCTCCGGAGGGGAGGCTATGTCTATATAGACAAGACCGAGAAGATATATGACCTTGTATCTACGGGGAAATACTATTTTCTCAGCCGGCCACGCCGTTTCGGGAAGAGCCTTCTCGTATCGACGATGGAGGCGTATTTCGAAGGGAAGCGTGAGCTTTTCGAGGGTCTTGCGATGGAGAGGTTAGAGAAGGACTGGGTCCGATATCCTGTACTGCATCTTGATCTGAGCGGGAAGTCCTACATGACTAAGCAGGATCTGGATGAGAAACTGGATTCAGCGTTGAAGATATGGGAGACTACATATGGAGTGAGCAATGGTTTCACAGTCCCGGATGTCAGATTCGAACAGATAATCAGTTCGATCTACAGACAGAACGGAACACAGGTAGTGATTCTGATAGACGAATACGACAAGCCTATAATCGACAACCTGGACAATCCCGAGCTGCAGGAATATTACCGGAGCACATTGCAGGGGTTCTACGGAGTGATGAAGGCTAAGGACGAGTGCATCCGTTTCGGCTTTTTGACCGGGGTTACGAAGATCGGGAAGCTGAGCGTGTTCAGCGGGCTTAACAACCTGCGTGATATCTCGTTGCTGTCCCGGTATTCGGACATCTGCGGGATATCGGAGACAGACCTTCACGAATATTTTCCGGAGAGTGTCATGGAACTTGCGGAAGCGAACGGCCTGACGGAGGATGAGTGCTACAGGAAACTGGCGGATATGTATGACGGCTATCATTTCAGCAGGAATAGTGTCGGGATGTACAACCCGTTCAGTCTTCTGAATACCTTTGCGGGGCAGGAATTCAATGACTATTGGTTCGAGACCGGGACACCGACGTTCCTGGTGAAACTGCTGAAGCAGACGGGTTACGACATCTCCAGACTGTCGGAAGATGAAGTGGAGATAGGTACAGGCGAGATATCGGGTGTGAATGACTATGTGAATGACCCTATCTCTGTGATGTACCAGAGCGGTTATCTAACGATCAAGGGCTATGACGGGATGTTCGGAGTCTACAGATTAGGGTTTCCGAACATGGAGGTGAAGCAAGGTTTCATGAAGATGCTGTTGAATGTGTATTCACCGTCACCGGAACAATCCGGGAGTGTTCTCGTGTCGAAGCTGTACCGTGCGGTTACCGGAGGCAGACCGGAGGATATGATGAAGATATTGGAGGCATTGTTCGCACGAGCGAACTACCAGATCCAGGGAGATGCGGAGAAGGACTTCCAGTATGCGATGTACATCATCTTCGAACTGCTCGGGGAATACGTCCAGACGGAGAAACAGACGAGCAACGGGAGGATAGACATCCTTCTTCAGACGAAGGACTATGTATATGTCATGGAACTGAAGGTAGACGGCACAGCCGACGAGGCCTTGGAGCAGATAGAGGAGAAGGGCTATGCGAAACCGTTCTCCGCCGACCCACGGAAACTCTACAAAATCGGTGTCTGCTTCTCTTCCTCCACCCGCCGTATCGAAGAATGGAAAGTCGTCTGATCAGCCTGATTCCATGGACAAGAAGTTGACTTTTGAATTCTCACAGGCAAATCTGCCTATTGACTACGTCAATCCTTATCACGATAAGCGCATATCGGAACTGCTGCCACACATGACAGAAAATGATAATGTGTCAGAATTTCTTATGATTATTACCTAATTTTCTGCGAGTTCCTCGTCTGTGGCATCCCGAACACAGCGCACAAGGAATTGCTGGTCATAACCGGTATCACATGTTACCATATTGCTCCTGTTATAATAGAAAGCCTGTCTGACAGACTGGTTGGAGAACATCGTGCAACATGGTATATTATAATTACCCCTGTTATTCAGCAAATTATCCGGGTTGGATGCCATTGCGCTAAGTTCCACAAGATTAGGAAGCCTCCATCCGGTCGGTTGTCCTGTTTCACTGTAGTCTGCGCATGGATTACTGTTACCGTTCTTGTTCTGAAGTTCAGTCAGAGTGTTGGTGATATCCTGATTGCCGGATCCCCAAGTGCCTGAAACATAATTCCGGGCTACGACTATTGCATCATACGGACGGTTTTCTTCATCGTCCTCATCATGCATGTTGAAACTGTATGGATAACTGTTTGGAATCTGTCTGTACAGGGATGTGACGAGTTTGTCACGAAAATCAATCATCCACCTTGGATTGTTGGAAGTTCCGAGATTTATCATTTCATAAATCGGACTTGCAACGACGTTGTCAAGACTTCCGTCCACATCACTTGGCAGAAGTCTTATACAACGGATCATGTATCTGGCTCCGTTGTATGCGTTATTAGGGTAGTTGCCTTCGATTTGATTCCCGTAAGATCCCTTTTCTACGGCCCAATAAGTTGCCTTTCCGAAAGTACTTGTATGATATAAGGCGCCGTCTTGTATGAAATCTTGCGGATATCCAGACGACGTCATGGCAGTCTTGTCTCCAATATAAAGTTGAGCCTCGTTGGAAATGGCATTGGCTCCGATACCGATTCTTATATATTCGTTGATGGACGGGAGATACCATTTTATCTCGTCTTCATCTATCCTGCTGTTCCCGTTCAGATCCCTGTTGCGTGACAGACAGGCGGAAAATGCTGCATTCTGTTCGTATACATTCTCTAATTTACGCCTGCCGCTGACACTTCTCAAATGTCCGTTATTCTCGGAGTTAAGCCAATAGTTCCAGTTATGGTTGTATTGAGTTAGCCTGAGCAATGTGATGGTATTGCTTCTTCCGTCAGTGTCTGAATATGATTCATATTCTGATATGAAGGATCTGCCGTATTGCATGGCATTCGTTTCGTTGAAAGTCTCCATGCCAAAAGCGTTCAGACTTTCAGCTGTATCATCATAAAATGTCTGTATGGAACGTTGTGAAATGTTGGTATGTGCCCTGCTATATGTGCTGTTGCCATCGTCAGAAACCTGAACGTCCATACTTATCATCATCCTTCTCTGATTCTTGTTGGTGAATTCGCTCCATTTTTCTATACGGCTGTTGTCTTTAGGATTCCTCGTATAATAGTATTCGTCTACGAAACCGGTAAACATTGCGTACCAGTTGCCATTCTGGTACACCACTGTAATGCCATCCTCTGCGTAGTCACCGCGTGTCAAGGATTTTTCCTCCCAAAGCTTCCTTACTGCCTTGCCGAGCTTGACACATACATCATATACATCAAGTAGATGCTCATTATCAGGATTAGTTACGTCTACATAAGATGGATTGAGCTCACCGTCAATATATCGAGGATTCTTCCAGTCCGGAAGTCCCGGATATTCAGACAAGGACGAGACAGAACTCTGCGGCCAGAACTCCACCCATTTATAGTCTATGCCGTCAAGGAATGCCGCTTTTGCTTCTTGTGCCGCCGCTATAGCACCAGAGGACATTGGATCATCGAAATGACTTACAGCTGAGACGTAGTCCGTATAAGGTCTGTCCATCCAACCCCGGCTGCCTTGATCATCTTTTGGGAAAGGGGTTTCTATATAAAGGATGAGGTTTTGCCCGATCATGTCGTCAACAGGAGATACACCGTATTCATTCGGAGTAATATCATCCGGATCATCAGGTGATAGCCCTGCATTGGTCAATGTTGAGACGATTGATGAAAGGTTGTATCCAAGAAGTACCTGTTCGTAGTGGGCATCAAGGGAATAACTTAATGTGACTTCATTTATGTTGACAATGTCGCCTTCGGCTCCGTTCTGCCAGTCTCCGCTTTCCGGCCAGTGTCCGACTTCTCCGGCTTCTGCTTCAGCTACCAGTTGATCTACACCGTTTATCGTTATATTGTATGTGTATCTCCAGTTCCGTTTTACTGAAAAATCTCCCAGTGAACCGCTACGACTGAAATCCCCGAGATGTATTGTGTAACTTGTAGTGCCGGAGTATTTCAGGTCTTCACTGGTGATATTTCCGTTTGAGTCTCGTTCAATGTTATCATATTCTGCGTATTCTCCGCTGATTACTACATACGTAGCATTCGTCGGAGCATATTCCCAATGTTTTTCATCAGCATTGGCTCCTATATTGCCGGTCCAATAGTCTCTCTGGTGGTAATCCGTTAGTCCGTCTATATTGTTCTGAATGTTTTCTGGCATAAAGAAAGAGAATGACCATATGCCGTTTACTGCTGTAGTATTAATGGTTTCTGTTCTTCCTGAATAATAGAATTGCTTGCTTGCTTCTGGAGGATCGGTTTCGTAATTCCTGTTGCCTGCCAGACGAGTATGACGCGGTAAATTATATATTTGATAAGAAGACGGACTGAAAGATATCCGGATTTCATTACCGTATTCGTCTCTCTTTGTACCGTTGGAGATATTGAATATTATGTTCGCTACGATCCTCTGCATTTTCAGAAGCCCGGTAGAAGTGCCGTCGGCTGCAGTGACGGATCCGTCGCTATTGAACAGCAGATCAGCTGCTCCTGTGAATATCATTTGTGATGTGGGGTATTCCGGAGTGGTGCCGTTGTTTTGGTATCGACTTCTGAGACTGACAAGTTCTTTCTCAAGTTGGTCGGATGTGAGGTTACCGGCTTCTGCACGCTGACCAAGTTCCCGTATTGCAGTTACAAATTCAGTAGCTGCATCCTGATATTTTGTCCACGAGACAACACTTATGTGGTTTGCAATTGCAAATACGTGCTTTTTACCGGTAGTCGTCTCCAGTTGTGTGCTGTAATATACACCGGCATTGTCTCCGCTATCGATTCTTCTTGTTTCCGTTATGCCGGATGTAATTTCTCTTGTCGATTCACATCGTGTCCCGTCAGCGTTATAGATAAAAAGATATAGTTCCCGTATAAGCGAATAGTCATTCAGATCGGCCTTTGTAGAGATGCTGACATCATCTGAAACCGGAGCGCCGAAAGACAATGTCGCTGTTACAGGTATACCGTCCTCTACTTCCGGAGTCTCTATGAATTCTTCCTGTACGCAACCGGAAAACAGAGCCATGGATACAATAATACCTGCAAGGATTATCTTATATACAGTCCTTGCTACATCATCTATATTTGTCCGGATTATGTCCATGTTGTATGACTTCACGTTATTTATAACTTGCATTTTTTCAGTTGCGATGTCAATCGAATGTAATCGACATGTCTTTTTCTGTCCATGCAGTTGCTACAATCTCAAATGACGATGTTACCCTGCTGCTGATGGTGCCTTCGATGATGAGATTTTCGTTGGCTCTGACTTGTGGCAGGAAGACGGTCTTTGTCGTCGTTGTCGTCTGGCTTGTGTCGTGAGGGCGGACTGTGTAGGTTATGTCAAGGCGGTATGTCCTGTCCACGCTATCGTAGTTGTTGTCTTCTGCCTCAAACCGGTCTGCGTGGGACGAGCCGTAAGGGTTCGGGAGGAGAAGAGTCTCCGCAATGTTTGCCGGTTCCCCGTCTGCCAGTTCTACTGCCGTATTCAAGTCTATCAGGGTTTCACTGTTGTTATTTGTTCCGTAGTAATAGCCTGTGGCATTGATTACATCGTCTTGCAATACAAGCGGAGCTGTCATTGGACCTTTACTGAGGGAGACGTTAGTGACATTTACATCAATTTCTCCACTTTTGGCAAGTTTGAGTATGGCCTTGCCAACCGACCGTTTCACATCCACCGGAATGATCTGCCAGTCGGAATTTTCCTCTACCGTGAATGTGAAATTGTTGGCATCGATGCCTGCCCCGGTTATCCTTTCGTTGCACATAGGAACAATGGGGCCGATGCCGTCATTCTCACCTCTGTCAATACCGGTAAAAGTTATGTCTTCGAGCTGTGATCTTGTGGTGTTTTCGTCGCGGACATTGAAATCTCCTGTCTCGATGCGGTTGTCATTCAGGAGCACGAGGAAATCAAGTGAACCGCTTTCCTTGAGGTCGATCGGGCAGTAGAAAGGACCTTCACCGCTTATGTCCTCATTATAGAAGTACCCTACGGGCGCCGTGTTGTCTGATCCGTTGCGGAAAGCATAGATTCGTATTGAGTGAATACTGTTGTAGTCTTCTCCTGATTTGACAGAAGGAGAACCCAGTACAAGCATGACATTGGCAGGACCGCCGTGCCATGTTCCGGCAGGAACGGCATACTTCTCCTTACTGCATCCGGACAGTGACAGCAGAATGGCAACGGCAAGTACAGCCGGAGTCATGAAAACTCCGGAAACTTTCTTCCATGTCGTACTGCCGTTAATTCTTTGCCTTGTCATGATGTTTTATTGTCAGGACTTTTGTCAGTTAATCTTTGTCAAATCCCGGGTCGACTTCTTCTATGTCCCAGCCGACAACAGTAATACCGACAGGGGAATAGGTTATCTTGACCGGCACTGTTATTTCGTGCCTGCCCGTTATCTGTATTCCGTATCTGCCGATAAAATTCTTCAGAGATACGGCATACATCTCCCTTCCGTCTTCATAACGGACGGACAGACGGTTAAGAGGATCATCTTCCGTGAACCGGAATACGTTATAGGAGAGTATGTATGCGTCAGCGTCATTTGGATCGGGCTGTATTGGCGGGACGACTTCGCATCTCTCATCGAAAGGCACGTTGGAGAAATCAGTAGCAACGGGACATCCCTCATGTACCAAAGATACCCCGATCTTTTCTCCGTCTGCCATGTCGACAAGATCAGCAAAACCGTCAAGCTTTACTTTCATCTTTATGTGAGAACCTGCGAAATAGCAGGTCTCTTCCACATCCTGCAGAGTTTCAGGAACAGTCAGATCCAGTATACTACAGTACAACGGATCTGTTCCGGAGTAATCTGCGGAACTGTTGAAATATGCAGGTTCTGCAATATGGCCTGTACCCCAGCTCTTGTCTATTGTGGAAAGTTCGCCGGCATTTCCCCAGCATACTATCCTGTAGGAGCCTGGAGGAAGCATGAGATGCGTGCCTTGAACGGCATCCAGAGCCTGTTTGTCGAACGAGTATTCCGAATGGAACGTGCCGTTGTCTGTCGAATAAACATACATATTCACGCACATTATCTTCGACGGGAAGATATCCGTGTCACCGTCGCCATTGTAGATGAAATGCAGGAATACATCTCCGCTACAGTCGCTCCGGTCGTCACGGATGCTGCATGATACAAATGACAGCGCAAGAGTGACTATCGCTATATGTTTGAATATTGACATTATATCAGTGTTCTGGAAATCCGGTTATATTGCAGTCTGCAAACAGTATGTTTTTGTTTTCAAGTGCTGTCCGGCATTGTCCGTCCGGACAGCACGGATATTGTCTGTTATTCGAATGACGGATATACCGTTATATTGTCGAAATCGACGACTGTAACATAAACGATGACATTGCGTTCATCCTGCGGTTTGACTGTACCGGTGGTGAGGTTGTATGGGTTGATGACAACCTCATCCATGTTGTAGATCTTGGCCGGTTTGATGTCTACCTTTGTGCCGGAGGTTGCTGCATTGTTGAACTGCACGATGTTGGCGTAGTAGAGGTTGCCCACAGTCACTTCGAACACGAAGTCCTTGACAAGAGCCTGGTAAAGATTCTGGTCATTGCCGTCCGGCTTGATCTCGTTCGCGTCACTTGGCTCACTGCCGTCGGTGATGTCGTAGGCGTGGTATGCATATCCGGAGGAAGCAGGATTTTCATACTGGAACTGGAAATGGAAATGCGGTTCATTCATGTTAAGTGCCGGTGAGGCGGCAATGTCTTCTCCCTCTGCACGTACGTCATAGTTGACCAGGAAGTTGAACGGTACGCATCTGCCTGCATCAGTTCCGTCGAAATATACGGATTTGCTTGACTCCGCAACAGGATCAGCTCCGAACAGTTCGTCATATTCGCTTGTCCCGGAGTTCCAGTTGCTGTACCATGTTACATTCTCCACATTGATGTCGGTTCCGATGCCGCTGCCGTCAGCCCATTTGCCCTCTGATATGCCTTCCTGTCCGGTCGGAGTCGAGAAGAAGTCAGTGGCTGCAGTATTTGCCGGCACCGGCTGCCATGCCCCGTAGATGTTGGACATGTAGATACCGCCGAGGACAGGGGCAAAACCTTCCCATTTTACGAGATACTTCTTGCCATTGTAGGCCTCCCCGATTTCCGAGCCGTCTATCTCGAGCTCACCTGAAGTCACTACGGAAATCTTCTTGATCTGGAGCCTTGAGATTACCGGACGTACAGTCACGTCGGCTGTATAATACTGCTGGCCTTCTTCCGGTGTGGCGGCCTCTCCGGTTGTAGGGTCGACAGTGGCTCCGACACCGTCAAGGATCTCGTCCTGCAGCGGAGTGATCTCCTCATCGCCTCCTACGTACGGGATTGTGTTCTGCTCCACATTGGCGGCATAGTTTTCGAGATTCAGGATGAATGTGTTGAGGTTCGCGCCGTCAGCGATTTTTTCACCTGTTGCATTGGCCACCACATATACCCTGCTGACCCCTTCAAGCCCTACGTAGCGGACACCTGCGCTGCTGTTGTTCCCTACAAGGCTGTTCCATTCATCAGTCTCACCTTTTTCAACACGCCTTCCGACTATGACTACATCGTTTGCGTTGGTGAAATAGATGTCCACTGTGTTGAAATCATGTGTATTTTCTTCATATTCATCAGATCCGCTGATGGCGGCCTTGCTGGCTACACCTGCCCCGTTGATGGTGACAGTGATGGATTTTGTCCCTGCATCGGGATCGGCAGCAGGAGTTCCGGCCTGCTCCTTGTTGCAGCCTGCAAGTGCGAGGGCTGCAGTCGCGAGTGTCGCGATAAAGGTTGATTTTTTCATGATGCTGTTATGAATTTAGTTGTTGTTTAATTGTCTGTTCAGTCCAGCTGGTCAATGACGCCGTAAAGCTGCTGGAGATTGTGCCGTGCGTTCCCGTTGCCGGCCTGCATGGCGGTGTCCAGGGCCTTCAGCGCAGTTCCGTACTGCCCTGCACGTGCGCAGGCGACCCCGAATGTGTTCATCAGTTCTGCCTGTTCCGCAGTAAGGCCGGAGCTGCGGCTTTCCGGACCGCCGCCCACGGCTGTCCCCCCGTTGCCCGGC
The DNA here is from genome assembly GCA_944322585.1 of uncultured Bacteroidales bacterium. GTDB lineage: Bacteria > Bacteroidota > Bacteroidia > Bacteroidales > UBA932 > Cryptobacteroides. The sequence continues at coordinate 173,159 of CALUPB010000001.1, read as the reverse complement.
ATGTCTCCCGGGGCTGCACCGGCATCTTCCGGAAGCCAGTCCGCCACGATGGAGAGTATTGCGGCCGCCGCTTCCGCGTCACCCGTTTCAAGTGCTTCCAGCGCCCTGTCGTTCATCACTGCCGGAACGTCAGGATAGTATTTTGCCGCCATGTCCATTGCATGTGCGTATTCCCCGGAATCGGGCGCATACGAGCCGGCCACTTTGTACATCTCGCTGAGGTTCAGGTCCTGAGGCCTTTCGTATATGATTTTTCTCGCTTCCCCGAGGTCGAAGTTCCTCACATCGTATTCTATCCTGTAGGTGCAGTGGCGCAGATATGGATAAATGTTCTTGAGCAGCCATACATACTCGTCCCTTGTCAGGACTTCCATCATACGGCGTTCGCATTCGTTCCTGTCTTCCGTGTACGTGTCTATGATCCCGATTACGGCGTCTTTCTTGGAGAAGTCCGATGCTGCAAGCTGCTCCCTGAAACCGTTCCAGTCCTCGCCGCTCCACTCCACATGCATCAGACTGTCCACAACTCCGTTGTGCGCTGCGATATATTCGGAGAAAGACCGTGCCCTGTTGCGGGACAGGCGTATGTTGTATTCCCACGTGCCTTCGGGAGAGGCAAAGCCGGCCACGTATATTCCGGTGATTTTGATGTAGTCCTTCCCCTGGACAAGGGATATGGAGCCTGTCACCGTGCTGAGTTCCCGTGCGTTGTCCTGAAGTGACGGGAGTATGTCATATCTGTCCCATTTGAACTGCAGCCGGGCAATCCGGCTTTCGGATCTTCTCTTTACAGGTTCCGGTGCGGGTTCTATCCGACCTGTCAGCCACTGGGGGATGAATGCAGGCAGGACAGGCCTGGCCAGTACCGACTCCGACTTCCCTTCCCCGCAGTCAGCGCAGCCTTTTACGCATTCTCTTATCTCCACTTTCCCACCGAGCATCCAGCTGCCGTACGGGACGGATGACAGATAGGAATATTCCTGTATCTTGCCGTTTTTCCTCTGTATGATGGCCATGGCGGAGTCCCTCTGCGGCTGGCTTCCGTCCAGCCTGTCCCTGCGGAGGAAAACCTTGTGGCGCGTGCGCCCGTCTATGATGATTGTCCCGAAAGGCATCTCCCTTTTCCCGTCCGCGGAGACAAGCACCGGCGTGAGGGATACAGTATGCTGTGTCCTGATCCTCGTGCTGTCCAGGACAATGTTCATGTTGAGCCAGACATTCTGGGTGTCTTTTGGCAGAGTATTGCTGAAGTCTTTTATCAGTTCGAAGTCCTCGAACCGAATGGCATCGAGGTAACTGACGTTTTTCTCCCGTCCCGTACCGTCCGTCAGGGTGATGGCGCCGTCTTCCGGGTCTGTCGTGCCCGGCCGCAGGCTTTCTGCCGCAGCTGGCTCCATGTCATTGCCGCCGCACGCGGCAGCGGCGGCTGTGCCGTATGGGAGAAGCACCGCAGCACAGGCCACAATAGCCATCATTATGGTATTGTACAGTCTCATCGCCCTATCTTATTATATAAATGAATGTGATGGATGCCTTTGTCGGGCCGAAATAATCATGATGGTCAGGACCGCGGTATGCCCCGCATCTCGGACTTTCATATCTGCCGTAGTCAGCGCCGACATAGCCTATTCCGGCGCTCAGTTCGAAATTCCATCTCTTGCCAAGCACCCACTGGTAGCCGTAGCTTACGCCGGCACCGTAATACCATCCTTCATGTCTTTCACTGCTGCAGTCCCCGAAAAGATTGAACGGGGTATGGACATTCCCTACGTTGAATTCGCCCCCGTGAAGATGAAGGCCGAAGAAGTGACCGTTGAATTTTTCGCATAGCCAGTATCTCGCTTCCGGCTGCACCAGGAAATGCTTCCATTTCCGGTCTCCGCTGAAGTCCCAGGCATTGTAGTTCCCGGATATGTCCAGTGTCCATTTGGGGGCGAGAGCAATTTCCAGCCCGGCATTGACAGTGGCAGTGGCGTCATACAGGAGGTTGGTCTTTACCGCAACCTTCTGGGCATACACTGGTACACTGTCAGCTGCACACCATATTGCCGCACCAATGATAACGGCAAAAATTCTTTTTAAACAGCCGGAATGGCTTAAAAAGTTAAACATACACACTTCAGTAGCTGTTTTTGCCTGAAAAACGCTTCAGTATCATGCAGTGGATCAATCGATGCAGATATTGATTGAGCCAGCAAAATAAGACAATAATTTTAAATTATGCAAGAAATTTTACGGGGGGGGGGTGCTATAAATTACAGATTATTACCGATTTTTAAAATTTTCCCAAATTGGAAAAAGTCAAATTTATGAATGTCTGCTATCAATTTGCAATGACAATACAGATGCAAGTCCCGCAGAAAAAAATTATCAACAGAAAAAATATTGTATTTTTTAATGGAATTATAAGGCATCTTATTGTGCAAGACGCCTTAAAATGTATGGAGCCGTGTCGTTTTTGTCAGGAGGTTATATAACGAAACTGCGATTTTGATATCGTCCGGTTACATTCTGTAATGGTTTTGTGCAAATCTTGCATTTGACAAATCCGGCCCGGCTTTCAGATATTAACACGACAGTTAAGGACAGTCCGGATACGGCCGCCTTTTTCACAGGATCGGATTCAATGATTTTATGTACGGTTGAAATTCTGAATTTAATTTTATAAATTTGGAAGATAAAAATTCCGGACATGACAATTCGCAGAGCACTTAAAAAGGACATGGGCAGGATAGATGAACTGCTGTATCAGGTATGCAGGATACACCATGAAGGCAGGCCCGACATATTCAGGGCGGGGACGAAGAAGTATTCCGCACGTCAGCTGGCGGACATCCTCGATGATGAAAGGACTCCGGTGCTGGCCGCCGCCGATGATGACGATGTCCTTATGGGGTATGCATTCTGTGTCTTCAAGGAGGTGAGGGATGACAATATCCTGCATGACAGCAAGACTCTGTATATCGATGATCTGTGCGTGGATGAGCGTTTCAGGGGCAAGGGTATCGGCAAGGCCCTGTACCATGCCGCCAGGGAACTTGCAGTGAAGTCCGGATGCGGCAGCCTTACGCTGAATGTGTGGAACTGCAACGCTCCGGCCATGGAATTCTACAGGAAATGCGGCTTCGTGCCCCAGAAGACAATAATGGAAGAGAAACTTAATGGATGATGGCATGTGCCGCATATGCCGTAATTTTCGGAATCATGAAAATAACATTGTTGCAGAGAGACATAATATGGGCGGATCCGGAGGCCAACATGCGCAGGAATGCGCAGGTATTCCGGGAAAATGCAGGTTCTGACCTGTATGTTTTCCCGGAGATGTTTTCCACGGGTTTCTGCACCGGGCCTGAAGGCGTTGCCGAGCGTCTTCCGTCCGTGACTCTCGAATGGATGAAGGAACAGGCTTCCGGATACGGATGCGCCATTGCCGGCAGTATAGCGATAGAGGAGGACGGGAAATATTTCAACCGTTTCTGTTTCGTGTTCCCGGACGGGAAATGTGTCAGTTATGACAAAAGGCATCTTTTCACATACGGAGGAGAGCATCTGAAGTTTACACGCGGAGAGGAACGGGTGGTGGTGACGTTCGGGGGCCTGCGGATTCTCCCCGAGATATGCTATGACCTGCGTTTTCCCGTCTGGTCGAGGAACAGGGGCGACTATGACATGATAATATATGTGGCGAACTGGCCCGTGCAACGGGCATATGCATGGAAGCAGCTTCTTCGGGCACGCGCCATCGAGAACCAGTGCTATGTCGCCGGAGTGAACAGATGCGGGAGCGATCCCTGTAATGGATATGGGGGAGGGACAGTGTTCCTTGACCCGTCCGGAAAGGCAGTGGCCGGGTGTCCGGACGGCGTGGAAAGCAGCGTGACAGTGGAGGTGGATACAGATCTGCTGGATGAGGCCAGACGGAGTTTCCCTGTCCTTGACGATGCCGACAGTTTCGTCTTGGGCGGCTGACGGATGCCATGCATGGTGCCGGACGGATATTCAGACAATTATTATAAAACGGACTTATGACACGGATCAGACTGTTATTGGGCGACGAGGCCATCGCCGAGGGCGCCCTGCAAGCGGGAATAAAGGGCGTATATGCCTATCCCGGAACACCGAGTACGGAAATAACGGAATATATACAGCGTTCCGCCGCCGCCGCGGAGAACGGTGTCCACTGCACATGGAGCACCAATGAAAAGACGGCGATGGAAGCTGCTCTCGGCATGTCCTATGCCGGATGCCGCAGTATGGTGTGCATGAAGCATGTGGGAATGAATGTGGCGGCCGATGCCTTTGTCAATTCCGCAATGACCGGTGTGAACGGGGGACTGGTCGTGGTGGCGGCCGACGATCCGTCCATGCATTCTTCCCAGAATGAACAGGACTCGAGATTTTACGGAAAGTTTGCCATGATTCCCGTGCTTGAGCCGTCTTCCCAGCAGGAGGCCTATGAGATGACCGGATATGCCTTTGAACTGTCTGAAAGGGAGAAACTGCCGGTGCTGATGAGGATAACGACCCGGCTCGCGCATTCGAGGGCTGCCGTGGATACGGGTGCGGGAAAATATGAAACGATAAGGAAACCTGCGGCCGATGATCCGTCGTCATGGGTTCTTCTGCCTGCCAATGCGAAAAGAAAAAACGCCGGCCTGACTTCAAGACAGCCGCATCTGCAGGAACTTTCGGGAGAGGCTCCCTTTTTCAGGACGATTCTCTCTGAACACGGTGACAGGGGTATCATCACCTGCGGTACGGGGTTCAATTACGTGATGGAGAACAATGCGCCGGAAGCGGGTTTCCATGTGATGAAGATTTCCCAGTATCCCGTTCCGGCCGACAGGATAAGGGACTTTGCCGGCAGGTGCAGGGAAATATTGGTCGTGGAGGACGGCCAGCCTTTTATAGAAGAGCAGGTCAGAGGCATAGCCGGTTGGAATTATGTCCTGAAAGGGCGTCTTACAGGAGACCTGCCGCGGACAGGGGAACTGAATCCTGACAATGTGGCGGCTGCCATGGGAATGAAGAGGGTCCCGGCATTCAATGTCCCTGAATGTATTGTCCCGAGACCGCCGGCCCTGTGCGCGGGGTGCGGACACAGGGATGTATATATCGCTCTGAATAAAGTACTTGCCGGATATCCTGATGCAAGGGTGTTCGCCGATATAGGCTGCTACACTCTCGGGGCCCTGCCTCCGTTCTGTGCCATAGACTCGTGTGTGGACATGGGCGCCTCTATAACCATGGCCAAGGGGGCGGCTGATGCCGGGCTTTGGCCGGCGGTCGCAGTGATAGGGGATTCCACCTTTACGCACAGCGGGATGACCGGCCTGCTGGATGCGGTCAATGACGGCTCCGACATTACGGTGGTCATTTCCGACAATCTTACGACGGCCATGACAGGAGGGCAGGATTCGTCCGGCACAGGCAAGTTCGAGGCCATATGCATGGCACTCGGGGTCAGTCCTGACCATGTGAGGGTTGTCGTGCCGGCTCCGAAGAACATGGACGAAATCACGGAGACCATAAGGGAGGAAATCGAATACAGGGGAGTGTCTGTCATTATTCCGCGACGGGAGTGCATGCAGACACTTGCAAGGAAAAAACGTATTGCGGACAACGGGGAGGAAAAAAGATGAAACGGGATATTATTCTATCAGGAGTGGGAGGACAGGGTATCCTCTCAATAGCGACAATTATAGGCGATGCCGCAACGAGGGCCGGACTGAACCTCAGGCAGGCGGAAGTGCACGGCATGAGCCAGCGCGGGGGAGAAGTCGAGTCCGGACTGAGGCTTTCCGATTCGGAAATATATTCCGATCTGGTGCCTGTCGGTTCGGCGGACATCATTTTGTCCATGGAGCCGATGGAGGCGCTCAGGTATCTGCCGTTCCTGCATAAGGACGGGTATGTCATAACGTCGTCCTCCCCGTTCAGGAATATCGAACCTTATCCGGAAGAGAAAGTCATGGAAGTCCTCGGGAGCATGGACAATGTCGTGACCGTCGATCTCGGGAAAATCACGAAGGAAAACTCTATGCCTAAATCGGCAAATATGGTCCTGCTCGGTGCGGCAGCCGGGTATCTGGGCATATTGTCTGCGGAGCAGCTCATGGAAAGCATCCGGAATGTGTTCGCTCCCAAGGGGGATGGAATTGTGGACATGAATTTGAAGGCTTTCGGAAAAGGACAGGAATATGGCAGACGACAATAAGGTGTTCGGCAGGGAACTGGTGACAGAGATTGTTGACAGTCTTAACATAGCTGATCTCGAGAATGCCACTATCGGAGAAATCCTGCTCGTCGCATCAGCTCTCGAAGAAAGGACGGGCATCCCTTTCATACGGATGGACCAGGGTTCTCCCGGTCTGCCTCCCAACAGGATAGGCATCGAGGCGGAGAAGGCTGCTCTCGACAGCGGCATAGTGTCGCAGTATCCTGCGGCGGCAGGCGTTCCGGTGCTCAAGGAGCAGGCGTCCCGGTTCGTGAAGGCTTTCCTTGACATAGACATAAGTGCAAGGTCATGTATCCCGACAACGGGAGGGGTGGCAGCGTCTTTTGCATCTTTCATCGCATGTACCCAGAGGCTGCGCGGCAAGGACAAGGTGCTGTTTGTCGATCCCGGATTCCCGATACAGAAATCCCAGCTCAGGATACTCGGTATAGACTGGGTCTCATTCGACATATACGGTTTCCGGGGATACAGGCTGAAGGAAAAACTCGAATCCATGATGTCGTCCGGAGATATTGCGGCGATAGTCTATTCCAATCCCAACAATCCCGCATGGATATGTCTCGAAGAGCAGGAGCTCGGGATAATCGGGGAGCTTGCCGACAGGTATGATGCTGTAGTGATGGAGGACATGGCATATTTCTGTATGGATTTCAGAAAGGATTTCGGCAGGCCGTACAGTCCTCCTTATCCTCCTACGGTTGCAAGGTACACGGACAATTACATTCTCATGCTGTCCTCTTCGAAGATTTTCAGCTATGCAGGCCAGAGAATGGCACTTGCATGCATCTCCGATGCGCTTTTCGACAGACATTACCCGAATCTTGCCGCACGTTACGGGGATTCTGGGATTTTCGGAGAGACGTTCATTGCGTCCGTCCTCTATATGATTACGAGCGGATGTACGACGTCCACACAGTTCGCCTATGCGGAAATGCTGAAGGCGGCATGTGAAGAGAGAATAGATTTCGTGGCCGATACGAGGGTCTATGCCGACAGGGCCGGGAAGATGAAGAAGATATTCACCGATAACGGTTTCCATATTGTCTATGACTATGATGCAAGCCAGAGAGTGGGGGACGGATTCTTCTTTACCCTCGGTTACGGGAACATGAGCGGAGGGGAACTGCTGAAGGAACTGCTCCATTACGGGGTCAGCTGTATAAACCTCGGGACTACGGGCAGCTGCCAGAGCGGGATAAGGGCCTGTACTTCGAGAATGAGGGAAGACCTGTATCCGGTGCTCCGCAGGAGAATGGAACGGTTCAGGGAAGATCATCCTGTCGAATGATTATTTAATTTTACGGAAATGATATGGAATAAAAGCAAAGAGTGCATGAGCAGGGACGAAATGTCCGATCTCCAGGGCAAGCGTCTGCACAAGCTTGTCGAACTCGTCTATCACAATGTGCCTTTCTACAGGGAGAAGATGCAGGAGGCCGGCCTTACTCCCGATGATATCAGGGAAATCGGGGACATCGGGAAACTCCCGTTTACCACCAAGCAGGATCTGCGGGACAATTATCCGACAGGGCTTCAGGCTGCCGGTCAGTCTGAAATAGTCAGGATCCATGCTTCATCAGGCACTACCGGCAATCCGACCGTTGTCGGATACACCCGCAGGGATCTTGAGATATGGAGTGAAAGTGCCGCCAGAGCGTTTACGGCCTATGGCGTAACCAAAAACGATATCTTTTCGGTCGGTTACGGATACGGCCTTTTTACCGGAGGTCTGGGAGCGCACTATGGAGTCGAGTATGTGGGCGCTACCGTGATACCAACATCGACGGGGAATACCGACAAGCACCTGAGGCTGCTGAGGGATCTGAAGGTTACGGGCATTGCCTGTACGCCTTCGTATGCGCTTTATCTGGCAGAGGCAATGGAGAAGAACGGGATGACCCGCGATGACATATCTCTGAAGATAGGGGCTTTCGGTGCGGAACCGTGGACTGAAAACATGAGACATGAGATTGAATCCCGGCTCGGGCTTCAGGCCTACAATCTGTACGGCCTCAGTGAGATTATCGGACCCGGAGTCTCCTATGAATGCGAATGCAAGAACGGTTCCCATATTTCGGAAGACCATTTCTACCCGGAGATTATCGACCCTGATACCCTTGAGCCTCTTCCGTACGGTACTGTCGGGGAACTTGTATTCACCACTCTCACGAAGACGGGCATGCCGCTGCTCAGGTACAGGACCAGGGATCTGTGTTCCCTGACGGACGGTAAATGCGGCTGCGGCAGGACAAATGTGAGGATGACACGGATAATAGGAAGATGTGACGACATGCTGATTATCCGTGGTATCAATGTCTTCCCGTCGCAGGTGGAAAGCGTCATTCTCGAAATGCCCGAATTCGAGCCGGTGTATCTTATGGTTGTGGACCGTATCGATTGTCTGGATACTCTTCAGGTCCAGGTAGAGGTCAGGAGGGATTATTTCAGTGACGAACTCGGAGAGATGCTGAGACTGCGCAGGAGGCTTGCGGACAAGCTTAAGAGCGTCCTTTCTATCAGTGCGGACGTCAAGCTTATGGAACCCGGATCGATTTCCAGATCCGAGGGCAAGAGCGTAAGAGTTATAGACCGGAGACAATTAACATAATTCATCATGACTATCAAACAGATTTCAGTTTTTCTGGAGAACAAGACCGGACGTCTTAACGAAGTGACCAAGGTCCTGGCTGCCAATGGTATCAATATGCTCGCTTTCTGTATAGCGGAGGCGACTGATTTCGGACTCATGCGGCTTATCGTACACGAGGTCGACAAGGCGGTGGAAGTCCTGCGCAATGCGGGATTTGCCGTGATACTGACAGACGTGATTGCCATCCACTGTCCCAACAGGCCCGGAGCGTTGTCGAAAATCCTCGAAAGTCTGGCGGAAAACAGCATATTCATCGAATACATGTATGCATTTGCCCAGTCGGAGCGGGCAGATGTCATAATCAATCCGAACGATCGGGAGAAATGTCTCCGGATTCTTGAAGAAAAACACGCAGACATCCTGTAGGCTTTAAACTGACTTGTCATGGATAACCTTTATTTCCAACCCGAAATCGAGACCATGGAGCGTTCCTCTCTGGAGACGCTTCAGCTGAAGAGACTGAAAGAAAGTATCGGCACCGCACTGCGCAGCCCGTTCTACAGTACGCGCCTCGGAAAACTCGGCATTACTCCGGACAGTATACGCACTCTCGGGGATCTGCGCAGACTGCCGTTCACCACCAAGGAAGACCTGAGGTCCAACTATCCGTTCGGACTGGTTGCGGTTCCGGCGGACAGGGTCGTCCGACTTCATTCGTCGAGCGGTACGACAGGGAATCCTACGGTTATCTGCCACTCGCAGCATGATCTGGAGTGCTGGGCGGGCAGGGTCGCCAGATGTCTCTACATGGTGGGGCTCAGGAATACGGACGTGTTCCAGAACACTTCAGGGTACGGGATGTTCACCGGGGGTCTGGGCTTCCAGTACGGGGCGGAACTGCTCGGGGCACTGACCGTTCCTGCCGCGGCCGGCAATACGGTCCGTCAGATCAAATTCATCCGGGATTTCGGGACAACGGCTATCCATGCCATTCCGAGCTATGCGTTCAGGTTATATGAAGTCATGCGTGAAATGGGAATATCTCCGCGGACGGATACCCGGCTCACGACGTTGGTCATAGGAGCAGAGCCCCATACTGAAGCCCAGCGGCGGAAAATCGAGGAAGCGTTCGGAGTGAAGGCCTATAATTCTTTCGGAATGTCAGAGATGAGCGGTCCTGGAGTGGCTTTCGAATGCCCTTGTCAGAACGGACTTCATCTCTGGGAGGACTGTTACATAATGGAAATCATCGACCCGGAGACTCTGGAGCCTCTCCCTGACGGGGAGGTCGGAGAGCTCGTACTGACGACGCTCGACCGCGAGGCGATGCCTCTGATCCGCTACCGTACCAGGGATCTGACACGCATAATCCCGGGAGAATGTCCGTGCGGCCGCACTCACCGTCGTATCGACAGGATCAAGGGCAGAAGCGATGACATGTTCATCGTCAAGGGTGTCAATATTTTCCCGATGCAGATAGAGAAAATCCTGATGCAGTTCCGGGAACTCGGGACGAATTACCTGATAACGGTGGATACTGTCAACAGCAATGATGAGGTAATGGTCGAGGTCGAACTCGGAGATCTCTTTACAGACGACTATTCACAGCTTCAGAGGCTGACACGTGATATAACCCGCCAGCTCAAGGACGAGATACTGGTTACTCCCAAGGTCAGACTGGTCGACAGGGGAACCCTGCCGCAGGAGACCGGCAAGGCTGTCCGGGTAAAGGATCTGCGTAAAAACAAATAAGGTACAGATATGACAATCAAACAGCTATCGGTATTTCTCGAAAACAAGTCCGGCCGTCTGAACGAAGTCCTCGGGATTCTGGGACAGGCCGATATCAGGATTATTGCGGCGACTGTAGCGGATACGTCGGAGTATGGGATTCTGAGACTGATTACCTCTGATACGGCCAAGGCGTATGAAGTGCTCAAGGCCAACCGTGTCAGTGCCCAGCAGAGCGATGTCGTGGCGCTTACCTGCAATTCGACGGCGGCTGAATTCGCGGAACAGATGGATTATTTCACCCGCGAGGGGCTTTCGGTCGAATACATGTACTGTTTCTCGACAGGTGAGAAAGCCTTTCTGATCCTGCGTACGAGCGACAATGCCATGGTGGATGCAATCGCCCGCAAATACGGACTGGATATCATTACAGAGAAGGAACTTCTGTCGGTATAGTCCCTGGGGAGTTGCCTCAAATGCATTCCGGACCGTTGCAGGGCCGGGGGCCTGCCATGCCGTTATCCCGGCCGGATCAGATGTATCTGCCTGTTATGCTTTCCGGGCATGACCGTATCTGCTCCGGAGTGCCTGTGGCTACGATACGGCCTCCGTTCTCTCCTCCACCAGGACCCATGTCGATTATGTAGTCGGCGTTTCTGATGACGTCGAGGTCATGTTCGATGACCACTACTGTCGCTCCGTGGGCGACAAGTTCCTGGAAAACATTCAGGAGAGTCTGCACGTCCGACGGATGCAGTCCGATGGTCGGTTCGTCGAACACGAATACGGAATCTGCCTGTCCCCGTCCCATTTCGCTCGCAAGTTTCAGCCGCTGTGCCTCTCCTCCGGAAAGGCCCGGGGTCTCTTCGCCGAGAGTCAGGTACCCTAATCCGAGTTCCTGCAGCACTGTCATGCGCTGGCGGACAGTCTTCAGGTCGGCGCATGCGGCCAGGGCATCGCTGATGTCCATGTCCATCAGTTCCGGAAGGGAATGGAACTCTCCCGCTGCGTTTTCCCTCCTTATCAGTCCTGCGGCTTTTGCATATCTTGAACCGTGACAGTCAGGGCACGGGATGTCCACGTCCGGCAGGAACTGTACATCCAGACTGATGACCCCGGTCCCGTCGCAGGTAGGACAGCGCAGACGGCCCGTATTGTATGAGAAGTCCCCGTCCCTGTATCCCATCCTGCGGGCATCATCCGTCTTTGCATATACTTTTCGGAGTTCGTCGTGCACATTGGCATAGGTGGCTACGGTAGAACGTACATTGATACCGATGGGGGAGGCGTCTATCAGCTTTACCTGACGTATGCCGTCGGCATCTATATGTCTGACATGATCCGGAAGCCTTTGTCCTGCTATGGCGGCTTTCAGCCCTGGGATAAGGCTTTCCAGTACCAATGTAGTCTTTCCTGAGCCTGATACTCCTGTCACTACGGTCAGCCTTCCTTTCGGAATGTCCACCTCCAGTGGCCTGACCGTATGTATCCTGCCGGTAGAGAGACGGATCCCGCCTTCGCTGAAAATGTTTTCCTGTGCGGTTTTCTCCCTTACGCGGATATCGGCCTTGCCGGTCAGGAACGGACCTATCTTCGAAGCAGGATTGCTGCAGATGTCTCCGATAGTTCCTTCGGCAATTATTCTGCCTCCTTTCGAACCGGCTCCGGGACCCATCTCGATTATATGGTCGGATTCGGAGAGTATCTGTGTGTCATGGTCCACGAGTACGACCGAATTCCCGTCGGCTATCAGGTCATGCATCACTCCGGCAAGACCGGCTATGTTGGCGGGATGGAGTCCTATCGACGGCTCGTCCAGGACGTAGAGGACTCCTGTAGTGCGGTTTCTGACAGCACGTGCAAGCTGCATCCTCTGTCTTTCTCCGGTAGACAGAGTGGATGCGGCCCGGTCGAGGCTCAGGTAGCCTACCCCGAGATCCAGCAGGCGCCGGGATGCATCGAGAAAGGATTCGCATATATTCTCCGCCATCGGACGCATTTCCTCCGGCAGCGATGCCGGGATGTCCCGCACCCAGCCGACCAGTTCGTCAAGAGTCATCCGACAGGCATCCGCAAGTGAAATTCCCCGTACCAAAGGTGCTCTGGCCGCATCCGAAAGTCTGGAGCCTCCGCAGTCCGGACAGACTTCCGTCTTCAGGAATTTCTCGACCCTCTTCATCCCTTTTTCGTCCTTGACTTTCGCTAAGGCATTCTCCACCGTATAGACGGCGTTGTAGTATGTAAAGTCCAGTTCTCCGGCCTGGTTCGTATTCTTGGATTTGTAGAAGATGTGCTTCTTTTCGGCCGGACCGTGGAAGACGATATCCTTCTCCCTGTCTGTCAATTGGTTGAAAGGCACATCGGTACGCACTCCCATTGCGCGGCAGACATCCGTCATCAGCGACCACATCAGGGTGTTCCACGGGGCGACGGCCCCTTCGTCGATGCTGAGGCTTTCGTCCGGCACGAGTGTGGATTCGTCCACGGTCCGGACTGTCCCTGTCCCGTCGCATTCAGGACAGGCTCCCTGACTGTTGAAGGACAGTTCCTCGGCCGAAGGGGCAAAGAAATGTGCACCGCATTCAGGGCAGACGAGTTCCTGCCCTGCCGCTACAAGCAGCGAGGGCCGGAGGTAGTGCCCGTTGGGGCATCTGTGGTTTGCCAGCCGCGAATATATGAGCCTCAGGCTGTTGAGCAGTTCGGTCCCCGTTCCGAACGTGCTCCGTATTCCAGGTATGCCGGGACGCTGGTGCATGGCGAGGGAAGCCGGCACATACAGCACTTCATCCACATCTGCCCTTGTTGCCTGGGTCATCCTTCGCCTTGTGTAGGTGGACAGGGATTCGAGGTAGCGTCTTGAGCCTTCCGCATACAGCACCCCGAGCGCAAGCGAGGACTTTCCCGACCCGGATACCCCTGCTATGCCTGTTATCCGGTTCAAGGGCACTTCCACGTCGATGTTCTTCAGATTGTGCACCCTTGCCCCGTGCACTATTATCCTGTCTGGTGTCTTGTTCGTCTCGCCCATTCTTACCGGGGACTTTGTCCCAGACAGAGGTAATTCTTTGAAATTCATTCCATTCATTTCATCGAATTTACGTTATTTTAGAAACTTTCCATGCCGTCGGAAATCCCGACAGCGTCGCAAACTTACATATAAATTTCCTCCGACAGGTTCTTCTATACTCCTGAAATGCGTCAGGATATCCATATATTCAAAACTCCGTGATTGGCACCACATCGATCTTGTAACCGTCTTTCTCTATTGTGCGTTTGTCATTGTAAGTCACAATGGCAAGATTATCACATTTTAATTCTTCGGCACATTCAATTATACTGTCCACTTCCCTTCTCTCCGTTTTAGGGCTGCTCATATCATAACACACCTGGACAAGACGTAATATGCTGGTGCCTTCACGAAGGACAAAATCAACTTCCTTGTCATTCCGTGAACGATAATAAAACATGGTCTTTTCAACATCATAGCCCCGGCGTATAAGTTCTATGAAAACCTGGTTTTCGAGTAATCGTCCCAGATTGTCGCTCAAGGAGAATGCTTTTGCCCCAACAAAACCATTGTCTACGACATACACTTTTCTCGGAGCTTTTTTCATTAGCTTAAGTTTATTGTTGTAGCGTGACAAATAATAGAAAAGATATGGTTCATAGAGGTAGTCCATATACTTTTTTGCAGTATTGACACTGGAAAAATCAAGCTCTGTTGCTATTTCATTGGCACTGATGGGATTACAGAAGTTCGAGACAAGATACATGGCCAGGTTATTCAAATCTGTCACATTCCGGACATTATGACGTTTGGCAACATCTTTCCATATGATGGAATCAAACAATGTATCAAGATAACTGCGGGTCAACTGGCGTGATGCTACTGCTTCCGGATAACCGCCATTCCTCAAATAGTCATCGGCCAGCACAAGAGATGCTGTTTTGTGTTCAGGTTGCTGTGCATGTAGATCAAACTTGTTCCAGTCGAAAAATTCTTCAAGACTGAATGGCAGCATTTCTATTTGAAGATATTTGCCTGTCAGTACTGTAGCCATTTCACTGCTGAGCATTTTGGCATTGCTGCCTGTTATTACAAGATTCTTTCCAATTCTATAGAGTTCACTGACCCACAAATCCCAGCCATCAAGGTTCTGTACTTCGTCCAACAGAATATATTCATACCCGGGATAAACATCATCAAGCATCATCATGACCATATCTGCATCCCAGGCTTCCAGCAATTGATAATTATCGAAGTTCAAATATGCAAAATTCCTGTCCCTCAACATCAATAATGCCTGAGTGGATTTGCCCACCCGTCGAGGACCTGTTATCAACTTGATAAGATGGCTGCACAATAACGAATCTGTATCTTGGATGCTCTTACGTATCAGATACGGACGAGACATCAGTTCATCACGTTCTTTGCGTTGATTCAGAATGATTGTTTTCATCTTTCATATTGTCATTCAAATGCAATATTACTGTTTTTAATTCAAATAACAATGCGTATTGCACAAAATATATATTATTTTATGCAATACAGAATGATTATTGAGTAAAATTTCAGAAAGAGGCGGCATCGGACATCTTGGCGGCGATGCGGTCGTTGCAGAGGTTGCCGATGCTTCCTATATGGGAGTGGCTGACTTTCCTGTCGGCCTTGAAGGTGCCTGCATTGACTTCCTGTCCTACTGTCTTGTAGGCGTCACGGAACGGAGTGCCGGCCAGGACACGGCGGTTGACCTCCTCTACGGTGAACAGATAGTCGTAGAGAGGGGAGTCGAGGATATGCCCGTTGACGCGGATACTGTCCAGCATGTAGCCGGTCATGTACAGACATTTGTGCATAAGCTCCAGAACAGGGAAAAGTATATCCTTCAGGAGTTGGAAATCGCGGTGATAGCCGTGGGGCATATTGCTGCACAGCAGCGAGATTTCATTCTCCGAGGACATTATCCTGTTGCAGTTCCCCCTGATGATTTCCCAGACGTCGGGGTTCTTCTTGTGCGGCATTATGCTGGAGCCGGTGGTGAGTTCCGCAGGGAAAGATATGAAGCCGTAGTTCGGACACATATACATGCAGCAGTCGGAAGCGAATTTGTTGAGGGTAAGGGCAATGCCCCCGATTGCCGAAGCGACCGCCCTTTCCGCACGCCCCCGGCTCAGCTGCGCGGCCACGGAGTTGTAGTCCATGCTTCCGAAGCCGAGCAGTTCCGTAGTCATCTGTCTGTCGAGAGGAAACGAGCTCCCGTATCCTGCTGCAGAACCGAGAGGGTTCTGGTCGACGACCCTGTATGCCCCTCTGAGCATGTACATGTCCTCTGAAAGTGCCTCCGCATAGGCCCCGAACCAGAGCCCGAACGATGACGGCATCGCTATCTGCCCGTGGGTGTAGCCCGGAAGAAGCACATCCTTATGCTTCTCGCTGAGAGTCTGAAGTCTGTGGAACAGGTCAAGGACCTCCTGACGGAACTTCAACACCTCATCCTTCAGGAAAAGCTTTATGTCCACCAGTACCTGGTCGTTCCTGGAGCGCCCGGAATGGATTTTCTTGCCTATGTCCCCGAGTTTGCGTGTGAGATTCATCTCCACCTGCGAGTGGATGTCTTCGACATCGTCTTCCAGAACGAAGTCTCCGGCTTCTATTTCGGCCGCAATTTCATCCAGTCCGGCGGTGAGTGCCCTGAGCTCTTCCGAAGTCAGCAGTCCGATGCTTTCGAGCATCCTGATGTGTGCCTTCGAACCCTGTACATCATATTTTGCAAGACGCAGATCGAGTATCCTGTCATTGCCTACCGTGAAATCCTCCACTGTCCTGGTGGCGTCAGCCCCCTTGCTCCATAATGTCGCCATTTTATTCTCTGTTACTTAGAAGCTGTTTTGAATTTATTAATCTATATTATATTGTCAATCAATATTATTCCATTTAATGGCCGAAATTCGTCAAACTGACATCAGCGATTTCTCTGAAATCGCAACTGTTTTCAGCCACCCCTCCCTGCTGCTGGATATAAAACATCCTCAGGATGATTTTATTTCCCGTTTACGACCCCTGATCGTAGGGGAGGACTTGCCGTCGCTTCGGTCCGGCCGGCCGACGGTCATGCAAGGTCGCAAAATTTCTTTATAAAACCAATATATTTTGCGATGCCGTCCCTGATTTCCCCGACTGTCACATATTCATCCTTACGGTGCGAACGGGCGGAATCCCCCGGTCCCATCTTGATGGCGTCGCAGCCGATCCTCATCCAGTCTGAAGTGGTGGGGGAGACGAATGTCTCTATTCCGAGTGCTTCGGCGCATCCTGAAAGGGGCGAATCCGGCGCAGTCGCCGATGAGCGGTTCTTCAGGTTGCGGGCCGTGAGGGTACTCCTGCATTCCGACTGCAGCATCGCCAGTATTTCGGCATTGGTATACTGCTCCGTCGGCCGTATGTCCACTACGAAACTGCACCTGTCGGGGACGACATTGTGAACTGTTCCCGCATTTATCTGGGTGACTGTGAGTTTGACGGTACCCATGAGTGGGGATATTCTGCTGAAATTGAAATCCCTCAGTGTCCGGATGTCGTCCATGGCTATGTACAGGGCGTTCACCCCTTCCTCTCTTGCCGCATGTCCGCTCACTCCCTCCGCAAGGCCGTCGATTACTAAAAGACCACGTTCTGCAATTGCTGCCTTCATTCCGGTAGGCTCTCCGATTATGGCCCAGTCCGGAGTCCCGACGGTATGGCGGCCGTTTCCTGTCCGGTTGTCCTGCCTGCTTTCTGGCTGTCCGGAAGAGCCGTGTCCCGTGGTGCCTTCCACCTGTCCGGTGACGGACAGGTCACCGTCCTTTACCGATATTGTACCCGTCTCCAGCGCTTTCCATACGGCTTCCATTCCGTTCTTGCCGGAACGTTCCTCTTCGGCACCGAGCACGAGCATCAGGTTGACCGGAAGTACGCTGTCGTAAAAATGCCTGAAAGCCGAGATCATGGCTACAGCGGATGCTCCGTCATCGTTGGCCCCGAGTCCTGCCACGATGTCGGAAGACGATCCTGCACCGGCAGACTTCAGCCATTCATGTCTGTTGGCCAACTCTCCGTAGTCGGGCCTGTATGGGTCGAATGTGTAGCCGTCCGACGGACCGACCGTGTCCATATGGGCGCACAGCATCAGTGTCCTTTTGTCCGGAGAGTATCCCGGCTGGACGGCTATTATGTTGTTGTACAGTCTTGTATGTCGTATGCCTGCTGATGCCAGAAAGCCGGAGACATGGTCACTGACCGCATCCTCGCCGAATGACGGGGACGGGATGGCGATCATCTCTTTCAGCAGGGATGCCGACTCTGCCGTCAGCCGGTCTATTTCATTTACAGCCGGTTTCCTGTCCATAAAAGAAGGAATTTTAATGTCTGCAATACAGCTTACCGTAGTTTCAGTCTGGTCCCGATGCCATTGCCGAGGTTGCGGGCATGTTTGATGACCACTTCCCGCACTCCGTTCTCCAAAGCCTTGAACGAATTGTCGAGCTTGGGTATCATGCCTGCCGCTACCCGTCCTTCCTCCTTGAGCTGACGGAAATATCCTGGAGTTATCTCCGGTATCACGCTGCCGTCGTCATCCTTGTCGTAAAGTACGCCGTCCTTCTCGAAACAGTATATCAGGGACACAGCCCGCCTGAATTCATCTTCAGGTGCAAAGGCATGGCATTCTTCAACAGTGGCAGAGGCTTTATGATAGGATGCCGCTGTGTCATGTGCCTGTATGCCGTTACATGACGCCAATGATACGGCTATTGACGATGCGATTGTGTCAGCATTGGTGTTCAGCAGGTTGCCGTTCCCGTCATGGGTGATGGCGCAGACTACGGGAGTGATGCCGGCATTTATCAGCTGCATCAGGAAACCGGCATTTATCCTTTGCGGATCCACATCTCCGACATAGCCGTAGTCGATGACAGTCTCAGTGCGCCCGGCGAGATTGTCGTCACTGTCCCCGCAGTCCGGGTTATTGTTGTCGCCCGGGACTCCATGGCTGTTCATGCTGCCATGGTTATTGTTGTCGCCCGGAAGTTTCGTGCTGTCACCGGAGGACGGACCGTATTTCCGTACCGGAGGCCGTTTCGTCGCCCTTATCAGGTCGGCATCGGCCCCGGAAAGCCCTATCGCATTGCAGCCGTTCTTCTGCAGCAGTGCGACAATGCTTTTGCTGCACCATCCGGCATAGACCATTGTCACCACTTTGAGCGTTTCAGCATCCGTGACTCTGCGTCCTTCTATCATCACCGGCTGCTGCCCGAGCTGTTTCTGCATCTGGCTGGCCATCACGCCCCCTCCGTGCACCAGGACTTTCGGTGTACCGATAGCGGAAAAATCGCGGATGAACTGCTCGAGGAGCAGGGGATTGTCCACCACGTTTCCGCCTATTTTAATTACCTTTATTCCGTTCATTTCTGACGCATAGTTTAGAAGCTGTATTGATTTTCAATGGTCGTATCCATGGCAGGAGCCGGCACCTACAGCGACAGCAGCATTTCTTTCAGGACGGTCTGTGCGGAGACGACCCTGTTGGCGGCTTCCGGTATCACTATGGACTGCGGGCTTTCTATGACATCGTCGGTGACTATCATGTTCCTTCTTACCGGCAGGCAGTGCATGAAATAGGCGTTGTTTGTCAGAGCCATCTTCGCGCTGTCCACTGTCCAGCTGCGGTCCATGTTGAGCACCTTGCCGTAGTTGTCTCCGGTATATGCCGCCCAGTTCTTCGCATAGATGAAATCCGCGCCTTCGAATGCCTTTTTCTGGTCATATTCCACCTTTGCATTGCCGACGAACTGCGGATCGAGTTCATATCCTTCCGGATGGGTGATGACGAATTCATATCCTGTAAGGTTGATACCCTCGGCAAACGAGTTGGGCACTGCCTGGGGCAGGGCTTTCGGATGCGGGGCCCATGTCATCACGATTTTCGGTTTTTCGGTCTTTTTGTATTCTTCGATTGTGATCATGTCGGCGAATGTCTGGAGCGGGTGTCTCGTGGCTGCTTCCATGCTGAATACAGGTTTGCCGGAATATTTGATGAACTGATTGAGTATTACTTCATTGTAGTCGTCATCCCTGTTCTCGAACCGTGCGAATGAGCGGACTCCGATGATGTCGCAGTAGCAGCCCATTACCGGGATGGCTTCCAGAAGATGTTCCGGTTTGTCCCCGTCCATGATGACGCCTCTTTCGGTCTCTAATTTCCATGCACCCTGGTTTACATCCAGTACTATCACGTTCATCCCGAGATTGAGTCCGGCCTTCTGGGTGCTGAGCCTGGTCCTGAGGCTTGAATTGAAGAATATCATGAGAAGAGTCCTGTTGCGTCCTATGGCCTGGTCCGCGAAAGGGTTCTCCTTTACGTATTTTGCCTTGGCGAAGGCTTCCCGGAGGTCGCCGAGCTGTTTGACTGAAGTGAAAGTTTTCATATATGCTGTCTGTTTGATAATAACTTGACTTCCCATAGTGTCCTGAACCGTCCGGATCCCGGCAATACTGGAAAGCCTGATTTGCCAGTGCGTCAGTGAACTGTCATTTTGCGGTCAGTTTGTGCCAGCTGTCCATGAACCGGGAAGCAGTTCCGACGGAAATTGTCAGGGACGGCAGCAGTCTTATGACATCCGCTCCTGCCGCTCCGGTAAAGAAATGCTCTTCGAACAGCAGCCTGTCCCTCAGGCCTGCGAATTCAGGACGTATCTGGAGGCCTATCATTAGCCCTTTGCCCCTGTATTCAGACAGGGCCGGGTCAAGTGC
This sequence comes from uncultured Bacteroidales bacterium, assembly GCA_944322585.1. Taxonomy (GTDB): domain Bacteria; phylum Bacteroidota; class Bacteroidia; order Bacteroidales; family UBA932; genus Cryptobacteroides. The sequence continues at coordinate 152,813 of CALUPB010000001.1, read as the reverse complement.
GCCGTCCGGATGGAAAGCGAAACGGAAATATTCTCCGACTTTCGCGGCATTCTCTATAAGGTGTTCATTCTCCATGACATCTAAGACGGCTAAGGCAGCGGTACAGGCAAGATGGTTTCCTCCGAATGTGGTTCCGAGCATACCGTATACGGCCTTGAATTCCGGTGAGATGATGACCCCTCCTATCGGGAATCCGTTGGCCATGCCCTTTGCCGTGGTGATGATGTCGGCCCTTATGCCGGAGAACTGGTGGGCGAAGAATTTACCTGTCCTGCCGTAACCGGACTGTATCTCGTCGAGAATCAGCACTGTGCCGTATCTGTCGCACAGCCTGCGGAGCTCTTTCATGAAACCGTCCTCAGGCTCGTATATTCCGGCGACTCCCTGGATACCTTCTATTATCACTCCCGCGTAGAGTCCTGTGGACAGTTCCTTTTCCACGGCTGCTATATCATTGAGAGGGACATATGTCACATTGTCGCAGCTGTTGAACGGGGCACGTATCTTAGGATTGTCCGTTACGGCCACAGCCCCTGAAGTCCGTCCGTGGAACGCCTTCCCGAAAGCCAGCATCTTCGACCGTCCGGTGTGGAAAGATGCCAGTTTCATCGCATTTTCATTGGCCTCTGCACCCGAATTGCACAGAAACAGCGAATAGTCATCGTATCCGCAGACTTTTCCGAGCCGTGCGGCGAGCTCTTTCTGAAGAGAGTTCTGTACGGCATTGGAGTAGAAACCGAGTTTTTTCAGCTGTTCGGACAGCATTGTGACATAATGCGGATGCGAGTGCCCTATGGATATGACGGCATGTCCTCCGTAGAGGTCGGTGTATTCATTCCCTTCCTTGTCCCACAGGGTAGTGTCGAGCCCTCTGACCGGCTCTATGTCCCACAGTTTGTATACTTTGAATAGATCCATTGTCTTTTGATTTGGAAACAGTCAGTAACTGTCCGTTAAACGCTGTATGCCTTTGTTCCGGTTCTGTTCCGGTCTTTGTTCCGGTCTTTGTTCCGGTCTTTGTTCCGGTCTTTGTTCCGGTCCTGTTCCGGTTTGTTGCCGGATGTACCGGTGCCGCAGAATGCGGGCTAAAATGCCGAAGGCTTCAGCTTCAGACCTTCGGTCTCCGGCAGTCCGAACATCAGGTTCATGTTCTGGACCGCCTGTCCGGCAGCGCCTTTGACAAGGTTGTCGATGACGGAACTTATATGTACATAGCCATCGTGCAGTTCGGCGTGGAGCAGTCCCTTGTTGGTGTTCACTACCTCTTTCAGGGAAATGCCCTGCGGAGAGTGGAAGACGAAAGGCGATGTTGCATAAAAGTCATCGAACAGCCTGGTATAGTCTTCTGCCGTCATTCCCGGAACAGCCCTCGTGTACACACTCGCAAAGATACCACGGGTGAAGTCGCCCCTGAACGGAACGAAATTCACTACAGGCTCACTGCCCGCGATGGTTCCGATGTTCCTGCGGATTTCACCGAGATGCTGGTGGGTGAACAGCTTGTATATTGAGATATTGTTGTCCCTGTAGCTGAAATGGGTGGTCTCGCCAGGCTTCTTGCCCGCACCGGTGGAGCCGGTGATGGCGCTTACATGCACCTCGTCGCGGATAAGGCCTGTTGAAGCCAACGGCAGGAGGGCGAGCTGGATTGCAGTGGCAAAGCAGCCGGGGTTGGCGATGTCGTGCGCCTTGCATATGGCTTCACGGGCACTTTCGCACAGCCCGTAGACGAAATGCCGTCCTGCATAGTCTCCGTCGAGCCTGAAATCGTTCCCGAGGTCGATGATACGGCATTCCGGACTTATTTCGTGCGTGTCTATGAATTCCCTCGATATGCCGTGTCCGAGGCAGAGGAAAATCACATCCGGATCATTGAGCCCCGTCCCGAAGCACAGATCCGTCTCTCCTATGAGATCACGGTGTACCGAGGCGACCGGCACTCCCTCGGAAGAGGTCGTGGTGGCTGCGACGATCCGGACGTCCGGATGGTTCAGCAGGATCCTGAAAAGTTCCCCTCCCGTATATCCGGTCCCTCCGGCTATTGCAACTTTAATCATAACTGTCGAAATCTTGTATTTGGCTATATTATAACTCAAAAGGCGGGATTTCAAGGCTTGTGAACGTCCCCTTTTGGGTCATTCAAATCAGCCGATTATGTCGGCTGCATTCTCACCGTTTACACTGTAGTATATCTTGAGCGGATTTGCGAGCACCTTGGTGAAGCCGACCACGTCCTGTCCTGTGTAGGAGCGGTTGATTTCCCCGTATGAACCGAATTTCGAGTTCATCAGGTCATGTGCGCTGCTGCAGCCGAGTACGGAGAAATGGTAAGGCATGAGCTCCACTTCCACCTCTCCGGTGACGGTCTGTTCCATATTGTCCATCATCGCTTCCATATCCCTCATTACAGGGTCGAGATACATTGCCTCGTGCATCTGCTGCCCGTACCAGTATGAGATCTGGTCTTTCCAGTAGAGCTGGCCCTTGGTGAGGACATGCTTTTCGAGCAGATGGTGGGCCTTGATGAGAATGAGTGGTGCTGCTGCCTCGAAAGCCACGCGTCCCTTGATGCCTATGATAGTGTCTCCGACGTGGGTGTCGCGTCCTATTCCGTAAGGGGCGGCGATGTCATGCAGTGTCCGTATGAGATCCACTGGATCCATCGCGGTGCCGTTCAATGACACCGGCTCTCCTGCCTTGAATCCGATTTTAATGTGCTCATGCCCGTGTTTCGTTACCTGGACCGGATAGGCCTCTTCCGGAAGATATCCTTCCGAAGACAGGGTCTCGACCCCTCCTACGCTTGTCCCCCACAGTCCCTGGTTGATGGAGTACTTGGCTTTCTCCCATGAGAAGTCGAACCCGTGGTCTGCCAGATACTTTATCTCGTCCTGACGGGCGATGGAGAGTTCCCTGATAGGGGCTATGATCTGCACTTCCGGCGCAAGTATCTCGAAAACGATGTCGAACCGCACCTGGTCGTTGCCCGCTCCCGTACTTCCGTGTGCGACGTATGAGGCTCCGAGTGCCTTTACGTGCCTGTACACTTCGAGTGCCTGGAACACGCGCTCCGAACTTACTGACAGCGGATAAGTGGCGTTCTTCAGTACATTCCCGTAGATAAGGTATTTGAGCCCTTTCTTATAATAGGTATGCGAAGCGTCTACTGTCACGTGGGATGCCGCCCCGAGAGCGAGTGCCCTTTCCTCTATGGCCTTGGCCTCCGAGTCGGAGAAGCCTCCGGTGTTGACCATTATCGTGTGGACCTCAAGTCCTTTTTCGTTTTTCAGATATGGGACACAGAATGATGTGTCGAGTCCGCCGCTGAAGGCAAGTACAACCTTATTGTTCATAGTATCAAAGTGTTATTGAGCATTTTTAATGTTAATTGACTGGATCTGTATGTGTTCGTGCGGGTCATACAGCAGGCCGGTGCAGAGACACATCCTGTAATTGTTCTTCTCCAGTATGGGGAAATTCCTGCACCCCTGGCAGCCTTTCCAGAATTCCGGATCATTGGTCAGTTCGGAGAACGGCACCGGTCTGAATCCGAGTTCGTAGTTCATCTTCATGACAGCGGCTCCCGTGGTGATGCTGAATATCTTGGCATCGGGGAACAGTTCCCTTGAAAGCCGGAATATCCTTTCCTTTATTCTTTTGGCAAGTCCGAGTCCCCTGAAAGCATGGGCGACGATAAGACCGGAATTCGCCACATATTTCTTTCCTCCCCAGGATTCGATATAGGAGAATCCTGCGAACCTGCCGTCTTCCGCGACGGCGATTACGGCCTTGCCGGCCTGCATTTTCCCGATAATGTATTCGGGAGTCCTTTTCGCGATACCCGTGCCTCTCTCCTGCGCCGATACATACACTTCGTCGCAGATTTCCTGGGCATAGCGGAAGTGGCTGCTGTCAGCCACCGTTACATCGATTTCCATTTATATTATTGATTTATAGTTATCATTGGAATACAACACATAAAGCCCCTAACGGCAAGACAAACCTGGATTGTCAATTGCAATCGGAATAATCCTCGCAATGTCTGTGGAGGGAGTATGGAGGGGATCCTTAAAGAGTTACCCTCCTAAAGTCGGACTAATGTGCAGGCGACCTCGACAGGACGTCGGACGTGACCCGTAGGGAAAACAGCTGATATGTCGCCGGAATATACCATAATATATTATTGTCTGATATGCGTGTCCTCTGAGGACAACACATTCATGCGGCAAAGGTAACTATATTTCTCAATAAATAGCAAGGAAACTGTATATTTTTTCTAACTTTACCGGAAATTTTTCGTTTTAGGCTGGAATGGGAAGGAAAAAGAACAAAATATCCGTCGATCCGGAATATCTGAAAAAGCAGAAGGACTCCCTCCGCAGGAGACATCGTCAGGTCATCTATCTGAATGACAGTGAAATGTCTGTAATCACGGAATACTGCAGGAGGTTCAATGTCCACACCAAGGCTTCCCTTTACCGTGCGGCCATCATGTCCAGACTTCTGAAGGAACTCGACGAGAATCATCCTACTCTGTTCTGACAGCGGAGGTCAGATTGTTAAAAATACGTTAAATATTGTGTCGCGGTTGAGTGGAATCCGTCTTTCACCCGTACTATTACTGTTGCCGGTACTGAAGGTTGTCCGGTGCATTGCAGGAAAAACGGATTAATCCCATGAAATTCATCGATTCGGAACTGATGGAAAAATACCTTCAGGGGAAGGCTTCCCCCGAAGAGAGGCATAATGTGCTCATGTGGCTTATGCTCAATCTGAAATCTTCTTCTGCGGACGAGGATTTTACCGAGATATTGGACCGTGTCCGTCCGGTAAAGGATGACGCCAGAAAGGACAGGGTGAAGAAAAGGCTCTTTGCACTGGTCCATGCCGACAGGCGTCAGAGGTCATATGTTTCCCGCAGGAGACGGAGGAATGCCGTGATGTATGCCGCAATGGCAGTGATGTGTCTGGCTTTGGCCGGGATGTCGGCAGCCATGGTGAGTTCGCAGAAGGAGATGTCCGCAATCGTATCATGGACTGAAACGGAGGCTGCCTACGGTGAAGTGAAGGAGATTGTCCTGCCGGACGGCTCCCGCATATGGCTGCACAATGATTCCCGTGTGACATATCCCGATTCCTTTGCCGGAGGACGCAGGCAGGTGTTTGTCTCGGGTGAGGTATATGCCGAAATTGTCAGGGACAGGCGTCATCCTTTCATAGTGTCGGGAGACAGCGTGAATGTCGTCGTTACGGGCACGAAGTTCAATTTCAGGACATATCCTGACAGACGGAATGTGGAACTTACCCTTGTCGAAGGTTCCGTATCCATGGAATATGTCACTCCGAGGGGAAAGGAAGGGTTGGATGTGGTACCCGGAGAGACCGTATCTGTGAATCTGAAGGACGGCAATGTGAGCAGATATGTCTGCAACGCGGATGAATATGTCAGCTGGAAAGACAGGAGGGCTCTATATTTCAATGATATGACTTTAGCGGACATAGCCATGGAACTCGAGCGGGAGTTCGGCGTGAAGATAGTCATACAGGACAAGGCCCTCGGGAGTACGCGCCATTTCGCGTCATTTGTCAATGATGAATCTGCAGTTGGCATTCTCAGGACTCTGTGCGCCGATTCCGGGATCGAGGTCAGGGAAAAGGACTCTGTAATATACATACATAATCACTAACCAGTTATATTTATGTCAAAACATGCGTTATTAACAACACTCAGGAGGATTGTCCTGCCTGTCGTCATGGCCCTGGTGCCGCTGACGGTCTTTGCCCAGCAGATCGACATGTCTCTGGACAAGGTCACAGTCCGCAGGGCAATGGAGTATCTCCAACGGGAGTACGGTTATTCCATCAGTGTCCGGTCGGATGAGGTGGACATAGACCGCATTGTCACAGTCAAGGTCACGAATGCCTCCCTGAATGAAGTGCTTGACCGGATTTTCACCGGTCAGGACGTCGAATACGCCGTTAGCGGCAAGTCTGTTTCCGTGAGGGCAAGAAAAGCCGCTCCGAAGCCGGCTGTGCAGACCAGGGTCGTTCACGGGAAGATCCTTGATGAGGATTCCGAGCCTCTTGCCGGAGCTTCTGTCATCGAGAAAGGGACGACGAACGGTACCGTGGCGGATGAAAACGGAAACTATTCCATTGAACTCACCACGGAGAATCCGGTCCTTCAGTTCTCTTTCTTCGGTTTCGCGGATGAAGAGATCGCAGTCGGCAAGTCGGATGAACTGGATGTAAGGATGACGGCCCAGTCTCTCTCATTGGACGATGTGGTCGTGGTGGGATACGGTTCCATGACAAGGCGTGACATCACTTCGGCCATCGGATCGTTTACCCCGAAGCCTGCGGAACGGAGGGAAGTGCTTTCCGTCGACCAGCTCCTTCAGGGAAGGGTGGCAGGTGTGAACATTTCCACCGCTTCCGGAATACCGGGGTCGGTAGGCCGTGTAAGTATCAGGGGTATAGGTTCCCTCAATGCAGGGAACGAGCCTCTCTATGTCATTGACGGCATACCGCTTACTACGACTTCGGGCGACACCGGGGCATGGAGCAGCGGTGAGTCCATGAGCGGCCTTGCAAGTATCAACCCTTCCGACATAGAGTCGGTGGAAGTGTTGAAGGATGCCGCATCAGCTGCCATCTACGGTTCCCGTGCCACCAACGGTGTCATTATCATCACGACGAAGTCCGGCCGCAAGGGCGCTCCTACGGTTTCCGTAGATGCAAGCGTAAGCATGGGTAACCAGCCGAGGACAGACAGGCTTGAACTTGCTTCCGGAGACCTTCTCATCGAGGTGTTCAATGAAGGTATCGACAATTATAACAGGCAGTACGGCGAGAATGTGCCGAGGTACATCAACCCAATGCCCGGCAAACCTGCATATGACTGGCTCGGAACCGTGCTGAGGACTGCCTGGTCGCATAATCTCTCCATGTCCATTTCTGGCGGTACGGATAATATAAACTATTATGTGTCCGGTACATACAAACATCAGGAAGGTACGGCAGTGGACAATGACATGAACCAGTACAGTTTCAAGGCCAATATTTCCGGAAAGGCGAAGAAATGGCTTTCGTTCGGGGTCAATACCATGCTTGCATACAACAAGAATGACCGTGTCGGATCCGGTTATTCCGGACTGAATGTCATCAAGGCTGCCGTGGAGCAGTATCCGTGGGACGAGCCTTTTCTTCCGAGCGGGGAGTGGGCGAGTTCCTGGAACGTACTTGTGAACCACAACCCCCTCCAGGCCATCAAGGAGTCGGATATCTGGATCAAGACATACAGGGCCATAAGTTCGGCTTACCTTGAATTCCATATTATTCCCGGTCTGGATTTCAAGACCAATCTCGGGGAGGATTTCCAGAGCATAGAGGAGCATGTGTATTATTCTTCAAAGCACCAGTTGGGTTATCCTTCGGAAGACAATCCTATGGGAGGAAGGCTTACTGACAGCCGGGTGAACAGGGTGTCTCTCCTGTGGGACAATACCCTGAGCTATGACAAGTCATTCGGGTTCGGACTCAACCTCGGGGCCATGCTCGGACATTCGGTCCAGATATACGAGTCTTCTTCTGCAGCGCAGACCGGACTCGGATTCCCGTCATCGTCGTTCGATGTGAATGCCGTGGCCGCTTCATTTAAGAATGTGTCTTCGTCGAAAAGCTCATATGCCCTCCAGTCATTCTTCGGGCGTGTGAACCTCAATTATCTGAACCGCTATGTCGCTACCCTTACGATGCGTACCGACGGCTCTTCCAAGTTCGCTCCTGAGCACAGATGGGGATTTTTCCCTTCGGCGAGTCTCGGATGGAACATGGATGAGGAGAACTGGTGGAAAAACAAGGACATTACCCTCAAGCTCCGTGCAAGCGTGGGAACTACCGGTAATCAGGGCGGAATAAACAATTATGCCTACCAGGCCCTTGCGTCGGGAGGAATCAATTACGGCGGGCAGAACGGCCTCGGTCTTACCACCGCCGGCAATCGCGACCTGAAATGGGAGACTGCGACCCAGACCAATGTCGGGGTGGACGTGAGTTTCTGGAAAGGTGCCCTGTCGGCTACCGTAGACCTGTTCAACAAGGATACTGACAACCTCCTGTACAACAAGCCGACGATGATCACTACGGGCTATTCCACCCAGATAAGCAATATCGGTGCGATGAACAACAAGGGAATAGAACTTTCCCTTGCAGCCAATGCCGGGAAGAACGAATTCAGATGGCATGCGGACTTCAACATATCCTTTGTCCGGAACAAACTGACAAAGCTTCTGGATGACAAGGAAATCATCCCGGTGGGCAGTTTCCATGCCCTCAAGGTCGGTGAGGAAGTCGGCAGCTTCTATATGGTAAAGATGCTCGGCATCTATCAGTCGGACGATGAAGTTCCTGAATATCTCTATGAGAACGAGGGAGTCCGTGCAGGAGATGTGATTTATGACGACTACAACCATGACGGAAAGATAGATGCGAATGACCGACAGTTCGTAGGCTCTGCCAATCCGAAGTTCTCCGGCGGGTTCAACAATACCTTCTCCTGGAAGGGACTCGAGCTCTCGGTATTCTTTACATATTCGTACGGTCAGAAGATTTACGAGTACTGTAATGGAGGACTCCGTATGGGACATGGCACATATCCTCAGCTGAAGTCCGGATGCGAGGGCAGGTGGACGGGGCCAGGTACTTCGAATACTTACCCAAGGGCGATGTATAACCATGCATGGAACAGTACCAAGTTCGTGAATACACGTTTCCTTCACGATGCCTCCTATCTCAGGCTGAGAACGCTGACGCTGAGCTACAATTTCCCTGTGAAACTTCTGAACAAGGCGAAGATAAACGCCCTTAGGGTATATCTCCAGGCGGACAACCTGTTCGTCGTGACCAAATGGCCTTATCTCGACCCGGAAGTCTCTGTCAGCAACAATGCCGTCACATACGGATACGACTGGTTCAATCCGGGGCAGCCAAGGACATTCACCCTCGGTCTCAACATTAAATTCTAACGGATATGAAAAGGATATTATATATTGTCTTGATGTCGGCCGCTCTTCTGGCTGGAGGAACTTCATGCGATGTGCTGGACCAGTATCCGCATGATGCCGTATCCCGGGATAACCTGTCTGCCGATGACCTGGAGCTCCTGTTTACCGGACTTTACTGCTATTCCCAGTACAAGCCGTCGTTCGAAGGATATTTCCAGAACGATATGGCGGGAGGGGATTTCACGAGAGGAGGTGGCTCTTCCTATGCGACTCCACAGATGTGGATAAGGGACTGCATCCTGGCGACCAGCGGATGGATGAACGGTCCGTGGACAGGGTATTATTCATGGCTCTATCAGGTGAATGAATTCATCTATGCCGCTTCCCGTGCAGAGCAGACCGACAGGGTGAGGGAAATGCTCGGCGTGGCATACTATTTCAGGGGACTTATCTATTACAATCTGACTTCCAAATACGGCAATGTCCAGATTCTCCGTCAGGCCACCAATGACCCTGTCGCCAATTCACCGGCAGCGGACTGCTGGGCATTCGTAGAGGAAAATCTCGAGGATGCGATTGAAATGTGTCCCGAATTCACGTCCAAGAACTATGTCTCGCGACAGGCTGCCAAGGCCCTGATGGCCCGGGCAAAACTCGGCCAGGGAAAGAAGGAAGAGGCTGCCGTGCTTGCCGAGGAGGTCATTGCTGATCCTGCCTTCGACCTTGCCGACTTCGACCAGATATTCAGAGGAGTCTCCAACAGCGAGGAGATTTTTACATATATCAATGACGTCGAGGAGAGTGGGATCTGTTTCGCGGCCCAGTTCTATCAGCCGGCCACCACTTATGTCCCTACACAGGATGTTGCCGACCTTTTCATCAGTGCAGACAAAAGGATGAATATTTCGGTCATGCAGGACGGGGATGAGACAGTTCTCAACAAATACAACAACCTCACTTCTACCAATCCTATCATAGTGAGCCGTCTTGCCGAGATGTATCTTATTTCCGCCGAGGGCAAGGGGCTGTCGGGAGGCGGACTCGAACGTCTTAACCAGCTCCGTAACAAAAGAGGGCTGCCCAACGTATCTCCCAAGACTGAAGATGAATTCCTTGATGCAATACTGGCGGAGAGAAGGCTGGAATTCCTCGGAGAAGGTTTCCGGTGGTTCGACCTTGTACGTACCGGAAAGCTGGAAGAGACTCTCGGAATGGCGGAAAAATACAATATATTCCCTATCCCGCAGACTCAGATAGACCTGAATCCTAATTTGAAACAGAATGATTTGTGGAAATAAAACGATGAATGATGAAAAGATTATTTAACATATTGCTTGCAGGAACTTTTCTGGCTACGGGTCTTGTAGCCTGCGAGAAATCCGTTGAGGATGTCCATTATGTCCCGACGACGCCGGTAGGAAAACTCCTGCTCGAAGAATGCCCTGAAGTGGCGAGGATGTTCAGGGACACGACTTTCCTCGTGGCTGTCGGAGTGGAAGAGACTGACTTGCATATCCAGACCAATGACGGCTATGTCAACCAGGTGTATTTAATAAAGGTGGACACCAATGTCCCGGGAGTGAGGATGGCCGTGTCAATATTTAATAATAGTAACAATATCTCCGGCGGCTGGAACAGGCAGACCCTTACCGATATGGCCACAAGGATGGATGCTCCGGGAGAAAGGGTGGCAGCCATGGTAAACGGGGATTTCGCGCAGTTGAGCGCTCCGATCAATCCTCGAGGTCCGGTGCACCGTGGAGGAGTAATCCTCAGTGACCAGTGGGACTATGACGAAGCCGTGCCTCAGCAGGCGTTGAGTTTCGTAGGTGTTCTCGACGACGGCTCCATGATAATAGCCGAACGGTCGCGGTATGAGGAATACAAGGACAGGCTTATCGAGTGCACGGGTTCCGGGGTCATGATGCTCAGCAACGGGGTTTATCTTGGTACGATATATACTGCACGTGAGCCGAGAACTGCCATAGGATATACTGATGACGGTATTGTCTGGCTGCTGACATGCGACGGCCGCCAGACATTCGGTGCAGCCGGAATGACATACAAGGAAATGGGATATATTTTCCAGACCCTCGGATGCGTTGGAGCTGCCAACCTCGATGGCGGCGGTTCCGCGCAGATGCTTATCCGTCACCCTGTAGCCGATGTATGGCAGATTAGGAACCGTCCTTCGGACGGGGCCGAAAGACCTGTGGTCACTGGCTGGGCCGTAATAGTCGAGGAACCGTGACGGAGTCTGCCGGTACAGCAGACCGATAAATATATCGTATTGAATATGAATAAACACATTAACATTGATTGACAGAATGATGCTAACTGATAAATTCGTCGCACTGACGTTAAAGACATGTTCCGTCATGGCGCTCCTTGCAGGGGCCGTATCATGCGAAGATACGGGCAATGTCGAGGTGGAGACACCTGCACCGAGGCTGATTTCGATAGTGCCCGGGACAGGATATGTCGGGTGTACTGCCATCATATCCGGGGAGTATTTCTCCGAAGTTCTTGAAGAGAACATAGTTACCGTGGACGGAACGGAAGTCCCTGTCGAAGCTGCCGCAAGGAACAGGCTTACCCTGACCATGCCGCAGCATGAACTCGGTAATGTGGAGGTGGCTGTGACAGTCAACGGGCAAAAGGCTCCGACAGTCCTGGATTTCACATATGCCGAACTTCCGGAGTTCGTGGTGAATGTCGCAGGCATCAATCCGCAGAGCGGATATGTCGGTGATGAGATTGTCATTACTGGAGAGAATTTCGATACTGATCCGGACAAGAATAAAGTGACTTTCGGCGGGGTAGAGGCGGAAGTCATCAAGGCTACCCGCAACAGTCTGCGTGTCATCGCTCCTGAGCATGAACGTGGCCGGGTAGAGGTGACTGTGGCGGTGGACGGCAAGACGTCCTCTACATACTTTACATATGTGGAACTTATGATAGAGTCCGTGTCTCCGTCTTCTGGAGCCGAAGGGGTTGAGGTGACCATACGGGGCGAGGGCTTCAGTGATGTGCCTGCAGAGAACAACGTGACCATCAACGGTGTGGCTGCGGCAGTCAAGTCCTCTTCCATGAATGAACTGGTCGTCGTTGTCCCTGACAATCCTGAAGGTACATATCCGTTCGTCATTACGGTGGGTGAAAGGACAGTAACGGGAGGGGAATTCTCCTATTCCGGTAGCTGGTGGGTGGAGACTGTTCTCGGTGTGCCTTCCGGTGTGCTCGGGAATGTCGAAGGTACCGGTACCTCGGCACGTCTGTGTTTTGCCCAGGACATTGTTCCGGATAATGATGGTAACTATATGATAACCATACGGTCACCTAAAGAGTTTGCTCTTTATCGGATGACAGGTGACTATACATTCACAAAGCTTGTCAATAATTCCGACAATGCTCTTCTCAATGCTTCCTATCCTTGGGGTGCCGACATTGATTCGAAGGGTACACTTTATTTTGCGGCCAAGGGTACAGGGCTGTTTGCCTATGCTTCCGACGGTACGTTGTCGGAATATGCCGTATCCGGCCTGACTATGACCGGAATGAACCCTATGGATGTGCAGATAGACAGCGAAGACAACATTTATCTGCTGCTCAGGGGCTCTTCTGCTGCCGGTAACGGGAAAGTCGTCAGGATAAAGGACGGTACCGTGCTCGAAACATATGACCTTTCGGGGATGAAACAGTATGAGGCCCTGCTTCTGAGTCATGACGGGACCAAACTGTTCCTGTTCTGCAGTAATGCAGGAAATATAAGGATGATCGACCTCGCGACAGGTGAGAATAAGGTCATCGCGGGAACAGGAACACAGCATTCCAATGCCGCAACATATACTGACGGGACTCCTGGAAATCCGTTTGCCGCCACTCTTAATGTTGTCGAAGGGGCTGTATGCGCGGAGGACGGCACGATTTATTTCAATGATGCCAACGGAAAGACCGTAAGGGAATTCAAACCCGGACCTGGAGGAGACTATACCACCGGCACCATCACTACCATTGCCGGCAAGGCATATGATAATAAGGCGCAGGACGGTCTCAGTACATCCGCAAGATTCGTTTATCCGGCCGGGATGTGTTTCGCTCCGGACGGCAGGACCATCTATATGCTTGACGGTACAGGTAATTCAACATTGAGAAAAATATATTACAGATAATGAAATCTACAGTATCGCTTATAATTGCAGCCATTCTTGCAGGGACAGTCATTGTCTCCTGCAGGAATGACAGATATGTGGCATCTGTGACCGAGTTGCAGCTTGCCAGCGTTTCTCCGTCCACCGGCTATTCAGGCGGGATAGTCAAGATTCTCGGACGGAATTTCAGCGAAGTGTTCGGGGAGAACAGGGTCTTCGTAGGCGAACTCGAGGCTCAGGTTCTCGAATACAACGCGTGGGATCTCACTGTCGTGCTCCCTGCCCAGGACCCCGGCATATATGAAATTACGGTGCAGACCCCGAAAGGCACCGTGTCCGGACTGCAGTTCGAGTACAGGGAGAAGCCGGAACACAGTTATTATGTTTCGATTATTGCTGGAAGCAGTGCAGGAACAGTGGATGGGAACGGGACTCAGGCTCAATTCAATTATCCTGAAGGACTGGCTATGGACAGCGAAGGCAATCTCTGGATTACCCAGAGGGGTACGTCCGGTACCGCCATACGTAAAATGGATCCGAACTATAATGTCACTACGGTGGTGAAGACGGAACTCCCATGGCATTGTGCCTTCGATGCAGCCGGTGATTTCTATTTTACCGCAAAGGGCAAGGCATCGGTGTTCAAGGTGACTCCGGAAGGGGAACTGAGCGCAGTGACATTTACCGGTGGTGCTCTTGACAATCCCATGGATGTCGAGTTCGACAATGACGGAGCGATGTGGGTAGCCAGCCGCGACAATAATATCGTTTATGTAGTGAAAGACGGGGCTGTCACGAAAACCTATGACGTCACATCTCCGACCTGTTTTGCCCTTGACGGGAAGGGCCGTATGATAATAGGTTCCACGACGGCCGGATACATGTACATGGTAGAGGACGGAGAACTCGTCGCCATTGCCGGTAACGGTGAATATGCCAAGTCGGACAATCCGGACGGTGTGTCCGGGGACACTTCCACCGCAAGCGTAGGCCAGACCAACGGCGTGTTCGCTGCAAAGGACGGCTCGATATGGTTCTGCGACGTGTCCAATCAGTTGGTGCGCAAGCTCACTCCTGATGCTTCGGGCGACTATACGAAAGGCAGGATAGAGACAATAGCGAGCGGCTTCTATCCTTCCGATGTGTATGTCACGGATGACTGTACGAGAATATACGTATCTTCAGCTACTTCCCAATCCATCAGGCTTATAGAAGTGTTCTGACATTAAAGTATCCAGAAGCTGTTTTGAAACAGTTTCATAGAACCGTTTAATCCTGCATTCTGATGAAGTCTTCAGACAGACAGCTCATACGCAATATCCGGAAAGGGGATGAGAAGAGTTTCGAGGAACTCTTTGACAGGTATTATGACCGGTTCTATGCCTTTGCCTGTGCTCTCCTTCATGACCGGGATGCTGCCGAGGACATCCTTCAGAATGTTTTTCTCAAATTGTGGATCGGCAGGGAGAGGCTGGACGAGGACCGTTCCGTGTCCAACTATCTCCTTGTCAGTGTCCGCAATGAAATCTATGACTGGCTCAGCCTGAAATACAATTCGGCTGTAGTCCGGTGTTCCGCCCCCCCCTGAAAGCGAGGATTATTCCGCTGACATTGAGGAAAGTATGGCGGTTCTGGAGACTTCCGGCAGGCTTGACAGGATTATCAGCTCGATGCCTCCCCAGCGTCAGAGGGTATTCATGATGTCACGTTACCGGGGAATGTCATCCAGGGAAATATCCGAAGCCCTCGACATTTCCGTCCGCACGGTCGAACGCCATATCCACCTTGCCCTCAAAGACCTCAGGAACCTTCTCTCCTGACGTCTCTGCGCACGCCCTGCCATCGTCAGGTATAGTCGCCAGTCAATTGAAAATGACTTGCAGATTTCGGTTCCATTGAATATATTTGCATAAATAAGTATGGAAAAATGTAGAATTCAACACAAATCCATACTTAATTATGTGTTTTATGGAAATCAGAAGGGATATAATCGATACCTTGAAGGAATGGAAGGACTTGCCCGGGCGGAAGCCCGTCCTGCTTCGGGGTGCAAGGCAGATAGGGAAGACCTGGGTAATGGAGACTTTCGGCAGGGAGAATTTTGAATATCATGTCAAATTCGATTTTGACAGGACACCGGAACTTAAGACGGTGTTCCGTACCACCAAGGAGCCGGAAAGACTTCTCCGTGAGCTGGCGCTTTATTCCGATGTCCCGATCGAACCGGGCCGGACACTTATCATATTCGATGAGATACAGGAATGCGAGGAGGCCTTGAACAGTCTGAAATATTTTTATGAGGATGCTCCTCAGTATCATGTTATTGCGGCAGGCTCGCTGTTGGGAGTGGCGGTCAGGAGGAAAAGCATGACGGTTCCCGTAGGCAAGGTAAGGACAGTAAGGATGTTCCCCTTGACTTTCAAGGAATTTCTTGCTGCCTCGGATCCGCGGACGTATTCTTTTATTGAAGGCATCAGTGCTGTCGACCACCTGCCGGTGATAGTGCTGGACAGACTTCTGCTTGAATACAAACGTTATTCAATATGCGGAGGTATGCCTGCAGCAGCAGTCGGATTGTTGGAAAACAGGGGAATGGCAGCTGTTGAGGAAGAATTGCAGGATATATTGGATTTATACGAACTCGATTTTTCCAAATATGCCGATCCTTTGCAGATTTCGAGGATAAATGCCTTGTGGCATTCCCTGCCGTCACAACTTTCCAAGGAAAACAGAAAGTTCATATACCGAGTCATCAGGTCAGGAGCCAGAGCAAAGGATTATGAAGATGCCTTGATATGGTTGGAAGATGCCGGTTTGATTTACAGAGTGTTCAATGTTTCGAAGCCCGGACTCCCTCTCAGGGCGTATTCTGACCTTGATTCGTTTAAAGTGTATGCCGCTGATGCCGGTCTGTTGAGACGATTGGCCCGTGTTCCGTCCGATGTCATTCTGAAGGGAGATGCCGGATATACTGAATTTAAAGGGGCAATGGCTGAAAATCTGGTGCTGCAGTCGATAGTACCCGCTTTTGGCGGTGATGTGCCGCATTACTGGCATTCCGGCAATACTGCGGAAGTGGAATTCGTATTGCAGAGGGGTGAGGATATTATTCCTGTCGAGGTCAAGGCCGAGAACCGTATAAGCGGCAGGAGTCTTTCCGAATATACCAAAAAGTTCAATCCTAAATACCGGATCCGTTATTCATTCCAGAACCTTCAGTATAATGGAGGGCTGCTCAGTTGTCCATCGCCTCTTGCCAGCTGGACTGACAGACTTCTCCGACTGCTGGACTGATTTTTCCGTGCCGGTACAAGTCCCAGGCTGGTGCTTTCCCACGCAAGTGTTACTGAAAAAATTTTCCCGTGTCTACTTTTCCAAGCCGGTACAGGTACATTGAATTGACCGGCGAAAAGTTGCAGAAAAGGGCTGAAAAACCTTGCGAAAAGTTGCATTTTATCTTGTATTTTACTTGCGAAAAGTTGTATATTTGCCGGTAATAAACTGATATTATGCTTAATAGAAAAATTTTCCGTCAGCTTGAGCAATGGCTTGCCTCAGGCTCAAAAAAAGCAGCCTTTCTTGATGGTGCAAGACAGGTGGGAAAAACCACATCTGTAAGAGAGTTTGCCCGTAGACATTTCAAATATTTCGTTGAAGTCAACTTCATAAAGAATCCGGTTGCAAGACAGGCATTCGACGGGAACCTTGATACGAGGACAATAGTCCGGAATCTTTCGGTTATGGGTTTCGGCCCGTTCGTCCAGGGAAGTACACTTGTATTTTTTGATGAGATTCAGGAATGTCCCAATGCCAGGACGGCCATTAAGTTTCTGGTTGAAGATGCAGAGTACAGTTTTATCGAATCCGGTTCTCTTCTCGGAATTAACTACAAAGGGGATGAGGAAGAAAAAGGTGTCGTTTCGTCCTATCCTGTAGGATTCGAGACGAGGATGAATGTATATCCGCTTGATTTCGAAGAATTTCTCTGGGCCTGTGGCATCGGACAGGATATTATTGACGTTTTGCGTGATTCTTATCGGCAACAGGTCCCGGTCCCACAGTTTATCCATGACAGGATAATGGGATATTTCAGACAGTATCTTATTGTCGGAGGTATGCCGGAAGCTGTCCAGACATTTGTGACGGAGGAGGATTTCAGGAAGGTCGAGGCGGTCCATAAGGATATTGTAGCCAGTTACAGGGATGACATCGCCAAATATGCGGGAAAAGACAAGGTATTGGCGAAAAGGGTTTTTGATGCAATACCGTCGCAACTTGCCAAGCAGGACAAGAGATTCGTCCTGGCGGAACTGGAAAAAGGTGCTTCCAGACGGAAATACGAAGATCCGACGCAATGGCTGATAGATGCCGGGGATGCCTATTATTCATTTAATACGACGAATTTGGAGTTGCCGTTCTCTTTGTATGAAAACAGGAAACTTTATAAACTTTATATGGTGGATACAGGGCTTGTAAGCCACATGATGTTGGGAAGTATGCAGTTCAGTGTGCTCAATGGCGACTTGTCGGTCAACGGGGGGGCTCTGACCGAAAACTATGTCGCGGCTGAACTTGCTTGTAAAGGTATAGGCCTGCACTATTACGACAGGAAAAGCAAGCAGGAACTGGATTTCATATTCGAGGAGGATGGATTGATTACAGTGCTGGAGGTCAAATCCGGAACGTCATACAGAAAACATTCTTCCCTCGATGCTGCAATTCGCGATAATCCAGACAGGATAGGACGGGCCATTGTGCTGAGCAGTAACAATGTAGAGACATCGGACAGCGTCCTGTATCTGCCGCTTTACATGACAATGTTCCTTTAGAGGCCGTTTTGGATTTTTTCAAAAATTAAAACATCTTCCCGGTTGTTTTCCGTTACCGTGCACGAATTTTATTTGCAGGGAATGATTTTTTGATTAAATTTGCGTCATGTGCAACGGAAAGACCACATCATCTACACAGAAGATATACTGTGAATACCCTTCCCAAATAATCGGGGGGGGGTATTTTAGTCTAAAAAACTCTTTGGGATTTCATCAGGAAATCCGGACAGCCTGTAAAAACGTCGCGGTGCCGGATTCTCCGGCCATACCGGCAATGCTGACAGATGTCACGCCGGTTTCCGATTATCCATACAACAGCCTTACATCCGTATCCGGGCAGGTTCCGTATCCTGTTCCGTATGTGGATATGTGCAGTCACCCTACAGTATATGCAGCCGGTGGGCTGTTTATTGCGCATATCCCCTTGCAATGGGGAGGATATGCGCAGGCACTGTCCGATATACTGTTCCAGAGGCATCCTCACTGCGCATATCGCCCCACCGTCTGCCTGGAAATGTGCGGTCATCCGATGGTATACGTCACCGGAAGCCCGCAAATCCCTCTCCTGGCCTGTCACATGGAGAAGAAGTGTAGCTGACGATGCTGCCACAGATGGCGTATGGTGATGTACGGGGGCTGTTAAAACTGATAACAAACAATAACAAACACATAGATGAAAACAATCATTAAACTGCTATGCTTTTCTGCGGTTCTGCTATGGGGGGCGTCATGTACGCCTCCGGTTACGGACAGAACCGAGTTTGCCCTGTATTATTACGATATAGGCAATATGTATCCGGGGGATGAAGTCAGCATAACTCCTTCCTACATCGGGGAAACGCCATCCGACTTCCGGATATATTCCGTCACCCGTGACGGGAAGATATTCTATGACCCGAAAATCGACGGGGAGCTTACTGAAGAGGACAGTTTCTATATAGACCGCCAGACGGGCACGTTCATGGTCCAGAACACTACAGACATGGATCCCGGGAAATATGTCGTGAGTCTTTCCTGCACCTCGGGCGGAAAGGCGTATGATTATCCGGGTATGATAACCGTTGAAATACTTTCATTGTGATGAGGAGGGTGATTGCTATTGCCAATGTCATCTGGATGCTGGCATTCGGTGCTGCCGGAACATTGTCCGCGCAGACAGTTGCGGAAGTAAGGGGAACCGTTACTGACAATAACGGTGAGCCTCTGGTCGGTGTGTCAGTGATAGAGGAGGGTACTATGAACGGTGTCGTGACGGATGTTGACGGTACCTATCTGATAAAGGTGCCTGATACGGCGGTCCTCCTCTATGACTATATGGGATTCAGACAGGTTAAGGAGAGTGTGTCCGGCAGGGGCGTGATAGACGTGAGGATGGAGGAGGACAGCAAGTTCATAGACGAGGCTGTCGTGGTAGGTTACGGTACTATGAAAAGAAGTGACCTGACGGGTTCTGTATCATCCGTATCCGCTGAAGATATAGAGAATTTCAAGACGGGCAATGTACTGGAGGCGCTCGGAGGCCAGATAGCCGGTGTGAATATCACCTCTGCTGACGGTACTCCGGGTTCGGGCTATAATGTGCTGATCAGGGGTGTCGGTACCGTTAACGGTGACTCTTCGCCTCTTTATATCGTGGATGGGTTCGAGGTGGACAACATTGACTATATCGCGAATCAGGACATCCAGTCGATAGAGATCCTGAAGGATGCCTCGGCAGCCGCAATTTACGGGGCGAGGGCGGCCAACGGTGTCGTGCTGGTGACTACCAAGTCCGGACGCACAGCCAAGGCTACGGTTTCGTACAGCGGCTCCGCCAGTTTCAGGGAGCTTTCAAAGAGGCTGGATGTGCTCGGGCCGTATGAATTCGTGAAACTCCAGGGTGAGAGGAATCCTTCGAATATCCCGAATTATTACATGCAGGGTACTGATGCCGATGGAGTACCTTACAGATACCAGAGTCTTGACGATTATATAGGTCTCGAGGGGATTAACTGGCAGGATGAGGCATTCCGCAATACATGGTCTCAGAACCACGATGTCAGCCTCTCCGGAGGTACGGATATGACTAAATATTTCGTGTCGTTCTCCCATTATGATGAGGACGGTATCTTCCTTAACAGCGGTTATGTCAAGAACTCCGCCCGTGTCAAGCTCAACCAGAAGATATGGAAATGGCTCGACCTCGATCTCAATATGAGTTACACGAACCAGAACAAGTACGGTCTCGGTACCGGAGGCTGGGTGCTCCGCAACATCATAGCCTACAGACCTACGGGAGGACTGAATGTGACTGACGAGGAGCTTCTCACTTCTTCTGCAGACCCTGGAGTGGACAACAGCTACAACAATCACTACAACCCCCTGGTCACTACCAGAACATCTGACATACAAAACAAGACCAATACCTGGGTCGCGAATGCGTCATTGACTTTCAAGATTATTGAAGGACTTACTTTCAAGACGTCAGGCAGCTATAACCAGTCTTTTTCAAGGAACGACTATTTCTATTATGAGGGCAGCGAATATGCGGCACGTTCGGGCGGACCTTACGGACAGTCGACCATGACACTTGCAAACCGCTGGTCAGTGAACAACGTCCTTACATACGACAGGACTTTCGCCCGGAAACACAGATTGACCGCAATGGCGGGACAAGAGTATCAGATGAGCGGTTCGGAGTACCTCCGCGGTCAGGCCAAGGAGTTTTCTGAGGATATCCTTGGAGTGGACAAGCTCAGTGCCGGGGAGCCGAGTCTTGTGGAGACATCGCGTACCGACAAGAAACGCCTGTCATTCTTCGCAAGGGTATTCTACAGCTATGATGACAGATATATGCTTACAGCGACTCTGCGTGCCGACGGCTCGTCCGTGTTCGCCCCCGGAAACCGCTGGGGTATCTTCCCGTCATTCGCTGCGGCATGGACCCTTTCCAACGAGTCGTGGCTGAAGGATGTGCCATGGATAGATAACCTTAAGCTGAGAGTGGGATACGGCACTGTCGGAAATGACCGCATATCGAATTATCTTACCAGTGACATATATGCCGTGGGCAAGTTCGGTTGGGGCACTTCTTCGGTGACCGCCCTGACTCCGAACCAGCTGGCAAATCCGGACCTTACATGGGAGGGCGCGACCACTGTCAATCTCGGAGTGGATTTCTCCGTGTTCGACGGCAGGCTCAATCTCACTGTCGACGCTTTCCAGAAAGATACCAAGGATCTGCTGCTCCAGCAGAATCTCGCCTATGTCTCCGGCTGGGAGTCGCAGTGGCAGAATATCGGGAAAATCCGCAACCGGGGTCTGGAGATAAGCATCAGTTCCATAAATATCAACAGGAAGAATTTCTCATGGTCTACTGACCTGAACATATCGTTCATCAAGAACACCCTCGTGTCCCTGCTTGACGGTACGGACTATATGCTTGCGAGGACCGGCTTTGACTCCAACAATACCAACTATGACTACATAGCCATCGTGGGGCAGCCTCTCGGCAATATGTACGGCTATGTCTTCGACGGAGTGTACCAGTATTCTGATTTTGTCATATCACCGGATCTTTCTCTTACCCTGAAAGACGGGGTGGTCGACAACAGGTCGCATATCGCGAATGCGGACAATCTCGTTCCGGGATTCGTGAAATACAAGGATATGCCTACGGTAGATACTGACGGGGACGGTGTCCCTGATGCGGGAGACGGTGTCATCACTCCTGATGACCGTACCGTTATCGGCAACGGTTATCCCGACTGGTATGGAGGTATCACCAATACGTTCCATATCTACGGGTTCGACCTGTCTTTCCTGCTGCAGTTCTCCTACGGAAACGATGTCTATAATACTACAAGATTCATGACGACCAAGACTACGGATAACGGACTCAACATGCAGGCGGAGGTGCTGGACAGATGGACTCCGTACCACGCCTCCAATTCAGTCCCATCCGTGACCGGAATGGAGATGCACGACATCTATTCACGGTTTATCGAGGATGGCTCGTTCCTGCGTCTGAAAAACCTTACGGTAGGCTATTCGTTCCCGGACAGGTGGATAAACAAGACAAAGATAAGCAAGCTCAGGCTTTATCTGACAGGCAGCAACCTTTTCTGTCTCACGAAATACAGCGGATATGACCCTGAAGTGAATGGAAAGAGCAGCCCCCTGATGCCCGGACTCGACTATTGCGCCTATCCAAAGAGCCGGGTATATACGATAGGTCTGGAACTGACTTTCTGACAGTGACTTACCTCCGGACTGTTTTGACAAAAAGATTAAGATTATCATTTATGAATTTATGAAAAAAGGAATAATAGCGGTTCTTGCGCTCTTGATGCTGCTTCCTTCATGCAATCTTGACGAGAACCTGTATACTTACATAGATGAAGATACCTATATCACGGATGCGGCTTCCGCAAGGAATGTGCTGTTCGGACTGTACCGTGATCTGTGCAACCTCGACCTCTACGGGCACAGGCTGTCGATAGTGTATGACCTGCCGACAGACATTGCCAAGGTTGACGGCAATACTCTTGTGAACAACAGGGATTTCTGCTGCAATGCCCATACTCCGACCAACTCCTGGGTACAGAATACCTGGAGACAGGCATACAGCACAATATACGATGTCAATGACTTCCTTGAAAAGGTGGAGGAGGCAAGACCACGCATTCCGGAAGACCAGCTGCCTGCAGTGGATGTCTATATTGCGGAGGCAAGGGTTATCAGAGCCCTTATGTATTTCGAACTGGTGCGCAACTGGGAGAACATCTCACTGATCACCACAGCAGAACAGTCTCTTCAGCATGCTTCTTCATACACACAGGAACAGCCGCTGAAAATATATGAATTCATAGAGACCGAGCTTAAAGAGGCTGCGGAGGTGCTCCCGTGGGCAAAGGCCGATGACATCAGGACGGACAACAGTTTCATGATTTCCAAAGCCGGCGCACTCGGACTTCTGGCACGGGTATATGTGACATGGGCCGGCTATCCTATGCAGGACACGTCGAAATGGGCGGATGCCAAGGCAGCGTGCGAGGAAATAATGGATTCCGGTTACCATGGACTTGTGGCAGACTACGAACAGTTGTGGAACAATGCCTGCAATTCTGTCTGGGATCCGACCGAGAGCCTGTTCGAGATCAGTTTCTACTCCCAGTCCATCTCCAGTTCAGGTTCGAACAACTGCAGCGGATACATAGGCAAATGGAACGGTGTGTATGTCGTGACCAATACTTCCCCGCTGGTAAGGGTGGATGCAAGATACAGGGCGCTGGCATCATTTGCGGCGAAATGGCCGGATCCGGAGCAGGATCGCCGTTTCGGTCTTAGTGTGGCGGACTATTATTATGAAGGTACTGACGGGACAGGGCTGAATGATGAAGGCACCAGATGGTATGAAGAATCCGGCATCGACGGAATGAAAAAGGTGTACTATGCCAATTACGGGCATAAGGTCGAATTTCTGGCATCCCTCCAGCCGGGTGCCATGTCAGGGGATATAGACAGGTTCAGGGACGGGCTCTATGTCGCCAAGTGGGATCTTACAAAGTATCAGGCTCCTGGTGACCAGCTTTCGGACGGCAACATGTCCAATGCACATTGGTACATTCTCCGTTATTCTGATGTGCTCCTGATGTATGCGGAGGCTGTGAACGAGATTTCGGGACCGACCCCGGAAGCATACGCGGCGGTAAATATGGTCCGCAGACGCGGATACGGACTGGACATCAATTCGACGGAGCCGACAGTTGCCGACCTTGACGAAGGAATGTCCCAGGAGGAATTCCGTCAGGCTGTAAGGGACGAGAGGGCATACGAACTGTGTTTCGAAGGACAGAGGAAGCAGGATCTTATCCGTTGGGGAATCTATTACGAGAGCATACAACAGGCGGCTTTCGATCTTGACGATCTGATGGACCAGGCAACCACTTATTATCTCCCGGCACAATATACCCAGAAGGGCAGACATGAACTTCAGCCGATACCTCAGCGCGAACTTGACCTGATGCCTCTGTACAGGCAGAATCCGAACTGGGAATGATTGCATGCGTGAATGAATTGTAATCCACTTTATTAATACTAATAACAATGAAAAGAATCAGATTATTACTAATCCTGGCGGGAGCCGCAGCCCTTATGGCGGCAGTTTCCTGCAAGAAGCAGTCCGGCCCGTCCCTGACAATCGGTCTTTCTGTCGATGTGACGGATGTGACTGCCGTGAATGCAGTTATGGATATTGCCGGAGAAGGCGATACCCCGACACTTGTACGTATGGTATCTCCTGTCCCGCAGGCTGATGTCCTTGAAGAGATCGGAAGTCTTGACAATGCCGAAGCGGTCAGGAACTATATCTCAAGCAACGGAGTGGCTATAGATCTTCCTTATCATGCTGTCCTGAGGGATCTCAATCCCGAGACGGCCTATTTTACAGGAGTCGTGGCATTCGATGCCAATATGGACATATTCGGCTATGCTACAGCGACATTCACGACAAAAGATCTTGCTTCCCTTGCGGAGGATGCCGTGGGAGATCCGAGTGATGCCGGAAGCCTTACAGAGAATGTACTTGAATAGCCATTAAAACGAGAATTATGAAAAAATATATAATATTTCCCATACTTTTCACAGCTACCATATCGCTTTCTTCATGCATGAAGGAGGAGATGCAGCCGTCTTCTCCGGAAGGAAGCCGGAAGACGCTTGTGTTTGAAGGTGATTTCTCCGTCTCCACCAAGATACAGTTCGAGGATGCTGAGGACGGAATCCATACCCTGACATGGACTGCCGGAGATGCCATCGGTATCTTCTCTTTTGACCAGACAGAGACCAATAACGACAATATCCAGGCAATACTCCATGAAACTACGGCCGGTGCATCGCGCGGCATCTTCATCCCTCAGGACAGGATCATCACGATACCGCCGGAGGAAGAAGGAGGCCAGCCGACGGAGGACATTATCCATATAGAATATCCTGAGTCTTCTGACGAGACATTTGTCGTGTATTATCCGTACATGGACGGGATTGAGATCAATGTCGATGACGGATGTCTGCATTCCGCTGTGAAAGCCGAGCAGGTCCAGGATGCCGTAGGTGACAGGAAAGTCCTTGCCAACGGGTTCGCGACCGGAGTCGCTACTGTCAAGGCAGGATCGCAGAAAGCCACATTCGCCCTCCGGCATAGCCTTGCATATATCTGCATAAAGGCTGCATCTTCAGAGTTTGCAGGCTATCAGCTCCATGGTGTACAGCTTTTCGACAAGGGCGGCAATGCAGCCCTGACAGGAGAATATGCAGTAGATCCTATAGAAGGGACGCTCTCTGTGATCGAGGGGACTACAGGCGCGTCTGTACGTGTCGATGTGGCAGACCACGATTTTACAACCGCTCCGGAAAAGAGCGAGGTATATCTTGCCGTACTCCCGGGAGACTATTCTTCGGCAGATATGTACATTGCCGTGACATTCATCAATGCTGACGGTGCTACGCAGACAGTCCCTATGAAGTTTGACAGAAAGTGCAATTTCCCTGCAGGCTCCCTGACCACCATAGACCTTGGCGACATTACTTCTGCAGACAATGCTTTCCCTTGGTACGAGACTTCCGAAAAAAGAGACCTGATCAGGCTCTGGGCTTACGGTCCTCAGAATACCTATATGGCTATGCGTCCTGAAACAGAGGGACAGACAACAATGTTGACAATCGATGTCAAGGCGAGGGGCGACTTCAATATGGTAAGGGAACCTAAATACTACTCGCTCCTTACCCCTTCCGAACTTGGAGACCCCGGTGTGGGTGCAGGTATCAGAAAATTCCTGAGCCTTGACGGCACGGCTGAAGGCGAGATGATTTCGGCGGGCGGTTCGACAGGTGAACCTGCATATCTGCCTGTATCCGCCGACTATACAATCACGGTACATGTGCTCGATCAGACTGTAGCGACCGGACGCTGGGGTACGGTCGCCCTGTATGACGAGAACCATGATGTCATATGGTCATATATGATTGTCGGATATAAGGAAGGTGATGAGCCAAAGGCGATGGAGTACAATGGAGGCTTTGCTATGATGGATCGTTTCCTCGGCCAGGGTAATGGCAGCAGGCTTGCAGAAGAGGCGGGTGATTTTGACGCAAGTGCGGTAGCCTACTTCCAGTGGGGAAGAAAAGACCCTTTCACATGGGCAAGTTCCAACGGTCTGGAGCATATATACAGGGCAAATTACAGGACCGAACCTTTTGCTGCTCCCGGAGAGTCCACGTTCTATCCTTCATCAAGGGTAGGTGCCGGTACCAAGTGGTATGCAAGTGATGTCCGTTGGGATCTTTGGGGAGGCTTCAACAATACTTCAGACTGGTATGACCCTGAGTGCGGAGGTGCGAAGACAGTATATGACCCGTGTCCTGAAGGCTACCGTATACCTGACGGAAGGTCATTCAATGCAATAGGCTCTGCCACCGAGATATGGGAGGTTTCCGGTGCGCACAACACACAGACAGGAGAGTATGTCAAGACGGATTCTCCATTCTATTCCGTAGGTTACAGTACTCTGGCATACAAGACACCTTCGGGAGAATATGACTACTGGCCTTTCCTTGGATATGTGGCAAACCAGGGCACATCCTATGATACAGGCCGTGCGGGAGATACCAAAAAGCGGTTCATGTATGCATGGGGCAACGGTGCCACATATGCGGATATGAGTTCGAATACTTATAAAGGACAGTCTTTCGAATATACTTACTGGTCGGCAGGCCCTATTTTCAATACCCGTCATGATACGTTCATGTGCTACTGTCTGCCTGTCCGCTGCCAGAAAGATGATCTCGGGAGGTAATGACATTGCCTGACTGAGTGCCGGAGAAGGTAATTCTTGATAATGGGGTGAATTCTAAATTTAATCCAAATTTTTTAGATTTCACCCTTATCTGATGTAAAAAGATATGGTAAAGATGAAAAAAATGTGGATTCTGATATTTATCCCGTTTCTTTTTCTGACAGTCTGTTCATGCACGGCAGGGGAACGGCTCCAGTCTGACAACGGACAGATTACGGATGAGGGGAATTGCGAAGAGACAGGGGATACGGGCGGCGATGACATTGACGACCCGGTGGCGGATTTCGAGGAGGAGGCGGATGACCCTGCCCCTGACCCGGCAGGAACTTTCGACTATTCCCTGCTGGCGGAGGCAGGACATCCGAGGCTTCTGATAGACGATGAGGGCTTTGCCGCTCTCAAGGTCAAAGTGACTTCAGACAGATTCTCCAACCCTACCCTTTACAAGCTGCACCGGGGTGTACTTTCACGCGCGGAAAGCATAGTCAGCGATAACAGGCAGTTTACAGGCCCGTCGGATCATTATGTGGTTGTTGACAATCTTCTTTCCTGTGCCTATGCGTACAGGATGACAGGACAGGAAGCATACCTTGCCAAGGCCAGATCGGATCTTGACAGGATATGCGGACTGAGCCACTGGAATCCGGACGGGCTGTCCGTCGGGGAGGTCTCGCTTGCGGTGGCTCTTGCTTACGACTGGCTGTATTATGATCTTGATCTGGAGACCAGGATACAGGCACACGAGGCTATGGTCAGAAATGGTATCAAACCGGTATACAACAAAGACATGTCGTCATCGATAGGCAACTGGAATTCGATCATCCTCGGAGGTGCCGCGTGCGCGTCCCTTGCCGTTTACGAGAAGGACAAGGAAATATCCGTCAAACAGATAGAGAAGGCTGTAGAAGAGAACAAGATTGCGATGAAAGGCATCTACAGCCCTGACGGGAATTATGCAGAAGGCTGCGGCTATTGGGAATACGGCACGGGTTTCGAGGTGTGTTTCCTGACCAGTCTTCAGGATATCTTCGGACACACGGCCGGACTGATGGAGGTTCCGGGGTTCATGGAGTCGGGAAAATATGCCCTCTATACCCACGGCACGATGAATACTCAGTTTTCGTACTGCGACGGCGGAGGAACGACCGATTCCCCATTCCTGACCTCCTGGTGGTTCGCGGCCATGCAAGATGATCCGACTCTTGCCTTTTGCGAGGCACGTATGCTCGATGAAGGCAACTATTCGGATACGAAGCTGACCGATACGAAATACCGGCTGCTTCCGGCAATGATAGTGATGATGAGGGACTTCGACATCGACAGCCGGACCATGTCCCCACCTGCTGAAGAGATATGGCATGGAGCCGGGGAGATGCCTGTGGTGATGGTCCGCAGGGGTTGGAACTATGATGAAACTGATGTATTCCTGGGCATCAAGGCAGGGCACTGCAATACATGGAAGACCTCCGGCACTGCCCACGGGCATATGGATGCAGGCTCATTCGTCTTCGAGGCGGAAGGCGTAAGGTGGTCGGATGACATCATGCGTCCGTCCTATTCGGCATGGTTCGCCGCGCTTCAGGCAGCCGGGAGTCGTTCGGGAGATACGTCCCAGACCGGCCTGAGGTGGGATACCTTCCGGGTGAACAATCTCTGCCACAGTACGATAGTATCCTACAGCAATGACGGTTCCGTTCCCGACAAGCTTCATCCGAGCGATTTCTATGTAGACGGCTTCGCGACCATAGACGAGGTGATTGATGCAGGCGGACGTCAGGGAGCTGTAGTGGACATGACGGGTCCGATGAAAGGTCAGGTCAGCAGGGCGACCCGTACCATAGAACTGGTAGACGGAACCGACCTTGTGGTTACGGATGAGATAACCGCCCTTCCGGATCTCGACTGCGAACTCGAATGGCGAATGCTTTCGATTACGAATGCCACGGTTACTGAAGAAGGTATCACACTTACGAAGAACGGCAAGTCCCGGACCCTGGCAATGACATCGTCCGATCCCTCCATAACACCTGAATACAGGAAATGGAATACGGTACGACCGTCGGACTGGACCCCTCGGGACTGGGACCAGTCGATCTCTGACAGGACGATAGTGGGATGGTCGGTTACCGTCCCTGCCGGCAGGACTGTCAGGATAGTCACCACACTGGCTTCAGACTGAATGCATCATTTTGACTAAGATGTCAGGACAGGAATTAATTTGAGAAGCCGGCTCGTATTGTTACGGGTCGGCTTCTCTATATTGAAAGGTATTGTCAGTCCCTGCGGGCTATGCCGATGTAGTACAGGAGGGTGGCAAGGGAGCCGAGGGCTGCGACAACATAGGTATAGGCTGCCCATCTGAGGGCATCTACAGCCATCGGGCGGGTTTCGTAGTCGGTAATGCCCGTATTGTCAAGCCATGCTATTGCCCTCTGGCTTGCGTTGATTTCGACCGGAAGCGTCACGAAACTGAAAAGAGTGGTCAGGGCGAACAGTCCTATGCCTATCCACAGCAGCTGCGGGAATGAACTGAAGACTATGATGCCTATCAGAAGCACCCACTGTACGATGTTGGAGGCGAAACTCACTACAGGTACGAGTGCGGACCTCATTTTCAGTGGCGCGTATCCCATGGCATGCTGCACTGCATGGCCGCATTCGTGGGCCGCGACCGCTGCAGCCGCGACGGAACGGGATGAATATACGCCTTCGCTCAGTGCGACAGTCTTTGTCGCAGGGTTGTAGTGGTCGGTAAGCATTCCCTGAGCAGGAACGACCTTGACATCATATATACCGTTGTCGTGCAGCATTTTCTGTGCGACTTCCGCTCCCGACATCCCGCTCGGGAGCGGAACTTTCGAATATTTGCCGAATTTGCTCTGGAGAACGCCCTGGACGATAAGTCCCAGCACCATAATCCCGATAAAAAGAATCCAGTTCATGATCTCTGTCTGTTTTAATTTGTTTGTCCGATATTGTTATTTTCTTGCGTTTTAAATTCAAAACGGTTCTAAAATTACTAAATTTGCAGCCGTTTGCGCAAATATACAATAAAGATGCTAAAGGAGAATGATTTTTCGAGACTGGAGATAAATCTGCCAAATTGTCTTGAAAATTACAGATATTTCAGAAACAGGCTCAAGCCTGACACGAAATTGCTTGTCCTGGTCAAGGCCAATGCCTACGGACATGGGGCGGTCGAGTTTGCAGGGATGATGCAGGAGGCCGGTGCCGATTATTTTGCGGTTGCCTATCCTGTAGAGGGGATGGAACTGAAGGATGCAGGAATCAGGATTCCGATTATGGTGCTGACGACGGGGACGGATTATTTCAACGAGATCATCGACTATTCCCTCGAGCCGAGCATTCCGAACATGTATACCCTGATATCGTTCTGTAATGTATTGAAACAACGAAATATAGAAAATTATCCGATACATCTTAAGCTCGATACCGGAATGCACAGGCTCGGGTTCATGACAGATGAACTTCCCGAACTGCTGGATTTTCTGACGGACTGCCGTTATGTCAGGGTAAAGTCGGTCTTTTCCCATCTTGCCGCATCGGAGGATCCGGCAAGCGATGGTTTTACCGAAAGTCAGGTGGCGATGTTCAGGACAAATGCAGACACTGTCGCTGCCCGGTTGGGATACAGGCCGATGTATCATATCCTCAATTCGGCCGGAATAGAGCGTTTTCCACAGTATCAGTTCGATATGGTCCGTTTGGGCATAGGCATTTACGGAGTCAGCGCAATCCCGGGAGTGAAACTGTCTCCTGTGGCGTCTTTCAAATGCAATATTCTGCAGATAAAGCATCTGAAGCCTGAAGACGGGACTATCGGCTATGGACGGAACGGAAAAATCGCCAAGGAAGGGACTGTGATAGCTACTATTCCTGTCGGGTATGCGGACGGGATCGACCGTCATCTCGGGAACGGCAGATGTTCATTTTCCCTGAACGGCCACAGGGTGCCGACTATCGGAAACATCTGCATGGACATGTGCATGCTCGACATTACCGGCGTGGATGCATCGGTAGGGGATACCGTGACTGTCTTCGGGGAAGATCCTACAGCCTCGGAACTGGCCTCGATACTCGATACCATCCCGTACGAGATATTCACATCCATTCCCCGCCGTATCGACCGCATTGTCGTGCACCGGTGACATCAGAAGCTGTCAGCCGGTTCTTTCCTCATTTTAAAGCCTTTCCGGGTCTTGTAATGGTAAGAAATGCAAACCACAGTGCAAACCGTCTAAAAATATAAATATGTAATAATATGAGTACTAATAAAATACATAAGATATTATTTGTCTGCCTGGGGAACATATGCCGTTCTCCGGCGGCTCAGGGGATTTTCGAATCGATAGTGGAGAAGAACAATGCATCCGACCGTTTTGAGGCGGATTCCGCAGGCCTTTATTCCGGTCACAGAGGGCAGCTCCCGGATGCAAGGATGCGCAGGGCCGCTGCCGCCCGCGGTTATGGGCTGATTCACCGTGCACGTCCTGTGTCTTCGCTGGATTTTCCTGATTTCGATCTTGTCATCGCAATGGATGACGAGAATTATGAGGCATTGATGCATCTTGCACCGTCAGTAGAGGATTCCCGCAAGATAAAAAGGATGGCGGATTACCTCACCTCCCATGGGATTTCATATATCCCCGATCCGTATTATATGGGACATGACGGTTTCGAACTTGTCCTCGACCTCCTCGAAGAGGCCTGTTCAAATCTTTACCGTTCCATCGTCTGACGTGCTGCAACGGCCATTAACCGACGGTAATTTCCCGTTGTTGCAGGATTTCTATTTGTATATGGATTGAAATCAATGAGTTGCAATGAAAAGAAAAACGGACAGACCGTCGTTTCCGATGATTTGTCCGCTTTGGCTCCTGAAGCAGGACTTGAACCTGCGACCCTCTGATTAACAGTCAGATGCTCTAACCAACTGAGCTATTCAGGAATTTCTTTCTCCCATGTGCTGTTCAAATGGGACTGCAAAGATACAACAAGTTTTTGATGCTGCAAATTTTTCTCGGAAAATTCTTTAAAATTTTGTTACCTTTGTCCCGACCGTCCGGTGGAATTCCGGCAGAAGCCGGTTATGTGCAGGGCCGGTTCGGAACAGTTTCCATGTAAGGAACGGGCCGGAACCGGATGCAGGGCTGCCGGAAGCAGCGGTGACAGTTTTCAGAACATTAATGAACGGATAAATATGGACATAGATCTTCTGTCTAAGATGGTCAGGGAGCTGCTTCTTGACAATGATAAGGTAACATTGCCCGGACTCGGGGCATTCGTGGCCGAGAATGCGCCTGCCCAGTTTTCAGACAAGGGGTATACCGTCAATCCTCCGTACAGGAAACTCTATTTCCGCGAAAACCAGGAGTACGACACTTCTCTGGCTCATCTTTATGCCGTTTCCAATGGAATAGAGGAGGATGTGGCAGGAAAGATAGTCTTATCATTCGTCTCCGAAATGAAGGAGGTCCTGAACAGGGACAAGGTCATAATCTTTCCGGGACTCGGAAGGCTCCGGGCCACGAAGGAGAACAATTATTTTTTCATTGCGGATGAAGACATGGACATATATCCGGAGGGTTTCGGGCTTGAACCGGTATCCCTGAAGGCTCATGTTTATGATGGGAAGACGGAAGGAACGGCTGATGCCGGAGGGACGGCCATTACGGACCGGAACAAAAATGTGACGGAAAAACCGGCAGAGGAGAAAAGGGTATTACCGTCAGAAAAGGAAACACTCGAAACGGAAAGGGCGGCTCGCGAAGCGGAAAAGAAAGTTTACGACACAGGAAAGGCAGAAAAAACGACCATAGCGGGAATGGAAGCCGGCGAAACCGGCAGGACGCGCAAGACTGTCAGGAAACTTGCAATCGCACTGCTGGCGCTCATCGGGACGGCTCTCCTGCTTCTCGGAGTGTTCGTGCTGCTTGCCCGCATATGTCCGGATTTTATAGATTCCCTGTTATATAGTAAGGAGGAACTTGAAATTCTGAACTATTAGTATTACATTTGCCGCCCGAAAACCGGGTATATGGAAAACAAGCTTTCACAGAATTTTATCATTCCTTGCTACGATACGGATTTTTCGTGTTTT
Organism: uncultured Bacteroidales bacterium; assembly: GCA_944322585.1. GTDB lineage: Bacteria > Bacteroidota > Bacteroidia > Bacteroidales > UBA932 > Cryptobacteroides. The sequence goes on along the minus strand of CALUPB010000001.1, from coordinate 119,873 downwards.
CTGAAGCCGGCATCCTTTATGGATCTCGCGCAGGAACTGGCCAATGTACATGCACAGGTTCTCGGCTTCGGCTATGATGACCTGATGCGCACCAGGACTGCATGGGTGCTTTCCCGTATGCATATCCATTTCGGCACTCATCCCCGGTGGAGGCAGAACGTGACATTGAGCACCTGGCACAAGGGGCTCAACAGACTTTTCTACCTCCGCGATTTCCAGATGAAGGACAGCGACGGCAATGTGCTGGTGTCTGCCACGACATCATGGCTTGTCATAAATATAGATACAAGGCATCTCTGTCGGGATGCCGGAATACTGGATGCGGGGACATCGTGTCCGGACAATGCCATAGCGCAGCCTTGCGACAAGGTGCAGCTGCCTGGGAATGCGGAGGTAATGAAGGCAGGAGAGCACAGGGTGTCCTATTCGGACGTGGACATGAACGGCCACACCAACAATGCCCGTTATCTCGTATGGGCGATGGATGTGCTCGATTACGGATTCGCCGTGACGAATCCGGTGAAGGATGTGAAGATAAATTTCAACAGCGAGACACGTCCCGGGGAAATCGTGGAACTGTACCGGGCGGACGCAGACGGGAAGGTCTATATAGAAGGAAAGGCGGCCGGGCGGTCCGCTTTCTGCGTCGAACTGGCATGGCAGGATTAATTCATTGAAATTCGTATATATGAGAGATTTGTTCTTTGGCCTGGGAATAGGGCACTCTATCCTTCTGCTTGCGGTCGTGATTGCGACCGGAATATGGCTCGGAAGGTTCAAGATCAAAGGGATTACCCTGGGGTCTACGTGGATATTGTTCGTAGGTATTCTCCTCAGTCATTTCGGGTTCAGGATTCCGGGAGAGCTTCTGCATTTCCTAAAGGAATTCGGCCTCATCCTTTTCGTGTTTTCCATAGGTCTTCAGGTCGGTCCCGGCTTTTTCCATTCGTTCAGGAAAGGCGGACTTACGATGAATATGCTGGCAGTGGCCCTTGTGCTCCTTGCCGTGCTTACCACTTATGTGATACATCTTGTGACGGGCGAGGATCTGACCACGATGGTGGGTGTGATGTCGGGAGCCGTTACCAATACTCCCGGACTGGGTGCAGCGCAGCAGACATATTATGACGTGGCTGCCGTATCACAGGGCGCCGAGGTTGCTTCGTCCCTTTCGGGCTCGCTTGCTTCCGGTTATGCAGTGGCCTATCCGCTCGGAGTGCTGGGAGTCATACTTGTACTTATGATAGTCAAGGCCATGTTCCGTATCGACCTGAAAAAGGAGCAGGCTGCACTGGACAAGGACGGAACGAGCATCGAAGGGGCAGTCCGTCTTGTATTCGAGGTGGAGAACCCTGCCGTATGCGGCAAGGAGATAAAGGATGTGGACAAGGAGATTACCAACCGTTTCGTGATATCGAGGCTGCGCAGGGACGGAAAGATAATTTTCCCTACCGCCACTACCGTGCTGCAGGAGGGTGACCATCTTCTCGTCATTACTTCGAAGTCTTCGGAAGATGTGGTGAAGATGCTTTTCGGAAAGGAACTGCCTCTGGACAAGGACGAGTGGGAAGGTATAGATACTTCGATGACAGTCAAGACATTTACTGTCACCAAGTCTTCCCTCACCGGCAAACGTCTCGGAGATCTGAACATCAGGTCGACCTACGGGGTCAGCATCACTCGTGTAAGCCGTGCCGGCGTGGATCTCGTTGCCAATCCGAATCTTGTCCTTCAGCTCGGTGACGTGCTCAGGGTTGTGGGACCGCAGAGTTCCGTTGCCAAGATCAAATCCGTTGTCGGTGACTCCGCTTCTGGACTCAACCATCCTTATCTTATTCCTATTTTCTTCGGTATAGCCCTCGGCGTCATATTCGGTTCCATCCCTATCAAGTTCCCGGGGATACCGCAGGCAATCAAGCTCGGTCTTGCCGGAGGTCCGCTGATCATTGCGATACTTATCGGCTATTTCGGCCCGAGACTCAAGATCACGACATATACTACGACAAGTGCGAACCTGATGATAAGGGAGATAGGCATTTCGATATTCCTTGCGGCAGTAGGTCTCGGAGCAGGAGAGGACTTTGTAAGTTCTATAGCCGGCGGCGGATACTGGTGGATACTGTACGGAGCTCTGATTACCATAGTCCCTACTTTCCTGATAGCTCTGATCGGCCGTCTTGCTTTCAAACTGAACTTCTACCAGATATGCGGCCTTCTTACCGGAGGCTGCACGAATCCTCCTGTGCTTGCCTTTGCCCAGGATGCATACGGTACTGACTATACATCGGTCAACTATGCCACGGTATATCCTCTGTCCATGTTCATGAGGGTTCTGGTGGCCCAGTTGCTGATACTTGTGGCCGTTGCCTGACATGTTCGATCTTCTTTATCCGGCCGGGGATGCACCGCTGTTGCCGTCCCCGAATGTGGACAGGCCTTCTTCCCGGGTAGAGGGAGAGGAGATGTTCCCTGTCATATCCCCCAGCGGGGAAGTGACGGGAAAGGCATCCAGAGCATATTGCCACAGCGGAGTGAAACTCCTTCATCCGGTGGTCCACCTGCATATTATAGACAGGGACGGCAGACTGTATCTCCAGAAAAGGGCCATGAATAAGGATATCCAGCCGGGCAAATGGGATACCGCCGTAGGGGGGCATGTGGATTTCGGGGAGAGGATTCTCGAAGCCCTCTACCGGGAGGCGTATGAAGAGCTCGGATTTACGGCTTTCAACCCAGTGTATCTCCTCTCATATGAGTATGAGTCGGATATAGAAAGGGAAATGGTGAATGTCTTTGCCGCCGTAGGGAATTTTACATTGTCTCCGGACAGTGAAGAAGTAGAGGAAGGCAGATGGTGGTCGTTCGACAGTATTCATGAAAATTTGGGAAAGTCCGTCTTTACCCCTAACTTTGAACAGGAGTTCGCAAGAATTTCCCGTTCGTTGACGGCCTTGCTTTGACTGTCAGCCGAAGCGGAGTGAAGAAGCAGTTATCCCTGAATATGGAAGTTTCACATATATCCCTGACATCCCTGTCGACAGCCGCCCTGCGCAAGGTCGCAGAGTCAGTTGCCGGCAGGTTCGTTTTTCTTCATCTCAACGATCTCGTACAGTCTCCGGAGAAGGTTGCGGAAGAAAGATTCATTTCCGTCGCTGAAGATACCGGAGCGGACATGCTGTATTCGGACCATTACAGGATTTTCCCGGCTGAAGGAGGTGGCACGGAATGCCGCAGGCATCCGCTTATAGACTGCCAGCCCGGCTCTGTGAGGGATGATTTCGATTTCGGCCCGTTGGTGCTTCTGCGGACGGATTCATTCAGGGAAGCAGTGTCCGGGATGACTGGTGAGTATGGGTATGCGGGATTCTATGATTTGAGATTGAGGATGCGCAATATAGTGCATATCAATGAATTCCTGTACACTGACGTTGCTGCGGACCTGCGGCGTTCCGGACAGAGACAGTTCGATTATGTGGATCCGAAGAACCGGGCGGTGCAGATGGAAATGGAGGCTGTATGTACGGATTATCTGAAGCGGATCGGTGCATATCTGCCGCCTGTGTTCCGTGAGCCTGATTTCTCAGAATATCATAACGAAAGTATGTCTGAGGTTCCGGAAACGGGGACGGTGACAATGTCCTCCCGCTTTCCTGTGACGGCATCGGTCATTATTCCGGTGCTTGACAGGGTCAGGACTGTCGGGGATGCCGTCAGGAGCGCTCTCGGTCAGGTGTGCGGTTTTCCGTTCAATGTGATAGCGGTGGACAACCGTTCTTCCGACGGGACCTCGGAACTGCTTGATGAAATTGCATCGGAGGATCCGAGGCTTGTCCATATCATACCGGAAAGGGACGGTCTCGGGATAGGAGGCTGCTGGAATCTTGCCGTCGGGTCGGAGCATTGCGGGGAATTCGCGGTACAGCTGGACAGTGATGACGTATATTCGGGACCGGACACGCTTGCAAGGATCGTGGCTGCTTTCCGGGAGCAGAAATGCGCAATGGTCATAGGCAGTTATATGATGATGGATTTCGGGATGCACCCCATCCCTCCCGGAGTGATCGACCACAGGGAATGGACGGAGACGAACGGACGTAACAATGCGTTGAGGATAAACGGTCTCGGAGCTCCCCGTGCTTTCTGGACACCGTTGCTGCGCAGACTGAAGATGCCGGACACGAGTTACGGGGAGGATTACGCCATAGGGCTGAGGATAAGCAGGGAGTACAGGATAGGAAGGATTTATGATGTACTGTACAATTGCCGCAGATGGGAGGGCAATTCGGACTCGGATCTTGATATCGGCAGGCTCAATGCAAATAACCTGTACAAGGACCGGCTCCGGACATGGGAGATTGCCGCGAGGATACGTCTGAACCGGTACCATGAAACGGATGCCATTGAGACGGACCGGAAGGCCGGATCACGGAACCATGCATGAAATCAGTACAGCGGGTATTGACAATATGGCACAAGGTAAGGACATAAGCAAGTTCGTCAATGACCAGCTCTCCCGCTGGCCTTTGGCTTGTGACAATTTCAGGGCATTGAAAAATGTACATGTCAGGGAGCTGTCTGTCGGAGGACTCACAGTCAGGGTGCAGCATAACCCTGCCAGGATAATATCTTCCGCAGCCAGAACGGATGCCGCTTCTCTCAATGCACGTCCGTGCTTCCTGTGCCGGGATAACAGGCCGAAGGAACAGATGCGCATCGGTTTTGACGGCAGAAAAGGGAAGAAGTATGACATACTTGTCAATCCATATCCTATTTTCCCGGATCATCTGGTGATTGCATTGGCCTGCCACAGTCCGCAGTCTATCTGGAAAAGATATGTCGATATCCTTGACCTGGCCCGGGCTTATCCTGACCATATCTTTTTCTATAACGGTCCGAAATGCGGGGCTTCCGCTCCGGATCACCATCATTTCCAGGGGACCGGGCGTGGGCAGATGCCGCTTGAGATTGATGTGGACAGGCTTCTTGATGATATCAGCGGCCGGATGCCGGACAGTGCAGGGACAGATGAAGGCGTTGCCGCAGAGCTGGAATACCTTTCTTCCGTCCAGGATGCCGACCTGTTCCATTACCGGAAATTCACCCGGGGGATATTTGTCCTGCGTTCCGGGACGGCAAAGTCCGCCGCCAAACTGTTCTATCGCCTGATTGACTGCGCTCCTGTGCCTGATGGAGACAATGAGCCGAGGTTCAATCTGTTCACATGGTTCGGCAACGGTGAATACCGTTCCATAATCATTTTCAGGACGTGTCACAGATCCGGCCATTATTTCTCCGACGGGCCCGATCATCTGACCATGAGTCCCGGCTGTGTCGACATGGCCGGGCTGTTCATCGCTCCGGTAAAGGAAGATTTCCTGAAGCTCGATGAAAGGCTGCTGGAGGAGATGCTGTCGGAAGTTTCCGTCCAGCCTGATGTGGAGGAAATGATTGTCAGACGTTTAGTCAGAACCCAGCCGAAACTTTCCGTGGGAATAATGTCCGGCAAGGAGATAGAGTTCGAGATATTTTCAGACGGTGCGGGGCCGAGAAAGGCTGTCTACAGGGAAGGGAAGATCGAATACTGCGGAGCCCTTTACGACGGACTGGATTTCGGGGAAGTCACCCCTTCGACAATGTTTGCCGGGCCTACTTTCGCCCTGTATGGAGTGACGATAGGAAAGGGTTTCCATTGGGAAAGGAAGGAAACGCAGAAATTCGCGGGGACCCTGAAAATCATTGTTGTCGGGGAAAGTCTCGTTGCGGTGGATGTCGTGGGGGTCGAAGATTATCTTGTCAGTGTAATTTCTTCAGAGATGAAGTCTACGGCTTCTTTGGAATTCCTGAAGGCACATGCCGTCATTTCCAGATCCTGGGTAATGGCACAGATTGCAAGGCGCCGGACTGCCGGACAGGAGTCTGCACAGTCAGGAGTCTGCACGGCACAGACTGACGCTGCAGTCACCGTAGGAAGTCCTTCCGGACCAAAATGTCCGGATCGTCTTGAGGAGGATTTCGCAGAGACAAGGCCGGAGAGTGCGGGAGAAGGGGCTGGAGAAATAATCAGATGGTACGACCGTACTGACCACATGGACTTCGACGTATGTGCGGATGACCATTGCCAGCGATACCAGGGCCTGACCCGGGCTGTCGGAAAGACAGTCAGGGATGCAGTGGACCGGACCTGGGGAGAGGTGCTGACATATGGAGGACGGATATGCGATGCGCGTTTTTCCAAGTGCTGCGGAGGTGTGACTGAAAAGTTCTCCACCTGTTGGGATGACACCGATTATCCGTATCTGCCGGCTTTGCCTGATACGCCGGGGCATGTCTTGGGCGGGTCTTGTCATGTCGGTGACATGGCGGAGGGGCGTCCCCTCATGCAGGACGGAAGAACGGCCCGGGAAACGGCGGATTGCAGGGCATTCTGCGACACTGATGACATGGATGTCCTGTCCCAGGTACTCAACGACTATGATCTCCGTACGAAGGATTTTTACCGGTGGGAGATAAAATACGGCCGGGACGAACTGTCCGGGATTGTCAGGAAACGTGCCGGAACGGACATAGGCAGGATAATATCGCTCGAACCTCTTGAAAGAGGAGGCTCCGGACGGATACGTAAACTGAGGCTCACAGGCGACAAGGGAACTTTAACGGTAGGGAAAGAATTGGAAATCAGGAAAGTCCTTTCCGATACCCATCTGAAAAGTTCTGCATTCTATGTGGAATATCTCGATGCGGCGGGGAATCCGGTGCAGCCGACATGCAAGCAGGGTCCGAAGGCGGCGGGCTCTGCATGTAAGCCTGCTTCCTTCATATCCATGGGTGGCTATGAAGGAGACGGGACAGTCGGGGAACCGGCTGAATGGACCGAAGTCGTCATTCATGGCAGGGGCTGGGGACACGGGGTCGGCCTGTGCCAGATAGGGGCAGCCGTTATGGCCTCGCGAGGATACACGTACAGACAGATATTGGAGCATTATTATCCGGGAACTGCAATCTGTCCCGAAGGTCTGGTCCATCCGTCAGCGGACAGCCCCGCCGGTCATTGCGTCTCTCCCGGGCATGCAGTATCCCGTGACGGACAGCACGGCTTTCAAACCGAAACGGATAAATGATGACGGAAATGGACGGCGGAAATCACAACAGGCTGAAAAGCACCCCTTGGCTCTGGATCCCTACCCTGTATTTTGCGGAGGGCATCCCGTATTTTATAGTCAATGTCATATCGGTGATAATGTTCAAGAGGCTCGGAATGGGTAACGGTGACATCGCCATGTACACCGGGCTGCTCTATCTTCCGTGGGTGATAAAGCCTCTTTGGTCTCCGTTCGTCGATATTATCAGGACCAAGAGGTGGTGGGTGGTGACGATGCAGGTTCTGATGTCGTCAGCCTTTGCCGCTGCTGCGTTTTCCATTCCGGGGCAGGCATCGCTTTCAGACTTTATCCGGACTGCCGCCATGCCGTCGGAGGCAGCATCTGGCGTGTCGCAGGCTTCCGCCCCGGTATCCCTTTTCGTGCTGACACTGGTCATATTCTGGATAACGGCATTTGCTTCCGCTACCCATGACATAGCCGCAGACGGTTTCTATATGCTGGCTCTCGACAAGGGAGAACAGTCTTTTTTCGTCGGTATACGGAGCACTTTCTACAGGCTTTCTTCCGTGTTCGGTCAGGGTGTGCTTGTGGTAGCGGCAGGTCTGCTTGAGACAAGGCTGGAGAATATCCCTCTTGCCTGGTCGCTGACACTTCTTGCCTGCGCCCTGCTGTTTGCTGCGCTTACCTTCTATCATATATTTGTCCTTCCGCGTCCGGTTTCCGATGTCCCTGCTGTTGCAGAAAACAAGGACTGCGAGCTGCAGAAAACACCATCCGGCGGTAACCACGTCAGGCAGTGCCTGCATTCACGCAGGGATGGCGGGTCGCTGGAAATGGCTTCTGACGGTTGCGGAGGCGCCGGATCCCGGACAGATGAATACATCTTTTCCGGAATTGTAAGAGAATTCGGGAAGACATTCGCTACATTTTTCCGGAAAAGACATGTCTGGATGGCAATTGTATTCATGCTTCTATACCGTCTGCCGGAAGCGTTCCTTGTAAAGATGCTGAATCCGTTTCTGCTCGACCCTGTGTCCGAGGGCGGTCTGGGCCTTTCCACGGAGACAGTGGGTATAGTATACGGTACCGCAGGAGTCATTGCATTGACTCTCGGAGGGATTGTCGGCGGTATGGCTGCCTCCAGGTGGGGGCTGAAAAGGTCGATGTGGCCTATGGCACTCAGCCTTGCCCTGCCGTGTCTGGTGTTCCTGTATCTTGCTGTCGCACAGCCGTCCGACATATGGATTATCAGCTCATGCGTGGTGTTCGACCAGTTCGGCTACGGCTTCGGTTTCACTGCCTATATGCTTTATATGATGTATTTTGCGGAAGGGGAATTCAAGACTTCGCATTATTCTATCTGTACGGCATTCATGGCACTTAGCATGATGTTGCCGGGGATGGTGGCAGGCTATCTTCAGGAGTGGCTCGGCTATGTCGGCTTTTTCTGGATGGTGGCCGTGTGCTGCATGGCGACTGTCGGGGTGACGCTTTTTGTGAAGGTAGATCCTGAGTACGGTGTCAGGAAAGCCGTCCATGATGACGGTACGGAAAAATGACAGTCAGCTTCTAAATATATTACGGATGAAAACAAAGATAATACTGTTTCTGAGTGTTCTTATGACATTGTCGGCGGTGACTGATGCAGTTGCCTCCGACAGGCCGCGAAAAAGGAAAAGGAAACCCAAGGCGGATACTGTTCTGGTCATTGTCAGGGATACTGTACAAGTGAATGACACTGTATTCGTTCCGTATGACTATATGTCGGCGGATGGCATCGGGGGGAGCAGGTCCCGGATGACCGTTCCGGACTCGTCCGGTTGCGTCACGGCAGGCAGGGATACGGTTTCCGGAGCTGATACAGGCGTGAGAGGGGATTCTTCTGCATCTGTTCCGGCGGCAGGTGCCGAGGATGCTTCACGTGCTTTTTCTCCGGCAGCGTGTGCCGAAGACAGGGGATGGTCGTATTCCGAAGTCCTGTTTGCCGGAGACCTGGAGCCCGGCATGCACTATGGGACCTGTTCCGTGGAACAGGAGTCCGGCATGTACCATGGAACCTGTTCCGGAGAAACGGTTGTCCTTCCCGGTATAGAAGTGCTGGAAAAAATGGATTTTGCGCCTTTGAAAGGCAAAAGGGTAGGGCTTGTGACCAATCCGAGCGGAGTTGCACGGGATTTACGCTCTACAATTGATATTCTTTATAATGCGGAAGGAGTGGAACTGGTCGCGCTTTTCGGCCCTGAGCACGGGGTCCGCGGAGACGTTTATGCCGGAGGCAAGGTCAGCGACGTGACTGACGTGACTACGGGGTTGCCGGTGTATTCTCTTTATGGCAGCACCCGGAAGCCGACTGAGGATATGCTCATGGGCATAGATGTGATGGTGTATGACATACAGGATGTCGGGGCGAGGTCATATACGTTCATCAGCACCCTCGGTCTTGTCATGGAAGCCTGTGCGGCCCTGGATATCGGGGTCATGGTTCTCGACAGACCCAACCCTTTGGGCGGCAACAAGGTAGAGGGATGTCTGGCGGAAGAAGGTCTCATATCTTTTGTGGGGCAGTACAGGATACCTTATATATATGGACTGACTGTAGGAGAACTTGCTATACTCATCAATGAGGAAGGTCTCAACTGCGGTCAGACTGGAGGCCAGACACCTGCGCACTGCAGGTTGTCCGTCATTCCTATGGAAGGCTGGCGGCGTGACATGCTTTATTCGGACACCGGCCTCCCGTGGCTGCTGCCTTCTCCCAACATCCCTACAGCGGAGGCTGCGATAAATTATTCCGCAGCGGGAATATGCGGGGAACTCTACAATTTTCTCAATATAGGTATAGGGTATACATTGCCGTTCGGGGTCTTCGGTGCGGAATGGATAGATGCGGAGCGGCTCAAGGAGGAACTGGACAGCTACTGTCTGCCGGGGGTGGAATTCCGTACGATATATTATAAGCCGTTCTCTGGAAGCAGTGCCGGAAAACTCGTCAAGGGAGTCCAGTATTTTTTCACTGACTATGAAGCGGCGCAGGTGACACTGACCCAGTTCTATGTCATGCAGGCTGTCGCAAGACTGTATCCGGACAGGAAACCTTTCGAGACCGCTTCCGGAACCGGACTTTTCGACAAGGTCTGCGGAACATCCTATATCAGGACAGAATTCGGCAGGGCCTACAGGGTTTCCGATATCGAGGACTACTGGAACAAGGACGTAGCACAGTTCGAGGCTCTCTCCCTGAAGTATCGGCTCTATTGAAGCCTGTCTGCTTCCTGTCCTGACATCATTTTTCTGTCAGCCGGTTCTTTTACGGCAGCCGGTTCCGGGCTGTTGTGCCGATGTCTTTCATCCTGTCCCGGAATATGCCGTGTAACAATAAATTAAAAATTTAACCGTTGTTTAACAGACTGTAACATTATTATAAACGGGCCTTAAAAAATCTTTTACCGCCGGCAGCTACTTTTGCCGTCGATATGAAAAGTGTAAGAATTTTAGCGGCACTTGTAACAGTTGTTTTGGGGTCGGCAGGCGGACTCGGTGCCACATCTGCCAATGAAGGCGATTCTGTATTGAAAGCAACCGTAAAGGATGCAGAGTCGGGAGAACCGCTCATCGGTGCGGCAATCCTGATTGAAGGTACCTCAACCGGGGTCGTGACAGACCTGGACGGGAAGTGTGAACTGCTTCTCGGTGACGGCGACTACAGTCTGCTCGTTTCTTATGTGGGTTTCTTCAATTTATATCTGAAAGTTTCGGTATCCGGCCGGTCGGTCAATGTCATGTCCGTGTCTGATGACGGAAGTCAGGGAAATGTGCATGGCGGCAGTGATGCGGGAGGTCATGTGCCGTCGGACGGCTATGTGACTCTGCTGCCGGGAGCAGCCGGAGAATATGTGATTGTGATGCATCCTGACCAGCGCATGATAGAAGATGCCGTGGTGACAGCACGCAAATCTCTGGAATCTCTTCAGGCTCTGCAGCAGGAAAGGATAAATTCAGCTTTCGCCATAGAGAATATGGGAGCCAAGGAGATGAGTGTAAAGGGTATCTCCAATGCACAGGAAAGCGTGGCGAAACTTTCAGGCATTTCCATCGCAAGTGCGGGTCAGTTGATAGTCAGGGGATTGGGAGACCGTTACAGTACCACAACCCTTAACGGACTTCCGATTGCTTCCCCTAACCCGGACAATAAACTGATACCTCTCGACATATTCCCGGCTTCGACCATCCAGAACATCACTGTAAGCAAGGTCTATGAAGCGAGTTCATTCGCCGACTATTCCGGAGCCCATGTGGATATAAGTACAAAGGAAGGTTCCGAGAATTTCTTCACCGCCGGCTTCTCGACCGGAGGCTATTCCGGCACGGTCTTCCAGGATTTCGGACGGATGGACAGCAGGTCACTGTTCCACACCTACAGGATCAATTCAGTGGCTGACGATATTGAATACAGCCAGTTCGGGCAGTATGTAAGACAGAACAATATTTTCGGGACTACATTCGATTCCTACTTTACCAAGGCTCTTCCGGATCTGAACGGTAATGTCGGATACGGCCGCAGTTTCGACACAGGCAGCCATAAACTCAATCTTCTCGCCTCTTTCAGTATCAAGTCTGGAGACGAGACGGTAAGGGATGCGTTCTATCGTACCTATGAGGCAAGCTCTTCCGGTGAGATGCGTTCCGAATACAACTACGACAGTTACAGGCGGAAGCTGGACATCGCCGGTCTGTTCAATCTCGAGCAGACTCTCAGGGAAAGCGACAGCATAAGCCTTACAGCATTTTTCGCCCGTAATGCTGAGAATTCATTCCTGAACAGGCGCGGCATGGACTATTTCGAGTCTTATGACCTGACAGGACACAACTTCATAACACATTACTATACTCTCCAGAATTACCAGCTTTCCGGACACCATGAGAATGGCCGTCACGACTGGCTTTTCGACTGGGGCGCGTCCGTGAGCCTTACTTCAAGCGACGAGCCTGACCGCCGTCAGGTGATGTTCCGCAGGAATTCCGGCGGAGACCTCAATTTCTTCAAGCTCAATGCCCAGGAGACGCAGAGATATTTCGGTGCACTGGATGAGAACGAATTCGTGCTGTCGGAAAAGAATACGCATGTGTTCAATGATGACTATACCTTGAAATTCGGAGTGACAGGAAAGTACAAGACCAGAACCTTTGATGTCACGAGATTCTACTATGATGTGGATGATATCAACGATGTGATTACCGACACATGGAATGTGGACCAGTATCTCGGGTTCGACGCTATCAGCAGCGGCCTGATCAGCGTGGACCGCAACAAGCAGAAGAGAAACCATTACGATGCGTTCAATGCCATTGCGGCTGCGTATGTAGAGGCTGACATGCAGTTCTCGGAGCACTGGTTCCTCAATGCCGGCCTGCGTTTCGAGGCAAGCCGCCAGAGTGTTTCCTATACGACTGATTACAGCACTGACGAGGTGCGCAATATCGATGCCTTTGATCTTTTCCCTGCCATCAACCTCAAATATTCTCTCAACAATGAGCATGCTTTCAGAATGTCTCTCTCAAGGACAATCACCAGGCCTTCATTCGTGGAGATGGCGCCTTTCCTTTACGAGGAAACCTTCGGAGGGGCACAGATAAGGGGTAATGAAGAGCTCCAGAACGGATACAACTACAATTTCGATCTCAAATACGAGTATTTCAGGGAAAATTCCACCGATATGGTCGGAGTGACAGCCTACTATAAATATCTGGACAACCCTATAGAGCGTATCCAGAGGCTCTCGGGAGGAGCGGTCGAACATTCGTTCAACAACGCTGACAGCGGGATAGCCGCAGGAATTGAGGTGGAACTCCGTAAGCAGATTATCAAGGATTTGACAGTCAATGCAAACGGCTCGTTCATGTACACCAATGTCAAGCTCCCGGCAGGTTCATACACCAACATGCAGCGGCCTCTTCAGGGTGCTTCACCGTACATCGTGAATGTGGACATAACCTACAATCCAAAGTTCGATGACAACAGGGAACTGGGGCTCGCACTGCTTTACAATATCCAGGGACCGCGTATCCATTCGGTCGGAATAATGGGACTCGGTGATGTGAAGCAGATGCCTTTCCATACTCTCGATTTCAATGCTTCCTACAGGTTCCACAGGCAATGGTCGGTGAGTCTCGGGTTCAAGAACATCCTTGACCAGACCGCCCGCTACCGTCAGGATATCCCTAATGCCGGAAGGACAGTCGACGTGGAGGCCTGGCATGTAGGACCGGGTTTTGAAGCCGGCATAAGCTATACCCTTTGACCCGTATATCATACTGCGGACATAATAACAGCAGCAAATGCCGTCCTGAATGGTATCGGTGAGCTGAACAGAGACAAATCAAACCTTAATAAACAATTTTATGAAAAGATTCAATTATTTTTCATCAGTTCTGATGACGGTATGTTTCGCGCTGGCTTTTACGGCCTGCAACAAAGACAACACTACTCCTGAGGATGACGGACTCAAGGGCACTGTGACTGAAGACATGACCCTTGAGGCAAACCGGACCTATTATCTGACCGGAAGTCTTCAGGTACAGGCTCCTGCCACGCTTACCATTGAGGAAGGGGCGCGTCTTGTGGCAAAAAACAACGGTGAGGTAATCTATATCCTTATCGAGCAGGGAGCAAAGATAGATGCTCAGGGAACGGCCGGGAATCCTATAGTGATGACTGCCGAGAAAGCCGAGGAGGGTGCATGGGGAGGACTTCACATCTGCGGGAAGGCCCATACCAATCTCGGGGCCAACGGAGGAATGTCGGAGATAGGCAATGCTCCTTACGGCGGGACAGACGATAATGACAATTCAGGCATTCTCAGATATGTGAGACTGGAATATACCGGATATGCATTCGATGATCAGCATGAGTCAAACGGCATCTCCCTCTACGGAGTAGGGGCGGGAACACAGATTTCATATGTCCAGACCTATGTCGGCTCGGATGACGGTATCGAATTCTTCGGAGGGTCAGTCAATGTCGACCACTGTGTGGTAGTGGATTGTACCGACGATTCTTTCGACTGGACGGAAGGCTGGAACGGGACTGCACACCATCTTGTAGCATATCAGAGCGATGTGACCTGCGACTGCCTGATGGAGTGCGACAACAACGGAGACAATGCATCCGCCACTCCTGTTTCGCATCCGAAGCTCAGCCATGTGACTCTCATAGGCAATGGCAGTTCCGAGAATTCACGCGGTATCAGGTTACGCGCAGGCACGCAGGTTACGCTCGACAATGCCGTCATTACAGGCAAACCGTACACTGTCAATGTGGAAACGGCCCAGACGGATGCATATCTGGCTTCAAACAAGTCCACTGCCCTGACAAACATAACCATGACCGGGGATTTCAGGAATGAGAATGCGTCAGCTGCCTATACGGCGGACGATTTCGCAACTGCGACCGGCAACAGCGCAAATGCAGCTTCAGTTGAAGTCACCGACAGGTATTACACTCCTGGCAAGGGAGCTTTCGAGGCTTCTTCCGACTGGACCGAGGGTTGGACGAGATAAATACAGTCTGCGGTTTTCTGCATAACAGATTATATTGCTGCCGGGGCAGGCCACAGGGCATTTGCTCCGGCAGTCTCTTTAGGCGTGTAAGAATTGATAAAATGCAAGGCATTGAGGATTAGGGGAGACAGGCGTTTACGTCGTAAATGGCTTGGCCCGAATCCCGTTAATGACGCAGCAGTTTGCAATTATGCACACTGCGTTATTTCCCGACCGTATGTTTTTCTCTGCTGTTTTCAAGATATTCATTTGCCTTGGCAAGGGCGGGAATGATGTGAGGGAAAATATATTCTTTTCCGATTTCCTCGTCAAGTCCGAATTTCTGAAGCGTGGCGAGGACCTGCGGATTGACTCCGGACAGGATGACCCTGATACCCCTCTTCTCCGTCCTCTGGCAGAAGTTCCTTAAATTCCGGATACCTGTAGAGTCCATGAAGGATACCTTTCTCATTCGTATTATTCTGACTTTCACATTGTTCATCCTGTGACCTTCCTCTAATTCCTCCAGACGGCTCGCAAGTCCGAAAAAGAACGGCCCGTTTATTTCATATACTTCCACTCCGGCCGGGATGTCCAGGTGTTCGGTGTCGTCGAGCTGTGCCGCTTCATCATCTTCCGTCGCCGCAATATGGTCATCGTCCAGAACACGTATTGATGAGGTCTCCATTACCCGCTTCACGAAAAGTACCACTGCCAGAAGCACTCCGGCTTCGATGGCGACCGTAAGATCCACGATGACTGTCAGGAAAAACGTTATCAGCAGCACTGCGACATCTGCCCGGTCCGCCTTCAGCAGATATCTGAAAGTCCTCCATTCGCTCATGTTGTATGCCACTATGACAAGGATTGCAGCCAGACAGGAGAGAGGTATATATGTGGCATAGGGCATCAGGAACAGATAGATCAGCAGCAGGACTACGGCATGGACAATTCCCGTGACAGGTGATTTTCCGCCGTTGTTGATGCTGGCCATTGTCCTTGCCAGGGCTCCTGTGGCAGGGATTCCTCCGAACATGGGCGTCACTATATTGGCTATTCCCTGTCCGATGAGTTCAGTGTTGGAGTCGTGCCGTTTTCCTGTCACTCCGTCTGCCACCATGGCTGCCAGGAGGGATTCCACGGCGCACAGGATGGCTATGGTGAAGGCCGGGGACACGAGGCTCATGATGGTTTCGTAGTCGAAATGAGGGGCGACAGGCTTCGGCATAGGCAGCCCTGATGCCAGTTCCGGAAATTTCGAACCTATTGTGGCGAAGTCGAGTCCGGCAAATCTGCCGAGCAGTACCGATGCGGCCGTGGCAACGAGTATTGCAATCAGGGAACCGGGTATCCGTCTGTTGATTTTACCCCACAGTATGATGATGGCTATGCAGCAGACGGACATGATGGCTTCGGCAGGGTCGATAGCGCTGATATTCTGGAAATAGCATAACCATTGCGGAATGAATCCGGACGGGACTTCGATGTCCATCCCGAGGAAATCCTTTATCTGCGTGGTGAAGATAGTCAGTGCTATACCGCTTGTGAAACCAACCACGATAGGATACGGGATGAACTTGAATATCGCCCCCATCCTGCAGAGTCCCATCACTACCAGCATCATCCCTGCCATGATGGTCGCTATTATCAGCCCCTGCATGCCGAACTCCGCCACGATCCCAGCCACTATTACTATGAATGCTCCTGTCGGTCCGCCGATAAGGAATCTCGAACCTCCGAACACCGACACCAGGAAGCCGGCTATGATTGCGGTTATGAGCCCCTGCTGAGGCGTTACCCCGCTGGCGATACCGAACGCTATTGCAAGCGGCAGGGCTATGATCCCCACAATGATGCCTGCCGCAAGATCCGACATGAATGTCCTGGAATCGTAATTCCCTTTCCCGAAGAGTCTGAAGAATTTGGGCCTGAATACCCCCTTGATGCTGAAATCCATAATCTATCGTGTCAATAAACTGTTTTGAAATTCAGAAACAGCTTCTAAGTTATTGAAAGGCCGCAAAGTTAACTTTTTCTTTCGGATTTCCGTATTATTATCATATCATTATCTGACTTAATATGTCCGGATCGATACCGGACAGCCGTGCGAATTGCCTGGCTGATATGCCGTATCTTTTCTTCAGAAGTATTCCTGTGCGGCATTTGTCCCTGATTGACAATCCTGAGAAGTCCTTTGTGTTGAATTCGCTGATACATATCCGGTTGATAAGGCTTTGGATATGACTGTAACTGTATGGAACATTATCGGCGATACCCTGTTCCAATTCGAATTGTCCGTCGTCGTTTCTTGACAGATAGTACATGAATTTCTTAGGACTGCCGAAAATCCTTTCGACAGCTTTTATGTCAATGTAATTTTCAGGCAGAATAATGCCGTCCGCATCGATCAGATAGTCGTCCGGCAGCCTGATCCTGGTCTTTACGAGCTTCCATAACTGTCTGACATGCATGTCGCGTACGTGAATGGACCCGTATCTGCAATCATGTCCTGCATTGAAATATGTGCTTCCGGAACTCCATCTGTAATTATATGGCGTACATCCGATATTGGCTGCCATAGGATTTCTCAGGATGTAGGCGATGGCTGTTTTCAGATATTCTTCCGAATCGATTCTTTTGATCAGTGTACCGAGTCCTGCAAGCGGTTTGATCAGGTCATATCTTTTTTGAAGCCGTTGCGCTGTCTTTCTTTTGAATTCTCTGATGAACTCCTCGCATCCGGTAAAAGTGCTGCGCATCAGGAAATGGACATGGTTCGACATCAGACAGAAACACAGCATTTCCCCTTTATGGCGGGAAAGACTTGCCGGGATATCATTCATTCCGGATATATAGTCGGCAGAATCAGTGAACAGCAGCAATCTGCTCATGCCGTCAGTACAGACGTGATAATACCCCACAGAATCTTCCATACCTCTTTTCTTTATTATCATGTGCAAATATGAAAAGAACTTGTCAATCCTCCAAATTACTTTTGTATCGGGGAATGGAAATCGTGTATAACATATTGAATATTAGTGATATAATTAAAAATGACTGTCCTTGGTACCACTGTGAAACAGGGTATCAAGGATGTATGTATTGTCGTATTGTGCTGATATATAGTGAGTTGTGTTGAAATGAGCGTTCGCGTTACAGTGAGGCATAAAGACGGAGGAGAGAGTCGGTGGAGCCTGATGCCATAAGTCTGACACCGCTGCCGCCATCGCCGGTGCTTTTCGCATTGCTATTGCCGCTGCCGTCGTCGGAGTTCTGACTGTTGTGGCTGCTGCTGCCGTCTTCGGGCATTGCGTCAGGGTCGGAGACCTGCCCGCTGTTTATGCGGATGTTGTCCGAACCGCCGCTGTCAACGGAGTCTTTAACATCGTCACCGTTATCGGAGTCTTTGGTATCGCCGCTGTCATCGGAGTTCCGGCTACGGCCGCAGCCGTCACCGCTGTCATCGCCGGCAGGCAGAATACCCTCCTCTGTCATGACGTCAAGAAGGTGGCGGGCGACGGCCGGGGCAGGGTCGATGATACTGATTTGACGGTCAGGGACAATGTCGGAAGCCACTTTGCGGATCGTATCGGTGAGAAAAGGATAATGGGTGCATCCGAGCACGACGGTATCGGCGCCCGCATCGAGCAGCGGCTTCAGGCTTGCCCTGACTACGGCTTCGGCGTGGAGCCCTGCCGTTTCCCCGTTTTCCACAAGCTCTACAAAACCTTCCCCTACATGTTCGACCACGGTGATGCCGGCGGAAAAATGGTCCCTCGTGTTGATATATTTCTCTCCGTGCAGCGTACCTGCCGTGGCAAGCACGCCCACAATCCCGCTCCGTGTCTGCCGGGCAGCTGCCTTTACGGCCGGCTCCATCCCTATGAACATTATGTGATCCTGCCGTCCTCCGGAAAGTTCCGTGACCCGCTGCCGGACCGCTTCGGATTCCCTGTCGGAATATTCTTTCCTTAAGGTGCCGATGGCTGCGGCAGTGGCTGTATTGCAGGCTACGACAATGATCTGTGCTCCTTCCCGTATCAGTAATTCCGTGATTACCCTTGCCCTTTCTATTACGAATTCCACGGGCTTGTCCCCATACGGACAGTTCGCATTGTCTGCATAGTAGATATAGCTTTCCTGGGGGAGAACTTTCCTGATCTCCCTGAATACGGACAGCCCGCCTGCTCCTGAATCGAATATTCCTGTCATAATGAATGATTGAAATGATCCGGAAGCTCTCTGTCATTTTTCAAAATTCCTTGCAGAAATCCTGTAAAATTGATAATGACAACAAATTAGACAGCTTTTATTTCCGGGTGTATATTCCCTGTGCTGTGGAGTTGCAGCATAGGCATGACAAAAATAATAAATTTATGTCGTGAAAAAAATTATTGCTAATTTTGCAGGATTGTGCTGAATGATGGACGGGAATTGCCGGACAGCCGTTTCCGGGAGGATTGCCGGCATTCGTGACGGAGAAGAGCATTAGATATTGGAATATGATAACTATAGAACAGATACGTGCCCTCAGGGAGAGGGTGGAGACATTGGACAGATGCCTGTCGATCGGGCAGAAAAGGGAAGAGGTGAAGGAAAAGACGGAGAAGACGCTCGCGCCCGATTTCTGGAACGATCCCAAGGAGGCGGAAAAGTTCCTGAAAGAACTTGCTTCAGTCAAGTTCTGGGTGAACGGATATGACAGGGTGGCATCCGGTGTGTCAGACCTTGAGGTACTGTACGATTTCGCAAGGGAGAGCATGGACGGGCTGGAGGAAGGTGCGGAGACGGACGAGGCAAAGGAACTGGACCGGTCTTACCGGACGGTGGAAAAGGATATCGAGGAACTCGAACTCAGGAACATGCTCGGGGAAGAGGGCGACAGTCTCGGGGCGATACTCACCATCAATTCAGGAGCGGGCGGGACAGAGGCCAACGACTGGTCCGCCATGCTGATGCGCATGTATATGCGGTGGGGCGAGCGTAACGGCTACAAGGTGACTGTCACGGATGAACTTGAAGGGGAAGATGCCGGCATCAAGTCGGTGACAATCCAGTTCGAGGGAGACTATGCCTTCGGATACCTCAAGGCCGAGAGCGGAGTCCACCGTCTTGTACGTATTTCTCCGTTCAATGCTCAGGGCAAACGCCAGACGACATTCTCGTCCGTGTTTGTCTATCCGCTTGTGGATGACACCATCGAGATAGAGATCAACCCTGCCGATCTGGAGTGGGACACTTACAGGTCCAGCGGGGCTGGCGGCCAGAATGTGAACAAGGTGGAGACAGGAGTGAGGGTGCGGCATATACCTACCGGAATAGTCGTCGAGAATACAGAGACACGTTCCCAGCTGGACAACAGGCAGAATGCTCTCCGTATACTGAAATCGCGCCTGTATGACCTGGAACTGAAGAAGCGTCAGGAGAAGCAGGCGGAGCTTGAGGGACAGAAGAAGAAAATAGAGTGGGGCTCGCAGATACGCAGCTATGTCCTGCATCCGTACAAGATGGTGAAGGATCTGCGTACGGGTTACGAAACGTCGGACACTCAGGCGGTTCTGGACGGAGACCTGAATGAGTTCATGAAGGTCTACCTGATGGGCGGCGGGAAGTGACGGTCGTGTCATTGATGGAATTTACAGTCGGAAAGAGCCGGAAAAGAATTTTTGAAAAATTCAGACGGCTTCTGGCATTTGACAGGAAAAACACAGATTAATAGGATATAAAACATTTGATTATGGAATTCAAGTATGCACCCATGTTTCAGCTCGGCGAGGATACGACTGAATATTATCTCCTTACAAAGGACTATGTGTCGGTAGGAGAGTTCGAAGGCAAGCCGATTCTCAAAGTGGAAAAGGAGGGCCTTACGGCAATGGCCAATGCCGCTTTCAGGGATGTATCCTTCATGCTCCGGCCAGCACACAACGAACAGGTGGCCAGGATACTGTCGGATCCTGAGGCCAGTGCCAACGACAAGTATGTGGCTCTGACATTTCTCCGTAATGCTGAGGTAGCCTGCAAGGGAAAGCTCCCGTTCTGTCAGGATACGGGCACTGCCATCATCCACGGGGAGAAAGGTCAGCAGGTATGGACAGGATACTGTGACGAGGAAGCTCTCTCGAAGGGTGTGTTCAAGACATATACGGAGGAGAACCTGCGCTATTCCCAGAATGCTCCGCTGACGATGTACGATGAAGTGAATACCAAATGCAACCTTCCTGCACAGATCGATATCGAGGCGACGGAAGGGATGGAATACCGCTTCCTGTGTGTCGCAAAGGGAGGAGGTTCCGCCAACAAGACCTATCTCTACCAGGAGACCAAGGCCATCCTCAATCCGGAGACCCTCGTGCCTTTCCTTGTGGAGAAGATGAAGACTCTCGGCACTGCGGCCTGTCCTCCGTATCATATAGCATTCGTGATAGGCGGCACTTCAGCCGAAAGGAATCTCCTGACCGTCAAGCTTGCTTCTACTCATTATTACGATTCTCTGCCGGTCACGGGCGACGAAACTGGAAGGGCGTTCAGGGATATTGAACTCGAGAAACAGGTGCTGGATGCAGCGCATAAAATTGGACTCGGGGCGCAGTTCGGCGGTAAGTATTATGCCCATGACGTCCGCATCATCCGTCTGCCTCGCCATGGTGCCAGCTGTCCTGTCGGACTCGGCGTCAGCTGCTCTGCTGACCGCAACATCAAGTGCAAGATAAACAGGGACGGCATCTGGATCGAGAAGATGGATGACAATCCGGGCCGTCTGATACCTGAAGAGCTCCGCAATGCAGGTGAAGGCGATGCAGTGAAAATAGATCTCGACCAGCCTATGGCCGACATCCTCAAGGAACTGACCAAGTATCCCGTATCGACCCGTCTGAGCCTTAACGGTACCATCATCGTAGCCCGTGACATTGCCCATGCGAAGATCAAGGAACGTCTCGACAGGGGAGAGAAGATGCCGCAGTATCTCAAGGACCATCCTGTATATTATGCAGGGCCGGCCAAGACTCCTGCCGGCATGGCATGCGGCTCTATGGGCCCTACGACGGCAGGCCGTATGGATCCTTACGTCGATCTTTTCCAGAGCCACGGAGGAAGCATGGTGATGCTTGCGAAAGGCAACAGAAGCCAGCAGGTTACCGATGCATGCAAAAAGCACGGCGGATTCTATCTCGGCTCCATCGGAGGTCCGGCAGCCATTCTCGCCCGGAACAATATCAAGAGCATAGAATGCGTGGAGTACCCTGAACTCGGGATGGAAGCCATCTGGAAGATACATGTCGTGGATTTCCCTGCTTTCATCCTTGTGGACGACAAGGGCAACGACTTTTTCAAGACTGTATTGAAATAATCTGTCCTGAAAATTTGCATAATAAGGGAAAAGTGTTAACTTTGCACTCCGCAAAATGTATACAAGGCTGTCAAGCTGTTGATAAAGAGCTATTTAATAGCCGCTTGCAGTCAGAACCCTAAAGTTTATGATTTATTATGTACGCAATTGTTGACATTGCAGGCCAGCAGTTCAAGGTGGAAGCAGGCAAGGAAATCTTCGTCAACCGCCTCAAGGCAGCCAAGGATGCCGAGGTATCGTTCGACAAAGTGCTTCTGATTGACGAGGATGGCAAGGTTAAGGTCGGTGCCCCTTATGTGGACGGCGCCGTGGTAAAGGCAACGGTCATTGATGACACCTGCAGGGCAGACAAGGTTCTTGTATTCAAGAAGAAACGCCGCAAGGGCTACCAGAAGCTCACAGGTCACCGTCAGGATCTCACGAAGATCAGGATTAACGAGATTGCTTAATTCAGGAGGATTTAGTTATGGCACATAAAAAAGGTGTAGGTAGTTCCAAGAACGGCCGTGAGTCGGAGAGCAAACGACTCGGCGTCAAGAAATTCGGTGATCAGGCTGTCAAGGCCGGAAACATTCTGGTCCGTCAGAGAGGTACTGTCAAATATCCGGGAGCCAATGTCGGAATGGGCAGGGATCATACTCTGTATGCGCTTATCGATGGAAAGGTACAGTTCCGCAAGAAGTTCGGGACAAAGGTATACGTCTCGGTAGTTCCTTTTGAGAACTGAGCTCGGAGGAATTTACGGATATTATGAGAGGGCTGGGACTCCGGGTGAGACTATGCCCTCTCATTGTGTTTGGAAGCTGTTTGCAATTTATGATTACGGGAATTCAAACGACTTCCTACGAAAGTCGGACAATAATTAAAAACAAGGATATATGTTGACTTTAAAGCTGCTCCGTGATGATCCGGAGTATGTCATTCGGAAACTTGCAGTCAAGCATTTCGATGCGCGTGAGATTGTAACCAAGATCAATGAACTGGACAGCAACAGAAGGTCTCTCCAGACGGAACTCGACGCATGTCTGGCCAGCCAGAACAGGATAGCTTCGCAGATAGGCGCCCTGATGAAACAGGGCAGGAAAGACGAGGCAGAGGCGGTAAAAAAAGAGGTAGCCGCCCTGAAGGAACAGTCTAAGTCCCTGGAGGAGAAGTCACAGTCCAACAATGCGGAGCTCAATTCCCTGATAGTCCTGCTTCCTAATATTCCGTGCGACCTTGTGCCTGAAGGAAAGAATTCGGATGACAATGTGGTGGTGAAGACCGGAAATGACATTCCGGAGCTCGGGCCGGATGCCCTTCCTCATTGGGAGCTTGCCAGGAAACTGGATATCATAGATTTCGATCTCGGGGTGAAGCTGACCGGAGCCGGATTCCCTGTCTATAAGGGCAAAGGGGCGCGTCTTCAGAGGGCTTTGATCAACTTTTTCCTTGATATCAACACGAAAGCGGGCTATCTTGAGGTGGAGCCGCCGGTGATGGTCAATGAGGCTTCCGGCTTCGGTACGGGACAGCTCCCGGACAAGGAAGGGCAGATGTACCATGCAAATCTCGACAATTATTATCTTGTGCCTACGGCGGAGGTGCCTGTGACCAACATATACAGGGATGTGATTCTCGGACAGGACGATTTCCCTGTGAAGATGACCGCCTATACCCCGTGCTTCCGCCGTGAGGCCGGTTCGTATGGCAAGGACGTGCGCGGACTCAACCGTCTGCACCAGTTCGACAAGGTGGAGATCGTACGTATCGAGAAGCCTGAAAACTCATATGCAGCCCTGGATGAGATGGTGGCACATGTCGAAGGCATTGTCAGAAGCCTCGGCCTGCCGTACAGGATATTGCGTCTCTGCGGAGGTGATCTGAGCTTCACTTCCGCCATTACCTACGACTTCGAGCTGTATTCTGCCGCCCAGGGGCGCTGGCTGGAGATCAGTTCCGTCTCCAATTTCGAGTCATATCAGGCCAACAGACTGAAGCTCAGATATAAGGATGCGGATGGAAAGACCCGGCTCGCCCATACTCTCAACGGAAGTTCGCTCGCACTGCCGCGTGTTGTCGCCGCATTGCTGGAGGATTGCCAGAAGGACGGCCACATCATTATTCCTGAAGTGTTGAGGCCTTACACCGGTTTCGATATCATATAACCCTTTGCGGTACTTCAGGCGGTCATGTCATGAAGGTGGAAGCCACGAATGAGACGCCGGCCGCCGGATGTCCGTTGAAGACAGTCATCCCATGGTGAACGAAAGGACGATAATAGGAATTGACCCCGGAACCAATATCCTCGGTTTCGGGGTTATCCATGTAGATGCGCATGGGCCGCATTATGTGGATATGGGGGTGTTCGATCTCAGGAAAATCAGGGCTCCGTTCGAAAAGCTCGCGAATATCTTTGCCGGCATAGAGGAGATCCTGGCGACATATTCTCCTGACGAGATGGCGGTGGAGTCGCCTTTCTACGGCAAGAACGCCCAGGTGATACTGAAACTCGGGCGAGCCCAGGGAGCCGCCATCACGGCTGCGACAATCAAGGGTATCCCAGTGACGGAATATGCTCCGAGACAGGCCAAGATCGCGATATGCGGCAACGGGGCTGCATCGAAGTCCCAGGTGAGCGTGATGATACAGAAGACGCTCAAGGTGGAGCTCGACCCGAAATATCTGGATGCCACGGATGCGCTCGCCCTTGCCCTGTGCCATTATTACGAGACTTCCAACCCTTTGGCGAAGATAGGAGGAAAGGGAGACTGGAAAAAATTCATCGAAGAAAATCCTGACAGAATCAGCGGCGGCATTCTGAAATGACTGCAGATATAATATCGGGAGGAATATAGAAGCTGTTTTCAGAGTGACTGTAAATTTTTTATGATAAATTGAAACAAATTCATCAATTGCATAAAATTTCATCCGGAATTAAACGTTGCAGCACAGTTTTTGTCTAACTCCCGTGCGTTTTCCGGAAGTCCGGCTTCCGGGTTCAGGGTGTACGAAAGTCTTTTTTGAAACGCCCGCGTATAAAGGGAATGCGTTCCGTCGCGATTCCTTAAGTGCGTCAGAACGGGTATTTGCCGTTATGACCCACTGTGATATGTTGTGTGAAATCCTAAACCGGGGTCTGAATTATGGTTAAACATGCAGGACAGTTGGTCCTCACGGCTTTTCTTGTGTTAATCGGTGCGCTTTTGTCAGAGAATGATGCATCTGCCCAGAGCGGAGTTTCCGTTAAAATGGTATTGTCCGATGCGTCTACCGGGGAACCGGTGGGCTTCGCGACGGTTTCATTGACCGACACCACTACATCCAAGACGTACAAGTTCGGGATGAGCACGGCGGAAGGTGAAGTGCAACTGACGGGAGTGAGAAACGGCGTTTTCAGACTCAAGGCAGAGATGATGGGATATAAGCCTTATGAAAAGATACTGGATATCAATGGCCGTCCGGTGGATCTCGGTACTGTCAGGATGTCTCAGGATGTGGAAGTGCTCGAGGCTGCGAGCGTTACGGCGGTGGGCAACCAGATGATTGTCAAGAAAGACACTGTCGAGTACAGTGCGGCACTTTTCAAGACTACAGACAACGACATGCTGGAGGAGCTGCTCAAGAAACTCCCGGGCGTGGAGGTGGATTCCGACGGCACGATCACAGCCAACGGGGAGACCATATCGAAGATTATGATTGACGGCAAGGAATTCTTCCTCGATGATCCCCAGCTTGCGTCCAAGAACATTCCTGCGAAAATCATAGACAAGGTCAAGGTCGTCGAGAAGAAGTCCGATCAGGCCGAATTCACGGGAATTGATGACGGGGAAGAGGAAACGGTGATTGACCTTTCCATCAAGCCGGGAATGCTGGACGGCTGGTTCGGCAATGCGATGGCCGGAGGCGGCCATGACATGCCGGATAAAGGTTTCTATACGCAGGAGAGTCCGTGGTACAAGGAAGGCTGGCGCTATCAGGGGGCCATGATGGCCGGACGTTTTTCCAAGAACAGCCAGCTGAGTGTCATCCTCAATTACAACAATACCAACAACAGGGGTTTCAACGATGTGGCCGGGAGCATGATGCAGACCATGAGGGGCTCCCGCGGGTTCGGCCGCGGAGTCGGAGGATGGGGCCGTAACGGTATAACGACTTCATGGATGGCCGGGGTGAACGGGGCTTTCGACCTGCTTGACGGAGACATGGAGCTTAACGGGAACTATCTCTACAGCGGTTCCAACAGATATGTCGAGGAAGAGAGTTCGAGGATAACGTACATGGATGACGGCAGCAGCCTTATCTATGACAACAATGGCTACAACATATCGAATTCGCAGGGACACAGGTTCGGGGTCCGGCTGGAACACAAGTTTACGGAGAATACGTCCATACTTTTCGAGCCGCAGTTCAATTTCGGCCATGGCAGCTTTTCCGAATATTCCGATTTCACGACATACACGGATCCGGGAGACGGCAGTGACAGGTCTCTCACCAATGAGGGTTTCAACGAGAATACCGGTTACAACACCAACTGGAACATGTCCGGGTTCCTGCTTTTCCGCCAGAGGCTCGGCAAGCCGGGAAGGACGTTGTCAGCCAATATCTATTACAATTTCAGCAATAATGATCTGGACGGATTCAACCAGTCCTATACCGACAATGACAGCGAGACTGCGGGAGACGAGGAAATCGTGAACCAGAGATACGACCAGAATTCAAGGTCGTCCTCCGTAAATGTGCGTGCCGTCTATACCGAGCCTCTCGGCCATGATTTCTATCTCGAGGCCAACTATTCCTACAGCTGGAGCAGGAGCACTTCATTCAAGGACACTTACGACAGTGCCACGGATAACGGGTACGACAGCGGGCATCTCATTTATGACCCGGCCGGCGAGACATACAATCAGAATTATTCCAATTCGATAATAAACAATTCCCAGAACCATTCCGTAGGTGCCAACTTCATGTACCAGAAGGAAAAGATAAGGGCACAGGTAGGAGCTTCGTTCAGACCGACGCTTACGGACAACGAGACAAACGGGGAGAAATACGAGAGCACTGTCTACAATTGGGCGCCGCAGGTGATGTTTTCATATGATTTCAATGACAACACCAATGTGAGGATGTTCTATTTCGGGCATTCGTCCCAGCCTTCGACTTCCCAGCTCATGCCTGTGGCGGACAATTCCGACCCTCTCAACCTGTCTTTCGGAAACCCTTATCTCGAACCGTATTTCAACCATAATATCCGGGGAATGTTCCGCTATACGGATACGGACACTTTCCTGACAATCAATTCCCGTGTCGGCGGAGGATTTGTCCAGAACGGCATCACCAATGCCCTGTGGTACGATACTGACGGGGTCCAGTATTCGATGCCTCTCAACGGGCCGGTGTCGGGAAACGCGGACATGCGGTTCTCCATCAACAGCCCGATTGCCAAGTCCCAGTTCTCCATATTCTCCATGACGAATTTCCGGTATTCCAATTCCCTGTCCTATGTCGGCAGGACAGAAAACGGGAAGGCGGATGCCTTCACGGAGATGTATTATAATGCGGATGACGGGACAATGGACTATGAGGCCTTCCACAGGGATTTCTTTGACCATTCCGACCCGGCATCCATGCACTACAGCCTGCTGGACTATTTCCAGGAATCGAAGACCAATTCACTGTCATTCACCCAGAGACTCCGTTTCACCTACAGGAACGATCTGGTGGAGATAGATCTCGGCGGACGGACAAGGATGTCCAAGTCATGGTATTCTGTGACCGAATACAACCAGAGCGCGACGTGGAACAACCAGGTGGACATGTCCATGAACTGGACGCTGCCGGAAGGTTTCGGAATCGTTGCCGATGCTGACTACAACTGGTACAGGGGATACACCACTCCGCAGGATGATGAATTCATTATCAATGCCGAGATAAACAAACTGCTGTTCAAGGACAAGTTCACCCTCGCACTGAAGGCATACGATATCCTTAACCAGTCGAAGAACCTCAATGTGACCGATGCCTCCAACTATCACCAGGAGACGAGGAACAACACCCTCGGCCGCTATATCATCCTCTCGCTGACTTACCGGTTCGGCAACTTCAACGGTAACGGCCAGCGCGGTCCCGGCGGTCCTGGCGGTCCGGGACGCGGCCCTATGGGACCTCCTCCGAGAAGATAGCCGGACATTCCGGTGATGTGCGGAACTTCACGGCATCCGCTGTCATTTGAGTTCACGCAGCCTTTCCCGGCTCCATGGAAGTCAGTCAGTCCTTTGACTTTCGGGTGTCCCCCTTTTCCCCTTTGGAATCAGGCATTTTTTTAATAACTTGCCATTGTTTATCAGTTCCTCAGTACTTGGAAGAAAATTCATATACCATGAAACACATTTTCTGGCTTACCGTATGTGCGGCCTTGTTGACGACGGCCTGCAGGGTTACCCCGGAATCTTCGAAAATGATCCGGCAGGTGGATTTTACGGATGTTGCAATTGATGACGGGTTCTGGTCCGTGCAGCTTAAAAAGCATAAGGAGGCTGTCCTGCCGGCCTGTATTGCCCAGATAGAGGATTCTACAGGGAGAATGCAGAATTTCATCAATGCTTCCGCGCGGAAAGGACAGCATTCCGGCATTTTCTTCGATGACTCCGATGTGTACAAGGCACTGGAGGGTATGGCATACAGTCTTGCCGTGAATCCCGATCCCGCCCTTGAGGCCAAGGCGGATGAGTGGATCGGTCATATTGCGGGAGCGCAGCTTGATGACGGTTACATCAACACCTATTACACCCTGACCGGGCTTGACAGGAGATGGACCGATATGGACAGGCACGAGATGTATTGTGCCGGTCATCTGATAGAAGCCGGGGTAGCCTATTACAAGGCTACAGGGAAGCGTACCCTTCTCGATGTCGGGCAAAGGATGGCTGACTATATGATGACGGTATTCGGCCCGGACAAGAGGCACTGGGTACCCGGCCATGAGGAGATCGAACTTGCCCTGGTGAAACTTTACGGTGTGACCGGGCAGGAAAAATATCTGGATTTCGCCTATTGGCTCCTGGAGGAGAGGGGACACGGCTATGGCAGCAAGGGACCCGACGGAGGCGTGTGGAGCACTGAATATTATCAGGATGCCGTACCTGTAAAGGAACTGGCGGACATATCGGGACATGCCGTAAGATGCATGTATCTCTATTGCGGCATGGCGGATGTGGCGGCTTTGGTTCCCTGGACCGGCTATGTCGATGCCCTGCACCGCCTGTGGGACGATGTCGTCCTTAGGAACATGTACATTACCGGCGGAATAGGGTCGTCCGCCCATAACGAAGGCTTTACGGAAGACTATGACCTGCCTAACCTTGAGGCATACTGCGAGACATGCGCCTCTGTCGGGATGGTGCTGTGGAACCACAGGATGAACCAGTTCACAGGCGATTCCAAATATGCTGATGTCATGGAGCGGGCCATGTATAACGGAGTCATTTCGGGAGTATCCCTGAAAGGCGACACCTTCTTCTATGTCAATCCTCTCGAATCGGAGGGGACCCACCATCGCCAGCGCTGGTACGGGACTGCGTGCTGTCCGAGCCAGATTTCCCGTTTTCTCCCGTCTGTCGGCAATTATGTCTACGGGGTTTCCGATGATGCCGTATGGGTGAACCTGTTCATAGGCGGGACTGCGGAATTCGCTACGGAAGGAGGCGGCAAACCTGTCAGGATAACCCAGGAGACGGATTATCCGTGGGACGGCAAAGTCACCATTACCGTAGAAGGCGGCAGGAATACCGGCAAGGAGTTGAGGATAAGGATTCCCGGATGGTGCAGGGAATGGACCGTGTCCGTCAACGGCTCGGCTGTCAATCCGCGGATTGAGACCGGATATGCCGTCATACCCCGGTGGAAGTCCGGCGATGAGATAGTTCTGGACATGGATATGCCTGTTGAGATGGTCAGTGCGGATCCTCGCGTGACGGCCGATGCCGGTAAACGTGCAGTCCGGCGCGGGCCTCTCGTATATTGCGCCGAGGAAACGGACAATCCGGATTTCTCTTCACTGTCCCTGTCTCCGGATACGGAATTCAGTGTGGAAAAGGCGCCCGATATGCTTGGCGGCATAGATGTAATCAGGGCGACGGACGCTGGACACGGCATGACTTTCATTCCGTATTTCCTGTGGGATAACCGGAGTCCCGGACGGATGCTTGTCTGGCTTCCATATCGTCCGGACAAGCAGATTTGACCGTAAAGGCAGGCATGTCCGCGCTGCAGCAGCCTTGCACGGTTTATTCTTCTTCCGGAGGCATGTTGCGGGCGTACTGGCGCCATTTGTCTATAAGGGCCTGCATGTCGGCCGGCAGGGGAGAGTCGAACTGCATGTGCTTTCCTGTGCGGGGATGGATGAAGCCGAGTGTCCTGGCATGGAGGGCCTGCCGCGGCAGGAGCTTGAAACAGTTGCTGATGAACTGTCTGTATTTGGCATATATGGTACCTTTCCGGATTTCGGCGCCGTCATACCTTTCGTCGTTGAACAGCGGATGTCCTATATAGTTGAAATGGACCCTTATCTGGTGTGTCCTGCCGGTTTCCAGACGGCATTCGACAACTGTCACATAGCCGAATCTTTCCAATACCCGGTAATGTGTGACGGCCCTCTTCCCCCTGTCCCCGTCGGGGAATACACGGAATTTCATCCTGTCTGAGGGGTCGCGTCCGATATTGCCTTCTATGGTGCCTTCATCTTCCCGGATGTTCCCCCAGACGATGGCCGTATACCTGCGGTCTATCGAGTGTACATAGAACTGTCTTGCAAGGTTGAGCTGGGTCTCGTCATTCTTGGCCACTACCAACAGTCCGGATGTGTCCTTGTCGATACGGTGCACCAGCACCCCCATTCTTTCGTCCTGTGCGTCAGGCCCCTGGCTGATGCCGAGATGGTATGCGAGGGCATTGACCAGTGTCCCGGAGAAATGCCCGTGTCCCGGGTGCACGACCATGCCTGCCGGCTTGTTCAGGACCAGAAGGTCTTCGTCTTCATATATGATGTCCAAGGGAATGTTCTCCGGAAGTATTTCCAGACCCCTCCTCTGGTACGGCATCACGAATGTCACCGTGTCTCCCGGGCGTATTATGCAGTTGGCCTTGACAACCCTGCCGTTGACCCTTACATAGTCCTGGCGTATGGCACACTGTATACGGTGCCGTGAAGTGTATTCCATGTGGGTGGCCAGGTATTTGTCCACCCTCATGGGAGCCTGTCCCTTGTCTATCTCGAACCGGAAATGTTCGAACATCTCCTGTTCTTCATCGGAGTATTCCACCTCGTCTCCGGCAATGGCCGGGTCGAAATCTTCAAAAGGCTCTTCTCCGCAAAATTCTTCCGGGCTGTATCCTTCCAGTGTCATAAGCGTGAATAAGATGTTACGGCGGCCGGTGTCATTCGATGACGGTTTCCTGTTCCGGTCTCGGCGGTACCCTGTTCATGTCTTTGGTGAGGTAGAGGGTCACGGACGAGCCCATCCTGTACGGTTCTTCCGACATTTCGGGAAGCTGCCTGTATACGACCGCGTCCAATGAGTCGGAATAATCGGCTACGGTATTGTCGAAATGGAGGGCCTCTATGTTGAGAGAGCTGTCATGAATTGAGTTGACAGCATTCATATATCTCGAACCTATGACATATGGGATATATGTAATGTTGTCGGTGTCGTTCAGCCCTACCACAAGATCGATGACGGCTCCGCTCTCTATCTTCGTTCCCGGTGCTATCTCGGAATTGTTGTGCAGCTGGCTGAGGACATTGTTGGTCGCGATGTCATTCACATAGATGAGCTTGCCGAGCTGGAGACCTCTTGACATGAGTTCGGCCTTGGCCTGCCTCATGGAATATCCCACGAGATCCGGCATCGTTATGCTTTTTGGTAGCACGGCGTTGATTGTCAGGAGTATACGCCTGCCTTTCTTGACCATGGAACCTGCTTCCGGATTCTGCTTGAACACTGTCCCCCTTGCCATGCGCCTTACGTAGACGGAATCCACCACTTCCGCCCTCATCCCGTGCAGGGCCGCGGTCGCCTCCGCCTCTGCAACTGTCATGTTGTTGAAGTCGGGGACTTCGAGTTCCTGATTGTGTTTTGTCACGACCTTCAGAAGGAAGAATGCCGCAATCAGGAGTGCGGTGATGAGGAGTATCGCTCCTAAGATGTTCTTTACTATCCAGTTCCTGAAAAAACCGTTGATGCTCATTGTTTGTATATTTGTTATTCTCCTATGGTATTGTCTGGTGATACACCATAATGGCGAGGTTGGCCCAAAAGGGTACGTCTGCGTTGCGCTTGCTTCGGAAATCCTCATGTACACCGGTACACTGCGGTTTCCTCATCTTTTCAAGCCTTGGAATTCCAACTTTTGGGCCGACCTCCATGTTTATTTTATGAATATCAGCTCGTATGACCGTGTCCCGAGCCCGATGGCTTCCCCGTGTTCTACGGCCGCCTCCCATTTGGTGTCCGGATGTACGATATGGAACTTGTCCTCGCCTTCATGGGTGTGGCGGCATTTTCCGTCCATGTCGGCTATGATATTGCGGGGCAGTACTGGAGCTGCCTTTACCATGTCCGCGCAGGCGCAGTCCAGGGCCACAGGGTCGAATGATGCGGCAATTCCGAGGTCCGGGATGATAGCTGCATCGTTGTGGTTCCAGCAGTCGCAGTTGGGCGACACGTTCATTATGAAGCTGATGTGGAAATGAGGCTTGTCCTGTACGACCGCGAGTGCGTATTCGGCAATCTTGTAGTTGAGCGTCTCGGACGAGTCCCAGTCCTTCACTACGGCCCCTCCATGCTGGCAGACGGCCACGCACTGGCCGCAGCCCACGCATTTGCTGTAGTCGATATGGGCTTTCCTGTCAGTTACCTTGACTGCATCATGCCTGCAGTATTTCTCGCACACTTTGCATCCGATGCATGCGGCTTCGTCTATTACGGGCTGTGAGGAGGAGTGGAGTTCCAGTTTGCCTCCGACACTTGCCGAGCCCATTCCGAGATTTTTGAGCGCACCTCCGAATCCGGTCTGCTCATGTCCCTTGAAATGGTTCATGGATATGATTATGTCGGCATCGGCTATTGCGGCACCGATTTTCGGGGCAGGACAGTATTTCCCGTTCACGGGTACTTCCCTGTAGTCGGTGCCTGTCAGTCCGTCGGCTATGATTACGTTGCAGTGTGCCCCGATCGGATTGAAACCGTTGTTCATTGCGGCATCGAGATGATCTACCGCATTGGAACGGCCTCCGGAATAGAGGGTGTTGCTGTCTGTCAGGAACACTTTCGCCCCGAGTCCGCGGAGCAGGTCGACGATGGCGGCCGCATAGTTGTGGCGGATATATGCAAGATTGCCCGGTTCACCGAAATGTATCTTGATTGCAGTGAACTTGCCCTTGAAATCGATATTCTCTATGCCTGCCCTCTTTACCAGTCTGACGAGCTTGGTCATCATGTCGTTGCCCGGGGTAGTCCTCAGGTCCGTGAAATATACTTTTGAAGGTTCCATAGCTGTTGTTGTTTTATTCAGTCCTTTTAATTTCAGTTGAGGGGTATGCCGAGGAAAACCACCCTGTACAGACCTTCCCCCAACAGCGCCAGGCCTATCAGAATGACGGTTATTCCCGTAATCCTGTTGATCCACAATATGCTGCCGAGCCGTATCCTTTTGCGGAAATGCTCGAGCACTGCCGTTATGCAGAACCAGTATGCCGTGGCACCGGCAAATACGGCGGCAATGACAGGCAGTACGCTCCATTCTTCTCCCGGACTTTCCGGTCCTATCCCGAAGAATGCGAAAAGACCGAATATCACCAGTATGGCTCCGGGATTTGAGAACCCCATTGCTATGGCCTGCAGAAAGTCCTTGACTGATATGCCTGTACTGTCCTCTTTCCTGAGTTTCCTGAACGGATCAGACCTCATCATGAACCATCCTATCACGGCAACCAGCATGCCTCCGGCAACTAATATCAGTTCCTTGTGCTCATCGATGAATGCCTGGGCTATCGCCAGCGCAAACAGGGCGATCACCGAGAATGTTGTGTCCACGATGCATGCTCCCATTCCTGTCACGAAACCTGCCTTGTGTCCCTTGCTCAAAGTCTTCTGGATAACGAGGATAGCGATCGGCCCTATAGGAGCAGATGCGCAGATCCCTATTATGAAGCCTTTCAGAATGTCTGGAAACATATACTGCCGGCAGCTATCCGTTTAACAAAAATCCCACAAAAATAATCATTAAATTCGTATCTTTGCCTGTCCGGAATAAAGAACTTTACTTTCGCATTTGCGAAAGTCCATTATGAACTTGCAAAACATGAGTTATGTGTGCCGGCAGGCCGGCAATGTCAAGATTATGATATGAAACGACAGAAAATCCTCCTGTGGGCTTTGGCGCTGCTGTTCGCGGTTCTGATGTCCATTCCGTTTCTTGTGCCGCACTGCGGCTTTTTCGCCTTGTTCGGGTTTGTCCCGCTTCTGTGCATGGAAAGGATTGCATCCATCACAGGTGTGAAGCGGGTATGGGTCTGGCACTATTCCGCATTCGTGCTCTGGAATGCATTTACTACATTCTGGGTATGCAATGCGACTGTCGGGGGCGGTATTTTCGCAGTGCTTGCGAATGCTCTGCAGATGTCCCTGATTTTCGGCGTATTCCGGCTGAGCAAAAGACATTTCAAAGGTGTCCTTCCTTATATGTTCTTGATGGTCATGTGGATAGCCTGGGAGAGGGCATATTTCGACGCTGACATATCCTGGCCGTGGCTTGTGCTGGGCAATTCCTTCGCAAGGAGCATAGGTTCCATCCAGTGGTATGAATATACCGGAACTCTCGGAGGTTCCCTGTGGATATGGGCGGCCAACCTTACTGTCTTCGGCCTTATGGTAGCCCTTTCGGACGGAAGTCTGGCAAGATGGAATGTCAAGGCCAGGATTGCGGCTGCGGTGTGGACCGTACTTGTTTTTGCAGGACCGTTCGTCTGGTCGTCGGTCATATGGAATTCATATGAGGAGAAAAATTCAGGAGAACCGCTGGAGGTCTATGTTTTCCAGCCGAACATAGACCCGTACAACAAGTTCCAGGCCCTGACGCAGCAGCAGCAGAACAGCATTATCCTCGACCAGATGGACAGGGTTCTCCCGGCAGAAGATTTTCCTGATGCAGCCGTGTCTGTGGAGGAAGATACGGGGGCGTCCGGCGTTGCTGCTACGGGGGCATCCGGCGTTGCTGCTACAGAGCCGTCCGGCGTTGCTGCTATGAGGGCATCCGGCATTGCTGCTACAGGGGCATCCGGTATTGCTGCTGCGGGACCATCCGGCATTGCTGCCGCCGGGCCGGCAGAGTCGGGGAAAGATGCCGTCCGACCGGAGTTGCCGGCTACCTCTGATGCCCGGAAACCGGGGAAGGCTGATGGCGGTCAGGACTGTCATCCGATACTGCTGCTCGCTCCGGAGACATTTACAAATGACGTAATCGTGGGAGACTGGTCTACGGGCGTCACATGGAGAAGGTTCGTCTCTTTCCTCAAGGACAGGCCGGGAGTGAATATGCTTTTCGGTGCGTCTTCATATTCTGTTTTCAAGTCTCCGGAACGTCCTTCATATACGGCAAGGCAGATGAGGGACGGCCGTTGGATGGAGTCGCATAACTCGGCCCTTATGGTGGACGGTTCCGGGAGAACGGAAATCTTCCACAAGAACAAGCTTGTCGTAGCCGTCGAGAAGACTCCGTATCCGGCCGTGTTCTGCAAGGTGGATGACTGGCTCGGGGGAGTGATGGGGCGGTGCGTGGGACAGGATACCGTATCGGTGATGCACTGCGTATCCCCGTCCGATACGGTTACGTTAGGCTGTGCCATATGTTACGAATCTGTCTACGGAGAGTATTATACGGACTATGTCCGGAAAGGGGCGGAACTGATGACGATAATCACCAACGATGCGTGGTGGGGCAATACTCCTGGGTACCGGCAGCATCTGAGCTATGCGTCTCTGAGGGCCATAGAGACCCGCAGGAGCATCGCCCGATGTGCCAATACCGGCATTTCATGTTTCATAGACCAGAGAGGCGGGATACATGACCCGTCACCATGGTGGCAGAAAGATGTCCTGCACGGTTACGTGTCCCGCAATGATGAGATTACTTTCTTCGTGGCACATGGCGACCTTACGGGACGGATCTGCTCCTTTGTCTTCGCCCTTCTCGCCCTTGCCCTCCTCGTCAATCTCCTGACAATCGGCAAGCACCGCGAACATACCGTTTGCCGTAAATAATTGAAATATAATATTATATAAAATATCCTTGTTCGCAGTCACCCTCAAAACGAAGGTCCTAAGAACAAGGATATTTTGTAATACGGTGATTTATAATAAATTATTAAAATAATGCGTTCGCAGTGCAGGCTCACTATTCGATTAAGGTCATTTCATCGAGCAGATGGCCGGCCCCTGCTACCTTGTCGATAATGAAGAGGACATAACGGATGTCAAGGGAGATATTCCGGCACAGGTCAGGGTCGAACACGATGTCGCTCATAGTCCCTTCCCATACCCGGTCGA
This sequence comes from uncultured Bacteroidales bacterium, assembly GCA_944322585.1. GTDB lineage: Bacteria > Bacteroidota > Bacteroidia > Bacteroidales > UBA932 > Cryptobacteroides. The sequence goes on along the minus strand of CALUPB010000001.1, from coordinate 83,304 downwards.
AGTTGATGCCGATCAGATTGCCGTCTGCATTGATGACCGGGCTTCCGGAATTGCCTCCCGAGGTATGGTTTGTCGCTATGAAGCAGACCGGGACGGTCGTATTGCCGGCTGCATCCGTAACCGCCCATCGCCCGTAGTCTTTTGCTGCATGGATATCCCTCAGTTTCTGGGGAATGTTATAATCGAATATTTCAGGATTGTCTTTCTGTATTATTCCTTCCATAGTTGATACGGGCAGGTACCATGTCCCGTCGGCAGGGGAGTATCCCTGTACGGTCCCGTATGCGATACGGAGTGTCAGGTTGGCGTCCGGGTAGAAGCCGGCGGTTACAGATGCCCGTTCAGAAGAGTCCGGAGTCCCATCAGATACAGAAGTGCTGTCAGATTTCGGAGTACAGTCAGATCCCAAAGTACCGTCAGATCCCGGAGTACGGACAGAATCCAGGGCCCCATCAGATTCCGGAGTACGGTCAGAGTCCGTAATACCATCTTTTACGGAGGCGGCGAACTCCATCTGTCCTTTCATGTAGTCCCTGTACAGCAGGTTGATTTCCCTGTTGAGTCTGGTCGTAACCGGCTTTATGCAGGCATCATACCAGTCTTTGAATTCACGTCCGAATTCCACGGCAGGATCTCCGGAGGGCAGAATGATGCCGGCAGTGTCATTGCCTGAGGTGCCGTTGCCTGTGGGGTCATTGTTGCCTATGGTCCCGTTGTTGGTATCGTTGCCTGCGGTACCGTTGCCGACAGTCTCATTGCCCATGGTGTTGTTGTCTGCGGTACCATTGCCTGCGGTCGTGACGTTCCATGGCGCCAGGTGCAGTCTCGTGCTGTCGGCGAAAAGGGAATTTCCGAACAGACTGTCCGCCCATACTTCAGTAGAGCCGTACCGGGCGAGCATGTTCCTGAAATAGTCCGGTTTGAAGTCTTCCGGCATATTCCTGTCGAACATTTCCATTACGGCTGCGAATGATTCCCTGTCTATCGGCAGGTAATAGTCCTTGTAGAACGCAGCCGCCAGCTTTTTCATATTCTTTCTTAACTCTTCCGCCTTGTCTGTGGAGGATGTCAACATCGACCGGGCCTGCAGACCGGCATATTCTGTCGCGAACCTGGAGAGTTCCACGGTTCTTGCCGTTTCCATATAATAGTCTGCGGCAAAGGCGTACGGTTCCAAAAGGCAGTAGAGAGAATCCAGTTTCTCCAATATCCCTTCATACGGTGTGCCTTCAGCCCATTCCTTGAATCTTTCTTCGTATGCCCGTTTTACGGCTACAGTATTCATTTTCCGTATTCCCCGCATTTCTCCCTGCCATTTTTTCCATGCATTTGCGACCGAAGCGTTTTTGGAGGCATACTGGATGCGTACGGCCTGGCTCTGGGACATGTACCGGTCCTGTATGTCCAGCCGCAGGCTTCTGAGTGCGATCTTGTGCGGGTCGGAGATTTCCGAGATATAGCGTACGGCCCCGGATGTTATATATTCCATTGTCCTTCCCGGGAAGCCGTAGACCATGGTGAAGTCACCTTCACTGACTCCTCCGGTGGAGATGCTGAAATATTTTTTCGGACGGTATGGTACATTGTCTTCGGAATATCCGGCAGGGCAGTTGTCCTTGTCCGCATAAATCCTGAATATGGAAAAGTCCCCCGTGTGTCTCGGCCACATCCAGTTGTCGGTGTCGCCTCCGAACTTTCCGATGGAGGAAGGCGGAGCCCCTACCAGGCGCACGTCGCTGAACACGCGGTAGACGAAAAGGAAATACTGGTTGCCGTAGTAAAGAGCCTCCACATCGGCTTCAAGTCCTTTGCCTCCGGCTGAGGCCCTGTCGATCAGCTCCACGGAATTGGCTTTTATCAGGGAATCCCTCTGTTCTTCGGACATTCCATCTTCATATCCCTTCAGAACGATGTCCGTAACGTCTTCCATCCTGTCTAAAAACCGTACTTCCAGTCCTTCGTTGGGCAGTTCCTCTTCCCTGCTCATTGCCCAGAAGCCGTCACGCAGGTAGTCGTGTTCCACGGAACTGTGTCTCTGTATCTGTCCGTATCCGCAGTGGTGGTTGGTAATCAGCAGACCTTCAGGGGAGATGAGCTCGCCGGTGCATCCGCTGCCGAACAGGACTACGGCATCTTTCAGAGAAGCCTGGTTGATGCTGTAGATATCTTCGGCTGTCAGTCTGAAGCCCTTGGCCTGCATGTCTCCGATACGTTGCGATATGAGTGACGGCAGCCACATCCCCTCGTCTGCCATTGCGTTGAAAGAGATTGTGTACATGGCCGTAGCCATTGTCGCTGCAATGATGGTTCTGGATAATGTATTCATCGGTAACTGGTTTATAAAAGACTGACATATTTGCGGTAGACGCGGGCTTCGGAATCTGTGACGAGGATGAACGGCAGTGAGGAGAGGTCGAAGCTGCGCATGATTTCTTCTGCCAAAGCGGGAGAGGTGTTCCATATCCCGTCCATATCTATAAGTACCGTCTTCCGTATCCTTATGCTCCGGCCGTTTTTCCGTTCCCTGACGCCAGCCGGGGCCGGAATGTCCCGTGTACCGGTATGCTGCCGCAGCCTTCCGTAAGTGCGGAGATACGTCCTTTCTGGAGCATCAGGGAATCCGCAGCCTCCCGTAAGTGCGGATATACGTCCTTTCCGGAGCAGGAGGGAATTCGCTGCCGCTGTCTCTGCCTTGCATACCGGACATCCTTCCGTATGGAAAATGACCGCAGTGTTTTTCAGTCGCGACAGTCTGACCCTGCCCTGACGGGAGACGATGCCGTCTCCGGAGCGACGCCTTACAGTAGCCGGCACGGTGATATCCGCCATCTTCTGTCCTATCGTACAAAGGGAATCGAGTCCCTTGAGCATCCGGGCAAGACTGACGACTTTGAGCGTATCGTCTGAAGTGTTCCATATGTCCGGACGCGTCAGGATATATCTGTCGAGGAAGGCGGCCGTGCCGCATTTGTACTTTTCTTCTCTCCTGTTCGTGAGAAAATACAGCAGGTCTCCGGTCATCTGTCTGTACAGCACGGTATCCTTTGCCGTCAATGTCCTGCCGTAGATATGTTCTGCGACTCTGGCCACCGCGTTGCAGTCCGTCTTGCCGGCAGCCTTCATGTTCGAGAATGTCTTCTCGAACAATCGCATGGCTTCGTCGCTGCCGTATTCCAGTTCTTTCTGTCCGGTCTTGATGTCAAGGAGATTTTCCAGGGCCGGAACATCGAGCCTTCTGCCCGCTATGGTGCTGTCCGGCGCCGTCAGAAATATTGCAGGTGTCCGGATGACGCCGTATTTCACCGCCATGTCCGATGTCATGTCGGGATCCCACAGATGGATGACATTCACTTGAGGTGTATCGATGTCCAGATCATGCTCCCGGTATCCTTTCCACCGTTCTGCATCGGTACCGGTGTATATTGCAAACAGGTTGACATGAAACCTGCCGTCTCCGAGCAGATTCCTGAGCAGGATGCTTTCCACCTTGCATTTGGCGCATCCGGTGTCGTAGAAATACAATATGCTGTATAACCCGGGTTCTGCTGCCGGTGTGGCCTGATATCCCGCATCCGGCCCGCTGTCATGTTCCGGGACAGGTTTGCCGTCCGGTACCGTTCTGTCGCCCGCGGCGTCTGAAAGTGTGTCCCCGGACAGATTATCGGAGCGCTTCCCGAAAATGACAGTAGGAATGCCGTCCGGAGAATGCAGTCCGAGAGCCGGTGCCTTGCATCCTATCAGGGAGTTCCTGTTGGTTTCGGCAAAGAGCCTGGCCGAGAAATAGTCGGCATCGCTGTACATCTTCACCGGTCCGTCGGAGATCCATCTGTCGAAAACATGTATGGCGACGGCTTCGTCACCCATTACCGGGGAATTCAGGAAATGGCTGTATGTGAGTATCGTGACGGCCTGCCTCGTGAGCGAGTCTGTGCATATGCCTATGATGAAATCAGCTTCCCTGCATTTGGTGTCTGCCGTCTCGCGTTCCAGTGCGGCGAAATACTCTTCGAGCTTGTTTCTGATGGCAGCCATGGCGGTACTGTCCGGAGCGGCCGTATTGCCGTCGGTTCCTGTCATCGTGTTGCTTCCGGACCCTGTCTCCGTATTGCCGTACGGAACGTCCGTATTCAGGGTATGGTCCGGACAGTACAGGGCTGAGAATATGTCAGGGGATACGGAACAGTCAATTGCGAATCCGGCAGGACAATTGACGTCCGGTACCGGTCCGGCAGATACCTGCGGTGATGAAATCAGGAAGACGATCACCGGCATCAGGATGGCTATGAAGGATGTCTTTGCCATCAGAGAATCACTCCCTCCGGAAGAAAACGGGACGTGTCGCCCTGATGTTTTATTATGTCCCTCACCGCCGAGGATGATATATGGGCGAATTCCTGGGCCGTCGGGATTATTATGGTCTCTATGTCGGGGGCGAGCACCCTGTTGGCGTCGGCTATCGAGCGCTCCGTCTCGAAATCTATCATGTTCCTGACTCCGCGCACGATGTGTCGTATGCCGAGTGCGTGGCACGTGTCCACAGTAAGATTGTCGTATGAGATTACTTTTACTCCTTCGAGTCCGGCCGTGGCCTGCCGTGCTATGTCAACCCTTTTTTCAACAGGGAAGAAGCCTCTCTTGTCAATGTTTATACCCACTGCTACCACCACTTCGTCGAACATTGTGAGCGCCCTCTTCAGGATGTTGAGGTGCCCTGACGTGAACGGGTCGAATGAGCCGGGGAATAATGCTGTCCTTTTTTCCATTTTTATCGTGTCTTATCCTGTTATACAGATGCCGGAGCTCTTGTCTCATGCCGGCATGTGGATGGTTGTCTTTCTTCAGGGCGGGACGGGTTACAGTTGCCAGTCTATCGGTGTCTTGCCCTGGGCTTCGAGCAGTCTGTTGGCCTTGGAGAAATGTCTGCATCCGAAGAACGCCCCCCTTGCCAGCGGGGACGGGTGGGCCGCTTCAAGGACATAATGGCGGGATGTGTCTATGAGCGCTTTCTTGCTTCTGGCGAAATTGCCCCACAGCATGAATACCACACCGCTGCAGTTGTCTGAAATGTACCGGATGACGGCGTCAGTGAACTCGGTCCATCCTATCCTGCTGTGCGAGGCCGGAGCCCCTGCCCTGACTGTCAGCACTGCATTCAGCAGCAGCACTCCCTGTCTTGCCCATTTCTCGAGATGGGGATAGCCGCTCATTCTTATTCCGAGGTCGTTTTCGATTTCGGTAAAGATGTTGCGGAGGGACGGGGGAGCGGGGATATTTTCCGGAACGGAGAATGAAAGCCCTTCAGCCTGTCCGTATCCGTGATATGGATCCTGTCCGAGTATGACTACCTTGACCCGGTCTACAGGAGTCAGTTCGAATGCCTTGAAGATCTGTTTCCCCGGAGGGAAAATCTTCATGCCCGAAGCCTTTTCATGATGCAGGAACGAGACAAGTTCCCTGAAATATGGCTTTTCGAACTCTCCGGCAAGCGCCCGTTTCCAGCTTTCTTCGATCTGTACTTCCATATGGCTCAAAAATAATGGATTATTCGTATCGGAGGGCGTCGATAGGGTCGAGGGCGGCCGCTTTCTTGGCAGGGTACCATCCGAAGAACACACCGGTGACTGTGCACACCACGAATGAGAGCACCACGCTCCAGGTCTGGATGGAGACGGGCCAGTTGGCAAGCCAGTTGACGCATGCACATATGGTGCCGCCGAATATGATGCCTATAATGCCTCCGGTGATGCTTATGAGGATGGCTTCGATGAGGAACTGGACGAGAATGTCTATCCCCCTGGCTCCGACAGACATACGGAGTCCTATTTCCCTTGTCCTTTCCGTCACGGACACGTACATTATGTTCATGATGCCTATGCCGCCCACCAAAAGGGATATTCCGGCAATGCATGCGAGCAGGGTGGTAAGGATGTTCGTGGTGGTGTCCATCATTTCGCTGAGCTCCTGCTGGCTCCGTATCATGAAATCGTCCGGCTCGTCTTCCTTGAGTCTGTGCTGCCTGCGGAGGATTTCCTCTATTTCGTCAGTGGCATAATCCGTCATGTCTTCGGAGATGGCCGACGCGAATATGCCCTGGAGGTATGTCACGGCGAGGAGCCTTTTCATGACGGTAGTATAGGGAGCGAGGACTATCTCGTCCTGGTCCATGCCCATGGAGTTGTATCCCTTGGCTTCGAGCACCCCTACGACCCGCAGCGGCACCTGGTTGATCCTTATAGTCTCCCCGATGGGGTTCCTTCCGTCCGGGAAGAGGTTGTCCACTATGGTCTTGCCTATTACGCAGACCTTTGCGGAGGACTTGACCTCATGTTCGGTGAACATCTCTCCGTCGGCTATTTCGAGCTGTCTGATTTTGAGGTATTCGGTGCCGACACCGCTTACCGAGGCCGGATAGTTGTTGTTGCCGCTGATCAGCTGTCCGGCAGCGGAAACATTCGGACTCAGGGCCGTGACATATATGCATTCGTTCCGCAGGGCTTCGTAGTCCTCTATCTTGAGGGTCTGCATCTCGTCTGCACTCAGGCGTACGCCTCCCCTGCGGTCTCCTCCCGGATGGATCATTATTATATTGGAGCCCATGGAGGATATTTCCTTCTGGATACTCTGCTTTGCCCCCTGCCCGATGGCGATCATGGTTATTACTGCCGCGACACCGATTATGATGCCGAGCATGGTCAGGAATGCCCTTGTCTTGTTGTTGGCAATGGCTTTCAGTGCTATCTTGAAAAGATTTGTCCAATTCATCTTAACGTCTTTTTAGAAGCTTCCTACTGTAGGTCTCCCTTGCCGTTCCGTGTCCTGTTTCCTTCACGGCCGGTGCGTTGTCTGTCAGTCGTCTTCGCTTACAGGAAGGGAAGCGAGTGTCTTTTCCGCTGACTGGATGTCGGTGTTGACAGTGTCTTCTATGATATGTCCGTCCCGCAGCCTTATGTTCCTGCTGCTGTAGAGGGCTATGTCCGGGTTGTGGGTGACGAAAATGATTGTCCTTCCTTCAGCATGGAGTTTCTGGAGCAGGACCAGGATTTCGAAGGATGTCCTTGTGTCGAGGTTTCCCGTAGCCTCGTCCGCCAGGATTACCGAAGGATTGTTGACCAGGGCCCTGGCTATGGCCACACGCTGCATCTGTCCTCCGGACATCTGGTTGGACTTGTGGTTCAGACGGTCGCCGAGACCTACGGCCTTTAGAGCCTCGATGGCCCTGCTGCGGCGTTCAGTACCGCCTATCCCGCTGTTGTACATGAGGGGAAGCTCCACGTTCTCAATTGCCGTACTTTTCGGGAGCAGGTTGTAGTTCTGGAATACGAAACCTATCTTGCGGTTGCGCAGGACTGCTCTCTGGGACTTGCTCATGGTCTTCACCGGGATGCTGTCCAGGAGATATTCTCCGGATGTGGGGGTATCCAGACAGCCGAGGATGTTCAGCATCGTGGACTTGCCGGAGCCGGAAGCTCCCATTATGGTAACGAATTCACCTTCGGAAATGTCGAATGACACTCCGCGGAGTGCATGCACTGTCTCGTCTCCGACGACGAAATCCCGTTTTATATTCTGTAGTTCTATGACTTTTTTCATTTCAATGTAACGTGTAGCCTATGGAATGGTTCCTATGGTCCGGAAGGCGGGACTGTTTTCCGCTTGTATCCGCACAGAGGATTAGCGAGGCGGTCCCGGCATGAATGAGTTCTTTTTCGCAAGGGATTCCAGTCCGGCGAAGCTGGCCCCTGCAATTATTTCCGTGCCCTCGTCTATTCCTCCGGTTATCTCGGTGCTGATACCGTCGCTGATGCCTGTAATGACAGGATGGGCGGTGAATACATTCCCGCTGCGTGTCCAAAGTTTTGCCGTCCCGGGGCAGTCGACTATTTCGTCCCCTTTGGCTGCCATTGCCTGAGGATTGAATCTCAATGCCCTTGAAGGCACGCACAGTACGTCATGCGCCTCTTTCGTGTATATTGAAAGGTTGGCTGTCAGGCGCGGAAGGAGCTTGAGGTCGGGATTGTCTGCGGCAATCACTACTTCATAGGTGACGACACTCTCCGATGTCGTGCTTGCCACACTTGTGGAAGAACTCGACGAACTCCCGAGACGTATCTGGACGACTTTCCCCTCGAAGACGTCATCAGGATATGCATCTACGGTGAAACTTACCCTCTGGCCCTCCTTTACGCCTCCTATGTCGGCCTCGTCCACGTCAGCCACTACCTGCATCTTGGTAAGGTCGGCTGCGATGGTGAAAAGCGTAGGCGTTTCGAAGCCGGCGGCCACTGTCTGTCCCTCTTCGACGGCCCTGTCTATCACTATACCGTCGATAGGGGATGTGATAGTGGCGTATGAAAGGTTGCGCTCGGCCTTGGCAAGGGCAGCCTTGCTGTTTTCATAGGCACTCTTTGCCATTTTGTAGTTATATTCGGCCTGCTCGTATTCGGTGTCGCTGATCAGGGCCTTCTCATGCAGACCCTTGCTGCGTATGAAATTCTTTTCCTGATAGACATATTCCGCCTGGTTGCCGTCATATGTCGCGCGGGCTGAGGCAAGGTCGCTTTCCAGTGTCACCTTGTCCATCTCGGCAATGACCTGTCCCTGCCTGACCGTCGAGTTGTAGTCAGCGTACAGGCTGGCTATTATGCCGGATACCTGTGTGCCGACCTGGACTTCCGTGACCGGCTCGATAGTTCCGGTTGCCGTAACATAGTAGGCTATGTCAGTCCTTTCAACGCGGGCTGTCTCGTATTCGACTTTCTGCATGGCTTTCTTCCTGCCCGCCAGAAGCACGGTGACGGCAATCACTGCTATCGCTATGACGCTCCATACGATTGCCCTTCTTGTCCCTCTTTTCATTGTATAGTGTATTATATTGTTTGTCCTGATATGACGTCATTCCGGGACGCTCCGCCCAGATGACTAAAGCATTATTTCCTGACCGGAGTAGAACCTCAGCAGCTGGAGATTGAGTACAGCCATGTATTTTGCCTGCAGTACCTCCTGCTCTGCGCTGAGCAGATTGTTCTTTTCCGTAAGCAGTTCAACGGTGTTTTTCATCCCGCAGTCGAACTGTTCGCTCACCAGCTCGAAACTCGCCTCCGTGCTTCTGAGCTTTTCCTTTGCGGCCGTGTACTGCAGCTGTGAACTCCATGCATCGAGCCAGAGATTTTCTATGGTCTTGTACAGATCCTTGCGGGCCTGCCGGAGATCCAGTTCCGACGTGTGCAGCTGGAGACGGGCCTTCTCGACTGCGCTCTTTGTCTGTCTGTTATTGAATATGGGCACGTTGAGCGTAAGGCCGAGTGAATTGTTCCATCCGTTGCGTATCTGCTCCGTGAAGGTAAAGTCCGTCCCGCTGGTATGGCTCGTCCCGATTCCGGCACTGACCGATATGGATGGGATGTACCCTGATTTCGCAATCCTTATCCCGAGTTCAGAAGCTTCGACATTCAGTTCTCCCGATGCTATTTCCGGCCTTATTCCAAGGGCAGCCTGATAGACCGCCTCCTTGTCCGGCAGGGGAGAGAGCACGTCGCTGTCACCTATTTCCGGAAGGAAGAGATCCATTTCCCTGTTTCCGTCCAGTTCCAGAAGCTGTTTCAGCTGCAGCCGATAGTCGCTCAAGGTTGTCTGAGCCGTCACAAGCTGGTATCTGTCATTGCTGACCTGTGCTTCCAGCTGGGCATAGTCGGCTCTGGATATGCTTCCCGCCGAGAAAAGTTCCTTCCCCCGTTCGAACTGGGCGATGCTGACTTCAAGGGTGTTCCGGTTGACTTCCACGGATTCGGCGGCGTACAGTATCTGGACATAGAGCTGGGCGATGTCCTCCATTATGCCATAGGCCGTGTTCTCGACATCGAGTTCAGCGATCCTTGTACTGAGTTCGTTCTGGCGGATGGTCTTGCGGATTCGTCCTCCGTTGTAAAGTGACCATTGGGCATTGAGCCCGTAGTTGCCTGTATAGCTTGTATTCGAGTTGCTCTGAAGGATTTCCGTCCCGCTTACGGTAGTGCTGCTTTCCTGATACGGACGGTTGATGACACTCTGGCTGGTGGCGAAGGACAGGTTCGGGAAAAGCTCGCCTTTGGTTGCCCTGATGTCTGTCTTCGCTTCCTCTACTGCTATCCTGCTTTTCTTGAGAGTGATGTTCTCTTCCATTGCATATTCTATGCACCTGCGGAGAGTCCATGTGCCTCCCGTGCTGTCTGTTATGCCGGAAACTGCGGAAGTGTCCCCGGGACTGCCGCCCGGGAGCATTCCCGCAGTGTATACCGTCACTGTTGTATCCCTGTACTGGGCTGATGCCAGGCTTCTCGAGGGCACGAGGCATGCTCCGGCGATGCAGAGAAAAGATAATGCCGTCTTTTTCATTCTGAAGGATTTTATTCTGCTTTTTCCCCGAATACGTATCCGATTACGTCAGCGATGGTCCGTACATATACAAACTCCAGACCTTTCGTGTAGATTTCCTTGATATCCTCTACATCTTTCCTGTTGTCTTCGGATATGACTATGGTCGTGACTCCGGCCCTTTTGGCGGCGAGGATCTTTTCCTTTATGCCTCCGACAGGCAGCACACGGCCTCTCAGTGTCATCTCTCCTGTCATGGCCACACCGCTCCTGATCTTCGTGCCTCTGAGTGCGGATACCATGGAGCATACCATCGTTATGCCCGCAGACGGCCCGTCTTTCGGTACTGCCCCTTCAGGGACATGGACATGCAGGTCTTTCTTCGCGAATTCCTTCGATGTCATCTTCGCCATCTGCGGATGGGCCTTGATGTACTGGTAGGCTATCTGAGCCGACTCTTTCATTACGTCCCCGAGGTTGCCTGTCATGCTGAGGGCTCCCTTGCCGTCGCTTACGGAAGTCTCGATGAACAGAATTTCCCCTCCTACGGCTGTCCATGCGAGTCCTGTAACGACTCCTGGAGCCTCGTTCCCGGCCTGCCTGTCATGGAAACTTACCGGCAGTCCGAGGTATTCCTTCAGGCTGTCGGCCTTTATTGTGGCCGGGAGCGGTTCCCCGAGGGCGATTTTCTTTGCGGTCACCCTGGCTATCTTGGCAATCTGCTTCTCCAGCCCCCTCACCCCGGATTCTCTCGTGTACTGCTCTATTATGGCCATTATGGCTTTCTTGTCGAGCTTCATCTGGCCTTTTTCCAGCCCGTGTTCCTTGATCTGCTTCGGGATAAGGTAGTGGCGGGCTATCTCATATTTCTCTTCCGCAAGATATCCGGAGACAGGTATCATCTCCATCCTGTCCCGGAGGGCGGGCTGTATGGTGGATATGTCGTTGGCGGTAGTGATGAACAGTACATTGGACAAATCATAGTCTATGTCCAGATAGTTGTCGTGGAAGGTGGTGTTCTGTTCCGGATCCAGGGCCTCGAGCAGTGCTGATGAAGGGTCTCCCTTGAAGTCGCTGCTGAGCTTGTCCACTTCGTCGAGGACGATTACCGGATTGGATGTGCCTGCCCTGAGTATCCCGTTGAGAATCCTGCCCGGAAGCGCTCCGACATAGGTCTTTCGGTGACCCCTTATCTCGCTTTCGTCATGCACGCCTCCCAGAGCAATCCTGACATATTTTCTTCCGAGGGCACGCGCGATTGACTTGCCGAGGCTTGTCTTTCCAACTCCCGGAGGCCCGTACAGACAGAGAATCGGGGATTTCATGTCACCTTTCAGCTTCAGTACGGCAAGATATTCTATAATCCTGTCCTTGACAGTGTCGAGTCCGTAATGGTCTTCATTGAGAACCTTCTGGGCGTTCTTCATGTCGAGGTTGTCCTGCGACATCTCGCCCCACGGAAGGTCGAGCATGAACTGGATATAGTTGTACTGTATGCTGTATTCCGGAGAACTCGGATTGTACCTCTCCAGCTTGGCCATTTCCTTCTCGAAAATCTCCTGTACGGAAGCCGGCCAGATCTTCTCTTCCGCCTTTTTGCGGAACCTGTCGAAATCCTCGGTGTCATCCATCCCGAGTTCCTCCTGTATTGTCCGGAGCTGGTTGTTGAGGTAGTATTCCCTCTGCTGCTGGTCTATCTCGCTCTTGACCTTCTGGTTGATGTCCTGCTTGATTTTCAGAAGCTCTATCTGAGTGTCGAGTACGGCAAGGAGCTTCATTGCCCTTGTCTTCAGTTCCGTGTACTGGAGAAGCTGCACTTTTTCGAAGAAGTTCTCCACCTCTATCGTTGTGGCTATGAAGTTGACCAGAAACTCGAAACTGTCGATTGACCTCAATGCCATCGATGCTTCTTTCGGTGCAAAGGAAGAAAATTTCAGGATGGTCGTGGCCTTTTCCTTGAGGGATTCGATGATCATCCTGATGTTGTTGTCATTCTCTTCAGGTACTATGTCATGCAGATAATGCACCCGGCCGAGCATGTACGGGTCATATTCGACTATGTCTTCTATTTCGAATCTCCTGAAGCCCTGGAGAATTGCGGTCAGCGTTCCGTCCGGCATCTCGAGGGTCTTGATGATCCTGGCGACAGTACCGTAGGTGTAAAGATCTTCTTTCTTTGGGTCTTCTACCGTCACGTCAAGTTGCGGTACCGCACCTATGTAAGTGTTGTTTTTCTCTGCATCCTGGATAAGCCGGATAGACTTCTCCCTTCCTATAGTGATCGGGTAGACGGTCCCCGGGAAGAGCACGGCATTCCTCAATGCCAGTATCGGCATCGAATCCGGCAGTTCGGTTTCGTTGACCTTCATGGTGCCGTCCCCCTGCATTACAGGTATTATGCTGACTTCAGCGCCCATCGGGGACAGGATATCTTTGATATTGCTCATATTCTATACCTTATTATATAATACATAATCTTACTGCCAAATTGGCAGTAGCGGGCCCGTTTAAAGACCGGCGGCATAGTATGTCAATCTTTATGCCACACTCCATTCTGCTACGAAATAAGCTCCTGCGCATCTGATTCGCCGATATGACAGAGAAAAACTGTTCAAAAAGCACTGAAAAATATTGCATCTCCAAAAAAGATGTCTATCTTTGCACGGTTGTATCGGTTTTTATGTATTGATTTTAAAATATATTATTATGACAAAGGCAGAAATCGTAAATGAAGTTGCTAAGGCAACAGGCATTGAGAAAATTACTGTGCAGACAGTGGTTGAGGCATTTATGGAGAGCGTAAAGGATTCTCTCTCAAAGGGTAATCCTGTATATCTCCGCGGGTTCGGCAGCTTTATCATCAAGCACCGCGCAGAAAAGGCCGCAAGGAATATAACCAAGAACACTACGATGACTATTCCTGCTCACGATGTACCTGCCTTCAAGCCGGCAAAGGTATTTGTGAACATCGTAAAAAAATAATTTAAAATTTTCTGATTATGCCAAGCGGTAAAAAAAGAAAGAGACATAAGATGGCGACGCACAAACGCAAGAAACGTTTGCGCAAGAACAGACACAAGAAGAGAAAGTAGTGTCTCTGCCATTTTAGCAGTCTGTTAGATTGAGAAAGGCTGGCCGGGGGTCAGCCTTTCTGACTTTTGGGAGCAGCATTGTCTGCTCCGTTCCATTGTACCAATAATGTAAATTTCCTGGATGGAATCAGTAAAGGATCTTATCGTTGATGTCAATTCTGACGGAGTTTCGATTGCTCTGATGGAGAATCATCGGCTGATCGAACTCAACCATGAGTCAAGCGCAGGTCACAGTTTCTCTGTGGGAGATGTGTATCTCGGGAAGGTGAAGAAAATCCTTCCGTCCCTCAACGCTGCCTTTGTGGATATCGGAGACGAGAAAGAGGCTTTTGTGCATTATCTTGACCTGGGGCTCTATTTCAGGGCTTTCGATGAATTCGTCAAGAGAAGCAATCCCAATGCGGACATGAAGGGGATGTATTCCCACATAAAGATCGGTCCGGTACTTGAGAAAGAGGGACGTATCGAGAATGTGCTCAGTCAAGGACAGATGCTCATCGTGCAGATAGTCAAGGAACCGATATCTACCAAAGGATCAAGACTGACAGCGGAAATTTCATTGGCAGGACGCAATATTGTACTGCTCCCTTTTGCAGAGAAGGTGAGCGTCTCCCAGAAAATCTCTTCAAAGGAAGAGAAACGGAGGCTTGAGACACTTGTGAGGAACATACTTCCCAAGAACTACGGAGCCATCATCCGGACTGCAGCGGAAGGCAAGAATGCAGCCGTACTTGATGCCGAGATAATCTCTCTCGTGGAAAAATGGGAAGGGTCCTGGAACAAGTTCGCCCGTTCAAAGTCTGTCCAGCTGCTGTTCACTGAATACAGCAAGACGACGACAATCCTGAGGGATCTCCTCAATGACTCGTTTTCGAACATCTATGTCAATGATGACAGTGTGTATGAGGAGATAAGGAAGTATATTTCACTGATTTCCCCGGAGCAGGAGAAGATAGTGAAGCATTATAGGGACTCCCAGCCCATCTTCGACCATTTCGAGGTCACGCGGCAGATAAAGAGTTCTTTCGGGAAGGTCGTCCCGATCAGACAGGGGGCATATCTTGTCATAGAGCATACGGAGGCTCTACATGTGATCGATGTCAACAGCGGGATCCGCTCCAAGAACAAGGAGCAAGAACAGAATACGTATGACGTCAACTGTTATGCGGCTGAAGAGATCGCCCGTCAGCTCCGCCTCAGGGATATGGGCGGCATTGTGATAGTCGATTTCATAGACATGGAGTCCGGAGAGCACCGGAATATGCTGTACAAGCATATGCAGGAGCTGATGCAGAATGACAGGGCGAAACACAATGTGCTGCCTCTCACGAAGTTCGGGCTTATGCAGATAACCCGCCAGCGGGTAAGGCCCGCGACGGAGATAAATACTGCGGAAGTATGCCCGGTATGTCACGGGACAGGAAAGATTTCCTCAAGCGTAGTGATAGACGAAGCCATCGAGAGACGTCTTGCGTATTACGTCGGCGAGAAAGGAATCAGGACTTTTGTCCTTAAGGTCAGTCCCATTCTCGGAGCATATCTCAATAAAGGACTTTTCTCCATACTGCACAAGTGGAGAAACAGGTACAGATGCAAGATCAAACTCGTTGAAGTCACGGACTTCACGGTCCTGCAGAATGAATTCTACAATGAAAAGGGGGACAAGCTGGACAGCTAGTCCCCCTTTTTCTGTCTGTTCCGTTAAAATCCTATCCGGAAATCCTTTTATAAATTTATATCGCAAAATTGGTAATGTTGCCAAAAATTCAAAACAGTTTCTAAAGTTTCCTGTTCTTGTAAGACTCAATGCATGCAGGGATGATCCTTTCGTATGAAGGATCGTGGAACAGAGGGGACGAGATGATGAAATCCGCCGTGCTCCTATTGGTGGCGAACGGAACGTTGTAGAGCGAGGCCAGTCTTACGAGCCCCATCACATCGTTCTGGTGTCCCTGCATGATAAGATTGTCGCAGAAGAAAACCAGCATGTCCACCTTGTATTCGGCTATCATCGCGCTGATCTGGGCATCGCCTCCGAGAGGGCCGCTCAGTAGTTTCGTTATTTCGGGGCATCTGTCACTGAGTTCTTCCCGCAGTGCCTCCTCTATGAGCCTTCCTGTAGTGCCTGTACAGTACAGACGGCATGACTGCAGGGAACCTGCATTGAATTTTACCCAGTTTACGAGTTCCGCCTTTCTCGCATCGTGGGCTACAAGTGCTATGTTACGTATCATTTTTATAATTAATTGAATGTCTTGTTCTTTCTGCCTGCTGGAGGACAGGATGCCCGGCCATGTCGGCCGTATGGTTGCCAAACCGGAACAATAATACGAAAAATATCGGTTTTTTGTGTATTTTTGCGCCCTCAAAATCGGAAATTATGACAAAGGAACAGAAAATAGGTCATGTGTCGATGCTGACGGCAAGCATAATGTGGGGCCTGATGGCTCCGGTTTCCAAGGCGGCGATGAATTCCGATGCAGTCTCGTCGCTTCTGGTTGCCGATGTGCGTATATTCGGGGCAGCCGCGCTCTTCTGGATACTGTCCATATTCTCGAAAGGAGAGAAGGTTACTGACAGGGGTGACTATGTGAAGTTCTTCTTTGCCGGGCTTTTCGCCATTCTGCTGAACCAGGGCGTGTATGTCACGGGAGTGTCGATGACCTCTCCCGTGGATGCGTCCATCATAACCACGACTCTTCCTATAGTGACGATGATTTTCGCCGCCATATTCATAAAGGAACCGGTCACATGGAGAAAGGCTGGCGGCGTGCTTCTCGGGGCATGCGGCGCCCTGCTTCTGGTCTTCGGCAACCGTCTGATGCCCGGGGCTGACGCCAGTGTGCCGTCGGGGCGTTCTTCAAGCCTGACGGGGGATCTGCTGTGTTTTTTCGCTCAGTGCTCCTATGCCGTCTACCTCGTCATTTTCAGGGATCTTATCCGGAAATATTCTCCCGTGACCCTGATGAAATGGATGTTTACCTTCGCATCTGCAGTCATGCTGCCGATGTCGGCAAGAAGCCTTGCCTATACGGGATGGGAAGCCATTACCTTTACGGAGTACGCTGAACTTGCCTATGTCCTCGTGTTCGGGACTTTCCTCTGCTACCTGATCGTCCCGGTAGGACAGAAATACCTCAGGCCTACGCTTGTGGCTATGTACAATTATGTCCAGCCCGTGGTGGCGACCATAGTGGCCATCATCTGGGGCATGGACACATTCAATATGCTCAAGGTTCTGGCCGTGGTCCTCATTTTTTCCGGAGTCTTCCTCGTCAACCGGAGCAAGGCCCGTCATGCCGAAGACAATGCCTGAACCCCCGGAGCTGCCGCTCCCGGACATTATCTGATGAACAGCAGCTCACGGTATTTCGGCAGCGTCCATATCCGGTCATCGACGATGAGTTCGAGTTTGTCTATATGATATCGGATTTCATCCAGGGCCGGGAACACGGTATCGTGGTAGGCAATGGCCTTTTCCCTTTCGTCTTCAATCCTGTTCGCGATTTTCCTTGCTTCGGTCATGCTGTCCACATGCCCTTTGATGAAGGCCGTGTGTTCCGAGATTTCTTCAATGAGCTCCATGTTCCTGACGGTCATGGCGTCCGCCTTCTCCTTCGGAAATATCTCGTGCATCTTGTGGACATTGTCCAGGAGTGAACTCTGGTATCCTGTGGCCACCGGCACTATATGGTTCATTGCCAGGTCTCCGAGCACGCGGGCCTCTATCTGTATCTTCTTGGTGTAGGTTTCCCATTTCACCCCGTTTCTGGCCTCGAGTTCCTTCCTTGTCATTACGCCTGTCTTCTCGAACATGCTCACGCTGTCCTCAGTGAGGTAGCTGTCGTAGATGACTGGAACGCTTGTTTCGCAGTCAAGCCCTCTCCTTGCGGCTTCTGCCTTCCATTCTTCGCTGTATCCGTTGCCGTCGAAATGGATCGGCTTGCATATTTTTATGCATTTGCGGATTTCGCTGAGGATGGCACGGTCCTTTTCTTCACCCGAGGCGATGCGCTTGTCTACCGCGGCCTTGAATTCCGTCAGCTGTTCTGCCAGGGCCGCATTGAGCACAATCATCGCGCTCGCGCAGTTGGCTTCCGAACCGACAGCCCTGAATTCGAACCTGTTTCCGGTGAATGCAAACGGAGAGGTCCTGTTCCTGTCGGTATTGTCCACAAGTATTTCCGGAATCTGCGGGATGTCCAGTTTCATCCCCTTTTTCCCGCTCAATGTCTGGAAACTTTCGTCTTCGCTTTCCTCGATATGATGCAGCACGGCGGAAAGCTGTGCCCCGAGGAAACTTGAGATGATGGCGGGAGGGGCTTCGTTGGCCCCGAGCCTGTGGGCGTTGCTGGCACTTATGATTGAGGCTTTCAGCAGCCCATTGTGACGGTAGACGGCCATAAGCGTATTGACCACGAATGTCACGAACCTGAGGTTGCTGGAGAAATCCTTGCCGGGAGACATCAGGGCAAGTCCCGTGTCCGTGCCGAGGGACCAGTTGTTATGCTTTCCGCTGCCGTTGATACCCTTGAACGGCTTCTCGTGCAGGAGCACGCGGAACCCGTGATTGCGGGCGATCTTGCGCATCAGCGACATTATCAGCATGTTGTGGTCGTTGGCCAGATTGCATTCCTCGTATACCGGGGCAAGTTCGAACTGGTTCGGGGCCACCTCGTTGTGCCTTGTCTTGAGAGGTATGCCAAGTTTTAGCGCCTCTATTTCGAGTTCTTTCATGAAGGCGGTGACTCTGGACGGAATGGCTCCGAAATAGTGGTCCTCCAGCTGCTGGTTCTTGGCCGAATCATGCCCCATCAGGGTACGTCCTGTCAGAAGCAGGTCGGGACGTGCGGCATACAGCCCTTCATCTACCAGAAAATATTCCTGTTCCCATCCCAGATAGGCGTATACCTTCCTGACATCGGGGTTGAAATAGCGGCAGACATCTGTGGCGGCCTTGTCCACGGCTCTCAGGGCCTTGAGCAGCGGAGCCTTGTAGTCGAGGGATTCCCCGGTATATGCTATGAATATCGTAGGGATGCAGAGAGTGTCGTCCACGATGAAGGCCGGGGAGGAAGGATCCCAGGCAGAGTATCCCCTGGCTTCGAATGTGTTCCTGATGCCTCCGCTCGGAAAGGAAGACGCGTCCGGTTCCTGCTGAACGAGGAGCTTGCCTGAAAACTCCTCTATCACACCTCCCTTGCCGTCATGTTCGATAAAAGAATCATGCTTTTCCGCCGTCCCTTCCGTAAGCGGTGCGAACCAGTGCGTATAATGTGTGGCCCCCATTTCGACGGCCCATTTCTTCATTCCGGCCGCCACCTCATCCGCGATGCTCCTGTCGAGCGCGGAGCCGGTGTCGATGACGTCTGTCAGCTGTGCGAAAACCTTTGCCGGAAGGTACCTGAACATTTTTTCCCTGTTGAAGACATACATCCCGAAATAATCGGATGTGCGGCCGTCAGGAACACTTACCGGGGACGGCTTTTTCCCGAAGGCCGTCTCCACCATCTTGAATCTTAGATTTGACATGACACAAATTTTTAGTTTATCTATCTGTTGAAGTTCCGTCTGATTCTTTCCATTGCTTCTATGCAGTCGTATCTCTCCCCGAATGCCGTAAGCCTGAGGTAGCCTTCCCCGCTCGGCCCGAAGCCAGAGCCTGGAGTCCCGATGACATGCGCCCTGTGCAGGAGATATTCGAAGAATTTCCACGATGTCTTGCCTTCCGGTGTTTTCAGCCATATATAGGGCGCATTAACGCCTCCATACACGGTAAGTCCCGCATCCTGCATCCCGTCTCTCATGATTCTCGCGTTCTCAAGGTAATAGTCGATGATTTTTCTGACCTGTTTTTTCCCTTCGGGAGTAAATATGGCTTCTGCCCCTCTCTGAGTGATATAGCTTGTCCCGTTGAACTTGGTGCTCTGCCTTCTGCTCCATAACTTGTTCAGGCTTGTCCTCGAATCGTCGGACAGCGCACCGCTGACTTCATGCGGGACGACGGTATATGCGCATCTTACCCCTGTGAATCCGGCTATCTTCGAGAAACTTCTGAATTCCACGGCGCATTTTTTCGCGTTTTTGATTTCATATATGGTGTGCGGGATATTCTTGTCCCTGATGAATGCTTCATATGCCGAATCGTATAATATGAGGGTGTCGTTTGCCAGGGCATAGTCGACCCATTCTTTAAGCTGTTCCCGTGTGAGTACCGTGCCGGTAGGGTTGTTCGGGTAGCACAGGTAGATTATGTCTACCCGGTGGCCGGGAATCCTTGGAAGGAAATTGTTCTCCGCGGTGCACGGCATGTATGTGATATTGCTCCAGCGGCCGTCCCTGCCTATGTCCCCCGCACGTCCGTCTATGACATTGCTGTCTACGTAGACGGGATATATCGGATCGGTGAGCCCTACGCTGTTGTCGGTGCTGAGGATGTCGCAGAAATTTCCGGTGTCGCTTTTGGAGCCGTCGCTTATGAAGATTTCGGACTTGTCGAGACTTACCCCGCGGGACTGGTAGTTGTTGCGGATTATGGCATTGATGAGGAAATCATATCCCTGTCCCGGCCCGTAGCCTCTGAATGTGGCGGCATTCGACATTTCGTCCACGGCCTTGTGCATGGCTTTGACGCATACTTCAGGAAGAGGTTTCGTGACATCTCCTATCCCCAGATTTATGAGTCTGACTTCAGGGTTTATTTTCTTGAAAGACTGGATTTCTCTTGCAATGTCAGAAAACAGGTAACTTCCCGGGAGTTTCAGATAATTTTCATTTACAAGTGCCATAGTCTTTTCCTTTTTTACCGGTTGCATTACATGTCCGGTAACAACCCCGTCTGCAAGCGGCCCGGCCGTTCCGGTCAATCATTATACAAAAATACTCTGAATCGCGCATGCCGTATACAGTCCCGGGGCGTTTTCCGACGGAAAATTTTTCCGCATATGAATTATTCAGCCGTTTTTGTCATGTGCCGATAAAACAGTAACTGAAATGCCGGTTTTTTGTTACTGTCTGAAAGGCCGTGTTTCCCGGCGTGTGCGGATCCTATGAACGGCAGGCCTGTTCATGGACTCCGCAGACAGCGCGTCCGCTCGGGTCGTTCTTCCCGAGGAATGACTCGTCCCACGCCAGTGCCTCCGCAGTGGAGCACGCCACGCTCGGAATGCTCGGTACGCTTCCCGCGGCACTGTCACTCGGGAAATGCTCTTCAAATATGCTCCTGTAAACGTATTCTTCCTTGTTCAGGGGAGGATTTACCGGAAATCTTTCTGCTGCACGGGCAAACTGGCTGTCCGGGACAGTTTTCTCCGCGATGTCCTTCAGGGCGTCTATCCACCCGTATCCTACCCCGTCGCTGAATTGCTCTTTCTGCCTCCATGCTATGTCGTGAGGAAGCATGTCCGAAAAGGCCTCCCGCAGAATCTTTTTCTCAATGGTCTTTCCGGGACACATCTTTGCGGCAGGATTCAACCGCATCGCGACATCCATGAATTCTTTGTCGAGAAACGGCACCCGTCCTTCCACGCCCCAGGCCGCCAGCGCCTTGTTGGCCCTCAGGCAGTCGTACAGATGAAGCCTGGACAATTTCCTGACAGTCTCTTCATGGAAAGCGCGGGCGTCCGGAGCCTTATGGAAATACAGGTATCCTCCGAATATCTCGTCTGCCCCTTCGCCGCTAAGCACCATCTTGACACCCATGGACTTTATTACTCTTGCCAGAAGATACATGGGTGTGGATGCCCGGACAGTAGTGACATCGTAGGTTTCTATAAAATAGATGACGTCACGCAGGGCGTCCAGACCTTCCTGTACGGTATAATTGATTTCATGGTGGACCGTCCCTATATGGCTGGCGACAATCCTTGCCTTTGCCAGATCCGGCGCCCCCTTCAGACCGATGGCGAAACTGTGCAGCTGCGGCCACCACGCCTCATTCCTGTCGCCCGATTCTATCCGTCTGGCCGCGAACTTCTTCGCCGTGGCGGAAACTATTGAACTGTCAAGTCCTCCTGAAAGCAGGACTCCGTATGGCACGTCGCTCATCAGCTGCCTTTTGACAGCCGATTCCAGGGCTTTGCGCAGGCATGCCGGATCGGCGGGATTGTGGCATACGTTGACGTAATCTTCCCAGTTGCGTCTGTACCATCTCTTTGTCACGCCTTCACTTCCGAGATAATAATGTCCCGGAGGGAAAGGCCGGTAACTGTCACAGATTCCTTCAAGGGCCTTGAGCTCGCTGGCGCAGTATATCCTTCCGCTGGAGTCTTTCCCGATGTATAGTGGAATGACGCCCATGTGGTCCCGTGCGATGAGGAAATCATCCTTCTCCGCGTCGTAGAGGGCAAATGCGAAAATGCCGTTCAGGTCTTCCAGGAATGAAATGCCCTTTTCCCTGTACAGGGCAAGTATCACTTCGCAGTCGCTGCCTGTGGAGAAAGTATATTTTCCCCTGAATTTTTCCCGGATTTCCCTGTGGTTGTATATTTCCCCGTTTACGGCCAGTATCTGCCGGCCGTCACAGGAGAAGAGCGGCTGTCCTCCGCTCGCCGGATCCACTATCGACAGCCTTTCATGAGTCAGGATAGCCGTCCTGCCCACATGGATGCCGCTCCAGTCCGGCCCCCTGTGCCGGATTTTTCTGGACATGTCCAGGGCGGTGGCCCTTAACTGTCCCGGGTCGCCCTTTATATTGAATATCGCTGCTATTCCGCACATGATGACTGGCTTTAATTGCTTTTCCTGAGGAAACTGTCTATTTCGGATGCGGCCTGGCGGCCGGACGCTATGCACTTGACCACGAGACTCGCTCCTGTGGCCGCGTCTCCCGCCAGAAACACGTTGTCCGGATAGTCGGGATGCCCGGGTTTCAGAAACCCCATGGCAAGGAGAACCATGTCGGCCTTGATCACTTCCTTTATTCCTGAAGGTTCCATGACCGGCCTCCCGTCTTTCCCGTGTTTCCAGATGACCTGCTCCACTTCGGCTCCGGTCACGTTCCCTTTGCTGTCGCCGATGAACCTTGTCGTGTTCAGGCTCCATCTCCTGACGCACCCTTCTTCGTGGCTGCTGCCGGTCTTCAATATCAGGGGCCATTGCGGCCACGGAGTCAAGGGATTTTCTTTTTCGGGCGGCTTGGGCAGGATTTCAATCTGAGTGACACTTGCGGCTCCCTGCCGGATGCTTGTGCCTATGCAGTCGCTGCCGGTGTCGCCTCCTCCGATTACCAGAACTTTCTTCCCTTTCGCGCTGATGCGTTCGTCTTTGGCGAATGTCTGTCCTGCCAGAACCCTGTTCTGCTGGGAAAGCATTTCCATTGCGAGATATATGCCTTTCAACCCGCGTCCGGGGGAGTCGAGGTCCCTTGCCTGGGGCGTACCTGTACATATGCAGTATGCATCGAATCCCACAGGCGGCTTTTCCGGGTCGATACGGCATCCCGTCCTGAATTTCACGCCTTCGGCTTCCATGATTGCCAGCCTCCTGTCGATGATGGCCTTGTTAAGCTTGAAGTTCGGTATCCCGAAACGGAGCAGGCCTCCGATGTATTCATCCTTTTCGAATACGGTGACATCATAGCCTTTTCTGTTCAGCCGGTTGGCGACCGTCAGCCCCGCAGGCCCTGAGCCTATGACAGCCACTTTCTTCCCGTTCCGGAGACGGACTTCGGGCCTGACATACCCCTCCCTGAATGCAGCCTCTATGACAGCGGCTTCATCTTCCCTTATCGTGACAGGAGAGTGCATGGCGAGTTCCAGCACGCAGCTTTTCTCGCATGGGGCGGGACATATTCTTCCCGTAAACTCCGGGAAATCGTTGGTGAGGGACAATATTTCATAGGCTTCTTTCCACTTGCCTCTGTAAACCGCCTCCTGGAACTCGGGAGGCCTGTTCCCGAGCGGACAGGCCCAGTGACAGAACGGGACTCCGCAGTCCATGCATCTGGAGGCCTGCAGCTGCCTGTCGCTTGTGTTCAATGTCTGTTCCACTTCTCCGAAGTCCAGTATCCGGTCATGTACCGGACGGTATCCCGCCTCTTGTCTGGGTACCGTCATGAAAGCCTTAGGGTTTCCCATAATCATCGATAGCAATAAAATCAGTAATCACGCTGCACTTCTGCGATTTTCTGCTGCAGCTTCCTCATCTGCTCTTCCGCGAGAACCTTCTTGTATTCGATAGGTGTCACCTGGATGAACTCGTCTGCGTATCTGTTCCAGTCGTCCAGCATTGTCCGCGCAAGCGGGGAGCCTGTGTACAGGTAGTGCTGGCGTACAAGCTCATGCACTTCCTTCCGGGAGGCGGAATCTTCAAGCAGGGACAGCTCCACCATTTCCATGTTGCAGAAATAGTCGAATTTCCCGTCCCTGTCCCAGACGTATGCCAGCCCGCCGCTCATTCCTGCGGCAAAGTTCCTTCCGGTCTCCCCGAGCACGACTACCCGTCCCCCTGTCATGTATTCACAGCAATGGTCTCCGACACCTTCGACAACGGCGATGGCTCCTGAATTCCTGACGGCAAAACGTTCTCCGGCCCTTCCGTTGATGTACACTTCTCCTCCGGTGGCCCCGTACAGGATGGTGTTGCCTGCAATCGTGTTCTTTTCTGCTTCGAAATCGCTTCTCACCGGAGGCCGTACCGAAATCATTCCCCCGCTGAGCCCTTTCCCGAGGTAGTCATTGGCCTCGCCTTCAAGACGGAAACTGATGCCGTGAGCGAGAAATGCCCCGAAACTCTGTCCGGCAGAGCCCTTGAATTTTATGCTTATTGTTTCGGAAGGCAGTCCTGCTTTGCCGTATCTTGCCGCTACTGCGCCCGACAGCATGGCACCCACAGCCCGGTCCGTGTTGGATATGGCATATTCGAGCGATATTTCTTTCCCGTTCTCCAGGGCCTCTCCGGCAGCATTGATGATGGATATGTCACGGACATTCATTATGTCTTGCTTCTGCACTGAAATGTTGTGCAGGGCACATCCGTTGTCGATTTTCGCCAGAATGCGCGTAAAGTCGACATGCGATGCCCTGCTCCCTTCCGGCGCAGGTGCCGTCTCTATGAGGTCTGTCCGGCCTACGATATCGTCAAGGCTGCGGAAGCCCATGTCTGCCAGATATTCCCTGACTTCCCTGGCCAGAAATTCGAAATAGGTCACCACGTGTCTGTAATGTCCCCGGAAATGTTTTCTCAGTTCCGGATCTTGAGTGGCAATGCCTACGGGGCAATTGTTGGAATGGCATTTACGCATCATCACACACCCGAGGACAATCAGTGCCGTGGTGCCGAATGCGAATTCTTCCGCCCCGAGCAATGCCATGGATATAATGTCCCTTCCTGTTTTCAGCTGGCCGTCGGTCTGCAGCCTTACCTGTCCTCTCAATCCGTTGAGGACGAGTGTCTGCTGAGTCTCGCTGAGGCCTATTTCCGGAGGGATGCCTGCATATCTCACGGATGATGCCGGGGATGCCCCTGTGCCGCCCTCCGCCCCGGATATGACGATGATGTCCGCCTTGGCTTTGGCAACACCTGCGGCAACGGTTCCCACCCCGCTTTCTGCAACGAGCTTTACGCTTATCCTGGCTTTCGGGTTCACGTTCTTCAGGTCGAAGATCAGCTGGGACAGATCCTCGATGGAGTAGATGTCGTGGTGTGGCGGAGGGGATATGAGCGATATGCCCGGGATCGAATGCCGCGTGCGGGCTATCACTTCATCTACCTTGAATCCGGGCAGCTGGCCCCCTTCCCCGGGTTTCGCTCCCTGAGCTATCTTGATCTGTATCTCCTCCGCATTCACAAGATATTCCGCAGTCACTCCGAAACGGCCCGAGGCTATTTGCCTGGTCTTGCTGTTCAGCGGGATTCCGTCCACGGTCTCCCTTAATCTGGAACTGTCTTCTCCGCCTTCTCCCGTGTTGCTCCTCGAACCGAGACTGTTCATTGCGAGGGCGAGGGCTTCATGGGCTTCCCTGCTTATGGCCCCGAAAGACATCGCTCCCGTCACGAAGTGCCTGACTATGTTCTCTACCGGTTCGACTTCGTCTATGGGGACGGGATTTCTCTTGAACCGGAAAAAGTCCCTGAGGAAGACAGGGGAGGGTTTCATGTCCGCCGCATGGGTGAATTCCTTGAATTTCCGGTAGTCACCGGTCCTGACGGCAGTCTGGAGCATGGTGATCGTCTCCGGATTCCATGCATGCGTTTCCCCGTCTTTCCTGTAGGAGAACAGTCCGGTGTGGGGAAGAAGCCCCGGCAGCTGCGGCTGCCTGAACCCGCTGTCGTGGAATGCAATGCAGTCCCGGACAATTTCATCCAGGCCGATGCCTCCTATGGTGGATACTGGAGTGTTGAAGTATGTCCCGAGAAGTTCCTCCCCGAGACCTATGGCTTCGAATATCCTGGCCCCCCTGTAAGACCGTATGGTGCTGATGCCCATCTTGCTCATGACTTTGTACAGTCCCTTGCATATGGCTTTGACGTAGTTTTTTTCGGCCGTGTCGTAGTTCATCTGGATTTCTCCTGTCGCGACGAGCCTGTCCAGTATGGCGAATGCCATGTATGGATTTATGGCGCTTGCACCATAGCCCAAAAGCAGGGCGGCGTGCATGACTTCACGTATTTCCCCGCTTTCCACAATCAGTGCCGTCTGGACTCTTTTCTGTACGGAAATGAGATATTGGTGCACTGCGCTTACTGCCAGAAGTGACGGTATGGCTGCATGGTCCGCATCCACTCCCCGGTCGGTCAGGATAATGTAGTTCACGCCTTCATTCACGGCCCGTTCCGCTTCTCTGCACAGCCCGTTCAGGGCTGCCTGCATCCCGTGGCGGCCTTTGCACGTCTCGAAAAGCATCGGGAGTTTCACTGTATTGAAGCCTTTGTACCGGATGTTGCACAATATGTCCAGCCGGGTGTTGTTGAGGACGGGATGGGGCAGACGGACCATCTTGCAGTGCTTCCCGTCCGGAATGAGTATCTGCATCCCTACAGCCCCTATGTATTCCGACAGGGACATTACGAGTTCTTCCCTGATAGGGTCTATGGCAGGGTTGGTGACCTGGGCGAACTGCTGCCTGAAATAGTTGAAAAACAGCTGCGGCTTTCCGGACAGTATGGCGAGCGGGGTGTCATTGCCCATCGATGCGGTCGGTTCGGAGCCGTTTGTGCTCATCGGTATGATGATACGTTCTATGTCTTCCCTGGTATATCCGAAATTTCTCAGCAGCGCATCGTAGCCTTTCACACTGTTTTCCACTTTCCTCCCGCTTTTCAGAGCGTCCAGATCTATCCTGTTGCCGGCAAGCCACTGCCGGTACGGCTTTGCCGAAGCGAGTTCATGCTTCAGTTCGGAATCGTAGTGGATCTTGCCCTCCAGAGTGTCCACAAGCAATATCTTGCCGGGCTGGAGACGTCCTTTCTCCTTTATTTCACCGGGCTCGAACCCGAGGACTCCGGCTTCGCTCGCAACGACCATCATGCCCGTCTTGGTGATCAGGTACCTTGCCGGACGCAGTCCGTTCCTGTCCAGCATCCCTCCGGCGTATCTGCCGTCCGTGAACAGCAGGGCGGCAGGCCCGTCCCACGGTTCCATCAGTATGGAGTGGTATTCGTAGAATGCCTTCAGATCCTCGCTGATGGGATTCTTGTCATTGAATGATTCCGGCACAAGCATGGCCATGGCATGTGGAAGGCTCATGCCTGACATCATGAAAAATTCCAGGACATTGTCTAAAGACGCGCTGTCGCTCATTCCTGGCTGTACAATCGGACTTATGGCCTTTATGTCTGGCAGTTCGGGCGTGGCAAGCACGTTTTCCCTCGCTTCCATCCATGCCCGGTTGCCCCGTATGGTATTGATTTCCCCATTGTGCGCCAGAACCCTGAACGGCTGGGCGAGACTCCATGTGGGAAATGTGTTGGTGCTGAATCTGGAGTGTACGAGCGCTATCCCGCTGGTGAAATAGGGCTGGGTCAGGTCGGGGAAATACTCCCTGAGCTGGGTGGACGACAGCATCCCCTTGTAGACGATGGTTCTGCTGGACAGGGACACCATGTAGAAATCGCTGTCGTCTATGCGCCGTTCTATCTTCTTGCGGATAACATAGAGCTTTCTCTCAAGATTTTCTCCCGGCACGTATCCGGTGATGAATACCTGTTTTATGTCCGGTTCGCTTGCCCCGGCATCTTTGCCGAGAATATCCGAATTCACCGGCACGGAGCGCAGGTGCATGAGGGAAAGTCCCTCCCTTTCGGTCTCCTCTATGATAATGCTGAGAATTTGCGCCTGACGTTTCCCGTCCTTTGGCAGGAATACGAGCCCGGTTCCGTACTTTCCTTTTTCCGGAACGGGAATGCCTTGCAGCAGAATGAATTCGTGCGGAATCTGCAGCATGATGCCGGCTCCGTCGCCGGTCTTGTTGTCAGCGCCTTCCGCGCCCCTGTGCTTCATGTTTTCCAGCACTTTCAATGCGTAGTCCACCAGTTCGTGGGACTTGTCTCCCCGGATGTTCACGAGCATTCCCACGCCGCATGCGTCATGTTCGCGCTCACGGTCGTACAGGCTGTTTCTGACTGTCCATTCCATAATTTTATCTGTCAAGTCCAGGTGAAGGTCCATAGTCGGGACACATCATATTAAGTAAGAAACTGTCCTGAAACCGATGCCTTAAAAGGCAAAACAGGTTCCGGATACAAAATTATCCGATAATGCGGCTTCATGACAGGGAAAGGGCCCGAAAACAGCATGAATAAAAAACGTCGTTTCATTTTGTAACCGGAAGGCGTCCGGCGCTTTAAAGCCGTAACCATTTATGGATTTCAGTCAGCAAAGTCAAAGTGAGCTTCAGCCGGGCCGGGAAAGCCGGATAAAGAATATTTGTAAAAATCGGACAGTTTTTAAATCTTTTTCTGCGTATCTTCGTCTATATATAATGTATGGAACAGACGGAGGCGCAGACAAGGCTCGGACAGCTGGAACGGATAGTCGATGCATGGCAGGACTATCTGTTTCGGTTCGCGTATATGCGTACCGGCATCAGGGAGGAGGCGGAAGACATTGTCCAGGATGTACTTCTGAGGCTTTTCCGCTCAGAAGAGGCCCTGGAGCATGTTTCAGACCTTAAATTCTATCTGCTCCGCTCCATCTCGAACCGCTGCCGGGACTGGCACCGGAGGCACAGGATCAGCAAAGTGTCTCTCGATGCTGCGGCCGGACTCTGCATACAGGAAGAGGACCGGGACATAAGGGAGGAGTATCTTAGGGTGAAGCGTCTTCTTGATCTTCTGCCCGAGCGGCAGGCGGAAGTGATAAGGCTCAAATGCAATGACGGGCTGACGTTCACCGAGATTGCCTGTCTGACAGGGGTTTCGGAGTCCACAGTAAAGTCCCGCTACCGCTATGGAATAAGGCATATTAACGAACAGCTTGAAAGAGAAGGCAATGGAGAATAAAAGGAAACATACCGGGCTGGAACCGGAGATGCCGTTGCCTGAAGGGCTCCGGCTGAAAGAAGAGTACAGGGCGTCCGGTACCCTCAAGGGGAGGATCATGGAGCGGGCAAAGCGGGAAACTCCTGAAATCCGGCATGCAGCCTTGGAGCACGCAGGGCGGCCGGCGACCGGAGCAGGGGGGGCGTCCGAAAACTGTGCGGAGTTTCATGCCATGAGGAAACGGACTGCTGTCGGATACGGTACAGGCAATGCCGGACATCCTGGAGGCGTTCCCGGCAGGAAGGATAAAAGACGGTACGGCTGGCTGTATTTCTGCGGTCCTCTGGCTGCTGCCATTGCAGCCGCAGGAATATTCCTGTTCGTCCCGATGTCTTCCCTGAAGGCTACTGATACGGTCTTCGATGTGGCTGCAGGGATATTCAGCCGTTCCAAATCCTTTTCCATGACAGTGAAGGTCAGGACTGAACCGGGAGAGAACTTTTCCTATGTTGATCCGAGGAAAGGATTTGTCCGGCATACCCTTACTGTGGAACCGGAGACTGGAAGATGGAGGCTTGAGAAACAGCGCAAGGTCGCTGTCTATGACGGCAGCAGCATATGGAGCTGGAACCGTCCTTCGATGCTCGGAACGAAGATGGGAGTGCAGGAGACAGGGACGATAGGGGATTTCTCACTATTCCTTGACCCTTGTACGATTCTGCTGAACGAGAAGGAACGCGCGGACAGCATCAGGTGGTCATCCTACAGGAAAGTCGTGCGCGGGGGCAGGGTTACCGTTACGGTCTTCACTAAGAGACAGGGGGATTTCCGGAATGACTATATGCTGTATATGTCTACGGAGGAAGCGGATACGAGAAGGGTCTATGAGTTCGACCGCAGGAGCGGGGAACTTACCGGAATGAAGATAGACATGGTGGATGGCAGGAGAGCGGTGACGGTGATGGAGCTTGAGAGGATAAGATATGATGCGGAGATCCCGGAGGGTATTTTCGACAGACCGGAAGGCGTGGACTGGGTTGACATTACCGGTGAGCCGGAAGGCAGGCTGTTTGTCGGGATAACTCCTGTCCAGGCTGTGGCGAGGATGTTCCATTATATGGATCCGTGGCGGCCTGAGGTACTGAAGGAGATATTGTGGAGTTACCACCTTGATGCATTGAAAGACAGCTATGAAGGAAGCCGGATCCGGAAAATCGGACGCCCCTTCAGGTCCGGGACATACTGCGGGGTATATGTGCCTGTGACAGTGGAGAGACGGGGCGGGGGCAGGGAACGGCTGACCATAGCCCTCAGAAACGACAATCCGGACAGGGTCTGGGTGGTTGACGGAGGAATATGACACTTTTGTACGATAGTATGGAAACTTACTTGTACAATAGTATGGAACCCGTCAGGACAGGTCATGTCCGTTACAAATAAACGGTTCGCGCAATGGAATTGATGGACAGGAAAACGGATGATACGGGCAATGAAGCCATAAGAGCCGGCATGCCGGCCCTCGTCGGAGGTTATGCCGTAGTGACGGGTGCAAGCTCCGGTCTGGGAAGATGTTTTGCCCTTGAACTGGCACGGAGGGGTATTGACACCATTCTGCTTTCACTTCCCGGGTCGGGAGTCGAGAATGTGGCAAGGATGGCATCCGGACTCGGGACACGCAGCATTGCATTCGGGACGGACATGAGGGACAGGGACGGGCTGCTGGATCTTTGCAGGGAAATAAACCGGAAATATGCGGTCTCCGTCCTTGTCAATAATGTCGGTGCCGGCGGGACACAGCGGCTCGGGGACAGCAGTTATGAATATCTGGAGAATATAATCGATCTGAATGTGACATCGGTGACTATGATG
Organism: uncultured Bacteroidales bacterium; assembly: GCA_944322585.1. Classification (GTDB taxonomy): domain Bacteria; phylum Bacteroidota; class Bacteroidia; order Bacteroidales; family UBA932; genus Cryptobacteroides. The sequence continues at coordinate 52,573 of CALUPB010000001.1, read as the reverse complement.
ACCAGGGCGCTGCTCCCGAACATTTCCGGAGGGAATGGCGGGTATATACTCAATGTGTCCAGCATGGCAGCGCTGTCACCCATCGGATTCAAGACCATTTATCCGGCTTCGAAGCGTTTCGTATATGATTTTACGAGAGGCCTCAGGGAAGAACTCCGGGGTACCGGGGTAAGTGTCAGTACGATACTCCCGGGACCGATGAAGACAAACCGGGATGTGACGGCGAGGATAGAGAGGCAGGGCCTGTTCGGAAAGATAGGGCTGCTTTCTCCTGAAACGGTGGCGAGAATCGGTATAGACGGCATGTTCTCGGGGAAAGATGTCATAATTCCCGGTTGGATGAACAGAATGTACAAACTGCTTGCGGACATCGTCCCTTCGTGTGTAAGGCTTCCTCTTGTGTCGCGGGTGGTTTCCCGTGAGCTTGATGAGGACAACAGAATATGAAAGAGCTTTATATGAATAGTGACAGATACAGGGGCAGGGTACTTGTTACGGGAATGAACGGTCTGCTCGGGACCAATACCGCACACGCACTTGCTGCGGCCGGATATGAAGTCAGGGGACTGCTGCGTCGCAGGGCATCCTACAGGGGGATAGCCTCTGACCGTATCAGCCTGTATGAGGGTGATTTTACCGACGTGACTGTGCTTGCGGACGCAATGGAAGGGTGCAGCGCCGTTATCCACTGTGCTGCCTGCACGTCACAGAACGCTTCCGAGGAAGAGTACAGCCGTGTCAATGTCATTGCTCTGCACAATCTTCTGGATACGGCGGCAAGCCTCGGTATCCGCCGGGTCGTGTACATCTCCAGTGCAAACATATTCGGATACGGCACGAAAGACCGTCCCGGGGACGGCTCCTGTCCGACCATGCCTCCGTTTACTTCCTCCGGATATGCTATGAGCAAGGCAAGGGCCCGGCAGGTTGTCAGGGAATTCAGGGACAGGATGGAAATAGTGACACTCTGCCCTACGTTCATGATAGGTCCGTATGATTCCAAGCCCGGTTCAGGCCGTATAATACTGATAGGATACCGCAGAAGGATAGTGTTCTGCCCTCCCGGAGGCAAGAATTTCGTCCCCGTGCAGGATGTGGCGGCTGCGGCAGTGAGCGCTCTCGTAAAAGGCGTGCCGGGCAAGGAGTATATTGTTGCGGGCGAAAATCTTTCATACAGGGAATTCTACAGACTTCTCGCGGAGTGTACCGGAGTCAGATCCCTGCGTGTCTGTCTGCCGGAGCCTGTCATGATGGCTGCCGGACTGCTCGGAGACTGGATGCACGGTACGTTCGGGGTAAGGACTGAACTCTCGCAGGTCAATATGCGTCTTCTGTGCACGGGCAACTATTATGTCATGACAGATGCCGCCGTCGATCTCGGTGTGCGTTGCCGTCCGGTGGAAGAGGCTGTCGGTGAGGCTGTTTCATGGTTCCGGCATGAAGGGATGTGCCGCCGGTGATTCCATCCGTGGAATGGCATAAAGTGTCCTGACAATTTCCACTTATCATAAAATTTGATAACTTTACGGTCTGTATCAGATTTTATCGGTATGGATACTCATGTAGTGATCATGGCTGGCGGTATAGGGAGCAGGCTCTGGCCTGTGAGCACGCCCGGCATGCCGAAGCAGTTCATCGATGTTCTCGGCGTGGGAAAATCTTTGATTCAGCTGACGGTAGAGCGTTTCAGCGGAATATGTCCGGTGCAGAATTTCTGGGTGGTGACGTCCGGGAAATATGTCGGTACGGTAAAGGCCCAGTTGCCGGATATACCGTCCGACAATATACTTGCCGAACCGGAGCCTCGCAATACGGCTCCGTGCATAGCGTATGCCTGCTGGAAGATAGCGGCAAGGCATCCGGAAGCGAACATCGTGGTCACGCCGTCCGATGCCATTGTCATGGACAGGGAAAAATTCGTTTCCGACGTACGCAAGGCTCTCGACTTTACGGAAAGCAGCGGGAGCATCGTCACTATGGGAATCACTCCGGCACGGCCGGAGACAGGGTACGGCTATATCCATGCTGCAGGTGCCGCGGAGGGTGAAATCAGCAAAGTGTCCGGTTTCAGGGAAAAACCCGACCTCGCGACAGCCCGGGCGTATCTTGATGAAGGCGGATTTTTCTGGAATGCGGGGATATTCGTGTGGAATGCGGAGACAGTCAGTGTGCAGATGAGACGGTTCGCTCCGCAGATAGCCGGTATAATGGATGAACTGGCCCCGTCATTCTATTCCGACAGGGAAGCGGCCGAACTGTCGAGACTTTTTCCCCGATGCGACAGGATTTCCATAGACTATGCAGTTATGGAAAGGTCGGATGACATATATGTGATACCTGACAATCCCGGTTGGAGCGACCTCGGCAGCTGGGGGGCGGTGAGGTCGCACATGGCACAGGATGCTGCGGGCAATGCTTCGGTCGGGGAGGATGTGAGACTGTTCGGATGCAGCAACTGTATTGTCCATGCTGAAGGCGGAGGCACGGTCGTGGCGGAAGGTCTTGACGGGTATATAATTGCACGAAGAGGGGACAATATGCTTGTATGCAGGCTGTCGGAAGAGCAGCGCATAAAGGAATTTTCAGCATTGAAAAAATGAATACGGAACAGCAGCGCATACATTACAGGACGGTGGTCGTTTCAGATATCCATCTCGGTTACAAGCAGTCCAAGGCATTGCAGGTGAGCGAATTCCTGAGCTCTGTCAATTGCGACAGGCTTATCCTGAACGGGGACATAATCGACGGGTGGCAGTTCCGCAAATCAAGTGACAGCAGATGGAAACCGGAATACACAAAGCTTCTGAAAATAATCATGAAGATGATGGAGAAGGAAGGGACGGAAGTCGTGTATGTGGTGGGAAACCATGACGCATTCTTCGATTATGTGGTTCCCCTTTCGTTTTCCAGCATATCCATTGTCAGGGACTATATACTGCAGAGCGGCAGCCACAGGTATTTCGTGACGCACGGGGATATCTTCGACAATATCTCTTCCAACATGAAATGGCTTGCGAAGCTCGGGGATCTCGGATACAGGATCCTGCTCAGACTGAACCAGCTTTACAACCGGTACAGGTCCTGGAGGGGGAAACCTTACTATTCGTTTTCGGCTGCAATCAAGCAGAAAGTGAAAAAGGCCGTATCTTCCATGTCCGATTTCGAGGACATGGTCGTGGATGTGGCAAGATCGCATAAATGCGACGGGGTCATATGCGGTCATACGCACTGTCCCGAGGACAGGATGATAGGAGGGGTAAGGTATCTCAACTCGGGAGACTGGGTGGAATCCCTCTCGGCCCTTGTCGAGGACGATGACGGTAACTGGACAATAAGGAGATTTTGAGATGAAATATCTGTTCATAGTTCAGGGAGAAGGCCGCGGGCACATGACACAGGCCATGACTCTGGAGAAAATGCTCCTGAGAAACGGTCATGAGGTCGTCGGTATCATGGTCGGCACGAGTGCGACACGCAAGATACCTGAATTCTTCCTCCGTTCCGTATCCGCGGATGTAATGGAATACACCAGCATGAATTTCCGTCCGTCCCACAGAAACAGGAAACCCAACATGTTCGGCACGGTGCTTTACAATATATTCGCATTCGTGAGATATTTCCCGAGCATAAGGAGAATACGCAGACAGATACTTTCCTCCGGTGCCGATGTGGTCGTCAACTTTTACGAGCTTCTTGTCGGTCTCACCTATATGGGTCACAGGCTCAGGGTGCCTTGTGTCAGTATCGGACACCAGTATCTGTTCCTGCACAGGGATTTCGGGATTCCTCTCGGAAAGTATCCCGGACATGAGGGACTGAACATATTGTCGCGGATCAATTCGTACGGCTCGAAAAAGCTTCTTGCTTTGTCGTTCAACAGAATGCCTGACGATATGGACAGGCGGATCAGGGTCGTGCCTCCGCTGTTGAGGACTGAAGTCCTTTCCTTGCGGAATCCCGACGGCAGCCCCGGCTCAGGGATGTCGGACGGGGACTATATCCTCGGATACATGCTGAATTCCGGGTTTTCGGAAGATGTACTGGAGTGGCATGCCCGTCATCCGGAAATCAGCCTGAAGTTCTTCTGGGACAGATGGTCCGAGGGACAGGTGAAGAAAATTGACGATACGTTGTCATTCTATCTGATAGATGACAAGGAATTTCTGAAACAGATGGCCGGATGCAGGGCGTATGCGAGTACGGCCGGTTTCGAGTCCGTCTGCGAAGCCATGTATCTCGGGAAGCCTATCCTTATGGTGCCTTCGCATATAGAGCAGGAAATCAATGCATTCGATGCCAAGAGAAACGGCGCCGGAATTTCTGCCCGAAGGTTCGACCTGTCGGCTCTGCTTGATTTTGCGGAAAATTTCATGCCTAATAATGAGTTCGTGTCCTGGGTACAGTCTTCAGAGAGCCTGATATTGAAAGAACTTACCGAAGGTTTGCTGTGAATCAGTCTCTTGGCTGTCGGGAATGACTTCATCGCCGGGAAATTTTAAAATTTTTCGTGCTTTTTGAGAAAAAAGATTTGGATAATTGGAGGGAAAGGTATACCTTTGCAATCCGTTTTAGGAAACAGCCCTCAAAAGCTGTTCCGGTTCGGACTAAGGATTGATCCGTTAGCTCAGCAGGTAGAGCACAACACTTTTAATGTTGGGGTCTTGGGTTCGAGCCCCAAACGGATCACAGAACGACAACATATTGAAATACATGCTTCCTTAGCTCAGTTGGTAGAGCACGACACTCTTAATGTTGGGGTCCAGGGTTCGAGCCCCTGAGGGAGCACGTTTTTAAAGGCTAATTCAGTGGTGTGAGCTGGGTTAGCCTTAAATTTTATATATACGATGCAATATTTGACGATGTATATGCTGACAGCCATTGTGGCAGTCATGACCTGTGTGTTTCCGGTGCATGCCGCTCCGGACAGAGCAGACTGCGGGGATGCAGGTGACAGGTGGGAGACGGTCAAGGCCTCTTTGCCGGAATACGTAAGGGACGGTATAGACCGGACGGGAGATGCCGGGCTTACGGCAGAGGAGAAGGAATATCTGGCATTTCTTTACAGTGCAATGCCTCTTCCGGACATGACCGGATATTCTTTCGGATATTGGGTGGATAATGTGCGTAAGGCCTTGGAAGTGCGTAGGAATGCCGGGTGGAAAATTCCGGAGCGTGAGTTCAGGCATTTCGTATTGCCTGTCAGGGTCAATAACGAGGCTCTGGATGATTTCAGGACGATTTATGCCGATGACCTGTGTGCAAGGGTGAAAGGCATGACGATAGAGGAGGCCGCCCTGGAAATCAACCACTGGTGTCATGAAATGGCGACATATGCCCCTTCTGATGCCAGGACGCTGCCTCCTACGGGCACGATTGCCGGAGGGTTGGGCAGGTGCGGTGAGGAATCCGTGCTTGCCGTTGCGGCCTTGCGTGCGGCAGGTATCCCGGCAAGACAGGTCTATACCCCGCGTTGGGCGCATACCGATGACAACCATGCCTGGGTCGAGGTCTTTGTAGATGGCGGATGGCATTTCATGGGGGCCTGCGAACCCGAACCTGTCCTCAATCTCGCATGGTTCAATGCCCCTGTTTCGAGGGCCATGCTGCTTCATACTCTTGCGTTCGGGGATTACAGCGGGCCGGAAGATGTCATAAGGAGGACGCATTCGTTTACTGAAATCAATGTCATAAAAAGCTATATCCCGACAAGACGCACTTCGGTAAAGGTACTTGACGGGCAAGGATTTCCGGTGGCCGGGGCAACGGTAGAGTTCAAGATATACAACTATGCCGAATTCTATACGGTCGCGAAGACGGTGACAGGGGTTGACGGGATGGCAGGACTCGACACCGGCATCGGGGACATGCTTGTGTGGGCACACAAGGACGGACGGTTCGGAATTGCAAAGGCATCGGGCGAAATGACTGAAATAGTCCTCGACCGCAGGGAGGGGGAGGAGTTCGGGCTGGACTTCGATATCGTTCCTCCCGTGGAAAATCCGATCCCGTCCACTGCGACGGAGGAGCAGGTACGTCTGAATGCATTGCGCCTTGCATATGAAGATTCGGTCAGGACAGCCCGTCCGAAAGGGAATGCAGCAGTCTTGGCTTTCAGGGAAACATATCGTATAAGAGAAGGCTGTGCGGAAAACATGTGTGATGCCGGAGCGCTGCTGGCTTCCCTTTCCGACAAGGATATGGTGGATGTCAGGGCTGACGTGCTTGAGGATGCCATGGCTCATTGCGGGGAGGGATTCAGACCGTACAGGGACTGTCCGCGCATCTCGTACGAGCCTCTGCTTCCGTATTTCGGTGAGATACGGCAAGGTCTTATGGCATGTGCCCGGAAAGGGAGCACTTCTGCAGGTGCTGTGCGGAGAGAGGCCGGTCATGCGGCAGGGAAGCATGGGACAGCGGGGCAGGGTTCTTTGGACTGGACTCCGGAGCATATTATGGACTGGACGCTTGCCAATATCGAGGTCTGCGACAGCCTCAATCCACAAGGGATATATATACCTCCGGTGACGGTGTGGCGTTCCAGGATTTCGGATTCCCGTTCGAGGGATATTTTCTTTGTGGCTGCATGCCGCAGCATGGGATTCGAGGCCCGGATTGATGAAGTGACGGGCAAGACGCAGTACAGAGATCCCGTCAGGTGTGTCCTTGAGGGAACCGGCAAAAATGGCATGATACAGTCTCCGGATGTCTGCGGATGTACAGTGGAGGGAACTGATAGAGGGGACAGTAAACTACAGCCGCAGGACTGTGGAAGGTGGGTGGATGTCGTATGGCCGGAAAATGACGCTGACTCCGGAGCTGCCGGTAAAGGTGACAAATCCGGGAAGAAGGATAAAACAGACGGGACGGACAGCGCTGGCACTGCCTGCAAGACAGGGCATGATGACAAGGCGGACTCGGACGCCAGAGAGAATGATGCTACGGCGATGGCTTCCATGGGCTATGTAAAGTCCACGTATACACCTGTGTCATGGCTTAAGGATCCTCTGTACTACAGACATTTTACCCTTTCCCGCATTGACCGGGGAAGTGCAAGGCTCCTTGCGTTCGACGAAAACGGGGATGCCGGATGGAAGGAACTGCTGTCGGAACCGTATCCGGCCGAAACCGGATATTATCTCCTGACTTCAGGGATAAGGATGGCGGACGGGACAGTCTCGGCCCATCTTGAATTCTTCAATGTGGAAAAGGACAGGGAGACGACAGTGCCTTTGGTTCTGAGACAGCAGGATGGCACAATCGCTGTCATCGGGAATATCAATGCCGAGGAGACATTCCTTCCGGCAGGCGGACAGGAGATGCGCACCATTCTTTCCGCTACGGGCCGGGGATATTTCGCCATGGCACTGATAAAGGATTTCTCCGAACCTTCCGTCCATGCACTCAGACAGCTCGCCGCTGCAGCCGATGACCTGAACGGGTGGGGGAGAAGTATCGTTGTGCTCGGTGCTGATGATGAAGGATGCGTCAGGATGAATGGGTATCTGTCGGAAATAGCCAAGGTGCAATATGGCACCGACCCGGACGGGAAGATACAGAAAATGCTCTATGACGGATGTATGCAGGAGAACGGGAGGCTTCCGGTCGTGATCATCGCGGACAGTTTCGGACGGGTGGTCTATTATTCGCAGGGCTACAATACTTCGCTTTCAGAGCAGCTCAGGACCGTCATCAGCAGGCTGTGATACCGGCTGACCCGGCATCCGTTCTTCTACATCGCGGACAGCTTTTCGGGCAGTCCCGCAGTCTGGTGAAGATCAGTCGCCGTCATTGACTAACTGCGACACCACTTTACGGTCGGTTGTCCCGCGCTTCGAGTGTGCCGAACCATGGTATTCCGGGGCGCAGGTCCCTTTCTCTATTTCAGCGATATTGGACGGCCTTATACCTGCTCCGGGCATAATCACTATCCTGTCCCCGGCCAGGGACACGAGCCTGGCAATAAGTTCCCGACCTTCGTAGGCTGACGAGGCAAGCCCGGATGTCAGGAGCCTGTCGCAGCCGAGAGCGATCACATCTTCAAGAGCCCGGAAAGGATCCTTGCAGCAGTCGAAGGCCCTGTGGAAAGTCACGGACAGCGGCCTTGCGGCCTGGATAAGCCTGCGCATCATGGCGGTGTCGATGCTCCCGTCGCCGAGCAGAGCTCCGATTACCACCCCGTTGACACCGAGTTCCTTGCAATTCCGAATGTCCTGTTTCATCTGCTCTTCCTCTTCCTCCGAGAACACGAAGTCCCCTCCGCGGGGGCGGACGAGTACATTGACCGGCAGTGGACATACATCCAGCACCTGCCTTATCAGGCGGCTCGAAGGAGTGATCCCTCCGACTTCCAGATTTTCGCACAACTCGATGCGCGACGCCCCTCCGGCCACCGCTTCCGTCACTTCACCCACACTTGTACAGCAGCATTCTATAAATCGTCCCATTCCGTAGATAAACTAAGAAGCTGTTTAAAACTTATAATGATAAAAATTAAAACAACTTCTGGATAATTTTTGAAAACATTGCAAAAATACGATTATTTTTGTGCAGTGTAACATCATTGACAGATATGAAGTTCAGAAATATCCTATCCGCAATCCTGCTTGTTTCGGTTTCACCGGCGGTATTCGCGCAGACGTCCCGGCAGGCAGGGCAGAGCACGGCCGGACAGCCGGAAACCGCTACTTATGTACCTTCGGAAGAAAACCTTCGTGCCCGGGAGGAGTTCCGGGATGCCAGGTTCGGGATTTTCCTGCATTGGGGACTTTATTCCATGCTCGGGACCGGAGAGTGGACAATGACCAACAGAAATATCAATTACCAGGAATATGCCAAGCTGGCAAATGCTTTCTATCCGCACGACTTTGATGCTGCCGAATGGGTGTCGGCGATAAAGCAGTCGGGAGCCGGGTATGTCTGCTTCACTTCCAGGCACCATGACGGCTTTTCCATGTGGGATACCGGGCAGACGGACTATGATATGGTGGATGCGACCCCTTACGGGAAGGATATTGTAAAGGCTCTGGCAGATGAATGTTCCCGACAGGGCGTGAAACTTCATCTGTACTATTCGCTGATAGACTGGTACAGGGATGACTGCCCGCGCGGAAGGACGGGGCTCGGGACCGGACGTCCCGGTACATCCGTCAGTTATGACCATTATTATGACTTCATGAAATCGCAGTTGACCGAGCTTCTCTCAGGCTACGGTCCGGTCGGCGCCATATGGTTCGACGGAGTCTGGGATCAGGACATCAATCCTGGTTTCGACTGGAAGCTCCGCGGTCTGTATGACCATATCCATGCTCTCCAGCCTGCATGTTTAGTGGGAAACAACCATCATCTCGTGCCGTTCGAAGGGGAGGATATCCAGATTTTCGAGCGTGACCTGCCGGGAGAGAATACGGCCGGACTTTCCGGTCAGGACATCAGCCTTCTGCCATTGGAGACCTGCCAGACAATGAACGGAATGTGGGGGTACAAGATTACGGACCTCGATTACAAGTCAGCGGAAACTCTTGTACAGTATCTTGTGCGTGCGGCAGGGCGAGACGCCAACCTGCTTCTGAATATCGGACCGCAGCCGGACGGAAAATTGCCTGCCGCCGCTGTTGAAAGACTGAAGGAGATGGGGGAGTGGCTTGTACGATACGGGGAGAGCATCTACGGGACCCGGGGAGGCGACGTCCCGCCCCATGACTGGGGAGTCACGACCCGTAAAGGGGACAAGCTCTATGTTCATATACTTGATTTGCAGGACAATGCCATTTATCTTCCGTTGGAATGCAAGGTCGTGTCCGCTACATGTCTCAATGACGGAAATCCGGTCAAATTCGATACCGTCAAAGGCAACGGTATCCTGCTCCATGTCCCCGACATATCCGGGGAGCCGGACCGTATCATCGAACTCGTCACCCGCTGATCTCGGCTTACGTAGGAAAACCGGCATGGAGCGGAGCGGCAAATCATGACGAGCCTCTGGCTTCTCTTGCCGGAGGTCTGGCCGTCAGTCCGATTTGCGGTAGCTCATGATGGCCCATGAGACCATGACGGCGCCGAGTGCGGCGAGTCCGGCGGCATCGTACCATATGTCGCGGAGATTGCTTCCTTTCAGGAATACGGCCCTCATCGCGTCGGCGTAATATCTCATCGGGTTGAGGTATGTGATGGCCTGTGCCCAGTCGGGCATCGATGCTACCGGCGTGAAGATTCCGCTCATCAGCATGAAGATAACCGCAAAGAACCAGATGACGAACATGGCCTGCTGGGCGTTGCTGCTGTAGTTGGATATCAGGAGTCCGAGCCCGGCCATTACGATGATGTCCAGGACAGTGAAAAGGTAAAGCAGCATTATGGAACCGCGGCATGTGTATCCGAATACGGCCCAGGCTATTGCAAGACATGCGGTAAGGATGAAGAATGCCACCGCCCAATACGGAATCATCTTGCAGGTTATGAATGCCGTCTTGCTTACCGGAGTCACGTTCATCTGTTCAATAGTGCCGGCTTCCTTTTCGGAGACTATGTTCAGCGCAGGCAGGAATGCGGTTATCATCGTGACGGCAATTACGATGAGGGCCGGTATCATGAACAGCTTGTAGTCCATGTACGGATTGAAATAGTATTTTTCGGAGATTTCCATCCGGGGCGTATCATCTGAAGGGACGTTTACGTTTTTCCCGGCAAGGTACATTCTGACGCATTCCGATATGTACTGCGCCCCGATGCTGCCTTTGGTCCCGTTTACGGTGTTGACCTTTATTCCTGCAGGAAGCCCTGTGCCCGTACTGACCTCCTCGTCGAACCCCGGGAGGATTGTAAGTATCGCATCCGCCCTGTTTTCATCCATAAGCCTTTGGGCCTCATCAGGGTCATGGCACAGTGTAACGAGCCGGAAATATCCCGATGAAGTGCACTGTTCCACAAGAAGGGAGGATTCCCGGCCCGTATCATTGTCCACTACGGCAAGGTCGATGTTCCTTATCTCCATGCTCACCGCAAACGGGAACACCAGCATCATCAGTACGGGAAAGGCCAGAGCCATCCTCGGCAGGCCGGGATCTCTGAAAAACTGTTTGAACTCTTTCTCTATCAGGTATTTCCACATGATATGCCCTCCTTTACTGCAGTCTTGTCCTGAAACTTCTGATGCTTGCGGCAAGCAATACTACGGCCATTCCTGTCAGTATCGACATTTCTCTGGCGACCGCGGCGAGTCCTCCGCCCTGTATCATTATCTTTTTGACCATTATTATGAACCATTTGGCCGGTATGATGTCCGAGAACCACTGCAATACCTCGGGCATGCTTTCGCAGGGGAAGATGATGCCGGAAAAAATCATGGTCGGCATTGTCAGGCCCATTCCGCAGATAAGCATTGCCGTCCTCTGGCTCGAAGATATGACGGAGACGAGGATGCCTATTGCAAGGGAGGTTATCACGAACACAAGGGCGGCGGCCGACAGCAGGATGAGGCTTCCCTTTACCGGAACTTCCATGACATAATGCGACAGGAGCAGGATACTGGCGAAATTGACGGCCGACAGTACGAGATACGGCATCAGTTTGCTGAGTATGACCCATACAGGCTTCACTGGAGATACCAAAAGCAGTTCAAGCGTTCCGGTCTCCTTTTCCCTGACAATCGACACGGCTGTCATCATCGAGCATATGAGCATGAGTATCAGTCCCATGACTCCAGGGACGAAGTTATATGAGGATTTCATGGCAGGATTGTACATCAGTTGCACGACAGGTGCCATGGAAGGCCTTTTCTCTCCTGCCAGTGATGTGCTTATGTCCTGCTGTTCCTGTTGTATGACTCCTGCCACATAGCTCACTGTCATCCTTGCGGTATTCGGGTCGGAGCCGTCTCCGATGATCCTTACCCGGGCATTCCCGGACGGGGATACCGATTCCCGCCCGAAATCCATGCCGAAGCATACTGCCACGTCGGCTTCATTCCGCCTGAAGACATCTTCTATTTCCCCGGGGTTCGAAAGTGTTCCGGCAATCTCCAGATATCTGTTGTTGTCTATTCTGTCCGTGATCCTCATGACACTGATGTCTGACATGTCCCCGCAGACCATTACACGTACCCTATTCACTTCGGTGCTTACCGCAAATCCGAAAAGGATGATCTGTATGACAGGCATTATCATGACAATGAGTACGGTCCTCCTGTCCCTGAAAATGTGTCTGAACTCCTTTTTGACTGATGCAAGAAATTCTTTCATGGCCGTTCCTCCCTTTCCGCCCTTCCGGCGATGATCCTGAACACTTCATCCATATTCCTGGCAGAGAACCGCGTCTTCAGGTTCTCTGGGGAATCCAGGGCGGCTATTTTACCGTCCACCATTACCGATACCCTGTCGCAGTATTCGGCCTCGTCCATATAATGTGTGGTCACGAATATGGTCGTACCCTTTTCTGCCGTATCGTAGATAAGTTCCCAGAATCTCCTCCTGGTCTCCGGATCCACCCCTCCTGTAGGTTCGTCGAGAAAGATTATCCTGGGGTCGTGTATCAGGGCTATGCAGAATGACAGTTTCTGTTTCCATCCCAACGGCAGTGATCCGGCGTATTTGTCCCGTTCCTGCCGCAGGTCCAGCATGGAAAGCATTTCTTCTGTCTTTTCCCTGATCTGTCTGTCATTGAGGCCATAGATGCCTCCGAACAGCCTGATGTTCTCTCCTACCGTCAGATCCGGATACAGGGAGAATTTCTGGCTCATGTATCCGATATTCCTTTTTATTTTTTCCTGTTCATTGCGGATGTCGTATCCTGCGACGGTCCCTTCCCCTTCCGACGGACGGCTCAGCCCGCACAGGATTCGCATGGCTGTGGTCTTGCCGGCACCGTTGGCTCCGAGGAATCCGAATATTTCGCCGTTGCGGACATTGAAGCTGATATTGTCCACGGCCGTGAAGTTTCCGAACCTTTTGGTCAGATTCCTTATTTCTATGGCATTCAGTTCAGTATCCATTTCCCTGACAATTGCATGAAACAGTCTTCTATTCCAGGGGATATCTCTTCGGCGGAGCAGTCTGCGAACCCTTCTTCCGCGGCTTTTCCGAGAATCGCTTCTCTGCATGTCCTTGCCGGATCATATGCTACATGGTGGCAGTCTCCGAAAGAAAAGCAGCTTACGGTCCCGTCGATTTTTCTCAATGCCTTCAGCAGGGGATACATAGACGGTCCCTTGACTGCCAGTATCCTGTAAGGGTATGCGGACACGATCTCTTCCGGTGTCCCCGAACCTATGATTCCTCCGTTCTGGATGAGGGCCAGCCTGTCGCAGAGTGCGGCCTCGTCCATGTACGGAGTGGAGACGAATATGGTGACTCCCGATGACCGTATCCTGCGGAGCATTGTCCAGAAGTCCTTTCTGCTGACAGCATCCACCCCTGTCGTCGGTTCATCTAAAAATAGCACCGACGGTCTGTGCACGAGGGCGCAGCACAGGGCGAGCTTCTGTTTCATCCCTCCCGACAGCTTGCCTGCCCTCCGGTCCCGGAACGGTTCTATCTGTGAATATATTTCCTTGATATTGTCGTAGTTGTCCTTGATTGTAGTGCCGAACAGCGTAGCGAAGAATTCGAGATTTTCCCTGACACTCAGATCCTGGTAGAGGGAAAATTTCCCCGGCATGTATCCGATGATTTTCCTGATGCCGTAATAGTCCCTGACTATGTCGTGCCCGCATATTTCCCCGCTGCCGCTGTCGGCAAGCATGAGCGTGGTCATTATCCTGAACAGGGTCGTCTTCCCGGCTCCGTCGGGACCGATAAGGCCGAATATCTCCCCTTCATCCACTTTCAGAGAGATATCCTGTACCGCACGGATGTCCCTGTAGCTTTTAGATATGTTCCTTATCTCTATGGCAGCCATGGTGCGGTATGGATCAGTCTGTGACTATATATGCATACATGCCTATGCGCAGCGGGGCACCTTTCTCGACCGCAATCTTGGCCGCATAGACGAGATCGGCCCTTTCGTCGCGGGTCTGGATGTTCTTGGGCGTGAATTCAGCTTCTTCCGATATCCATGTCACGGTACCGGTATAGACTGCTGGTTTCGCCGACCCGTCATCCGGGATTACCTTTACGGTGTCTCCTGTCCTGAGTCCCGCCAGCTGTTCCGTCGAGAAATAGGCCCGGACGTAAAGGTGGTCCGTGTCCGCTATGGAAAAGAGAGGTTTGCCTGACGTTGCCGTCTCCCCCTTTTCTGCATATTTGGCCAGAACAGTACCGTCGACAGGGGAGCAGATGCGGCATTTTTCCAGCCTGTCGTCAGCTTCCGCAATCTGTACGTCTATGGTGTTGATTTCGCAGAGGATGCTTTCGTTGTTCTGTCTGTAATTCTGCTCCGCCGCCGCTATCTGGCCTTTGAGGATTTCGATTTCGGCTTCGAGGTCTTCCACCTGTTTCCTTGTGCCTGCATCCTTCCTGAGCAGATCTTCAGAACGCCGCAGTTCGCTCATGAGATTTTCCAGTTTTGCATACTGGGCTCTTGTCTGGCACTCTATGTCTACGGTCTTTACTTTTGCACTTTCCTTTCTCCTCAGCAGTTCCTCCCGCTGGAGCCATATCTGTACCGTATCTGTATATCCGATACATTCCCCTTCGGTAAGCCTGTCTCCTTCATTGATGTCTAACCTTATGATGCGTCCGCTGCTTTCTGCGGATACGGTCACTTCCGTGGCGTCTACCTGTCCGCAGGCATCGAAATCAGGTGTCCTGGGTCCGCATCCTGCCGTCAGGGCGACGGTGGCTGCTGCCGTAAACCGGATGATACTGTTCCTGTCCATATCTGTTTCTGTTTATTCCATTTATCCTGTCTGGTTCGTCTTTCCTTTCTTTTTTGACCGTCCTGCTCCTGCCTGTCCCTTCCGTACGTCATCGGTCCGGAATGGCCTGCGCTGTCATCTTTCCGGGTACCCCATACAGTTCTGCAGGTCATAGATGGCCATCAGAAGCTGTATCCGGTGGATGCCTTCGGTGACTCTCGCATTGTATTCATCGTCGATTCTGTCCATCAGGTCTGTCATCGAGATTGTCCCGCTCCGGTATTGTTCTTCCCCTGCGTTGCGGATAGATTCCTGAAGTGCGATGATTTCCCTGTCGCGTTCGAGCTGGCCCCTGGCCTTGTCAATTGCGCTTCTCATCTGTGTCGCGTTCAGCTCGGTATTGAACAGAAACGTTTCCCTTTCCGTCTCGATAGTCCTTGTCTGGGTGTCTATTTTCCGCTTTTCGTCTTTTCTGGTGTAGAGCGCACCGATATCCCATGACATTCTGATGCCGGCGGTCCAGTATGGCTGGAATGAATTCTTCAGGATGTTCAGCCCCGGCCTTCCGATTCCTCCCTGAAGCGACAGACTGAATCGCGGGGATATTTTAGAATTGAGCTGGTGGAGTTGGGCTTCGTTCTGAAGTATCTGTGCATCATACAGTTCCAGCTCAGGTCTGGATATTTCCGACGTGACCGGCGAGGCGTTGTCCGCTTCCGGTACGGTCAGTTCAACCCCGTCGAGCTCCATGCCGGTAAGTTTCTCCAGCATCCCGATGTATGCCGTCCTGTCGGAGAGCAGTTCCTCTTTCTGTCTGGTACAGTCGAGCATCTTCACTTTTATCATGTCGAGATCCGATCTGTACGCTGTTCCGTTGTCGATAAGGGCCTGTACCTCGACGGTGTTTCTTTCGAGGCTTTTCCAGAGAATGTCATTCTGTTTCAGCTGCCAGTCAATCAGCAGGATGCCGAGATATATCTTTGCGACCCTGTCGTTGATGGCATACATGGAAACTTCCGTCTGTTTCTGCTGGACGCGGGCTCCGGAGGTGTAGATTTCCTTCTGGCTTTTCGATGTCCCTCCGTCCCAGATTGTCTGGCTGATTTCTCCCACTGCGGAATACTGGTCATGCGGCAGATTGAAACTGAAGCCCGGTATGTCGAACGGCATTTCCACTACGTCCGACTGGTAGGTCGCCTTGCCGGATATGCTGAATTTAGGAAGCCATGATTTGGATACGCTGGCAATATCGTATCTGGCGGCTTCCTCTATCAGGTTGAGCTGTCTTATCTGGGGATAGTTCTGCCTTGCCAGTTCCATGCATTGCTCTATGGTTATCCGGGCTTCTGCCGTCAGGCAGGTTACTGTGCAGGCCAGAACAACGGCTGTCACAAATCCGGTTATCGTTATATTGCGTCTCATTGCAGCATGAAGTTATGTTAATCCATATCGTTACCGTAAAGCCTTGACTTTATCAGGGCTATTATTTCCTTTTTCCTGTCCTCGAGTATTCTCCTGTCCTCTCCGGCCTTGATGTCCGGGAACAGTTTCCGCGCTGCCGGAAGCAGCATGAATGCGGACAGGTTCAGAGTTATGACATCCAGCATGAGTTGCAGAGGGTCGGTCCTGCGTATCCTTCCTGCATCCATTTCCTTCTGTATCATTTTGTAATGGAACCCCATGATTTTCTCCAGACTGCCCCGTATCCTTTCCCGGTAGTTTTCCATGAGTTCGGGATTGAAACGTACTGTGTCGAATATGAATGCCGGCAGTCCCGGATGTTTCATCAGAAAATCGAAATGCGTGGCTATGCCGCTTTCCAGGGTGTCCCAGAACGGGGCATCCTTCTTCATGACAGGCTGGAATGATGCAAGAAGCTCTTCCATGTTCTTGTCGAGGACCTTGATGAATATATGCTCTTTAGTCCTGAAATAATAGTGCAGCATTGCATGCGTCACGCCTGCCTTGCCGGCAATCATCGTAGTGGTTGTCAGATTGTATCCGTTTTCAAGGAACAGTTCTTCAGCCGCGGACATTATCGCCTGCTCGGTGCTCCCTTGATCTGCCTGACGTTGTTTTCTTCCCATAGCATGTTATATATTGGTCAGGAGTTGTAATTGCATGTCTGACAAGTCATTCTGAATTATGTCGACCTGACGGTCGGGGTCTCCTGACTGTTTTGTTTCCGTTCTTTCACACGATTGTTTAACAAAACTATTTAACAATCCTGTTAATAATAGCGCAAATATATGAATATTTTGGTAACGGTGCAAAAAGTAGTCGGGTAATGATACAAAAAGTAGTTTGTGATTATCGATTATTTTGCATCGGATTCCGATTTCAGACAAAAAACGCAGGAAATGACGTTGAATTTGTCAGATCCTGCCTCTTTTCCGCGGTCTTTCCAGAGGTGTACCCTCTTGATTTGTTTGCTCTTGACCCTTTGTGACCCCTACAGGATTCAAACCTGTAACCTTTTGATCCGTAGTCAAATGCTCTATTCAGTTGAGCTAAGGGGCCAATATATGACGCTGTTATTCAGCGGTCTTTACTGTACTGACTTTCTTCTCTTTTATGCGGGCTTTCTTGCCTGAAAGTTTGCGAAGATAGAAGATACGTGCCCTGCGGACTTTTCCGACCTTGTTGAGCTCGATGGAGTCGATGAAAGGAGACATCATCGGGAAAATCCTTTCTACTCCGATACCGCTGGAAACCTTCCTTACTGTGAAAGTCTTGGTTGCCGGAGTGGCTCCCTTGATCTGGATTACGACTCCTCTGAATTTCTGGAGTCTCTCCTTATCACCCTCCTTGATCTTGTAGGTGACGGTAATTGTGTCACCAGCCTTGAATTTCGGGTATGCAGATGCCTGCTCGTTGGCAAAAGCCTGATCTACAATTTTTATCAAATCCATATTCCGATATGTTTTAAGTGGCAACATTGCGCATTTCATACCCGGCACAAGAGGTTGCTTTTATTTTGGGACTGCAAAGGTATAAATATTTTCTTTCTATGCAAAACTTTTTCTGAAAAAAGGAATAATTATCTATATTTGTGCACCCAAACATCCGGATGAATGATACGAGTCCTTGAGAAAACGGAAAAGATACTGGTCTATCTTTCAGAAAACAGAGCGAGGGAAGTACCCTTGACGGAAATAGCGGATAATCTTAACATTAACAGGGCTACTTGTGCGAACATATTGAAAACTCTCAGGGATCTCAATCTGATAGAGCAGATGAATTACCGCAAAGGTTATGTTCTTGGGGAAAAGATCTACAGCATAGCAGGAAACAGCAATAATCATGACAGACTCAGGACACTCCTGAAACCGGTTGTGGATACCCTGTGCAGGGAGGTCAATGAGAATGTCATGCTGTCGGTAATAAAGAACGACAGCCGGATACTTCTGTACAGTGCTGAGGCGAACCATGCCATTGTCGCCAAGGTCATCTACGAGATGAAGGTATGGGAAGCGACGACGGCGAAAGTCATACTTGCAAGATACAGCCCGGAAAAGCTCGACAATTTCGTCAAACTGGCCGGAATGCCGGGGGAGGACTGGCCGGAAGTCAGGACGCGGCAGGATCTTATGGACAAGATGTCGGAAATCCGTTCCCAGGTATGTTTTACTGTAATTAACAGGCATTTTGCCTGTATGGCTGCCCCTGTCTTCATGAAGGGGGAAGTCGTGGCGTCAATAGGGTATTATCTTCCTGACATGCGTCTTACTGATACGACCGGACCTGTGCTCGAACGGAAACTCACGGAAGCAGTCAGACAGGCCGGCCTTATACTCGATAAGGGGCAGCCTGTCTGAATGTCTGAGGCAATTTTCCTCTGAAATGTCTATAAGTCTGCGATATCCGGTGGTGTGTCCGCTACAGGTTCATCTTTAGTGTATACCAGACGTATTCTGAAAATCCTCAGTGAGGCTCCTGTCGTGAACTGCATTGTATAGGATCTGCCGGCTTCGGTGTTTGAGAGCTGTCCCGCAGTTGTGGTACCGGTAGGAACCGTAACGGATGTTTCGATAGGTTCGGTAGCGCTCGGAGCCGATACGAGAGGCGTGGAAGAGAAATATCTTCCGACTCCATCTGCATTGGTCGGCGGCTCCTCCTGCAGACGGAACCTTTTGGCGGCAGTATTGTTGCCATGGAACATCGATACTGATTTCAGGTACCTTCCAGGAATACCCGGCAGTCTGACCCAACCGTTATTGGCAGGGTTGAAGTATACATTGTGGCTTACACCGGAAACGGTTGTATACTGGTACCGCTGACTTGCGGAGGCCCCGGAGCCTTTGGATACTGTAAAAGAAAGATCCATACTCATTTCGATCCCATCGCACAGATAGTCGTACACATAGGTATAATCCTCTCCTGCAGCAGTCTGTCCGGCGGCGGTGGAGACAAACTCTCCCAAAGGGTTTATGTCGTTTTCATTGTAGAACTGAAGGTCTATCACTATTTCGTCGGGCAGGGTGTCGTCAAGGGCATCATCCGTTTCAGCCGGTTCCCTGCGAGGGATTTCAAGACCTTCGGTATGGAATTTCCTTACAATGGAACTTCCGTCCTTACATGTGACGGTAATGAGGAAACCTTGCGAATAGGTCTGCGGCAGGACGGCCGCATAGTATGACCCGGCCTTAAGACATCCGTCTTCCGTGGCGGCTGCCGAGCTCTCGAGAGGCGTGATTTCAACATATGTCATGCCGGCCCCGTCTGCCGGACTCCAGAAATTATTTTCACCGTTTTCCAGCTTGGTGTAGTCTACATTTACCCGTCCGGACATGATTTCCCCTCCGGCGGCTTCTATCCTGATTGATTTCGCGGTGGAATTGTTCATCGTCACCCGGATTAGCCCGGTGATGTTTTTCATCGGATTGAGCCTGTATCCGGTGGAATTTCCTGTGACTTTACCGACGGATACGATTGTCCCCGGTCCGTATGTCTCCGGATTTCCGACTTTCTGTTCTGTTTCCAAAGTCACTCCGAGCAGCCCTTCGGAAGTGCATGTGGCATTTCCGGCAGATGCCTGCCATGAGGCGTATGACGGGATATTTCCGGTCCATTCATGTGAATAGTACACCATATCCGTACCGGGCTCGTCTGTCGTATGCAGCTCCACTCCGGTGTTGTTCCGGTCGAATACCATGATGACGTCCTTTTCGGTCAGTTCCACGTCCGAACTTCCGTTCAGGAGGTTCATGGGTTCGGTGGATACGGTTATACGGATGAAGTTGGGGTCATCCCATAAGGTGCTGTCTTCGTTTTCACAGGAGACAGCAATCATTGTGATGCCTGTAAGTATGGTCGCTAAATGTGTTTTCATGGTTGTCTGTCTTGAATTTAACGGTTGTTTTCAGTCTGCAGGATCTTTTCATGGTCCCTTTTATAGAAAATCCCGGCTACCGCAAACATCAGCACTCCGCATACGGCCCATATTATGGCAAGTATGGGGAATGTCGAACTGAGGGAGCCCATACTCTGCTTGATTGCACCAAGTATAAGCGGAGCCAGAGCCCCGACGGCAAACCCTGTCATGCCCATTACACTTGCGCAGGATGCATGAAGTCTTTCCGGAGTGACATCATAGAGTACGGGATAGGTGTTGGCATCGAAGAAAGCCCGGAAGAATCCCCAGCCTGCAAAGCATATGTAGAGAATGGCAAGAGATGGATTCCCTCCCATGAATGTCAGGAATACGGCTCCGCAGACGAGCCCCGTCGCCTGGAGATACATCCTGTATCTGCCGGCCTTCAGGGCCAGTCTGTCGGAGAGTGAGCCTGCAATCAGGACGCCGGCAAACGCTGCAACGTATGTCCAGAACATGGAATTGAAACCTGCTTCCGCCTGGGTCTGGCAGAATTCCTCCTGCAGATATGCCGGGACCCATGTCATGAAACCGGTGATGACGAAAATCAGCCCGCTGAAGCCTATTGTAAGCATAAGGGCTGTAGGAGTTGTGAAGACTGCCTTGAAGCCGTCCAGAATTCCGACTTTCCTCTCTTCTTCATCCGGATTCTTTGCTGTGGATCCCGTCCTTATAATTCCGGTTCCATCTTTGTCTTTGAGCCGGATTGCCATCAATATTCCCCATACGATACCGGTTGCACCGAAAATATAGAAGGAATATTGCCAGCCGAGCCTGTCGGCAATGTGTCCGGCAATCCATCCTGCAAGGATGACTCCTACATAATAGGCAGTCTGGTGTATGGACATGGCACGTGCCCTTGTATCAGTGTGGTACTGGGCGAGCAGGGAATAGTTTGACGGTCCGAAAAGAGCTTCGCCTCCTCCTGTGGCGATGGAACGGAGAAGGATCAGCATTGCAAATGAACCCGCAAGTCCGGTGAACATTGTGGCCACGCTGAAAAACAGGACACTGAATGTGGTCACCCATTTGCGGGAAAAACGGTCTCCCATCCAGCCGCCTATCGGTACGGCTACGGCAAAGGCAAGATTGAATATCGTAGCTATAAGACCGATGGATGTATCCGTAAGGTTCAGGCTGTCGCGTATTGCCGGCAGGACCGTATTGAATACCTGCCGGTCTCCCTGATTGAGAAGATAGGCCATCCATAACAGGAGAAGCACCTCCCATTTGTACATGTTCCCTTGTCTGAACTTTTTCATCTCTTTCAGTGCTGATATTGTTTCATGTATTTCCCTTCACGTACATACCAGGAATAATCAAGAGTAAGGATATCTTCCGAAGTAATGAATGCAGGGGAGTCATATGCCGGTACGTTATAGACAGTGGCATTACCGGTGCGGCTGATCCTGGAAGCGTCGATTTTGTAGACATTCCCTGTGAGTACGTCTACCCATACGGGATTTTCCAGCGGACTGCCTTTGATTGTCACCCTGGCTTCCTGTACGGTATTCCCGTTTGACGGCATGGCCGATGCATCCCAGAAAACCGCAACCGGGGTGCCTGTAGCCCTGTCTTTCCAGTCATAGATGACAGCATTCTCCACTCCATGTATCGCAGATGTCGTGTTGTCGGGAGAAAGACATTCCAAAGCGTCATTGAATACCGATACCGCATTCTGTATCGCATAATAGGACATCTTGACTTTCAGTACCCTGAACCCGTCAGCCTGGCCCGTAGTCTTCAGCAGGCCGTATCTGAGCAGACCCCAGTGACGTTTCACTGCGCGGTATTCAAGGTCGCACAGATGGAACACTTCCGTGTCGTCTCCATGCCCGAGGTCTCCGAGAGAGCGCCTGAGGTTATATTTTGCCTGTGTGAGTTCCGTCCAGAAGGTGTTCGACAGGGCTCCGTTTCTGCACCATTCACTCTGGGTCCCTCCCTCTCCCTGCATCAGTCTGAGCCCCGGAGTATGGCGTGCCACAATCGCGCGGCTTTTTTCCACGTCCTCATAGCCTGCATCCGGGTTATGGCTGTAGTGATGATAGGCGATGCTGTTGAACAGATGGGCCTTGTCTCTTTCCGCAAGTTCCCGGACAAAAGGTTCAATCCATCCGGGGTCGGCTTTTGTGAGTGCGAATGCCGCTATCCTGGCATCCGGTATGACGCTACGGAGAATTTCCGCAGTCCTTACGGCAAAGTCTGTGGCCTGTCCGACGGTGTTTCCCGAAGTATGTCCGTTAGGTTCGTTCCAGATGCACCAGTCTATGACAGTACCTTTGTAGTGTTCTGCCATTGCCCTGACCCAGTTGTCCCATGCTTCCAGTGCTTTCTCCGACGTCGGAAAGCCGGCATTGAGATTTCTGCCTCCTCCTCCTTCATAGACCGGATTGCCGTAGCTGAGTTCCATCCATACATCCACGCCCATCCTTTTGGCATCGAACACACATTGGTCGAGCCATGCGAAATCATACATCCCTGGTTCCTTCTCGCATCTCGCCCAACCGGCCTGCTGACGGATGCGGGCGATGCCGAGAGGTGCCACATAGCCGCGGACTGCCCTCCAGTCGGCATGTTCCCTGTCCATGCCCCCGCAGTCGAGGGTCCATCGCGAAGAAGATATCTCGGAGACGGATTTGGGCCTTAGTGTCCCCATTATTTCCATTTCCACTTTCAGGTCTGTCTCCACCCTTGTGGGGCTGTCATCCAAGACAATCCCCTGAAACTGCAGCAGCACAAGCAGCATTGTCGTCAATATCATGTCCATAATATAAGACCGGTTAATAGGTTTTCTGATACATACACAGGCGTCCTCCGTCTACAACATGGTTGGAGCCGGTAATGAACGAGGCATTGTCGCTGCACATGAACATTATCACGTCCACGAGTTCCCCGAGTTCGGCTGCCCGGCCCAGAAGTGTAGGCATTTCCGCCATTGCCGCACGTGACAGTACCGGCCCCGGAGTCACGCATACGGCCCTGACTCCATGAGGGGCACCTGCTATCGCAAGGCCTTTCACGAAATTGAAAATCCCCGACTTCGCTGTTCCGTACATGGCTCCGATGCCGTCCCCTTCGAAACCGGTTACGGAACCGAGCAGGACTATCACTCCGGATTTCTTTGCCACCATCTGCGGCATGAGTGCCCTTGAGAAATAGACCGGACCCTTGAGGTTTACGTCAAGGCCCCAGTCGATCACTTCCAAAGGCTGCTCATAGAAAGGTACCATGCTCCTGCAGCACCGGGCTTCATAGCCTCCGGCACATGCTACGAGATAATCGGCCCCTCCGAGTTCTGCCGCCTTTGCAGCTACTGAAACGGCATATTCATAGTCTCTTACATCACCCTGCATCGGGATTGCACAACCTCCTGCGTTTGCGGCAGCGGCTTCTAAAGCTTCACCGTTGACATCACACATGATGACCTTCGCTCCGAGTCCGGCAAATTCCCGGGAAGTGAAGAGCCCTATCCCGCTCGCCGCTCCGGTCACTACGGCGGTCTTTCCGTTGAATTCTATCTTTTTCATTGTCTGCAAGTATTGTTTACAAATTCCATCATGTCGTCGTAACACAAGTCGAGTTCGGCTTTCTGACTGTCAGTCAACTCAATGTCGTTTAAAGTCCATTCCGGCTTGTTCTCCCTTGTATATGTGCCGTCCGGTCCGTCCGGTCTGTCGGCATAAGTCCTTGACAGCGTGTTCCCGAACAGCCCGAGCCGGACTAAATAATGGAGGGAATAGCCTCTCAGACTGTCGTACGGCAGAAATCTCTGGTCGATGAGAAGACGGTACAGGGCATAGGCTTCCGTAAGATGCCCTTCCCTGTCCCCGTTTTTCATGAGTTCCCATATGAGTGATACTATCGGTGCGTAGGCGACCCTTTCGGATATGAGCCCCCTGGTCCCGATATGCCGTCCCTGATACAGCCATTGCCAGCCTCCCCATGCGGAAAATACTGTCTTGACAGCGGGCTTGCCTTCAAGTTCCTGCTTTTGGCGGTCATTGGCCTCAAGTGCGTTCGATTCTTCCTTTATCCATCCGTAAATGTCGGGATACCTTTCTGCAAGCGAGATCAGCAAGTCCACGGAAGGGGTGGGACAGGCGTCATTTACATATGTCTGTATGATGACAGGCCTTTTTGCCACGGCAGCGAGGGCATCGTAATATTTCAGGATGTCTTCTTCGCTTGTCCCATAGTATGGCGGCCGTGCGGCAAGGATGATGTCTACGCCGGATTCTTCTGCGAGCCGTTCCGCTTCCCGGGCATAGACGAGCATGTCTTCGGTATCATCACCGTTTACACCGAGGACGAGTACCGTTTCCTTGGGATTGTCCCGCCATTCCTTTACAAGGGCTGTCATCCCGGCCAATTTCTCCTCTCTTGTGAGCAGATCTATGGAATCATTCGACTGTGGCCATATGAGCCCCGGGATTTTCCAACCGGCGGCAAACCGTGCCGACTTCACAAGGCTCTCATAGTCGACGGTGCCGTCGTCATGGTACGGTGTCGACAGGATCAGATAGGGACCTTCTATTTCTCTCGCTGATATTGCCAGTGAGGCAAGACTCAGAACAAACAGCAGTATGATACGTTTCATCGTCTGTATAAATGATTGGTAATGTTTATCTCCAGTACACTTCCTGCGGATTCTGTCCGAAGTTCGGGTCGTGTTTCGTTTCGTCAAGACTTGTGTTATAGATGAGTTCGTCATATGGATATGCACTGATCAGTCCCTTGCGGACGAGAGTCCAGTCTTCGTCATATCTGAAATCATTGCCGTAATATATGGTGCGGTAGCCGTTCCGCGTCTCCCCGTCGACCGTATAGTCTTCCTGTTCTTTCTGATACAGAAAGATGTTCTTCGGTTTGGATATATTCTCGACAATCCATCTGGCTCCCATGCGGTGTGTGTCGAAATATTCATGATGTTCGAAAGGCATTTCAAAGCATCTTTCCCAGAAAATGGCATCAAGCAGTTCTTCCCTGGTGGAAAAATCAGAAGCTTCCCAGTCCTGCGGCTCGGCAGCGGGAGGATTGTCTGTGGAGTTGCGTGCCCTCTGGAGGATTACGTTGACATATTCTATGGCAGAACTCCCGTACTGGTCGGACGGGGAAGCGCAGAGGTTTGCGCTGGCTTCGGCCGCTATCAGATAAACCTCTGCAAGCCGCATCACATACAGGTCTGAATTCCCGACACTGTTATTGAATGTAGGGTCATAGTATTTTTTGTAATACGGCAGACCATAGTATTTCAGCAAAGTCTCGTCTCCAGGATAGATACGGTTGTCTGCCGGATAGCAGTTATATGGAACATTGTCTCTTCCGGGGTATGAATTGTATATGAGGTTCACTTCAAGGCGCGGGTCGGGACAGTCCACATAGATATCTGAATTGTTTGATCCTGTCCCTTTTTCTCCACCGTAGGTCTCACACCATTTCTGGAAGAACCACCTGTCGGGACGGCACCGCCCGAAATTCAGAACCTGTTCTGTACCCATGTAATAGCATGGGAGTGCCCACATGGTCAGCCCGCTCTCGCTGTCGCTGGTTTCGGGTGCACGCGGCATGGCCCAGATACGTTCCTTGAGCTGCCAGTCGGCAGGATCGGTCCATCGGAAAAGCTGCCGGTAGTCGGGACACAGTTCGAAAGGCCCGTGGAGAATGACGTCTTCGGCATCGGCAAGAGCTTTCCTGAATGCATCCTGTGCCGTGAATATGCCTATTCCGGAAAAATCGGGAGTGCGGTTGACCCAGAAATTGTCGTCAGGATGTGCAAGCAGGGTGCCGATGGTCAGGTATACGAGAGATCGGCATGCTATAGCGGCATAGTTGCATACCCTTCCTGATGCGTTGCCTCCTGTGACCTGTATCATTCTGTCATAGCTTCTCATTTGCGAAGCAGCCTGGTTCAGGTCTTCGACAATCCGGCAATATACAGTCCAGAAGTTTTCTCTCGGTCTGTATTCTATTTCTGATGTGTTCTCCGGCACTTCCGTGTAAAGGGACACGTCACCGTAGAGCCGCACAAGATAGAAGTAAGCCATGGCCCGGAAAAACAGCACCTCTCCTTCTATTTCTTTTTTATATGGCTCATCCACAGGACAATCCGGCAGTTCACCCAACAGGAGGTTGCACTGGTATATTGCCGTATAGAAAGATGAGAAGGATTCATATGCTTCAGGGTGCTGCGAAAACCGGGTGAATTTCAGGCAGCAGGCCCATCGTTCAAGCGGATTGGTCAGGGCACTGGTATTTCCCCAGTGAGCTATCCCCGAAGCCGGGGCAAGCCATTCACAGAAAGCACCTTTCTTGAAGCCGCTTGCCGCCAATGTCCTGTGTATTCCGAAGACATTGGCCTCCAGAGCTTCTTCCGAGGAAATCGCTACCGGCCCATTGATTGAAGTTGTCAGTTTTTCCGTAAGGAATCCAGAACAGGATGCCAGCCCAGTCCCAAGTATGGCTAAAGCTAATAATCTGAGTATATTCTTCATGATTAGAATGATATCTTAAGGTCAAACATGTAGGTGCGTGCAGCAGGATATGCTCCCATGTCGATGCCGTATTTCAGAACACTTCCATAGATGTTTACATCCGGGTCGTATCCGGAATATTTTGTCCAGCAGTATAGATTTTTCCCGGATATCCCTACGGAAAGATGCTTGAGCAGTGATTTTCTGTTTTTTATAGGTATTTTGTATGAAAGCGAGAGGTGGGCGAGCCTGAGATATGACCCGTCCTCGACGAACCTGTCCGTGCACCAGTTGACATCATTCGGCGTGTAGGCCGAAATGGACGGATACTTTGAATCGGGGTTTTCCGGACTCCAGGCATCGAAGACCGGAGCACGGAGCCGGTTCTCGCTGTTTGTAGATACATCTGAAAGTACGGCCATCTGCTGGTTATAGACGTCATTTCCGTATGATCCTGTGAATGATGCAGAGAGTGAGAAATTTCTGATGATCAATGATGTGTTGAACCCATAAATGAAGTCTGGATTGGGGTTGCCTACGACTACGCGGTCATCCTGGGTGATGACGCCGTCTCCATTTGTATCCACAAAATTGACAGACCCTTCTCCCCGTTCTATCCCGTCAGCGAAAGGTACTCCTGTCTGTCCGGCCGGTACTATCCCGTCAGTAGGCATTGCATAAAACAGGCTCATTGGCTGACCTGCTATGAATACGTTGACGTAATCATTGCATATGGCAGCACCCGAAAGTTTTGAGCCAGTGAAATATTCCACTTCCTGAACAGGTTGATCCCCGTATACATAAATTTTTGCCCTGCTTGCTCCGCTCGGGTCAATGGAAAGGATTTTGTTGCGGTTAAGAGTGAAGTTTCCCCCGACTGTCCATTCTATATCTTTCGTGCTTACGGGGACAGCATCAAGAGTGATTTCGAATCCCTTGTTTGAGATTGAACCCATGTTTACATACGGGTTTCCTGCACCCATCGAGCCCGGAAGAATTCTGGTCTGCAGAAGGTCTTTGGTGACTTTGTAATACCCGTCGGCGGCCAGGCTAAGACGGCCTTTGAAAAATTCCAGATCAAGACCTATGTTATATTGGGAAGTGGTTTCCCATTTCAGATCGGTTGCAGGGATATTTGTAGAGGATAATGTGATTACCTGATGTGAACTGTTGTCGTGAGTCGCAGTAGTGTTCGTGGAATACCTGTATATCGTCTGGTATGAAGGAATGTCCTGGTTCCCTACCATTCCCCACCCGAGCCGGAGCTTTATTGATGACAGTGCCGGGAAATTGAATTTGAACCATCTGAACCACGGCTCATTGTTTATTCTCCAGGCGAATGCGAATGAAGGAAACCGTGCCCACTTGTTACCTGCCGCAAATTTCGATGAGCCATCGAAACGGTATGTGGCAGTGAATACATACCGGTCATCATAGTTGTATATTGCCCGTGCGAAGAAAGACATAAGCTGGCTGGATGTCTCTCCATAAGAGAGCCAGTTGTACGGGGCTGAATTTAGGCTGGCGGCCATAGCTTTCCACTGTACAACGTTTGTCCCTTCCACTCTCTGTGTCCTGGACAAGGTCTGGGATGCAGAATGGCCGAGAGTGCCGGATATCGAGTGCTTTCCGAACCGTTTGTTGAAAAGCAGGAGATTGTCCCAGTTCCAGTTGAGAAGATCATAGTGGGAAACGGCTCCGTTGGATCCGGTGCCTGTGGTGTTGATCCTGATTGATTTGAATTTCTGGCTTTCATTCGACCGGTAGTCAGCACCGATTGACGTCCTGAATGTGAGCCATGGCAAAATCCGGTACTCTGCATACAGGCTCGGAGTGACGCGGAATTCTGTGCGCTCGCTCTGGTAGTCAGTTAGCCATCTGTCAGGCCCTGACAATGGCACTCCGTCGTCATTGACTTCCAGTCCTTCGTCATCGTATTCTATGATATGGCGCAACGGCCTTGTCAGAAGCATGCTCATGACCAATGACGTTGCAGGTGTCTGGGCTACGGTGCCTCCGGCCCCCTGGGTCATGTGTGAATTGAGATATGAGAATGATGTCCTTGTCCCTATCTTGAACTTGCCTATTGTCTGGTCGAGATTGAGCCTGAATGTGAGATTCTTGTAGCCGGTTCCCTTGACTATGCCCTGGTTGTCGTAATATCCTGCCGAGAACCTGTAATTGGTGTTTTTCGGGTTGCCTGCAATTGTAAAATAGTATCTCTGGGTCACACTTGTGCGTGTCGTGTAATCCTGCCAGTCCACAGGGGCGTAAGTGCCGTTCTCAACCTGTTTTGTATATATGGTGTAAAGGGCTGAATTGTGGTCGATCCCCTTGAGGTCAAGATACCGCATGTAATCGTCAGCGTCCATGAGGTCGTATTTCTTATAGATATGTGCAATGCTTACACCGGCACTGAAGGTGATGGACGGTTTGACACTTCCTGCAGATTTTGTGGTTATGAGCACTACGCCGTTCGCTCCCTGGGAGCCATAGATTGCCGTGGCTGATGCATCTTTAAGAATTTCTATAGATGCTATATCCTGCGGACTTATTCCCATAAGTCCGTTATTGTCTTCATCAATCCCGGAATCTGTCCCTCCATGTGACCCGACTGAAAAAGATGCATTCGTATTCATGATTACGCCGTCCACTACATACAGTGGCTGTGAACTGGAATTGAAAGAACTTGCACCGCGGATAATGATGCTGACGCCGGCATCAGGTGCGGCACTGTTGGATACGACATGTACTCCGGCTGCCTGTCCCTGGAGAAGCTGGTCTATAGAGGAGCTTTGCAGGGCTCTGGTTTCGTCTATACGTACTGATGTAATGGCTCCGGTAATGTCGCTCCTGCGCATCGCTCCGTATCCGACTACGACGACCTCGTCGAGCAGTTCATGGTCTTCCCGGAGGACTATATCTATGACTCTCCGGTCTCCGACAGTCACGGTCTGCGGTTCATATGAGATGCAGGAGAAGACCAACCTGGCCTGTTTGAGGCTGTCCTGAGTGAAGGTTATGCTGTAATGTCCTTCAGCGTCCGTCTCTACGCCGGTGGCAGTCCCTTCCAATATGACAGCGGACCCGATGACAGGTTCTCCGTCGGAGTTCTTCACAGTACCTTTGACGGTAATGTCGTCCTGTGCGAAAACATTTCCCGCAGTCAGCAGAAATGCAGTCAGCAGACAGGCTCTGGTTATGGTTATTATATTGTCCATGGTCATTATCGGTTAAAATTTAAAGCTTACTCCGAGCACGACAGTTCTGCATAGAGGGAAGGCGCCATAGTCTACACCGTTGGATCTCACTGTGACGCCGAAACTGTTGACATCCGGATTCCATCCGCTGTACCCGGTGGCTGTGAACAGGTTGTGCGCGGCAAGGCTGGCCTTGAATTCGCGTATCCACTTTACATTGAGGGGAATTTTATAGGACAGACCGAGTCTGTCGAGCCTGAGGTAATCGCCGCGTTCCAGACAGTCGGAAGTAATGCAGTCAAGCTTCTTGTCTATTGTACGGTTGGCATTTATTATCTCGAAACCGGCGGCTCCGGAGAATTTCACATCCACTGTAAGACCGTACAGACTTAAGGATGTTCCGAAACCTCCGGAAATTTCAGGAAGCGTATTGCCGAGTATTTCCGGATTTTCCGAAATTACATTGCCGTCTCCGTCTGTTCTGTATCCATATGCCTGGCTGACAGGACCTCCGGTAATGTTCCCGGCGGTATATGTCCCGTTTGCAAGATCCTGGGTAACAGCATCCAATGCGTCTAACGCGATGATGCTGTTCATGTTCCAGGAAGTGTTGAACCACAAATTCCATTTTACGGTACGGCCGTCGATGATATCGAGGTCCGCATCGAGCTCGAATCCCTTGTTTCGTATTCTGGAAGTCCTTTCCTGTATAATTGATATGTTGGAAGTCCTGTCCCACAGTCCGTCTATCTCTTTGCCGGAATTATGGATTCTGAAACTGTCGTCTGTCTCCTTGTCATAGTATTTCAGGGCAAAACCGAATCTCCCGTCAACCAGCCCTGCCTCGATCCCGACGTTGTATTCTCTGCTGATGAGGCGGTTGACCCCGTCATAATAATTTTCTGTACCTGCATCCACATCCGGTACTCCGTATATCCAGAAGTCCAGATATTCATACGGGAGGACGGTTTCTTTGCCTGCGCTGCCCCATCCTCCGCTGAGCTTCAGGGAAGATACGGTCCTGCTGTCTTTCAAGAATATTCTTTTGAAATCCACATATGCATCGGCTGCCGGGAATATGGTCGGTTCCTGATCGAAACGGCTGTTGTAGTCATAACGGACTGTGCCGTTGATGCCTGCATATCCGTTGAAGCCGTATCCTAATGTAAGGTATGCTCCCGTTTCATTATAGTCGCGTGAGAATTTCCTGATGGCATGGAGACTTCCGGAGGATGACAGACCCTTGCTTCTGAGATAAGGCATTCCGAAGTCCGTCCCGCACATGGCGTTCGTCCTGTTCAGGTTGCCGTTCATGTCGAATGCGAGTGAGGCATGTACGGAATGTCTGACGGAGAAGTTCATATTGAAATCGAGCTCCCCCTTGAAGTTATATGTGCAGAGTGAGTTGTTCAGGATGCCTGCAGCCCCTGAATATTCTTTGCCGAACGATGTGCCGGGACCGAACCATATGTACCGCGTCTGGTTCTGATAATCCATGCCTCCTGTCAGCTTGAGCCCGAGGATTTTGAGAAAATTTATTTTCAGCCATACGGAGTTGACGGTATGGTAATCCCTTACCCTGTCGTCGTAGTCGCTGAGCCATCCGGATACCGTATCGTCTGTGAACGCATCCGGATGGCGGGACAATACCATTGTGGATGGGGCTCCGATATGGTTGGTCCCTCCGGTAGACAGGAGATCGCCGTAACTCAGAAAGGAATTGAACCCGAAATGGAAAAGCCTGTTGGCCATGGTCTCCATGCTGACAGCGAGCCCGCCGACCATGGAATCAGTCCTTTTTACGGCTCCGGTATTCTGGTGCAGGAAGCCGGATATGCTATACCATGAATTGGAACCGAACATTCCGTTTATGCCTATGTCGTGCATATGGTTTATGCCGGTTCTGAAAGCTTCTCCGTCCTGCGTGGAGAAGTTGACTCCTACGTTGGATGACAGCCGGATGCTGCGTTTGTCCGAAGATGCCTTACGGGTCTTTACTATTATGACTCCGTTGGCTCCCTGCATGCCGTATATGGCTGCCTGCGACATGTCTTTGACAATTTCGATCGATTCGATTTCATAAGGATTCAGCCATCTGAAATTTCCGACCGGAGCAGTATAGCTCCGTCCGGAATAGTCCGGAAGCAGGTCTCCGTTTATCGTGATGTCACCGTTCAGATAGAAGGCATTCAGATTATGGTTTACAGATGATCCGATTACTGCCCCGTCTACGATCCACATGGGTTGTGAATCACCTCTCAAAGTATTAAGACCTCTGATATTGACATTGAATGCCCCATTAGGATTACCGTCCAATGACGAGACTCTCACTCCGGAGATCTCGCCTTTGAGCAGTTCTGCAGGACTTGACGCGACATTTCTGTCAAAGTCCGTCGTGTCTTTCACTATGTCTCCGGCATTCATTAGTGCAGCCGGGAGAGACAGCAGACAGATAACCGCGAGAATTCGTTTGCTGTTCATACTGGTTGAATAAGTTAGGTCATTGATTATGTGCAGTGTCTATTCCTTTATATGCAGTTCGTACCATACGGTTCTGTATTCCGGGCCTATTTCGAGGACTGCATCTCCTGTTGCTCCTGCCGTGACCGGGATTTCCCGCATCCTGTTTCCGTCAGGATCAAGAGCATAGCATCTGACCTTGTCCCGCAAGCCTGTAAAAGTGAGCTTTGCCCCGATCCCTTCGCAGAGTACCGGAGATGTCCCTGTCGCTCCGCCGTCAGGTATGGAGCAGGAGATTTTCCCCGGTTCTCCTGTAGTCACGATTTTTGCCCCGGTGTTGTGGACAAGTCCGGTTGCGGCAAGCAGATACGAACCGGGCTGCAATGTCTCGCTCTCTGTAGGACTCCCGGACGGGCAGGCGAGTGTAAGGGACAGTGTCACCCAGTCGAGCCTTGTCCTGCCTGGTGTCAGTTTCATGCCTTTGTAGTCGAAAGACCTGCCCCTGACAAATCCCGTGAAGACCTTGGTGTTCCTTGTGTCAACCATAAAATAGCCGGCATCCTTTTCCTGCCAGTTCCATATGAGTTCTCCGGTAGAGCTGCGCATTTCCCTGTCCCTGTATGCTTCCCGTATGGCTTCCGGTACATCTTTTTCATCCCTGATTATGGAGTGCCCTTCAGAATGGAAGACATGCGGATATTCTCCGACCTGCACACCCGAAGGAATTGCCAAAGGAAGGCTGTTCATGAGTCCGGATCTGTAATGACCGCAGGCATCGGCATCCCGTCTGTCCGCTACGGCTCTGATGTCGGCATCCGCAGATGACATGCGTGCGAATACGAGACTGTCGCTGCCCTGCCTTACATCGCCGCGGACGAACATCGCATAACATGCGGGGAAATGTACGAGCTTCTGAGGCGCGGAACACATGTCGAACATCGGCCATATGTATTCTCTCTCATAGTCTGTATCGAGGATCCATGCGAACTGCATAAGTCCGGACCAGTTCTGGAAAGCCCCCATGGCAGCCAGCATAAGGTTTGCCTCTGCGCACCAGAAATTGAGGTTGGGATGATCATATTCGCTGACTGTAAACGGCTTTCCGAGAATGCGATGTCTGGCAATGTCGGTAAATGTGGAGCCGGGATGCCCGAAACTGTTGACGACGGCTCCGTTTCTGAGGTTCCAGTGCCTGTTGTCCCATTTTCCGCCGGGAAATGCCGGATGACACCAGTAACCATGGAGGTCGCAGTAGTCCATGATGGCCTGCGGCTGGTTGAAACCGTAGCCGAGCTGCGTGCCGGTGACAGGCTGCCTGACGCCTATACTGTCCTTGACATTTCTGTAAAGTCCTGTGAAATAGTCTTTTTCTATACTGTATAGGAATTCCGTGAAGTCATATGCCCTCTGAGGGGAAACGAACCAGTCGCTTTTGGATGGCCAGTCAACATTCTTTTCCTCCAGATTCATGGAACTGTAGTCAATTCCTGAAATGAGTGACACATCTGCAATGTCGATTAACCCGGGAACGAAATTGAACAGTACAAGTCTCATATCATCGTCCGTAAGGCTTGCAGTGAAACTGTATCTGAACTCTTTCCATTCGTTTGTACACCTCACGGTGGTGCTGAGTCCTCCGTCTTTCCAAGGGGCATGCGCCTGGCTGACCTTCAGTATGAGATTCATGGGCGAATCCGTGCGTATCTTGAATGAAAGACAGTAAGAGTTGCCTTTTCGTATCTCCAGTCCGTCCCGATAGAACTTCGGGGCAGCCTTGTCCCCGGTCGTCTCCTCGACTAAAAGCCTTGCATATCCCTTCCCGTCTGTCTTGTCTCTTTTGGAAGCCCGTCTGTATTGCCATATCGCACTTGAACCGTGAGACTGCTGGATTTTCCATCCCGGTTCATCATTGCTGAGGTCGTCCGTGTCGCGTATCAGATATTCAGCCATGTGGATCCCCGGCATCTGCCATGCCTCTTTCAGCCTTTCAGTGGTTCCATATTTGCCGGCCAGCCATTCGTTCCACTGCCTTACAATACGGCTTCTGTAAGGTTCGACGAGGTTCGGGAAATCGTATTTAGGCGCAAACCAGGCGTTAACTATTGAATTCTCATTTGCGAGTTCCATCATGCTGATAGCCGGTTCGTCCCTATAAGCTGTCCCTGTATACGGGTTGACATGTTCAAGTATTTCCTTGTGGAACTGTTTCTGGAATTCTATCATCCTGGCATCGACATTGTCGACCCCGTTTTTATAGTAAGGCAACAGATGGGCATTCTCGAATCCGTTTACCCTTCCGAATTTTCTCGCTATGTTCAGCTGGAAATAGATATAGATGCCGTTTTCTTTCAGTTTTGCGAAAAGATAGTCGAAGCGTTCGAGCTGTACGGGCTCGATAAATGAATTGAGAACAGGATATCCTTTCTCCGGCATCGCATGACTGACATAGTGCAGTCTCACGATATTGATCCCATAGCGTGAAAGTTCTTTTGCAAGTCTGTCAGCGGAATTATGGTCCGGAAAACATCCTTTCATTCCTATATTGGTCCCTATGAACCGTATTTCCCTGCCCGAGCCGTCTATGAAATGATCTCCCTCGCATGATATGAATCCATAGTCGCCGGCGGATTCTGTTCCGGCTCCTGTCCATGTCCTGACATTCGTGATGTTGTCCGGCAGATTGTGCGTGGGTTGGAATGGAAACATCGGCAGGAAGTTTCCTGATTGTTCAATTTCATCGAGAAGGTCAAGTCCCTTTTCCCCCTGCGCGAAAATGGTGGTTGACGACAGCATTATCCCTAAAACTGTCCATGTGCATAGTTTTCTCATCTTGAAATTCCGGCTTTTAGTTATCAGTTTCTGCAAAGGTAGAAAACTCTTTTAACTTTTACAATAAAAAATAATAATTTTATATTGTAAAACAAAAATCCTGAATACACAAAAAAACCTGAACTGAACATATTGTCAGCTCAGGCTTTGTCCGTATGATTTCCCGTTTATTTACCTGACATCAGAACATATTCCTCAACCGGTCGAAGAAGCTCCGGTCTTCCTTGCTCGGGTCGGGCTTGAATGCATCGCTGTAGCGGAGGCGTTCGACGAGTTCCCTGTCTTCCTTTGGAAGTTTTTTCGGAATCCATACTATATATTTGACGTACAGGTCACCGGTGCTTCCTCCGTTGATGGACGGGAGTCCGCGTCCTTTCAGTCTTACCATTGTTCCCGACTGTGTGCCCGGCTCGACCTTTACCTTGTATTTGCCGTCAAGGCACGGTATCTCGACCTCTGCGCCTAACATTGCATCCACGACTGATATTATCTTGGTGTACATCAGATTGTTGCCGTCTCTCTTGAGCTCCGGATGCTCGACTTCCTCGATCAGGACAAGCAGGTCACCCGGCACGCCGTTGTTTTTGGCCGCATGGCCTCCTCCACGTATCGTCAGCTGCATTCCGTTCTCGACTCCTGCAGGGATCTTTACCTTTACGGTTTCCCTGTGGCGTTCGAGCCCCGTCCCTCCGCATCTGCGGCAAGGGTTGCTTATGATTTTTCCTTCTCCGCCGCACTGCTGGCAGGTGGAGTAGCTTACCGTCTGGCCGAGGAAACTGTTCATCACCCTCTTCACCTGTCCGGTACCGTTGCATGCCGGGCAGGTCTTGATGTCGGCTGCATTCTTTGTCCCCTTGCCTCCGCATTCGGTGCACGGTTCCAGTTTCTCTATGCTTATCTCCTTTTCCGCTCCATGCGCTATTTCTTCGAGTGTCATTTTGACGCGGACCCGGATGTCACGTCCCCTGTAGACTTTCTGTCTCTGGCCGGATGCTCCTCCTCCGAAGCCCCCGAAACCGCTGAAGCCTCCGAATCCTCCTCCGAACCCGCCTCCGAAGAGGTTGTTGAGAATATCGTTAAGGTCTCCGAACCCTCCGCTGAAGTCAGGCCCCGGCTGGCTTCCTACGCCTGCGTGTCCGAACTTGTCGTATTTCGCCCTCTTGTCCGGGTCGCTCAGGACGGAATAGGCCTCGGCGGCCTCCTTGAATTTCTCCTCGGCTTCCTTGTTGCCGGGATTCTTGTCCGGATGGTACTGTATAGCCTTTTTCCTGTAGGCTTTCTTTATGTCGTCAAGTGTGGCGCTCCTGTCCACGCCAAGCACTTCGTAATAGTCTCTTTTTTCTGCCATGTTCTGTATCCTCCTTTTATGCCGCACCTTGGAGGGCGTCCCCAAATGGTAATTTCTGAGTTACGTACTGTCCGCCGCGGCTGCCTTGATAGCGCTCAGATTGCCACTACCACTTTGGCGAACCTGAGTACTTTCCCGTTCAGGGTATAGCCGGTCTGGACCACGTCATATACTTTGCCTTTCCTGTCAGCTTCCTCTACAGGGAACTGGGCTACGGCTTCATGCAGGTCGGTATCGAAATCCTTTCCGAGAGATTCTATCACTTCAAGCCCCTTGGTCTTGAGATATCCCATGAGTTTGTTGTAGATGAGTTCCGTCCCTTCCTTGGCAGTGTCGCTGTCGGAACTGTCCTTGAGCGCCTTCATTGCCCTTTCGAAATCGTCAAGTACCGGCAGCAGGCCCTTGATCGTGTCGGCAGCTGCCGTGGATACGAGTTCCAGCCGTTCCTGGGATGTCCTGCGCCTGAAATTGTCGAACTCTGCCATTAGTCTCAGATAATCATCTTTCTCTTTGGCTATTTTCTCTTCCAGTGCCTGTATGCGTTTTTCCGTCTCGTCCGCTTCAGTATCAGCTGCATCCAGGGAGTCCTTTTCTACTTCCACTTCCTCATTTCCCGGTGCGTTTTCCGGTTTTCTGTTCTCTTCAGTCTGTCCGCTGTTCTCCAGTGTCTCCTCCGTCGTCCCGGCAGCAGCTTTCTCTTCTTTCCGGTTTTCGTTTTTCAGTTTTTTCTCTTTTTTCTCTTTTTTCCTGTTTTCCATATCGTGTTCTCCTTTTATTCAATTATCGTAGCCCATACCGGGCGCAAGGCTCTCCACAAAATACCTGCCATTCATCAGGACTGCCAGATTGTCAGTATCTGTGATTTCCATAAATATAGGCCGACCTTCGCAGGCCAGCCTATATGGCAATTATAGATTTTTGGTATTATGGATTATGCTTTTATTTCCTTGTACTTAGGTACGAGAGCCTTCATGATGCACCATGCCACAAGATATGCGACGGCGCATCCGCAGAAGACTATCATGTATGCAGCAGGTTTTCCGTCCAGGCCAAACATGCTGATAGGCGCATCTACGATCTGTCCTCCCAATTCCTGAATCTTGGCGAGCATTATCTGATGGGTCTCGTTGGTAGTCGCCCCTCTGGTTATTTCCGATATTGCAGGATTGCCGATGGATTCTATGGCTTTCGAGATATTGTCGAGTGATATGATGGCAGGCTTTTCCGCACCGGGATATGTGAATGTGCCTGCAAAGGTGTCGAACAGTTTGCCGGCTCCTTTCTGTATGAAGAAAGAGCCTATACCTCCGGCCATTCCTCCGATACCGGTGATGGTGGAGATGGCCGATTTAGGGAACATGTCGCCGATAGTCGAGAACAGATTGGCGGACCAGGCCTGGTGTCCGGCTCCTGCAAGTCCGATGATGATTGCGGGCCACCATGCCGAGTATGCTCCTGCGCCCTGGGCGAACAGTGCCGGAAGCGGGAGGAATGCAAAAATGAGCATGGCGAGCATACGTCCGTTGTACGGGTTCATGCCTTTCTTTTCCACGAACAGTTTTGGCAGATAGCCTCCGAATATTGACAGGACGGTCACTATCGCGTAAAGTGTGGTGATAAGCGCAACTCCCATTCCGGAACTTGACGCATAGCCGTACTGGTCGGAGAAATAGGCCGGTGCCCAGAACAGGTAGAACCACCATACTCCGTCGGTAAAGAACTTGCCCACTATAAAGGACCAGGTCTGTCTGTATGTGAAGCACTTCCAAAGAGGAATGGACTTCTCTTCCTTTTTGTCTTCCTTTACGGCGGCATTAGTCTCCTCTGTATAATCCTGATTGATGTATTCGAGCTCGGCCTTATTGACGAATTTCGATTTTTCAGGCTTGTTGTACATGAATATCCAGAAACCCATCCAGACATAGCCGAGGGCACCGATAATCACGAAAGCCATTTCCCAGCCTCCTCCTACACCCTGATCCTTGAAGAACTGGGCGAGGAGCGGAATGGTCGCAGGCGCTATGAGAGCTCCTATGGATGCTCCGGAATTGAATATGGATGTGGCGAATGCCCTGTCTTTCTTAGGGAAATATTCTGCTGTCACCTTGATGGCTGCCGGGAAGTTCCCGGCCTCTCCGAGGGCGAGGATGCATCTTGCGGCAAGGAAGAGCCACACGCTCGTCGATGCAATTGCAAGGGCTGCCGTGGAGCCGGCCTGGACTGCCGTCATGGCCGCTGCGCTTTCATAGCCTTCGATATGTACTGTCAGCCAGCCGCATATGGCATGGAGGCAGGCTCCGGTGGACCATATCCCTATCGACCACAGGTAGCCTTTCTTTGTCCCCATCCAGTCCACGAATTTGCCTGCAAAGAGCATGCATATGGCATATACAATCGA
Organism: uncultured Bacteroidales bacterium; assembly: GCA_944322585.1. Lineage (GTDB taxonomy): Bacteria > Bacteroidota > Bacteroidia > Bacteroidales > UBA932 > Cryptobacteroides. The sequence goes on along the minus strand of CALUPB010000001.1, from coordinate 13,706 downwards.
GAATACGGCCGTGATGGTCCCATAATCATTGTCTGTCCAGTGGAATTCGGGCGCTATGAAGTCCTTCCATGTAAGCGAGAGTACCTGGCGGTCGAGGTAATTGACAGTCGTGGCCACAAACAGCAGGACTACCATCCACCAGCGCCAGTTGGTCATCAGTTTCTTTGTTGTAGATTCCATTAATGTTATAAGTATTGGTTAATATTCCGGTATATGTTTACGGCCTGCACTGTCTGACATCACTGATGATTGCGAGTGCATCCTTGCAGAGTGCGGTTATCTTCTCCCATTCTCCGGCGGCTATGACGTCTTTCGGGAAGAGATTGCTGCCCATTCCGACGCATGTCACTCCGGCCTTGAACCAGCCTTCGAGATTCTCCTTCACAGGCTTTACCCCTCCCGTCACCATTATCTGGCTCCATGGCATAGGGGCACGCAGTCCCTTTACGAAAGCTGGCCCGAGAACGTCTCCGGGGAATACCTTGCAAAGGTCGCATCCGAGTTCCTGCGCAGCTCCGATTTCAGATACGCTGCCGCAGCCTGGACAGTACGGAATGAGCCTGCGGTTGCAGACAGGGGCGATTGCCGGATTGAAAAGAGGCCCGACTACGAAATTCGCCCCGAGCTGGATATACATTGCGGCCGTGGCCGGGTCGACTACTGAACCTACTCCGAGTATCATTCCCGGAAGTTCCCGGTTGGCGTATTTGACGAGTTCTCCGAATACTTCCTGTGCGAAGTCTCCTCTGTTGGTGAATTCGAATGCCCTGACACCGCCTTCATAGCAGGCTTTCACCACGTTCTTCGATATTTCGGGGTCGGCGTTATAGAAGACAGGAACCATCCCGGTCTCCCTGATTGCCGACAGTACTTCAATTTTGCTGTATTTTGCCATTGTCGTATTTCCTTTTATCACATGATTGTACTTGTATCCGTGGAGTTGTGCGGATTGCGGAACTTGTTCCCCGCACAGACACTGTCCCCTTGCCGGTCAGCGCGATACCCTGCCGCTGCCGTCGCCCTTCATCAGGTTCTCCACCTCTGCGACAGTCACCTGGTTGAAGTCCCCGAATATGGTGTGCTTCAGGCAGGAAGCCGCTACCGCGAAATCGAGTGCCTTCTGATCGTCCCCCGTGTGTGCAAGAAGACCGTAGATGAGGCCGCCCATGAAAGAATCGCCGCCTCCGACGCGGTCAACGATATGAGTGATGTCATAACGCTGCGACTGATAGAGCTTCTGTCCGTCGAACAGCACTCCGCCCCATGTGTTGTGGTTCGCATTGATCGAGCCTCTGAGAGTGATGATGACCTTTTTTGCCCTCGGGAACCTGTCCATAAGCTGTCTGCACACGCTTTCGAATTCTGCGGCATTGACTTCGCCCTTGGTAGCGGTGACATCGAATCCTTCAGGCTTGATGCCGAATACTTTCTCCGCATCCTCCTCGTTGCCGAGAATTATATCGCATCCCGCCACGAGTTCCGGCATTACTTCGCTTGCCTTCTTCCCGTATTTCCAGAGGTTCTTGCGGTAGTTGAGATCGCAGGATACCGTCACTCCGAGCCTGTTCGCGGCCCGGACAGCTTCAAGGCATACGTCTGCAGCCCCCTGGCTGATGGCAGGAGTGATGCCTGTCCAGTGGAACCAGTCGGCCCCTTCGAACACCTTGTCCCAGTCTATCATGCCTTTTTCTATCTCGGAAATGGCTGAATGCGCCCTGTCATATACGACTTTGCTCGGGCGGGCTACGGCTCCGGTCTCAAGGAAATAGATGCCGAGCCTGTCTCCTCCCTCGATGCAGTATTTCGTGCCGACCCCGTAACTGTGCAGATCGCGGATGCAGCTTGCTGCGATATCGTTCTTGGGAAATCTCGTGACGAATTCCGTCTCGATGCCGAAATTGGCGAGCGATACTGCCACGTTGGCCTCGCCTCCGCCGAATGTGGCCGCGAATTCCCTTGCCTGTGAAAACCTGAGATAGCCCGGGGTGGAAAGCCTCAGCATAATCTCTCCGAATGTAATAACTTTTGGCATTTCAATATGTTTTTACGGTAATAATCACATCAGTAGAGCGTCAGCCGCAAAATTATAAATAATTTTTGATTTACCGTGCACGGTAACGGGAAATATTTTCATATCTTTGTGGAAAATCCCGGAAGATGCGTCGCCGGACTTCCGGGAAAATATTGGTTATTTGAAAATTTCCGGGTTCCGCAGGGCAGGATCCGGGTTAATTGTCATGAGTGTGGACAGTAAGATTACCATAAATGATGTGGCACGTGCCGCCGGGGTATCCAAGGGCACTGTGGACAGGGTGCTCCACAACAGGGGAGAGGTCTCGGAAAAGAGCAGGGCAAGAGTTCTGGAAGTGATTGAGGAACTCGGCTTCAGGCCGAATGTCTATGCATCAATGCTCGCTACGAGGAAGGATTACAGGATAGTCTGCCTGATCCCGGAATTCCAGCCGGGAGAATTCTGGGAACTGACGGAGAGGGGGATTGCCGCCGGTACGGAAATGGCGTTGAAATACGGCGTGACGGTCGGGACCGTAAGGTATGACCAGTATGACATGGAGTCTTTCCAGAAAGCATGTGCCGGAATTCTTGAGTCAGGGCCGACGGGGGTGGTTCTCGCACCGATGTTCCGCAGCGAGACTCTCAAGTTCGTGAAGGAACTGTCTTCCAAGGGAATACATTATGTATACATAGATTCCAAACTCGAAGAGGACGGATATCTTGCATATTTCGGCATGCCGATGTACCAGAGCGGTTATCTTTGTGCCGACATCCTGACTCTCGGTGCCCCCGTGAGCTCGGTGAATGTCATAAGGATCGCGCGGGACAAGAAAGGCCTTTCCGATCCGACTCTGACCCGGAGGACCGGTTTTGTCGACTATATCAGCGAACATTTTCCCGACTGTGAGATCAGGAATGTCTTCCTTGACCCCAAGGACAGGGACATGCGTTTCGAAGTACTCGACAGAATGTTCGAGGAAATGCCGTCGGAGCATCTCGTGATGTTCAATTCCAGAATACATCTCGTGGCGGAATATCTGAAGGAGAGGAATATCCGCGGGTGCAGGGTAATCGGGTTCGATGTCCTGGAGAAAAATCTGTCTGCCTTGAGGGACGGATATGTCCAGGCTCTGATAGCCCAGCATTCCGACCAGCAGGCCACGGCCGCAATCGATGCCATTATCGAGACTGCTGTCCTTCACCGGCCGCTGTCCAAACGGGACAATTTTACTCAGATGGATATCCTTAACCGGTACAACTGCGACTATTATCTGTAGATGGCGACCAAAGGGTAATTCCTGCGTTACGTTTGGTTCTGAAAACAGTACACTGCACGTATCTGTCCGGAGTGCGGTCATACGGACAGTTCAAGCTAGCGTAATTCCTTTTCGTCGGTAAGACTTATAATCTGTCCGATGCGTTCCGATGCTTTCTGCAGTTCTTCGTAGGGGAGTGCTCCGCTGTTGAGGGCCGACTCAAGTTCCGACTTTTCCCTGCCGAGGGCTTCGAGGTCCTTTTCTATCTGCTCTAACTCCCGTTGCTCCTTATATGACAGTTTCCTTTTGGCCGGAAGTCCGCCGGACGGTTTTTTGTCCTGATTGCTGCCGTCTGCCCGGCTGTAACCGGCAGATGATGTACCGGTGCCTGAACTGCCTTCCCGGCTCGGACCTGCTTTCCTCCCCGTTCCTGTTTTCTCTCCGGACGGGCCTTTGTCCCTGTCCTTTGCCGCAGCCTTCTGCTGTGCTTCATATTCCCTGATAAAAGCCCTGTATTCGCTGTAGCTGCCTATGAAATCCTTGATGACCCCGTCTCCGCAGAATACGAACAGATGGTCCACGAGCCTGTCGAGGAAATGTCTGTCGTGGGATACGATGATGAGTGTACCGCTGAATTCCTTCAGATACTCTTCCAGTATGTTGAGGGTGACGATGTCGAGATCGTTCGTCGGCTCGTCCATCACCAGGAGGTTCGGCTTCTGCATCAGTACGGTGAGAAGGTAGAGCCTGCGCTTTTCGCCTCCGCTGAGTCTGCCGACCTTGCAGTCGAGCATATCGTGCGGGAACAGGAAACGTCCGAGAAGGGACGTGTCATTGACTATCTCCAGAACGGTGTCGTCAGGGTCGAATTCCATTCCGCTCTGTCTGTAATATCCTATTTTCAGGGATTCTCCCCGCTGTATTTCCCCGTAAAGCCGTCCTTTGCCGCTTTCCCCTGACGGGCGGGCTGTATCTGTCAAGGAATTGGGCCCGGCCGGATTCTCCGGCCTGCCCTCCAGTCTGTCCATCGCGTTATCCCTGCCGGCTATTTCAACCATGTCCGGCGTATAATTTCCGGTGATGAGATTGATGAATGTGGATTTCCCTGCTCCGTTCCTGCCGACGATCCCCACTTTCTCGTATCTCTGGAAATTATATGTGAAATGGTCGAGATAGCATTTGTCTCCATAAAGGAAACTAACGTCCTTGCAGTCGATTATCTTGTTGCCGAGGTAAGTGCCCCCTTTTACGCCGTCGAGCGATATCTGTTTCTGTATGTATGACTGCGAGGCCCGTTCCTTCAGGTCATGGAAAGCGTTGATCCTGTAGCGTGCCTTTCCTGTCCTTGCCTGTGGCGTACTGCGTATCCATTCCAGTTCCCGTCGCAGGATATTCCTCACCTTGTCGGTCTCTGCATTGAAATTGGCGATCCGCTCGCTTCGTTTTTCAAGATAGTTCTGATAGTCGCCCCTGTATATCCATACGGCTCCCCGGTCCAGTTCCATGACGGTGTTGCACACCCTGTCGAGAAAATATCTGTCGTGTGTCACCATTAGCAATGTGCACCGGGAGCGGCTCAGATACCCTTCCAGAAATTCTATCGCATCGATGTCAAGATGGTTGGTGGGCTCGTCCATAATGAAGAAATCCGCCTCGCTTGCAAGCATCTGTGCTATTGCGACCCTTTTTATTTCCCCTCCGGAGAGCTCTTTCATCTTTTTCTCCATGTCCGGAAGGGAGAGGCTTGTGAGAAACTGTCTGACCCTGCGTTCGTAGTCCCACAGCTGCTCCGTGTCCATGTCGCCGGTCAGTCCGGTGCTTGACGCCATTATCTGACTGAATATACCTGCTTCAGGGTCATAATCGTATTCCTGTTCGAGGAAGGCTATCCGTATGTCCTTTAGAAATGTTATCCTGCCGCCGGAATCAGACTTGTCCTTGCCTGCAAGTATCCTTAGAAGTGATGTCTTTCCTGTCCCGTTCGGGGCTATGAGGGCAATCTTGTCGCCTTCGTTGATATTGAAGCCTATATTCTCGAACAGTACTTTCGGTCCGTAGGACTTGGATATGTTTTCTATCTGTAAATAGCTGGGCATAATGTCTTTGGATTGGAAGGATTTCCGGCATGGCCGCTCGCGGGAAAGGCTGAAACGGAACGGTCGGTTATCGGAAGAACCTGTCGACTTCCTTTACGGTTTCCGGCAGGGCGAATACGGCTACACGGTCATAGGCTCTGATTTCGGAATCCCCGACGGCTATGAATGATTCGTTCCCTCTGATGACACCTCCGATGACGGCATTCTTCGGGAAACCGATATCCTTGAGTTTCCCTTTGGTTATGAGACTGTCAGGGGCGACTATGAATTCGATTACCTCGGCATTGGTCCCGCTCATGTACTTGATGAATCTCACCTTGTTGCTGAGGGTGAACTTGAAGATGCGTCCGGCAGTGATCAGTTTCTTGTTTATCACGGCATCGACTCCCATGCTTTCTGCAAGCCTTATATATTCGATGTTTTCCACTTCCGCAATCGTCCTTCCGACCCCGAGACGCTTTGCTGCCACACATGCCAGGATATTCGTCTCGGTGCTGCTTGTCACTGCAACGAATGCATCATAGTCCTTTATCGATTCTTCCATGAGCATGTCGGAATTGCGCCCGTCACCGTTGACGACGATCACATTGTTGCCGAGTTTCTCCGAAAGTTCGAGGCATTTTTCCTTGTTGAGCTCGATTATCTTGACCGTGTCGATTTCCCTGCACATCATCTTCGCCACCATTTCCCCGATGGGCCCGCCGCCGAGAATCATAAGCCGGTTGACCTCTATATTGTATTTCCCTATGTATTTCATCAGGGATTCTATGCCTTCCCTCTTGGCTATTATGAACACAAGGTCATGGTACTTGAATTTCGTGTCGAATTTCGGGATGATTGTGGTATTGTTCCTTGAAATGGCTACCACTCTGAACTTCAGGTCATCAGCCGTGGCAGTCTCACTGAACTCTATCAGTTTCTTGTCAATGATGGGGGAATCCTCGTCGAGCTTGAAGACTGCCATCTGGAGCCTTCCCCTGGCGAAATCCATTGAATTCGTGGATGCAGTGCGTTTCAGCAGGTCGTAGATCTCCCCTGCCGCAATCTTTTCCGGGTAGAACATCAGGTCTATGCCCATTTCCGTGAAAAGGAACTTGTTCTCGTATGTGAGATATTCTTCGTTGTCGATCCTTGCGGTGACTTTCTTGCTTCCGAGCCTTTTGGCAAGCAGACAGCTTACAATGTTCACATCCTGCGATGCGGAAGGGTTTACGGCTATGAACAGGTCGGCATCCTCGCATCCGGCTTCCTTCAGGATTTCTATCGATGATGAACTGCCTGTGACGGTTATGACATCGGTGTTTGCCGTCAGGGCTTCCAGCCTTTCCGGTTCGCTGTCGATTACTGTTATATCATTGGATTCATTGCTCAGCATCTTGGCAAGATGCGAGCCTACTTCTCCGGCACCTGCAATTATGATTTTCATTGTATGAACGGCTTTTGATATATCGGGCCGCTTCCGGCATACGGTTACAGCCTGGAACGCAGCATCTTGAATATGTCTTTCCTGTGTATCAGGGCCTGCGGGACAATCCAGTCTTTGTATATGCCTTCAACTCCTGCCACCTTGCCTTTCTCTAAAAGGTATTCCCTGATCGTTTCTGCGGTCACATGTCCCGCAAGTTTCCTGTATTCCCTGTGGGCGCGGACAACGGCCATGAAATAACTGAACTTGAATGTCACGAGGTATATGAAGGCCGAGCATCCGTCGAGAACCATTCTTCTGAATATTGTTTTCCCCGCTTTCCTGCATCCGAGTTTCGCCGCTTCGGAAGCAATCTCTTCCGCCTCGCTTTCATCCCCCTCCATGACCGCCCCTTCCGGTTCTATGTAGTTCTCGTTGTAGTATTCGAGTGCATATGTCTTTGCCAGATTGTTGCTGAGCATCAACAGGTTGTTGCGGTAATTGAGCTCGAGCTTCTTCGGTGAGCCTTTCGGGAGTGTACCTCCCCCTATATGGTAAACAGTTGATTCCGGGATAATGGTCACATGGTAGCCTTCAAGCTGGATCCTCCAGCATAGGTCGATCTCTTCCTGATGTGCGAAAAACCGTTCGTCGAAGCCTCCGAGACGGTGGAACAGTTCCGCCCTAACCATCAGACATGCCCCGCTTGCCCACAATACGTCTGCAGGTTCGTCATACTGTCCGAAGTCCTTCTCTGTCCAGTCCAGGACACGGCCCCTGCAGAACGGATATCCGTACCTGTCCATATAACCGCCTGCCGCTCCGGCATATTCGAACATATCGCGGTTTTGCCATGAGTGCAGTTTCGGTGCGCATGCTCCGCAGAGAGGATGTGTGTCGATGTATTCCTCAAGCGGGGCGAGCCACCCGTCGCTGACTTCTATGTCGGAATTGATGAGAAGGTAGTACTGTGCGTCTATCTGGGCCAATGCCTTGTTATAGCCTCCGGTGTATCCGTAATTACAGTCCAGCCGGATAATCCGTAATTCCGGGTAATTCTCTGCAATCCATTCCAAGGAACCGTCTGTGGATGCATTGTCGGCTATGATTACCTCATTGGCAGATGATGTACCCCTGCCTTCACGTACGGATGCTACCAGTCCCGGAAGGAACCTTTTGAGAAAGTCCTTTCCGTTCCAGTTCAATATTACTACCGCTGTTTTCATTCCAAATTGCAAATATAATGAGAAGCCGAGAGCAATGCAAGTAAACTTGCAATTGCCGGCGCAACAGTATATATGGCGCCAGCCAAATATCGCAAATACCATATCGTGTTGGTGGGAGCTACAGAAAGGGCTCTGGGTATGGGCAGAATTTACAGTCCGGATCCATTCTGCCATTTTTTGTGCCATTTTGTATCTAAAATTTGCCCCCCCGAAGAAAAATCCGTATAATTGCGGGTAATATGTAATCGGTAAAGACAGACAATATGAGACTGCGAAGTATTATAAGGACGATTTCAGTAAGTCTGACAACTGCAATTATAGTAAGCTGCAATATCAACGGCGAACCGGAAGGCAGGCAGGTCACGGATTATCAGGAATATGAAGTGACTGTGGCATCGGAAAAGATTCCTGGCGTATATACATCTTGCGGCAACAATATCCTTACGGATGTATATGCGGTCAGATATGCAGGAGAGGATGACTGGAAGATGCTTGCCTCAATAGAGGGCTTCGAATATGAAAGCGGCTATGAATATATCTTGCGCATAAGCAGGACGGATTATCTGGATTACAGTATGGGCGAGCCGGCCTGGACGGAATATGCCCTGATAGAAGAAGTCTCAAAAGAGGTGAAGGAGTCGGAGAATGTTCCGGACAACTTCATTCCGGAGTGGTTTTTCGAACAGTATTGTGCTGATTTGGATGATTTTGAATATAAAGTGGATGCGGAGCGGCCGGAGGAAGTAGTGGATGACATAAATAATGACCTGTCCTTTTCCTTCAATGGCGGCAAACTCTGCATGGTCGGCCTTAGTCAATGGCTCCTGCTTGCCCCGGATAATAATGTTGAAAAATGGGGGCAGCTGAAGCGCGTATCGATGAGTGCCGATGAAATGCCTGAGATATACAGGATATTCCCTCCGGATGATCCCGGCAGCATAAGAGGTTACGGCCGTCTGGAATTTATTGAGCAAGGGGACAATGATAACAGCCTGATGCAGTTCGACATATTTTTCGCTCCCTCGGCGAGTTCAAAGGCTGACTATCCGATACCGCATTCTTTCCGACTCTGGCTTTATAAGGATCTGACAGAAGAGTACAAGGAAAAATATCCTGATGCCGGAGTAAAAGCCGTCATTGTCCGTTATTGTGTGGAGGATAATTATTTGACAGAGTAGTCTGTTCTTTCGGAATTTGTAGTATTGGATTTTTCCCCTGCCATGACCGGAGAAAAAAAGGTTGCTGCCAGAACAAGAAGCCAGAGATTTCCCGTCAGAGGATTATAGGCGGCAATGAGTTCCGAAATGCTGTTGCCGCCAGAGAGTCCTGTGGCAAACTCAAAAATGACGGTCAGCAACATCCATACTATACCTGTAAGCCATTTTCCCTTACGGGTACTGTTTTTTATCAGTCGTGGATACATAAGCCACGTAATCAGGAAGATAAGGCCGCTTAAAATGATTCCGCTTGCGGGTAAAGCCCATTTCTGCCCGATGGCCGGAGCCAATACATACTCCCTCAGCCCTCCATTGAGGATGGCCGCAGGGATGAAACATATCCAGATTATAAGTGATTTCAGAATGTTCATAAAGTCTTTTTCATTACATAGTTTGTAAGACACAACCGGCTGGCTTTGGCTTTCTGTTCCTTCATCGTAGTATATCCGTGCTTTATTTTGGGCACTATGTCAATTGGCATATTTGCAGTTGTCTGGCAACTTCCCATTCCTCTTTTGTCAATTTCATGAAATGCTCCGTGCGAACATCTCCGAGTGAGGACATCTTGCCTTCTTCCGTATGATGGAAACGGAAACCGCATTTGTCCATCACACGGCGGGATTTCATGTTGCCTTCATAGTATGCTCCCCATACACCCATGATGTTCAGGTCTGTAAAACAACGATGCAGGATACAACGGACGGCTTCCGGTATCAAGCCACGGCCCCAATGCGGCTTGCCTATCCAGTAGCCGATTTCCGCTTCGTCGGGCAGGATACCTGCAACATGCGAGCCTTCCCCGAACAGCAGTCCGATGCTTCCGACCGGCTCTCCGGTTTCTTTCAGGACAACGGCGTATGTCTCCGGAGCGGAAAAGACCGTGCGGATTACCTCAAGACTGTCTTCGACCGATGTGTGGGGAGGCCAGTCCGCCGCCGGACCGATTTCAGGATCCTTGGCGTATTTATACAATGTTTCTGCATCCGATTCCTGCCAGGGACGCAGGATAAGCCGATCTGTTTCCATAATTCAAATTTTAAGTGACAATCCTTCGATTTCTTTCTGGAGCCTGTCCAAGAACTTTGCAGCATGGGCACCGTCCATCTGGGTGTGGTGGAACTGGAACGAGACTGTCAGAGTCCGTTTCCACAGATGCCGTCTGTACCTGCCCCAGATCATGAACGGATTGTTGAATATCCCGCTATACATCCCGACTGCACCGTCTATGTCATACCGGACCAGAGCGGAAGTGCCTATGACCATACTGTCGGTGATGTCGTGGTTCGTGCAGCTCTGCGCCACCTGGCTTGTCAGATTCGTGACATCCAGAGTCTTGAACAATGTAACCATAGGCATCGGAGCATTCATCCACAGTCTGAATGCTTCCGCCCTGGATGTGTCGTCCGGATTGATTTCTTTCATACAAATATGCTCTTTTATTCTGTTATTTCTCGCTCTTTCTTCATTCGATTTGGTAATGACGGTTTCAATCAGGTTGCTTTGTAATCAGCAATCCTGTGACAGCCGATGCCGGGATATTCAGTCTTGAGAAAGCAAACATCTTCTTGCCGAGGTCTTTCAGCGAGGCTCCGATGTGCCAGACCTCCTCGCAGTCGATAATCAGGAAACGGTCGTGACATTTCCGGTAGATATGGATGCCTATCGGGGGATATTGACTGTTATGCTTCTGCAAGTCCAGTTGCAACTGGTGGCTGACTGTCTGCGTGTAGATGTCGGCTTTTACGGCGGCATTCCGTTTGCTGAGCATCAGCAGCACCGACTCGTCGACGTAGTTGTCTATCAGCAGGATTGATTTATTCGCAGAACGTATTAAATCGGTGGCGAATTTGTAGGCGTCGAAGATCTGGCCGTCATAGAAGATACCTTCTACGGGAGGCAGGGAGGTGCGGACGAAGAAGTCTATCTTGCTGTCAATACTGTTCAGTCGTTGTTCGTGTTCCAAAAATTTGCTGTTCATCCGGTCTTCCAAATGACTGAGCTGCCTGTTGACGGAATATCCACACAACAGATATTCTTTCAGTACCTTATTTGCCCATTGACGGAACTGTGTGCCCCGTATGGATTTAACCCGATAGCCTACGGAAATAATGACATCAAGATTATAATATTTGACCCGGTATTTCTTACCGTCTGCGGCAGTTGTCAAGGAATCCTTTACAACTGAATTCGGACTTAATTCGTTTTCTTTGAATATATTATTTGTATGTAAGCTTATATTTTGCTTGGAGGTTTGAAACAATTCAGCCATCTGTATCTGTGTCAGCCACACGGTTTCATCCTCCAGGCGCACTTCCAGTTTTATCTCGTTGTCGGGCTGGTACAATATAACTTCCCCTCGATTCTCCATAACATGTGTTTTTGCTGATTCCAAAGATAGGATTTTTAATCTGCAAATCAAAAGGCTCGAAACGCAGATTGCCGCTGAAATTCTGTTTTAACATTTAGCGATTATTTCTGCGTGGCGTTGCCGTTGGCATCGTATACTACTATCTTATCCACAATATTACCGTCGCCTGTGTAACAATAAACGGTGCTGCTCGTGCAGGTGCCGCCACCAAGATTTATTGTGCTATTGGCATTCATTCCCCATGAAGAGCCAGCCCATCCGATATAGTCGGTATTACCGACACTTCCGCCACGATGCGCATGAATGTCCGAATCGTTACTGATTTTCACCACAGGGATACTTTTAGGAATGCCAGAGGAAGGGTATCCGCAACCAATAGCCGGGGTGGCGATGGGGTCAAAAAGCACTCCATAGGCATGGACGGTGGCATTTTCTATGGCGATGTTTCCACAAGACGCGCCGACTGCACTGCCTATCCCTGCGGCCATATCCGAACTCATGCTATCCCCGCTTCCGTAAGAAATAATAGTCACGTCGCTAATAGTGATGTTGCCACATAGATACCCGCACCATCGCCACTGAAGATGCTGCTTGTACCTTGCACATGGATAGTCGGATTGCCGTCGATTATGTTAATGGCATTACCACTACCTACATTGATATTGGCATTCTCTAAATAAATAGTCGGGCTGCCTCCGGTGACGGGAGCGCCTTCATTGTTCGTGCAGGTAGTATAGCCATAGACTTCCACGCTCTGCGCCAGAGAGGCCTGCGTGCCGCTGGCGCGGGTGGCCACCGCATCGGAGATTTCGGCGTTAATCACTGCGGCTACGGGGCCGTTGTCCATCACTTCGTTGTCGTTGGTGCAGGCTGCCAGGCTGAGGGCAAGCGCTGCGAATAATAAATAATATCTCATATCGCTCATAAATTATTTTCATTTTATGAGCGTCCTATCGGAAAGACCGGTGTGAGTGTGGAGAAGAGTTATTGAAGCAGATTCTTGTGTGTATCCTCCAATATCTGCATCTGATGGATAGCAATCCGGTTGAGTTTGATAAGCCTTTCGCTCTGGGACAGGCCCTCGCTGATAAATACCGCATTGAGACTTTCCATGTTGGACAGACAGATCAGTTCGTTGATACCGGCATAGTCCCGGATATTGCCTTTCATGTCCGGATGGGCTTCACGCCATTCGAGAGCCGTCATACCGAACAAGGCGACATTCAGCACATCGGCTTCGCTGGCATAGATTCGGCTTGCCTGCTGTGTGGTCACCTCTGCGGGAACGAGATTCTGTTTGATTGCATCAGTGTGGATACGGTAGTTGATCTTGGAAAGTTCTCGTTTGGCCGACCATCCTAACTGGGCCTGTTCCTGTTCCTTAAGGCGCTGAAATTCTTTTACAAGATACAATTCGAATTCAACTGACACCCAACTGGCAAATTTGAAGGCGATGTCCCGTTGCGCATACGTTCCGCCACCCGCGCCATTCTTGGACAGGATACCGATAGCTCCTGTCAGTTCCACCCAACGCGAAGGACTCATTGTGAAAGCATTGCTTCCTGCCTCTGCCATAATGGGGTCGAATTCGACCCCTTTAAACGAAGGATTATTCAATTGTTCCCACAATCCGAGATATTCCAACGTATTCTTCAGGCGCATCCAGTTCTTGACTACATCTTTCGGCTCCGCAGGGATGTCCACGTCATCGCCCCGGTCGCTCCAGTCGGCGGTGACGGTGATTTTCCCGTAGTCGGGGTGCGGCGTGTCGTGAAGCTCGTCCTTCACGCAGGAGGTTGCGGCCAGCAGCAGGGCTGCGGTGTATAAAATGAATAGCAGTCTGTTATTTGTCATAGCTTTATTGTTTCTCTGTTATTATTCCTGCAATTTGCATCGTAAGGACCAGTTCTGCCTGCCGGGTGCCATTGGCTCCCGAAAATGGAGGTCGTGAGCGGTTCATGAGAATGTCCGGTGGACATTCGAAAGCGAGCAGAGGAGTGGGGAGGAACGTCGGCGGTCACGGACAAGCCAAACCTGACACTACTATATTAGAAACTGTTTAAATTTTATTCAAAAATAATTTTATGGCAGCGATATGCATCATGGCTTCGTGCGTATCGGCCCT